>CAVWXR010000001.1:0-177297 GCA_963759085.1 uncultured Actinomycetes bacterium
GATTCACCCGGCGCGAACACCATTCGATGACCCCGAACCCTTTTTAGCTCAAAGCCCCCCTAGGCGATACACCTTTAGCCTCCTGGACCCGTACTAGGGACCCAGAGTCAACGACGCCTTCGCTCGTAATGAAGGCGCCCCGCCCGCGCAGATCCGCGCGTCGGCTATCCATCTCCCGAGACAACCTGGCCCGAGTCGTCAGCCTTCCGTCATAGGATCTCTGCCATACCTATCACCATAGGACGGCTAAAGGGCGAAGCGGGGCAGATCGGCTGCAAACGAAACCGGCCCCCCGGGCCGGTCGCTCCTCCGACCTTTCGTGCGGTTCGTGTGCTGTGATTTGCCCGGGGGAAGCTGCGGCGTCGAAGAGGTTGCCCGGTAAGTAGGTAACGCGTGGACGAACTTGATCTCGACTTCTTCCTCGAAGGCGTCGAAATAGTCGCGCCCCTGGTAGCGGCAGGCTTGACGCGAATGACTTTCCCGCCGTGGGCGCGCAATGATGCTTTTCGGGTTCCTGACGGAGCGCTGCAAACTGTCGAGCCCGCTGCAGGAATTGGCTTCTAGAGCAACCGCGAGCTGTTCCAGCTCTGGCCCGCGATGATTGGGGCCGGCACGTTGACTCCGCCTCTCTCCGTTACGCATGTTGACGCTCACGCCGACCTCGGACTCGGAGACGCGACATATATCCAGCTGATAACAGAGCATCTCTTTCTCCCAGTGGGTGACCGGCTCGGCCCGGTGGCTGGCCTGGTGAACGACGGCAATTGGTTAGCGTGCGCGATGCCTGTCGCTGGTTGCGACCTGACCTGCGTACGGAACCTGCCAAACGCGAAGGGACGTCCCGGAGATCTCTTCCCCTACTACATGGAAAACGGCGACCTTGATGCGAGCAACATCGAGATGAGGGCGATGAAACGTGAGCAACTTGACGAGTTGATGTACGACCGGGAGTACACAGTCGCGAGCGTCGAGCCGAAGGTTCCTCTCCGGCACATGAGCTGGGAAGAGTTTGATGCGGAGGAGCCGTTCGACGTGATCTGTCTCGCCCGCTCACCCGACTACACGCCGGTTGAACTCGATCCGCTGTTCGACGAAGCCCGACAACGGTTCATCGACGAAGACGCGTCCCCGTGAGATCGATCAGGAGGCTCTGAGCTTCACGCGAAGGACGAAAGTCTCCGGGCCGATCGGCACCCTAGTCAGCCCTTGATGACAAAGGTCAGTGCGTAGCCCTTCCCAGGGCCGAGGTCGTCATAGAGCTGGGTCGACGGGATTCAGTTCCAGCCGTGCCCGACCAACAAGGCGAGGGGCAGCGGGCCGGCGATGAAGAGATCAAGGATCGCCGGCGTGGCTCTGGAGGTGGGAGCGGAGCTGGGTTGCGATCGCCTCGGCAAGGCCCGCAGCATGCGCAGCGTCCTTCACTGCGGACTGACCGCAGCACTCCTGCGGCTCGTAAACGATCAGCTCTCCTACGGGCAGTTGCTCTGTTCCGATGTAAGCCGCAACCGCGTCTTCGATCCGGAGCGAGACCTGAATCGCGATGGCGATGTGAGATCCTGCTCCGAGTGTGATCGCGTGAAACGCGAGTTCGGCGTCGCCGGCAGCGTTCTCGCTTGCGTAGAGAACGCCGCGATCCGATCGGCGGACATCAAAGCCGCGGACACGGGAGAACGTGCTTCCCACGAAGAGCGCGGTGGACAACCGCATCGCCCCGAGGATGTTCACGTCGCTGAACTCGTGGTGTCTGAAGTATCAGACGCGGCGCGGAGGTCTTGGTTCAGCCGCGTGTTCCAAAGCGTGGGTTCCTTGAGCTGCCTCCGCAGCTCAGGTGCGTCGCCTTCGAACAGGTCGACCCAGTCGACGCTTGCCGTAGCGCTTCGGCACGGTGATCCGCTGCGATCGCCTGGACGACGAGTGTCGCTCCGGCGCGCCCGGCGCTGAGCCGATACTTCGCGACGATCGGGCTGAGCGTGTCGGCTCTCAGCTCGCGCGTTCCTGTCTCGATGCAGTTCTTGATGATGTCCATTCCGACGGTCATCGCTTCGTGGTCGCCGCGCAGACCGGCGCCTGCATCGCGAGGCTGACGTGCTCGTAGAGCTCGTCGATTGATTCCCGGCCGACTTGCAGTTCAAGGTGGTCGAGAAGTTCGAGAAGGTCGGCGTCTGAGATCGCCAGGTGCTCGCTCCACTCCTCGCGCAGCTTCGCTCCCGGTGACCCCGGCGCGGCTTGCTCGATCCGCGGCATCAGCTTGGCGGTCCGCCCGGAGACGTAGGTTGGAAGGACGTCACCAGCCTCGGGCCACCGGTTGGTGAGCAGCGCCATCTCGGCGGCTCGCCTGCTGATCCCAAGAGCCGGTAATAGCTGTCGCGGAAGCGTTGTAGCGGCGAGAGACGTGCGCCGAAGGGGGCGTTCGTGAACCACTCTGCCGTGAGCGGTTCCTCCTGGCTCGTCACGAACTTGATCTGGTGGTACCGCGAGGGCTCGTTGCTGTAGGTGACGACGAGGTCATCGACGTTGCCTGCTCCAGCGATCTCGAATGCACGCAGGTCACTCTAGAGTTCGCGATCAAGCTGGGCGCCGTACAGCCACGTGAAGAGGTGTTGGTAACGGTCGCCCGAGAGGCGAGCTCCGCTGGCGCTGGGACGGTCGGTTGCAGTACCCCTGCTCCCTGTGCATCTTCGCTTTGCGTGACGACCGCCGGTTTGGCGGGGGAGCGTCAATCCCGCCAGCAGCGATCAACCGAAGCGACCGAAGCGACGCTCCTGTCCACTGCCGTGTATCCATCACGTACGAGTGTTCCCGTCGACGCACAATCACGAGCAGAGGGCGCGGGCAGTCGGCGTCGTCGCTAATCGCTGCAATGGAGTTGATGTCTGTAGGGCTGCCCGACGTCTGCGGGGTGCGAGTGCCACTCGCCGAGGTATCCGAGCCTCGGGTCGAGCTTGCGCAACTCCTTCACGATCTTCGCTCGCGTGTCAGCAGGGAACTCGTAGTACGTCGGACGTTTCGCTTTAGCGGACAACTCCGATTGCATGCGTCACCCATGGCCGTCCCGACGCGTGGACTCCAGCAAGGAGCCCACCCGTCTCGTACTGATGAGCATGCGCGGCCGCGTCGTTCAGCGCCGAGGTGACGGATTCACTCATCCATGCGCGCCACGGTCGGTCGCATGTGTCCGTTCCGGTCACGCGGCGACGCGGCCGATCCGGTCGAAAGGTGGGTCGCTCAGCGGACGATAGACGTCGATCACGTCGTCCGATTGCAGTTTGCGCCCGGTCAACGCGTCGATGGCAACCTCGGCGGCGAGCGCGGCGCAGGCCGCGACCGCGACCGGCGACGCGTTGTTGACGGCGCTCGAGCAGCCAGCTTCGAAGCTCTCAAGCTCCTCGCCTGCCGGGATCATGGGGAGCGCGCATCCTCGGTTCGGTCGCGGATCAGCGCGTCTCCGGAGAGGCCCTGCCGTTGGACGCGCGCAATGATCCACCGCGGTAGAGGGCGACGGAAAGCAGTGGCACCCTGGCTTCGTCGCAGATCATTGACAGCTGGCTCACGAAACCCGTGACGCCTGTTGCGTCGACCACGAGATCATGGGTACGGACAGCCTCTCGAAGGAGCTGGGGGTTCCAAAAGGTTCCGTCGACCTTTTCAACCTGCGTCCACGGCGCACGTGCATGAACCAGGAAGCGAGTCGCCTCGGTCTTGAGCTCTCCCACCGCCCAGCGCGACGCAGCATGCCGAACAACATCGCCCGGTCGCAGCTGCTGGTTGTCGACGCAAACCAACCTACCGAGTCCACATTCGCTAAGACGGACGCAGACGTTCGAGCCGACAGAGCCGACACCGAAGACAAGAACGCTCTTGTCCTTCAGATCGTCAGCATCTGGGCGGGCACGTACGCGCAGCACGGCCAGATCAGTCGGCGCGACTTCGATGGCGCGGGTCACGGCGTGCTCGCCGTCACGTGTCGCGTGCAGAACGAGAACGTCACGGCCGAGGTCACGGTCCCAGGCAAACAGGAAAACTAGGGACTTTCCGTTCGAAAGCGCGTTCAGCCGACGGTCGAAGTTGTTCTGCTGGTTCGCAGCAAGTAGGGCACGAAGACCCTCGAACTCGCGTGGTGGAGTGAGGACATCGGACAGGAGATAGCACCGTCCTTCGGTGGAGCCTGAGTGCCCCGAACGAATGTCGAGAATCGTTCGTGGCTCATTCCAGTCAGCGGAGATGTCGCCGATGTGCCTCGGCGCGTTCAGCCCAAGCGACGATAGGTCGACAGTCGCGATCACGCCGGCCTGCGGGTTTCCGAAAGAAAGATGCGCGTCCAGGGCAAAGTCCTCAGGACGAAAGCCCTTCTGCGTGCGCTCAACCCACTCGTCGATTCGCGCGAAATAACCTTCGGCGGTGATCAACCCATCGGAGGTTCGCCCGGCCGCCAGAGGCACACTTCGCCGGTCGCGCCTACATGCCGAAGGTCAATACCCGAGACGATCAGTCGAGGGTGCTCGAAAGGAAGCCGTCGAGGAACCGCAATGTCATCGTCCGCACATCCGTGAGCGAGGTCAGCGACTCCGAAAGAGGACCGACCCATCTTGCCCGATCCGGGTCAAGTGGCTCGAACCCTCGGCGGATCAATTCGGTTTGGAACGCTTCAAGCCCTGCCGGGTCGAGCGTCGCTATCGGGCTAGGCGAATCCACTCGCCCTTCCCGAGCCAGCAGCACCAACCGATGTGATCTTAGGAATCGGATTGCCGTTTGCGTCGCAGCCGGGCGGGATCGGGAAACAATGGCCGCGGTCGTTCTCGCCGAGGATCCAGCGCCACGTGGCAGCCGCCGCGCAGCGATCCTGACGCAGGGCTTCCTGAGCCTGCTGGCGATCACACCGAACACGTGCGCGGCCGCAGCGAGAGCGGTCGCGTCGGGCTCTGGCCGGTACGGGCTGTGGAGAACTGGGTCAGTAAGAGGCGGCGACGACACCAGCTGCGCCGCGATCCGCTTGAGCGTCTCGGCGAGGATCTCGGCGACGCTCTCGCCCGACACGCCGCTCGCGAACGCCCAGTACGTGAGCAGCTCGAAGTACAACCCGCCTGGCTTCTGGCCCTCGGCGAAGTGATGTTTCCTGATCTGACGGACGAGCTTCACCACGGGCTTGTAGACCCCCTGGCCGGAGACCTCGAGCTTCTTGTTCATCTCAGTCGCCAGGTCGGCGAGCTTCTCCGGGTCCGTTTCGACCCAGCGCTCTGCTTGGTCGGACGACAACCAGAGTGACGTGTCGCGCCGCGGGATCGCCCACCGCTCTCCATCGTGACCGCTGGAACAACATCGACGCCGAAGCCATCGGATTCGAACAGAACGTGGATCGACCGGTCCTGTGGTTTGGCGCGTTCGCCGTAGCGGGCGACGAGGACGCCCGCGTCGCCTCGTAGATCACACTCGGGGCGACCGTCGTGTCGAGCTTCATGAGCTTGACGAAGACATCGACATCTTTACCGGGATCGATGCCGGTCTGCCGCGCGAACGAGCCGATCAGCACCGTGTCCACACCGACGGAGCAGAGGTACCCATCCGCCTCGAGGTAGTCGCGGATTTCGGTCTGCGCTGCGACCGCGCGCTCCCGCTTCTCGCCCTTGATCTCGATGCGACTCAGCGCATCGCCGAACTGGTCTGGAAGTGTCTCCATACGTCTCTCCTCCGTAACTGCTCTGTAGCTGACGCCAGCTACATCTCACTGGATGAACTTGAAGACCGGCAACGTCCGAACGAGATCCCAAGGCAACGGGATGAGTCGGTGGCCGAGGAAGGCGGCATGGCCCCCGAGTGGAGCGATCAACGCGACGACGAAGCACGCCAGCAGGAATCGGCCCGTCGCGGTGCGGCGCGCTCCCACATGAGCAGCCCGATCACGACCAAGGCCGGCAGCCCAACGTAGGCCTCCTGGCCGAGGGTCATATTGGGGAAGCTCCGCACGAGCGCAGATGCCGAATCACTCCCGACGAGGGCGAAGTTCGTCGGCACGACGAAGTTCGCGATGTCGGCGACGAAGCTGTTCTGTCCCAAACCGCTCGAGCCGGGAACAGCGACAGCGTAGTACGAAATGGCTCTGTGAGAAGCCCGGCAACGGCATACCCGGCGGCGAGCACGGCACGAGCGAACGGACACCCCCGCGCTTCGCCGGCACGAATGCACACAGAACGTCAGCGCCGCGATCAGCGCAAGCGTGAAGGTGAGGGTGATCTCCGTTGAGAGGAGCAGCTGGAATGCGATCAGAGGGCCAAGCCGAAGAATCACCCCGACGCCCGTTGTCTCGTCGTTCAAAAAGCGCAGTACGACGAGCGCGATCAGCGGCAGCAGAAAAACCGCAGTCATGTTGAGTTGGCCGAGCCCGCCGCGCTCCATCACATAACTGGAGAAGCCGAACAGGTAGCCGCCGACCAGTGACGGCCAATCCCGCCTGTGAGATAGCGACAGAGACCGAAGGCTGTCGAGGCCGCGAGGGCGGGCAGGAGCACTGCGGCGACGTTGTACGCGGCGATTGGCCCGGCGAGCAGCGTGAGTGGCGAGAGTGCAAGACCGAGCCCGGGAACCGACGTCGTCCACATCAGGTTCACGCCTCCTGGCGCCCATACCGCGTGCGTGAAGAACGGGTTCTGTCCGTGCAAGATGGCGTGCGGCCACCAGGCGAGCGCCCAGATGAAGAATTTCGGGTCGGGCCCCGTCAAGAACTGGCTTCCGGGCTCGACCAGCAACGGCAGCCCGAAGTAGAGAAACGAGATCAGTGCATAACCGCCGAAGACCGTGGTTCCAAGCGGTGGCCGGGGCAGACGCACTGAGTAGGTCAGCCGACGCGACACCTGCCAAATCTACTCGGCCTCTCGGCCCACTCCCGGCGGTCGGAAATGCAATCGTTCGGCCGTCACGGTCGGACGAGCGTGAACTCGGGGACCAGCCGCTGGAGCTCACCGGGGGTCGACGCAAGCTGCTGGGCCGAGGCGGCGATCTCCTCGGTCGAGGCGGACGTCTCTTCCGTCGACGCGGAGGCCTGCCGCGTCGAGGCCGACGACTGCTCGGTCACCGCTGCGAGCTCCTTGTTCGCGAGGTTCTGGTTCAGAGCGGCCCAGGAGTCGATGTTCGTCTGCATCGAGTTGTAGACAGCGTTCTGGGGGTTCAGGACGTGGTTCGCAGCCTGGTTCTTGCCGGCGGCGCTGAGCGCCTGAAGGACATCGTCCGCTGAACGTACGCGTCCATTATCCCTGAACCTTCGCGAGCAGCGCTGCGTCCTGCGGGTCCTGGACCAAGCTCCCGAAGACGCCGACGACGGCCATCAGGAGAAGAATCACGCAAACTTGCGAATAGCTTGCCTCGGATCGAAAACAGCGGTTGCGCCTTCATCGAATAGCTCCTTGAGTCGTTTGGCGGACCAGCGCGTACTTGACCGCCCCCAAAAAACGTGAGGCGGGATGGCGATGCGCTGCGGTCGACCATCCCGCCTCATGCTCGAGGAGAGCTCAGCTGACGATGAAGGCGAGCTTCTGCGCGCGCGCCCCGGACGGCGTCGCCGGATCTCGCCGCTCGCGCCGGCGTACTTGCCGGTGCCACCTGTGACGACAACGGCGAACGACCCCGCGTTGAAGTCGAAGGCTCCCGCGCCGAGCAGGACGCCCCCGTCCAACTGATAGGACACATCACAGAAGGCGTGCTCGTTGAAGTTCATGAGGGTGAAGGAGCCCGTTTCGACGGTCTCCTTCAGATCGGTGGTCCAGTAGAGCCCGAACGCGAAGACGGCGTTGTCGCCGGGGAATGGGCCGTTCCCCGGCTCCTTGACCACGGCCTTCGACTCCTTGAAGTTCCCGAACGGGTTGTTGCCCTTGCCACGGGCCCGGTCGTCTGCGTGGTCGAGGAACTGTTCCTCCTTGGTGACGGAGTAGAGGACGAACGATCGTTGCCGCGTAGGGCTGCTTTGGCCGGAGAGGCGGCGGTCGCAACGACGATCAGCGCCGCGCCGACGATCGCCGTCAGCGTGAGCAACACGAAGGGCGAAACCACGCGGGACGGTCAGTCACGCTCATGAGAGGAGATCCTTTCGAGGTTCGAGGGTTGCTCATTGCGTCAGCACCACGTCAAGACGTTCGGTGTGACCGACGGCAGGAAGCGCGGAGATGTTCCCCTTCACGTTGCGGTAGGTCCCGGTGCCACCCTTGACCACCAGCGTGAAGCTCTTCGCGTTGAAGTTGAACGAGCCGGCGCACAGCAACGTGCCTCCACTCAACTGGTAGGTCACGTCACAGAAAGCGTTCTGGTTGAAGTTGTACTGGCACGTGAACACGCCGGAGCCGACGCTCTGCGTCAGGTCCGCGCCCTTGTAGAGCGCGAACTCGAACAGTGAGATGTCGCCGGCGAATGGCCCGACGCCTGTTTCGTGTGTCGGCGTCGTCGTGTCCTTGAAGCTGCCGAACGGAGTGTTGCCCTTCCCACGCGCCCGGTCGTCGGACATGTTCAGGAACTGCTCCTGCGTGGCGACGGAGTAGATCGTAAGCCGGTGCGGGACAGCCGCGGTGGCAACAGAGCCGAAGGCGGCGCCCGCGCAGAGAGCTGCGATCGCACCAGCCGCGATCGTGCCGACCGCGATGGCGAAACCGTTTTGAGAACTACGTGTGCACCTCACGTGTGCTCCTTCCGATGTGGGTTCGAGCCCCGGCCGATGAGGGCCGGGCTGGATCTGGCTGTGGTTCAGGGAGGTGGCGGGCGCCTGGTCACATGCGCTCTGATCAGGCGCCCCGCCGGAGGTCGGTGTTCATCTCGGGAAGGGCATGCTACCGAGATGGCACCGACGCTTTCGAACACCAGTCGCCGTCACCGCCCGACGAGCCTCCGCTCAACTGGTAGCCGTCCGACTTGATCGGGACGCCCCAGAGCTTGGTGTAGCCGGTGATCCAGCCGTCGTCGCCGTGGGGGTCGCCCCAGCCCTGGTCGAGCAAGGGCGGGAAGCTCCAATTTTCCGGGGCCGACACCCTCGGCGCCCCACGCGTCGTCGTCGACGAAACGCAGGCCGGTGTTTTCGGTGGCGACCGTCTTCGTGCCGGTCAGGACACGCAGAGTCTGATCCATCGTCGCCCACCCGAGCCAGTTCATGTTCTCGGCCACGTCACCCTCGACGCGGTTGTTGTCCTGGCCGAGCTCGATCGCAAACGGCGTGCCGCCGTAGCCGATGATTCTCGGTTGGGTCGAAGTCGAACTCGCCAGCCGCGCGTCGTGGTTGCCCTCGGCGAGCAGTGCGTCAACCTTGTCGAAGAGCACGATGTAGGCCGTTACTGGCGCCGCAAGCAGGTCTGCGCAGATGCCGCGATCGCTTTCGTCTGCCAGGTGGCGTATGGCAGGTCGAGCGTCGTGACGATCGGACAATCCGCCCCACACACCGTTGTGAGCTCGTTCGTCACAGCCGACTGGAGCCCCGCGCTCGCCGGGATGTCAGACGATGTGACGACCACGATTCTGGCGGGCGTCGGGCGTGAACGACCAATCCGTCGGCCAACACCGGCCGATCGCAGCGTACGGCGCGGGCACGATCGCAGTGACCCCGGCCTCCGCCTGCGTGTAGGCCGCGGCGATCGTCCCCGCGAAGTCCGAGGGGTTCGGGACGTGCCCCGCGATCACCTTGATCCCGGCCGCAGTCGCGGTCGTGACCATCGAGGAAACTGACGCGGGAGGGGTTCCTCCCGCAATCACGATCGCGCTCACCTTCTTCGCGATCGCCTGCTTGAAACAGGCGTTCCAGTTCGCATCACTGCCGTTGTTCGAGCAGGAAAGGGTTTTGACGCCGACCGTTGCGGCTGCCTGACGGATGCCACCGACCATCAAGCTCACCGACGGCAGCATCAGCGCTTCCGTCCCTCCAGGAATCACGAAGATCGTCTTGCCACTTGCCTTCTTGGCGTCGAAGGCCGGCCCCGGCGCGACCCAAGCCGGGGCGGCGTCGTAGGTGTTCACGTTCGCCGTGGCGGCCGGCAGGATCACGGCCGATCAGCGACCCGGCCCCCGGTTGCAGCGACAACGGCGGCAACGAGCAGCGCAGCGCTGCCGATCAGCCAACGACCTGCCATGTGTGTACCCCTTCCATCCCTAGATGTCGTTTCCATTGCCGGCTCAGCTCCCCAACGTGGACGTCGGAGGCCCCAGAGGGTGCGGTAGCCGTTGGTCCACTAGTGGGATCGCCCAGCCGGCGTCGATCGTCGGCGGAACGTCCGCCCGCAAGGCCGACACCTTCGGTGAACCAGTTGCTCGTGGAGAGACTCCAGAGGCGCACCGGCAGGTTCTCGGTGGCAAGCGGCGCGGTTCCGGTCAGGACGCGGAGCGTCGATCCATCGTCGCCCAGCCATCCCAGTTCATGTTCTCGGCGATGTCGCACTGAACGCGGTTCGCGGCCTGGCCCATCTGGATCGCGAACGGGGCGCCACCGTAGGAGCAGATGTTCGGCCGGGTGACCGTCGAAATGGCGTCGCGTGCATCGGACTCACCCTCGGCCGCCAGGTCGTCGAACTGATCGAACATCGGGATCAGCCACTGCGTCGTCTTGGCGAGGGTCGCTGTCGCAACCGCCTTGTACGCGGCTGTCTGCCACGTCGAGAACGGGACGTCGATCGACCACCGAGCACGTCGCGCCGCAGACGCTCGAGAACTCGCTCTGCACCGTCGCGAGCATCCCCGCGCTCTCCGGAACGTCGCTCGCTCCGACGAGCAGGATCGTCTTCCCCGCTCCGTTCGCGATCGCGGTCACGTAGTCCGCTTCGAGCTTCGCTGCCTTGGCGAACGGCGCCGGCACGGTCGCTGTCAGCCCCGAGAGGCCTGCTGGTACGCAGGATCGACGCCGCTCGCGAAGTCGCTGGGGGCCAGCACGTGCGCTCCGATCACGGGGATGCTCGCCGCCTTGGCAGCTGCGAGCGAATCCTTCAAGCCGACGAGATCGAGCGAGCCGACCAGGATGATCGCGTTCACCTTGGCCGCGACCGCTCTGGTGAAGCAGGCGGCCTGAGCCTTGTCCGTGCCGTTGTTCGAGCAGGTGGTGGACTGACGCCCACAGCCCGCCCGGCTTGGCGAATCCCAGCGGTATAGGCGCTCATCGACGCCAGGTCGGCGACCCCGTTCGACGAGGCCGGAATGATGAAGACCGACTTCCCTTCGCCTTCCTCGCGTCAAACGCCGGTCCCGGCGGCGTGAAGGTCGGCACGCCCGCAACGGCTGCGATCTGCGCCGCGGCAGTCGCCACATCCGCCTGTCGCGCCGACCGGGCCGCAGCGCCGGCGACGCAGGCAACCGCGAAACGCCGTGGCGATGCCTGCCACGAGTGAACGAACCGTCATGCAGTTCCCCTCCCATCCCTAAGAGCGTTGAACCTCTTTGACTTGCCACAAGGGACGCCGGGAAGGCCCGGAACCTTTATCGGCGGCGCGCGATCAGCTGAAGACGAACGCGAGGCGCTGCGCGAGCTTCCCACTCGGGGTCGCCTCGATGTCGCCTGACGCGCCGCTGTACTTGCCGTACCCGCCCGTGATCGCGAGCGCGAAGGTCTTCGAGTTGAAGTTGAACGCACCGGCGGCGATCAACGAGCCACCGTCGAGCTGGAACGAGACGTCGCAGAACGCGTTCTTGTCGAAGTAGTACTGGCACGTGAAGGTGGCCTTCCCGATGCTCGCTGGAGCTTCCCGGTCGCGAAGACATCGAACGTGAACAGCGCCTCGTCGCCAGGGAAGGGCCCCTGCTTCTCGTCGAGGTTCGCGAGGCCGGACGCCTCGCGGCTGATGTGCGTGCCGAACGGGTTGCTGACGTCACCGCGGATCTCGTCGTCGGCGTTCGCCACGAAGGCCTCGTGCGTCGGCGATGAGTAGAGAGTCATCGCATGCGGAATCGCCCGTGCCGGAGCGCTCATCGCGGCGCCTGCGCCGGCGAGGGCGATGACGGCGAGCACACTGCCGATGAGAAGCTTCACACCTGCTCCTTTCAGACGGGTTGGATCGACAGAACCATGCGCTGAGCCTGGACATCGGCACGGACCGGTAGACCGGCTGCGCCTGCGTCGCGGCCCCGAGCGCGGAGATCTGGACCGCGCCCACATCCCTCGATAGGTCGAGGTGCCGCCGACGATCGCGAGCGCGAAGGTCGTCGAGCTGAAGTTGAAGGCGCCCTTGGCGATCAGCGAGCCGTCCTTCAGCTGGAACGCCGCGTCGCACAGGCCGTTGCGGTTGAAGTTGTACCAACACACGAAAATCACGTTCCCGGCGCTCTTCGTGTGCGCCGCGTCGGTGAAGAGACTGAACGCGAACATCGCCTCGTCGCCGGCCAGCGGCCCGGAAACCTTCTCGTTCGTCGGCGGCTTGACCGACGTGACGTTCCCGAACGGGTTGTGGCCCTCGCCCCGCGAGAGGTCGTCGACGTTGTTGATGTACCGCTCGTTCTTGACGTCCGAATAGAACGTGAACTGATGCGCGCGACTCGCCGTCCCCCGTGTCGAGTGGGCGGTTGCTCCGGCTGCGAGCACGAGCGCACCCGCACCAACAGCCGCAATGGCACACCACGTCGAACGACGCTTCATGGCCGACCCCCTCATCAGCTGAACTGGAAACTGAGCTTCTGGGCGTGGTTCGCGCTCGGAGCGTGAGCGCGGATCCCCGCCGGTTCGTGTAGGCGCCGTAGCCGCCCACGACGGCAAGCGAGAAGTGCGACGCGGTGAAGTTGAACGCCCCCGAGGCGATCAGCGTGCCGCCGGCAGCCAGCTGGAAGGACGCGTCACAGAACGCGTCTTGTTCAGGTTGTACTGGCAGGTGAAGATCGCCGTCCCCGCCCGCGTCTCGAGGCTCCCGTTCGTGTACAGGTTGAACGAGAAGAGCGCCTCGTCGCCTGGAAACGGCCCGGTCGCGTTCTTGTTCGCGAGCGGCTCGAGATCCTTGTAGTTCCCGAAGGGATTGTTGCCCTCGCCGCGCTGGAGGCTGTCGAGTTGTCGACGTACTGCTCCTGCTCGGCGGTCGCGTAGAGCGTCAGCGTCCGGACGTGAGCCACGGCCGGAGCCAGGCTCGCCACCGCGGCAAGACACGCCGCGGCCAGGGCCATCGAACAGACACAAACGGCACATCGCTTCACTCTGTCCCTTCCCTAGACCGAGTACCAGAGGACCTGGCCGCTGAGGCTGCCGGCGTCGTATTCCTTGATCTGTGAGACCGTCTTGCCGGCCGGAATGTCGTAGACGAAGAAGCCTGCGTTCACCCCGGAGTCGATCCGCGAGATGCTCGGCCTGGCCGACGTTCCATCGGTGAACTCGATCTTTACCGACGAGAGCTCGGCCGGTGAGACCGTGCCCGTGACCTGGTCGCGCCTCCACGAGACTCCGAGCGGGACCGGCTTCGCCTCGCAGTTCGTCCGGCCGCCGGCCAGCTGGTAACAGAACCCGCGCTGCTTCGTCGGTGCGACGTAGAGGACGCTGCTGTGCGCCGCGCCCGGGAGAGCCGCTCGATGCCCGCCGACGTTGACGATCGGCGAGAGCCTGAGACCGAAGACGGCGCCGGCGCCCAGCGCGACGGCAGTGGCCGCGAGCGCGGCGAACGCCGGGATACGCCGCGCCCGGACGAGACCGGCCGATGAGCGCTGCACGACATCAGGCCAGCTCTGGCGAGCCACCGGCTCGTCGAGCTCCAGGATCCGGTCGCGCAGATCGGGCTCGAGCTCGTTCAGAAACGGACGGTGCTCGCGGGTCAACTCCGCACCTCCTCGCCGAGTGCTTCGGCGACGGCGAGCCGGGCCTGAGCGAGCGACGCCGCAACAGTGCCCTCGCTGATCCACAGACCGCCGCAATCTCCTGGTAGCTCATGTCGGCGAAGTAGCGAAGGAAGAACACGACCCGCCGCCGCGGCGGCAGCGTGCGCAACGCATCCGAGAGCTCGGGATCCCGTGCCGGCTCGACGAGCCCTGCAGCGAACGCGTCCGAGAGCTCCGATTCGTCCGATTCGGAGTGGGAGTTCTCTTCGAGCGGGAGCTGGAGCGCCTTGGAGCGCTCGTCGAGCGCGACGCGCATCGCGATCGTCCAGACCCATGCTCCGAGTGGGGCCTCGCCGCGAAAGCGACTGCGCTGTGTGAGCGCACGCGCGAACGCCTCCTGGACGACGTCGTGCGCAGACTCGTAGTTCCCGCACACCGCCGCGAGGGCGCGCCGGAAGCCCAGGTAGCGGTCCCGGTACAGCTCTTCGATCTCGGTCCGCGAGGCTCCCATTACGTCAAGAGACGCGAGAGGGGCACGAAACCTTTATCGGCGGCTGCCTGGTCGCGTGACCTGTTCGAGTCATGGCCGACCTTAGGCGGCGCGTCTGTGGAAGCTCGGAGAAAACGCTTGGAAAACGCCGTTAAGGCGAGACGTAGGGCTTGCAGGTCCCGGCACGCCAGTTGAGCTTGACCCTGACGGACGTCGGATTCGGCCCGAGAAACGTGTCCGACAGGCGCACGGCGATGTCGATCGAGCCGAAGGTGCCGTTCGCGGCAATGTTCAGCGGCGCGGAGATGTGGCCCTTCTTCTTCGCTTTCCAGATCCAGTCGTCGACCGCGTAGGGCGCCTTCGTGAAGCCGGATCCGTTCAGGTCGAGCTCGGCCGTGCCGCGCGCGCCCGGAACCGGGTCGATTGCGTACAGGCTCAGCGAATCCCACCCGCCGCCGGCCACATCGTTCACGGTCATGCTCGCAGCGGGGCCCGCGACGCAGTTCGCCGGCGTGAGCTTGATCGTCGCGGTGATGCCGCCGCTGAGGCTGAGGGTTCCGGTATCAGCCGCTCCCGCGGGGCTCACACAGACGAGAGCCAGGAACCCGAGCGCGATCAGCAGTCCATGTGCCGGCTTCACCACCTACGAAAGTGACTCGCAGGGCAGCTGAAACCTTTATCCGGCGTTCCTCAGAAGGTCGCGCCGGCGAGGCTGATCTGCGAGTGCTGCGGCGGGCCGTCGTTGCGTTGCACCGAGATGTCCACCGCCGCATACGCACCGGGCGCGGGGAGCGGCAGGACGAGATGGACGCTCGTGCCGGCAGGTGTGAACGAGCCCACTGCAGTCATCTCCGTCGAGCCACGCCGGAGCACCCACACTTCGTAGTGCGTGTCCCGTGCCGGGGCCGGAACGTTCGTCAGACGCACGCTCAGCTTCCCGCCGGCCGCGTCCGAACGGTAGAGGTCGGCCGTCCCGGCGACGTGCGCAGACGCAAGGTGACTCGCGATCGGCGCCACCGCCTCGGGAGTCCCGAGGCCATCGCCTGAGCTCAGCGCAAGCGCCACGACAACCGCGGCAACCGCCGCCAGGGCGGGCGCGGTGAGCAGGAGGGGCGCGGCCGCCAACGCGGCCAGGCGCGCGACCGCAGAGGCGCCGGCACGGGCGTCTCCTCGGCGACCGCCGCCAGGATCCGGCTGAAGAGCTCGGGCTCGGGCGAGACCCGAGGCAACGCGCCGCCGAGCGCATCGAGCACGCGGTCGTCTTCTCGGGGATCGAATGGCTCGCTCATCGAGCTCCTCCGGCGCGAGGTCACGCGCGAGCATTCGCATCCGCTCGAGCGCCAGGCGCATCCTGCCCTTCACCGTGCCGAGCGGCAATCCGAGCCGCTCGGCGATCTCGACCTGCGTGAGCCCGTCGAAGTGCGCGAGCTGGAGCACCTCAAACTGGGCCGGCGGCAGCGCGGCCATCGCCTCGGCCACGCGAACCGCGTCGGCCGCGGCGACAGCGAGGTCGGCCGAGTCGGCGACGGCGCCTTCGGGCTCGACGTCGGCCGTCGGCACCGGGCGGCGCTGCCGGCGGCGGACAGCGTCGAGGGCCTTGTTGCGGGCGATGCCACACAGCCACGTCGAGACGAGCGCGCGAGCCGGGTCGTAGCGCGAGGCGTTCCGCCACAGCGCGACGAAGACGTCCTGCACGCACTCCTCGGCAAGTTCGGGCTCACCGACGATCCTGTACGCGATCGAGTAGGCCAGACGGCCGTAGCGGTCGTAGAGCGCGCTCAGCGCTTCGCCGTCGCCTGCCGCGAGCCGAGCGACTGTCGCTGCGTCGGGATCGTCGACAGCCGCGCGTGGCCGATGCGAGATCACCTCGTTCCGATCGTAGCCGACGAGTCTCCGCAGCGGCTTTGAGGGGAACGGGGTCATGGTCGTTGGCTGATTCGTCCGTGGCGGAGCGGCCTGCATCCGGGGTGGTACGCACGCCGCCGCGTCTTGGATCACTGATCCAACGGGTGAGACCGGCGCGTACCACGGGCTCGATCAACCAGCCAGAAGGAGCCACATGAAACTCATCTCCATCCTCGCAGTCGCCGCCGTCTCGGCCGCGATCTTCGCGAGCATCTCCGCCGGTGCGCCGGCCAAGCAGCACGCGACGACCGGCAACATCGTCCAGGTCGCGGCGTCCAACTCGCAGTTCTCGACGCTCGTCACGCTCGTGAAGAAGGCCGGTCTCGTGACGGCGCTCTCGAACCCGAAGGCCCACCTGACCGTCTTCGCGCCGACGAACGCCGCCTTCGCAGCGCTGAAGAAGGCCGATCCGATGACGTTCAACGCGGTCGCAACGACACCGTCGCTGCTGAAGAAGGTGCTGACCTATCACGTCCTCGGCACCGAGGTGAAGGCCGCCGCCGCCACGAGCGCCGCGAAGAGCGACGCCTCGGTCACGACCCTCGAAGGAGAGAAGATCGCGCTCTCCCTGAAGAGCGGCTCGATCGTGCTCGACGGGAACGCCAAGGTCGTGCAGGCGAACGTGATGGCCTCGAACGGCGTCGTCCACGTGATCAACGCTGTCCTGATCCCGCCGTCGGTGAAGGTCGCAGGCTAGAGGGAGGGCTCGCAGCCCGGTCGCCGCTTCGAGCGGCGACCGGGCTAGACGAGCGAGCTACCGAAGTAGTCGGCGGTTCCGTTCAACCCGGGCGGGCAGAAGAAGTAGCCGCCGCCGGTCGGGCTGATGTAGTCGACGAGCGGCTCGTCGATCAGCCGGGTCTGCGTCGCGACGAACTGGCGCTCGATGTCCTGCTGGTAGCAGGTGAAGAGCAGGCCCATGTCGAGGTTGCCGTTGCTGTCGATGCCGCGGTCGTAGTTGTAGCCCCTGCGCAGGATCCGGCTCTCGGCAGTGGCAGCCGTCCGCGGGTTCGCGACGCGGATGTGGGCGCTGAGCGGGATCATCGTTCCCTGCGGGTCGGCCTTGTAGTCCGGGATGTCGAACTCGTGGTTCGCGTCGAGCGGAGCGCCGCTCGCGCGGCGGCGGCCGATCATCGTCTCCTGCTCGTCGAGCGAGACGCGATCCCAGAACTCGACGAGCATGCGGATGATGCGGGCGACTTGATAGGTGCCGCCGGCCGTCCAGGACGGCTCGGGCGAGCCGGACTTGACCCAGACGAGATCCTCCATCGCCGTCGCATCGGACGTGGCCGGGTTCGCGATCCCGTCCTTGAAGCCGAGCAGGTTGCGCGGCGTGCCGGACGGGCGCGGCGGGCTCTGGAAGCCGTCGATCCGCCAGCGTGGCTGCATCGCGCCGCGCGTGTGCTTCGTGATGTCGCGGAGCGCGTGGAGGACGATGTCGGAGCTGTTCGCGCAGATCTGGAGACTGAGGTCGCCATCGCACTGCGCCGGATCGAGGTTGTCGTTCGGAAAGCTCTGCATCCGCGTCAGCTTCGCCGGCTTCTTGCTCGCGAGGCCGAAGCGGTCGTCGAAGAGCGAGCTGCCGAGCCCGAAGAGAAATGCCACCTGCTGCGACGGGAGCTCGGGCCCGAGGACGCCGTTGTCGTCGGGCGGCGAGGCGGGACCGAGATTCACGGGCAGGCCACCGGCATAGAGCAGGCGCATCCGCGCCGTGATCGTGCGCAGCAGATCGCGCAGGTCGGCCTTCGAGTCGGCGATCACGTCGAAGGCGGCAAACGCGGTCGCCTGGGTCGGCTCGCTCAGGACGGCGGCCTGGTGGGCGCCCTCGAACGAGGCGAGCTGCGCGGCGATCGCAGGCGTTGTCGTCGCGCCGTCGGGAAAGGTGCCCGCGCGCGCGAGCCCGCTCGAGGCTGCGATCGCGCCGACTCCGGCGGATGCGCCGAGACCGAGGAACCGCCGCCGCGAGAGCCCGTGCGCGTCGTGATCAGTCATCTGCTTCTCCTGCCGGAGCCGGTTGAAGCTCGTCGGGGATCAACTCGAGGTGCTCGAGCAGGCCGAGATACCAGATGGGTCGGACAGCCCTCTTCGACCAGCGTGATAGGGGAGGAGCGGCTAAGCCGAAACGAGCTGGTACAGCCCCGACCGCGGCCTGACCGACTCGACTTCGGGGGCGCGGGCGATTTGGGTCAGGAACGTCGCAAGGGGGTCCTTGCCGGCGACCCGCACTCCGGTTTCAACGACGAGCTCGTACCAGTCGCGGTAGTGGACTTCCTGGCCGGGCTCCTTGTTCTGGCGAAGCACGTCGACCGCGATTTCCCGGAGACGCTGACCGCGGATCTCGCCGTCGAGGTACTCGATCGAGAGTTGAGGTGCTAGACCAAGCATCTGGTCCATGTTCCTGAGCATCCGGGCGGTCTGCTCGACGTCCGAGCCCACCTGCTCGACGATCGCGCGTAGCCGCTCAGCCTGATCGCGAAGCTGTTCAAGCCGCTCCACCACAAGCTCGCGCTCGCGCTCGACTGCCCTGCGTACGTGCTCTCCGAGTTCGACGACCGCCACGCCCGAGACACTACGGTCGAGAGCGGACGCCGCCTTTACGTCGCGATCCGGCCGCGCCGAGTTCGCCTTGCAGTCCTTGTCGTTTCAATGTCCGCCAGACCGGGATTGACGGCTCCTCGTTCGGGCGATGCGAAAGAATGGGCCTCCTGGTCAAGTTGACCCTCTGGTCGCCGGCCAGAAGGCCGGATGAAATGGACGTCCTCGTTCCGACGACCCTCTAGTCGCCGGAAATCGACGAATCTCATCGGCTGTTGGAGGACTAGACGGCGGAGAAGATTCCGCGGGCAGCAACGTGAGCCCCTTGCGATTCGACATGCCGGTCAGAGCCCGGGGAGTGAGCGGGACAGCACAGGGCGGCCGGGTCCAGTGGTTCCAACGAGACCGCCCAGCAAGGTACAAGCGTTGCCATTCTGTTGCCACGAGGTTCTTCTCACAGTCCAATGCTCGTGATCCTTAAACAAAAAAGCCCCGCTTAGCAGGGCTTTCGTTCAATGGGCGGTACTGGGCTCGAACCAGTGACCCCCAGCTTGTCGAGCTGGTGCTCTCCCAACTGAGCTAACCGCCCTTGAGGCAGCGGCCAGTCTAGCGCACCGCCGCGGAAGCGCTCACTGCGACGGGCCCGTTCCGAGGACGACGTGGCCCCGGCGCGTCTTCCCCGCGCGGTCGAGCCACACCACCGGGACGCTGTCCTTCGGGGCGTTGTGGATCAGCGCGGCCGACAGGGTCGCCGGCGAGGTGACCTTCTTGCGTGCGAGCGTCAGGATCCGGTCGCCCGCCAGGATCCCCGCCTTCGCGGCCGGGGAGCCAGGGAAGACGATGTTGACCGGCACGCCTTTCCCGCTGTTCGCGCCCGTCGCGGTCAGGACGTCGATGCCGAGGAGTGGCGTCGGTCCGATGTGGCTCGTCGCGGTCTCGTGGCTGCTCGCGATCCCGCGGGCGATCGAGAGCGCCTGCGTGATCGGGATCGCGAACGAGACCGACCCCTTCTTGCCGGACGGAAGCACGTAGGCCTCGTAGGCTGCCGTGTTGACGCCGATCACGCGGCCGGCGGCGTCGAGGAGCGGGCCGCCCGACTCGCCCGCGAGCGTCAGGGCGTTCGTGACGATCATGTTCGAGAGCGGCTCGACGCTTCCGTCCGCGTTCTTGGCCGTGATCGACTTGCCGAGCCCGAGGATGCGCCCCTGCCCGCGGGTCAGGTCGAAGCCGGCGCCGCCGGCGTTCCCGAACGCGGTCACGGCCTGGCCGACCTTCAGGCCGCGCGAGGAGCCGAGGGCGATCCTCTGCAACGGCGGGTGGGAGCCCTTCACCTTCAGGACGGCGACGTCGTGCACGACGTCGTAGCCGACGACCGTGACCGGATAGATCTGGCCGTTGTCCACGTCGGTGACCGTGACGCTCGTCGCGCCGCGGATGATGTGGTTGTTGGTGAGGATCTCGCCGGCTGCCGTGAGCAGGATCCCGGTTCCCACCCCGACCTCCGACTGGTAGCCGAGAGTCGCTTTCACGTCGACGACGCCGGGCTTGTCCACGGCCGCCGCTGCGGTCGCGCCCGCCGCGGCGAGCGCGACGACCAGCGCGAGCGAGATCAAGCCCCGGGTGAGCTCCGCCTGCATCCCGGACGGAGTATCACTGCGACTCGGCTACTGCGCTGCGTCTATTGGGCGGGGTGTCTATCGGGCGGGGTCTATTGGGCGGGCCCGGTGGCGAGACGGACGCTTGTGTGCTGGGTCACGCCGTTCCCGTCGACATAGGTCAGCTTCACGGTGTCGTTCGGCGCGTAACGGAGGAGCGCGTTCGTGAGGGTCGTCGGAGTCGTGATCCTCGCGCCACCGACCGCGGTGATCACGTCACCCTCGGTGAGGCCCGACTTCTCGGCCGGAGAGCCCGGGAGCACCTGGGCGATGATCGCGCCCGTGGCCGGCGCGGAGTTGCCGTAGCCATAGCCGTACCCGTAGCCGTAGCCGTAGCCATCGTCCTCGGCCGTCTGGACGTCGACGCCGAGCAGCACCGACGGCCCGATGTGCGTCGTCGCCGACGTCTTGCCGGCGACGATCTGCTTCGCGATCGAGAGCGCGCGGTTGATCGGGATGGCGTAGGCCTGGGTGCCCTGCTCGCCCTGGTACTGGAACGAGAATCCGGTCGAGGCCGCCGTGTCGATGCCCACCACGAGGCCCGCGGAGTTGACGAGCGGGCCGCCCGAGTCGCCCGGCTGGAGACTCGCATTCGTCTCGATCAGATGCTTCAGTTGCTCCGTGGTTCCGTCGTCGTCGGTGGCCGTGATCGACTTCCCGAGACCGGTCACGGTTCCGGCTGCGGCGCTCGGCGTGCCGGCAACACCGCCGGCGTTCCCGATCGCGGTGACGGCCTGGCCGACCTTGACCGTGGCCGAGGACCCGAGCGGAATCGTCTGCAACCCCGATGCACCCTTCAACTGCAGGACGGCGATGTCACTGGCAACGTCGTAGCCGACGACGGTCGCCGAATAGGTCTTGCCGTTGCCGACGTCGGTCACCTTGACGGACGTGGCGCCGCGGATCACGTGATTGTTCGTCAGGATCTCGCCGGTCGAGGTGAGCACGATCCCGGTGCCGGCCGCTTCCCCGCCTGCGTAACGGAGCACCGTGTTCACGTCGACGACGGCAGGATCGACGAGGGCGGTGACATCGGCCCTCGAGGCGCTCGCGCTACCGGCTCCGACAACGAGCGCGGCGGCGATCGCAGCTCCGATCAATCCAAGCTTCATGACCGAAGTGTCTACCTTGGATTTGAGCGTTCTCTAAAGACGGCCTAAGAGGCTCCTAAGAAGGCAACCATCTAGCTGAGCCACTGCATCGGATCGACGGGCGTGCCCGAGATCCGCACTTCGAAGTGCAGGTGCGTGCCCGTGCAGAGGCCCGTGCAGCCTGCGACGCCGATCGCCTCGCCCGCGGTCACCGTCTCGCCCGGCTTGACCGAATAGGATGCCAGATGGGCGTAGATCGTCTCCATGGTCGGCGTCACCCGGACGACGATCACGTTCCCGTAGCCCGCGTAGCCGACCGGATAGCCGACGAGCTCGACGACTCCTGCCACCGCAGCCCGCACCGTCAGCGTGCGCAGCATCCCGATGTCGATCCCCGCGTGCCCGTACGGGATGAACGGCGTCGTGATCGTGCCCTGCGCCGGCCAGACGAAGCTGAACACCGGAACGGACGAGACACTCCGCGCCGCCGGGCTCGCAAACGCAGGAGTCGCGAACGCCAAAGCAAGGGCGCACGCGGCCAGTGACCGCAGTCCTCTCCGCATGAGCGGGCCAGGCTAGCCCAAATTGCAGGGAAAAAGCAAATGCGACCCTCACCATTCGCGATGGTTCGCATAAGTCCTTGCCATAGAGCACGCGTTCTAGACGCGTTCGAGCGGAGCGTATTCGAGCATCAGGCGCCGCTCGGCGCCGTCCTCGAACCGCACCGTCACGATCCCGCCCGGCTCGATCCTGGTCACGATCCCGGTGCCGATCGTGGCGTGCCGAACGGTGTCTCCGGTGGACAGGTCGGGGACGTCGGTGCGCGGCGTCGCCTGCGAGCGGGCCGGCGTCCCGTACGACGACCACGCGGCCGGCCGCAGGCGCTCTCGCTCGACACCCTCGGCCGGGAGCTCGTCCAGGAACCGCGAGGGGAGGTTCGCGTCGGTGCGCCCGTAGAGCGAGCGGCGCATCGCATGCAGCAGCGTCAGACGCTCCTTCGCGCGGGTCATGCCGACGTAACAGAGGCGCCGCTCCTCCTCAAGCGAGTTCTCTTCGATCGAGCGCGAATGCGGGAAGATCCCCTCCTCCATCCCGAGCACGAAGACGGCGCGGAACTCGAGGCCCTTCGCGTTGTGCAGCGTCATCAGCGTCACCTGGCCGCCGGTGTCGTCGCCGTCGCGGAGCGCATCCTGGTCCGAGTAGAGGGAGATCTCCTGGAGGAAGCCCGAAAGCGACGGCTCCTCGGCGGCCGCCTCGTACTCCTGCACGACGCCGACGAGCTCCTCGAGGTTCTCTATTCTCCCGCGAGCTTCAATGGTTCGTTCGGCCTCCAGCGCCTCGAGATACCCCGAGCGCTCGAGCATGGTCTGCACGAGCTCGCTCAGGCTCTGCTCCTGCGCGCCGGCCATCAGGGACTGGAGGAGGCCGTGCAGCGACTGGGCGCTCTTCAGCGAAGCAGCGGCGAGCCCCGCCTCGCCGGCGCGGCCGAGCGACTGCCAAAGGGTGATTCCCGAACCGTCTGCAAAGGCCTGGAGCCGCGCGAGCGAGGTGTCGCCGAAGCCTCGGCGCGGCCGGTTCGCGATCCGCTGCAGCGACACGGCGTCGAACGGGTTGTCGATCACCTGGAGGTAGGCGATCGCGTCCTTGATCTCGGCCCGCTCGTAGAAGCGCGGGCCGCCGATCACCTGGTAGTCGATCCCCTGGCGCACGAGCACGTCTTCGAGCACGCGGCTCTGCGCATTTGTCCGATACACGACGGCGACCTCGCTGCGGCTGTAGCCGAACTCGACCAGCCCCGCGATCTCGGCGGCGACGAAGCGCGCCTCTGCGTGCTCGTCTTCGACCTCGACGACGTGCACCGGCTCGCCCTGGCCGAGATCCGACCAGAGCTCCTTCTTCTTGCGCTCGCGGTTGTGGGAGATGACCTCGTTCGCGGCGTTCAGGATCCAGTTCGTCGAGCGGTAGTTCTGCTCGAGCGTGATCACCTTCGTGCCCGGAAAGTCGTGCTCGAACTCGATGATGTTGCGGATGTCGGCGCCGCGGAAGCCGTAGACCGACTGGTCCTGGTCGCCGACGACCATCAGGTTGCCGTGAACGCTCGCGAGCAGCTTCAGCAACACGTACTGCGCATGGTTCGTGTCCTGGTACTCGTCGACGAGCACGTAGCGGAAGGCCTTCGCCCAGCGCTCGCGCACGTCGGAGAACCGCGTGAGGACGTCGACGGTCAGCATCAGCATGTCGTCGAAGTCGACCGCGTTGTGGGCGAAGAGCCGCTTCTGGTAGAGCGCGTAGACGTCGGCGACCGTCTGGTCGTAGAAGCTCGCGACGCGCTTCGCGTACTCGTCGGGGCCGATCAGCTGGTTCTTCGCATTCGAGATCTGCGTGTGGATGCCGCGCGGGACGAAGCGCTTCGGGTCGCGGTCGAGATCGGCCAGGCAGTCTTTGACGACGCGCAGCTGGTCGGCCTGGTCGTAGATGGTGAAGTTCGAGCGGTAGCCGAGGCGCTCCGCCTCGCGCCGCAGGATCCGGCCGCAGGCGGAGTGGAAGGTGAGAATCCAGATCGCCCGCGCGCGGGTGCCGAGCATGCCCTCGATCCGCTCGCGCATCTCCCCCGCCGCCTTGTTCGTGAACGTGATCGCGAGGATCTCGTTCGGCTTCGCCCCAGCCGCGGCGAGCAGATGGGCGACGCGATGCGTGAGCACGCGGGTCTTGCCCGAGCCGGCGCCTGCGATCACGAGCAGCGGGCCCTCCGTGGTGATCACGGCCTCGCGCTGGGCGTCGTTCAGATCGGCGAGATAGGTCTCGGGCTGCGCAACGGACACATGTTCGATGCTAGCGATCGGACCAGGCGTGCCTGGGTCTACACCTAGGAGTCGGAGTCCTGGTCGATCGGTGTCATGATCTCGTGGCCGAGGGGAAGGTCGCCGATGTGCGTCGTCTGCTCGGCGTGGATCACGTGCATCACCGCGTTGATCAGCGCCAGGTGCGTGAAGGCCTGGGGGAAGTTGCCGAGGTGGCGGCCGCTGTGCGGGTCGATCTCCTCTGCATAGAGGTCGAGCACGCTCGCGTATGAGAGCAGCTTCTCGCAGAGGTCGTGCGCACGGCTCACCTCCCCGATCTCGACCAGCGCCGAGACGAGCCAGAAGGAGCAGATCGTGAACGCGCCTTCCTCGCCGGAGAGGCCGTCGTCGGTGTTCTCGGTCCGGTAGCGGAGAACCAGTCCGTCCACGGTCAGCTCGTCCGCGATCGCGAGCACCGTGTCACGGACGCGCTGATCGTCGGCCGGCAGGAAGCGAACCAGGGGCATGAGCAGGACGGACGCGTCGAGCGCCGTCGTGTCGTAGTGCTGGCAGAAGACCCCGCGCTCGTCGAGCGCGTTGGTGCAGATGTCGGCCTTGATCTCGTCGGCGACGGACTGCCAGCGGGCGGCGTACTCGGGCTCGCCCCTGATCTCGGCGAGCCGCGCGCCGCGATCCGTCGCGACCCAGCACATGAGCTTCGACGAGGTGAAGTGCTGCGCCGCCCCTCTGACCTCCCAGATCCCCTGGTCCGGCTCGCGCCAGTGCCTGATCGCCAGCTCGACCTGCTTGACGAGGATCGGCCAGATGCGCTCCGGCAGCTGGTCCCGGGTCTTCGTGTGCAGGTAGAACGAGTCGAGCAGGGCGCCCCAGACGTCGTGCTGGTTCTGCTGGAAGGCGCCGTTCCCGATCCGGACCGGGCGCGCGCCCTCGTAGCCGCTCAGATGGTCGAGCGTCGACTCGGGCAGCTCCGCCTCGCCGCCGATCCCGTACATGATTTGCAGGTCCCCTTCCTGGCCCCCGACGACGTCGGCGAGGAAGTAGAAGAAGTCGTTCGCCTCCCACTCGAAGCCGAGGCTGTAGAGGGCCCAGAGCATGAACGTGGAGTCGCGGATCCACGTGTAGCGGTAGTCCCAGTTGCGCTCGCCGCCGACCGTCTCCGGCAGCGAGGTCGTGGCGGCGGCGACGAGCGCCCCCGTGGGCGCGTAGGAGAGCCCCTTCAGGGTCAGCGCGCTGCGCTGCAGGTACCGGCGCCAGGGGTGGTCGGGGAAGTCGCCGTGGTCGAGCCAGTGCTGCCAGTGATGGGCTGTCCAGACGAGCCGCTTGTACGCCTCGTCGTGGGTCTGAGGCGGCGCATGCTTGGACCAGGAGAGCGCGACGAACAGCACGTCGCCCTCCTTCATCAGCGTTCTCGCGACGGCGCGCGGGCCCTCGAAGCCGAGTCGCATGTCGGTGGTCAGCTTGAGCTCGAGCTCGCTGGCGTCGGACAGGGCGACCGCTTCGTGGTAGCCGTGGTTCGCGTACTCCCAGCGAGCGTGCCCGCGGCCGTAGTCGAACGCGGGCTCGCAGTCGAGGTTGATCTGGACCTGCCCGTTCACGCAGCGGACGAGGCGCAGGAGAACGTGGTCGGCGTCGTAGTCGGTCGGCGAGCGGCGGTGCGTGTGCGAGCGGTCATCCTCGTGGTGCCAGGGGCCGATCAGCAGGACGTCGCGGACGATGATCCAGCCGCCGCGCGTGTCCCAGCTCGTCTCGAGCACCATCGTCCCCGGCAGATACCGGCGCGCGGCCGGCACGTTGACGCCGTCGGGGCCGAGGCGGAACATGCCCGCGTCGCGGTCGAGGATCGCGCCGAAGACGCTCGGCGAGTCGAACCGCGGCAGGCAGAGCCACTCGACGTTTCCGTTCGGCGCCACGAGCGCTCCCGTCTCGCAGTCCGACAGGAACGCGTAATCCGCGATCGGCGGAAACGGGCTCACGCCAACGCCGTGGCTCGCAGGGACACTCATCGTCACTCAGGGTACTGAGCCGTCGTCAAAGCTGCCCTCCTGCCGACGAAGGGGTCGTCGGACCCTCTGCTATCCTCGGCCGCGCCGGGCCCATATCCCCGGCCGGTGTGTCAGTAGCGAAGCCGGTGTGAATCCGGCGCTGTCCCGCAACTGCGATGCCCTCCTGCTCTTGAACAGCAGCGGGGGACGAGCCAGGTCGCCTACGCCACGCCGATAAACGTCAGCCCTCGGAGGAAGGGCGGTTTGAGCGGCACTGTCGCCCGAACTAGCCTCCTCCGCCACACGCGGAGGTAGTTTTTTATGGTCACGATCAGACGCGCCGGGGCTCTCGCCCTGGCGGCACTCTTGCTCCTGGCGGCGAGCGCCGCCGCCAAGCCGGCCGGGTTCCCGGTCACGATCAAGACGGCAAACGGCCCGGTGACGCTCACCGCGAAGCCGGTGCGGATCGTCTCGCTCTCGCCGACGGCGACGGAGGACCTGTTCGCGATCGGCGCCGGGCCGCAGGTGATCGCCGTCGACAGCGACTCGGACTACCCGCCGAACGCACCGATCACGAAGCTCTCGGCCTACACGCCGAACGCGGAGGCGATCGCCGCGTACAAGCCGGACCTGGTCGTGACCTCGTACGACGCGAACGGGCTCATCGCCGCGCTCGGCAAGCTGAGCATCCCCGTGATCCTCCAGGGGACGGCCGCGAGCCTCGCCGACACCTACACGCAGATCGACCAGCTCGGAGCGGCGACCGGACGGGCAACCGCCGCCGCGGCGCTCGTCGCGACGCATGAAGAGCCAGATCGCCTCGATCGCCGCGGCAGTGCCGAAGCCCAAGCACGCCGCTCACCGTCTACGACGAGCTGGGAACCGACCTACTACTCGGTGACGTCGAAGACCTTCATCGGCAAGCTCTTCACGCTGCTCGGGCTGCACGAACATCGCCGACGCGGCCGACAAGACGAGCTCCGGCTATCCGCAGCTCTCCGCCGAGTACATCGTCGCCGCGAATCCCGACCTGATCGTCCTCTCCGACACCAAGTGCTGTGGCCAGACCGCGGCCAAGGTGAAGGCGCGGCCCGGCTGGAGCACGGTCGCCGCGCTCTCCGACGGCGGCATCATCCCGATGAACGACGACATCGCCTCGCGCTGGGGGCCGCGGATCGTGACTTCATCCGGACGGTCGCAGCGAAGGTGACCGCGCTCGTGAGGGCGGGGAAGTGACCGCGATTCCTGCGCCGCGGCCTGCGGAGGGGAGCGCGACGCGCACCCCCTCCGTTCCGCGCGCGTTCGTGCCGGTGCTCTGCGCGACAGCGTTCGTGATCGGCGCGACCCTGATCGGGCTCGCGGTCGGGCCGGTGCCCATCGGGATCGGCGCGATCGCGCGCTCGGCCGCGTCGCACATCCCGCTGCTGCACGTCCACTCGAGCATGTCGGCCGAGGACCGGCGATCCTCTGGCAGCTGCGGGCGCCGCGGGTCGTGCTCGGGCTGCTCGTCGGCGGCATGCTCGCGCTGGCGGGCGGCTCCTACCAGGGCGTGTTCCGCAACCCGCTGGTGGATCCCGTATCTGCTCGGCGTCGCGGCGGGCGCCGGGCTCGGCGCGACGCTCGCGATCTCCTACGGCGGCGGCGACGGTAGATCAGTACGACCTGCTGCCGGTGGCCGCGTTCCTCGGCGCGGCGTTCGGCGTTGCCTGCGCCTACGCCCTCGGCTCGGTCGGCGGGGGCGGCCGCAGCCCGGCGACGCTCGTGCTCGCGGGCGTGACGGTCGTCTCGTTCCTGACCGCGGTCCAGACCTTCGTCCAGCAGCAGCACTCCCAGTCGCTGCAGGACGATCTACGCTGGATCCTCGGTCGCCTCGACACCGCCGGCTGGCACGACGTCGGGCTGATGGCACGCCGTACTCGTCGTCAGCTCGGCCGTGATCCTGCTGCACCGGCGGGTGCTCGACGTGCTCAGCGTCGGCGACGAGGAGGCGGCGACGCTCGGGATCAACGTGAAGCGGGTGCGGCTGACCGTGGTCGTCTTCGCCACCATCGGCACCGCTGCCGCGGTCGCGATCGAGCGGGCTGATCGGCTTCGTCGGGATCATCGTCCCGCATGCGATCCGCCTCCTCGCTCGGCACGAGCTACCGGATCGTGCTGCCGCTCTCGCTCGCTGGCCGGCGGCGGCTTTCTCGTGCTCTGCCGACGTGCTCGCGCGCACCGTCGTGTCCCCCGCCGAGCTGCCGATCGGCGTGGTCACCGCGTTCTTCGGCGCGCCGTTCTTCGCCGTCGTCCTGCGCACGAGCCGGAGCTTCGATTGACGGCGGTCGCGCTCGAGTCGGCTCTCGGTCGCGCTCGGACGGCGCGCGCGTCGTGCGACGAGGTCACCGCCGAGGTCGCGCCCGGCGAGTGGGTGGCGCTGATCGGGCCGAACGGGGCCGGGCAAGAGCACCCTGCTGCGCGCGCTCGCGGGACTCGTCCCGCTACGCGGGCGTCGATCGCGCCTGGACGGCGCCGAGGTCGGCTCGCTGCGCGCGGCGCGAGCGTCGCACGGCTGCGTCGCATTCGTGCCGCAGACGCCGCTGCTGCCGCCGGAGACTCACGGTCGCCGAGTACGTCCTGCTCGGACGCACCCCGCACATCGGCTACGTTCGGGTACGAGAGCCGGCGCGACCGCGAGGCGGCGCGGGCGGCGCTCGAACTGCTCGATCTGCGCGCCGTTCGCCGGCGCGGCCGCTGGGCACGCTCAGCGGCGGCGAGCGCCAGCGCGTCGTGCTCGCCCGCGCGCTCGCGCAGGACGCGCCGCTGCTGCTGCTCGACGAGCCCACGGCGGCGCTCGACGTCGGCCGCCAGCAGCAGGTGCTCGAGCTCGTCGACGAGCTGCGCGAGCGGGGCGGGCTGACCGTCATCTCGACGATGCACGACCTGACGCTCGCCGGCGCAGTACGCCGACCGGCTGCTGCTCCTTTCCCGGGGTACGCTCGTCGCCGCGGGCCCGCCGCGCGAGATCGTGACGGAGGCGCTGATCTCGGAGCACTACGGCGCCCGGGTGCGGGTGATCGAGGAAGACGGCTACGCGGTGGCCGTGATTCCTGTGCGGCTACCGTTGAACGTGTGAGCGCCCTCGCCATCGAGCTCGACAGCGTGCTCGGTGACACGCGGCCGCTCTGGGATGCGTGGCTGGTCGACGTCTCGCGCCGCGCTCAGGTCGATCCGGAGCGGCTCGACGAGGAGCTGCCGAACTGGCGCGACCTGCTGACGCGGTTCGCCGAGGACCACGCGCCGGTCTACCTGCGCCCGAACGCGGCGGCCACCTCCGCGCTGCGGCAGCTCGCGGCGGACGGCGTGCGCCTCGGCGTCTTCACGGACGCTCCCGAGGAGCTCGCGCGGATCGCGGTCTCGCACCTAGGTGCCGCGCGGCGGATCGACGTGCTCGAGGCGGGCCCCGGGGCGCTCGAGCGGCTGCTCGCGACGCTCGGGCCGGAGACCCGCGTCGTGCGCAGCGTGGCGGAGCTCGGCTAACCGAGCCGGTAGATGTCGAGCACGCCGCTCGTGGCGTGGTCGTTCGAGTTGCCCTCGGCCGAGGCCACGCGGCCGTCGACGATGATCGGGCTCTCCCAGTGCGTCGTCCCGATCGGAAGAACGGCAACCTGACGGCCCGTGCGCGGCAGGTACACGTGGATGCCGCCCGACCCTTGCACATAGAGGAGCCCGCCGGCGACGATCGGCGTCGTGCCGGCATTGCCGTTCGACCACGCCGCCTGCAGGCGACCGCTCTGGAAGCGCCAGGCCGCGGTGCCGTCTCCGTCGGAGAGGAACACCCACCGGCCGAGCCAGGCCACCGGCTCCGAGAAGAGGTCTGCGCCGCCGGGCGTCGCGACCGTCTGGAGCTCGCCGCCCGTGTCGGAGCTCACCCCGGCGAGGTGCGAGAACGAGAGCAGGCGCAGCTTCCCGTCCTTCCCACCCTGCACGAAGTAGCCGTTGCCGAGCAGCGCGGGTGCGGTCGAGCCGAGATCGAGGTCCGTGCGTGTTCAGATCGGCCTGGTCGGTCGGCGTCCAGTGCTCGAGGAGCGTCTTCGCGTCGGGTGAGAGCACAAGCACGCTGTCTCCCCAGTAGCGGCTCCCGTTGAAGACCGCGTTGCCGGTCGCGACGTAGATGTCCCCGGTCTTCGGATCGACGACCGGAGCCGAGCGGCCCCAGATTGCCGAGTCGCTCTCCGGGCAGGAGCCCGGCTGCATGATCGAGTGGACATCGCTGCAGAGCGAGTTCCAGACACCGACGATCTGGCCGTTCGCCGGATCCAGGCTCACGACATGGCCCTGGTAGGGCGGAGCGTCGCCGATGTAGCCGTCGGTCGCGGCGAGCAGGAGGCCGCGCGAGTAGTTCAGCGACCCCGCCAGCTTCTCGTGCGTCGGGTCGCGCGTGATCGACGTCGACCAGAGCAGCTTCCCGGTCGCCACCGCGAGCTTCACGATGTGCCCGTCGGACTCGCCGGCGTAGATCGCCGTCCGATCCGGGTCGGCGAGCGGCGTCATCACCGTGATCTGCGCCGACCCGGCGTACGAGCGATAGGTCGGCGGCGTGTAGCGCCAGAGCAGCTTGCCGTCGGCGGCGTCGATCGCCTCCGTCTTGCCGTAGGTCGTGGTGACGAAGAAGACGTCGTGGGACGCGCCGCGAACCGTCACGCCGTGGAGGTAGATCGGCGAGGAGTCGACCGTCCCGTCGAGCCGGACGATCTGGCGGCGCAACGTGCCGGCGTTCGCAGCGGTGATCCCGGTCGACGCCGGGCCGACCCCCGTGCCGAAGCTCGCCCAGTCGGTTCCGGCCGCCGCAACTCGCGCCGCTGCGCCAGCGAGCAGCACGCCCCCAGCCACGATCGCTGCGAGGGCGGCTGCGAGCTTCGTCATCGCGCGGCCAGGTCGGACGAGCGCGCCCACGGGCCGGGTGGCGTCAGTAGCGATTCGGCGTGGAGGTACGCGAGCCCGGCGAGCGGCAGGTCGGCCCAGCGCTCGAAGCAGAAATAGCGCTGCCGCCAGGCTGGGAAGAACTTGCGGTTGAAGCTGTGCAGCCGCTCCAGCTGGAACAGCCGATCGAGGCGCAGGAGCAGCATCCGCAGCAGGCCCGAGTCGGCTCGCAGGTACTCCGCGAAGACCGAGAAGTTCAGCGACACCTCGCTCACCCCCTCGCGGCGGGCCCAGCCGATCGTCTCGACGATCAGGAACTCCATCAGCCCGTTCGGCGAGTCGCGGCGACGGCGCATCGATGCGAGCGAGTACGCGCGACTCGCCGGCGCAGGCACGAGCTGGAGGAACCCGCCGACGCGACCCTGCTCGTCCAGGGCGTACGCGACGGCCGTGTCGGGATAGGCGAAGAGCGCGTCCATCGCCATCGTGAACCCGCGCTCCGGCCAGTTGCCGCGCCACTCCTCCGAGACGGCGCGCAGCTCCTCGCGCAGCTCGTCGTCGATGTCCGCAGGGGAGCGGACCTCGATCCGGTAGCCCGCCTTCACGAGCCGAGAGACCGACTGGCGCACCTTGCGGATGTTGCGGCCCTCGAGCGAGAACTCGGCGGGAACCACATACGCCTCGTCGCCGAGGTAGATCGATTTGAAACCGAGCTCGGCGTAGTCGCGCAGCGTCTCGGCGCTGGCGCCCGCGATTGCGACCCGCCAGGCCTTCAGGTGCGCGATCCGGCAGAACTCCGCGATCAACTCGCGCCGCTCATCCGGATCGCCGATCGGATCGCCCGCGACGATCGCGGTGCCGGCGATCACGCGATAGGCCAGGAACGAACGGCCGCTGGCCGAGAAGAACGTCGACTTGTCGTGTCGCAGCGCGAAGTAGGCGAGGCTGTCGCGGCCGTGCTCCTGGACGAGCTGCTCCGCTCGGCGCCTGTCGGCCGGGATGTGGCGCGCGCGCTCGGCAACGGGGCGCAGCCAGAGCGTGAGCGCACGGAGGGCGAGTGCGCCGATCGCGAGCGCGATCCCGTCGTCGACGCGATCGGAGTACGCGACGGTGCCGTAGAAATGCAGCGTCGCGATCGGCACGACGACGCAGAGCGCAAGCACGATCTGGAGCAGCGGCCGCATCGACTCCGGATCGCCCGGGGCGACGAACTCTCGCCGCGCGCGCCAGAGCAGGACGACCACGAACAGCGAGCCGGCGGCCTCCCCGAAGTCGAGGTTCTTCGCGAGATGCGCCGCCGCGGTGGCGACGACGAGCACGACCGCGAGTTGCCAGGCCCGCCGCTTCCGGCGCGCGAGGCCGCGCGCGAGCCAGAGCAGGCCGAGGCCGAACGCGATCGTGAGCGTCCTCGCGACGCTCGGGACTCCCTGTGAGAGCAGGCTGCGGACGATGCGGCTGCGATCGGCCATCTCGGGCGTGACCGCGGAGACGACCGCGACGAGGCCCACGAGCGCCGTGGCCCAGGCGAGCACCCTGGGCGAGGTGATGCGTCTCTTCAGCGCGTTAGTCCTTGACGAGGGCTCGGCGCAACTCGTCCTCTTTGCCCGGCTCGAGGATCGCGAGCAGCGAATCCCCGGGCTCGAGGGTCAGGGTGTCGAGCGGAACCTCTGCCTTGCCGTGCCGCACGACCGAGATCAGGCGCGAGCCCTCGGGCAGCGCGACCTGCTTGATCATCTTGCCCGCGCAGGCCGCGTCGTCTCCGACAGTGACCTCGACGATCTCCAGGTTCTCCTTGCGCAATTCGAGCAGGTGGATGAGCCCGTGCTCGGGCACCTCGTGCTCGATCAGGGCCATGATCGAGCCGGTCGCCGAAACGGTCGGCGCGATCCCGAGCAGGTCGAAGTACGCGCCGTTGCGCGGGTCGTTCACGCGCGCGATCACCTTCTCGACGCCGTAGCGCTCGCGCGCGAGCTGGCAGATGACCATGTTGTCCTCGTCGTCGCCGGTGACGGCCACGACGATGTCGGGCGGCCGGCGGATCCCTGCTCGTTCGAGCACGAACAGCTCCGTGGCATCGCCCTTGTGCACCTGGTGCTCGAACTCCGCCTCGAGCGTGTCGAAGCGATCCGCACGCTGCTCGATCAGCGTCACCTCGTGACCCGCACGGATCAACGAGCGCGTGAGGTTCGAGCCGACCTTGCCGCCGCCTGCGATGAGGAGGTACATGCGGCTCAAGTCACTCCGTGGTACGCGTGGACAGCGTCGATCACGTCTGCGATCGCGCTCGAGGTCGGGCACACGATGTTCAGGCCGCGGGTGCGGTAGAACTCCGCGCGCGCCGGATCGAGCATGCGGACGACCACCGAGCCGACGTCGAACATCTTCTGCGCGACCTGCCCGATCACGATGTTGGTGTTGTCGCCGTCAGTCGTGACGACGACAGCGTCGGCGTCCTCGATCCCCGCCTGGCGGAGCAACTGGAGATCGATCCCCTGCCCGACGAAGAAGCCGCCGCTCCAGCCGTCCCCGAGACGTCCGAGCGAGTCTTCTCGCTCGTCGATCACCGAGACATCCCATCCTTCATTGCTGAGGTCGAGCGCGACAGCCGAGCCGACGCGGCCGCAGCCCACGACGAGAACTTTCACGCGTTCAGCGTAGCTCAGTTCCCGGCTTGGGTCGCCACGAGAGTTTCGTGCAGAGCGCGCCGTGGAAGCCCGGCCCAACACGGTGTCTGACACCGGAGCAGGTCCGGCGCGGACAGTGAGCCGATCCGGCCTTTGCCCAGACGGCCAGGCCGGGTGTCTCCAGATTCCACGCAAGCCTGGTCGAGCTCCCGTTTTCCCCGCAGCGCGAGCGTTTTGGCGATCCTCCCGCCAGCGCTCTCGACGATCGAGGCGATAGCCCGAACCTACCTGGTCGGCAGGTTGACGCCGGCGTTGTTACACATTTTTCCCAGAGTTGTCACACTTCCGTTTCGGCGTCTGACACCGGACGCGGCCCGAAGCGACGCGGCCGAATGGGCCGGGATTCACGTCGCTGCGAGCTCCTCATCCAGTACACGCTGCGGGAACGCGACGATCAGCACCTCGCACGGCGTCGTACGGAGGAGATAGTCGACCGTGGGCGAGAAGAACCGAGACTGGCGCCGCCAGCGTGGCGAGGAGCCGACGACGATCAGGTCGGCGCCGGTTGCCTGCGCGTGGTCGACGATCGCGCGTCCGATCGCGCGAGCCCGAACCGTCGTCCCGATCACCTCGACGTCGTGGTCGGCGCCGAGCGCCCGCGCCTCGTCCAGCGCGACGGCGGCCTCGGCTTCCTCGTCGCTGAGCGGAGCGTCGAGCGGCAGGTCGAGCGGGACGCGGATGACGTGCAGCGCCTCGACCGTCGCCCCGTGCTCGGCGGCCAGCTTGACCGCGGTCGCGAGCATCTCCTCGCCGATGATCCCCAGCTTCATCGGGACGAGGATCTTCCGAAACTGCGGCACGTCCGAGGGCGGCTGCTCGTCGGCCGAGACAACGCGCTCCGTGAGCCCCTCGCCGTGAGCGCGCCGGACGGTGATGTAGACGGCGAGCCCGACCAGCAGCCAGACCGGCCCGGCATAACGCGCCGCGGGATGGGTCGCCATCGCGACGATCCAGATCGCGAAGGTCAGGATCGAGCCGACGATCGCGGGCAGTGGAATCTCGGCTCCGCGAAACCTGATGTTGAACGGCGCGCGGTACGGGCGCAGCAGATCCGGCTCGGCGATCCGCAACTTGATCACGGCCAGCTGGGCCGCCGTGAACGCCAGCAGGACGCCGAAGGAGAACACGCTTGCGAGGAATGCCACGTCGTCCGTGATGAACGCCGAGCCGATCACGATTCCGCTCGAGATCAACGCGGCGCAGAGGATCGCCTGCGGCGACACCAGACTCCGTCGGTGCAAGCGCCCGAAGACCCGCGGTAGCTGGCCGTGCTCGCCGAGCGAGTACGCGATGCGCGAGAAGCCGCCGATCGAGGTCGTGACGGCTGCGATCAGGATCAACGCACCGCTCGAGCCGACAAAGAAGCGCAGGATGTCTCCGAACGGCTCGGGGATCTCGCTCCGGATCCGCGTCGCAACGCCGACGAGCGGCGAACGCAGCCAGCGTGAGCCCAGCTCGGTGTTCGGCCCCGGGAACGCGGACACCGCCACGACCGCGATCGCGACGTACATGGCGACGACTGTCCCGATCGCGACGAACAGCGACCGCGGCAAGTCGACGCCGGGCCGGCGCGTCTCCTCGGCCAGGTTCGCGACAGTGTCGAGACCGGAGTAGGCGAGCAGCCCGAGCGGGAGCGCAAACGCAAGCGAGCTCCAGGTGGGTGTGTGACCGAGCGACGTGCCGTGCGTGAGCGTGTGCGTCGAGAAGACGAACACGAAGCCGAGCGCCACCAGCATGACCTGGGTCAGGAGGTCGAGCGCGGGCACGATGATCCCGATGCCGTAGAGCGACGGCCGCCGCACCAGCCGGACTGCAGAGACCACCAGGATCGCTCCGACGCCGACGACGACATCCCACGGGTTGCTGTCGAGCGCGTTCACCTGGAACGCGGCCGCGAGGTAGTGCGGAACGAAGAGCGCCGAGAGCGCCATCACGATCAGGTAGTCGAGAAAGAGCACCCAGCCGGTCATGAAGCCCGCGAGGTCGTTGAACGCCTTGCGCACGAAGGTCGCCGCGCCGCCGGTCTCCGGCAGGGCTGAGGTCGCCTCGGCATAGGAGAGCGAGACGAGCAGGAAGAGCGAGGCCGACGATGCAGCAGCACGAGCGGCGTGAACCCGAGCGCGTGCAGCGCGATCACGCCGAGCGCGACGTAGATCGACGACGCGATCTCGCCATAGGCGACCGAGAAGAGCGACCGGGCGTCGAGCTCGCGGTTGCAGGCTCGGCAGCTTGCGGGCCATCAGCGACGCCCTCATCAGCGTACAGGCGCCCCGCGCCCGCGGCGACGAACAGCGTGCCGAGGGCGACCCCGACCGAGCCGCCGCCGTGGACGATCGTGACGACGGCGATCGCGATTCCGAGCCCGATCATGGTCAGGGCGAGCAGGAGCGTCAGCCCACCGTAGAGCCTCACGCCGCCCTCCGGCCCGCCGCGACCATCACGCGGCACGGCGCCTGCTTGAGGACGTAGTCGACGGTGTGGCCGAAGATCCGGCGATGGCGGCTGCGCGGCGCGCCGAGCACGATGATCTCCGACTGGCGACGCTCCGCCTCCTCGACGATCGCGCGTCCGGCGTTCCGCGAGCGCACGAGACGCTCGAGCACCCGCACCCCGTAGGCCTCGCCGCCAGCCGCACCTCATCGAGCAGGCGGTCGGCCTCGAGCTCCTGCTCGGGCAGCGGCGCGTCGAGCGGCAGCTCCATCGGCACCACGATCACGCGCAGCGCCACGACGGTCGCGCCGCGCTCGGTCGCAAGGCGCGCACGCCAGATCGATCGCCTCGCGCGACTCGGTGCCGGAGACGACCGGGACGAGGATCGACCGGTACTCGAGCGCGATCGCCGGGCCGAGGATCACGGGCGCGCGTACGGTCACCGAGACGCGGCTCCTGGATCTGGCGCCGGTAGAGGAAGTAGACGACGAAGCCGGCCGCGAGCCAGCCAAGCCCCGCGTAACGAGTCGGAGCGTCCTGAACCACGACGACGAGCCATGCCGCTGCGGTGCCGAACCCGCCGAAGACGGCGAAGAGCGGCCAGTCGACGCCCCGGATCGTCCAGCTCGGCCGGATGCGATACAGCTCTTCGACCTCCGGCGGCTTGCGGCGCAACTGAATCACCGCCGCATGTGCGATCGTGAACGAGAGCATCGCGCCGAACGCGTACATCCGGCCGATGAAGTCGACGTTTCCCGGCAGCATGAAGAGGATCGGCAGCACCCCGGCGAACAGGATCAGCGCCAGCCACGGCGTCTTCAGCTTGCTGATGCAGGCGCCGGAAGACCTCCGGGATCTGCCGGTGGCTCGCCATCGAGTAGGTGATCCGCGAGGCGCCGATCACGCCTGCGTTCGTCGCGATGAAGAGGATCGTCGCCGCGAGGATGCCGACGTAGACCTTGGCGCGAAGAGAGAAGCGCACCGTGCGAGCCCAAGGTTCTCGACAAGGCCGAGCACCGGGTCGTTCTCGAACCCGCCGTGGGCCGGATCGAGCCCGAGCTTCGTCACGAAGTGCCCAGCCGCGTCCTTGTACACCGGCAGCGCCGAGAGCGCGACGAGCGGCAGCGTGAAGTAGATCGCGAAGACCGCGATCGCAACGAGCCGGATCGAGCCGCGGGATGCTGCGGCGCGGGTCGCGCGCCTCCTCGGCGAGGTTCGAGACGGTCTCGATGCCGGTGTAGGCGATCATCGCGACCGGGATCGCGAGCGCGAAGGCCGACCATGTCGGCGCCACCCCCCAGTGCACGTTCGCCTGCAGGATGTGCGGGCGGAAGACGAGCACGAAGCCGAGCAGCACGAGCAGGAGCTGCGTCGCGAAGTCGAGCACGGCGAGGAAGACGTTCAGCCTCGCCGCCTCCTTCACCCCGATGATGTTGATCCCGACGAGGACGATCACGACGACGATCCCGCCGATGATGTCCCAGGGATTCGTCCGTAGCGGCGCCCAGAAGATCGAGAGGTAATGCGGGACGAAGAACGCCGAGATGGCGACCGTGATGATGTAGTTCAGCATCTGCGCCCAGGCCGCCCCGAACGAGACGAGCTCGTTGAACGCGTGCCGGGCGAAGCTCGAGGAGCCGCCCGCTTCCGGGAAGAGCACCGTCCCCTCGGCGTAGGTCGCCGCCGTGCAGGCGAAGATCAGCCCGCGAGATGATGAAGACGAGCGGCGTGAGCCCGAGCGAGATCGCCGCGGTGACGCCGAGCGCGTAGTAGATCGAGGAGCCGACGTTGCCGTACGCGGTCGCGAAGAGCGCGGGGGTCCCGAGCACACGCTCGAGGCCATGCGATTGCCGGCGCCGTGGCACGAAGGGAATCTAGTGCGAGCTCCGGCGGTCTGAGGTCGGGGACCGTCCCCGACCCCAGACCGCGCGCCGCTTAATGAACCGAAACGATCAGCGGGATGATCAGGATCGCCACGATGTTCGTGATCTTGATCATCGGGTTGATCGCGGGGCCGGCGGTGTCCTTGTAGGGATCGCCGACCGTGTCGCCGGTGATCGAGGCCGCGTGTGCGGGGGAGCCCTTGCCGCCGTAGAGGCCGTCCTCGATCATCTTCTTCGCGTTGTCCCAGGCGCCGCCGCCGGCCGTCATCGCGATCGCGAGGAAGAGGCCGGTGACGATCGTGCCGACGAGCAGGCCACCGAGCATCTGGATGCTGATCAGCCCAACCACGATCGGGAACCCGATCGGGATCAGCGCGGGCGCGATCATCGACTTGATCGCCGAGTTCGTGACGATGTCGATCGTGCGCCCGTACTCGGGACGCTCGGTGCCGGCCATGATCCCCGGGTGCTCCTGGAACTGGCGCCGCACCTCCATCACGACTTGGCCTCCGACCCGTCCGACCGCCTGCATCGCGAGCGACGCGAACAGGAACGGCATCAGGCCGCCGATGAAGAGCCCTGCGATCACCCACGGGTTCGAGAGCACGAACGTCGTGTGGAAGCCATGATCGGTGAGGCCCGTCGTGTAGGAGTTGAAGAGCACGAGGGCGGCTAGCGCGGCGGAGCCGATCGCGTACCCCTTCGTGACCGCCTTCGTCGTGTTGCCGACGGCATCGAGCGGATCGGTGATCCCGCGCACGCTCTCGGGCAGGTCGGCCATCTCGGCGATCCCGCCGGCGTTGTCAGTCACCGGCCCGAAGGCATCCAGCGCGACGATCAGGCCGCACATCGAGAGCTGGGCCATCACCGCGACGCCGATGCCGTAGAGGCCGGCGAAGTGATCGGCGACCAGGATCCCGGTGGCGATCACGATCACCGGTGCCGCAGTGGCCTGCATCCCGACCGCGAGGCCCTCGATGATGTTCGTCGCGTGGCCGGTCTGGGACGCGGCCGCGATCTTCTTGACCGGGTTCCAGCGGGTGCCGGTGTAGAACTCGGTGATCGCGACGAGCAGGAAGGTGACGACGAGGCCCGATCAGCGCAGACAGGTAGAGGTGGGTGAAGCTGTACGGCGCCCGTGTCGAAGGCCTTCGTGATCGGGTAGAAGCCGATCGCCGACAGGACGGTCGCGATGATCACCGACTTGTAGAGGGCGTTGATGATCGCGTTCGGGCCATGGCCGAGGCGGGCGAAGAACGTGCCGATGACCGATGCGATCATCGGAGACGGCGCCGATCGCCAGCGGGTACAGCGCGAGGTTGCCGGCGAAGTGCTTCGCCGAGCAGCATCACCGCGACGGCGGTGACGGCGTAGGTCTCGAACAGGTCGGCCGCCATGCCGGCGCAGTCGCCGACGTTGTCGCCGACGTTGTCGGCGATCACGGCCGGGTTGCGCGGGTCGTCCTCGGGGATGCCTGCCTCGATCTTGCCGACGAGGTCGGCGCCGACGTCGGCGGCCTTCGTGAAGATGCCGCCGCCGAGTCGGGCGAAGACGGAGATCAGCGAGCCGCCGAAGGCGAGGCCGACGAGGTCGTTGATCGCGGAGTCCTGCGTGTGATGGAACCCGGCGGTGAGCAGCCAGTAGTAGCCGGAGACGCCGAAGAGCGCCGAGGCCCACGACGAGCAGCCCGGTCACCGAGCCCGCCCGGAACGCCACCTTCAGCGCCGGTGCGAGTCCGCCGCGAGCCGCTTCGGCCGTGCGCAGGTTCGAGCGGACTGAGACGTTCATGCCGATGAATCCGGCGGCCGCCGACAGCACGGCGCCGATCAGGAAGCCGAACGCCGTGCCCCAGCCGAGCTTGTCGTAGAGGCCGAGCAGCAGGAACGGAGCGATCGCGACGACCGCAACCGTCTTGTACTGCCGGCGCAGGTATGCGGTGGCGCCTTCCTGCACGGCGCCGGCGATCTCCCGCATGCGCTCGTTGCCGGCCGGCTGCTTCAGCAACCACGCCGTCAGCCACAGCCCGTACGCAACCGCGACTCCCGCGGCGACGAGCGAGATCAGCACAGGATGATCCATGAACCAATGCATCGATTAGCTCCCCTTCTACAAAGTCAGGCGCCGATGGCTTCGGCGCGGTGCGATTCTACTCACCCGGGCAGGACAGCATTTGCGTAAGCGAGCTGCAGACTTGCCACCGCCTGCTCGAGCTCCCGCTTCATCCCAGCCTCGATTTCGCCCTCGAGTACCGGCAGGAGTGCCCGCAGCGCGTCGATTCCGAGCCGCGCCTCGTCGAGCTCACCGGCCTCGAGCTTGCCGAACGAGAGCGTGACGACCATCGACACCGTCGAGAGCAGGAGCTGGCCGATCCCCAGGCCGCGGATTTGCTCGATCAGCTGCTCGGGATCCTCAGCCACGTGGCTCCCCGGCCTCGACCTGTTCGGCGTAGATCTCCTGTAGCGTCGCCCCGTCCGCGAAGCGCGCGATCTGGCGCTCGGCCGCGTTCGCGGTAGGAATGCCGAGGAACGCCTCGGCGCCGGTCTCCTCGGCGACCGGCCGGACCCACTCGATCAGCTGCCAGAGCCGTTCGCGGGCGGGCACGGCCTCGCCACGGTCGAAATCGATCAGCTCGCCCGAGAGCCCGTAGCGGATCGCGCGCCACATGTTCTCCTCGAGCAGGCGATTCGGCAGGTTCGGCAGTGGCTCCCCCTCGTCGATCGCGCGCAGGCAGCGGCCGGCCAGGGAATACGCGAGCGCCGAGACGGCCTGCGACTCGGCGAGATCGGGCTGGGCGTCGCAGATGCGGATCTCGACGGTGGGATAGGCGAGATGCGGGCGGACGCTCCACCAGAGCTGCGTGTGCTCCGTGATCGAGCGCGTCCGGTAGAGGAACGCGACGTAGTCCTCGAAGCCGCGCCAGCCGTCATAGGAGTCCGGGATGCCGCAGCGGGGGAACATGCGCGTGAAGATCTCGGTGCGGGCGGAATGGAGGCCTGTGTTCACCTCCTCGGCGAACGGCGAGCTTGCGGAGAGCGCGAGCAGCTCGGGCAGGAAGTTGCGCATCGCGTTGCAGACGCCGATCGCGCGGTCGGGGCCGCGGATGCCGACGTGGACGTGCAAGCCGAAGGTGTTGTTGCGCCAGACCACGTAGCGAAGCAGCTCGTCGTTTGCACGGTAGTGCGGCGTGTCGATGATCCGCTGGTCCTGCCAGCGGCTCCACGGATGCGTGCCGGTCGAGCCGAGCCTGAGGTCGAGCCGGCGTGCGATTCCGTGGAGCTGGGAGCGGCGCTCCTCCATACGGGTGGCGGCCTCGGTGAAGCTCTCGCAGCGGCCGGTGCGAACCTCGGCCTCGGACGCGATCAGCTCGCCGACGAGATGCGCCTCGACCTCGGTCCCGCGCCCGGCTGCCTGGACGTCCTCGAACCGGTTCGTGAGCATGAGCGTCTCGGGATCGAGCAGCGCGAACTCCTCCTCGACCGCGAGCGTCAGGTCCGTGCCGTTCTCGAACGCCTCGCGAGCGGTCGCGATCTGCTCGTCCGGGGACAGCCGTTGTTCCTCGCCCATCGCGCGGGAGGTTACCCAGGAATCGTGTTTGATCCCGCCATGTCGCCGAACGGCCCTGACCTGCCGACGGTTCTGCGCGAGTGGGGCCGGATCGGCTGCATCGGCTTCGGCGGCCCGCCCACCCACATCGCCTTGCTGCGGGATCTGTGTGTGCAGCGGCGGGGCTGGCTCTCGGCGGCGGAGTTCGAGGACGCGATCGCCGCCTGCAACCTCCTGCCGGGCCCGGCCTCGACGCAGCTCGCGATCTACTGCGCCTGGCGCGTGCGCGGCCGGGCCGGCGCGCTTGCGGGCGGGCTCGCCTTCATCCTCCCGGGCCTCGCGGCGATTCTCGTGCTGGCCGCGATCTTCCTCGCGAGCTCGCCCCCGCGCTGGATCGGCGGCGCGGCGGCCGGGGCCGGGGCGGGTGTCGCCGCCGTCGCCCTCCAGGCCGGCCTGTCGCTCGTGCCGGCGAGCAGGCGGCGGGCAAGCTCCCGCCTGCGCTGGGGCGGATACGCGGTCCTCGGCGCGCTCGCTGCAGCGCTCGTCGGGCCCTGGCTCGTGCTCGTCCTGATCGCCTCCGGACTCGTCGAGATCGCCGCAAGGGTGCGCGGCCGCGGTCTCGGGGGCCTCGGGCTCCTCCCCGCGATCGCGGTGCCTGCGGGCGGCCTGGGAGCGCTCGCCTGGGTCGCAATCAAAGTCGGCGCACTCTCGTACGGAGGCGGCTTCGTGATCGTTCCGCTGATGCAGTCCGACGCCGTGCACCACTACCACTGGCTGACGAACGGGCAGTTCCTGAACGCGGTCGCCCTGGGCCAGATCACGCCCGGCCCCGTCGTGCTGACCGTCGCGGTCGTCGGCTACGCGGCGAAAGGGCTCGGCGGCGGGTTGCTGGCGGCCGCGATCGCCTTCAGCCCATCGTTCGCCTTCATTCTGCTCGGCGGCCGCCACTTCGACGCGCTGCGCGCGGACGAGCGGGCTCGCGCCTTCCTCGACGGCGCCGGGCCGGCCGCGATCGGCGCGATCCTGGGCACCTCAGTCGTACTCGCCTTCGCCCTCGGCGCCTGGTGGCAGGTCGTGCTGCTCGCCGTCGCCGGCGGCTCGCTCTTCGTCCTGCGCCGGAGCGTCGTCTTCACGCTGCTCGCGCTCGGTGTCGCCGGGTCAGTGCTCGTCGGCGCTGCACGCCGTCTCCATATAGCAGCCGCTGCGGCGACCGAGGCCCACGACCAGCGCTCGACCACCGCTTGCCGGCCGGCGGCCGCGAGCACTGCCCGGTCCTCCGGCGAAAGCGCGAGCAGCACGCGCAGCTTGGCGCGGAGATCGCCGACGTCGCCCGTGTCGAACGACGCGTAGTGCCGGAAACGCACCGGATAGACCTCTTCGAGCCCGGCCGCGACCTCGGCGAGGCCGGAGTGGCGGGCGACGAGCGGCGGGCAGCCGGCCGCAGCCGCTTCGGCCGCGACCATGCCGAACGCCTCGGGGAAGATCGACGGGACGACCGCAACGTCGGCGAGCGGCAGCAGATGCACGAGGTGCCGGTGCTCGAGCGGCCCCGTGAAGAGCACCCGCCCGGGCTCGCGCTCGGCCGCCATGCGCTCCAGCTCGCCGCGGTAGTCGCCGAAGCCGACGATCACCGCCCTCGCGTCGACCGCCTCCAATGCCTGCAGCAGGAGGTGGACGCCCTTGTTCGCGATCAGCTTGCCGAAGTAGACGACCGTCGGCTCATCGCCGGCGAGAAACTCCGCGAGCCTGGCCGCGTTGCCCTCGTCCGGCAGCCGTTCGTTCGCGTTGCCGGGATTCGGGGGGTCGCGCCTGGACTCGTCGAGCAGATCCGCCAGCGCCTCGGCCCGAGGCTGCGGCACGAACTCGTCGATGTCGACTCCCGGCGGAACCTCGACGACACGGTCGACGTGCCCGACCACCTCCTCGAGCACCTCGCGGATGTGCTGCGAGCCGACGAAGGTGACGTCGGCCTGCGCCAGCGTCTCCCTCCCCCACGCCTCGAGCCGCGGCCGCCCGCGCATCGAGTACTCGAGCTCGGATCCGTGCGCCTTGACACGGAAGCGCTCGCCGGTCGCAGCCCCGACGGGAGCCCCCATGAGGACGTGGTTCGTGAAGACGAGGTCGGCAGGCAGAAGCTCGCGCAGCGCCGCCGCGTTGGCGTCGACGTAGCGGCGGCACTCGTCCTCGGTGAAGTCCTGGAGCAGGCGTGCCTCGAGGCCCGGATAGTCGTCGAGCACGAACACCGGCAGGAGCCCTGCCGGCAGCTCGGGCCGCACCACCGTCGCGGAGCCGATGTCGTAGAGCTCGGGCTGGCGCTCCTGGCAGACGACCGTCACGTCGTGACCCGCGTTGCTCCATTCGCGCGCCAGGGCCCTCGTGTAGACGTTCGAGCCCGTGCCGCCGAGCAGGTACCCGTGCCAGAGAAGGATCTTCATGGCGCGGGCGCCTCTACTACGTCAGGTGGAAATAGAGCGCGTGGAGAAGCTCGACCGCCGGGTTCAGAGTGTGCACGCTCACATCGCCGGGAACGTCGAGCAGCGCTTCGGAGTAGTTGAAGATGATCCGCACGCCCGCGTCGACGAGGTCGTTCGCGACCTGCTGCGACGCCGCGGCCGGAACTGCGAGCACGCCGACCACGATGTTGTTGTCGCGGATCACGTCTTTCAGCTGCCGGTAGTCGGTCACCTGCACGTTCGAGATCGGCGTTCCGAGCGTGCGCACGTCCGTGTCGAAGACGGCGGCGATGTTGATCCCGTGCTCGGCGAAGATCGACGAGCTGGCGATCGCCTGCCCGAGCCGGCCCGCGCCGACGAGCGCGATGTTGTGCTGGCCCTGTGTGCGGAGGATCTTGCGAATCTCGACCAGGAGCCCGTCGATCGAGTAGCCGACGCCGCGCTTGCCGAACTTGCCGAAGTTCGAGAGGTCGCGCCGGATCTGGGTCGCGTTGATGTTCGTGTAGTCGGCGATCTCCTGCGAGGAGATGCGCTCCTTGCCCATCTTCTGGGCCTGTGTCAGCACCTGGAGGTAGCGAGAGAGCCGTGCCGCGACGCCGACGCCCAGGCGGTTCTCCGCCACGCGAGGTCCATCGAGAGGGCTTTGCAACATGCGTCAAGTCATTCTGCCCTAGAAGTTGCACTACCTCGGCGAGAACCCTTAGGGCGGTTTGCCCGGTGCGGGCCGAGGATCGCCGTGGTTCTGGCTGCGGCTACAGTGCCTTCTTGGCGTGTCCGCTCTCGAGTTGTCGGATCTATGGCAGTGACTGGCCACTTGTCCGAGCCGAGATCACCGCTGGTGACGGTGAGGTTGCGCGGTGATGGGGGACCAACCCGTCAGCGGTTCTGCGAGGCCACAGGCGTGAAGCGTTGGGATCTCCGCTCGCTGGCGCCGTCATCGAAAAAGCAGACAGTGCGTCAGCCGGGAGCCGATGCGCCGCGCGTGCCGAGGGCCGGTCGGCAGATGCCACGCGTGCTGTTCTCGTCCCCCGAGTGCCGAGCGGTCGTGATCGACCTTCAAAGCGGAGAGGAACTCGGCGATCACCAGGTTCACGAGCGGGCCGTGGTGGAGGTAATCGCCGGCCGAGTCTCGATCGAGTGCTCCGATGAGACCGTGGAGTGCGAGACCGGAACGCTCATGACCTTCGATCCCGGCGAGCGCCACACGGTGCGCGCTCTCGCCGACGCCCGGCTGCTGCTGCTACTGGCGCCGTGGCCTGCAGTGAAGCACAACGCTGAGTCGGAAGAAGGGCACGAACAGCACCTCCCGGCTAACGCCGTGGCCGAGCCGATCCCGTCGTTCGACACGATCGCCGACCGGCCGGCATGACCGAAAACGGGCACGGCGGGCTTACCGGCCTGCCGCTCCGTATTCTCGAGTGGTGAAGCGCCACCCGGCCCTCGTACCGCTCTCGCACGATCATCACCACGCACTCGTGCAGGCTGCACGCCTTCGCCGCGGCGAGGTCGACGGGTTCACCGAATTCTTCGCTGTTGACCTGGCGCGCCACTTCCGCCAGGAGGAGGAGGTGGTCTTCCCTCTCTTGGCTGAGGTCGGTGCGGAGCCACCTGAGCTTACGCAGGCACTTCTCGACCACCAGCGCATCCGGGCGCAGGCCCGGCGCCCTGACGCCCTGCTCGGCGAGCTGATGGAGGCGCACATTCGCCTTGAAGAGCGTGTCTTGTTCGAGACGATCGAGCGGGTCGTGCCGGAGGAGCGCCTCGCCGAGTTGCTTCCGAGCGGCCCGGGTGGACCGGAATGGGGGACGGCGACGGCTGACCTCAATGCGACGCTGCTTGCCTGGCCGCCCGGTGCCGGGACAGGCGAGCACATCAACACCGAGCGTGACGTCATCTTGGTCGTTCTCGACGGCACGGTGGAGATCGAGCTCGACGGCGAATCACGGCTCGCCCGGGCGGGTGAGGTCGTCGTGCTCGAGAAGGGGTGCCGCAGGCGGGTCGAGGCCGGCCCAGCAGGTGTCCGCTACCTCACGGTTCACCGCAGGAGAGAGGGCCTCGACATTGCGCCTGCCCCCGACCCGCCGTGAGCTAGGACGGTTGCGGTTTGGATACGTTGCCGTCCGTTGCTCCTCGTCGTCGCTGAGCATTGGGCACTTTGCTTTCACCTGCTCGGGGCGTTCGTGCTCGTCGCGGGTGTGGTGGTCGCGGGCGTCGCTTTGAGGCGGCGCGCCGACGGACACGTCCGGACGAGATCGCGCTTCTGCTTGAACTGACCCGCATCGGAGTACTGCTGGTGGCGCTCGGGTCCCTGCTCGTGCTCGCGTTTGGGCTGTGGCTCGTCCACATCGAGCGGATCGGCTACGGGGCAGGCTGGGTCGACGCCGCACTCGGACTCTTCGTCGCGGTGGGCGCGCTCGGCGGCATCGGCGGCCAACGTCCGAAGCGGGCGCGGAAACTGGCGACGCGACTCGCGCAGGACGGCGAAGGAGAGAGCGCGGCGCTCCGTGCTCTTCTCGACGACCGGCCCGCGCGCGCGTTGAATTACCTCTCGGCGATCCTACTCGTCGCGGTCATCGCGCCTTGATGGTGTTCAAGCCGGGCGGCCCCAGCGGCTAGATGCCGCCCCCGTACACGATCGTGCCGCCCGGTGGCGCGCGCTGGGGCGTCTTCCGGTTGTGGGTCATGTTTCGTGGAGGATGGAACCGGGCCGCTACGGTTCGAGCTCGTTGAGCACACGCCGGAGCTCTTGGCGTTCGATCTCGTGGCCTCTGACCGAACGTGCGAGTCGCCGTTCGCCTTCCTGGGTCAGGCGAACGTGCGCTACTCGCGCGTCTGATTTCGAACGCTCGCGGTCAACCAGTCCCGATCGTTCGGCGCGGCCGACGAGTTCTGTCACGGTGCTCTGGGCAAGCTGAAGACGCTGGGCGAGCTCGGTCACCGTCGCTTGCTCGCTCCCGTCAGGCGCGCCCTTGATCATCAGGAGCAGCAGGTGGCGCTGCGGAGTGAGTCCGCTGGCTCGGGCGATCTGCTCGCTCTTGCGAAGGAACGCCCGAATCTCCGAGCGGAACGCTGCAACGCGCATTGCCACGGCAGCATCCAGCGGTGGTTCGCGGTTCATAGTCCTCCCAGCCTTGGATGGGATCCGTCTTCGTCGCAGCTTCTCCTTGCCCTCTGGGGGTGGCGGCTCATCGACCTCGCGGCCGCGAGTGCGGGTCTGGCCCGACGCCTCGTGCTCTCCTACTTCTGCGCTTTGATGAAAGCGACGAGGGCGCGAATGTCGTTTGGTTTGCTGGCAAGGTTCGAGCTTGCGATCGCGGGCGGCATGATGCCTGAGTTGTAGCCCTTGACGATCTGGGCGTCCGCGTTGGTGATCGATTGTTCGAGGTAGGCGTCGTCGGCGGTGACGGTCTGGCCGTTTGCGAGCGTGACCTGGCTGCCGGCCACGCCTTTGAAGCTTGGGCCGGCCCCGGACGAGCCGGTGAGGGAGTGGCAGGCGGAGCAGCCGTCGGCGCTGTAGAGGCTCTTGCCGCGGGCGACCAGTGCGGGCGTGGCGATGACCGGCCCGAGCGCGGACGCGGGGGTGCTTGGCGTGGTGGTCGTCGTGGCGGGGGCGGATGCGGCGAGGGTTGCTGCCCGCGCGTGGTCCTGTCCGCGGTGGTAACCGATCGCGTAGGCGGCGACCAGGAGGCCGAGGATGACGCCACCGCCTACGAGGCCGCCGAGCAGCCAACGCGAGAGCCCATCAGTGGTCGAATGCGTGTCTACGTGCTCGTTCATCGTGGCTGGCTCTCCTTCATTCATTTCATGGCGGCCGCGAACATGACCGGCATCCCGACCGAGAGGACGAACAAGATCCGGCCGGTGACCAGGCCGAGCCGGGTCGCACCGAGGCCGGTGACGAGGCCGAAAGCGGCCATGCCGACGTGGTAGAGCGCGTGCTCGAAGGGATGACGCTCGAGCGGCTCGTAGATCCGGGGCACCATCACGAGCATCATCACCATCGGTGCCAAGAGCACAGTTGCGAGTCCGAGTGACGAGTGATCGCCGAGCCGACGCGAGATGGCTGGCAGCGAGCCGAGCAGCAGGCCGAGCATCGCGCCGAAGAAGAAATCGCCGGCGTGGTCGAGGTGGTGGTAGCGGTTGCTCACTTCGGAGGCGCTGACGACCTGAGGGAAGAACGCTGCCAGCCCGACGACACAGGCTGCGACCCCGAAACCGAGTTGGGCCGGGCTCGCGAGCGGGAGGCCCCTGCGAGCGGGCTGCGACACGTCGATTGCGCGGTCTTGGCTGCCGGTCGAGCTCTCGATGTCCCCGACGGGCTGGGAGGTGTGGCGCCGCTCCCAGGCGGCGCGGGCGAGCGGGAGGAGCTGCGCGAAGAAGGAGAGGAAGCCGAGGGCGAGCAGCAGCGCGAAGCTGGCCCCGACGAGGCTGTAGCCGCTGGTACCAGGCGGCTGGATCGCGTAGCGGCGTGGCACACCGAGCGTTCCTTCGACGAACCAGGTGCCGGTCAGCCCGTAGCCGCCAACGAGGATCAGCGCGACCGTCCAGGTGCGGGCACCGCGCGAGGACGTCTTGCCGGCATCGCGCTCGAGCAGGTGGGCGAGGAACGCGAGCGCCCAGACGACCACGCAGAGGATCAGGTACGTGTGGAAGTGGGCGACGACCCAATCGGTGTTGTGGAAGCGGAAGTTGAACGGGATGATCGAGTCGATCACGGCCCCGGTGCCGCCGATCGCCCAGCCGGTAAAGCCGATGTAGAGCAGCGTCGAGGCGAGCGTCCAGTGGTAGCGGGAACCCCAGATCAGCATCGTCATCGAGTAGATCGTGATCACCGCCACCGGGATCAGGGCGGCGTAGGAGACGGTCTCGGAAACGATGTCGGCCCAGGTCGGCTGGACGAAGTCCATGTACAGGTGGTGCGAGTAGGCGGTGGCGATGAACACGAGCGAGGCCGCCCAGCCGGCAACGAACACCTTCGTCGTCTCGTAAGGACGACCCGCATAGCGGGGCACGAGCACGTAGATCACCGCAGCGGCGAGATAAATGGTCAGGTTCGCGACCGAGTGGCCGAAGAAGTAGACGAGGTTCTTCGCGACCAGGGCGTCGATCCCGACCGAATGGTCATAGGTGCGCCCGAGCAGCCCGATCAGGATCGTCGTTCCGACCACGGAGGCGAGCAGGCCGTCGATCGCGACGACCGTGGCGGCAATCGCCTGCGGCGGCGGCGCCTTCTCCTCCCGCCCGCGCAAGTAATGCCAGCCGAGCGTGCGCGTCAGCCCACCGTAGGTGGTGGTCGTCTGCTCGAGTACGTCGATACAGAAGACTGCAAAGCCGGCCCCCACGAGCAGGTTGCCGACGAAGAACAGACTCTCCGACCAGCCCGACCACTGCCCGGCTGGGTAGAAGGGAAGCGGCGGCAGGAACGCCCAGCCGGCCCCGAAGCCGCCATCCAGTGTCGCCACCATCACCGCGACGCCGCCGGCGACCGTGAGCGCATATGTAACGAGCATGCGCCCGGGTCGTAGCGGCACGCTCGCGTGCAGCACGTACCAGAGCGCACCCATCCCCACGAGCAGCGCCGCGGTGATCATCCCGGTGCCGTGCAGCGTCAGCAGCCGGTAGAACCAGCCCGGCGAAAGGTGAATCACGGTCGCCTGGGTCAGGCGCATGATCAGCCCGAGCACCCCCATCACTACGACCAGCGCGATGCCGGTCGAGGCGAAGAGAAGCCCGATCAACCGCTCGATTCCGCGCGCCTCGACCGTGAACGTTGCCGCACGCGGATGCAGAACGGAGGAAGCGGCGGTTGCTTCCATCAGTGCGCCGCCACCGTGAACGTGCTCTCCATCGTCGAATGGTTGAGCCCACACAGCTCGAGACAGCGGATCCGGTAGACACCGGGTTCGCTCAGCGTCAAGTCGAGCTCATTGTGGTAGCCGGGCATCGCCTGCACCGAGCCGACCAGATGCCCGCGTGGGTCGTAGAGGCCGAAGCCATGATTGACATCGACCGAGGTGACGTCAAAGCGGACGCGTGTTCCGACCGGCACTTTGTCCGGCTGAAGCGACCAGAAGAACTGCCCGCCGATCACCTTCACCACCGTCCGCCCCGTCGCGCTCCCGGTCGCATATGGCAGGTCGAACAGTGAGATTCCGACCACGAGCACACCGATCACGACCAGCAACGCAAGCCAGCGCTTGCGCAGCCAATAGCCCACCAGGTGCACCCGCTCCTCAGACGCCTCCGAGCCCGCCTGCACGCCGATCACGACAAACGCGCATGCCAGCAGCAACGCGAGACCAGCAAAAACGATCCCGATGGCGATCTGCGGATCACCGTAGTGAAGACTCACCCATCGACCCCGAACGGAAAAGATCGAGCCATCGCTGCGATCATCTGCGAACAGTGGCCGCCAATCGACCGCCTGCCTCGGTTGAGCACGACCTCCGACACGTTTCCTCCAGCAGCAGAAGGAATTGCATCGTACTACGATTTATATTGGAGCACGCTCGTCACCGCGACAGCGCAGGCCGCCACCACCGGGTTGTCCTCGTGGAAGTAGGGCTTTAGCAGCGAAGACGCTCCAGCAGCTCGCGTTCGTCGATCCGGTAGACGAACGCCCGCTCTCCGTCGATCTCGACGACCGGAAGCCATTCGCGGTAGCGCCCCTCCAGTTCCGGGATACCGGTGATGTCGATCTCTTCGAGCTCGAACGGCACCTCGTCACGCACGCTCTCCAGCCGCCGGCGAACCGGCCCGCAAAGCGAACAGCCTTTGGCCGTGAACAGCGTTACACGTCGCACGCCGTCATCACCCTGCCATACCGGGGCGCGCCCCGGCATGGCAGGGTGAGCAGAAGCAGGCTTGCGGGGGGCACGCTTCCCCCCGCGCTTTCACGGGTAGAGGCCGCGCGTGACGAGCGCTTCGGCGACGCGCTGGACGCCGAGGCCGTAGGCGGCCATGCGCACCGGCACTCCGGCCGACTCGTGCAGCGCCCAGGTCTCGTCGAAGGCCCGGGCGATGATCCCGTGCAGGCGCTGATTGATCTCGTCCTCCTTCCAGAAGTACTCCTGCAGCCCCTGGACCCACTCGAAGTAGTCGACGACGGAGGCGCCCGCATTCGCGAGCACGTCGGGCAGGATCAGCACGTCATTGCCCTCGAGGATCTTGTCCGCATCCGGTGTCGTCGGCCCGTTCGCGCCCTCGACGACGATCCGCGCCCGCACCCGGTCGGCGTTCCCGGCGGTGACCACCTGCTCGAGCGCGCAGGGGGCGAGCACGTCGCAGTCGGCCAGGATCAGCTCCTCGTTCGTGATCGCATCCCCACCGGGGAGCTCCCGCAGGGAGCCGCCGGCCTGCTTGTGCGCGAGCGCGGCGGCGATGTCGAGGCCGCCGGCGTTGTAGCTGCCGCCCGAGGAGTCGGAGAGGGCGACCACCTTCGCGCCGAGCTCCGCGACGTGCTGCGCGAAGGACGAGCCGACGGTGCCGAAGCCCTGCACGACGACTCGCAAGCCCTCGACCGGGGTTCCGCGCCGCTTCAACGCCTCCTGCAGGCAGTACACGGCGCCCCGGCCGGTTGCCTCCACGCGGCCGAGCGAGCCGCCGACGGCGAGCGGCTTGCCGGTGACGACGCCGAGCACCGAATGACCCTTGTTCATCGAGAACGTGTCGAAGATCCAGGCCATCACGGCCGGCGTCGTGCCCACGTCGGGCGCGGGGATGTCTTTCTCGGGCCCGATCTCGTTCACGATCTCGGAGGTGAAGCGGCGCGTCATCCGCTCGAGCTCGCCGAGCGACATCAGCTTCGGATCGCACGGAATGCCGCCCTTCGCCCCACCGAACGGCAGCCCCATCAGCGCGCACTTCCAGGTCATCCACATCGCGAGCGCCTTGATCTCGTCGAGCGTGACGTCCGGGTGATAGCGGATGCCGCCCTTCGAGGGGCCGCGCGCGACGTTGTGCGTGACGCGGTAGCCGGCGAACGCATGCACGGTCCCGTCGTCCATCGTGATCGGGATCGAGACCTCGATCGCCTTGTTGCACTCCTGGAGGACGGCGACGAGGTTGTCGTCGATGCCGAACGTGTCGGCGACCTCTCGCAGCTGTCTGCGGGCGAGCCCGAACGGGTTCTCCTTCAGATGGCTCTCGTGCGGCGCTCGGGTAGCCACGGTGCGGACCAGGCTACTCGATCCGAAAGCGCACGAGCGCGCGGCTGGGCGGCCCGGGCAGGGTCGACCAGGCCGCCAGCCGGAGCTCGTAGTCGCCCGGAGGCAGGATCCCGCCGCCCGGCCCACGCCCCGTGATCCCGAAGCTGTACGAGCCCGGCAGGAGATCGCGCTCCCGGACGAGGAGCCCGATGTAGTTGCCGCGGGCGTCGTAGAGCAGGATGTCGAGCCTGGCGACCGGCTCGATCGCGAGGGTGCCGCCGGCGGAGACCGACCCGGCCTGGACGTCGAGCAGGACCGGGGCCGTGTCGGACGGCTTGAACTCCGTCACGCGGAGCTCCACCTGCGGCAGGAGCGTCGCGGGCGCGCGGCTGAAGTCGATCGCCCACGGCACGCGCAGCGCCTCGCTGCCGTCCGGCTCGATCTCAATCGCGCCGGTCGAGAGCGTGCTCCGCGGCGGCGGCGCCGCTGCGCGCGCCGTCACCCGCACCGTCAGCGCGCGCCCGGCGCGCACGACGGCATGGCTGGGGACGATCCTGAACCCGAGCGACTCCGAGTCTCCACCGGCGACCGCTTCCACGCTCAGCCGGAGGCGCCGCGTCGAGACGTTGCGGATCACGAGCGTCTGGGTCGAGGTCCAGTGCGGGCCCGACCAGCGGCCGAAGCCGAGCGACGTCGGGGCGGCGGCGACCTCGCCGGCAGCACTCGCGCCGAGATCGAGCTCGCCCGCGCCCTGTGCAGTCAGGGGCGCGGTGGGGAACGGATGCGCGTAGCCGACAAGCAGGCTCTTCAGCGCCTCGGCGTCGAGAGCAGGGCGGGCCTGCGCGAGCAGGGCGGCCGCACCGCCCACGGCCGCCGCGGCGGCGCTCGTCCCGTTCACGACTGCGAACTGGGGCGCACCGTCCTGCGTCACCCCCGCGTCGGACGTGGCGAGACCGACGCCCGGCGCGGTCAGATCGGGCTTGAGCCTGCCGTCGAATGCCAGGCCCCGCGACGAGAACGAAGCAACGTCCCCGCCGGTGCGCTCGCCGGCGCGGGCCGGACCGAGCGTGATCCCGACGTCATCTCCGTGCTTGCGCGCTGCGAGCAGCGCCAGCGCCGGTCCCGCCGGGACTCCGACCACCGGCACGCCGAGCGTGCTCGAGACGGCGAGCGGCCCTGCCGGCAGCCGGTTGCCGTAGAGCAGGACGGCCGCCGCCCCGGCGTGGACGGCGGCGAGCGCGGCGGCGTCCGGGTCGGCTCCCGCCGGCACGAGCGCCGCCCGCCCTGCGACAAGGCTCAAGCCCTGGCGATCGAAGAGCTTGGCCGTCGCAGTCCGGGCGCCGACGGCGAGCTCGCCGTGATGGCGGGGAGTCGCCGTTCCGAGCAGGGGCACCTGTCGGTCGAACACGACCTGCAGCCCTCGACGCATGACGACGCGGACCTCCGCCGCCGTCGAGCGCGAGTCGGCTCGCGGCGACCGTGAGCGCGGCGGCGGCGCCCCCTGGGCCGGCGATCGAGCCGAAGGACGGCCCGGCGGCGCCGTCGTTCCCGGCCGGGGCGACGACGAGCGTGTCGAGCGTCGAGCGCGCCTGCCACCGCCATCGCCTCGGGGCCGTCGGCGAACGCCGCATAGGGCTCGCCGACACCGACGAGCGCGACCCGGGCAGCGTCGTGGGCGTCGCCGTCGCCGTTCGGGTCGACGGCACGGTCGAGGCCCGCGATCAGCTGGTCGCTGCGCGCGTAGACGACGTCGCTGCCGGCGGCGTCCGGCTGCCAGCCGGCGACCCGGATCGGGAGCACGGTCGCAGCGGGAGCGACGCCGTGGAGCCCGTCCGGGCCGCCCGCACCGACGAGCAGGCCCGCGAGCTCCGTCCCGTGCTGCTCCCGGCTCCCCGGGTTCTGCGGGCTCGTCTCGGCGTCCGCCTCCCTGCCGGATCGAGGATGTCGATCCCGGCAGCGACGCGCCCGCGCAGGTAGGGCTGCGCGGAGTCGACGCCGGTGTCGAGCAGCGCGATCGTGACACCCCGCCCGTCGTAGCCGGGCAGCGAGACGCCTGCCCCCGCGACCGCTCCGGCCCGTGCGGCGCCGAGGTCGAGAGCGACGCCGGGAACGCGGCCCGGACCGGGTAGATCGCCCTGCGACGTCCGGGTCGCGCTCGAGCAGCGCGACTGCACGCGGGTCGAGCGAGGCGGAGAAGCCGTCCAGGACGCGGGCGAAGCTGAAGTCGGGCCGCGTGCCGAGCCCATGCGCCGAGAGGAACGACAGCACCTGCTGCTGCGCAGCCAGCGCCTGGCTCGTCCAAACCCGTTCGTCGCTCTCCGTCGCGAAGCCCACCTGCGCGAGTCGCTGGGCGACCGAGGGCGCGTTGAGCACGACGATCGCCCGCTGGCCGAGGGAGACCTCCGGATGAAGGTCGCCGACGAGCCCTTGCCACGTCAGCGGGAAGTGCTCTCGCCGGCGCGTGTGGCCGCACTGCCGTCGGTGGCAGACCAGGGCGGCGACGGCGGCGATCGCCGACCGAGGTAGAGCCTCAGGACGACGATGCATACGCATCGAGCGCCAGGTAGTCCGGAGGCCGGAGCGCTGTCGCAATAACGTCGCCGCGGAGGCGATCATCGCCGCGTTGTCGGTGCAGAGCGCGAGCGGCGCGAGCGACGGCGTCCGGGAGCGCACGCGCGCAGCTCGGAGTTCGCGGCCACGCCGCCGACGACCGCGACCCGGTCGGCGCCCGCCGCCTCGACGCCGCTCGACGAGCGCGCGGACGATCGCCCGCTGGTAGCTGGCGGCGAGATCGGCCCGCCGCCGCTCGAGCTCGGCCGGGCGCGAGCTCGCGGACGCGTAGAGCAGCGCCGTCTTCAGGCCCGAGAACGAGAAGTCGAGCCCCGGCACGCTGGCGACCGGGAACGCGTACGCCTCCGGGTCGCCGTCCCGCGCCAGCCGGTCGATCTCGGCGCCGCCCGGGATAGCCGCAGCCCGAGCAGCCGCGCGCCCTTGTCGAAGGCCTCGCCGGCGGCGTCGTCGAGCGTCGTGCCGAGCACGCGCGACTGGCCGGCGCGCTCGCGCACGTCGAGCAGCAGCGTGTGGCCGCCGCTCGCGAGCAGGCAGAGGAACGGCGGCTCGAGTCGGTCGGGCTGGAGGTAGAGCGAGGCGACGTGCCCGTGCAGGTGGTCGACCGGCACGAGCGGCAGGCCGCGGGCCCACGCGATCGCCTTGGCGGCCGACGAGGCCGACGAGCAGCGCCCCGATCAGGCCCGGGCCGGCGCGTGACGGCGACGCGGTCGACGTCGTCGAGCGTCGCGCCCGCGCCGGCCGAGCGCCTCGCTCGATCGACCGGCGAGACGAGCTCCAGATGCCGGCGCGAGGCGACCTCGGGCACGACGCCGCCGAACCGGGCGTGCAACTCGGCCTGGAAGCGACGACGTTCGCGCAGGATCTCGCCCGTCACGCGTGACGAGCGCCGCGGCGGTCTCGTCGCACGACGTCTCGATCCCGAGGATCGACGCGCGGTCGCTCATGCGTCCCGCCACATGATCAGCGCGTCCTCGCGGTTGTCGGTGTAGTAGCCGCGGCGGACGCCGCGCGCCTCGAAGCCGAGCCTCTCGTAGAGGCGGATCGCCTCGGCGTTCGAGACGCGCACCTCGAGCGTGTAGCCGCGCGCGCCGTCCTCGGCTGTCAGCTCGAACAGGCGCTCGAGCAGCCGCGGTCGCGATCCCGCGGCCCCGGTAGTCGGGGTCGACGGCGACGTTCATCACGTGCCAGGCGTCGACGTAGCGCGAGACGATCAGTACCCGACGAGCTCGTCCCCCTCGAACGCGCCGAGGCAGATCGAGGTCGACTTGCGCCAGCTCGCAGGCGAACATCGAGCGCGACCAGGGCGTCGGGTAGGCGCGCCGCTCGATCTCCTCGATCGCGGTGAGGTCGGCGAGCCGCAGCGCCCTGATCTCGATCGCGACCGCGGTCATGACGCCGGCTTCGCGTCCGGGAGGCCTGAGGTAGAGCGGCTCGATCGTCTCGGCGGCGCCGAAGCTCGCACGTACGCGACCAGCCGCGTCGGCGGCAGGCAGATGCGCGCGGGTCGTCGTCGGCGGGAATCGCGGCGCCGCGCCGCCTCGAAGAGCTCGCGGTAGCGGATCGCGCCGTCGCCGATCAGACCGCACGCCGGCGACGTCGAGCGTCCTCCGGACGCGAGACCCGCGGCGCCGTCGGGTGAACACCTCGCCGCGGCGCGCGTCGATCACCGGCGCGCGCCCGGCGCCGGCCGAAGCGCATGCAGCGTCGAGACTCCGGCAGCGGGAATGTCGAGCGCGAGCGCCAGGCCGCGGGCGGTCGCGAGGCCGATCCGGATCGACGGTGAAGCTCCCGGGCCCGGTGCCGACGACGATCCCGTCGAGGTCCCGGGGCGCGAGCCCGGCCGCGCGCATCAGCGCGTCGGCGCCGGCGAGCACCGAGCGGGCCTCCGCGAGGCGGACGCCCAGCACTTTCCCGTCGTGCAGGACGGCGCACGTCGCGACGGGGGTGGCGGTGTCAAAGGCGAAGATCGTCCTCACTGTGAATGGCTGATCCGGCGGTGCGATTCGTCGACGTGCTCCAAGCTCACGGTCGCTCGGGCTGGCTGCAACCAGGCGCCGCCGTGCTCGGGCCACTCGATGAACGCAATCGTGCCATTGAAGTAGGGCTCGAGGTCGCCCCACTCCTCCGGGCTGATGCCCTGGAGACGATAGAGGTCGAGATGGGCCACGGGGACAGGCGCGTCGTAGCGGTGGCCGATCGTGTAGGTCGGGCTCGAGACGGGCGCGGTGACGCCGAGCGCCCGGCACGCGCCGCGGATGAAGGTCGTCTTACCGGCGCCGAGCTCGCCCGCGACCGTGACGATGTCGCCGCACTCGAGCACCGCGGCCAGTCTCGCTCCGACGGCCTCCGTGTCGTCCGCGGAGGCCGTGTCGACGACCACTGCCACGCGGGCTCGTTAGTGCACCCGTCCGTAAGTACGGCACGTCCCCGGCGGCGTCTCGCCGCCCGTGGCTGCGTCCTCGGTCGCCTCGATAGCTACGGCTATCGAGGCTCCCTGCGTCCTTGCCACGAACGACGATCCATCCGCCGGATAACGCACCGAACTTACGGACGGATGCACTAGAACAGCCCGAGCTGGTCCGGCTCGACCGGCTCGGGCGCCGCAACCGGCGGCGGCACGAGCACCGGTGCGCTCACCGGCCCCAGCAGCGCCGGCAGACGGCTGAAGTCGGCCGCGAGCACGTCGAGCATCCGCGGCGTGTAGAGCGCCGCCGCCGGATGGAAGAGCGGATAGAGCAGGACGCGCGCGCTGCCGAGCGTCACCTCCTGCTCCCGGCCGTGGACGCGTGTGATCCCGTCGGGCTTGCCGGAGAGGAGCTTCGTCGCGAAGTTGCCGAGCGTCGCGACGACCTTCGGCTGGATCAGCTCGATCTGGCGGAAGAGGTGGCCCTCGCAGGCCTCGATCTCCTCCGGCTGCGGGTCGCGGTTCCCCGGCGGACGGCATTTGAGCACATTCGCGATATAGACGTCGTCGCGCTCGAGGCCGATCCCGGCGAGCAGCTTGACGAGCAGCTGGCCGGCGGCGCCGACGAACGGAATGCCCTGCTTGTCCTCGTGGAAGCCCGGCGCCTCGCCGACGAAGACGAGATCGGCGGTCGGCGAGCCGGATCCGAAGACGACCTGCGTTCTGGTCTGCGCGAGGGCGCAGCGCGTGCAGCCGGCGACTTGGGCGCCGAACTCGTCGAGAGTCAGCGCTTCAATGACCGCAGCCACAGCCCCCGCCACAACAGCCGCCGCCGGAGGTGCCGCCGAAGCTGGGCTGTGCGCCGGTGCTCGTGCCGGTGCCGTGGGCCGCGAACACGGAGAACTGCTTGGCCACCTTGGTCGTCCCGCAGTCGGGACAGGACGGAGACTCATCGTCCATGCGGACGAGCTCCTCGAAGTGGCTCTCGCAGCTCATGCAGACGTATTCGTAGATCGGCATCTCACTCCAAACGCTAACACAGCTTTCGACGAGCTCAACCACGCGCTCCCGCATCTTGCGCTCCGAGCCGGACGGCGTTCGGTAGGCTCCCGGTGCCCGGTATCCGCCTCGGAACTGGAGCCCGACATGAAGACGCTGCACACGATCGCCGAGTTGCGCGACGCCCTCCAGCCGTTCCGCGGCGCGGGCACGATCGGCCTCGCCCCGACGATGGGAGCCCTTCACGCAGGGCACGTCGCTCTCTTCGAAGCGGCTCGGGAGGAGTGCGACACGGTCGTTGCGACCGTCTTCGTGAATCCGGCCCAGTTCGCCGATCCGGCCGATCTCGACCGGTATCCCCGCGCGGGCGAGCGCGACGCCGAGGTGGCGGCCGCGGCCGGGGTCGACTTCCTCTTCGCACCCGCCGCAGCGGAGCTCTACCCGCCCGGCTTCGCGACCTGGGTCGAGCCGGACGGAGCAGCCGCAGGGCTCGAGGGCGAGCACCGGCCCGGTCACTTTCGCGGCGTCGCCACCGTCTGCGTGAAGCTCTTCAACATCGTCGCTCCGCAGGTCGCGTTCTTCGGCCGCAAGGATGCGCAGCAGGTTGCCGTCGTGAAGCAGCTCGTGCGCGATCTCGACCTGCCGATCGAGATTCGCGTCGTCGAGACGGTGCGCGACGCGGAGGGCCTCGCGCTCTCCTCGCGGAATGCCCTGCTGTCGCCCGAGGAGCGCGAGAGCGCCCTCGCCATCCCGCGTGCGCTCGCAACGGGAGACGCCGCTCGCGCCCGCGCCGTCCTCGTCGCGGCCGGCCTGGAGCCCGAATACGTCGAGGTCGCCGATCTCGACGGCCTCACCCTCGCGATCGCAGCCCGCGTCGGCTCGACCCGTCTGACCGACAACGTCCTGCTGGCAGGAGCCGCCCGATGAGCACCCGCCCGCGTACGGGGAAGCTGCCGCTGCCGGAGCTCGTCGACATGAAGCGGCGGCGGGACGCGATCGTCATGGTCACCGCCTACGACGCGCCGGCTGCGCGGATCGCCGACGAGGCGGGCGTCGAGCTGATCCTGGTCGGCGATACGGCGGCGATGGTGATGCTCGGGCGCGAGTCGACGATTCCGGTCACGCTCGACGAGATGATCTTCCTCACCCGGGCGGTCACGAGCTCCGCGCGCCGGCCGATCGTGGTCGCCGACCTGCCGTTCGGCTCGTACGAGATCTCCGACGAGCAGGCCGTCGCGAGCGCGATCCGGCTTGTGAAGGAAGGCGGCGCCGACGTTGTGAAGCTCGAGGGCGCGGGTCGGATGGTCTCGCGCGTGCGGGCGATCGCGGAGTCGAACATCGGGATCATGGGTCACATCGGCCTGACCCCGCAGTCGGCGACGAAGCTCGGCGGCTTCCGCGCCCAGGGACGGAACGCCGCGGCGGCGCTGAAGCTCTACGACGATGCGTTGGCGCTCCAGGAGGCCGGCTGTTTCGCGCTCGTGCTCGAGGCGGTGCCCTCGGCGGTCGCCGACCGGATCACCCAGGCCCTCTCGATCCCGACGATCGGGATCGGCGCCGGCGCAGAGTGCGACGGGCAGGTGCTCGTCTGGCACGACCTGCTCGGCCTCTACGAGGGCCCGACGCCGCGGTTCGTGAAGCGCTATGCGGAGCTCGCGGGCGAGATCGGCGACGCGCTCGACCGCTACGCGGCCGACGTGCGCAGCGGCGCCTTCCCGGAGGAGCAGCACACCTACTCGATCCCCGAGGCCGAGCTCGCGAGCTTCGAAGCGGAGCTAGAAGCTCGCGAGCGCGAAGCCTAGAAGCGCCGGCCCGAGCACCGCGACGACGACCGCCGCACCGGCCCGCTCCAGCGTCCAGCCGTGGACGACGCGGATGCCGAGCACCAGCAGAGCCGCCGCCCAGACGAGGAACACGAGCTGGAGGAGCGCGAACACATGCCCGCCGGTTCCCGAGTCCGAGCCCCCGCGATGGAAGAGCGCCGACCCGTAGAGCGAGAGCTTCACCGGCCAGAGCACGAGCGAGAGCACGATCGGCACGCACGCGAAGGCGAGCAGGTGCCGCGTCCTGCGATAGCTCCCGAGCGAGCCCAGCCGCCGGAGCACTCCGTGCAGGATCCCGCCGAAGATCCAGTACGCGGCGGCGCCGTAGATGCCGCCCGCGATGAACGTCCAGACGGCGACGAGCAGCGCGTCGTAGTCGTTGTCGTCCAGCAAGTGCCCTGCGGTCGACGTCGAGAGCACGCCTGCGATCCCGCCGAGCCAGATGATCAGCAGGACGGGCTCGGAGCGGTTACCGGCAGCCTCGGCAGAGTCGTCGCGCACTGCGGCGAAGACGGCGCGCGGCGCCTGCAGGACGAGCACCGTCCGGATCCACCAGTCGCGCATCGGGCGAGCCTAGTGCATCCGTCCGTACGTTCGGTGCGTTATCCGGGGGATGGATCGTCGTTCGTGGCAAGGACGCAGGTAGCCTCGATAGCTGTAGCTATCGAGGCGACTGAGGACGCAGCCACGGACGGCGAGACGCCGCCGGGAACGTGCCGTACTTACGGACGGGTGCACTCGCCTCAGCCTCTCGATCGGAGCCGGAGAAGGTCCGCCTGACGGCGGAGCCGGGCTCCGCCCGGCGGGAGCCGCACGCACGCCTGTCTTGCCCGAAACGCAAAGGAGGGGCACGCGGGGGAACCATGGGTTCACCCGCGGTAAAGCTCACCTGCGGCTAAGACGGGGCGTAGGCGAACGGGTGATAGAACGCGTCGAGCGCGCGCTCGCCCGGGACCGGAACCTCGAATGCCTCGCCCGTCCGCTCGTCGAGGACGGCGACCTTCAGCTCGTCGGCCGCCGGATTCCAGAGCAGGCGGACTTCAACCCCTCCGCTCTGGCGGGTGGCGAGCTCGATCAAGCCTGTCTCGGTCTCGGTCATGTGCGGGAACTATCTCACTCCTTCGCGGCGGATTCTGTACGCGGACGGTAAGGATCCCGTATGTCTCACGGGACGAGGCCCTGGGTGACGGTGACGCCGCCCGGGCAGAGATACGTGACCTGGCCGAGCTCGTCGGTCTGCTGCGCGAGCGGTGTCTGGCCGCCCGGACAGACCTTCTGATGCCGGAAATCGAGCACGTAGGCAACCATGCCGCCGGCGAAGAGGAGGATCAGGGACACGAAGAAGAGGATCAGGAAGCGGCGGCGGTCGCGCGGGCTCATCTGACTCCGCCGGACGGCTGGGGTGACGTCGGTCACGCTTAGAGGCTACGCGGCAGCGACGGCCCGCCGTTCGAGAAGCGGTCGCAGGAACTGGCCGGTGTACGACTCGGAGACGGCGGCGATCTGCTCCGGCGTCCCGGTCGCGATCACCTCGCCGCCGGCCTCGCCGCCTTCGGGGCCGAGGTCGACGACCCAGTCCGCCTGCTTGATCACGTCGAGGTTGTGCTCGATCACGAGCACCGTGTTGCCGGTGTCGACGAGGCGCTGGAGCACGTCGAGCAGCTTCTCGATGTCGGCGAAATGGAGGCCCGTGGTCGGCTCGTCGAGGATGTAGAGCGTGCGCCCGGTGGCGACCTTGCAGAGCTCTGCGGCCAGTTTGACTCGTTGAGCTTCCCCACCAGACAGGGTCGTTGCTGGCTGGCCGAGCGTCATGTAGTCCAAGCCGACGTCGTGCAGCGTCTGGAGCCGGCGGCGGATCTTCGGGATCTTGGCGAAGAACTTCAGCGCCTCCTCGACGGACAGCTCCAGGATGTCGGCGATCGTCTTGCCCTTGAAGCGCACGTCGAGGGTCTCGCGGTTGTAGCGCTTGCCCTTGCAGGTCTCGCAGGGGACGTAGACGTCGGGCAGGAAGTGCATCTCGATCTTGATCTGGCCGTCGCCCTTGCAGGTCTCGCAGCGGCCGCCCTTCACGTTGAACGAGAAGCGGCCCGGCTTGTAGCCGCGCACCTTCGCGTCGGGGGTCAGCGAGTAGAGCTCACGGATGTGGGTGAAGAGATCGGTGTAGGTCGCCGGGTTCGAGCGAGGGGTGCGACCGATCGGGCGCTGGTCGATCTCGATCACCTTGTCGAAGGCCTCGATCCCTTCCACCGTCTCGTGCTCGCCCGGCTTCACGCGCATGCGCTGGAGCCGGTTCGCGAGCGACTTGTAGACGATGTCGTTCACGAGCGTCGACTTGCCGGAGCCGGAGACGCCGGTGACGGAGATGAACCTGCCGACCGGAAACTCGACGTCGATTCCCTTCAGGTTGTGCTCGGTGGCCCCGCGCACGGTGAAGACGCCTCGGTCGTCGGTGCGGCGCTCCGGCACGGCGATCTGGCGCTTCCCGGACAGGAACTGGCCCGTGACCGACTTCGCGTTCCGCTGCACCTTCGCCGCGGTGCCCTCGGCGACGACGTGGCCACCGTGCTCGCCGGCCCCCGGTCCCATGTCGACGAGCCAGTCCGAGCTGCGCATCATCTGCTCGTCGTGCTCGACGACGATCACCGTGTTGCCGAGATCGCGCAGCCGCTCGAGCGTGCCGATCAGACGGTCGTTGTCTCGCTGGTGGAGCCCGATCGACGGCTCGTCGAGAATGTAGAGCACCCCGACGAGCTGGCTCCCGATCTGAGTCGCAAGGCGCAGCCGCTGCGCTTCGCCCCCCGAGAGCGTCGCCGAGGCGCGGTCGAGCTGGAGGTAGCCGACGCCGACGTTCTCGAGAAACGTCAGGCGCTCGCGGATCTCCTTCACGATCCGGGCGCCGATCAGCCCCTCGGTCTCGGTCAGGCCGAGCTGGTCGAGGAAGACGAGCGCCGCGAGCACGGACATGCGCGTGAACTCGTGGATGTTTCTGTCGCCGACGGTGACCGCGAGCACCTCGGGCTTCAGGCGCGCGCCCTTGCAGACCGGGCACGGGCGGAAGGACATGTACTCCTCGATCCGTTCCCGCTGCGAGGAGCTGTCGGTGTCGCGGTAGCGGCGCTCGAGCGAGGCGATGATCCCCTCGAAGGCAAGGGTGTAGGCCCGGCGGCGGTTCATCCGGTTGCGGTAGCTGACGTAGAGCTTCTCACCGTTCGTGCCGTAGAGGAAGTAGCCCTGCTGCTGCTCCGTCAGCTTCTCCCAGGGCTTGTCCATGTCGATTTCGTAGCGCTCGGCGATCGCCTGGATCACGGATTCGTAGAAGTTCGAGTTGCCGACGGCCCAGGGCACGAGCGCACCGTCGTTCAGCGAGAGCGACGGCTCGGGAACGAGCAACTCGGGGTCGATCTCCTGTTGCGAGCCGAGCCCGGTGCAGCGCGGGCAGGCGCCGTGCGGAGAGTTGAAGGAGAAGATCCGCGGCTGGAGCTCCGGCAGCGACACGCCGTGCTCGGGGCAGGCGAACCTCTCGGAGTAGGTGCGGCTCTCGCCGGTTTCGAGCAGGTCGATCGTGACGAGCCCGTCGGCGAGCTGGGCGGCGGTCTCGACCGACTGGGCCAGGCGCGTGCGCAGGTCCTCCTTCATCACCAGTCGATCCACCACGACGTCGATCGAGTGCTTGAACTTCTTGTCGAGCTCCGGGGGCACGTCGTCGAGTGAGACGATCTCGCCGTCGACCTTGGCGCGCGTGAAGCCCTCGTTGCGAAACTCTTCGAAGAGGTCGCGGAACTCGCCCTTGCGGTCGCGCACGACCGGGGCGTTGACGGTGAAGCGCGTCCCCTCCGGGAGCGCCAGGATCTGCTCGACGATCGACTCGATCGACTGTCCGGCGATCGGACGGCCGCAGACGGGGCAGTGAGGCCTGCCGACCCGGGCGTAGAGCAGGCGCAGGTAGTCGTAGATCTCCGTGACGGTGCCGACGGTGGAGCGCGGGTTGCGCGACGTCGTCTTCTGGTCGATCGAGATCGCCGGGCTGAGCCCGTCGATCGAGTCGACGTCGGGCTTCTCCATCATCTGGAGGAACTGGCGTGCGTAGGCAGAGAGCGACTCGACGTAGCGGCGCTGGCCTTCGGCGTAGATCGTGTCGAAGGCGAGGCTCGACTTGCCGGATCCCGAGAGGCCGGTGATGCAGATCAGCTGCTGCCGAGGGAGTCGGACGGTGATGTCCTTCAGGTTGTGCTCCCTGGCGCCGTGGACTACGAGCTCGTCGGCTGCCATGAGCTGCTCATTCTATCGAGCGAACGGACGTTCGCGTGAGTGCGGGGCGCAATGCCTGTGGAGCAATCGTTGCGAAGTTGGTGCAGTCTTGTGACAGACAGGGAACCGGCCCATGGGTACACATGGGCCATACCCATGAGCCAGCGGTTTCACATCACCCTGAGCGATCGCCAATTCGTCTATCTGAGTCGTGCGTCCGAACGTACAAGCCTTTCGATAGCCGAGTTGATCCGGCGCGCCGTCGAGGACAAATACCACCCGTCGGGGAGCGGGCTCAGAAGCCATTCCGAGTTCACGGTCGCGGTCTGGCGGCGGCCTCTCGACGGCAACCCGGGCCGGCGCGGCGGCGTGCGCCTCGAGTCCTAGTGGTTGCTCCTGGAAATTCGGTGCCGGATGGCCGAGCGAAAACCGAGCAGGCCTAGGACGCAGGGAGGCCGCATACCCAAAGGTATGTGGCCGACTGAGGACGACGGCATGCGAAGCGTTTGCAGCCGGCCAGAGGGTGCTGAATTTCCAGGGGTGACCAACTAGGCCTTGCGCCAGCGGCCGAAAACCAAGCCGCCGAGGGTGAAACCGATGCCGAAGGTGCCAACGCCGAACCCGCCGATCGCGATGCCCTTGCGCCAGGGTGAGAGGCGGTGCCAGCGCCCAAGCGCTTCCTCCTCCTCGGGTGTGAGCGGTTCGCCGCGGCGCTGCTTACGGAGCGCGCCACCCGCCCGGATGCCCAGGTAGAGATCGTCGAAGATCTCGCTCGACTGCTCGTTTGCCATCCCGGTCACTGTAGCCTGCTTCGACGGTGCGCACCCGCATCCTCCACGTGTCGGACATCCATCTCGGCGCGCGGAATGCGCAGCACGATCCCGGGGTCGAACGCACGATCGCGGCCCTTGCGGAGCGCCTCAAACCAGAGCTCATCGTCGCGAGCGGTGACCTCACCCACCGCGGCCGCCGGGCCCAGCACGAGCGCGCCGCACAACTCCTGCGCGAGCTCGGAGCTCCGCTGCTCGTGATCCCGGGCAATCACGACATCCCGTACTCCTTTCCGGCACGGTTCACGCATCCGTGGCGCGAGTTCGAGCGCCAGTGGGAAACGACGGAGCCGCTCTACTCCTCGGCAGCCATCCAGGCCGTCGGGATCAACTCGGTTCGCCCTTCGCACCACCAGTCCGGCGGTGTTCGTGACGCCCAGCTCGAGCGCGTCGCCGAGCGCCTTCTGGCCGCAACACCGGGTGCATTGCGTGTCGTTGCTCTCCACCATCAGCTCGTCGGAGCTCCGTGGCGCACGCGCAAACGGCCGGTCGCACGCCGTGCGCACGTGCTCGCGGGGCTCGTCGACGCAGGCGCCGACCTGATCATCGGAGGACACATCCACCAGGCGGCCGTCAGCGAGCGGCACGAGTTCGAGGTCGTCGGCGGGCAGAGCCGCCCGGTCGTGATCTCGATCGCGCCGGGGTTCGGCCAGCCGCGGCCGCACCGCCGCGGCGAGGCGCGCGGCGTGATGGTCTACACCGCTGATGAACAGAGCCTCGAGGTCGAGACCTACCTCTGGAACGAAGGCGACTGGAACCCGAGGGCGCGGCGAACGTTCCCGCGCGGTGCGGGCCCGCTCTAGCGAACGCTAGTGCACCCGGCCTCTACTTCGGCAGCTCGTGGGCGCCGGGCCCCCAGAGCGGTCGCTTCTGCACCTGTGTGCGGTACCAGGCAAGCAGCAGTATCGAGAAGATGACCGAGCCGGCAAGACCCGCGCCGAGGCCGAACAGGAGGTGAGAGGCGATCCCACCGATGATCGACCCGCCAAGCCCGAGTGCAAGCGTCGCCCAGATCGGCATCGGATCGGGCCCGGGGATCGCCAGCCGTGCCAATCCCCCGACGGCCAGGCCCCAGAGCAGCGTGAAGACGATGAATCCAAGCATGTGTCCAGGGTAGCTCTCGCGGCGGCCGACTCAGGCTGCGCTCGCCTCGAGCGCGAGCAGCTCGCGGCGGAGCTCCTTCAGCTCGTCGCGCAGCTTCGCCGCATATTCGAACCGGAGCTCCTCGGCGGCGATGTACATCTCCTGCTCGAGGGTGACGAGGAGCTTCTCGAGCTCCGTGCGATCCATCCCTTCGACCTTCTTCCCGCGTCCGGTGCTCCTGGGAACGTGCGGCGCGTCCATGGTCAGGAACTCCGCGATGTCTGAGACGCTCTTGACGATCGACTCGGGCGTGATCCCGTGCTCCTCGTTGTAGGCGAGTTGCGTTGCCCGACGGCGGTTCGTCTCGTCGAGGGCGAACTTGATCGCCTCGGTGTGCTTGTCGGCGTACATCAAGACCTTGCCGTTGATGTTCCGCGCCGCCCGGCCGATGGTCTGGATCAGCGCCGTCTGGCCGCGCAGGAACCCTTCCTTGTCGGCGTCGAGAATCGCGACGAGCGAGACCTCCGGCAGGTCGAGCCCCTCGCGGAGCAGGTTGACGCCGACGAGCACGTCGTACTCGCCGAGCCGCAGGTCGCGGATGATCTGGATGCGCTCGAGCGTGTCGATCTCGGAGTGGAGGTAGCGCGCCTTGACGCCCGACTCGAGCAGGTAGTCGGTCAGGTCCTCGGACATCTTCTTCGTCAGGGTCGTCACGAGTGTCCGCTCGCCCGCCTCCTCGCGGCGGCGGATCTCGTTCAGCAGGTCGTCGATCTGGTTCCGCGTCGGGCGCAGCTCGATCTCGGGGTCGACGATCCCGGTCGGTCGGATCAACTGCTCGGCGATGTTCGTCGAGTGGCGCAACTCCCACGGACCAGGCGTCGCTGAGACGAACACGACCTGCGGCACCTTCGCCAGGAACTCGTCGAAACGCAACGGCCGGTTGTCGAGCGCCGAGGGGAGCCGGAACCCGAAGTCGACGAGCGTCTGCTTGCGCGACCGGTCGCCCTCGTACATGCCGCCGATCTGCGGCACCGTCTGGTGCGACTCGTCGATGAACGTGATGAAGTCGGACGGGAAATAGTCGAGCAGCGTGTGCGGCGGCGACCCTTCCGGGCGGCCGTCGAGGATGCGCGAGTAGTTCTCGATCCCGTTGCAGAAGCCGAGCTCCTGCATCATCTCGAGGTCGTACTCGGTGCGCTGGCGGATCCGGTGCGACTCGAGCATCTTCCCCTCCTCGTCGAATCGCTTCACCTGCGCCTGAAGCTCGCGCTTGATCTCGACCGCGGCACGCTCGATCGTGGGCTTCGACGTGACGTACTGCGTGGCCGGGAAGACCGTGATCGTGTCGAGCCGCGAGTGCACCTCGCCGGTGAGCGGATCGAAGTGTGTGATCTGCTCGACCTCGTCGCCGAAGAACGAGACGCGATATGCCGTCTCGCTGTGCGCGGGCTGGATCTCGAGCACGTCGCCCTTGACCCGGAACCGGCCCCGGCCAAGCACCGCGTCGTTGCGCGCGTACTGGATGTCCACGAGCTTGCGCAGCACGGCGTCGCGATCCTGCTGCTCGCCGACGGTGAGGAAGACGACGCGATCCTTGTACTCCTCGGGCGAGCCGAGGCCATAGATGCACGAGACCGAGGCGACGATGATCACGTCACGGCGCGAGAGCAGGCTCGAGGTCGCAGCGTGGCGGAGCCGGTCGATGTCGTCGTTGCGCGAGCTGTCCTTCTCGATGTACAGGTCGGCCTGCGGGACGTACGCCTCGGGCTGGTAGTAGTCGTAGTACGAGACGAAGTACTCGACCGCGTTCGCCGGGAAGAACTCGCGGAACTCGTTGCAGAGCTGCGCGGCGAGCGTCTTGTTGTGGGCGATCACGAGGGCCGGCCTCTGAACCTGCTCGATGATCCAGGCCATGGTCGCCGTCTTGCCGGTGCCGGTCGCCCCCAGGAGCGTCTGGTAGCGCTCGCCTGCGGCCAGCCCGGCCGAGAGAGAGGCGATCGCGCGCGGCTGATCCCCGGTCGGCGAGTAGCCACTCGACGTCTTCAGCTCCGGCACGAAGACAGGGTAGCTCTCGCGATCGTGCGCTCCAGGCTGCTTGCTCCGATCGGACTGGGCAGGTTCCGGCGCGCTCCCTCGCCCACCGCGTCCCTCACTACTGGGGGAATCCGCAGAAGCTAGCCGCGAAGCTGTGTCAGGTGTGTGTCGGTGCCGAGCGCAGGCACCGGGCCCGGCTCGCGCTCAGTCGCCCCAGTCGAAGTCGCGCGAGCGCGACCAGAGGTTCTCGTCGGACTGTTCTTCCTCGCCGTCCTTCGCCGGCTCCTTCGGCTCGGCGGGCTCAGCCGCGGCATCCGGGAACGTGTTCTCGGACGTCGGCCAGTCGAGCGAGGTCGGCTCGTCGACGATCGACTGGGCGCCGTCCATCGTGTCCTCGACGCGGGCCTGCTCTTCGGTCTTGAACAGCGGGTGATTCTCGAAGGGATCGTCGCTCATGTACTTCTCGAGCGGCATCTCGTGCTCGAGCGCCGCGTTGCGCCGCTTGAGCTCGAGGTGCTCCTGGATGACCTCTGCGAAGAGCGACGGAGTCTCGACGGACATGCCTTCCTCTTGGTCGAACGCCATTCTTGCCGGAGGCGAGTTTAGCGACTGACCACGTCGGCGGCGCTGGCGACACGGTTCTTGCCGGCCCGCTTCGCTCGGTAGAGGGCTTCGTCGGCGGCCGCAACCAGCTCCTCGGGAGCCGCGACCGCGGGGAGGGCAGCAACACCGAAGCTTGCGGTGACCGGGACGAATGTGCCGCCCGGGGTGTGGATCCCTCGCAGCTCGAGCGCCCGCCGGGCCCGCTCCGCAACGGCCACACCGCTGGCCGTGTCAGTGCCCGGGAGAACGAGCGCGAACTCCTCACCGCCCCACCTTCCGGCGAGATCAATCTCGCGGACCGTCTCCACCAGGGTCTGTGCGAACTCGCGCAAGACGTGATCGCCCATCGGATGGCCGTGCCGGTCGTTCACCGCCTTGAACGAGTCGAGGTCGGCGAGCACAAAACAGAGGTCGCCCTGGAATCGCTCTGCTCGTGCAAGCTCACTGCGAAGCGCCTCCTCGACCGCGCGCCGATTCGCGAGCCCAGTCAATCCGTCAACCAATGCTTGCCGTTCGACGATCCGGTGCAGACGCGCATTCTCGAGTGCGATCACCGCGTGGGAGACAAGCGACGTCACTGTCTCGCGTCGTCCGTTGTCGAAGCTCTCGCCCGACAGGACGACCCAGCCAAAGTGCTGCTTCCCGGCCCTCAGCGGAAGCTCGAGCAACCGCGAGCCGGCCTCGGGATCACCCGCTCGCGCGAGCTCGCCGTCAGGGCCGACGACAACCCCTCCGTCAGCGCCGGTCGCCTCGACTGCGCCCTCGACCACTACTCGCAGGAGCTGATCGACGTCATGGGTCGCGGCCAGCACTTCGGCGAAACGGGCTGTCGCATCCCGAGCACGCTGGCGCTCGCCCTTGAGCTCCGCAAGCCGCTGCTCGAGCTCCGCCGCCATGCGGTTGAACGCCTCGGCGACCTGCGCGAACTCGTCCGCCCCACGGATCTCGAGCCGTTCCTGCAGCCGCCCGTGGGCGATCGCGTTGGCGGCGTCGACCAACCGCCGTAGTGTGCTGACGGTCGATCTCCACGCCAGCAGGCAGGCGATCCCGAGGATCACCATGGATGCGAGCAGAGCAGGCGTTTCGAGCCCGTAGATTGCTCCCGCGACTGGGAGCAGCGCGGCGATAGCGAAGGCCGCAGTGAGCTTGAACTTGAGACTTCCGATCACCGCAAGCCTCGAAGTCGCGGAACGTCGGCGACTGCCGATCACCGTCTACTCATTGTCGGCAGGTCGGTCGCAAAGCATGAGAATCCATAAGCGTTCATACGAAGATCGTAGAATTGCCGAAATGCCCCGACTTCGCCGAATCTTCCGCCGTCAGGTCGGCCTCTGGTCGGTTGCAATTGCCGTCTGGGACATCTGGAGACGCATCCCGCGCCGGCATCGCAAACGGATTCTAAGACAACTACGAAAGCACGGGCCGCGCTTGGCCCGTACCGCACTGCAAGGGCGCCGGCACCACCTCTAGCTCGAGCTAGAGCGTCAGAACCGCACGAGCGATCCGGTCCTGCTCGAGATGATGCGCCGTCGGGTACCCGTCGGCCGCGCTCGCCCGCCATGGGCGGCCGACGAAGCGAACCGAGATGCCGCCTGCCGCCTCTTCGAGCCGATGGCGGATCGTTCGCCACGCACCCATGTTCTGCGGCTCCTCCTGGGCCCAGACGATCTCGTCGAGCGACGGATACGACGAGATGAGGTCGCGGGCAGCTTGCACCGGGAACGGGTAGAGCTGCTCGATCCGTGCCACGGCAACTCCCTCCGGTCGCGCTCCGTCCGGGGTGCTGCCCGCCTCGTGCCCGACGATGTCGTAGTAGACCTTCCCGGAGCAGAACGCGAGCCGCCGGACCGCGGCTTTGTCGCGAACGTCGGCGTCGAGCACGGGCCGAAACGCCCCGTGCGTCAGATCGCGGAGATCCGACGACGCCTCCTTCAAGCGTAGGAGCCCCTTCGGCGTCATCACGACGAGCGGTTGGGCGACCGCCTCGAGCGCCTGGCGGCGCAGGAGATGGAAGTACTGCGCCGCGGTCGTGCAGTTCGCGATCCGGAGGTTCTCCTGCGCGGCAAGCTGGAGGTACCGTTCGAGCCTGGCGCTCGAATGCTCGGGCCCGTTGCCCTCGTATCCGTGCGGAAGCAGAAGCGTCAGGCGCGAAGACTGCTTCCACTTCGCGAATCCGCTCGAGATGAACTGGTCGATGATCGTCTGGGCGCCGTTCGCGAAGTCGCCGAACTGGGCCTCCCACAGGACGAGAACCTCCGGCGCTGCTGTCGAGTAGCCGTATTCGAACCCGAGACACGCGTACTCCGAGAGTGGCGAGTTGAAGACCTCGAACGAGGCGTCGGCGGCGGCCAGATGCTGGATCGGTGCGTAACGGGCGCCGGTCTCGACGTCATGGAGGACGAGGTGGCGGTGCGAGAACGTCCCGCGCTCGGTGTCCTGGCCGGTCAGGCGGATCGGGACCCCGTCGACGAGCAGCGACGCAAATGCGAGTGCCTCGGCCTGACCCCAGTCGATGCCGCCCTCGTCCAGGGCGAGCTGCCGCCGTTCGAGCTGCCGGGCGAGCTTCGGATGGACGGTGAAGCCGTTCGGGACGCGCAACAGCTGCTCGTTCAGGCTGCGAAGCTCGGGCTCGGCGACCGCAGTCTCGATGGGAGCTCCGGCGCCCCGCGGCACGCCCTCACTCCTCGTCTTCACCGGAATCCCGTCGGCGAAGGACGCCTTCAGCCGCGCGTGCGCCTCCCGGATCTGGGTCTCCACCTCGCCGATGTGCGCCTCGGCTTCGGTCGCGGTGAGCACGCCGGCGCCGACGAGCTGCTCGCCGTACAGCTCGCGCACCGTGGGGTGCGCGTTGATCCGCTCCACCATCAACGGTTGCGTGTAGGCAGGCTCGTCCTGCTCGTTGTGACCGAAGCGGCGATAGCCGACGAGGTCGATCACGACGTCGTGGCGGAACCGCTCACGGTAGGCGAGCGCCAGCCGGATCGCCGAGATCGCCGCTTCGGGATCGTCGGCGTTCAGGTGCACGATCGGGACGTCGAAGCCCTTCGCGAGATCGGAGGAGTAGCGCGTCGACCGGCCCTCGGCGGGATCCGTGGTGAAGCCGATCTGGTTGTTCGTGATCAGATGGAGCGTGCCTCCGGTCGCGTACCCGGCGAGCGCCTCGAGGTTCAGCGTCTCCGCGACGACTCCCTGGCCTGCAAAGGCGGCGTCGCCGTGGAGCAGGATCGGCAGCGCAACCATCGGATCGTGTGCGCCGGCCGGCGTCTCGCGGTCGGTCTGCTCGGCACGCGTCCGGCCCTCGACGACCGGATCGACGGCCTCGAGGTGGCTCGGGTTCGCGGCGAGCGTGACCCCGACCTTGCCGACCGCGGTATGGCGCGTGCCCTGCGCGCCGAGGTGGTACTTCACATCGCCGGTGCCTCCTTCGGAGTCGGCGATCACGGCGTCGATCGTCCGCTCGCCCTCGAACTCGCGCAGGATCTTCTCGTAGGGGAGCCCGATCGTGTGGGCAAGGACATTCAGGCGGCCGCGGTGCGCCATGCCGAGCACGACCTCGCGGGCTCCTTCCTCGGCGGCCAGCTCGATCGCCTCGTCGATCATCGGGATCATCACGTCGAGCCCTTCGAGCGAGAACTGCTTCTGGCCGAGGAACGCGCGGCGCAGGTAGCGCTCCATGCCTTCGACCTCGCAGAGGCGAACGTAGAGGCGGCGCTGTTCCTCGGCCGTGAGCGGCTCGCGGTAGCGCCAGGACTCGATCGCCTGCCGGAGCCAGACGCGTTGCTCGTGGTCGGAGATGTGCTCGATCTCGTACGCCATCGTCCCGCAGTACGTGGCCTCGAGCCGCGGCAGCGCCTCGGCAACCGTCTCGCCCCCGACATGAACGCTCAGCAGCGAGGCTGGGATACGGGCCTGGAGCTCGAGCGTCAGCGGCGGATCGTGGCTCAGGGGGTCGAGCGCCGGGTCGCCGACCGGCTCGGAGCCGAGCGGGTCGAGGTGCGCAGCCAGGTGCCCGTGCATGCGGTGGGCCTTCACGAGCGCCACCGCGGCGGCGACACCGGCGAGCAGCTCGAGCTCGGGAGCCTCCGGACGAGGTGCCACCGTGACGGCATGGCCGTTCCCGGCCCCATTGCGCGCACTCTCGAGCAGCCGCACGAGGCCCGGAAGAGTGGCCACGAGACCGCTCTCCCCACTCTCGAAGAGCGCGCGCCATTCGGCAGAGACTGCGTCTGGATTCTCGAGGTATTCGTCGAGGAGCAGACGCGCGTAGCCAGAGTTCAGCCCATCGACGTCGTGCATGGCCATCCCGTTCTTGTTTTGTAGCACCGGCCCGGTTCCTGCTGCTGCCGACGCGGAACCTGGGCCGCCGGCGCTTTAGTGCATTCGTCCGTAAGTTCGGCACGTTCCCGGCGGCGTCTCGCCGCCCGTGGCTGTGTCCTCAGTCACCTCGATAGCTACAGCTATCGAGGCTCCCTGCGTCCTTGCCACAAACGACGATCCATCCCCCGGATAACGCACCGAACTTACGGACGGACGCACTAGACGTCCGCGCGGTCTCGCGCGCGGGCGGCGCGGGCGGCCTTGCGCGCTCCTCGTCCGTGCGGGCCGCCGCGCATCGGCTTCGAGCCCGGCGGGCGACGCCACGGGCGCCAGTTCATGTCCTGGTTGCTCTCCCCGTCGGCGCCGACCTCCGGCTCGGCCTTCACGGACCACCAGACAACCCAGCACACCCACACGAGCGGGATCTTCAGGATCAACAGCAGGAACACGATCTCCCAGATCAAGGGGCGCATTGTACGGAACGCGGACGCCGTTGTGTGACGCTCGATACAAACACCGTGTGCAGGCTCGCGTCAGCGAAAGTGCCTCCCCTCGTCCCGCCGGTAGCCCCAGACGGCAGTTGCGGCGAAGAGCGCTGCGAACGCAATCAGCACCGCCCAGGGACGAGGCGAGAACGGGTTGCCCGAGACGGTTGCTGTGAGAACGTCCGCGAGCGCGCGCGTCGGCAGGTACGGAGAGACCGCCGCGACACCCGCCGGCAGGTCCTGCGGGCGAATCCAGAGACCACCCGCATACGAGAGACCCAGGTACAGGAGATTCGCGATCGGAAGCGCGCCACGCTCGGGTGCCCAGTATCCGAGCGCGATTCCGAGCAATGCGAACGGTGCTGTGCCCAGGATGAGAACGCAGGCGAGCTCCAGCCAGCGCCCGGCCGGAAGCGACGCACCCGTCGTCGCGACCGCGGTCAGAACGAGTGCTGCCGCGGCAGCCGCCGCGAAGATCGCCGCTGAGAGGACGCGCGCGCCGAGCCTGACACCAACTCCGAGAGGCAACGTGCGCAGATATCGCTCCCAAGGCGAGGCGCGCTCGACCGCGATCCCGACGCCGAACTGGAAGAACGCGACACCGATTGCCGCGAACCCGGCGAAGGTAGCCATCTTCACCGTCGAATACCCACCTGCTCCCGGCACAACAAAGAACAGGAAGAACACGGCGGGGAACACGAGCGTCGGGACGAGATAGGCCGGGTGGCGGGCCAGTTCGAGCGTCATGGCGCGGGCGTGCACGAAGACAAGCCTCATTGCGTCACCACCCTGGCCGCCAGTGCCTCTTCGAGCGTCAGCGGCCGCACCTCGAGGTCGACAAGCGGCACTCCGGCGCGAACGAGGCGCTCGACCGCCGCACCCGCGTCGCTGGTCAGGATGCGAGCGCGCGTTCCTTCGCGCTGCGCGCCGTCGATCGCCAGTCGCTCGGGCGCGCGGAACGACACCCGGGTGAGCCCTGCCTCCGCCTTGATCTCGGCGACTGTCCCATCGGCGACGATCACCCCTGCCTCGATCAGCACGGCCCGCCGGGCCAGAGTGTCGGCCTCCTCGAGCTGGTGAGTCGTGAACAGGATCGTGCCACCGTCACCTGCGTGCGCGCGGATCGCGTCCCAGACCGCGTGACGCGCGACGACGTCGAGGCCGTTGGTCGGCTCGTCGAGCACGACCAGCCGCGGCGCGCCTGCAAACGCCAGAGCGACGCCGACACGGCGGCGCTCCCCACCGGAGAGCCCGCCGAGCTGCCGGGTCGCGAGCTCGGCGAGGCCGAAGCGAGTCAGGACTGTCGCGGCCGGCAACGGGTGCTCGTAGTGGGCACGGACGAGGTCGACCAGCTCGCGGACGCGCAGCGTCGGCGGAAAGGCCGTCTCCTGGGTGTGACACCGACTTCGCGCCTTGCGTCGGTGCGCCGCGGATCGCTGCCGAGCAGGCGCGCGACGCCGCTGTCAGGACAGCGGAGGCCGAGCAGGACTGCAAGCGCCGTCGACTTGCCGGCGCCGTTTCGCCCGAGCAGGGCGACGACGTCGCCGCCTTCGACCGCGAACGTCACGTCGTCGAGGGCTGTGACGACTCCAAACCGCTTGGTCACGCCTGCGAGCGTGGCGATGCTCACGGCGCCGCGCTCCCGACGGCCCGGCGGTGGTCGACCAGCGCTCCAACGAGGGCGTTGTATGCCCAGTGAGCAACAACGCACGCCGCGAGCGCTCCGGTCGAGACGTACAAGGCGCCGAAGACGGCGCCGGTACCCAGCTGAAGCCTTCGCCGAGTCCGGTGCACCACCGCAAACCCAACCGTGCTCACGAGAACTGCCGTGATCGCCCCGGCGCCGAGCAGCTCGCCGAGCACAACTCGCCGCCAGATGATCTCCTCGTTGGTGGCCAGCAGCCCGAAGAACGCCTGTGTGCCGACACCGACCGCCGCGGAGCCTCGTCGTGCCGGAAGCAGCGGGCGGCAACGGGTGACCGCCACGTACAGCGCAACGCCACAGCCGAGGCCCGCCCCGGCCGCGACGGCCCAGGGCACGTGCGCTGCGGGATGCGGTGGCGCAATGAGGACCAGGAAGGCAACGGCCACCATGGTGACGACACCGACCTGCAGCCAGAGACTTGCCGCGCGGCTCACTGCGGGCCGCCGAGCAGGAGTGCGTACACCGATGCTTCGTCGAGCCCGTCCGCGCCCACGAGGCCGTCGAGCCGGCGGTCGTAGAACCCGCCGACCGGCAGCGCCTGAAGCCGGAGCGCAGCGGCCGCGAGCAGAGCGTTCTGGACGACGTGGCCGGCCTCGAGGAGGCTGAAGCGGTATCCGCGCGCGCCGTACTTGAACCGCGACCGCCAGAACAGCGCCGTCACGACGATGAGCGCGCCGGCCGCGTCCGCCAGAGCCGGGTCGACGAGCGTCGACCGAACGCTCTTGCGATCGACCGGGCCGAGCAGCTCGAGGCTGTGCCGGAACGGGTTGTAATGCGAGACGGACGGCTCGACGCCGTCAATCGCCAGCGCGATCACGTAGAGCTCGAGGGGATAGAGGGCGCCACCGGACAGGGACCGGCCGACGGGACGGCCCGGGCCCGGGAATGTCGGCCGCATAGCTCGCCTGCAGCACCGCGGCGAGATCCCGGAGCGCCACCCTCCGACCGCTCGCCGCCAGCCCTGATCGGCGAGCTGCCAGGAGCTCGCGGAACTGGCGGCGAGGCAGCTTGCCCGGTGGAAGGTCGAGTGCCGGCCGGTGACTGTGCGTCCGGCTCGACCTGGAGACCGTTTGCTGGAGCTCGGGGCTCCCCGGGAGAGCGAGCAGCGTCGTGAGTCGGCCCGGGGCAACGTTCGGGTACAGGCGCGATGCCTCGTGGAAGGTCTCAGCAGGGTCGTCGAGCGGGACGCCGGCGGCGCCGTACACGAGCGATGCGAACTCCGCGGTCGGGACCTGACGTGTCACGGAAATGGGTGCGGCTCAGGATTGACAGGGACCGACAATGGCCCGGCTCGGAGGCCGAGCTCGCCCGCAGCTTCGTAGAGCCGGCGCCCGCCGAGGAATCGTCCGGCGTGGGGTACATCGAGCGAGCAGAGCTCCGGGGCGATCACTTTCACGACCACGAGACCGAGCTCGCGGACGTCGGGCGCTGTCACGTCGACGGCGTACGCGGCCGAGCCGGCTGCGTCGACGCGCTCGCAGAGTGCTTCGACGTGCTCCGCCGCGGAGCTGCCCGGGAGGTGTGGGACGGCGGCAACCGGCGAACGTTCCGTGCTTGCGTCGAGGAACGCGGCCGCTTCGGCACGACCGTGATCGGCGTAGTAGGCGATGTGATCCTCGAACGACGCCACACCCGCACCCTCCGGGCCGTAGTCGTGGCTGCGCTCGAGCATGCTCAGCTTCGGGCCTGCGGATCGCGACGCGAACGCTTCGGAGAGCGCCTTCCACACCGCGCGCTTGACCGTGGGAGCCGTCCCGGCCCCCACGCCCAGCGCGCCGGGACACCAGGCCGGTGCACGCACGACCCCGAGAACGGTCGGCAGCCGGTGGAACACCGAGAGATCGATCGCGACGTAGCTCAGCCCTGTCGGCGCGAACAGGCGGCGGTCCAGCTCTTCGAGCTGCGGATCGCTCGCCAGGTCGAGCGCCGGGAGCGAGAGCCGGTTCGCCCAGACGATCATGAACGCATCGCGTTCGAGCAGCTCGCAGAGCCCCCGCATGAGGCCCTGCTCGACGCTCTCAGCGCAGGCCATCCCGCTGCTGGTTGCGTAGCCGATCCGCGTGGCGCCCTGGTCGCCAACATCGCCGAGGAAGACGAGCTCCGCCGGCAACCATGCCGGACTGCGATCGGCGAGCGCGTAGCCGCGGACCCAGGGCACCCGCGTGTCCGACGTGAACGGCCGGAACGGAAACCCAGGGGTCGCATACTGGGCTCCGGAGAACAGCGCGAAGCGATCGGGTGCGACGGCATCCGCTCCGAGCTCGCGAGCTGACGCCGTGACGAGCTGCTCGCGCGGGACGAACGTCGCGGAGTACCGCTCGAGCGCCTCCCCCACCGCCGCCGAGGCCGCCTCTCGTCGGGTCAGCCCGGCTCCCCCGATGCCCGAGAGGTGATCGAGCTGCTCGCCCAGGACAGGCTCGCCGCGCCCGATCTCGGCAGCAAAACGGAAGAGCGGTGGCTCGCACGGAAGGCAGAGGCACTCCTCCAGCGAGCGCACGATCCCCGTATACGGTGAGACGGCGCGCCCGAGCGGGTGAGACAGCGTCTCGATCATGCGACCTCGGCGGCGTGCCACGGAAGCACCGGCGCGGAGCGCTCCGCCGGCGAGCAGGCCGGACAGCGCGGGACACGAAGCACGCCGTGCTCGGTGATCGCCGGCAGCGGCTGAACCTCGACGGCATACAGCACTCCCGGCACGGTCCCGTCGTGCCCGGCGATCCAGCGCAGCACCAGATGGGCTGCGAGCGCAACGACGAGCGCCTCGAAGGCCGGATCCGCGGTCGCGGCGAGCGGCGCCGCCTCGATCAGCGGCAGATCATCGCCGTATTCCAGGTTCGCGGCTCGACGGAGGAGAAAGCATTCATAGCAGCACGACTCGCCGGGAATCACGAGCGGCCCAACGGCGCCAAGGCGGCCGTCGAACGGCCGCACGGGAAGCCACGGGGTGCCGACGGCGAGGGCTGTCCGGTTCCAGGATCGGAGCAATGGAACCTCGCGTGCCGCCGGTGCCACAACGGCAAGGTCGATCTCGTCGGCCTGGTCCCAGGCACAGCGTCGAATCTGGCCGACCCCGGCGGCGAGCAGGAGCCGGGCGATCTCTGCTCCGGCGATCGCGTCGCCGACAACGCCGACGACGGCCGCACGGAGGCGGTCGGCGACGCGCGACGGTGCGAGGCCGTAGGCGGCCGCGAAGGCGTGGGCAGTCGGCTCGACGTCCGGCGCAGTAACGTCCGGCCCCTCGACGACCAGCCCCTTCAATGTCAGCGTCTCGAGCGCATGCTCGATCGCGGGTCGAGCCGCGGCCCCGAGCCGGTCGACGAGCTCGTCGACCGTTCGCGTCCCGTCGAGCAGCCGGAGCAGGTGCGGCAGGAGCGTGTGGACCGCCGCCCCTTCGAGAGCGACGACGGACTGCCCATGCTCGAGCAGGAGCCGTCCGTCGCTCTCGACAAGGCGGTACCACGGAGCCAGCAGCGGCCGGTCGGGGACCGATGCCGTCACCGGTCGATCTGTCCCCAAGTCGGACCGCCAGCCCGCGACTGGATGAGCTCTTCGGCCATCAGAAGCAGAAGAACAGGCACGAACAGCTCGAGGAGCTGCAGCAGTCGATGACCATCGCGAAATGGGGAGCTCTCTCACCGCGAACGCTCGCGGTGAGGTCGAGCAGCTCGTTCGTGAGCTCTTTGAACATGTCGAACCTCCTCGTTGTCATTCCTGCCAACGTAGCGGCCCACGTGTGACGCGCGGGTGCCAACTTCGTGCCAAAAGTGCAACACCGCGATCTTGCACCCGGACGAGCAACTTCACTAGTGGCTCTTTAAGACATGTCGACAGCTCAGGCGCCTGCGGCGGGGCGGCGCCGCTCACGGAAGGCGCGAGCCTTCTCGCGGTTGCCGCACGAGCGCATCGAGCACCAGGCTCGCGACTGATTCTTCGCATTGTCGACGAACGCCCATTCGCAGTCCCGTGCCCGGCACGCCTTCAGCCGGGCCCAGGTGCCGTCGGCGGTCATGGCCTGAACCGCGATCAGGATCTGGCCCAGCGCGCCGGGAACGCCGGCGGCCTCCGCGACGAGCACGGGCGCGCCGTCGACGAACCGAAGCTCGATCCCCGCGCGCCGGGCAGCCCCGTCCAGGACGGCGGTCGCACTGGCGACATCCACGGCGACGTCGTTGTTCGCGAGCAGGAGCGCGCGCAACGCCTCGCGCAACGCCTTGGCCTCGCTCACGTCGTCGGCGGTCGCCCGCGGCCGCCTCGCCGCCAGGCCGTGCTCGACGAGCCAGCCGCCGAGCTCGGCCGGCGTCGCGAGAGCCTCCTCGCCTTCGTGGAGGGTGTTGACGAAGTCCGTGATCAGCTCTTCAGTAACCATTGTTCTTGCTTTGTCGGTTAGTAACCACTATCATGATAACACAGGTTATTGACCGAGACGAGGAGGTTAACGTGCATCAGCATCAGGACTACCGTGACGCGCTCCTGCGCCAGCAGCGAGACAGACTCGAGCTCGTGACCCGACACTCGTATGCGAGCGGCACGCACGAGGTTGCGAAGCTCGTCGCCGACGAGGCGGTCTTCCTGCGGCTGTGCCGAGCCCACGACGACCCCGCGCTCGAGCGCCTCGCCCAGCTCGAGGGCACGAGGATGCGCCCGGGGCGCTACGTCGTCGCGGAGCTCAACGGCACGATCGTGGCGGCCCAGCCGCTCGACGGCGGCGCTCCGATCGCGGATCCGTTCCGGAGGACCGGCGAGGTGCTGCCGCTCCTCCGGCTCCGCGTCGAACAGCTCGCCCGACCGACCGGGCGACGCATCCGCCGGCGCGTGCTCTCACTCCGTCGCAGCATCGTCTGAGGGTCAGCCGCGAGTTGCGTGCCGCGGGGGTCACGCGGGCCTAGTAACAGCCATCGCCGTCGCTCGGGCCGTTGACGGTGTTGTCGTCGTCGTCGTCGCCGACGGCTCCCTGGGGGATGGTCTCGCCCGGAGCACATTCGCCCACCCGCACCGTGTCGCCCTTCGTGATCGTGCCCGCGGGCGTGACTGCATACCAGAAGCCGTTCAGACCCTGGCTCGTCGTCTCACCGGGCTTTACGTCCCCCGAGTAGCGGTAGAGCGGCAGGCCGTTGTAGGTCACCTGGACCTTGCCGTCGGAACGCTTGACCGTGCCGAGCTCCGAGGCGTTGACGCCCGGCCCACCGACGACCTTGGCACCTCCGCCCGCGGTCAGCGGCGGCCAGAGCTTGGCGCAGGCGCCCGTGCAGTCGATCCGGCCGTTCGTCTCGCTCTTCATGTGGTAGAGGGTCATTCCCGTCTTCGTGACCAGGATCGTGCCGAGGGCCCGGTCGCGCTCGGTCTTGACCAGAACCGGCGACGGCGACCCGCAGGCGACGGTGAGCAAGACGACCGGCAGGACGAGCAGGAGCGACCACCTCTTCAACTGCGACTCCGCACCCGCATCCCTACAGGTGGCCCTGGCGTTCCTGCTCCAGCGTCGCTGCGATCAGGTAGTGGATCGGCGTCATCGCGACGATCCGCAGACGCGCCCCGAGCACACCCGAGCTCTCTGCGTACCCCTTGATCCGGAGCACGACCGCCGGTGGAGTCGTGAAGTCGACCGTGATCGCCCCGCCGCTCGGGCGGCAGAGGCATTTCGGCGGCTGGAGCTTCGCCGCGCACGAGATCGCCCCGGACGAATCGACCACGCACGTCCCGCGGCTGCTGCCCGTGACGGCGAGGACCTTCATCCCGGGCGGCGGCACCCAGCGGAACGAGTCGATGAAGCCCATGCGGCTCGTGTTCTGGACCTCGAGCTCGTACTTGCCCTTCCCGGCCGCTCTGATCACCGAAGTCGCGGCGCTGTTGTCGGCGATGTTCTGCTCACCCTCGAGGGTCGTCGCCTGGTAGAGGACGTTCAGATTCCAGCCGAACTCGGACGCGCCGCGCCGACACGAGCCGCCGTATGCATGCCCGTTCTTGTCGGGGTAGGCGGTGCACTCGAAGCCCGGAATCCCCGGCAGCGGCTGCTCCTGGTACGCGGCGTCGGGCGGGAGCTTCTTGCCGACGATCTGCTTGATGTAGGACGTCGCCGTCGCGCAGCTGAACCCGACCGTGAACGCCTCGTAGGTGTCGCTGCTCATCTCGACGTCCGCGGGGTAGACCCAGGTCGTCCCTTTGACCGGCGGGCACTGCGTCGACCCGCCCTGTGTCGGCTTCGGGTTCGCCGGGACGGCGGGAGGCAGCACGGCCTTCTTGCCCCCGCAACCCGCGAGCAGGATCGCGCCCGCGAGCACCGCGATCACGGCGGCGCCACCCGAGGCAACCCGCCACGTGGGCGTCACCTGTGCTCGCTCGAGATCCGCGGATTCTCATCCATGACGCACCTCGTTAATACCTCAATGCGTGACGGGCCGCTGCGCTCCCATGGCGGGTAACTACCAACAGAGTCTTCAGCAAACCCCTATTGCGACCGCAATACGGCGGGCGTAGCGTGTGCTGCACGAGTCCACCGCCGAGGAAAGGAAGGACCAGATGAACATCCGTCGGCTTGTCGATAACCGTTCACGAGCCCTTCGGGCACCTGGGCTCGCCGTTCTCGTCGCGCTGTGCGTGTGTGCGGCTGCAGGCGCAGCCACCGCAGCCGGTGCGACTTCGCCTCAGACGAGCTCCTGTCCGATCCTCGAAGCCACCGGTGTGCTCGGCAGCAGCGCATCGGGAGGGACGACGAACCTCGGCGGCATCGCCGGCGGCGTCGCGCTCGGGAAGGAGGCCTCCGGCAGCCTGACGATCGGCTGCGGAGCGATCGCCGACAGCCTGAAGATCCAGGTTCCGGGCCAGCCGTTCGCGACCGTCAAGCCGCCCTTCGCCGGAGGCTCGTGCAGCACGGCGGGTGACACGATCACCTGCAAGCTGAGCACCGCCGAGCAGCAGACCGGGATCAAAGCGACCGGCGCCTGGCAGAACGTCGTCATCTGGACGTACAAGTCGAATGCTCAGGTCGCGACGAACACGAGGACGGGATCCTGCGGGGTGCCTGTGAAGATCACGCTGGCCAAGGGCGGCAAGACGATCTACACGAAGACCACGAAGGCCGTCTGCGCATACGCGCTCGGCGATGCGCTGAAGTAGGCCGTCAGCCGATCGTCGCCGTGGCCGCGCTGAGAGCGGCCTGGATCGTGGTGCCGAAGACGGCCTGGACGACCGCGACGATCGTGTGGCTCGGCGTCTGCCCGGTGGTCGTGTAGGTGGTTTGCGTCGCGCCGGCGATCGGCGTGCAGATGCGGCCGTTCTGGTTGCAGCGCAGCCAGGAGTACGTGTAGGCGGTCGGCGCCGACGTCCAGACGCCGTTCGAGACGAGCAAGATCTGGCCGACCTTGGCCGTGCCGGTGATCGTCGGCTGGGTGGTCGAGACGAGCGCCGACGTCGATGGCGCGACCGGGCCGATCAGGTTTGCGTAGCCGCTCGTCTTCCCCGACGAGTCGGACGCGCTGACGGTGAGGCCGATCGTCTGCCCGATGTCCTTGAGCACGAGCTTGTACGAGGGCCCGGTTGCCCCGTGGATCGAGCTGCAGGTCGCCCCGGTCGTGCTGCAGCGATACCACTGATAGGCGTAGGCGAGCGTCCCCGAGCCCGACCACGTTCCGGGTCCGGCCGTCAGGCGGTTGCCGGCCGCGACCGACCCGGTCACGGTCGGGCGGGCCGTCAGCGCCGGCCCCTTGCCGGCAGTGGTGGTCGTGGTGGTGGTCGTGGTCGTGCTGGTCACGGTCGTCGTGGCGCCGACGACGGCTGCCGTCGTGCTGAACGCGCTCACGGTCGTCGCTCCCGAGGTGGCGGTGACGATCGCCACGAGCGCGTGACCGACGTCGTCGGCGCCTGCGACGTAGGAGCTCGTGGTTGCGTTCGGGATCGGCACGCAGGCACGGCCGTACTGGGTGCAGCGCTGCCACGCGTATGAGACGAGCGTCGGTTTCGGGCTCCAGAGCCCGTCGCTGACCTGCAACGACTGTCCCTGGTTCGTCGTGCCGCTGATCACCGGCTGAATCGTCGAGACGAGTGGCGACGACGCGGCTGCGATCGGGCCGATCAGGTTCGCGTAGCCGCTGGTCGTTCCGGCGGCATCGGTCACGGTGACCGTGAGACCGAGCGTCTGGCCGACATCCTTGGGGACGAGCTTGTAGCTGAGCGCGCTCGCCCCGGTGATCGAGGTGCATTTCGCCCCCGTCGCGTCGCACCGGTGCCATTGATAGGCATAGGTGAGCGTCCCGGTTCCGGTCCAGCTGCCGGCCGTGCCCGTCAGGCGCTGCCCGACCACGGCTGCGCCCACCTCCGACGGAGAGCTCACGAGCGAGGGCGCCTGCGTGGAAGCTCCGAGCGACGAGCCGGCGGCGAACCCGAGCACGACGATCGCCATGCCGGCGAGGACTGAGAACGATCTCATGGCTGCCAAGCTAACCGGCAGAGGCTAAGAGGGCGTTAAGAAGTCGCGTCCGAGGACGCCGGCACGAGCTGCTTCTCGAACCAGTGGTGTGCGTACGGCAGGTCGTTGAACGGCTCGACCTCCGTGTAGCCGGCCGAGCGGTAGAGCCTGATCGCTTCGGTGAGGTTCTTGTTCGTCTCGAGCCGGACCGTGTGGGCGCCTGCGGCGGCGGCTCGGCGCTCGAGCTCCGTGAGCAGGCGGCGTCCGAGCCCCAGGCCGCGCGCGGACGGCGCGACCCACATGCGCTTGAGCTCGGCCGGCTCGTTGCCGTGCAGCTTCAGGCCGCCGCAGGCGATCGGCTCCGAACGCAGGGTCGCCACGAGAAAGACACCGGCCGGGGGCCTGAGCTCGTGCAGCTGCGCTGTCGTGTCCGAAGCGGGGTCGAACCCGGCGTCGAACCGCCGCCCGAGCTCGGCGAAGTACTCACCGAGGCAGAACCGGGCCTCGGATGAGCCCGGGTCGACCGCCCTGATCTCGACCAGGGTGACGGTAAGCAGCCGCTCGACCTCGGCCATCGCAGCTACCAGCCGTTCCCGGCGCGCCTCGCTCAGAGGCTCGAGAAACGAGCGGGCGAGCTCGTCGCTGCGCTGCTCGAGCAGCTCTCGCTCGGCGAGCCCGGCGGGTGTGAGGTGCGCTGTCCGGACGCGCCGGTCGTCGGTGCTTCGCTCGACGCTGATCAGCCGCGCCGTCTCGAGCGATCGAAGCAGGCGGCTGAGGTAGCCCGAGTCGAGACCGAGCCGGGAGCGCAGCGTCCGTACCTCGCAGCCCTCGCGGCCGATCTCCCAGAGCAGGCGGGCCTCTCCGAGCGGCCTGTCGCGCGCGAGGTACTGGTCGTTCAGCGCCCCGACGCGCTGGGTGACGAGCCGGTTGAAGCTGCGGACCCGGATCACAGCCGCTTCGGTCATTCTCTGAGTCTTAGTCAGAGACTCTCGGCGAGCCCCGTCGTCGATCGGGCTGCGCGACGGCAACCCCGGCCAGAAGCGAGTGGGAGCCGGCCTCAGAAGCGGTCGGCGCCCGCGGCCGGCTACGGGTTTTCCCGCTCCGACGTAAAGGGGTTCGCACGCTTGTGTCGCGCGGTGTCCGGGGCTACGTTCGGAGAAGAGAAGAAGGAGTCCGGCCCAATCGTGATCAACGGCAAAGGAGAGGCCCGAGCAGCCAGGACGCGCCGACCCCAGCCGGCGCTCGTGCTCAGCATCATCGCATTGGGTTGCGCCGGGCTCGTGGCGGGGCTTGCCGGTTTCCGGACCGCACCCGCGGACGGGCGCGGGAATGCGACCACCGCAAACATCGTCATCGTGACGGCGGGGCAGCCATCGGAGCTGGCGTTCAAGCTCTCGAAGACGTCTCTTCTGCCCTGGGCGGCGAAGACCCGATCGATGACCGTCACGTTCAAGGTGACCAACAAGGGAAAGCTCTCGCACGACTTCAAGGTCTGCAAGACCCCCGCGAAGACCGACAAGGCGAATAGCTGTAACGGGACCAGCACGAAGCTGTTGAAGCCTGGACAGTCGACGACGTTGACGATCACCTTCAAGCAGCGCGGAATCTACAAGTTTCTCTGCACTGTTCCCGGACACGCGGCCGGCGGGATGAAAGGCCTGATCGGGATCGGAGTCAAGCCGACCGCGCCGTCCACAACCAGCACAGCCACCACCACCACCACCACCACGGCCGCCACCACGACGACGATCGTGAAGCCGCCCGCGACCGAGGCGCTCGGCGGCGATCCCGTAGCAGGCGCCGCCGTTTGGGCAGCGAACGGCTGCGGGAGCTGCCATACGCTGAAGGCGGCTGGCGCGACCGGAGGCGTCGGCCCGAACCTCGATCAAGTAGCGCCGGGACAGGCTGCGATCATCGTGCAGGTGCAAGGAGGAAGCCAGTACATGCCGGCCTTCGGCTCGCTCACGAGCACCCAGCTCGCGAACCTTGCCGCCTACGTCTACCAGTCGACTCACGCCTAGCCGGCGGCGTTCGGTCCATCGCGTCGGCTGGGCCCACGGTCACGCCGCGGCCTCTAGTGGTTGCTCCTGGAAATTCGGGCCCGGTGGCCGAGCGAAAACCGAGCAAGCCTAGGACGCAGGGAGGCCGCACACCCAAAGGTATGCGGCCGACCAAGGACGACGGCCTGCGAAGCGTTTGCAGCCGGCCAGAGGGTGCTGAATTTCCAGGAGTGACCACTAGATTGTGTCGTCGTGCAGGAGCTCGCTCACTTCGGACTGATCGTCCTGGGGGTTGCAGCGGCGGGGCTGTGCGCGATCGTCACCACGAGAGTCGCCGAGCGCGTACGCGTGCCGGCCGGCGCGCTGTTTCTGCTCGGCGCCGCGGCGGCCTCGGACCTCTTCCCCGGCCTCGCGGGCCTCTCGACCAAGAGCGTCGAGCGAATCGCGGCGGTGGCGCTGGCGGTGATCCTCTTCGACGGTGGTCTGCGCAGCGGTTGGCGCCGCGTCCGTCACTCCTGGGTGCCGATCGTCTCGCTCGGCCTGGTGGGAACGTTCGTCACCGCCGGCGTCGTCGCCGTGGCGACCCGCTACCTGCTTGGATTCTCGTGGACGACGGCGGGGCTGATCGGTGCGGCGATCGCGCCGACCGATCCCGCGATCATGTTCTCGGTGCTCGGGCGGTGGGAGATCACCGGTCGAACGGGCACGATCCTCGAGGGCGAGTCGGGTGCGAACGATCCCGTCGGCATCGCGCTGATGCTGGCGCTCGTCGACCGCGCCGCCGGCTCCGGGTCGTGGGTGGGCGGCGCCTGGGGCTTCGTTCTCTCGCTCGTGATCGGCGTCGTCGTCGGTGTCGTCGCCGGCGGAGTGCTGCATCCGCTGCTCGTGCGGCTCCCGCTCGGCGATCAGTCGCTGGGACCGCTGCGCACCCTCACCTTCGCGCTGCTCGTATTCGGAGCCGCGTCGGCCGCCCAGGGGTCCGGGTTTCTCGCGGTCTACATCGCGGGGCTTCTGATCGCCGACCACGAATACCCCGGACATCGCGCGACGGAGCGCTTCCACACCTCGCTGGCGAGCCTGGCCGAGATCGTCGTCTTCGTGGCGCTCGGCCTCACGATCAGCCTGAGCTTCCTCTTCAGCCATGAGATCTGGCTCGACGGGCTCGTGCTCGCCGTCCTCGTCGTGTTCGTGGCACGACCGATCGCGGCCTGGCCGCTCCTCCTGCCTGTCGAGACGACCCGTAACGAGGAGGCGTTCATCGTCTGGGCAGGGCTGAAGGGCGCGGTACCGATCCTGCTCGCCTCGTTCGCGCTCGCCCGCGGCGTCGCCGATGCGGATCGGATCTACGCGATCGTGTTCGTGGTCGTGACGCTCTCCGTGACGCTCCAGGCTGCGACCGTCCCGGCGGTCGCCCGCAGGCTTCGCATTCCGATGCGGCCGCTCGACGACGAACCGTGGACCTGAGCCGGACCGGTGGGTTCGCGCGGCGGCGGGGCAGGCTCCTTGGCAGAATCCCCCTCCGTGAGAAGGTGTGCCGCGTGGCTGGTCGCGATTCCGCTGATGCTCGCGGGCACCGAGGCCGCCCACTTTTTCGCGTTCAGGTTCGTGTACCCGAATGCCTGGGAGCGCAGCCAGGCGTTGCAGCAGTCGGGACATGGGTACTTCACCTTGCTGCCTTTGCTCGGCGGGATCGCGTTGGCTGTCTTGGTGTCAGCGGTGGTCTTGCATGGGCGCGACGCCCAAGGGGCAGCTGTCGGACTGACAGGATGCACGTCGCTTACGCGGTTCGCGATGTTGCCACCGTTGGCGTTTGCGCTGCAGGAGCACCTCGAGGCGCTGATCCATACCGGATCGATCGCAGGGGTTGTGAGCTCGCCGACGTTCACGATCGGGTTGCTGTTGCAGCTTCCGTTCGCGCTGCTCACATACGTGGTTGCGCGACTGCTCCTGGTCGCCGCGGAGCGTGTCGGTCGCGCCCTTTCGGGCGGTCGGTCACGGCATCGGGCTCGCCTGCTCGGAGACGTACGTCAGTGGTCGGTACTGCCTGTCTGGCCTCTGCGGAGTGCTGTGCTCGCAGACGGACATGCGGGTCGCGGCCCTCCGGTCGCCACACGGCGCCAGGCAACAGCACCCGTCTTCTCCTGACCGACTAACGGTCGGGCTGTTCATCCGCGCTGTCGTGGCTGAACGGTCTGTGGAGAGCCGAGTGCTCTCGCCCGGCGCGCGGACGCTCGCGTTGCTCGCGATCCAGCCGTACTGAGATCTCGGCGTTTCGCGCTCACGCTCGCGCCCGAACCCGTGTCGTGTGTCAACCACCTTTCGAAAGGACAGGCACCTCATGGACGAAGTCGTCGTTCCAGGCAGTACAGGCAATGGCGCGCTCCGCTCGGGCGTGATCATTGCTGCGCTCGGCTTTCTCACCACGCTCCCGTTCTACGTCTGGATCCACGATCTGCAGGCGAAAGACAGGAGTGCGGCGGCGATCGGCATGGCCTCGATGCACATGAACCGAATGCATGTGTTCTGGTCGTTTCCGATCCTCCAGGCAACGGGCCTGACCGCGTTGATCTGGGCCTATCTCGGCGTCGGGCTCGGGCTGATGGAGTCGGGCCGGACGATCTCGTGGTTTCCGCTCAGCAGACCGCAGGTCGATCGACTCCATCGTCAGATCTCGCTGCTTGTGATCGCGCTGATCGTCGTTCACGCCGCCGCCACGGCTTTGGATGCGATGGGGGACAACTTCAGGTCGGCGTTCGTGCCGTGGCAAGAGAGCTGGAAGCAGGCGACATTCGCCTACAACATCGGCATCTTCGCTCTGTACCTGGCGCTCCTGCTTGGCCCGACCTACTACATCCGGCGGCGGATCGGGCCGGTCAGGTGGCGTTTTCTGCACCGCTTCAGCCTCGTCGTCTACATCCTCTCGTTCTGGCACACGATGATCCTGGGGCTGGACATCTCCTACTACGGATGGGTGCGGCCGTTCATGTGGGTCATGCAGATCCCGCTGCTGCTCCTGTTCATCCGGCGCCTCTTGCAACCGGCCGCAAGCGGCAGGACACTCGCCGAGCGGAAGCGGCTCGTCCGCACCGCGGTCAACCGGAGCCTCGCCGCCGCGAGCGCCTTGGGAATCGTGGCCGTGCCGCTGATCGTCCTGACCGGTAACTCCGGCTTCATCAACAACATCTGACCGGTCATGCCGTCGTTCAAGAGCAAGCTCGGCAAGACCCAAGTCCAAGACATCGCAGCGTTCGTCTACACCTCGACACGCTGACCCGACGAACCCGTCCGTGGTGGGGCTTGCCAAACCGGCATGCCCCACCACGGCGGCGCCGGCCGGTCCGGGCGCGTCCCAGTACCCGGTCGTGACGAAGCTCACTACCCCGCTGGCAGAATACCGGCCGCCGTGCGCGAAGCATCCATCCCGCCGCTGTACGACCGCGCGTTCGTCGATGCCCTGCTTCAAAGCTCGCCGCTGGCGGTGCTCGTCCTCGACCCTCAGGGCTGCATCGCGTACGCGAACAGCCGTCTCGAGGAGCTGAGCGGCTGGCCCGTCGAGGAGGCGCGCGGGCAGGACTGGTTCGAGACGTTCGTCCCCGAGCGAGACCGCAACGCTGCCCGGGCCGGATTCGCAGCCGTTCTCCGCGACACGCAGCCCGCAGACACGCTGGAAGCGATCGTGACCAGAAGCGGGGAAGAACGCCTCGTCGAGTGGCGCAGGCAGGCGATCCGGGACGACGGCGGAACGGTGACGGCGCTGCTCGCCACCGGCATCGACGTCACCGAGCGCAGGAGCGTCGAAACGGCGCTGCGCGAGAGCGAAGCGCGGCTCAACGAGGCTCAGCAGCTCGCGCAGGTCGGGAGCTGGGATCTCGATCTGACGACTGGACTGCTCGCCTGGTCGGATGAGATCTACAGGATCTTCGAGATCGACAAGTCGGAGTTCGGGGCCTCCTACGAAGCGTTTCTCAACCTCGTCCACCCGGATGACCGGGACGCCGTCGATGACGCCTACACGAGCTCGCTCGAGAATCGCGAGCGCTACGAGATCGTCCACCGGCTGTTGCTGCCGGACGGCCGCGTCAAGCATGTGCGCGAGCGCTGCAAGTCCGACTTCGACGAGACCGGGAAACCGCTCAGATCCGTGGGCACCGTTCAGGACATCACCGAGCGCAGGCGCGCCGAGCTCCTCGTGCAGGAGAGCGAGCAGCGCCTGCGGGGCATCCTCGACAGCATGTTCGCGTTCGTCGGGGTGTTCTCGCTCGAGGGAGCCGTCGTTGAGATCAACCGCGCGCTCCTCGACGCTCTGAACCTGCAACGTGAGAACGCGATCGGCGCGATCTTCTGGGAGAGCCCGTGGGTCTCGCATTCCTCGGCAGTCCAGGAGCAGATACGCACCCTGATCGGCCGAGCGGCGCAGGGCGAGACGATTCGCGAGGACGTTGCCGCCCGGGTCGGGGACGGCGTGCTGGCCACGATCGACGCGACCTTCGGCCCGCTCTACGACAGCGAGGGCCACGTCGCGCAGATCGTCGCGTCCGGCGTCGACGTCACCGACCGGCGACAGGCCGAGGAGCTCGTGCGGGAGAACGAGCGACGCCTGCGCCACACCCTCGACAGCATGGCCGCGTTCATCGCGTACCTCTCGCCGGACGGCACCGTGATCGACGTCAACCGCAGGCCGCTCGATGCCACGGGCAGACGGCGCCAGGATCTCCTCGGCAAGCCCTGGTGGGAGTCTGCCTCGTTCGCGGGCTCGCCGGCCCTTCAGGAGCCTGTTCGCGAGGCCCTGCGCCGGGCGGCGCAGGGCGAGGCACTCCGCGTCGAGCTCCTCGCCGACCTGGGCGGCGATACCCTGCGCACCTTCGACACGTCCATCGCTCCGTTGCTCGACGGCGAGGGCCGCGTGACGGAGATCGTCGCCGCCGGCTTCGACATCACGGAGCGCATCCTGGCCGAGCAGCGCGTGCGTGAGAGCGAGCAGCGCGTACGGGACATCTTCAACGGCATGTCCTCGTTCGTCGTGCTTCTGACCGCAGGCGGGATCGTGCTCGAGATCAACCAGTCGCCGCTCGAGGTCACGGGGAGCCGACGTGAAGACCTCGTCGGGCGGTTCCTGTGGGAGTCCTCTGCGCTGGCCTACTCCGACGCCGCCCAGGAACGGGAGCGCGAGGACATCCTCCGCGCGGCGCAGGGCGAGATCGTCCGCGACGAGTTCGAGCTCGAGGTAGCGGACGGTTCCTTCATCACGATCGACACGATCTTCACACCGCTCTTCGACGACGAGGGCCGCGTGACGCACATCGTCGGCGCCGCGAACGACGTCACCGACCTCAAGCGGGCCACGGCGGCTCTGGAGGAGATCAACGCCGACCTCGACCGGCGCGTACAGGAGCGGACGGCCGAGCTCGAGGCCGCGAACAGGGAGCTGGAGACGTTCACCTACTCCGTGTCGCACGACCTGAAGGCGCCCCTGCGCAGCATCGACGGGTACAGCCGGCTGTTGCTCGAGGACTACGCCGAGCGGCTCGACGACGAGGGGCGCCACCTGCTCGACACGGTCCGCCACGCCACCTCCCAGATGAATCAGCTGATTGACGACCTGCTCGCGTACTCCCGGCTCGAGCGGCGCGAGCTGGCGGTGACCCAGCTGGAGCCGCGGGCCCTGATCGAGTCGCTCCTGGCCGAGTGGGACGACGAGATGCGCGCCCGGGGGATCGCCGTCGAGGTGCAAGCTGCCGGCGGACCGGTGACCGCCGACCGCGACGGCCTGACGATGGCGCTGCGCAACCTGATCGAGAACGCGTTGAAGTTCCTCGGCGACTCCCCCGCTCCCGCCGTCGAGATCAGCTGCAGCGCGACCGACGAGGCGTGGCTGTTCGCCGTGCGCGACAACGGCATCGGCTTCGACATGCGCTACCACGACCGCATCTTCGGGATCTTCCAGCGGCTGCACCGCGCCGAGGACTATCCCGGCACGGGTGTCGGCCTCGCCATCGTGCGCCGAGCCGTCGAGCGGATGGACGGGCGGGCCTGGGCCGAGAGCGAGCCGGGCAAGGGCGCGACCTTCTTCGTGGAGCTGCCGAGATGACGGAGACCCGGCCGATCCTGCTCGTCGAGGACAACCCGATGGACGTCGAGCTCACCCTGCGCGCACTCAAACGCGGCAAGCTCGGGAACCCGATCGAGGTCGCGCGCGACGGCGAGGAGGCCCTGGGGCGGATTCCCGGGTGGGAGTCCGGAGAGCAACGGCCGGTGGTCATCCTGCTCGACCTGAACCTGCCGCGAGTGACCGGGCTCGAGGTGCTCGAGGTCCTGAAGTCGCACCCGGTCCTGCGCGCCATCCCGGTGGTCGTACTGACGACCTCGGCCGCGAGCCGGGACGTTGAGAAAGCCTACGAGCTGGGCGCCAACTCCTACGTCGTCAAGCCTGTCGACTTCGATGCGTTCGTCAACGTCGCGACGCAGATCGAGCTCTACTGGGTCGTCCTGAACGAGCTGCCCTACTAGATGGTTGATTCCACGATCTCGCGTGCCCGGCTGCGCGATCTGGCCGCCTAGGGACGATGCGCGTTCTCTACGTCGAAGACGACCTTCGCGATGCCGAGCTGACCCGGCGAGAGCTCGGCCGCCACGCGCCGGAGATCGAGCTCGACACCGTGACGACGCTGCACGACGCCCGCTCCCGGCTTGCCGGGGAACCGCCATACGACATCGTGCTGACCGACCTCAACCTTCCCGACGGCAGCGGGATGGAGCTCGTCGTGAATGTCCGCGAGCGGGCGTTGCCCATCGCCGTGGTCGTGCTCACCGGCGTAGACGCAGGGGAGACCACGGTCGCGGCCCTGAAGGCGGGCGCCGACGACTATCTGGTCAAGCAGGGGGACTACCTGGCCCGCCTGCCTACTGCCCTCACGGGAGCGCTCGAGCGCTCCCGTGTCGAGTCGACGCGCCGCGCGAGCCCGCTGCGCGTGCTCTATGCCCACGACGGGATCGCAGACCCCGATCTCGTCTCGGCGCATCTCGCCTCCCACGCCCCCCACATCTCGCCGGACTTCGTTCACGGTATCCCCGCGGCGCTCGAACGTCTTGCGGACTCCGCCGCGAAGTTCGACGTCGTCGTGCTCGAGCATCGCACCGGCGCACTCGACGCATTGGGAGCGTTGAAATCGCTGCGAAGCGACGGCTCGTTCGACCTGCCGCTGGTGCTGCTCGCCGAGCAGCAGGACAGTGCGATCGCGGCCCAGGCGTTTCGCTTCGGCGCAGCGGAGTACCTGGCGGCGTATCCGGGCCACCTCGCCGCGCTCCCGGCCGCACTCGAGAGCGTCCACGCCCGGGCCGAGCTCGCGCGTGAGCAGGCGGCCCTGCGCGAGAGCGAGTTGCTCTACCGGACGCTGTTCGAGCAGGCGGCGGTCGGCGTCGCACAGGTGGACGCGGCCACCGGCCGCATCGTCCACGCCAACCAGCGCTACGCGGAGATGCTCGGCTACACGAGGGAGGAGCTCGAGCAGCTCGACTTCCAGACCATCACGCACCCCGACGACCTCGCAGACAGCCTCGCGAACCTCGAGCGCCTCGACGCCGGCGAGATACCCGCGTACACAGCAGAGAAGCGCTACATCCGCAAGGACGGCAGCTCTGTCTGGACGGCACTCAGCGTCTCACCGCTGCGGGGAGCGAGGGGCGGCGTGCCCGCAGCCCGCATTGCCGTCGCCGTCGACATCTCGGAACGCAAGCAGATCGAGGAGGCGCTTCGCGAGAGCGAAGAGCGGTTCCGCGCCGTCTTCGATCTGAGCCCGATCTCGGTCGTGCTCACGAGCGTCCCCGAAGGAGAGATCGTCGCGGCGAACAACGCCTTCGCAACCTCCTCCGGCTACCCGCGGCACGAGGTCGTCGGCAGGACGACCAGGGAGCTCAATCTCTGGGTCAACGCTGCCGACCGCGACCAGTATCTCGCGCTGATCGATCGCGATGGCGGTGTGCGCAACCTGGAGACGGTGCTGCGCAGAAAGGACGGCTCGCACTTCAACGCGCTCTTCTCGAGCCAGCGGATCACGATCGCCGGCGAGCCGTTCGGACTCACCTCGGTGAGCGACATCACCAACCGGGTTCGGGCCGAGGAGGAGCTCCGCAATGCCCACGACCACCACGAGGCGACGCTCGAGGCGATCCCCGACCTGCTGTTCGAGCTCGACTCGTCGGGCCGGTACGTGGGCTTCCACGTGACGCAGAGCGACCTGCTCGCCGTGCCGCCCGACCAGCTCCTCGACAGACACTTCGATCAGGTGCTCCCTCCCGAAGCTGCCCGGGTCCTCGCCGAAGCCCTCGAGCAGGCTGTCGAGCAGGGCAGCTCCCGTGGCCACGAGTACGAGCTCGTGGTGCCCGCCGGCCGGCGCTGGTTCGAGCTCTCGGTCGCGCAGATGCCGGCGCGGGGAGGCAACGAGCCGGGGTTCATCGTCCTGGCGCATGACGTCAACGACCGCAAGCAAGCCGAGGTCGCGCTGCAAGAGAGCGAGGCGCGGCTGGCCAGCATCGTCGACCGCGCGTTGGACGGGATCATCACGCTGGACGAGAAGCAACGGATCGTCGTCTTCAACGCGGCCGCGGAGGCCATGTTCGGGCGGGCGGCCGCCGAGATGATTGGGCAGCCGCTCGACCGTCTGTTGCCCACCGGGCTCACCGCGTCACATCGCAAGCACGTCGAGCGCTACCAGCGCAGCCAAGACACCTCGCGTCGGATGGGAGGGTCGCTGCGAGTCACCGGCCTGCGCGCCGACGGCGAGGAGTTCCCGCTCGAAGCCGCGATCTCGCAGACGGAAGCGAGAGGCAGGACGCTGCTCACGGTCGTCCTTCGAGACCTCACCGAGCGGCAGCGGGCCGAAGACCTCCGGGCGCGGCTCGAGGCTCAGCTGGCCGACGCGAAGAGGATGGAGGCGATTGGAACGCTCGCGAGCGGCATCGCGCACGACTTCAACAACATCCTCGCCGTCGTGCTGGGATATACGGAGCTCGCCCAGCACAAGCTCGGCGGCGACCACCCGGTCGCGAAGCACCTGATCGGGATCGAGCGGGCGAGCCGGCAGGGGTCCGAGCTCGTACGTGAGATCCTCACCTTCGGCCGTCAGACGCGGGAAGAACGGCGGGTGGCCTCGATGCGCACCGTGATCGAGGAGGCGGTCGAGTCGGCCAGCGCGCACCTACCCGCCCAGATCGAGCTCGACAGCGTCTTCGGCGCCGACATTCCCTACGCGCTCATCAATCCCACGCAGATCTACCAGGTCGTGATGAACCTCTGCACGAACGCACAGCATGCGATCGGCGAGCGGCCGGGACACATCGAAGTGCGCGTCGAATCGACGATCTTCACGCCGGACGAGACCGATCTCGACCTCGATCTGAAACCCGGCCCCTACATTCACGTGTCGGTCAGCGACACCGGCGAGGGCATGGACGCCGCCACGCAGGAGCGCATCTTCGAGCCATTCTTCACGACCAAGCCGTTCGGTCTCGGCACGGGGCTCGGCCTGTCGGTCGTCCACGGCATCGTCAAGGCACACGGCGGCGCCATCACCGCGACGAGCAGGGTGGGTGAGGGCACGACCTTCGATCTCTACTTCCCGGCCGTCGAAGCTCCCGACGGCCACCGCGAAGCCGCCCCACCGGAGCTCGGCCTGGCGCCGGGGAACGGTGTGCGCATCGCCTATGTCGACGATGACGAGTCGCTCGTGTCGCTGAAGACCGAGGCCCTCAACGAGCTTGGCTACATCACCAGCGGCTACACCGACTCGGCCGAGGCACTCGAGGCTGTGCGAGCCGACCCGCTGGCGTTCGGTCTCGTGATCACGGACTTCAACATGCCCGGACTCTCCGGGCTCGAGCTCGCGCGCGAGCTCGAGCTGGTACGACCGGCGCTACCGGTCGTGCTCGTCTCCGCCTACGTCACCGACGAGCTGCAGGCCGAGGCCGCGCTCTGCGGCGTGCGCCAGATCCTCTCGAAGCCGACCCGCCTCCAGGACCTCGTCCGCACCGTCGGCCTGCTGACCGAGACAGCGCCGCCGGTCGACGCGTAGCCGACACTCCAGCAGTGTTGTACTAGGCAGCCTGCGGGTCGAGCTGAACGGCCTCGCCACGCCGCCCCGCCCGCTTTTGCATCTCGATCAGCGGCGGGGCCGGAGCCGGCCTGCCCAAGAAATATCCTTGCCCGTAGGCGACACCGAGCTTGATCAGCGCCTTGACCTCCGCCGCCGACTCGACCCCCTCGGCGATGATCGTTGCGCCGCTCTGCTCCGCAAACGAGATCAGGCCGGCCGCGAGCGCCTGCTTCGATTGATCGAGATGGAGGTTGCGGATCAACGTCGGATCGAGCTTGATCAAGTCGAGATTCAGCTCGAGGATGTGGCGGAGACTGGAGAAGCCGGAGCCGGCATCGTCAACTGCGAGCCGCACGCCGCGCGCGCGTAGCCTGTCCACTGCGAAACCCACGCGTTCGTAGTCCTCGATCACGGTGTGCTCGGTGATCTCGACCACCAGCCGTCCATCTCCTACCTGCGCGGCGAGCCTGTCGAAGGCAGCCGTGACAAGCGTCGCCGGTGAGACGTTGACGCTCAGGTACAGGCCGCGTGGGAATCTGTCCAACGCAGCGATCCCCTTCCGTACCGCAGCGAGCTCGAGCTCGCTGCCAAGGTCAACCTCCGCGGCCTCGGCGAACCAGACGTCCGGTGGGCGGTTCTTCGGCGGCCCGGCAAAACGGGCGAGCGCCTCGACGCCGACGCGCTTTCTGCCCTGAAGGGCGACGATCGGCTGGAAGACCATCGCAATGGCGTCCTCGTTGCGAATCGCCCGCCCGATGCGCCGTTCCCGCACCTGCTGCTTCTTCAGAGCCTGCGATCGGACGGACATCTGTCCGGCGAGCTCCGCGATCAGGTCGGTCGCCACGTCCGCCGAGAGGCTGCCCCGGCCTCGCGCCGCGTCCTTGACCGCCCCGACGATCTCGCCGATCGAGCTCCCTTTGACGAGATAGCCGACGGCGCCTGCCTCGAGCATCTCGAGCACCGTCGACCGATCGCTCTGCCCGGAGAGGGCGATCATCTTCGAGGCGGAAGAGAGCTTCGTGATGCCCTTTGCCACCGCCAAACCCCCGCCGCCGGGCATGCCGACGTCGAGCAGCACGACGTCGGGGTGCTCGGCTGCGGCGCACGCGATCGCATCGGGCGCGTTCTCGGCCACCCCGACCAGCTCGAACGACGGCTCACCGTGGATTACCTCCGTCAGCACCTCACGAACCGCCGCATCGTCGTCGGCGATCAGAATCCGCAGCCGATCCAGCCTGGTCAAGATCCGTCCCTAGCGTGCATCGCGAATCCGCTTCCCTCTCCCTGCGCCGCTCGCTCGAAGGCTTTCCTCTCCACCGGCAAACCTCGCATCGGGGTCAAGCGTACCCAGACTCGGCCGAATTGGCACGGACGCTTATCACAGCTGCGGTCTCCGTGCCGGGCACGCCGAGCGGACAGGAGAGATCGAGCAGAGGGGCAGAGAGGCAGCAGCGGCTGTCGGGTCGAAAGAGGCGCGGGTTCGGAGCGGAGATCCGACTGTTGGACGCAGGCGATCACACAGTGATCATCGACGTACCACCGGGTGGGTTTAGCTGAAGTCAGGCTGGGAACAGAATGGACCAAACATCTCCGTGGCCAAGCCGGGGCACCGTGCGGCCGGATGACCCGGGCTCGCACGGTGCCCGGCACGGGATCAGGCGAGGTCGAATCGATCGAGGTTCATGACCTTGTCCCACGCGGCGACGAAGTCGCGCACGAACTTCTGCTGCGCGTCGTCGCACGCGTAGACCTCCGCGATTGCGCGGAGCTGCGAGTTCGAGCCGAAGACGAGGTCGACGCGGCTGCCGGTCCACTTGCAGCTCGCCCGTCTCGCGGTCGCGGCCCTCGAACGTCTCCTCGGCTTCGGAGGTCGGCTGCCACGTCGTGCCCATGTCGAGCAGGTTCACGAAGAAGTCGTTGGTCAACGTCTCGGGCCGCTTGGTGAAGACGCCGAGCTCGGACCGTCGATAGTTCGCTTGCAGGACGCGCAGGCCGCCCACGAGCACGGTCATCTCCGGCGCGGTCAGGGTCAGCAGGCTCGCTCGATCGACCAGCAGGTGCTCCGCCGGTCGCAGGTGTCCCTGCCCGAGGTAGTTGCGGAACCCGTCCGCGGTCGGCTCGAGCACGGCGAACGACTCCACGTCGGTCTGCTCCTGCGAGGCGTCGGTGCGCCCCGGCGTGAAGGGAACCTGGACGTCGTGCCCGGCGTTCTTCGCGGCCTGCTCGACGGCCGCGCAGCCGCCCAGCACGATCAGGTCGGCGAGCGAGACCCGCTTGCTTCCCGCCGGCCTGCGACGCGTTGAAGTCCTGCTGGATCCCCTCGAGGGTCGCGCAGCACCGTCGCCAGCTCGGCCGGGTTGTTGACCTCCCAGTCCTTCTGCGGCGCGAGGCGGATGCGCGCGCCGTTGGCGCCACCGCGCTTGTCGGTGCCGCGGAACGTCGCCGCCGACGCCCAGGCGGTCGAGACCAGCTGGGAGATGGACAGCCCCGAGGCGAGGATCGTGCCCTTGAGGGCGGCGATGTCCTCCGCGCCGATCAGCTCGTGCGTCGACCGGCGGGACGGGGTCCTGCCACAACTGCGGCTCCGCGGGAACCAGCGGGCCGAGGTACCGGGAGATCGGCCCCATGTCGCGGTGCGTCAGCTTGAACCACGCCTTGGCGAACGCGTCGGCGAACTCCTCCGGGTTCTCGTGGAAGCGCCGCGAGATCGGCTCGTAGATCGGGTCGAAGCCGCAGCGCGAGGTCGGTCGTGAGCATCATCGGCGCGTGCCGCTTCGACGGATCGTGGGCATCCGGCACGGCGCTCGCCGCGGCGCGGTCCGTCGGCATCCACTGCTGCGCGCCGGCCGGGCTCTTCGTCAGCTCCCACTCGTAGCCGAACAGGTTCTCGAAGAAGCTCGTTGTCCCACGCGATCGGGGTGGGGGTCCAGGCGCCCTCCAGGCCGCTGCGTGATCGCGTCGCCGCCCTTGCCGGTGCCGTAGCTGCTCTTCCAGCCGAGGCCCTGCTCCTCGAGCGGGGCCGCCTCGGGCTCGGGGCCGACGTGGGCGCGGGTCGCCCGCGCCGTGGGTCTTGCCGAACGTGTGGCCGCCGGCGATGAGCGCGACCGTCTCCTCGTCGTTCATCGCCATGCGGCGGAACGTCTCGCGGATGTCCCTGGCCGCGGCGAGCGGGTCGGGGTTGCCGTTCGGCCCTTCGGGGTTGACGTAGATCAGGCCCATCTGGACGGCGGCGAGAGGATTCTCGAGCTCCCGGTCGCCGCTGTAGCGCTCGTCGCCGAGCCACGTGCCCTCGGTTCCCCAGTAGATCTCCTCGGGCTCCCAGACGTCCTCGCGCCCGCCGCCGAAGCCGAACGTCTTGAAGCCCATCGACTCCAGGGCGCAGTTGCCGGCGAAGATCATCAGGTCGGCCCACGAGATCTTCCGGCCGTACTTCTGCTTGATCGGCCAGAGCAGCCGGCGCGCCTTGTCGAGGTTCGCGTTGTCGGGCCAGCTGTTGAGGGGCGCGAAGCGCTGCTCGCCGGTCCCGGCGCCGCCGCGGCCGTCGCTGATGCGGTACGTGCCCGCGCTGTGCCACGCCATCCGGATGAAGAGCGGGCCGTAGTGGCCGTAGTCGGCCGGCCACCAGTCCTGCGATGTCGTCATCACCGCCTCGATGTCCTTCTTCAGGGCATCGAGGTCGAGGGTCTTGAACTCCTCGGCGTAGTCGAAGTCCTCGCCCATGGGATCGGCCATGGGCGGGTTGTGCTGGAGCACCTTCAGGTCCAGCTGATTCGGCCACCAGTCGCGGTTCGACCTGCCCTCGGTGGGCGTCGATGGTCTCCGCCTGGGAACGGGCACTTGCTCTCGTCGTCCATGCTGTCCTCTCTTCCGGTTGCAGCGCGGTTGTCAGGCGCGGGATCGCGCTCAAGGTCGGGTTGACTGCGGCGGTCGTGGCTCGAGCGCCTGTCGACCCTGGCGGCACTCCGGACAGCGACCCCAGTAGATGACCTCGGCCTCGTCGATCTCGTAGCCCTTGTCGTCGACCGCCGTGAGGCAGGGCGCGGTGCCGACTGCACAGTCGACGTCGGCCATACGGCCGCAGACTGCGGCAGATCACGTGGTGGTGGTTGTCGCCGACCCGAGCCTCGAAGCGGGCCGGTGACCCGGCGGGCTGGATCCGCCGGATCAGGTCGACGTCGACCAGGGCGCCGAGGGCGTCGTACACCGCCTGGAGCGAGATGGCACCGATCTCGGCCCTGACGGTCTCGGCCACGACGTCGGCTGTCGCGTGGGGCTCGGCCGAGACCGCTCGCAGGACGGCCAAGCGCTGGGCCGTGACCCGAAGACCGCGTTGACGAAGGAGGTCGGCCGAGTCAACGCGCATCGCCTTACTCTAGCCAAAGACTGGAGCGACTCAAAGAAGAGTCTCTCTACAGGCAGCCCTTCCACGCTTCGGCGCCTCGGATGAGTAGTTCTCCCGGCAAAGACCGAGGCTTTATCCGATGTCTCGTTGCCGCGTCCGCGCCAAGCTAGCGGCGTGACAGTCAGGAGGTTCATGATGCGTAAACACATCCCAGTTGCCGTCGTTCCGTTCGTTCTTGCTCCGGTCGCCGTCTACGTGGCCGGGCTCTTCTTCATCGCGCTCTTTGTCGTCAAGCCGCCGCTTCTGGGCTGGATCGGGTTCGCGATCGTCGCAGCCGTCGGAGCCGCGATCATCGCCCTCGCCGCCTCTGCCTTCCGCCGTGCGAGCGTGAACGTGGACCCAGCGCGCGCGGCAGAGGACGGGGTGCATCGGGTGCTCATGCTCGCCGACGCACACGCGTCCGAGGGGTTGTCCGACGAGCTGCACTCGCACCTGCGCAAGGCGTCAGGCGACGTGCTCGTCGTCTCGCCGGTACTCGCATCGCCCCTGCATTTCGGGGCGAACGACGAGGACCGCGAGCGCGAAGACGCCCGCGTGCGTCTCGACGAGACGCTCGCCGCTCTGGCTCGGACGGGGATCTCGGCGAAAGGCGTTGTCGGCACCGACGATCCGCTCCAGGCAATCGGCGATGCGCTTCTGTCCTTCCCCGCAGACGAGATCGTCGTCGTCACGTCGCAGGACAGCGAGGAGACATGGCTCGAGCACGGGTTGCGCAGCCAAGCGCGGCAGCAGTTCAGGATCCCGGTCACGTGCATCCGCACGCGAGCCTCGATCGAAGCGAGGAGCTCGAGTTGAGCACGATCGTGGTGGGTGTCGACGGCTCACCGCCGGCGAGAGAGGCGCTTCGCTGGGCCTCCGAGGAGGCGCGGTTCCGGGGCGCAACTCTGCGCGCCGTCTCGGTCTGGACGATGCCGAGCTTCACGGGCTTCGACACCCACCCTGCCGATCCCGACGCCCTTCAGCAGGAGGCCGAGCAGCGCCTCGAGGCGATCCTCGCTGAGGCTCTCGAGCCAGACGATCGTGGCAGGGTGGAGCGTGTCGTGGTCGAGGGCACACCCGCCAGTCGCCTGATCGAGCAGGCGGCAACCGCCGACCTCCTGGTGCTCGGCTCTCGCGGTCTCGGCGGCTTCAAAGAGCTTCTCCTGGGGTCGGTCAGCCACCAGTGCGCTCAGCATGCACCTTGTCCGGTGATGATCATGCGCAGCGCATCGTCGGCCGAGTAACGGACAGGCTTCCCAGCCGGAACTCCGCGCCAACTGTTCGGTTAACGGCGTCTACGACCTGATTCCTTGACCGCGGATCGCTTGCTCTTCTCGGGGTCGAGCTGTGAGCGGACAGCGGCACGGGTGGGCGGGCGGGCGACCGACTGGGCGAGCTCTCGGTATGCGGCCCCGACGTTCGGCCAGAAGAGCGCAGGCGCTTGCTGGCGGGCGACTCGAGCCGCTTCTCGGGCCGCGCGGGGGTCGGTCAGTAGCGTCCGCAGCGCTTCGGCGATCGCTCGGCTGTCGTCGTGCGGTACGAGGATCCCGGAGCCTTCGCCGATGAGCTCGACTGCATGCGGGAACGGTGTGGCGACGACCGGCCTTCCCGATGCGATTGCTTCGACGAGCACACCGGAGACGACTTGGTCGGGGGAGCGATAGGGGAGGAGCACGACGTCGGCAGCGCGGATCAAGGAGAGTAGGGCCGTGGTGTCTCCGTAGCCGTTGTCGAACTCGACGAGGTCGTCCACGCCGAGCGCAATGGCGCGCGCCTGCAGCGATTCGCGGTAGGCCTCACCCTCATCGGCGAGCACGCGCGGGTGGGTTTGCCCGTGCACGATGTAGCGCGGAGCCGGGTCGAGGTCGCGCAGCATGGCGAGCGCGTCGATGCCGAACTCGATGCCCTTCCCGCGGCCGAGAAGACCCCAGCTCAGGATGATCGGTCGGCGCGAGCTGCTCCGCAGCGGCAGTGCGGAGAGGTTGTTCGGCGCGCCGTGCGGGATCACCCGGACACCCTCAGCGGAGATCAAGTGCTGTTCGAGCAGCCGCGACCTGGAAGCATTCGTCTGCACCACAACGAACCGCGCGGCGCTCGCGAGCTCCTCCAGGATGGCCCGCTGATGCGCTGATGGTGACGCGAGCACGGTATGCGCGACAGCGATCAGCGGGACAGTGAGGCCCCGGACGAGGTCGACGACTTCTCGACCGTCGTCTCCGCCGTAGATCCCGAACTCATGCTGGACGATGACGACATCGAAACGCTCGAGCTCCCGCTGTGCTCTTTCGAGCGAGCGGCGCGAGCCGCGAACAAGCGTTGCCACGACTTCGCTCCCGAAGGAAAGGTCGTTGTCGTTGTCCACCAGCGCAACCACTCCGCTTTGCGGCAGCGCCATGGCTTCGCGGAGAGACGCAGTGAAGGTCGCGATTCCGCAACGCGTCGGCGGATAGGTGCCGACAAATCCGACCGAAGGCAACTGTCGCGAGAGCTCTCGCATGTCGTCCTGCGACCTATGAAGGTCAGGCGGCGTTCTGTCAACGGTCACCCGCACAGACCACATCCTTGTTCGCTGACCTGCACTCTTACCGCGTCCCGCTCACCGCGTAATCAGGGATTATCCCGAGCGGCAGACGGACAATTACGGTGATCATCCCATCGGCGCTCTGCGTGGACGCCAAGGTCGAACATAGCTCAACCCGTTGCTGGCCGGGCCGATCTAGGACGAATGGCGGGAAAGCCAGGTGAGCAGCGCGGAGAGACTCGCCGACGCCACGCAGACGGAGGTGTCCGCGGCGCCGTAGTAGATACGCAGCGTGTCTCCGTCGTCGAGGAGCAGCCATCCGCACGGGAAGACGACCTGCGGGACGTCTCCCGTGCGTTCGTACGGCGCCTCCGGCCCGAAGATCCATTCGCTCGAACGAGCGAGGACGCGCTCGGGCCGCTCGCTGTCGAGGAGCGCGAGGCCGAGCCGGTAGATCGAGCCTGCAGCGGTGACACGGACGCCGTGGTAGAGGAGGAGCCAGCCCTGGTCGGTGAGCAGGGGCGGCGCGTTGAGCCCGACCTTATGGGCATCCCACCATCCGCCTTCCCGCGCACGCAGCAGGACTTGATGGTCTCCCCAGTGCCGAAGATCGGGGCTCCACGAAAGCCAGATGTCGGCGCGCTGCGGCGGCGTCGAGGAAACGGGCCGGTGGATCAGTGCCCAGCGGTCACCGAACCGGCGCGGAAACAGCGCCGCATCCTTGTCCTCGGGCGGCATGACCACGCCGCGGCGGCGGAACGCACGGAAGTCTCTGGTGGAGGCGAGGGAGACAAGGGGGCCGCCGGTGGAGTAGGCGGTGTAGGTGACCAGGTATTCGTCGTCGCACACGGTGATCCGCGGATCCTCGATCCCGAATCGTTCGGTGTGGAGATGAACCTCAGGGTGCAGAGCCCGCTCCGGCTCGACGATCCAGCCTGTCAGGCCATCGGCGCTGCGGGCGACGCAGAGATGGGAGAGGCCTGTTCGATCCTCGACCCGGACAAGCAGGAGCGTCTCGCCGTCGAAGCCCGTCACGCCGGGGTTGAAGACGGCATTGACCGTCGTCGGCCAATGCTCGGCCGTGAGGACAGGGTTCCCCTCGTAGCGGGCGAAGAGCTTCTCGGGGCGGGGCGTCATCTCGGCTACGTCAGACCTTCGGAGAAGGATACGCTTGTGGTGGGAAACAGGGGTTACTTACCTTGACGAGAGATTCTGAGATCGACGGGCGCCCCGGGCGCTCCAATGTGACACTAAGCCGTGTCAGCGACGCACCGGTGGTCGAAGCCGGCAGCGTCCCCGGGTACGGACCGATCTTCAACGCCGGCGTGATCCTCGAGGACGATGTGTTCCATCTCTTCGCGCGGGGCGTGCGCGACGGCTACTCCGTCAACCTCGGGCCCGGCCCTCGATTCCACAACTACATCTCGGACATCCTCGTCTTCACCTCCTCCGACGGCCGGGCCTTCGACTACCAGCAGGTACTTGCGCGAAGCTCCCCAACCGGCGTCCACTGCTACGAAGACCCCCGGGTCCAACGCGTTCGCAGCGGTGACTGCGTCGAAACGGTCATGACCTACACGAATCTGCCCGCTCCGAGCTCGGGCAGGCCATGGCGGATCGGGACACACCGCCTCGGCTACGACAACGGCCGATTCTTCCTCAACCGCACCTCCGGCCGGGTAATCGGCCCGAGCGGGGAACCGAACAAGGACGCAGTCATCTTCAACCTCCGAGACGGGCGCGTCGCGCTCCTCCACCGCATCCACCCGAACATCCAGCTCGCTCTCTTCGACTCGCTCGACGAGCTCCGGACCGCCGACGACGACTACTGGGACAAGCACATGCAGGAACTCGACCATCACACCATCATCCGAGCCAGCAACGGAGCCCTTGGCATCGGCGCAGGGGCCCCGCCCGTCGAGATCGACGGCGAGCTGATCTTCTTCTACCACGAACGCGACAGCACCGGCCGCTATATAGCGAGGGTCGCGCTCCTCGACGGTGACACCGGACGGGTCAAAGCAGAGCTCTCCGACCCGGTCATGCAACCCGAGCTCACCTGGGAGCGCGACGGCGACGTCAACGACGTCGTCTTCGTCCAGGGCGCCGTCGCGCGCTCCGACGGCTCGATCTACGTCACCTACGGTGCCGCCGACCGCTGCGTCGGCGCAGCGACCGTCTCCGCTGCGGACGTGCTCGACGCCTGCCGCAGCGCCGCCTGAATCCTCTCCGCCTGCTCGAGCGCGCCGATCAGCGCGATCGTCGATTCGGCACCCTGATTCTCGTTTCTCCCCTCACGGGTGAGGCCGTCGCAACACCCACCCGTGACCGGGTCGAGCAGCGTGACGTCACCGTCGTTCGCCCCAACAAACCACTCCGCCGCGAGTAGTCCGAACGAGGCCCAACGCCGATCGCCGGTCGCGAAGAACGCCGCGGCACAGGCATCGACCATCGCAGCTGCCTCGATCGGCTGCTGATCGAACCCCGGGCGAGGCTCACCGGCACCCCACCCGCCAACCGGGGCGAAGCTGAAATGATCGCCGCGAAGCTCGACGCCGATGAGCCAATCAAGCAGAGCGAGCCCTTCCTCGACCAGATCCGGGCGGTCGAACGTCAGCCCACCTGCGATCCGGGCCTCCACCAGACGGGCGTTCTCGTAGGCAAGACGGGCCTCGGGCCAGGGCCAACGAGAAGCCAGCGCCGGTCTCCCGAGAACAGCGCTCGCCGACGCGAACAACCTCGCCGCGGACTCACACCCAGGGCGGGCATGGGTGACCTCGACGGCCCCGAGGATGGCATGAGCGTTCGCACGCGGCGACCGCGACGAAAACGCCGCGGCACCCGCCTCGAAACAAGCGAACGCACGCCTCGCCGGCTCCCCACTCCACCACCGCACCGCCACTCCAAGCCCGGCAAGCGCGCGACCATTCGCGTCATCCGAGATGAGACCATCGAGGAAACACGCACCCGCGCCGGCAGGGCGGCGGCTACGGAAGACCCCATCCTCCCGCTGGGCCTGCTCGAGAAACGCCAGATAGATCAGCGCCATCGCCTCGAGCGCAACCCCCCGCTCAGGCGCCCTGAGCACAACCGCAAGCGCCCGCGCGACATCGTCCGTGCAATACCCGTGCTCAATGCGCGGAACACACAAGAGCGCATGCTCGAAGACACCCACCTCGTCAGTAAGAGCCGCCAGATGATCGAACCGCGGCGCTGGCAACCTCACTCCAGCAACAGCGTATCGAGCGCACCCGATCCGTGCTGCGGTACGGTGCACCGAATGCGCGAGATCCGGCCCGGGCTGTGGCACTGGACGGCGACCCACCCGTTGATCGGCATCACGGTCAGCGGCTACCGCCTGGCTGCCGAGCGGGTACTGCTCGATCCCGTGCTCCCCGAGGAGGGTGCCGGCGTGCTCGGCGACCCGCCGCCGACCGACGTCCTGCTGACGAACCGTCATCACTGGCGCGGCTGCACGGAGCTCATCGCCGCGTTCGGGGTGACGGTCCACGCGCCGCGTTCCGGCCTGCACGAGTTCGGTCTCGACCGCCCGGTCACGCCCTACGACCCGGGCGACGAGCTGCCCGGCGGGGCCGTGGTTCACGAGGTGGGCCACCTGTGCCCCGACGAGATGGCGCTCTGGTTCCCCGCCTACCGCGCCTTGGCGATCGCCGATGGCGTCATCCGCCATCCGCCCGACGGCCCGCTGGCCTTCGTCCCTGATCAGCCTGATCGGCGATGATCCCGAGCCGGTGAAGGCCGCCCTGCGCGCTCGCTACGGCGAGCTGGCGCGCGAGCTGCGCCCCGATGTCCTGCTACTCGCGCACGGCGAGCCGATCGTCGACGGTGGCGCCGCGGCGCTGGAGCGGTTCTCGCGGGAGGGTGGCTCCGCGGAGTTCTGAGCTCCGTCGACAGGGCCGTCGACGTGGCTGCCCGATGCAAGTGCGGATCCTCTAGGCGGCCTGGACTGAGGAGTCGGGAGCCGTCTCGTCGTCGATGCCGCTCAGAGCGGTCGAGAGACGGTCGAGTGCGTCGACCTCGATCCGGCGCACCCGCTCGCGGCCGATCGAAAGCCGTTTGGCGATCTCGTCGAGGCTGGTCGGCGTCTCTCCGTTGAGCCCGAAGCGAAGCTCGACGACCGACCGATCCGGTTCGGGGAGCGCGCGGACTGCGGCACGCACGCTGTCGCGGCGAAGAACCTCGTGGACATCCTCGGCCGGTTCTGCGGCGGTCGGATCGGCGAAGAGATCGCCGAGCTCCGCATCGCCGTCATGCCCGACGAAGGCATTCAGCGAGACGACCGATTGCGCGTGGTCGAGGGCTCCAGTGACGTGCTCGAGCGCAAGCCCGGTCGCGGCGGCCAGCTCGTCCCTCGTGGGCTCCCGGCCCAGCTCGTCATGGAGCGCCCCCGCGGCGCGAGCGAGCTCTCTGCGCCGATCATGAACGTGAACCGGCACGCGGATCGTGTCGGCCTGGTTCGCGACGGCGCGCTGGCAGGCCTGGCGAATCCACCAGGTCGCGTAGGTCGAGAACTTGAAGCCCCGCCGCCAGTCGAACTTCTCGACCGCGCGGTTGAGCCCGATCGATCCCTCCTGGATCAGGTCGAGCAGGGGGATGCCGCGTGTCTGATACCTCTTGGCGATCGAGACGACGAGGCGGAGATTCGCGTTGATCATCCGTGTCTTGGCGCTCGCGTCGCCTCGCTCGATCCGCTTTGCAAGCGCCACCTCCTCCGCCGCCGTGAGCAGACGGTGCTGCGAGGCGCGCCGCAGGAAGATCTGCAGTGCGTCGCCGGCGCCCGAAAGCTCCGGCTCGCGGGAGGACGACCGACCGGCGCCCTCCTCGGCGAGCGGCGTGAGGATCTCGACATCGCGCTCCTCGAGCTCGCTGCGCAGGGCGCCGAGCTCGTCCTCGTCGAGATCGGCCGCCACCGCGAAGGCCTCGAGCTCGGAGGACTCGACACTGCCGCGCTCCTCGATCTCGGCGAGGAACGTGTCGAGCGCTGGGTTGTCGTGAAACCTGGTCAAGATGTGCTTCCTTCCGCTTGTCGCTGGTTCGGGACGGGCTCGCTCGAGACGGATCCCGCCGGACCCTGCTCGAACCGATCCACGGGGCGTCTCGGAGACCCGATCTGCCGCCTCGCCGACATCGCCCGCCTGCCCTCGAAAGATCGAAGGCGATGACTTGCCGGCCGGGACGATCAGAGCCTCGTCCGAATGCTGTTCCAGTGTGCCACGCGACGAACCTCACGTGAGCCCGGGGGCCCGGCCGTCTACGGCAGGAAGACGGCGACGCCGAGCAAGCCGCTGTCATCGCGGCCGCAGGGGGCCTCGCGGTTTGAGTAAGCACGAATTGGTGGTCCTAACCGGGCAGCTTTCAAACGGAGCGGCTTCGAACCCTGCTTGCCACGAGTGGCACGGGACAGAGCCCCCCAAAACGCCCTACGCTGTAGCCACCCGATACCCCAGCATGGTACTGGCACCCGAGCGCGGGGCTTCCTCTACGATCCCGGGCTAGTGTCACGCCGACTCGCAGCCTGGCTTCTCAGCGTGCCGTTGATGATCGCCGGCACCGAGGCCGGGCACTGGCTCGTGTTCCGGCTCGTGTATCCGGACCCGTACGTGCGGGCAAAGGTGCTCGCGAGCTCCGGGCACGGCTACCTCTCCCACTGGGGGACGGGCGTTGCGGTGCTCGTGGCGCTGGCGCTGGCCGGGTTCGGCGGGCGTGCGCTCGGGCCTCGCATGCAGGCGACCGCGACGGTCTCGCTCGGACCCTTCCTCGCGCTTGCTCCGCTGACCTTCGCCGTGCAGGAGTGTGTTGAGCGGCTGGCGACTGGAGGCTGGCCGTTCTCTGCGGTGCTGGAGCCGACGTTTCTGCCGGGGGTCGCGTTGCAGCTTCCTTTTGCGCTCCTGACGTTCCTCGTCGCGCGCGCACTCCTGCGGACGGCCGACAAGATCCGGCTGATCTTCGTGTGCGAGCCACGGCTTGTCGTCGCCGTTCTGGGAATCGTTTCTGTGCCGCGCACGGTGGTCGACCTGCCGCGGCTGCACGAACTCTGCTCGGGGTACGGGCTTCGCGGCCCGCCTTCCGCGATCGCTTCCGTCTAGCCCAGCCGCGCAACGCCGTCCTAACCACCTCTCTCCGTGAGGAGGTCGTGGTTCACCGACGGATGCGGCCCTTTGGCTGACGGAGGCTGCCGAGTGGGCAGCGTTGCTCGATCACGCCCTCGCTTCTGCGAGAGCGTCACGGGTGCTGCGCGCTCGTGAAGCTCGATGACCCGATCTCAAATCACGTTGTTTCTCCGAAAGGAACACATTGAAGATCCCGAATCTCACCAAGGCCGGACCGCTGATCGTCATCGCGATGCTGGTGTTCGCCCTATCAGCCGGGGGCGCCTCAGCCTCGAAAAGCACGATCGCCGGCCAGCTTCCCACCGATGTGCGCATCGTGACCACGTTTGCCAACTCGACGTTCCCGAATCCGGCCACGGACTACATCGAGCCGCAGTTCGGGGACTCCGAGTACCTCTTGAAGCCCACGTCGAACGGCCCCGCGCCCTGGCTTGCCAAGTCGTACAAGCAGATCAATCCCCTGACCTGGACGGTGACGCTGAGGCCTGGCTTGAAGTTCCAGAACGGAGACACGCTCGACGCCGCTGCCCTCGTCAAGTGGTTCTCCTACCAGATGGCGCACAACCCGCTGGCGAAGGCCACGATGGACGATCCGAAGGCGTTCAAGGCGCTGAACGACCAGACGGTCGAGATCCAGTTGGCCAAGCCCTACCCGGCGATGCCGTACGCGCTGGCCAGCTACAGCCTCGACGTCTACGACGCCGCAACCGTCGAGTCCGTGCACGGCAAGTACGAGGAGCTGGCCGGAAAAGGCGTGTTCACCGGCCCGTACATGTTCATGAGCTCGTCTAACAACACGGACACCTACATGGCCAACCCGTACTACTACCTGGGCAAACCGGCCTATTCGGGGCTGACCGTGCGGATCATCAGTTCGGACACCGCCGCGGAGCAGGCGCTGGCCGACGGTGAGGCGGACATGCAGTTCTATGCCGGTACCGAAGAGAAGCGGGCAATCGCGTCGAACTCGAACCTGATCTACAAGACGTCGGCGACGGCGGTCACCTACTCGGCGTTCTGCCTCAATCCCAGCAAGGCGCCGTTCACTGACGTTCGTGTCCGCGAGGCATTTGCAGACGCGATCGACAACGCCACGATCTCGCGCACCATCATGGACGGGATCCGGCCGCCGCTGAAGGGCGTGTTCCAGGACGGCTTCCCGCTCAACGTCCCTTGGAAGACCTACAACCCGGCGAAGGCCAAGGCGCTGCTCGACGCTGCCGGGTGGAAGCAGAACGGCAACGGTCCGCGGACGAAGGACGGAAAGACCCTGTCTGTCGAGATCACCACCTACGACTCCGACCTGCAGGCGATCGCGACGGCGGCGGCCGACATGCTCGACAAGGTCGGCTTCGACGCCAAGGTGCAGCCGGAGCCGGACTGGGCTCCGATCCCGCCGCTGATCACCGGAAAGGGCCCCGCCAACGTGACGATGCAGAACCTGCAGAACATCGGGTACGAAGGCGACTACTACCTGGCCCTCTCAAAGAACTACGATCCGGGCGACCAGTACAACCTCAGCGTCCGGGACTCCCAGATCTGGGGGCTGTTCCAGCAGCTGCTCGCGACCTCGAACAAGACGAAGGCCAACACCCTCCTCAAAGAGGCGTTGAAGCTCGACGGTCAGCGGGTCTACTACGTCCCCGTCGTGGCCAACCCGACGACCGCGGTGGTCACGAAGGCGTTCGCGAACTACGTCGTGAACGGGTTCGGCTTGGGCATCGATTACAAGACCGGCGCTTCGAAGGGTTGAGTCTCTCTCGCAGCTCCGCGTGGAGCCGCCCGCACCTCGTGGTGCGGGCCGCTCTGCGCTGGGTCGCGACGCTCGCGGCGCTCGTTGTGGCCTCTGCTGTCGGCGTGTTCTGCCTGGAGCTCCTCGTGCCCGGCGACCCCGCCGCGACCATCCTCGCCACCCAATTCGGGCGGCAGCCGAGCCGCGCGGAGATCGTCGCCGAGCGCGCGCAACTCGGCCTGAACCACCCGTTCTTGACCCGCCTCTGGCATTGGGTCGCCGGAGCCACACACGGAGACTTTGGCCGATCGTGGGCCACCCCGGGCTACGTAGGATCCCTGATCTGGCCTCGTATCGAAGCCACGGCGAGACTCGGTCTCGTAGCCCTGACGGTGGCGCTCGTGCTCGCCCTGGCGGGCGGGATCGGCGCCGCCCTCTGTCGCGACCGCCTGCTCGACCGGACCCTGCGGCTGCTGGTCACCATCCTCGCCTGCGTGCCGGCGTTCGTGCTCGGTGTGTTGGTCATCCAGTTCGTCGTCATCCGCCTCCACATCGGCCAGGTGCTGACAGACGGGTCGTGGCGGGCGGTCCTGCTGCCCGGCGCCCTGCTCGGGACCACCATCTCCAGCTACTGGGTTCGGGTGGTGAGGGCGATCGCCCTGGACGTGCTCAACTCCGGGACGGTGCGCACCGCGCGCGCCCGGGGTGCCAGCTGGCCCGGCGTCATCCGGGCACACGTGCTGCCGATGGTGCTCCTTGAGTTCCTCCCTTTCGTCGGGCTCGGGGTCGGCTCGATCCTCGGCGCCACCGTGGTGATGGAGGTCGTCTTCTCCTGGCCCGGGATCGGGGCCTACGCCGCCGAGGCCGCCGTGCGCCGGGACATGCCCGTCCTGCAGGCCGTGGTGCTGCTCTCGGTGATCGCGTTCCGGTTGGGGACCGACTCCATGCGCGCGGTCGGCTGGATCCTCGATCCCCGCCGCCGGAGCCGTGCGCTATGACCGCCGCCCAGTCCGATCGGAAGCCCCAGGCGACACTCGGCGTGTACGAAGCCGGGCCGGTGTCGGGTCGGAGCCGAACCGGGCAGGTGTGGGCGGTGCTGCACCGGCTCGGGTTGCGCCGGCCGGTCTCGCCGGTGCTGATCGTGGTCGTCGTCCTCGCGGTTGTCACCCTGGCGCCCGCAGTGGCCGGGGGCGACCCCTTGAACCAGCAGTTGACCGACGCGTTGCAGGGCCCTTCGTCCCACTTCTGGCTCGGCACCGACGAGTATGGCCGGGATGTCCTGGCCCGCGTCATCGCAGGCACGCGGATATCGCTGTACGCAGCCCTCGCGGTCGTGGCGATCGCGCTGGCAGTGGGGATCGTGATCGGCTCGCTGGCGGCGGCGGTGCCCGGTGGACGGGCCATCTCCGGTCTCATCGACTTCGTCCTCGGGGTGCCCGGGGTTGTCGTGGCGATCGCGGTCGTGGGCGCTCTGGGCCCGGGGACGCGGAACATCGTCGTCGCGTTCGCCGCAACGGGCTGGTCGTGGTATGCCCGCCTGGCCGAGGAACAGGCCCGGCAGCTGCTCGCAGGTCGAGTGGTCGCCGTCGCCCGGGTGTCGGGGGTGCCACCCTGGCGGTCCGTCACCGGCCACGTGATCCCCCACGTGTTCCGGAGGCTGCTGGTGGTGGCCTGCCTCGACGTGGGTTGGGTCGTGCTGGCAATCGCCGGCCTCGGCTACCTCGGTCTGGGGGCCCAGCCGCCGGCACCCGAGCTCGGCCAGATGATGCTCGACGGCCAGGGCTACGTCCTGCAGGCGCCGTGGATGATCCTGGCCCCCGCCGGCGCCCTGATGCTGGTGGTCCTGCCCTTCGTCGCGGCCGGGGAGCGGGTGCACGCCCGAGTGCTCCGGGTATGAGCGTCGCCAACGCCGTCCCCGACCTCGTTCTGACGATGCGTGACCTGGCGGTGACCTACCCGGACGGCAGCCGGGGCCTGCGCGGCATCGACCTGGACGTCCGGGCCGGCTCCTGCCTCGCGGTGGTGGGGGAGTCCGGCTGCGGAAAGTCCACCCTGCTCGGAGCGGTACTGGGGCTGCTGCCCCGGCACACCCGGATCGGCGGATCGGTGCGGATCGGCGACGCAGAGCAGGTGGGAGCCTCGGGGCGGGCGGTGCGCCAGGCACGGCGGACCCGGCTCGGGTTCGTGCCCCAGGATCCGTTCGCCGCCGTCGATCCGCTACGACCGGTGCTGCACCACGTGCGGTTCGCCGCGAGGGCCGCCGGGCGCCGTCTCGACGCCGCAGAGGCCACGGCACGGCTGGCAGCCCTCGGCCTCGACCCGGCCGTGGTCGCAGCCCGGCGATGGCCGCACCAGTGGAGCGGCGGGATGTTGCAACGGGCCTGTATCGCCGCGGCGACGATCGCCGATCCGCCGCTCGTACTGGCGGACGAGCCGACCAGCGCCCTCGACCCGGACACCGCCGCGGCCGTGCTGCGCGACCTGCGGGCGCGCTCGGGATCGCTCGTGCTCGTGACCCACGACCTGATCGCCGCGGCGCTCGTGGCCGACGACGTGGCGGTGCTCTACGCCGGTCACGTCGTCGAGCGGGGTCCAGCGGCTCAGGTGCTGAGCACTCCGCGCCACCCGTACACCGCGGCCCTGCTCGCCGCCACCCCACACGGGGTGGGGATACCACCTCGCCCACTGCCCGGCGCCCCGCCGGACCCTCGCAGCGATCCGGTGGGATGCGCATTTCGCGCGCGCTGTCACTGCGCGGAGGACGACTGCACGGTCCCGCCACCGGCGGCTGCGGTGGCCTGTCACCATCCCGAGCCGGTGGCCCGATGAGCAGCGGTGCGGCGCGGCCGGTGCTGCGGATCGAAGGGGCCACCGTCCGTCGCGGGCGGGGCCGGGACGCAGTCACGGTGCTGGATGACGTCGATCTCACGGTGCGGGCGGGAGAGATCGTCGGCATCTCCGGTCCCTCGGGGGCGGGAAAGACGTCGCTGCTCGGCGTGCTCGGCGGGGAGCTGACCGCGGCGGCAGGGATCGTCGAGCTCCGTGCGGCGACCTCCGTCGGCCCACCCCAACGCGTCCGCCGGGCGGTGCCCGGCTCGATCGCCCTCGTCGCCCAGGACCCGATGGCGACCCTCGACGCGCTCTGGTCGGTGGCCCGCAGCGTCGCCGAACCCCTTCGGGAGGCGGCCGCCTCCCGAAGGGAGGCTCGCAGCCGGGCGCTGGCGGCGTTGGAGGCGGTCGGCCTGGAGCACCTCGGGCCGGACCGCCGCCCGCACGAACTGTCGATCGGCCAGGCGCAGCGGGTGTGCATCGCCCGTGCCCTGGCCGGTCGCCCGGCCCTCCTGCTCGCCGACGAGGTCACCAGCGCCCTCGACGTCATCAGCGCCGCCGGGGTGGTGGCCCTGCTGCGCGGGGCCGCCGATGCCGGAACCGCAGTGATCATGGTCAGTCACGACCACCGGCTGCTCGACGCCGTCAGCGACCGGCGGTTCCGCCTCGCCGACGGCCGGCTGGAAGCCGGGGCGTAGGGAGTCCTCCGCCCGGCCCCGTCACGCCCGTCAAGCCGTTCACAGATCGCCGGCTCTTCGCAAGGTCGGGGGTGCTGTCCGTCTATCCTTCAGGGAAGGCAGCGATTGCGGTCGGCAACTCAGCCAGCCGTCGGCGATCGAACGTTTTCGAGGCGCGCACCTGCGCCGTCCTGGCTTCGCGAGGGGAGTTCTCATGCCGAATGACCGACAAAGTCGACGCGGGAAGGCAGACAAGCCGCAGGCGCCACAACATCCCATCCGTCGCGACTCGAACAATCGGAACAAATACGTCGGTCAGCAGGCTCTGCTCGAGGCCCGCAGGCGCCGGAACCGGTGGATCGGGTATGGCTCGATCGGCGCTGTGGTAGTCGTCGTCGCAGCGTTCGTGCTCGTCAAAGCTCTCGGTGGCAGCAGTACGCCGTCTGCGACATCCGCCACCTCGCCTGCGGCGGGGATTCCGATCGCCGCCTCGATCACCCACAGGCTCACCTCGATCCCGGTGAAGACCCTCGCCGCCGCCACGGTCGGCGATTTGACCTCTCCGAGCTCGATCAGCGATCCGCCGTTGACTGCCGACGGGAAGCCGGAGCTGCTCTTCATCGGAGCGGAGTTCTGCCCGATCTGCGCCACCGAACGGTGGGCGATGTACGTCGCCCTCTCGAAGTTCGGCACCTTCAGCCCCCAGCCGGGCCAGATCCATTCGGCGGTGACCGATGAGGACATCGCGACCGTCACCTTCTACAAGACGACGTTCACCAGTCCGTACTTCACGTTCACGCCGGTCGAGACGACCACGAACCAGCCGTCGGGTGACTACTACGTGACGCTCCAGAAGCCGACCGCGGCACAGCAGACGCTCTGGGAGTCGCACACCAACCAGTCGTTCCCGTGGCTGGACTTCGGGGGCAAGATGCAACTCAACTCGGCTCAGTACGACCCGACCGTGCTCGAGGGCCAGTCCTTCCAGAGCATCGCGGCCGACGTCGGGAACAACTCGACCATCATCGGACGCGACATCGACGCCTCCGCGAAGGTGCTCATCCAGACCATCTGCGCCACGCTGACGCACAACCGGCCCGCGAACGTCTGCAGTAGTGCCGTCGGGCGTGGCTGATCGTCCGCACCCGCGCTGGCCGGCGCCGGTCGGAACCCTCACCAGCACGGCGGGACTCGGCGTTGCCGCGTACCTGACCTATGAGCACTACTCAGGGTCGACCAGTCTCGTCTGTACGGACAAGGGGATCGTCAACTGTCTGAGAGTCACGACCAGCTCGTACTCGCACCTCGCCGGTTTCCCCGTCGCTGTCCTCGGCCTGATCTTCTTCGCCGTGATGCTCGTTTTCCAGCTCCCGGTGGCCTGGAACCGAACCGAGCCGGCGATCCGAACGGCCAGAGTGGCCTGGGCGGTAGTCGGCCTGGCCACTGCCGTGTACCTGCTCTACGCGGAGCTGTTCCGCATCGACGCGATCTGCCTGTGGTGCACGACCGTGCACATCCTGACCTTCATCCTGTTCGTCTCGACGGTACTCGCCACCCTCGGCACGGCACCCCTCGACCACGAAAGGGATGAACAATCATGAGCGGGACAGAGCTGCGGAGCCAGCGCCAGCTGGAGTTCCAGTACCGGAGGACGCACGGCTGCGGCGGCGCGCGAGCTCCATCATTCGCCTGAGGCGGTAGAGGCGTTCGAGATCCTCGAGCCGGTCGCTCGCTTCGAGCGACCGGACGAGATCGACGAGAGATGCGACTCGCGGGCGGAGGTCGTGGCCGACACTCTCGCGATTGGCACGGATACGGATGTCGTCGTAGCCTTGCGTTCCCCACGGCGTCGCCACGACGATCAGCCTTCCGGCGCTCGACGTGATGCTCGGAGGGTCCGCCGGCGCGGAGTCCGCGGCGTGTAGAGCCGCGACGGTCGTCGGGTCCGCGTCAAGCGCGACGAGTGCAGCGGCCAGGTGACGGAGGTTCTTGCCGCGGAGCGAAGGGACGATGTCGAGGCCACGAGTCACTTCCCCGCTGCCGTGCACGATGCGGGCGAAGCCTCCGATCACGACGTATTCGACCCGATGTGTCTCGAGCGCCTCGAACATCGTGTACGGATCGAAATCGACGCGCTCACTCGCCGGTCTCGGTGCAACCCCACCCAGGAGAACCTGCACGCGCTGGTCAGGCACTCGCAGGAGACTCGTCTCCAACTCCGAGTCGAATGCTGGCTTCTCCCTCTGCTCGTCGATCTCGACCTTGAGCACGAATCCACACGCCTCAACGACAGCGCGCAGGTTCTCGAAACTCGCCTGCTGTCGACCCGTCTCCCAACGCGCCACCTGCGCCCGCTCGCGACCCAAACGCTCGGCCAAACCGGCCTGCGTCAGACCGGCCCTCAGTCGCGCCTCGCGAATGATCTGCGCGCCTGTCACGCTACGACCTCGCGCTGTTTCGGTGTCCAGTGATTCAGCGTCTGACGATCTCGCTTATCGTGTCTTGGCGAACCGTTGGACGGCCTCGAGGAGCTCGCGGGTCTTCTCGCGCGCCTCCGCCTGATCGTCTGAACCGACAGCATCGGCGACACAGGCGGTGACGTGCTGGTCGAGGATCCTGAAGGCGAGATTCTCGAGGGCGGTGTTGGCCGCTGCGACCTGGGTCAGGACATCGATGCAGTGCCGGTCGTCCTCGATCATCTTCTCGATCCCGCGGAGCTGCCCCTGGATCCGGTGCAGTCGCTTGATCAGCACGACCTTGTCGGCCCGGTAGTCGTGACGAGTGTCGGCTGATTCGGTCGTGGCCATCGCGGTTATCGTACGCTGCCTGAAGGTGCCTGCTTCCGGAGTCGTACAGGCCTCAAGCATGTCCACGAGGATGACCGGCGGGGTCATACTCGACGCTTCGATCGGTTGAACGGCGGCTGGACTCGATGCTCACGATACCCCGGTACGGTACCTGAACCAGGCACTCCTGTTTGCTCTATTATCTGGGGCCAGTGACCCGTCGCCTAGCTGCCTGGCTTCTCTGCGTGCCCGTGATGATTGCCGGAACAGAAGCCGGCCATTGGCTTGATTTCCGCGTCGTCTATCCGGATCCGTATGTGCGTGCGCAGGTTCTCGCCGGTTCCGGACACGGCTACCTGTCGCACTGGCTGACCGGTGTCGCCGTGCTCGCGGCGCTCGCCGTCGCCGGGTTTGGCGGTCGAGCCTTTGGGCCTCGTCCCTTCGCTGCGAGCACTGTGTCGCTCGGGCCGTTCCTTGCACTTGCACCGTTGACGTTCGCGCTTCAGGAGTGCGTGGAGCGTCTTGCTACGGGCGGCTGGCCGTTCTCGGCAATCCTCGAACCGACGTTCTTCCCGGGTGTCGTTCTTCAGGTTCCGTTCGCGTTGCTCACCTACATCGTGGCTCGCGCGCTCTTGCGCACCGCCGACCGGATTCGACTCCGCCGCATCTCCGAGCCGTTCTCGGTTCTTCTCTTCTTCGACGTCCTGTCTGCAGCCCGTACGTCAGTGGACGTGCCGCGGCTGCGCGAGCTCTGCTCGGGTTACGGCCTCCGCGGCCCACCCCTCGCGGCAGTCCGCGCCTAGACCGGAGCGCTCCCTCTCGGCCACCGCCTCTGCCCAGCGTAGGGTGGGCCGAGCAAGCGAACGCGCAAGGCAAGGCGCGGGCACATGCCACAACGAGAAGCGCGTGCCTCTGGCTCCCTCTGAGGGACGCGCCGCGAGCGTCCGCGCCCGTGACGCCGCCCATCCCCTGACGCCGTAGCGGCTGCGCGGGCTGGGACGCGCCACCCGCTCGGGACAGCCGGCCCACCGATTCGGAACCGCGCGGTTGCGGCGCGGGCGCTCGACACCTACCGCGAAACGGAGAGCACATGCTCGATCGAACTGGACTGCCGCTCCTGGGTAATTCGGACGTTCAGCGGCTACGGGAAACTGCGCACCGCGCTCAGTCGCTTCCCGGATGATGGCCGGCCGCCGTGTCTCTAGCCTGTCTCGGTGAACAGAAGCGTCTTCGAAGAAGGGGGTTCGCCATGACAGGGTTGACGAAGGGGACCGTTCTCACGTGTGCTCACGAGAAGTGCGGCTGTCGGGTGCTGGTGCAGGAGGTATGCCACTGCGGCGGTGTGACAGCCGAGTCGACCTACATGTGTGCATGTGGGGCGCCTCTGGTGCCCGTTAGCTCCTCGGTCGCCGCCGAGGCTGTTGGCGTCGGCGCGGCTTCCTGAAGGTGTGGGCGTCCCGTGGGGCGAGACGCAGCGCTGCGGTGCGTTGCGCTGCCCCTGCGCTGCTCGGCCAAGAGTCGGTGTCGAGCTGTGGAGAGACGCCGCCAGTTGAGCCTGGGCGAACCGGTTTAATGACCCGCCGATGAGTCCCACCGGCGGCCAACGGCTCTCCAGGTGCGCTCCCGCCGGCCGGGTTTCGCCCCACGGTCACGCGCCTGACCCCCGCGGGCCGCAGGCGCGCGAGGGTGCGGCCGTCTCCGTCGGGATGCTTGGCTTGGCGGCCGTCGCCTGGGTGGGTCTGCTCAGCGCATCGATGAGTGCGGACATGCGCAAGGGGCTGCTGACGGGAGGGTCGCTTCTGTCCTCGATGCACGGCTCGGCAGGATCCACCGCGATGCCTGGGATGGCGATGCCCGGGACGGGTGGGATGTCGTTGCTCGGCGTCCGGCTGTCACAGGGTGCCGTCTTCACCTGGCCCTACTTCGGCGGCTTCTTGTGGATGTGGGTCGTGATGCTCGCCGCGATGATGTTTCCTGTCGCTCTGCCCAGTGTGCGCCGCTACCGCCAGCTCCGGCCGACCGGGTCGCGGCTCCAATTCGCCGGGTTTCTCGGGGCATACTTCATGATCTATGTTGGAGCCGGTGTCGTCGCCTACCTGGCGCTTGCAACGGTGCAGAGCTGGATCTCGGGTCCGACCGCCGACGACGTGCGGATCGCTGCGCTGGTCCTGGGCCTCGTAGGCGTCTACCAATTGTCCCATGCAAAGGGCCGCGTTCTCGGGCGCTGCATAGCGTGCGAGTGCGGTCTCCGACATGAGCGGAGCGGTCGGACTGCGGGTCTGCGCGACGGCCTGGCCCACGGCTGGTCGTGTCTTGCCTGCTGCGGCCCGCTGATGATCGTGATGCTGCTCATCGGCATGATGAACCTGGCCTGGATGGCCATTCTGGCGCTCCTAATGCTCCTGGAGAGGCTGCCGAGAGGGCGTTTCGCGATACCGGTAGCTGGGAGCGCTTTCCTTGCCGGCGCCCTTCTCCTCCTTGCCTCGCCGAGCAGCTTTCCGTCCCTATGGTGAGGACGGGGCCGCGTTCGGGCTCGACCGGAACGTTGGTAGAGCCGATGCTTCGCCGATGCCGGGTTGATCGGTCGGCAGGATTGGTCTGAGCCGCGAACCGGGACTAGCGAAGGGCGAGAAGCGGTACAGCCGGAGGCTGTTCGCGACGACCGAGAGGCTCGAGAGGCCCATCGCTGCAGCGGCCAGCACAGGGCTCAGCAGCCCGACCGCGGCGAGCGGGATCGCCAGGGTGTTGTAGCCAAACGCCCAGACGAGGTTCTCCTGGATCGTTCGATACGTCTTGCGTGACAGAGTGAGTGCGGCCGGAACGCCGGCCAGGTCGGCGGACAGCAGCGTGATGTCGGAGCTCTCGATCGCGACGTCGGCTCCAGCGCCGACGGCGATACCGAGATCGGCTTGGGCCAACGCAGGGGCGTCGTTGACCCCGTCCCCGACCATCGCAACGACCCGACCTTCTCGTTGGAGGCGCTCGACCTCGGCCGCCTTCCCGCCCGGCAAGACGCCGGCGACCACTCGTTCGATCCCGAGAGCCGACGCGACCTTCCTCCCGGCCGCAGCGTTGTCGCCGGTCAGCAGCATGACGTCCAGGCCCATTGCCCGCAGGTCAGCGACCACGGCCCCTCCCTCGGCGCGGGGCGTGTCGGAGACACCGACGAGGCCGCGAACCTCGCCGTCCCAGCCTGCCAGAACAACGGTCCTTCCCTCGCGCTCCAGCCGTTCGGCGGCTGCCTCCAGATCGACCGGCATGACCAGGCCGTGCTGAGCGAACAGCAGTGACCGGCCGACGAAGATCTCCCGGTGGTCGACGCGGGCGCGAACGCCCAGGCCGGGGAACGCCTCGAAGTCCTGCGCGACGGGCAGGGCCCCGTTCTGGCCGGCGGCCCGCACGACGGCCTGGCCGACCGGATGCTCCGAAGCCGCCTCGGCAGCTGCGGCGAGGCGCAGCAGCCGAGCGGAATCGACGCCGCCGGCCGTGACCACGTCGGTGAGCGCCATCCGCCCTGTCGTCAGTGTCCCCGTCTTGTCGAAGACGACGGTGTCGATCGACCGCGACCGTTCCAGAACCTCCGCGCCCTTGACGAGGATGCCGCAGGTCGCGCCCCTGCCGGTGCCAACCATGATCGCGATCGGGGTCGCCAATCCCAGCGAGCACGGGCAGGCCACCACCAGCACCGCGACGGCGCACAACACTCCGCGGCCAGGCGCTCCGCCCACCATCCACCAGCCGACGAACGCGGTCAGAGCCACCACCGCGACGAACGGCACGAACACGGCAGCGACTCGGTCGGCTACGCGCTGCACGGGCGCCTTCGAGCCCTGGGCCCGCTCGACGAGCTGGATGATTCGTGCCAGCTCGGTATCGGCACCCACGGCCGCGGCCCGCACGACGAGACTGCCGTTGACCACGATCGTGGAGCCGGCGACCCGGTCGCCGGGTCGCTTGTCGACGGGCACGGCTTCGCCGGTCAGCATGGCCTCGTCGACAGCCGACGTCCCTTCGAGCACGAGACCGTCGACGGGAACCTTCTCACCCGGCCCGACCCGTACGAGATCTCCGACCGCGACGAGCTCGACCGGGACCAGCCGATCGGCGCTTCCCGGCTGGACCAGCCGCGCCTGCTTGGCCCCGAGCGCGATCAGCGAGCGCAACGCCAGCGAGGTGCGCCGCTTGGCCCGCGTCTCGAGCCAGCGTCCGGTCGTCAGGAACGCGATGAGCAGCGCCGCCATGTCGAAATGGAGATGACCGGCGCCGCCCATCCGCATCCCCGCCATCGCCCCGCCGCTACCGCCCGCCAGTAGCTCCCAGACAGACAAGCCGAATGCCGAGAGCGTTCCCAGCGCGACCAGACTGTCCATGTCGGCTCCGCCCGTCCTGGCCCGCCGCACCGCCCCGCGCAGGAACGGCCAGCCCACCCAGAACTGCGCGGGCACCGTCAGAACGGCACTCGCCCACCGCGCCACCGTCTCTGCGGGCCAAACCACCGCCAGCACGACGATCACCACCGCCAACGACCAAGCCAACACGGCACGCCTGAACCAACGCCGCTGCTCGCTGGCAGCCTCCTCGTCGGCGGCCTCGAACGCAGCGCTGCTCGGCACCTGGGTGAGCCGGTAACCAGCACGTTCGACCGACGCGGCAAGGACGCCCGCGTTCAACGCCGCAGCACCCTCGAGCATCACGGTCGCTCGGCCGCTGGCGAAATTCACTGCTGCAGCGGCAACCCCGTCCTGACGAGTGAGGATCCGTTCAACCCGCGCAGCGCACGAGCCACAGGTCATCCCAACCACCCCAAACTCCAAGGGACGGAGCTCCAGGCTGGAAGAACCGGCCATCGTTGGTCCCGTCAAACCCCCAGCCGGGAAGCTGGCGACGCAGAACGTACCTCGTAGCCAGCCTCCTCGATCGCGGCGAGCACGTCCGCGGGAGCAGCGTCACCTTCGACCACCACGGTCAGAGCGCTGACATCCACGACGACACTCGCAACACCCGACACCCCGACGACAGCGGACTCGATCGTCTGCTTGCAATGCCCACAGCTCATGCTTGGAACATCGTAGGTACGGCTCGTCGTCACCTCTGCTCCATCCGTCTCGGCGAAACCGAAGCCTAGCAAGCATGACACGGGGTGGGGGTATCTAGCTGATGTCGCCCTGTGGAGGTCCGGGTGTGTGGCTGTGATCCGCGCGCTCGACAAGCGCAGCGAGTCCCCAGGCGGCTAGCAACAACAGGGGCGCGATCACGACGGTTGCGCCCACGATGTACCACGGCCACGGCCCGAAGAAGCTCAGCACGGAAGCGTGTGCAGGCTTCTCGCGCAGGTACATGTAGTTGCCGCCTTTGATCATCACGTTGCCGATTTCGGCCACGCAGGCCCATGCCAACGTCGTCAGGTAGACGCGGCGAACGGCGCTTGGTGGCAGGTACAGACGCTCACCGAACACCAGGAGGCACGCGGCGATCACGGCTCCGTCGTGGTAGATGAAGTAGGTGAAGTAGTAGAGGCTCGGGAATGAGTAGCCGAGGTCGGGTGTAAGGACCGCCTGCAGCCCTGCGGTCATCCCCCACAGGTAGCAAAGCTCCACGAGTCGACGGCGCCCAGTCCAGAGCGCGAGCGCAGAGACGACCGACACGGCGTCGGTGAGCTGTAGCGGCACGTCGTACTTCACCGACCAGATCCCCTGCACCGCCATGGCCATGTACTCGCCGGCCCAGCCGGCAATGATCAACAGCGCCAGCCCGCGGGCGACGAGCGCCATCGCACGCCCGGAGTGCCGGCGCGCGCCCCACACGCACAGCGTCACCGCCACGACCATCACTGCGATGGCCGCGAGATGCTCAGCGGAGAACTGTTGGACGGCGAGCCCCCTCAGCTGGATGGTTGAAGTGAGGCGGCGGCAGCGTCCGTGCAGTATTTCACCGTGGAATCCCTGGCTCGAGCGGGCACAGTTCGGCAACCTGCCCCTTCACGCACTCACGTGGATGGACGCACGCGTGCTCGCGTCTAGGGCTTCGACACGCCAGCGTGCGATCTCCTGAGGCCGCTTAGCGGCTCACGCGCCACTACGAATTCATGATGGATTACGCCGTAGCGTGTTGTGGAAGCCACAACACGAAAATGGACCTAACCAGGCAGCTTTCAAACAGTGAAGATCTCTGGCGGGTGCTCGTCGAGATCTGACTTGCTTTCAAACTGACCGAGTTCGTGTCGTTGAGGGGACGTGTCGGTCTCGGCGGGCGCCCGTTTCCGGCCATTGTGGGCGGCCGGTCCGGGCGGTCGTGACTTGATAGGAACCTGTTCGCTGCAAGTGCCTCGTCACTGTTGTGTCCGCCCGTCCCGGCCTGCCGCCCCGAACCGAAGGGACGGTGAAGCTAAGAATGACAAATCAGGAAGGCCGCGTCGTCGGGGGCGTCGACGCGCACACCGACGAGCACCACGTCGCCGTGGTCGATCTCCAGGGACGGCTGCTTGGCACGTCTGCGTTCCCAACGACAGCCGAGGGGTACGCGCACCTGATCGGCTGGGTGCGCACCTACGGCGAGATCGAGCGCGTCGGAGTCGAATCGACGGGCGCCTACGCGGCCGGGCTCGTCCGGGCGATGCTCGCCGAGGGGATCCAGGTCGTTGAGGTCAACCAGCCGCACCGGCATGCCAGGCAGCGGCTCGGCAAGAGCGACCCGATCGACGCCGAGCTCGCCGCGCGAGCAGCGCTGAGCGGCACCGCAACCGCTATGCCCAAGCAGACAAGCGGGATCGTCGAAGCGATCCGTCAGCTGAGGGTCGCCAGAAACGGCGCGCTGAAAGCATCGACCGCCGCACTGCAACAGCTCGACGACCTGCTGATCACCGCCCCCGAACCGCTGCGCAGCGACCTCCGCCGCGGCCGCACACTCAAGACAAGAGCCGCCCTTTGCCTACAGCTGCGCCCCGCCCAGGATCGGATCCACGAGCCCGCGCAAGCCGCCAAGTTCGCGCTCCGCAGCCTCGCCCGTCGTATCCGCGAACTGGAGGGCGAGATCCTCGAGCTCGACCGCCAACTCGAGCAACTCGTGAACACCGCCGCACCACGCACCGTCCAGTTGTTCGGAGTCGGCACCCAGGGCGCGAGCCAGCTCCTCGTCACCGCCGGCCAGAACATCGACCGGCTTCGCAACGAGGCCGCCTTCGCGAAGATCTGCGGCGCCGCCCCGATCCAAGCGAGCTCCGGCCGCACCACCCGCCACCGACTCGACTTCGGCGGCGACCGCCAAGCCAACCGGGCGCTCCACATGATCGCCGTCTGCCGACTACGCCACTGCGAACGCACCCGCGCATACGCCAGCAAACGCACCGCGGACGGGCTCAACAGACGCGAGATCCTCCGCTGCCTCAAGCGCTACATCGCCCGCGAGACCTACCACACCCTCCGCGCCGACCTCGAAGCGCTCAACAGCCCTTGACATCTATAGGAACGTCCTCTCGGCTGGCCTGAAATCGCTGCTCGACACGGTAGAAGTCCAGGTAGCAGAGCGCTCGCAAGAACTCTGCTCTTCTGATTCTACGACAGAAGCTGCGTACGATCCAAGCGGCACCCGTCCAAAGTCGCGCTGATCCTGAATTTAACCTCGGTCGACGCTGTCGTCGGCGTCGCTGCGGATTTTGGACCCTCTGGCTAGGGTCTCGGCGTGGCTGCCATCGAGGTGGAGTCTTTGTCGCGGAGCTACCGATCCGGTACCGGTGTTGTGAGGCGGCGCCGCCTCGTTGTCGAAGCGGTGCGTGGGATTGACCTTGCGATCAGCGAAGGCGAACTCTTCGGCCTGCTGGGGCCAAACGGCGCGGGCAAGACGACAACAATCAAGGTGCTCACGACGCTGCTCCTTCCTTCATCGGGGTCGGCGCGCGTACTTGGGTTCGATGTCGCCCGCGAGGCGAAGGAGGTTCGGCGCCGCATCGGTTATGTCTTTGGCGGCGACCGGGGCCTCTACGACCGCTTGTCGGCTTTCGACAACTTGAGCTATTTCGCAGACGTGTATCGAGTGCCGCTCCGGTCGAAGCGGGCCCGGATCGCCGAGTTGATCGAGATGGTCGGGTTGACTGGGCGGGAGAGAGAGCGGGTCGAGACGTATTCGCGCGGGATGCGGCAGCGGCTGCATATCGCGCGTGGGTTGCTCCACGACCCGCCTGTGTTGTTCTTGGACGAGCCGACGATCGGTCTCGACCCGGTTGGCGCCCGTGAGCTGCGACAGACGATCGCGATGCTCAAAGAGGCTGGCAAGACGATCCTTCTCACTACCCACTACATGTTCGAGGCCGATGCTCTGTGCGATCGGATCGCGGTGATCGCGGGCGGCCGGATCGTGGCGGCCGGGACGCCGGCAGAGCTGAAGGCAACCGTGGCCGATCGAACCATCATCGAGATCGACGTCTACGGTGCGAGCGGCGCGCTGATCGACCGCTTGCGGGAGATCGACGGCGTGGCCTCGGTTGCGGTCGAGGCGCGTGAGCAGGCGCAGGTGATCTTGATTCAGTCGTCTCGCGGCCCGGAACTCGTGCAGACACTCATGCGCGAGCTCGACGGTGCCAACGTCGGCCGCGTCGTCTCGCGTGAGCCGACGCTCGAGGACGCCTACGTTGAGCTCGTGGGTCGCGCGTGATCCGGTTGCTGATCCATGGTCTGCGGATTCACTTCGTACAGCTGTCTCGCTCGAGTAACGACATGCTCGCGATGACGCTTTGGCCGATTCTGTACGCGACCCTGGCCTACTACCTCTTCGGAGCGCACAGCAGCCCGCGCGTCCTGTTTTCAGCATCGCTGGGAGCGACGGTGATGGCGATTTGGGGATCGGTCACGACCGGTTCGAGCTTCGCGCTGGACGAACAACGCCGGTACGGCACCCTTGAGTTGCTCGTCGCCGCGCCCGTGTCGTTCATGGCCGTCCTTGCGCCGATCACGATCGCCACCGCTGCGATCGGGATCTACGCACTCGCGACGACACTCCTGTGGGGTTGGCTCGTCTTCGGTATTCCGGTGCATCTCGCGCACCCGTTGTTGTTCGTCGTCGCGTTGCCGAGCGCCGTTCTCGCGATCGGGATGCTCGGACTGCTGATTGCGACCACGATCATCGTCTACCGCGCCGCCGGTTTCCTTGGCAACTCGCTCGAATACCCCGGCTGGCTCGTCACAGGCCTCCTCGTGCCCGTCTCCGTCCTCCCATCCTGGGTGCAACCCCTCTCGTGGGTGCTCGCGCCCACCTGGGGCATGCGCGCCATCCGCCACGCGGCCCTCGGCGGCAGCACGCTCCCAGATATCGGCGCCTGCCTCGCTGTGAGCCTCATCTACGCTGGTCTCGCGCTCCTCTCGATCCGCGGCTTCGAGCATCTCGCGCGCGGGCGAGCGACCCTCGCTCTCTCGTGAACTGGCTCCGCGTCTTCTTCGTCGGAGGCCTCACGAGCTACCGGGCCCTGTTCGCCTGGCTCAACCCGTGGATCCTAGTTCCGACGATGATCATCTACCCACTCGCGCAGCTCGTCTTCTACGCCTACCTCGGGCGTGCCGCCCACGCCGAGTCGGACACCTACTTCGTCGTCGGCGACGCGTTCGTCGCGGCCGCACTCCCCGCGGTCTTCGGAACCTCCCAAGGGGTCGCCGGGGAAAGACGCACACAGACACTCGGAATGCTCCTCTCGTCCCCGGCAAGCAGGCTCGCGCTCTTTCTCGGCAGAGCCTTACCATCGATCGTAAATGGTTTCGTTATCGCAGTCTTCTGTTTTGCGGCCAGCACTGTCCTGCTCAACTTCCACCCAGCGGCTGCCGCACTACCTGGACTGTCCATCGCGATCATTGTTTCGACGTTCTCTTGCGCGGCAGTCGGCCTCTGGATCGGTGGATTTGGGCTCCGCGGGCGAAGCACCACCGCGCTCAACAACGTCGTTCTCGTCGCCTTCTTGCTACTCACCGGAGCAAACGTGCCGATCAGCCGCTTCCCGAGTTGGGTGCAAGCCGTTAGTGGCGTCCTGCCCCTCACTCACGGCATCAAAGCCGGACGCGAGATTCTCTCCGGAGCGAGCGTCAGCCACACCGCAGGACTCCTCCTAACCGAACTCGCCGTCGGGATCGCCTACACGACGACAGGGATCCTCGCACTCAAACTCCTTGAGGCTGAAAGCAGACGCATGGCTTCACTCGAAACTTTCTGATCGGGCCGCGCCCGTCGATGGTTTGAGTAAGCCTTGTTTGCTACCGGAGCGAGCGGACATTCAAAGATGCCCCTGAGCACGGGCATTGATGTAATAACGACAACGAATGGACCCAGCCGGGCTCGAACCGGCGACCTCTTGCATGCCATGCAAGCGCTCTCCCAGCTGAGCTATGGGCCCCTGCTGCGAGGCCCAGTCTAGCCTGGCTACCCGGCGATCGCCTCGGGAGTCTCGTGCGGCACGTCGCCCCACAGCTCGTCGAGGCGGTAGAAGTCGCGCGCTTCCGGTGTGAAGACGTGGAGGACGACGTCGAAGTAGTCGCCGATGATCCAGGTCGCTTCGACCTCGCCCTCGGCCGAGCGCGGCAGGAGGCCCTCCTCCTTCTTCAGCCGGAAATGCACCTCGTCCCAGATCGCCTTCGTCTGGCGCACGTTCGCGCCCGTGCAGATGACAAAATAGTCCGTGTAGCTGCACACACCGTGCATGTCGAGGATCACGACATCCCTCGCAAGCTTTTCCTGAGCGAGCGCCGCGATGCGGCGGGCCTGTTCGGTCGACGTCAAGCTCTTCGAGTCTACCCTCGGGCCCGGCCGTAGAGCCGGTCCCGTTCGATGATCTCCCAGACGGCCGGCGGAACGACGTCGCGGTCGAGCCGGGCTCTCAACTCGCTCGAGGCGACCGGGAACGGCTGGAGCTCGAAGAAGAGCACCCGATCCGGGGCCTCGAGCCGCTCCAGCACGGCGTCGAGGCGCTCACGCGGGTAGCCGGGCCGCGTCGCCACGCCGAGCCGGACGCGCCGCAGCACCTCGTCGGGCTCCTTCCAGGTGAGGAAGTCGCAGAACTGGTCTGCGCCGATCAGGAAGACCGCGTCGTCCCATTCCGGATGCGCCCGCAGCAGGTCGACGGTGCGCGCGTGCTCGTCGAGCGAGACGTGGAGCTCCGGGAACGCGGCGCGGGCCAGCTCGAGCCGGACCGCCGCCGGGGTCTCCACGCGCTTGTGGCCCGGATCGGCCGAGACGAGCACGAGCACCTTGTCGAGCCCGAGCTCGCTCGCCGCGGTTCGCGCAAGCGCGACGTGGCCGTTGTGAGGTGGGTCGAAGGAACCGCCGAAGAGCCCGATCATGGCGCCAGCTCGAACGAGTCCTCGCCGATCTCGACGTCCATGCCGTCTCGCGCGCCCGCGGCGCGCAGGGCGCGTTCGAGCTCCTCCGGGCTCGGTGGCGTGCCGACGACCCGGAAGCCGCGATCGGTGCGGAAGAGACGCCACGAGCGTGTCTTCGCCTGCGGCCGGTAGACGAGGAAGTCCGCGACCTCGGCTTCGGCCTGCTCGTGGGTCTCCGGCTCCGGGACGAGATCGAAGAGCCGGCGGCGGAAGTCGTCGATCCCCTCCCCGGTTACACAGGAGAGGCGGCAAGTGGCAACGATCCGCTCGTCACGCGGCAGGTCACCCTCGGCAGCGGGCAGGTCGATCTTGTTCAGCACGAGGATCTGCGGCAGCTCGTCGAGCCCCGCACCATACGCCGCGAGCTCGGCGTCGATCGTCTGCCATTGCGGAAGCACCGGCAACGAGCTGTCGATCACGTGGACGAGCGTGCGGGCGCGCTCGAGGTGGGCGAGGAACTCGTGCCCCAGCCCGACGCCTTCGCTGGCGCCTTCGATCAGACCGGGGATATCGGCGACCACGAGTTGGCGGCCGTCCGAGCCGTCGACGGTGCCGAGCATCGGCTGCAGCGTCGTGAACGGGTAGTCGGCGACCTTCGGGCGCGCGTTCGAGATCCTGGTCAGGAGCGACGACTTGCCGGCATTCGGCAATCCGAGCAGCGCGGCGTCGGCAAGCAGCTTCAGGTGGAGCTCGACCTCCCGTTCCTCGCCGGGCAGCCCGACCTCGGCGAATCGCGGCACCTGGCGAACCGAGCTGGCAAAGCGGGCGTTCCCGCGGCCGCCCGGACCTCCGCGCGCGATCACCACACGGGCCCGAGGATGGGCGAGGTCGGCGACCAGCTCGTCGCCGTCACGGATCTGCGTCCCGACCGGCACCGCGAGGACGACGTCCTCCCCGTCGGCGCCGTGCTTGCGGGCGCCGCGGCCGCTTCCGCCCTTCGTCGCCGCGATCAGGCGGCGCCGCTGGTACCTGGACAGGTCGCGCAGCATCGGGTCGGCGACCACGATCACATCGCCGCCGTCGCCGCCGTCGCCGCCGTCGGGGCCGCCTTTCGGCACGTGCTTCTCGCGGCGGAAGGAGAGCCCTCCGTCACCGCCCCGACCTGCCTTGACGATGAACTTTGCGCGGTCGCTAAACATGAGCAAGTAACACAGTGTTACTTGGCCCTGAGAGCTGGAGCGAGATCAGGACGCGTCGACGACCGCGACGAAACGGCGCTCGCCGCTCGTGCGGAACTCGGCCTTGCCGTCACGGATCGCGAAGATCGTGTCGTCCTTGCCGATCGACGTGCCGGGGCCCGGGCGAAAACGGGTGCCGCGCTGGCGCACGATGATCTGCCCCGACTTCACGTCCTGGCCCGCGAAGATCTTGACTCCGAGGAACTGCGGCTTCGAGTCTCGGCCGTTCCTGGACGAGCCCTGACCGGTCTTATGCGCCACCGAGTGCTCCTTCCAATGCTGCGAGCGCGCCCTTGCGCTTCGCGTTCGCCTGCTCGTAGGCGAGTGCGGCTTCGAGCTCGGGCTTCGTCCACGTCTTCGCGCCGGCGGCGATCGCGGCGACGGTCAGCTTCTCGTACCCCTCGGGAAGACCCGTGGGGGTCGCCTCGGGCGCCGCTGCCACTGCCTCTGCCTTCGCAGCGGCGGGCTTCGCTGCTGCCTTCGGCTTCGCGGCCGCTTGCGCCTCGACCTTCGGCGCCGCTGCCTCCTTGGCCGGCGCTGCCTTCCCGCCGAGCGAGACCTCGATCCGCGTCGTTGCCGCGCGGAAGCCGGTGTGGCGCTTGTATCCGGTGCGCTTGCGGTACTTGCCGATCCTGATCTTCGGCCCGCGCTCGTGCGCGAGCACCTTCACCGTGACTTTGGCGTCGCCGAGCAGCACGTCGGGCGTGAAGGTCTTGCCTTCGTCGGTGTGCACGCGATCGACGACGAGCGTCTCCCCGTCGCGGACGCGATGCTGCTTGTTACCGACTCTGATGATGGCGTAGTCCATAAGCGTGGAAAACGCGGGCAGGAGCCCGCGAGAAACCGAAGTGTACCTCCTACGATGCTTTTTCGTCCACGTCGTCCCACTGGCTCATGGGCGTGTATTCCCAGGCGTCCGACTCGTCCGTCTGCGCACCGTTCGGGGCGACCGGCGGCTCGACGGCTACCGGCAGAGCCGGCGCCTCGGGAGCTTCGACACTCTCGGTCGGATCGCCCGTCACCGCCGCGGTCGCGCCTGCCGGCTTCTTGCGCCGGTTGCGCCCGCCGCGTGAGCCGCGCCGGGTCGGCTTCTTGACCGCCGGCGGCTGATCGCCGTCTTCGGATGCCTCTCCGTCCTGGCCGAGCTCGGGCCCGGGAACGTGGATCACGGGCCCGCGCGGCGTCGCGGGTCGCTTCGTAGGCGCCGCCACAGCCGGTTCCGCCGTCTGCTCGGACAGCTCCTCGTCGGCGAGCTCGGTCTCGTCAGCCGAGGCCACCGTTCCTTCGGCGGCCGTCGCTGCGGCCGGCTTCCTGCGGCGATTTCGCCCGCCGCGCGTTCCGCGCCGCGTGCGCTTCTTCGGCGTCGCCGTCCCGGCCTCGCCGGCGGACTCGCCCTCGGCCTCGCCCACCGCAACGGGCTCGGCGCCCTCGGACTCGAGCAGCAGCTCCAGCGCAGGCCCAGCCGACGGCTCGGCCTCGAGCTCGTCGGCGGCAGCCTCCTCGTCAAGCTCGTCCTCGAGGTCGGCCTCGAGCTCCAGCTCCTCGTCCTCGGCTGCGGAACCGGCCCTCTTCGTGGGCCGGCGCGCGCGTGTCGGCTTCTCGGCTTCGGCCTCGGCGGTGATCGGCGGCTCGCCGACGACAAGCCCGTCGAGCAGCTCGGCGTAGGCGATGCCTTCCATGACGGCCGCGACGCGGAAGCGCACCTTCTTCCCGACGAGCTTCGCCGCGCCGGCGACGTAGACGTCTGTCCCCTTCACCTTCGCGACGCCCGCATGCGGATCGTAGAGGCCGATCTCGCCGAGCTTCAGCTCGAGCTCCTGCCCGACCGTGACCGACTCGGTGGGCGCGACCTTTTCGACCGCGCCCTGGTCGAGCACACGGAAGTGGTCGAGGTGGACGTCCGGGACGCCGACCAGGAAGAACTGGCGCTTCGTCGTCTCCTCGATCTCCTTCAGCAGCTCCGCGGCGGGACCGACGACCAGGGCGGCGATCTTCGCATTCACTTCGACCTTGAACGCCTTGGCGCGGGAGCCGGGCGTGACCAGCGCCCGCAGCTGGCGCTCGATCTCGACCGCCGTCGTCGATTCGGAGACGATGATCCCGTCACCGGCGCAGGTCGGGCACTTGCGGGTCATCACCTCACGCGGGCCGTCGGTGACGTTCTGACGCGTCATCTCGACGAGGCCGAGCGGTGAGATCTCGACGACGTAGGTCTTCGTCCGGTCGCGCTCGAGCTCCTGGCGGAGCGCGTCCTCGACCGCGGCGCGGTTCTTCGGGTTCGCCATGTCGATGAAGTCGATGACGATGATCCCGCCGACATCCCGCAGTCGCAATTGCCGAACGACCTCTTTCACGGCCTCCAGGTTGTTCTTCGTGATGGTGTCCTCGAGCCGGGCACCGGAGGTCTTCGAGCGCGACCCGACGAACCGGCCGGTGTTGACGTCGACCACCGTGAACGCCTCGGCGTAGTCGAAGATCAGGTAGCCGCCCGAAGGCAGGTCGACGCGCCGGTTGAGCGTCGAGCGAATCTCCTGCTCGACACCGAAGGCCTCCATCAGCGGCGGACGGTCCTTGTAGCGGACGACCTTCTCGACCATGTGCGGTGAGGTCTTCTTCAGATAGCCGACGATCCGCTTGTGCGCGCGGTCGTTGTCGACGAGCAGCCGCTCGAAGTCGCCGGTGAAGAGGTCGCGCGTAACCCGCAGAGGAAGCTCGGCCTCCTGGTAGATCAGCGCCGGCGCGTTCGTACCCTTGGCGCGGTCCTCGATCGTCTTCCAGAGGCGCTGGAGGAAGTCGAGGTCGAGCGCGATGTCGTCGGCGGAGGCGCCTTCGGCCGCGGTGCGGACGATCACGCCGCCCTGCTTCGGGGCGATCTCCTTCACGATCGCCTTCAACCGGTTGCGCTCGTCGTCCTCGATGCGGCGGGAGACGCCGAGGCCGTCGCCGTGGGGGACGAAGACGACGAAGCGGCCGGGGAGCGAGATCTCGGTCGTGAGCCGCGCGCCCTTCGTCTTCATCGGGTCCTTCACCGCCTGGACGAGGATGGTCTGGCCGCGCTGGATCAGGTCCTGGATCTTGCGGGCGCCCTTGCGGCCCTCGAGCTCCGGGCCGACGATCTCGTCGACGTAGAGGAAGCCGTTCTTCTCGAGGCCGATCTCGACGAACGCGGCCTCCATTCCCGGCAGGACGTTGTCGACCGTGCCGAGATAGACGTTGCCCGCGATCGAGCGATGCTCGGGCCGCTCGAGGTAGACCTCGGCGACGCGGTCGTCTTCGAGGATCGCAACGCGCTTCTCGCCGGCGTCGACGGAGATCAGCAGCTCCCGCTTCGCCTTCGGCAGGGGCGTCCGCTTCGCCGGGGTGCGGCGCGGGGCACGGGCGCTTCGCTGCGACGAGGCCCGCCGTTCGGTCGGCTTCTTCGCTGCGGCGGTCGACGGCTGCCTGGCAGCCGCGACGGGTGCGTCGGCGGTGGCTAGGGCAGCGCCGGCAGCGGTCGCACCAGCAGCGGTCGCACCGGCCGGCTTCTTCCGACCCCGGCCCCCGCGGGTACCGCGGCGGCGTTTGCTTCGGAAGTGTGGATTGACCATCAGCCTCCGGCGCAGTGGCCGGGGTGGCGATGGCGGGTACTTCAGGAGCAGATGCTGGAGCGGCGGCCGCTTGCGGCGCCTGCTCCACCCCCTGCTTCTTGCGTCTGAACAGGGACAGAGGCAAACGATGACTCCTTGAGAGTGCGCGCGCGCAGCAGCACTGTGGCTTCCTCAGCCTGTGGGCGCGCGTCGCAGATGGATGTGGAAAGCCTTGGCATGGCCTTCCAGAACAGTAGCAGGGAGGTTAGGCGGCTTCGGTCGCCGGGTCCAGTCTCGTGCGCCGAGCGCGGATCGCCCGCAGGCGCTGCTGAAGGCGGGCCCAGGCCCACGGCTCGACCTCGCGGTAGCGAGTCTCGGTGTGGCCGCGCGTCGCCTCGAGATACTCGAACCAGGAGTCGGCCTCTTCGATCCACAGGAGCTCATGCGCTTCGCGGTTCCCAGTCAGTGGCATTCCGGACTCACCTCCGATCGTGTTGGGGTGAGCTTAGGACCCGGGCCGGACGGCCTGGCCTCCGAAGTGCGCCCGCGCCGCCTCGCCGACCGCTCTCGTCCCACCCAGCGCGACCGCGCCCTTCACCGCCCAGCCGACGACCGGGATCAGATCGAGGGCTTCCCTGGCGAGCGCGCGGAAGCCGAAGCCGGCGCCCACGACCCCGAGCAGCTCCGGCACACGCGAGCGGTCGAGCTGCTGTCCGTAGGCGACGGCGATCCGCGCTACCAGCCGGATCTGGTTCAGCGTCAGCACTGGCATGTCCACGCCGGGGATGAAGACCGCGGCGCCGATCATCCCGTTTCGATGAGCCGCGCGGCGGATCAGCTCCTCGACGACCGCGTCACGGAGGACCGGCAGCCGCCCCGCCAGCGGCGCTCCGGCGTCACCGAGGCGGCGCGCCAGCACCTGCGCAAGCTCGTCGATCGGGAAGCCCTCGCCGGGAGGGGCCCGGACGAGATCGGTGTCGAGCACATAGGGGAGCTCCTCGGCGTCGGTCACGGCGACGATCGGAAGCCGCGCGCGCGACGCTGCGTGCAGGGCAGCCTCGTCGGCCGCGCCGATCCAGACGAGCGCCGAAGCGCCGTCGAGGGTCCCGCCTTCGCGCACGGCTGCGTGGTCGCCTCCGGCGCGAAGCTCGCGTGCGAGCAGCGGCACGAGCTCGCGGGCCCCGGAGACCACGATCGGACCGGCCGTCGCTCCCGGCACGCACCTCGCGCAGGGCCGAGAGCACCCAGCGCGGCCCGAGGCCCGAGCCGCTCACGCGAAGCGCCGGCGCCCGCCGCGCACGGCGATCGCCTCCAGGATCCCGACCGCTGCCAGGTTCGTGATCATCGAGGAGCCGCCGACCGAGACGAACGGGAGCGGGATGCCGGTGATCGGCGCGATCCCGATCGCCATCCCGACGTTCACGAACACCTGGAAGAGGAACGCCATCACGAGCCCGCCTGCGAGCGCGGCGCTGAACAGGTCGCGGGCTGCGGTGACGATCTTCAATCCGCGCCACACGACGAGCAGGTAGAGCAGGAGCAGAAGCGCCGAGCCGAGGAAGCCGCGCTGCTCGGCGAGCGAGGCGAACGCGAAGTCGGTGTCCTTGGCCGGAGTGAAGTCGAGCCGGGTCTGCGTCGCCCCGGCCACGCCACGTCCGCGGAGCCCGCCCGCGCCGACGGCGATCACGGACTGCTCGGTGTTGTAGTTCACGCCGCTCGGATCGGTTCCCGGATGCGTGAATCCCGTGATGCGAGCCGTCTGGTACGGCTTGAGGATGTTCACTCCCGCCGCCGGCAGCCACCAGAGCAGCGCCAGCACGAAGACGAGCGCGAGCGTCCCGATCGCGATCAGGTGCGCCCAGCGCATCCCGACGATGAAGAGGACCGCCGCCAGCGCCGCGCCGTAGACCGCGGCGGTGCCGAAGTCGGGCTCCGCGAAGACGAGCAGGATCGGCAGGGCGGCGAGCCCGATCGCAGCCAGCGGCACTGTCAACTCGTTCATGCGCCGGGAACGGTCGGCGAGGAAGCCGGCCAGGAAGATCGTGAACGTGACCTTGCCGAACTCCGAGGGCTGGAACTGGAAGAACCCGACGTCGATCCACCTCCGTGACCCCCGGGTTGCGGCCTCAGCGATCAGCACGAAAGCCACCGCTCCGATCGTGGCCACGAAGATCAGGCGCTTGAAGCGCCGGTACACGTCCGGGTTGATCAGCGTCGCTACGACGAGCAGTACGGCGCCGACGGCGGCATAGAGTGCCTGCCGTTCGGCGAGGCTGCCGCCCGGATCGTTCTTCGTGATCCCGGCGATCGCCCACAAGCCGTAGCCGACGATCGTCCCGACCGCGAGGAGCAGGAGCCAGTCGAGCCGGCGCAGGAATCCGGTCAGGCCGATTGCCTCCCGGTGGGAGCGAGACCGGAGCCCACGAGCCCGGCGATCGACGGCTTCGATCGACATCAGTCGCTCACGTGGGAGGAGACTGCGACGGACTTGACCTTGAAGAACTTCTGAAACACCTTCAGCGCCGCGGGCGCGGCAGCCGTGCCGCCGTGGCCGCCGTTCTCGATCACCGCGCAGACGACGATCTGCGCCTTGGCCGGAGCGGTCGGGCCGTAGCCGCACCACCACGACTGGTTGAGGATGACCGCGTTCGGGAAGCCGGGCAGCGTGACCGCCTTCTGCGCCGTGCCGGTCTTACCGGCGATCGAGATGGGGAACTTGCCGAAGACGCCGTACGAGGTGCCGAGCGGCGAATGCGTCGCCTCGAGCAGGCCGTCCTGCACGAACTGGAGCGCAGCCGGGTCGACGCCGCTCGGCGTCGGTGTCGGCGGCGTCAGCGGCACGAGTACCTTCGGACGGCCGCTCGTGGGCTGCTCGATGTCCATCCCGACGTGCGGCGTCACGAGCAGCCCGCCGTTCGCGATCATCGCGTAGAAGCGGGTCATCTGCAGCGGCGTCACGGTCAGGTCGCCTTGGCCGATTGCCAGCTGGACGGAGTCTCCCGGCTTCCAGACGGAGTCGACCTGCCACTGCTTCGGGTCGGTCTGCGGCGTGTAGGCCGCCCGCCGCCACTCGGGCGTCGGCACGAGCCCCTTGCTCTCCGGGCTGAGGTCGATCCCGGTCAGGAAACCGAAGCCGAAGCGCGAGGCCCAGGCCTGGAGTGGATGGCCGTCGGCCGCGGGGAGCTTGTAGAAGTCGTAGCCGAGCCGGTAGAAGTAGGTGTCGCACGACTCGGTCAGCGCCGTCGTGAGGTTCATGTACTGGTTGGTGTAGGGGTCCCAGTTGTGGAAGGTGTGGCCTGCTCCCGTCACGCCCTTGATGTGGAAGGTCGGCGAGCAGAGCAGCGACGACAGAGGCTGGAGGATCCCCTCCTGCATCGCCGCGAGCGCAGTGACCGGCTTCCACGTCGAGCCCGGCGGGTAGGCCCCGTCGATCGCCCGGTCGAGCGCCGGATAGTTCTTCTCCGCGGCGACGGTCGGGTTCGTGAGCGGCGCGAGCTTCTTCGCGTCACGGCTGACGTAGACCGAGGGCTTGTAGGTCGGATAGGAGGCGAGGGCCAGGACGGCGCCGGTTTGCGGGTCGAGCGCGACGATCGCCCCGCCGTCGGCCCGCGTGCCGTCGGGCGTCGCACGGGCGTCGTTGATCCCGTTCACGAGCGCACGCTCGGCCGCCTGCTGGAGGCCGATGTTGATCGTCAGTCGCAGCTGGCTCCCCGGCCGCGGGTTGGTCTTCACGACGACGGCGCTCGTCGGCTGACCCCGCGCGTCGACCGTCAGCTGCGCCGAGCCGTCGTGCCCACGCAGGTAGGTGTCGTAGGTCGCCTCGACGCCTGCCTGGCCGATGATGTCCCCGAGCTGGTAGCCCAGCTTCTTGTCCGCCTGCAACTCGGATTCGCTGATCTCGCCCGTGTAGCCGAGCACGTGTGCTGCGAGCGACTTGTACGGGTAGCTGCGCAAGTAGCTGTTCGCGAGCTGAACGCCGGGAAACTCCACGCGGTGCTCCTCGAGGTACGAGATCTGGTCGGAGTGGATCCCGTACTGGACGACGACCGGCGTGAGCGGGTCTCCCGCCTCGGCCTTGATTCCCTTCAGGATCTGGCCGATCGGAGTGCCGGTGACCATGGCCAGCTGGCGGAGCTCGTTCCGCTGCGCCGGCCAGGACTTCGGCAGGTCGGCCGGCCAGAGCTCGACCCGGTAGCCGGCGACGTTCGAAACGAGCACATGGCCGTGCGCATCGACGATCTGCCCTCGCGGAGCGTCGATGCGGATCGTCCTGACCCGGTTGTCGTTCGCCTCCGTCCGGTACTTGTCTCCGGAGAGCACCTGGAGCGCCCAGAGGCGCAGGAAGAGGACTGCGAACAGCGCCAGCGCGACGAAGCCGAGAATCGCGACCCGGAGGGCAAGCTGCGGCGTCAGCCGATAAGGCTCCTCGACCCGCGGGTCCGACGGCAGGAAGCGCCTCGACCGCGGGTCAGCCAAGGAGGCGCACCTCGTGGATCCGGTCGTACATGTCGACCGGCGGGAACAGGCGCCGCACGAGCGCGTAGACCGGAACGGTCAGCACCAGGTTCAGCAGCACGGTCGCCGGCACCGCCGAGACCACCTCGTCCGCGGGCGCCGGGTCGCCGAGCACGAAGTGCAGGGCGAGCGCGCCGAGCGCGTAGAGGATCGTGACGACGCCGACCGACGTGAACGGAGCGTGGAAGCGGTCGCGCGCGGTCGTCTCGCCGTAGCGGCCGATCCAGAAGCCGGCCAGGGTCAGGAGCAGCGACGTGAAGCCGAGGGTGCCGAGGTTCGCAGTGTCGAGGAGAACGCCCGCACCGAACCCGGCAGCCGCCCCGAAGACCGAGCCCCGAAAGAGCGCGATCGAGAGCAGGACGACGAGCACGATGTCCGCGCTGCCGCCGAGCGGCGAGTAGGCGGAGAGCGTCGAGACCTGGACGAGCACCGCGACGAACAGGAGCAGCCGCCGCCTTCACCGAGTCGAGCATCATCGCGAGGCCTTCGAATCGGCCGGCGCCGGCGCCTTCGGGACGAGCACCAGCACGGTCTCGAGCGAAGAGAGATCGACGTACGGCTGCACCTGGATCTCCTTGTAGATGTCGATGTCGTTCTGGCCGACGCTCGTCACGCTCCCGATCGGGATGTTCCGCGGGTAGAGCGACGGCAACTGGCCCTTCCCCGAGGGCGAGCCGGCGGTGATGATCAGATCGCCCACGAAGACCTTCTTGTCCTTCGTGATCCCGTCGAGGACGAGTGAGTTACCTGCGCTGCCGTGGTCGACGATCCCGACCGCTCCGTGCTGGCTCGCATCGACGGCGCGCACCGAGCTGTCCGGGTCGGTGATCAGCATCACCTTCGACTGACTCGAGAAGACCTTCGTCACCTGACCGACGAGGCCCTTGGCCGTGACCACGACGTCCTGCACCGCGATCCCCGCTTTCGAGCCGGCCGAGATCGTGACCGTCTGATCGAACGGGGTGGCCGGATTCGAGAGCACGCTCGCCGCGACCTCGGTGCAGCAGGTCGGGAAGCTCGGCGAGTCGACGTAGTTGAGCTGCGCGTGCAGGAGGCTGTTCTGCTGCGTCAACGCGTCGACCTGACTCACCTCCTGCCGCAGCTTCGAGACCTCCGCGACGAGCTTGCGGTTCTCGGCTTTCGCGTTGAAGAGGCCCTGCGTCCAGCTCACCGAGTCGCGAAACGGTCGCGAGACGCGATTGGCCGCCACCTCGAAGGGCCGCAGCACCGAGGCGCCGAATCCCTGGACCGGATCGAGCACGTTCGAGCGGAACGAGAGCGTGATCAGCACCAACGAGAGCAGCACGAGAAAGCCGACGACGATCTTGCGCCGAAGGGCGCTCGAGCGGGTCGAGGCAAAGCCGGAGGCCGCGGCGCGCTGGACCGACGAGCCCAGGACCGCGACACGTACGGTCCGGTTGCGAGGCACGAGTCCCCAAGTCTAGCTGGGCCCGATGCGGGCACCGACCGAGAAGTGCTTAACGCCGGCTGTTGCGGCGTGAGCGGCCCCGGGCGCGGGCCTTCGCGCTGCTGCGCATCGCGTCGAACTCCTCGAGGCTGCGGCCCGAGCCGACCGCGACGCAGGTCAGCGGCGATTCGGCGAGATGCGTCGGCATGTGCGTCTCCTGGCGGATCCGCTGGTCGAGCCCCTGGAGCAGCGCACCGCCGCCGGCGAGGACGATCCCCCGGTCCATGATGTCCGCGGCGAGCTCGGGCGGCGTCTTGTCGAGCGTCGACTTGATCGCGTCGATGATCTGGAGCACCGGCTCGTCGAGCGCGTGCCGGATCTCTTCGCTCGAGAGGATCACGGTCTTCGGCAGACCGGTGAGCATGTCGCGGCCCCGGACCTCGGCCTGCACCTCGTCCTTCAGCTGGTACGCCGAGCCGACCTCGAGCTTGATCTCCTCCGCGGTCTGCTGGCCGATCAGGAGCTTGTACTCACGCTTGATGTGGTTGATGATCGCCTCGTCCATCTCGTCGCCGCCCACCCGCAGCGACTGCGAGACGACGATCCCGCCCAGCGAGATCACGGCCACCTCCGTGGTGCCGCCGCCGATGTCGACGATCATGTTCCCGGTCGGCTCGGCGACCGGGAGCCCGGCGCCGATCGCAGCCGCCATCGGCTCCTCGATCAGGTAGGCCTGGCGCGCGCCCGCCGACAGAGTGGCTTCCTCCACCGCACGCTTCTCGACGCCGGTGACGCCCGACGGCACGCAGACCACGACGCGCGGGTGCGCAAACCGGTGCTGGTGCACCTTCTGGATGAAATGCCGGAGCATCTGCTCGGTGACGTCGAAGTCGGCGATCACGCCGTCCTTGAGCGGACGGATCGCGCTGATCGTTCCAGGGGTGCGACCGAGCATCCGCTTCGCCTCGAGCCCGACCGCGTAGACCTCGCCGGTCGTCTGGTCGATGGCGACAACCGACGGCTCGCTGAGGACGATGCCGCGCCCACGCACGTAGACGAGCGTGTTGGCGGTGCCGAGGTCGACGGCCATGTCGCGACCGCCGAAGCCTGTGAGGTAATTGAAGATGCCCATGTTCGACCGGCGAGCCACTCTAGCGTGCCTGCATCGGCCTTAGCGCTTGCGCTCGGGTCCGCCGTCCTCCACGCGGCCTGGAACCTCCTGCTCGGCCGGGCGCGCGACGCGCAGGCGGCTGCGGCGGCGACGTTCGCGCTCTCGGTCGTCATGGCCGCGCCGTTTGCCGCGATCTGGTGGCACGCGGACGCCTCGGTCTGGCCCTATGCGCTGGCATCGACGCTGCTCGAGGCGGTGTACGTCGTCTCGCTCGCCCACGCCTATCGGACGACCGACGTCTCGTTCACCTACCCGCTGACTCGAGGGCTCGCGCCGGTGATCGCGCTCGGGGTCGCGATCGCCGTCCTCGGCCACCACGCCTCGCTCGCGGAGGTGGGAGGCGTGCTGCTCGTCGGGGCGGGCATCGTGCTCGTCCGCGGTCTCGGTGGACGCGGCGACGCGCAGGCACTCGTCCTCGTGGCGACGATCGCCGTGGCGATCGCCGCCTACACCCTGGTCGACCGGGCAGGGATCCAACGCGCGGGCGCGTGCTCCTACTACGTCCTCGTGATGGCCGGGCCGTGTCTCGCCTATCCGTGGCTCGTCGGCCGCACGGCGATCGTGAAGGCGATGAACGGCGAGGTGCTCCTCGCCTCCGTGGCGACCTTTGCGTCGTTTGCGCTCGGCCTCCTCGCGCTGCGCAAGGGCGCCGCGGCGCCGGTGCTGGCAGTCCGGTCGTCGTCGATCGTGATCGCCACCCTGTTCGCCCGCCGGTTCGCGGCCGAGCGGGTCTCGTGGCCTCGGCTGGTCGGTTCGCTACTCGTCTTCGGCGGGATCGTCCTGCTCGCGACCTAGCTTCTCGAGCAGGCCCACGAGCAACGCGCCGGGGAGCCCGACCACGTTCAGGTAGTCGCCCTCGATCCGCTCGACGAGCCGAGCGCCGAGCCCCTGGATCGCGTAGGCGCCGGCGCGCCCTTCCCATTCGCCGCTCGCGAGGTAGGCGTCGATCTCGCCGGGCGCAAGCGCACGGAAGGTGACTCGGGTCGTCTCGCTGTGCAGCTCCTCCCACTCCGGCGTGCGCAGGCAGAGTCCGGAGACGACCTCGTGCGTGGTGCCGGAGAGCGCTTCGAGCATCCGGCGGGCGTCGGCTTCGTCGCGCGGCTTGCCGATCGTCTCGCCGCGGCAGACGACGACGGTGTCGACACCGAGCACGGGGCGACCGCCGCCGTCGACCGAGCGCGCCTTGCCCGCCGCGTGCTCGACGGGATCCCCGCCCGACTCCTCGTCGTAGGGCGGGGCGACGACCTCGAAGGGGATCGCGAGCTGCGCGAGGATCGCCCGCCGCTGCGGCGAGGTCGACGCAAGGACGAGCGCAGTCACGCGCGATTCGCGCTCAGACGAGCCCGGCGGGAAACCAGAGCGCGATCTCGCGCTCAGCCGACTCCGGCGAGTCGGAGCCGTGCACGAGGTTGTTCGGCATCGCGAGCGCGAACTCGCCGCGCAGCGAGCCGGGGTCGGCCTCGGCAGGGTTCGTCGCGCCGATCGTCTTGCGGGCCGTCAGGATCGCACCCTCCCCCTCGAGCACGAAGGCGAGCGTCGGCCCGGAGGTGATGAACTCGACGAGCTCGCCGAAGAACGGCTTCTCGCTGTGCTCGGCGTAGTGCGCAGCACCGAGCTCGCGCGAGGCGACGACGAGTCGCGCAGCGCGTACCTTCAGGCCGCGCCGCTCGAACCGCGCCAGGATCTCGCCCGCGAGGTTGCGCGCGACGGCGTCTGGCTTGGCGAGGATCAGGGTCTGCTGGATAGCCATGCGGCGGGCAGCTTAGCCTGGATCCACCGAGCTGCGTGGTCGCGGGGCGTTCGGCTGGGCCGCCAGGACGGGACGCGGTGGGAACGGGCGGGCCGGGGCCCGACCGCTCACGCCGCGGCCCGGAGCGCACCGGCCGGGTGCAGGCCCCGGCGGGGCCGAAACCCGGACGGGGAGCGGCCTGGCGAGTCCAGACGGGCGCACCGCCCACGCAGATCGGTGGATCCAGGCTCAGCCGGGGTTGACGGAGCTCCGGCGGGGTGTCGGCCGCGGGATCACTGCAACCGGCCCGTCCTCGGCCTCGATCGGCGTCTCGCAGTACGGGCATACCTGCCAGCTCTGCTCCAGCGGACGCGCACAGCTCGTGCAGGCTTGCCGGAGCTTCGTCGTGCAAACGGGGCAGACGAGGAACTCCTCGGAGACGTCCGCCCGGCACACGGGGCACGCTTGCGCGCCGAGCCGTTGCTCGATCGCCTTGATCTCGAGCTCTCGCTCGCGTACGTCCTCCAGGTACTCGGGCGGCCGAAACAGCATGTAGACGAGCGGGCCGAGGAACGGCGGCACTGCACCGAGCACGGTCGAAACCCAGACAAGCTTGGTGCTCCCGATGCGCCGCTTGGCGTCCTTCCGCACCCAGAAGACCGTCGCACCCCAGAGCACCACGATGAAGACGGCCGCGAACGCTCGGAGCGCCGTCCACGTCGCCGACTGGAAGAAGTTGTGGATCCCGCCAAAGACGCTCCCGATCACAGCAGGAACCTCCCTACGGCCCAGCCCGCAGCGAACGCCAGCCCCACGAAGAGGGCGAGCAGGAACGCGGCGAAGACAAAGACGCTGAGTCGCTCACGGGCGCGAAACATGGTACGGGTTCTATGCCTCGGTCGAGAGATCGGCAAGGAGATACAGCGAGCCCGTGACGAGCACCGCGCCGTCCGGGCCTGCGAGCTCACGGGCGCGGGCAAGGGCGGCCCTGGGCTCCGGGACGGCTTCGACGGTCGCGAAACGGCTCCGAGCCTGGTCGGCGAGCGCCTCTGCCGGAAGGGCGCGCGCGTTCGACGACTGGGTCGCGACGAACGTCTCTCCGGCGGCGCTCAGGGCGGCGAGCATCGCGTCCGAGTCCTTGTCTCCGAGGATCGAGGCAACGATCGTGAACGGACGTGCCGGCAGCCGCGGCAGCAGATAGCCGACGCCGGCGAGGTTGTGCGCGCCGTCCCAGATCTCGAGCGGCTGCTCGCCCTTGCGTTCCAGGCGCCCCGGCACCTGAACCTGCTCGGCGGCGCGCGGATCGACAGGCCGGGCGAGGAAGGCTTCCGCGGCCGCCACCGCGAGCCCGAGATTCGAGCTCGAGAGCACCTCCACGCGACCGGCGCCCGCAGCACGGGCCGCTTCCTCCCACTCGGGCTCGCCGAGGATCACGGTGGCGCCTGGCGAGACGACCGCGAGCTTCTCGGCCGCGATCGCCTCACGTGTCGACCCGAGGACGTCCGTGTGCTCGAGCGCCACGTTCGTCAGAACGACGACCCGCGCGTCGAGCACGTTCGTCGCGTCATGCCGGCCGCCGAGGCCCGCCTCGACCACCGCGGCATCGACGTTCTGCGCGGCGAACTCGGCGAGAGCCGCTGCTGTCAGCACCTCGAACTGGGTCGCGCCTGCTGCATGCGGAGCGATACGTGCGAGCGCCTGCTCGAGGTCCGCTTGCTCGCCGTCGATCTGGATCCGCTCGGCCCAGCCGCGGACGTGAGGCGAGACGTACGCGCCGACGTGGAGGCCTTCCGCGTGGAGAAGCGCCGCGGTCATCAGCGTGGTCGACGTCTTGCCGTTCGTCCCGACGACGTGCACGGCCGGGTAGCGCCGCTGCGGCTGGCCGAGAGCCGCGAGCAGCGCCTGCATCCGCCCGAGCCCGAACTCCTCGGGCCACGGCGAGAGCGACGTGAGCCATTCCAGACCTGTCCCGGTGTCAGACACGCGCACGGAAGGGTGACAACTTCGTCAAGGATCTGTGAAATCGAGCCGCCGAAGCACTTGCGGAAGCTACGTTGCGGCTGACCTCGAACGCCGAGACGAGTGCTGTTCCCACCGTGCAACGCGTTTCGCCGCGGGGAAAACGACGGATCTGCAGACCAGGATGCCATCCTGTCGGACCGCCGAAACCACTGTGCAAGCCCTCATATCTCTTTGGGCCATGTCTAGGTGTCAGACACCGTGGCTCGGACATGAGGCACCGCCCCTCGAACGTTCGTGACTACCCCGAGATCGCATCGAGCTCGCGGCGGTAGCGCTCGAGCTTCTCGCGCTCCCCGGCCACCACCTCCGCCGCCGCGTTCTGCACGAAGCGCTCGTTCGCCAGCATCGCCTCGCTGCGGGCGATCTCCTTGCGCAAGCGCTCACGCTCGGCCTCGGCGTTGCCGTTTGCCTTCGCACGCTCCGGCTTCACGACAGCGTCGAAGATCCGCTTCTCGTCGCCGTCGAGCGGGGGCGCGACGCCAGAACGCCGAAAGATCGCCGCCGCCTCCTGAACCCGTGCAAGCGCGTCGGGCCCGGCGGCCGCGCCGAGGGCCTCGGGCCACGGCGAGACGATCAAGCGGGTCTCGTGGAACTGCGACCAGATCTCCTCGGTCACGTGCGGCATCACGGGATGGAGCAGGGCGAGGAGCCGCTCGAGCGCCGCGAGCGCCGTTGCGATCGCAGCCTCATCGGCGCCGTAGAGCCGAGGCTTGATCGCCTCGGCGTACCAGTCGCAGAAGTCGTCGAAGGTCAGGTGGTAGAGCGCATCGGCAACGTGACCGAAGTCGAAGCTCGGCAGCAGGCTCTCGATCTCCGCCCGGGTGTCGTCGATCCGCCCGGCGATCCACCGCTCCTCGACAGCTTCCGGGCGGAGCGCCGGCTCGATGCCCTCGGCGTGCTGAAGGATCAGCCGAGCGACGTTCCAGAGCTTGTTCGCGAGCTTGGCTCCTTCCTCGATCGCGCCCCAGCTGAACCGGACGTCCTGCGTCGAGGAGATCTTCAAGAGGCCGTAACGCACGGCGTCTGCACCATGCTTGTCGATTGCCTCGAGCGGGTCGATCCCGGTGCCGAGGCTCTTCGACATCCGCCGGCCGTCCACGGCGAGCACGGTCGAGTTGATGATCACATCGGTGAACGGGATGTCGCCCACGAGGAAGAGCCCGGAGAAGATCATCCGGTTCTCCCAGAGCCGGATGATCTCCCGTGCAGTCACGTTGACGTTGCCCGGGTAGTAGCGCTCGAGCTCGGGCGTCTCCGCCGGCCAGCCGAGCGTCGCAAACGGCCAGAGCGCCGAGGAGAACCACGTGTCGAGCACGTCGGTCTCGCGTGTGAGCTCGCCGGAGCTGCACTGCCCGCAAGCCACCGGAGGTGGCCAGGCGCACGTCCGGTGCCCGTCCGGGCACGTCCAGATCGGGATCTGGTGCCCCCACCAGAGCTGGCGCGAGACGCACCAGTCGGGGGCACTTTGCAACGACTCGATCGCAAAGCGATGCTGGCTCTCGGGGTGGTAGCGCACCCGCCGCGCCTCGAGCGCGGCGATCGCCGGCGCGGCGAGCTCGTCCATCCGGCACCACCACTGCGGCGAGACGAGCGGCTCGATCCGCGAATGGCAGCGCTCGCAGGTGCCGACCGAATGGTGCAGGCTCTCGCGCTTCTCGAGCTGGCCATGCTCCTTCAACCAGGCAACGACACGGTCGTCGGCCTCCCTCTGGTCGAGTCCCTCGAACCCCTCGGCGATCATCCGGCCGTCGGGCCCGATCACGGTCAGCGTCTCGAGGCCGTGATCTCTACCGATGTCAAAGTCGAGAGGATCGTGCCCGGGCGTGATCTTGAGCGCCCCCGAGCCGAACTCGGCCTCGACCCGCTCGTCGGCGATCACCGGCACGCGCCGGCCCACCACGGGCACGACGACCTCCTTGCCGATCGCATCCCGGTAGCGCGGGTCGCCCGGATGCACCGCGACCGCGACGTCCGCCAGGATCGTCGCCGGACGCACCGTCGCGATCGTGATCGACCCGGATCCATCCACAAACGGATAGCGGGCGTACGTCAGCGCGTCGTCGGCCTCCACGTGCTCGACCTCGAGGTCGGAGATCGCCGTCTGGTGATACGGGCACCAGTTCACGATTCGGTTCGCGCGGTAGATCCAGCCCGCGTCCCACAGCCGCACGAAGAAGGTCATCACCGACTCGACGTAGCCGTCGTCCATCGTGAACCGCTCGCGCGAGTAGTCGAGCGACGAGCCGAGCCGCCGGAACTGGCCCATGATCACGCGGCCGGTCTTGTCGAGCCACTCCCAGGTGCGCTCGAGGAACGCGTCGCGGCCGATCTCCTGGCGCGTCGTGCCCTCCGCGATCAGCTGCTTCTCGACGACGTTCTGGGTCGAGATGCCCGCGTGGTCGTAGCCTGGCTGCCACAGCGTGTCGTAGCCCCGCATGCGGTGCCACCGGATCAGGCAGTCCTGCATCGAGCCGTTCAGCGCGTGGCCCATGTGCAGCTCGCCGGTCACGTTCGGCGGCGGCACGCAGATCACGAACGTCTCGTCGCGACGGGCGCCTGCGCCGGCCTTGTACAGACCTTCCTCTTCCCAGGTGCGCTGCCAGCGCCCCTCGACGCCGTGCGGGTTGTAGCGAGGCTCCATCATCGGAGCCTCATCCTAGAGCGAGGCCTACGCAGACTCTTCGGCGAGCTCGTCCGGCTCGCCCATGTCGTTCCCGGCAGAGGTGACGAGCGTGGGCTTCAGGCCCTTCTCGATCGTCTCCTTCGTGATCACACACTTGGAGACGTCCTTGCGCGACGGGAGCTCGAACATCACGTCGAGCAGCGCGTTCTCGATGATCGAGCGCAGGCCGCGGGCGCCCGTCTCACGGTCGAGCGCCTTGTCGGCGATCGACCAGAGGGCGTCGTCGGTGAAGACGAGGTCGATGTGGTCGTAGTTGAAGAAGCGCTGGTACTGCTTGGCGAGCGCGTTCTTCGGCTCGGTCAGGATCTGGACGAGATCCTCGCGCTTCAGCTGATGCACGGCCGAGACGACCGGCAGGCGGCCGATGAACTCGGGGATCAACCCGAAGTTCAAGAGATCCTCCGGCATCACCATCGAGAGCAGCTCGGCGCTCTCGGCGTCGCGCTTCGACGCGATGTCGCGCCCGAAGCCGATCGCGTTCTTGCCGATCCGCTTGGCGATGATCTTGTCGAGGCCGGCGAACGCGCCGCCGCAGATGAAGAGGATGTTCGTCGTGTCGATCGAGAGGAACTCCTGATGCGGGTGTTTGCGCCCGCCCTGCGGGGGTACCGACGCGACCGTCCCCTCGAGAATCTTCAGCAGCGCCTGCTGGACGCCCTCGCCCGAGACGTCCCTGGTGATCGAGGGGTTGTCGGCCTTGCGCGCGACCTTGTCGACCTCGTCGATGTAGATGATCCCGGTCTCGGCCTTCTTGATGTCGAAGTCGGCCGCCTGGATCAGCTTCAGGAGGATGTTCTCGACGTCCTCGCCGACGTAGCCGGCCTCGGTCAGCGCCGTCGCGTCGGCGATCGCAAACGGGACGTTCAGGATGCGGGCGAGCGTCTGCGCGAGGTGCGTCTTGCCGCAGCCGGTCGGCCCGAGCAGCAGGATGTTCGACTTCTGCAGCTCGACCTCGCCGTCCTCGACGCCCATCTGGACGCGCTTGTAGTGGTTGTAGACGGCGACCGACAGAGTTCGTTTCGCCTCTTCCTGCGCGACGACGTACTCGTTCAGCGACGCGTAGATCTCGCGTCGGGCGCGGCAGGTTGTCGAGGTCGAGCGTCGAGCGGAGCGGTGAGCTCCTCGTCGATGATCTCGTTGCAGAGATCGATGCACTCGTCGCAGATGTAGACGCCCGGACCGGCGATCAGCTTCTTGACCTGCCGCTGCGACTTGCCGCAGAAGCTGCAGAGAAGCTGCTCGTTTCCTTCGCTTGCCCGTGCCATGGCTGCCTGAGTTCTACCCCGATGCGCCCGCCCCTGCTAGGCGGCCGCCTCCGTCTTCTGGAGATCGCGGTGGGTGATCACACTGTCGATGATCCCGTACTCGACTGCTTCGACCGGGCTCATGAAGAAATCGCGCTCCATGTCGCGCGAGATCGTCTCGATGTCCTTGGTGGTGTGGGAGGAGTAGATCTCCTCCAGGCGGCGCTTCAAGCCGATCACCTCGCGGGCCTGGATCTCGATGTCTGTGCCCTGGCCCTGGAAGCCGCCGGAGACCTGATGGATCAGGATGCGCGAGTTCGGCAGCGACATCCGCTTGCCCTTCGCGCCGCCGGCCAGGAGCAGCGAGCCCATGCTCATCGCGATCCCGACGCAGATCGTCTGCACGTCGGGCTTGATGAACTGCATCGTGTCGTAGATCGCGAGCCCTGCGTACACCGAGCCGCCGGGCGAGTTGATGTAGAGGTAGATGTCCTTGTCGGGATCGTCCGACTCGAGATGCAGGAGCTGCGCGATCGTCAGGTTCGCGATCTGATCGTCGACAGGCGTTCCGAGAAAGACGATGCGCTCGGCGAGGAGACGCGAGTAGATGTCAAAGGCGCGCTCGCCGCGCGAAGTCTGCTCAACCACCATCGGGATCAACGGGCTCATCTCAGCACTACTCCTTCGTTTTCGTCTCTTAGCTTCCAGGGGTCCACAGTGTCGTCTCTTTCCCTGCCCGATCTTTCTCGGGCGTCCAGATGCTCTCTCGCGCCGCTTCCTGCTCGGCCCGCTCCGCAGCTTGCTCGACCGTAATCGGCCTGACTTCCGCCGAGATTCGGTCAACCGCTCTTTTCATACGAATGGTGTCCCGGACGCGGTCCGGGCCGCCGCCCGCGAAGAAGTCCTCGATCGCCTCTTCGGACTCGCCCGCCTGCTCGAGCTCCGCGCGGATGTCGGCGTCGGTGACCTCGATTCCGAGCTTCTCCGCCACAGCCTCGAGCACGAGCTCGCGCGCAACCGAGCTCATCGCCTCGGCGCGCAGCTGCTGATCCAGTGACTCCGGGGTCTGACCGGTGACCTGAAGGTAGGTGCCCGCATCGATGCCACGCGCCTGCAGCGAGCGGACGAAGCGGTTCAACAACTCCTGCGTGCGCGACTCGACGACGAACCGGGTCGTCCGCACATCCGTCGCCCGGACGAGCTCATCGACGGCAGCTGCGCGGAAGCGGCTCTCGATCTCGTCGTCGAGCTCCTCGCGGATGCGCCGCTCGACGTCGGCGCGCAACTCGGCGAGTGAGTCGAACTCGGACGCCGAGCGGGCCAGGCCGTCGTCGAGAGGCGCGAGCACCTTCTCCTTGATCTCCTTGACCGTGACCGTGACGCGGCGCTGCAAGTCGTCTGCGAGCTCGTAGGCAACGTCGCGGCTCTCACCGACGCGCAGGTCGCGGATGCCGTTCTCGATCTCCTCGATCAGCTGGCCGGCGCCGAGCTCGACGACCACATCCCGCTGGGCCTCGCTTTCGGTCGCGAGGTCGATCACGACGACGTCGCCCTCCTGCGCCGGGCGTCCCTCGACCGGCACGATCTCGGCCACAGAGCGCTGCAACGCTTCGAGCTGCTCCAGCACGGCTTCGGGCGGAACCTCGATCTCGAGCCTCGGCACCTCGAGCGTGCTCCAGTCGGCAGGCTCGGGCTTCGGCTGCACGGCGAACTCGGCTGTGAACTGCCAGCCTTCGCTGTCGCTTTCTGGAAGGTCGTACTGAAACGCCGGCTGCTCGGCCGGCTGCACACGGGTGGTCGACGCGGCGTTCCAGAACCAGCCGCCAATGTGCGTCTCGACCGCCTCGGCGTAGATCCGCTCCTTGCCCAGGCGCGAGACGAGCACGGGCATCGGCACCTTACCCCTACGAAAGCCCGGGATCTTGACGCTCGCTGCGAGGTCGTTCGCCGCATGCTCCACGGCGTGATGGACGTCGTGAGCCGAAATCTCGACGGTGAGCCGCACGCGATCGCCGTCGAGCTGTTCGAGCTGAGTCTGCATCGCCCGGCCATTGAATCAGAGTGCGTCCCGCTCGCGCTCCTCCGCCCGCGCTAGATGGTTGATCGGTAATTGGGGTGGTGGCGGGGATGGCCATGACAAGAGGGGGTGGGTGTCGTGTTCGCACCGGTGGGTGCGGGCCGCCGGCGAGCGTGCCGGCCTGCGCCGTGTCAGGGCCACCATCCGGCGCCGCCGGAATTACCGATCAATCATCTAGGTTGCGGTCGCAGATGGACGTCGAAACGGCAATCCGCTCGCGCCGAACGCACAAGGCCTTCGAGCCCGAGCCGGTCGACCGGTCGATCGTCCAGGAGCTCCTCGAGCTCGCGCGCTGGGCTCCGAACCACCACCTGACCCAGCCCTGGCGCTTCCGCGTGCTCGGGCCGGAGACGTTTGCGCGGCTCGTCGCAGCGGGCGGCCCGAACGAGGCCGAGAAGCTCGGGCGCGCGCCGACGCTGATCGTCGCGAGTGCCAAGCTGACGGGCGACCCGTACCAGGATCGGGAGGATGTCCTCGCGACGGCCTGCGCCGCGTACATCGTCCTCCTCGCCGCTCATGCTCGAGGCCTCGCGTCGTACTGGCGCACCCCGAAGCTGCTCGAGAGCAGAGCAGGCCAAGCCGCGATCGGGCTCGGAGAGGACGAGCAGTTCGTCGCCCTGATCCACCTGGGCCATGCCACGGGCGAGCCGAAAGCCAAGGAACGCGAACCGGTCGCTAGCTATACCGAGTTCCTGCCCTAGTGGTTGCTCCTGGAAATTCGGTGCCCGATGGCCGAGCGAAAACCGAGCAGGCCTAGGACGCAGGGAGGCCGCATACCCAAAGGTATGCGGCCGACTGAGGACAACGGCCTGCGAAGCGTTTGCAGCCGGCCAAAGGGTGCTGAATTTCCAGGAGCGACCACTAGAGTCGTTCGCGCGGCCTGCAGATGCCACGCCAGCCGCCGCGAATGCCGGCTTCGCCGGCGTTCGTTCACGAACAGTCGCAAGGTGTCGGAGAGGGGGCCCACGGGGGAGAACCGGAGGTGCTCCCCCGTGCTCCAGTGCGGGTGAGAGGAGTCGAACCTCCAAGAGCCAAAGCCCACCGGGACCTAAACCCGGCGCGTCTACCAATTCCGCCACACCCGCGCGGCTCACAGGGTAACGGCGGCGAACGCAGGGGCTCGAATACGATCTCACCGTGGGTGTGCCCACGACCGTTTCGGATCCCACAGGGCGGGCGCCAGGACACAGCGTGCGAGCCGCGCACAGTCGCGCTCTGCACGCCAAGCGCCAGGCTCAGATCGGATTGGGCACCGCGCTCGCCCTCCTGGTCGCGCTCGTCGCGGTCGCGCTGTATGCGGCGCAGCGCCTCTACTCGTCTGGAGAGGCGACCTACCTCGCAACGGCGACACCGCTCCGGACCGACGCGCGCGACCTCTCGGTCCAGCTCGCAAACGAAGACCAGGCGATTCGTCTGTACATCAGCACCGCGGAGGCGCGCGAGCTCGAGCCGTTCGCCGGCGCGCAGGCCGCGGCGGCCGACGATCTCGCGGCGCTCGCGGACGCCACCAACACCCACCCGGCGCTGAAGCCGGACATCGATGCCGTGTATACGCGCGGCCTTGCGTTGGCGCAGTTCTTCAACTCCCAGTTGACGAGGGTCCGCAGTGGTCCAGCCGGCCGCAAGAAGGCCTATGCCGATCTCCTCGTGGGTGAGGGTCTCGCCGACCAGCTGCGGTTCGCAGCCGCCGCAATGGGCACTCATATCAACCGGATCGTGGCGACGGAACACAGGAAGCAGCGCCAGACCTACGTGCGCACCGAGGCATTCCTGATCGCGGCCGGGTCGGTCGCGGCCCTGATCGGGATCGCGCTCTTCCTGTTCCTGCCACGCCGGCTGGAGCGCCTCTATCGCAGAGAGCAGGACGCGCGAGCACGTGCCGAGCTCGGCGCAAATGCCGCTCAGGCGCTCGCGCACGTCGGAGAGGCGGTGGTGCTGCTCGACGAGGACGACCGGGTGACCTACTGGAACGAGGGCGCCGAGCCTCTGCTCGGAGGGACGGGAGGCACGGCGCTCGGCCGGCCGGTCAGCGAAGCGATCACCGAGTTTGCGACCGTCGCTCAGGCGGCTTCCGAGGACAACCCGGCTGTCGTTCCACTGCCGGTCGACGGCGAGGAGCGCTGGTACACGGTCTCCCAGACGAGGTTCCCCGAGGGGCGGGTGCTCGTGCTGCGCGACGTCACCGGCGCGCAGGCCCTCGAACAGGCGCGGGCCGATTTCGTCACCACCGCCGCGCACGAGCTGCGCACCCCGATCAGCGCGATCTTCGGCGCTGCCCGGACGCTCCGCCGCGACGACATCGAGCTGACGCCTGGGATTAGGGACAGCCTCCTCGAGATCGTCGAGTCGGAGTCCGAGCGGCTCACGCGCCTCGTCGAGCAGATCCTGACGACCGCCCGGCTCGACCGCGGCGAGGAGCTCCTGCAGACCGAGCAGTGCGACCTCCGAGCCGTTTGCGAGAGCATCGTCCGGGCCTACGAGCTGACCAAGCCCGACTCGGTGACGCTGGTCCTCGACGCGCCGGCCGACCTGCAGCCCCTGGACTGCGATGAAGAGCGACTCCGCCAGGTCGTCTCGAACCTGGTCGGCAACGCCGTCAAGTACTCCCCTGCGGGCGGCACGATCGTGCTCCACGTCGTCGACGGCTCCAAGCACGTGCGGATCGACGTCGAAGACGAGGGAATCGGTATCCCGGCCTCCGCGCAGGAACGGATCTTCGACAAGTTCTCGCGCCTCGATCCCGCCCTGACGCGAGGCATCGGCGGCTCGGGCCTCGGCCTCTACATCTCGCGCGGGCTCGTGGAGCAGATGGGCGGCGAGATCACCGTCCACTCGCGCCCGGACGTGGGCTCGACGTTTTCGGTGCGGCTCCCGCGCCACCGGTGAGCCGATTGTCAGGTTTACCTGACAGGTCGTTTGTGGCATCGTTGGCCGCACTGCCGGTGTGTTCGGTCCAGAGTCTTCGAGGGGAGGGATGAGTGGCGGCCCGAGCGTGCGAGAGGTGAAACGCCGCTCGCCGACCAACCCGGCGGCCACGGTCCCTCGCGAGCTGCTCGCGGTCTGCGTGCTCATCGCGATCCTCGTCGCGTCTCCGGTCGGGGTGACGATCGTCCAGGCCTTCCAGGGCGGGCTCTCCGCGATCGGCGACGCGCTCGGCGCCTCCTCCTCGACGAGCCTGCTGCTCCACACCGTGCTGCTGGCAGCGGTGGCCACGCCGGCCGCCGGAGTGGTCGGTGTGGCGGGCGCCTGGTTCGTCGAGCGGACGCGCCTGCCCGGACGGCGGATCTGGGCGCTGCTGCTCGTCGCGCCGCTGACCGTGCCGCTCTTCGTCACGAGCTACGCCTGGGCGACGCTCGGCCAGCCGCTCCAGGGGTTCTGGGGCGCGGCGGGGATCGTCGCGTTCTCGTACTTCCCGATCATCTACCTGCTCGTCGCCGTCGCTCTGCGGGGCCTCGATCCTGCGCTCGAGGAGACCGCCCGCTCGCTCGGGCTGAACGCACGCCAGACGTTCTTCCGGGTCGTCCTGCCGCAACTGCGCCCGGCGCTGCTCGGCGGGCTGCTGCTGGTGGCGCTCGACGCGCTGGTCGAGTTCGACGCGTTCGTGGCGCTGAAGTTCCGGACGTTCTCGTCGGACGTCTACGCCCAGTACCGGCTCGGCTTCAGCACCTCTGGTGCGGCGGCGCTCTCGTTCTTCTCGATCGCGATCTGCCTCGTCCTCCTCTTCGGCGAGGCGCGGCTGCGCGGCAACGCCAACTACACCCGCGTCAGCCAGGGCGCGCGGCGAGCCTCCACCCGCTACGACCTCGGCCGGGCGACCGCACCGGTGCTCGCCGGCCTCGGGTTCGTGGTCGCGGTCAGCGTCGGGATCCCGATCGCGATGCTGGTCAAGTGGTTCTCGGAGAGCAGCCCCGCCGCGGTCTCGATGGCGGCGGCGAACACCCACTACCTGTTCCCGGCGAGCGAGACCTCGATCGGCCTGGGTCTCTGCTCGGCGCTCCTGGCGGTCGCGTTCGCATTCCCGGTGGCGATCCTGGCAGTCCGTCACAAAGGGCCGGTCGTGACGGTGATCGAGCGGGCGACCTACCTGTCGTTCGCGCTTCCCGACCTGGTGGCCGCGATCGCCCTCTCCTACGCGGCGAGCCACTACCTGCCGTCGCTGTACGGCAGCTTCGCGCTGCTCGTCTTCGCCGAGGCGATCCTGTTCACGCCGTTCGCGGTCGTCGCGATCCGGGCCACGCTCGGCCAGATCGAGCCGGCCCTCGAAGACTCGGCGCGCTCGCTCGGCTCCGGCCCCTTGCGGACGCTCTGGAGAGTGACGATGCCCCTCGCGCGGCCGGGCTTCGTGGCAGCGGCCGTGCTCGTCTTCGCCTTTGTCCTCGGCGACCTCTCGACCGCGCAGGTGCTGCTGCCGCTGAACCTGTACACGCTCGGGACCGAGTTCCAGGCCAACAGCTCGACCGTCGCCTTCGCCGCGGCGGCGCCGTTCGCAGCCGTGCTGATCGTCCTCGCCATGGCAGCGGCCTATGTGCTGATGAGCCGGTTTGGCAAGGTGCGCGCGATCGGGGAAGACTGAGGATGGCAGAGCTCCGCTGTGAGGGCCTCGCGAAGTCCTACGGGGCCCGGACCGTCCTCGCCGACCTCGACCTCGTTGTCCCGGCAGGGACGCTGACGGCGATTCTCGGCGCCTCGGGAAGCGGCAAGACGACGCTCCTGCGTCTGATCATCGGGTTCATCGCAGCCGACGAGGGGACGATCACCGTGGACGGCAGCGTCGTCGCCGAAGCCGGAAAGGTGAACGTCGCCGCCGACAAGCGGGCGATCGGCTACGTCGCCCAGGAGGGGGCGCTGTTCCCGCACCTCACCGTCGCCGAGAACGTCGCCTTCGGCCTGCCCCGCGCCGAGCGCAAGACCTCCGCCCGGATCGGCGAGGCGCTCGACCTCGTCGGCCTCGACCGCGACTACGCCGGCCGGAGCCCCCATGAGCTCTCGGGCGGCGAGCAGCGCCGGGTGGCGCTTGCCAGGGCCCTCGCCCCACGCCCGCGCGTGGTGCTGCTCGATGAGCCGTTCTCGGGACTCGACGCCGCGCTCCGGTCGGAGACGCGCGAGGCGGTCGTGAACGCGCTGGCCCGGGAGGGCGCGACGGCGGTGCTCGTGACGCACGACCAGGCGGAGGCGCTGTCGATGGGACGAGAGGTCGCGTTGCTGCGGGCGGGCCGGCTCGTCCAGACGGCGACGCCGACCGCGTTGTACCGGGATCCGGTCGATCTCCAGGTGGCCCGCTTCATCGGCGATGCGGTGGTCGTCCCCGGCCGGGGCGGCGCCGGCGGCGTCGAGTGTGCGTTGGGCCGGCTTGCGGTCCGCGGCTCCGCCGTCGACGGGCCCGTGCAGGTGATGATCCGGCCGGAGCAGATCCGGCTCGCCGCCGAGGGCGTCGCGGCCGAGGTGGTCGGCCACATCTACTACGGCGCGGAGACCGTCGTCCGGCTCGTGCTGGCCGACGGCTCCGGAACGCCGATCGTGGTCAAGAGCTTCGACCAAGAGGTCCCGGCCGCGGGCGCGCTCGTTCACGTCGTCGTCTCCGGGCCCGTGGCCACCTTCCCGCCGCAATGAGCCGCGTCCTGCGTGCCGTTGCGCTCAGCGCCGCGCTGGCCTCGGCGCTCGCCGGCTGCGGGGGCGGCGGCGGGCCGTCGCTCGTCCTCTACAACGGCCAGCACCCGCAGCTGACGCAGGCCCTCGTCTCGGCGTTCGAGCAGCAAACCGGCATCAAGGTGAACATGCGCACGAACGACAGCGTCGTCCTGGCCGACCAGCTGCTCCAGGAAGGAAGCCACTCGCCGGCGGACGTCTACATCTCCGAGAACTCGCCCGAGCTGATGATGCTCGAGCAGCACGGGCTGCTCGCGAAGCTCAGCCCGAGCACCCTGGATCAGATTCCGGCCAAGAACAATTCGCCGACCGGCGACTGGGTCGGCATGGCGCTGCGCGTGAGCAGCCTGGTCTACGACCCCTCCCTGCTCCCTGCCTCCCAGCTGCCGAGATCGGTCCTCGATCTCGCGCGGCCGCAGTGGAAGGGAAAGATCGGGATCGCACCGACCGACTCGGACTTCCCGCCGCTCGTCGGCGCGGTGATCGCCAAGTACGGCGTGGCCGCGGCCACGACCTGGCTGGCGGGCCTGAAACGGAACGCCGAGCTGTATCAGGACGACGAGGCGGTGGTCGCGGCCGTGAACCGGGGCGACGTGGCCAGCGGGGTGATCAACCAGTACTACTGGTACCGGCTCCGGCTCGAGGTCGGCAAGAGCTCCGTCCACAGCGCCCTCTTCTATTTCCCGAACGGCGACGTCGGCTCGATCACGAACATCTCGGGGGCGGCCGTGATCGCGTCGAGCAAGCACAGAGCCCTTGCCGAGCGGTTCGTGAAGTTCCTGGTCAGCCCGGCGGCGCAGCGAATCATCTCGACCGGCGACGACTTCGAGTACCCGGCGCGACTCGGCGTCCCACCGAACAGCGCCCTCCCGCCGCTCGCTGCGATTGCGCACGCGACGCTCAGCGCGTCCGTGCTCGGGAACGACCAGGAGGCGGCGAAGCTGCTGGAGAGATCGGGGCTCTTCTAGTGGTCGCTAGTGGTTGCTCCGGGAAATACCGCACCGCCTCGCGGGGCTGCAAACGCTTCGCATGCCGTCGTCCTCAGTCGGCCGCATGCCTCTGGGCATGCGGCCTCCCTGCGTCCTAGGCCTGCTCGGTTTTCGCCAGCGATGAGGCACGGAATTTCCCGGAGCAACACAAGAAGATCCAGATCGAGCGGAGCAGGTCGGCTCCGGCCGGCGTCTGCGCCGTGATGTGCAGCAGCGTCGATTCGGCCGGCAGGCCGGCCGTGATCTTCACACCGAAATTCGAGAGCGCCATGGTGACGGTACCGAGACCCGAGCCCGGCACGGTTGCCTGCAGCTTGGCGACGTGCCCGGGCCCGTCGACCCAGACGAGGATCGACACGGTCGAAGCGCCGTTTGCCGCCAGCTCGTCCTCGATCGCCGCCTGGATGGCACCGGTCGCCTTCGAGAGCGCCTGCTTCAGGTTCACGGAGACGCGGTATTCGGCGAGCGGGACGTGGTTGACCACCTGCGTCCCCATCTGCGCCGCCGCAGCGGCGCCCCACTCGAGCTCGTCGAGCAGAAGCTGCGGACCGAGCGCCTCCACCTGGAGGACGAAGCGCGGCACGACCGAGTCGACCGACGCCGGCCCGACGACGGCGGGCGCGACCCAGCTCTTGCCGTTGTAGGGCACCAGGGTTCCGGTCGCGGTCGCGCGCCCGAAATAGAACGCGGTCGGCAAGAGGTCGAAGTACTCACGCGGCCCCGTGCCCTTGACGCGTTCACCGGGCAGGTCGATCCGCTCGTATCCGACCCCGGTGTCGAACGCGAATGCTCCACGTCCGATCACGGTCGACCGCACCGTGCCCAGGAGCTTGACGCCGTGGAGCGTCAGATCGGACACCAGCGGCTGCGCCATGGTCGTCTTCGTCGCGCCGGCCACCGCAGGCAGCGCATCGGAAGAGCCACCACCGCATCCGCCGAGCGCGAAAGTGGTTGCAACGACCGCGAGCAGCGACAGAGGGAGCCTCGTTTGCATGAGCGCCACGTTAGGGCAACGTTCAGCATCGCCGCCGCCAACAGGTTCGACGTGACGAGAATAGCTATGCAGATCGCGGGAGGCGACCCGCCACTGACGAGGCTGTGCGATCTGAAACAATGCCGGCTTGAGTCCCCTCCGGCGAACGCTCGAGCGTGAGCTGAAATTCGATGTTGGTTCGAATTTCGTGTTTCCGGCACTGCCGGGCGAGACGCTTGATCCACGCGTCTTGACCTCCACCTACCTCGATACGGTGGACGGTCGTCTCCTCGAGGCGGGCATCACCCTGCGCTGGCGGGTCGAGAAGCGCAGAGGGTCCTGGCAGTTGAAGCTCCCCCGCGGCGAGGCTCGCCTCGAGCTCGAGGCGGCGGGTGGTCGGTCTGGGCCACCGCCGGAGCTCACACGGCTGCTCGTCGCGGTCTTGCGCGGGCGTGAGTTGGTTCCAGTCGCACGGATGCGCACCCGCCGAACCGGTTTCCGTGTCGTGGACGACGGACATGGCGTGGCGGACGTCGTGCTCGACCGTGTCTCGGTGCTGGACGGCCGTCGCGTTGCGAGGACGTTCGCCGAGCTCGAGGTCGAGCTGCTCGGCGACGCTCCGGCCGGTGCCCTGGCCTCGATCGGGAAGACGTTGCGGCAGTCCGGCGCGCGGCCTTCGGACGGTCAGACGAAGCTCGGCCGGACCCTCGGTGTCGACACGCGAGCGAGACGGCCGTCTCGCGACGACCCGCCCGCCGTCCAGGTGCAGGCGTTGCTCGCGGCTCAACTCGTCGCGGCTCTCTCCTGCGATCCGGGCGTGCGGCTCGGCGACGACCCCGAGGATCTGCACCAGCTCCGCGTCGCGACCCGTCGCCTGCGCGCCGTCCTGCGCGCGGCGCGGCCACTTGTTCCGGCGCAGCAGACGGAGGCGCTGCGGGCCGAGCTCGACTGGCTCGGCTCCCAGCTCGGACCCGCTCGCGATCTGGACGTGCTGATCATGCGGTTCACACGCGAAGCCGAAACCCTCGAGCCCGATGAGCGGCGCGCGTTTCGCTGGCTGCTGCGCCGACTCGAGCAGGAACGCGACGCGGCCCGGTCGATGCTGCTCGAGGCGCTCACAAGCGAGCGCTACCTGAGGCTCCTCGACGCACTCGAAACCGCGGCCGCGACCCCCTTCGCCTCCGATGCGGACGTGTCCCTGCCCGACCTCGCGGCCGCCGAGTTCGCGAAGCTACGCAAGGCGGTGCGCGCGCTCGACCCGCAACCAAGCGACGACGCCTTCCATCGCCTGCGCATCAAAGGCAAGCACGCCCGCTATGCGGCCGAGCTGGCGGAGGTGGCAGTCGGCAAGCCGGCGACACGCTTCATCGCCGCCGCCAAGAGCTTCCAGGACGTGATCGGCGAACATCAGGACGCCGTCGTCGCCGAGGAACGGCTCAAGACGCTCGCAGCACGAAGCAGCGGCGCAGTCGCATTCGCCGCCGGGCGCCTCGTCGAGCGAGAGCGCGCGCGCCAGCAGACGGCACGCAAGGCCTACCCGAAAGCGTGGGCGAGACTCGAGCAACGCGGCCGACGCGCCTGGCCATGAGGGTCCAAAGGCGCTCGTTGTTCAGACACGACGAGGGCACTCGCGGCTGTCGCCCGTCGTGGTTAATCCGCAACCACGGTCCGTCGCCGCGCGGATGGCGCACTCCTCCGCGACATCGAGACTCCTAAGCAACGGTTGCGGCACCGAGCCGAACCCTCACGAAGGAGCCACAAGATGCAACGCAAGGCATTTGACATGCTCGTCAGCGCCCTCGGGGCGGTCATGGTCGTCGTGCTGATCGCGGTCGGGGGGCTTGCCATGTGGGGCTCGAGCTTCGCAAGCTCGAACGTCCACAACCAGCTCGCCCAGCAGCAGATCTTCTTCCCAGCCAAGGCACTCTTCGAGAACCCGCCCAAGGGAAGCACCGAGATCACCCCCGCGATGAAGCCGTATCTCGCGAAGTACGGCGGCCAGCAGCTCCTGACCGGAGCCCAGGCCCACGCGTACGCCGACCACTTCATCGCCATCCACCTCTCCGAGATGCCCTACGGCGGCGTGTACTCCAAGATCAGCGCCGCGGCGATGGCCAGCCCGAACGACGCCAGCCTGAAAGGGCTCGAGGCAACGAGCTTCCAGGGCACGACCCTCCGCGGACTGCTCCTCGAGGCCTATGGCTTCTCGACCTTCGGCCAGATCGCCTTCTGGGCCGGGATCGCCTCGTTCTGTCTCGCGTTCGTGCTGGCGGTGCTGGTCGCGGTCGGGTTCCGCCACGCCCGCAAGACACCCGCCGACAAGCCGCTACTCCCCGCTGGGTCGTAACCGTCGTATATGCACCAAACTCTCCCGAGTGAGCCCGCTCAACCACGGTCTGGCCGCGTCTCACCCACGCCGCCAGACCGTGGACGGCACTCACTGCCCGGCTTCGGTCCGGTCGTGACTTGAATCGCACAGGCGACTCCGACGACTGGTTCGAAGCCGACGAGCCCGAGGGGTCGCGAGCGTCAGACGGGGGCACGGACGAGGATTGGCTTCGGGATCTCCGACCCCCACCGCGTTCTTGGCGTGAGTCCCTTGACCGGCGTGTCGTCGTCGTCGCTGCTGTCGTGGTGACGTTCCTGATCGCGGTGCTCGCCGCCGCAGGCGTCTTCTCGAGCGGCCCAGTGACCTCTGTGCCCCCGGTGACGTCGACTCCCACCATCGTCACCACGCCGACCGCCCAGACGACGACAACCACGCCCGCGCAGCCTGTTGCCGCCCCCGCGACCAGCCTCAAACCCGGCGACACCGGCGCGCAGGTGAAGGTGCTGCAGCGCGCACTCGCCCGTCTTGGCTTCTCGGCCGGGAAGATCGATGGGCAGTACGGCGCCGCAACCGAAGCCGCAGTCAAGCGGTTCCAGGCCGCCGCCGGACTCACCGCCGACGGGATCGTCGGTCCGAAGACCCTGGCCGCGCTCACGACTGCCCTTCGCGGCGCCTGAGGCTCCTGGAACGTCTCCGGGCTCGTCGCACATCGAGAACAGCGCGAACGAGGGCGACGGCTTGATCGCTCGGGTGGTGGCAGTCACTCTCGCCGGAGCAAGAGCACCGACCGGCCTTCCAGCCTGACGACCTCGCGGGTCAAGAAGCTCTGCGCCGGTGCGCGTGGATCGTCCGTCGAGAGCTCGAGCGCCCAGCGCGCTCCGAAGCGACGCGGCGGAAGCGTGAAGTCGACGGGATCGGCGTCGGCGTTGAAGAGCACGAGGAACGAGTCGTCGAGCATCGGCTCGCCGTGCGCCGTGCGCGTTCGCAGCTCGGCGCCGTTGAGGAAGACTCCGAGGCGCGAGCCGACGGCGCCCTCCCAGTCGCGGCGGCTCATGCTGCGCCCGTCCGGGCGGAACCACCAGACGTCGGGCAGCCCCGAGCGCCCGTCCTCGCCGATGAGGAACGTCGTCCGCCGGAAGACCGGGTGTGCGCGACGGAGCGCGATCAGCCGCTGCGTGAACGCGAGCAAGTCGGCTCGGTCCTCGTCGAGCTCCCAGTCGAGCCACGAGAGCTCGTTGTCCTGGCAGTACGCGTTGTTGTTGCCGCGCTGGCGTGCGGCCGACGCTCGTCGCCGCCGAGCAGCATCGGCACGCCCTGGGAGAGCAGCAGCGTCGCGAGCAGGTTGCGCTGCTGCCGCGGCGCGCAGCGCGTGCACCGCGGGTCGTCGGTCGGGCCCTCGACGCCGGCAGTTCCAGCTGCGGTTGTCGTCGGTGCCGTCGCGGTTCCCTTCGCAGGTTCGCCTCGTTGTGCTTCTCGTTGTAGGAGACGAGGTCGGCGAGCGTGAAGCCGTCGTGGGCGGTGACGAAGTTGATCGACGCGGACGGCTTGCGGCCGTCGCGTTCGTAGAGGTCGGCGGAGCCGGTGAAGCGCGTACGCGAAATCGCCGACGCTGTGCGTGCCCGCGCCAGAAGTCCCGGACGACGTCGCGGTAGACGCCGTTCCATTCCGTCCAGAGGACCGGGAAGTTGCCGACCTGGTAGCCGCCTTCGCCGACGTCCCACGGCTCGGCGATCAGCTTCACCTGAGACAGGCATCGGGTCCTGATGGATGATGTCGAAGAAGGCGGAGAGGCGGTCGACCTCGTGGAACTCCCGGGCCAGCGCGGACGCGAGGTCGAAGCGGAAGCCGTCGACGTGGCAGTCGACGGCGAAGTAGCGCAGCGAGTCCATGATCAGCCGGAGCACGCTCGGGTGTGCCGGGTTCAGGCTGTTGCCGGTGCCGGTGTAGTCCATGTAGAAGCGCGGGTTGTCCGTCCCGGAGGCGGTAGTAGGAGACGTTGTCGATCCCCCGGAAGGCAGAGCATCGGCCCGAGATGGTTCCCTCGGCGGTGTGGTTGTAGACGACGTCGAGGATCACCTCGATCCCTGCGCGGTGGAGCGCCTTCACCATGCCTTTGAACTCCAGCACCTGTTCGCCACGAGTCCCGGTAGCCGCATAGAGCGCGTGTGGGGCGAGGAAGCCGATCGAGCTGTAGCCCCAGTAGTTCGTGAGCCCGCGCTCGGCGAGGGCGTGCTCGACGGCGCTGTGGTGGACCGGGAGGAGCTCGACCGCGGTGACACCGAGCGAGGTGAGGTATTCGATCGCCGGATCGGACGCAAGCCCCGCATAGGTTCCGCGCAGGTCCTCACGGATGTGCTGGTTGAGCTCCGTGAAGCCCTTGACGTGCAGCTCGTAGATGATCGTCTCGCCCCAGGGTCTCGCGGGCGCGCAGTCGTCCTCCCAGTCGAAGCTCTGGTCGACGACGACGCACTTCGGAATCGCGCCAGCATCGTCTTCGTAGTCGGCGTGCAGATCGGCGTCGTGTGCGTCCGGGAGGTACGGCAGCGCGTTCGCGGCCGTGTAGTCGATCGGGCCCTCGATCGCTTTGGCGTACGGATCGATCAGCAGCTTTGCGGAGTTGAAGCGCGCGCCCTGCTCGGGTGCGTACGGGCCGTGGACGCGGTAGGCGTAACGTGTGCCCGGCCCGACTCCCGGCAGGTAGCAGTGCCAGTTGAACGCGGTCCGCTCGGTCACCTGGATTCGCTGCTCCCGTCCGCCGTCGTCGAACAGGCAGAGCTCGACACCCTCGGCGTTCTCCGAGAAGAGCGAGAAGTTCGTGCCCTGTCCATCCCATTGCGGGCCGAGCGGGAACGGACGGCCGGGCCAGACGTCCATCAGCGAGGCTCCCCGGGGGTCATGCGCCCTCCGGGACGAGCCAGACGACCCCGAGCGGAGGGAGCGTGAGCTCGGTCGAGTCCGGCTGTCCCTGCCACGGCGCTGCCTCGGCCTCGACGACGCCGAGATTCCCGGCCCCGGAGCCGCCGTAGAGGTCGGAATCGGTGTTCAGCGCGACCCGCCAGCGGCCCCCGTGCGGGAGCCCGAGCCGGTAGCCCTCGCGTGGGACGGGCGCGAGGTTGCAAACGCAGGCGAGCGTCCGTCGGCCGTCGGCGGTGACCCGCAGAAATGCGAGCACGTTCCGCTGCGCGTCGTCCGCGTCGAGCCAGCGGAAGCCCTGCGGCTCGAAGTCGACCTCCCAGAGCGCCGGCTCGTCTCGGTAGAGACGGTTCAGGTCGCGGACGAGCGACTGGACGCCTGCATGATCGGGTCGCCCGAGCAGCTCCCAGTCGAGCTGCCCGTCGTGGCTCCACTCGCGCTCCTGCGCCAGCTCGCAGCCCATGAAGAGCAGCTTCTTGCCCGGATGCGCCCACATGTACGCGTAGAGGGCACGGAGGTTCGCGAGCTGCTGCCAGCGGTCGCCGGGCATCTTGGAGAGCAGCGATCCTTTGCCGTGGACGACCTCGTCGTGGGAGAGCGGCAGGATGAAGTTCTCCGTGAAGGCGTAGAGCATCGAGAACGTCAGCTCGTGGTGGTGGTACTGGCGATGGACGGGATCGTGAGCGAAGTAGCCGAGCGTGTCGTGCATCCAGCCCATGTTCCACTTGAAGCCGAAGCCGAGTCCGCCGAGGTAGGTCGGCCTCGAGACACCGGGCCAGGCGGTCGACTCCTCCGCGGCCGAGACGATGCCGGGCTCCTGCGCATGGATGACCTCGTTCAGCTCGCGCAGGAACGCGATCGCGTCGAGGTCCTCGCGCCCTCCGAAGATATTCGGAACCCACGCTCCCTCGGGCCGGGAGTAATCGAGGTAGAGCATCGAGGCGACCGCATCCACCCGGAGCCCGTCCGTGTGGAACTCGCGCAGCCAGAAGAGGGCGTTGGCGAGCAGGAAGTTCCTCACCTCGTTGCGGCCGAGGTTGAAGATCAGCGTTCCCCAGTCGGGGTGGGCGCCCCGGCGCGGATCGGCATGCTCGTACAGGGCAGTGCCGTCGAAGCGGGCCAGCGCCCAGTCGTCGCGCGGGAAGTGGGCCGGAACCCAGTCGAGGATCACGCCAAGCCCTTGGCGGTGGAGCGAATCGACGAAGGCACGGAAGTCGTCGGGGCTGCCGAACCGCGAAGTCGGGGCGAAGAAGCCCGTCACCTGGTAGCCCCAGGAGCCGGCGAAGGGGTGCTCCATCACCGGCATCAACTCGACATGCGTGAAACCGAGGTCGCTGGCGTACGCGCCGAGCTGCTCAGCGAGCTCCCGGTACCCGAGGCCGGTGCGCCACGAGCCCAGGTGGACCTCGTAGATCGAGAGTGGGCGCGCGTACGGCTGGGTGGCCCGGCGCGCCGAGACCCACTCGTCGTCCTGCCACTCGTGCCGGGTGCGATCGACGACGGAGGCTGTCTTCGGCGGCACCTCGGTCGCGAAGGCGACGGGATCGGCGCGCAGCCGGACGCCGCCGTCCAGCTGGCGGATCTCGAGCTTGTAGTGATCCCCTGCGTTGCAGCCCGGGACGAACAGCTCCCAGACGCCGCTCGCGCCGAGCGAGCGCATCATGTGCAGGCGCCCGTCCCAGCCGTTGAAATCCCCGACGACGCTGACGGAGCGCGCGTTCGGAGCCCAGACGGCGAAGGCCGTGCCGGCCACACCGTCCACTTCGCGAACATGGGCGCCGAGCTTCTCGTAGAGGTGCTCGTGCCGGCCCTCCATGATCAGATGCAGGTCGAGCTCCCCGATCGTCGGGGCGAACGCGTAGGGATCATCGAGCGTGAAGGTCGCGCCGTCCGGGTAGCGCACCTCGAGCCGGTAGCTGAGAGGCAGCTTCCTCCGTGGCAGGACCCCTTCGAACAGTCCGGCCGGGTCGACCGGTGAGAGCTCGACCCGCTTGCCGCGCGCCGGGACGACGGTGACCGCTTCGGCCTCCGGGCGGAAGGCGCGGACGACGACGCCGCTTCCGAGCGGGTGGGCTCCCAGCACGTGGTGGGGGTCGCCGTGCTCGAGCGCGACGACCCGCTCGAGCTCGCTCCGCTCGGTCGTGTTGGCAGCGCGCCGCGGCCTGCTCACGGCTCGACCGCCAGCACGTGGGCCTGACGGACGCCCGGTACGAGCCGAACGAAGTTCGGGCCGCGGCGCCAGTCGTAGCGGGCGTCGTCGAGGACGTCGGAGACCGCGAACCTCTCAGACAGCCCGAGCGCCTCGGTCACGACCACGACGCCCTCCTGCGCAGCAGCCGGATCGAGGTTCACGACGACGATCACCGTGTTTGCGCCCTCTCGTTTGGCGACCGCGAACAGCTGCTCGTTCCCGGTCTCGAGGATGGTGACGTTCGCGAGCCGCTGCAGCGCCGGATTCGCCCGCCGGGCGTGGTTCAACCGGGCGATGAGCGGGAGCAGCGGACCGTCGAGTCGCCGCTCCTTCGTCTCGTACTTCTCCGAGTCGAGGTACTCCTCGCTCCCCTCGGCGACCGGCACGTTCTCGCAGCTCTCGAAGCCCGAGTAGATGCCGTAGCTCGGCGAGAGCGTGGCCGCGAGCACGAGCCGCGCCTCGAACGCGGGCGGCCCTCCCTGCTGCAGGTACGCATGGAGGATGTCCGGTGTGTTGGCGAAGAAGTTCGGCCGGAACGTCTCCGGCAGGTCACCCTCCGTCAGGTCGCGCACGTACTGCTCGAGCTCGGCCTTCGTGTTGCGCCAGGTGAAGTAGGTGTAGGACTGGCTGAAACCGGCCTTGGCGAGCGTGGCCATCATCGCCGGCCTCGTGAACGCCTCGGAGAGGAAGATCACGTCGGGGTGAGCGGCCTGGACGTCCCCGATCAGCCATTCCCAGAACGCGACCGGCTTCGTGTGCGGGTTGTCGACCCTGAAGGCCTTCACCCCGTGCTCGACCCAGAAGAGCACCACATCTCGCAGCGCCTGCCAGAGGGCCTGCCAGTCCTCGGAGTCGAAGTTGACGTTGTAGATGTCCTGGTAGCGCTTGGGCGGGTTCTCGGCGTACTTCAGGGTCCCGTCCGGCCGGTGGTGGAACCACTCCGGGTGCTCGACCAGCCACGGGTGGTCGGGAGAGCATTGGATGGCGAAGTCGAGCGCGATCTCGAGGCCGAGCGCTCCCGCCTGGTCGACGAGGCGGTCGAAGTCGGCGAGCGTGCCGAGCTCGGGATGGACGGCGGTATGACCGCCGCCGTCCCCGCCGATCGCCCAGGGGCTGCCGGGATCGCCCGGGCCCGCGCCGGGCGTGTTGTTTCTGCCCTTGCGCTGCGTCTGCCCGATCGGGTGGATGGGCGGCAGGTAGACGACGTCGAAGCCGAGTTCCGCGAGCTCGGGCAGGATGCGCTCGACTCCCTGCAAGCCCCCGAACGAGCGTGGAAACAGCTCGTACCAGGCGCCGAAACGGGCGCGCTCGCGGTCGACGATCAGCTCGAGCGGTCGCGCGAGCGTCCGCTCCTCGACGCGCGGCAACCCCGGGTCGAGCGCCGGGTCGAGCGCCTCGTCCAGGGTCAGCGCCGCGACACCGAGCAGGGACGCCCCTTCCGCGAGCTCGGCCGCCAGGTCGCTCTGCCCGCCCTCCACCTTGCGCTCGATCTCCCAGCGCCACGAGGCGAGGCGGTCGACCCACGCGACGATCGTGTACTCCCAGAGCCCGAGCCGGTCGACGTTGAACGACGTCTCCCAGCGGTCGTTTCCGAGCAGCTCGAGCGGCGTCTCGACCCAGTCTGCATCGCCCGGGCGACGGGTGCGGAGCGCCGCGCGCAGGACGTCGTGGCCGTCGGCGAAGATCGTCGCGGCCACGCGGACGGCGTCGCCGACCGATCGCTTGGCCGGGAAGCGGCCGCAGTCGATCTCGGGCGAGACCGACTGGATCTCGATCCGCGGGGGCCTGGAGCTCGGCAGCGTCACGGGTTCATCTTCGCCGCTCGCCCGGATCCCTGCTGGAATGAGGTGCATCGCGACCCCGGTGCGCTCCAGCGGCCTGCTCCTCCACCCGACCTCCCTCCCGAGTGGACGGCTGGGGCCCGACGCGTTCGCGTTCGTCGACTGGCTCGCCCTGGCCGGCCAGTCGTGGTGGCAGGTCCTGCCGCTGGGGCCTCCCGACGCCACCGGCTCGCCCTACATGTCGCCGTCGGCGTTCGCCGCCTCGAACGGGCTGCTCGCCGACCCGGACGCGCCTGTCAGCGCCGGCGGAGCTGGCGTCCTTCGCGAAGCGCCAGGGGTTCTGGGCCGCCGACTGGGAGCGTTTCGCGGGCCCGGGCGCTCTCGCGGATCAGGTTCGCTTCGAGCGGGAGTGGACCGCGCTGCGGGCCTACGGCGCGGCGCGTGGCGTCCGCCTGATCGGCGACGTCCCGATCTACGTCGCTCCCGGCGGTGCCGACCACCGCCTTCACCCCGAGCTCTTCCGCACCGGTCTGGTCGCGGGGGCCCCGCCGGATGCCCTCAGCGCGACGGGGCAGCTGTGGGGCAACCCGCTCTACGACTGGCCCGCGCTGCGCCGGCGCGGCTACCGCTGGTGGATCGAGCGGTTCAGGCGGAGCTTCGAGCTCCTCGACCTCGTCCGCGTCGACCACTTCCGCGGCTTCGTCTCCTACTGGGCGGTGCCGGAAGGGGCGCCGGACGCAGCCGGAGGACGGTGGCAGCGCGGCCCCGGCGCGGCCGTGTTCCGCGCCGCCGAGGCCGAGCTCGGCGAGCTGCCGCTGATCCTCGAGGACCTCGGCGTGATCACTCCGCAGGTGAGGCAGCTGCGCGATCGGCTTGGTCTCCCGGGCATGGCCGTGCTCCAGTTCGCATTCGACGACGATCCGCGCAACCCGTACAAGCCGGAGAACTTCTCCGAGCGGCTTGTGGTCTACACAGGCACGCACGACATGGACACCGCGCTCGGCTGGTTCCGGGGGCTCAGCCCGGAGCGGCAGCTCGCGACCGGCCTCGACCCGGTCGAGCCCCACTGGGCGCTGATCGAACTCGCGTTCCGCTCACGGGCGTCTCTCGCGGTCGTCCAGGCTCAGGACGTGCTCGGGCTTGGCAGCGAGGCGCGCATGAACAGGCCGGGGACGACCGAGGGGAACTGGCAGTGGCGGCTCGAGCCGGGCGCTCTCACAGAAACGCTTGCGGCAAGGCTTCGGGCTGTGACTGCGGCTTCGGGGCGCCTGGCTCGCTCGAGAGCAGGCCGCGGTACAGCTCAACCGTCTGCGCGGCGATCGCGGGCCAGCTGAAGTGCTCAACCGCGCGGATGCGGCCTGCCCGGCCAAGCTCTGCTGCCCGCTCGGGGTCGCCGAGCAGCTCATCGATCCGTTCGGCGATCGCCCGTACGAACGCAACCGGGTCGACCGGTGCGCGGGAACCGTCGTCACGCGGCTCGAACGGGACGAGCAGGCCCGTCACGCCGTCGTCGACCACTTCGGGGATCCCGCCGGTGTTGGTTGCGACGACGGGAGCCTCGCAGGCCATCGCCTCGAGGTTGACGATCCCGAGCGGCTCGTAGACCGAGGGGCACACGAACACGGATGCGTGGCTGAGGATCTGGATCAGGTCGGCGCGCGGCGTCCGATCGGAGATCCACACGACCCCGCCGCGGGTGGTGCGCAGGCGCTCGACGTGCGCCGCGGTCTCGGCGGCGATCTCGCGCGTGTCGGGTGACCCGGCGACCAGGACGAGCTGGGCGTGCGCGTCGAACAGCTCGGCCGCGTCGAGCAGATGCACCAGGCCCTTCTGGCGCGTGACCCTGCCGATGAACACGACCGACGGGCGCCCAGGATCGATCCCGTAACGAGCGAGCAGCTCTGTGCCGGGATCGTGTCGGAACTCCTCGGTGTCGATCCCGTTGTGGATCACGGACACCCGGCCGGGGTTGATCGCGGGATAGCAGCGCAGCAGGTCGCGGCGCATGTCGGACGAGACGGCGACGATCGCGTCGGCGCCCTCGAGGCCGGTGCGCTCCGCGAAGCTCGAGACCGCGTAGCCGCCTCCGAGCTGCTCGGCCTTCCAGGGCCGCATCGGCTCGAGGCTGTGGACGGTCGCAACATGGGGGATGTCGTGCACGAGCCGGGCTAGGTGACCGGCGAAGTTCGCATACCACGTGTGGCTGTGCACCAGGTTCGCGGAGCCGGTCCCGGCCGCCATGGCGAGGTCGATCGAGAGCGCCTGCAGTGCGGCGGCATGCGGCTCGTTCCCCGCGAGCGACTCCCACGGACGGTAGGCGATGACGGTCGGCTCGCCCGGGTGGGCCGGCCGGTCGGAGCCCCACGCGTGCACGGTCACCTCGACGAGCCGGGCGAGCTCACGGGCGAGGAACTCGACGTGTGTGCCGGCCCCTCCGTAGATCTCGGGCGGGTACTCGCGCGTGAACAGCGCCACCTGCAGATCGGACATCCCAGGCGTCTCGTCGTTGCTCATTGCGTCCCGTATCCCTCTTCCTGAGTGTAGGCGGCTCCCGACTCGCGGGCCGGGATGCCGCCAGAGTACGGCGAGCGGGTGGAGCCGGTGCCGGCACGGAGCGAGATCAGTAGATTCCCGGACGCGATGCCATCACCGCCGTGGCATCCTGGGCGCGCCGAAGAAGCCCGCCACAGAGGGTGAGGCCTTTGGCGAAGCAGCCGTTCTCGGGTGGGCGGCAGGAAAAAGGGGGCGATGGTGAGAGAGCGCAAGCCGAAGCGACAAGCGGAAGAGCCGGTCGAGGAGGTCACGGAAGAAGCGGTTGCGCGTCGCGCCTACGAGATCTCCGAGTCAGCCGAGTCCGGGACAGCGGAGGAGAACTGGGAGCGTGCGGAGCGTGAGCTCCGCGACGCTCAGGCTGCAAGAGCCGGAACGCCTGGCTCGTAGTCCCGGCGGGGCGAAACGGTCGCACCTGCTCAGCTCCTCGGGTAGACCTTCTGCACGTAGTCGTTGATCATGCGGGTCGCGCTGAACTCCGGGGCGCAGGTGACGAGTGCGCGTTTGATCAGGTCGCACCAACGCTGAGGCACACCCCGATCGTCGCGATCGTAGAAGAGCGGAATCACCTCTTGCTCGAGCAGGTCATAGAACCGTTCCGCATCACGGGAGTCGACGGCGTCCGCATCGCCGTCCCCATCGCCGGGGATCGCCCAGCCGTTTTCGCCGTTGTAGGCCTCCGCCCACCAGCCGTCGAGGACGCTCAGCTGGAGCACACCGTTGAACGTCGCCTTCATGCCGCTCGTGCCGCTCGCCTCCATCGGCCGGCGGGGCAGGTTGATCCACACGTCGCAGCCCGAGACGAGATGCGCCGCGACGTCGAGATCGTAGTCCTCGATGATCACGATTCGCTCACCGAGCGCCGGATCGGCGCGCTCGAAGTTGAAGAGGCGCTGCAGGACGTCCTTGCCGTCCTCGTCGTTCGGATGGGCCTTCCCCGACGACGAGTAGCTGCACGGGCGGCAGGCCGGAGAGGACGCGACGTGCCCGGTCGGCGTCGAGGGTGAGCAGGTGGACGCGCTTGTAGGTCGCGAAGCGGCGGGCGAATCCCAACGTCAGCGCATCGACGTCGAGGCCGGCTTCGATCGCCCTCACGTACTCGATCTGCTCGCCGCGCTGCAACCGGTCGAGCTGGCTTCGCTCGCGGACGTAGCGGACGAGCGCGGCGCGCGCTTCGCAGCGCGCCGCCCACAGCTCCTCGTTCGGGATCTCGCGCACCCCTTCCCAGACGACAGGGTCGGCGGGCCGGTCGAGCCACGCGGTCCCGAGTCGGCGTGTCAGCAACCTGCGCATCGGATCGCCGATGAACGTCGCGAGGTGCGCGCCGTTCGTGACGTGCGTGATCGGGACATGCGCCGGCTCGGAACCGGGGAACATCGGCTGCCACATCGCGCGTGCGACCTCGCCGTGGAGCCGGCTGACGCCGTTGCGGCAATGGCTCATCCTGATCGCGAGCGGCGTCATCCCGGGCCGCTCATCCCCGTCATCCGGGTTGATGCGGCAGAGCCCGAGGAACCGGTCGTCATCGATTCCGAGGCGGTACGCGAGATCCCCGAAGGAGGCGAGGAACTCTTCCCGCGCATACGTTTCGTTGCCGGCCGGGACGGGTGTGTGGGTCGTGAAGACGGTCCGTTCGCGCACCCAGTCGAGGGCCTCGTCGACCGACGCCCCCCGCTCGGCCCTCTGTGCGGCGAACTCGAGTGGGGCGAGCGCCGGATGACCTTCATTCAGATGGATGACGCCAGGCTCGATGTCAAGAGCCTCGAGGACCCGGGCGCCGCCGATCCCGAGCAGGCCGTACTGGCAGAGGCGGACGGCCTTGTTCCCCTCGTACAGCCGGCTCGTCGTCCAGCGCGAGACGGAATCGTTCTCGGGCAGATCCGTGTCGAGCAGAAGGAGAGGGATGCGGCCGATGTCGACACGCCAGACCTGAAAGGCGATCGACCGCCCGGCGACCTCCACCGTCGGCAGCAAGGGCGTTCCGTCGGGTGCTGAGACGCGGGCCATCGGGAGGCTCTTCGGATCGTTCGACAACCAGTACTCCTGCTGGCGGCCGGCGAGATCGAGCCGCTGCCGGAAGTAGCCGCGGCGGTAGAAGAGGCCGATCCCGATCATCGGCAGCGCTTGATCGCTCGCCTCTTTCAGGATGTCGCCGGCAAGAACACCGAGGCCGCCCGAGTAGATCGGCATCGAGGCGTGGAAGCCGAACTCGGCGCAAAAGAACGCAACGGGGCTCTCGACTCCGGCCCGCGGGCGCGGCGGCCTGTCGAGGTCGGCTGAGACCTCGGTGACGAGCGCGTCGATCCGGGCCCGGAGCTCGGGGTTCCGCTCGACCGCCTCCTGCGCCGAGGGCCAGAGGTCGCTCAGGAACCGCACGGGGTTCCCGCCGGCGAGCGCCCAGCGGTGCGGGTGGATGTCGCGAAAGACCGCAGGTCCGTCGGCCGCCCAGCTCCAGCGATAGTTGTAGGCAACGGCCGCGAGAGGCCGAAGGCTCTCCGTCAGCCGCTCGGAGAGGAGCTGGATGCGCCCGGCGAGATCAGCCGCGCCCGGGGCGAAGGACCGGTTCAAGAGCATGCCATCGTTTATCAGTTCGGAAGGACTCGCCCGGGGCTTCCCATCTCTCGGGGCCGCGTTTCGTGGCTCGAGAGGCCTGCATCGCTGCTCGCCGGCTGATGGCGTTCACGAACCTGCAACAAAACGGCAATGCTTTCGACGCGCGATTGTTCCGGACTCTCCCTACCGTGTCGAGTGACGGCGTCATGAGGCGCCGTGACTCACACGAGGCGGACCGGGGTCCGCCCCACACCGGGAGGTCGACCATGAGTCCGCGAGTGCGCAAGGTCAAAGCCGTCGCCGAAGAGGAGAATCCTCGTCGCGAGGTGACGTACGAAGAGATCGCAGCCAGGGCATATGAGATCCACTGCTCGGGCTTGGGTGGAAATGACGTCGAGAACTGGATCCGGGCCGAGGAGGAGCTGAACGCGGAGTTGAACATCGGGCAGGAGAGCCAGGACGAAGCACGCGTGCACGTCGCCGCCTGACGGCGGTCTGCGGCAGCATCGGCGGCTCTGTTCTCGGCCTGGTCCCACTCTGCGCACGCGGACGTGTCGCCGAGGTGCTGTCCCCCACCCTCGCGGTGTGAACGCGGCGCTCATGGGGATCGGCGCAGCCGGTGGGCACGTCTTCGGAGACGGTACGTCGTCCGGGACGACGTACCGTCACAAGCTATCCACAGCTCTCGGCGCTTCTCATGCGGTTTCTGGCGGCGTGGGGAGACGTCGTGACACTCTCGTGCGCTTGCGTAACACTCGCGTTCCGTGAGAACGTTGGCCCCTTGACATGCTCCAGCTACCTGTCTGGCGTCCCCGATCGAAAGGATACGGATGCTGCTCGCGACGTTCACGCTCGGAGATGCGCTGCTCACGATCCTGGAGCTCGCGTTCCTGTTCCTTTGGATCTGGATCGCGGTTGGTGTGATCTTCGACATTTTTCGCAGCCATGACCTTTCCAACTGGGGCAAGGCGCTCTGGATGCTCTTCATCTTCGTTCTCCCGTTGCTGGGCGTGCTCGTCTACCTGATCGTGCGCGGCCACACGATGCACGAACACCATGAGCACGACCAGGCACAATACGCTGCGTTTCTTCGGTACCAGCGGGGCGTCGCCTCAGCCGGGCCGGCGGATGATCTCAGCAAGCTCGCCGACCTCCGAGACCGCGGCGTGCTTACCAGCGAAGAGTTCGAACGCGCGAAGGCCAAGGTACTCGGATAGACGAGCCCGCACTCTGACGTGAGCTCTCCGGCGTGGGCGAGACTTAGGTTGCCCTGGACCCTCCGACCTCGCCGCCGTCCTCGTGTGAACACCAACACCGTCCTCCGGGCGCTGCGCGAGCTGCGCGACGAAGGACTGCTCGAGTTCAGACGCGGGCGCGGCATAACCGTTACCGGCACACCGCCACAGAGCGCTGTCCTCGAGCGGGCACGCGAACTCGTCCAGTTCGCTCGCACGCACGGCTACCCCCGTACGCCTGTTCACCAGGTCGTCACTCATGAGCCTCGGGACTGCAACCCAGTCGGGTCGAACCGTCACTAACCTCTCCTGAGTTGGTCCCTCCCAATGGCCAAGCTGGAGGGTCGCTCGTTCCGGGCTCCGCATCTGCTCGGGCAGCGGCCGACCTTCGCCATGCTCATCGACACGTACCGCTTCCAGCCAGACGGTGGTAACCGGGGGCCGTTGTTCTATACGGTGAGGGGCACGATGGCGGCTGAGGACACCGGAGCTGATACTCACCTACAACGTCTTCTCGAAGCTCTGCGCGCTGGGCGCGTCAGACACGGGCGGGTACGTCGTCGGCGTCATGGGAGGGCCATCGCGCCTGATCGCCATCACGAGACCGAACTCACTGCCACACGCGAAGCCGATGCGAGCAGCAACGCTGATTCCCACGGCGATCACCCTGGGTGAAACCTGGCGAGGACGAAAGGAATCGAGTGGAGCCCGTCATGGAGCGTGACGATACGGTCGGCGTCCGCAAGCGGATCGCGCTGATCGCGCACGACAATCGCAAGGCCGACCTCCTGGCCTGGGCGCGATTCAATCGCGGCACGCTCGCCGAACATGACCTCTACGCGACGGGCACGACGGGTGGGATGCTCGCCGACGAGTTGGGCCTTACCGTTCACCGCTACCTCAGTGGCCCGCTCGGTGGCGACCAGCAGGTCGGCGCTGCGATCGCAGAGGGCCGAATCGACGCCGTCATCTTCTTCTGGGATCCACTCGAACCACACCCTCACGACGTGGACGTGAAGGCGCTCTTACGGATAGCAGTCGTCTGCAACATCGCGATCGCGTGCAACAGAGCCACCGCGGATTTCGTGCTGTCGAGCCCGCTGATGAGGCAGGAGTACGCACCGAGCTTCACCCCGGAAGACGAGGGGTCGGAGCCTGCGGCCACGCTCGGCAATCGCGCCCTCTAGTTCGGGTCACGAGCATCAGACGGGGCGCGGACGAGGACTGGCTTCAAGATCTCCCGCCGCTACCGCGTTCTTGGCGCGAAGCCATTGACCGGCGTGTCGTCGTCGTCGCTGCTGTCGTGGCCGCGCTCACGACTGCCCTTCGCGGCGCTTGACGCTCAGGACAGACGAATCCGACGCTCGGTCGTGTCGGCCGTCGTGTCTCGCGTCGAGCGATATCGGCTCCGCTTGAACCCGGTCACCACCCTGGGCCAGCACGCGCCGGGACTGCAACTCGACAGCCTCGAGCCGTCACGAGCGTGGTGTCGATGGCCGCTCCCTGACCAAGCTCGGAGGGTCTGACCGTCGCCGAACAGGTGATCGGCCGGCCCTCCTACCCGTCCTCGACTCTCATCATAAGGTGAGCCCCAACAGTCGCAGGCTGACATCGTCGGTGAGGCGTTCGACAAGTTCCCGCCGCCCTGAGTCACAGGCAGGTGGTTTGAATAAGGAAGGGTTGGGTCGGGTCAAGGTGGGCCTCAATGGAGGACTCTCAAACACCTCCTTCCAAGACCTTTTCCAGTGTCTCACGACTGGCCGCAGGCGCCAAGAGCAGAAACACCCCCGATCAGGCTGGCCAGACGGACGCCGCAGGTTCGGCACCGTCGCAGCGGCTGTCGTTGCTGTTCTCTCTCAGACGGGTGAAGAGATGGCCGCGAGAACAATCCGCACCGAAGTCGAAAAGATCCTTGACGGCAGCGTGTCTCGCCACTCGGTATCCGATGTGCTCATCAAGCGATCGGAAGGCCCGAAGGCGCTATTTGTTCGACACGCCGAGGGCATTATCGACGCCTCTGAGGTTTCGAATCCTGCACGCCGGCGAGCGAGCGTCAGGGATACGGTTGTGAGTCCGCCGAGGGCGCCGCATGAGACAAGCATCGTTGCGGCGGGGAGCCGGAGTGCCGCGAGCGTGAGACCGGAGAAGAGGACGAGGCCCGGGACCTTCCCGGACACCAACCCGCTCCTCGCTGGTGCCGAAGCACGAATGAAGTACGCGAGCGTCACGGCAAGCCACTGGAGCCCATGGCGGCTGAGGACAAGCGCTGCGGCCCACCAGGGGAGAAGCGCGTGGCTTGCGGCTCCGATTGCGGCGGCGGAGAGGACGAGCGCGTCCACCGTGCCGTCGAGCCAGACGCCGAGTCGTGTCTGCTCACTGCGGGCACGCGCGAGCGGCCCGTCGATTACGTCGGTCACGCCAGCCGCGATCAGGAGCGCGGCGAATACGGCTGGTGGGGCGACGAACAGGGCGGGTATGAGACCTGCTCGCGCGATCGAGAGCAAGTTCGCGATGCCGAGCGTTCCGAGGGGCGCCCGGAGTCGTCCTCGTTCATGCCGAGATGCCAGTCGACCATCGCGATCACAAGCAGCCACCAGAGCATCCCCGCCGCCGCCAGCCACGGCTGGAACGCGAGCACCGCGCCCCACGCGACGATCCCTGCCGAACCGAGGAGGAGCGCCTGGCGATGCTCGAGCCTGCGCTCGGCGCGCCCGTTCGTGAGCGCGAGAACGACTGCGCGAGGAAGCGGGCCCAGGCGTGCGGCGTGTAGCGGCAGGCCCGTAGCTCGCCCAGTGCCTTGCGTGTCCAGGCTTCGCCGGCCGTCACCGCTTCTGCGCGATCACGATGCTGTAGCCGAGTACGCCCTGCTCGACCGCGGCTCGGGCCTCCACGGCAAGCTCGCGTCCGAGTGCGACGCCTTCGGCGCCGAGCATCGTCGCAACCTTCAGCCGCGCCTCGACTCGGTCGAGGAGAGACGTGAGGGCATCGTCTTGCCTCTCGGCCTGCTCGACCATGAGTCCGGCTCCTTCGAGCCACACGACGATCTCGTCGATCGGCCTTGCGTCGGCGATACACGCGGCCCAGGCCTGCAGCGTGGTGAGCGACGCCGGGAGCTCACTGGTGCGCGCCGTCATGTCGGAGAGGGCGAGCCTGGCGCCCGGCCGCAGGACACGCGCGAGCTCGGCTGCCGCCCTCGCTTTGTCCGGGAACGTGCAAAACGCGCACTCGCACAGCGCGCCGTCGATGCTTGCATCCTCGAGGAGAAGCGCTTCGGCATCGCCTCGGACGAACCGCACGCGCGATTCGCCCGGCGAGTCGGGTGGCGGGGAGAGGTCAATGCCGACAACGTCGCAACCGGTCTCGGCGGCGAGCTGCCGCGCGCTCGTGCCGAGCCCACAGGCGACGTCGACGACGAGATCGCCGCGACCAACGCGGAGCGCGCGGACGAGCCGCGAGGTGAGCTCAGCTCCGCCCGGGTGGAAGGAGTCGCCGAGCAGGAAGCGAGCGGCGGCCGACAAGTACGTCGCGGCGCAGCAGGCTTTGATCTCCTCCGAGGTGACGCTCACAGCCGCCGCCCGACGTTCGTCGCGTTCCGCGGCGCACCGCTGGACGCGACCGTCTTGGAGCCCTAGCGGGTGGGCTGCAGTAGGGGTTGCAGGGGTCGTGCGTTCGGCACGACGGTTTCGACCTGCACGCAGAGCATCTCGCGCGCACCTGCTCGCGGTAGCCGACCGAGTTGTAGGCGCAGAAGGGAATCAGCCGCCCGTCGGGGGTGATCTCGGCGACGCAGCACTTCATCAGCTGGCGCACGTTGAGGGTGTAGGCGTCCTGGAAGTCCTGCACGATCAGCATGAACACCTTCGCCTCGAGCTCGGCCAGCTCGGCCGGCATGTCGATGCCGCAGCTCACAGGCAAGAAGGGCCTGCTCAGCGCCCGGGGTCGCCGAGGACGAAAACATCCGTTCCAGCGCGCCTTTGACCGCCGGGTCCGGCATCACCCGGTTGGAGAGGTAGTCGAGGTAGTCCTCGATCTTGAGCAGCCGTGTGAACGGGACGAGCCCGTCCTCGGTGACGAGGGCGTAACACATCGAGCGGCAGGTCGGGAAACAGCAGGGCACGGGAACGAAGTCGTCGACGCGCAGCCACTGGGCAGATGCGCGGCGGCGAGCTTCATCACGTCCGCGTTCGTCAGCCGTTCGAGCGGATCGAACTCGACGTGGCGGCCCGCATGGGTGACCGGCTGGAACGAGACCGACCGCACCGCGGGATGCTCGACACCGAAGCGGATCACCTCACCAACCTCGTGCTCGTTGA
>CAVWXR010000002.1:0-93108 GCA_963759085.1 uncultured Actinomycetes bacterium
GAGAGGCTGGGCGATTTTGAATTTTCCAATTGCTCCCGCCTCCAGCCCCTAGCACCTGACGCCTGCTACCCGACGCTTGCTTTTCTGCTCGCCCCGCCACGGCGGGTCACCTATCGCTGGTCACTTTCTTGGAAGTGACTTTTTTGCCAGCGATTTGTTCAACACGGCATACAAAATTCGGCCACAAACGCCGAGTTGGGCTTTCCAATCCAGCCGACTTCCAGGAAGAACGCTCTAATACTTCCTTGAGTCGGCAGGCAATTATACCCACATTTCCATTTTGAAACCTGCCTACGAATCTTCGGATCATCGTCATCAATACTTTTGCGGCTTTGGACGCAAAGAAGCCCCTGTAGGCAACTCGGTGTGTAGTGTTCGGGAGCCGGGTGGCCAAAAAACCAGTTCCGGATATACCCGTCATGTTAATATCGTGGTTACCGCCTGGCGGTCACACGCATCGCAAACAGCGCGATGTATGCGCCAGCCGCGATGGACCTGGAGGCCAAGAATAATGAAGACGAAAACACCTGTTCGGGACGCGCTTCCAATTGTAGTGTGGTTAGCATTCGGACTCTTTATGTACATCGTGATGCTCAAAGTTGTCCCCCTTTTAGTCAACATCGCCCTAAATCACAAAATTGCCCCTGTTTGCTCCACATTTCAAGCTATCTATGGCATACGCACCCATATAGTAGCCAATGAAGCGGCTCCGGACCGATGATAGGACGCTCCGGCCGCTGCGAGGCCGGCGAAAAGCCACACCGGGCGGTGACCTTGAGCGGCGCGAGCACCGCGCCCGCTCCGCCGCCAGCGCGACAGGCATCAGCATCCGGGGCAGACCGGCGAGGGCCGCGAGCAGAAGGAGCGCGAACAGCGCGAGGCCCGTCACCCCGAGCCGATGGTAGGCGTCCAGATAGCCGCTGCTCCGGGCCCAGGAGCCGTGGACGAAGGCGGCGCGTGCGACAGGCGCGCCTGCGAGCCACGCGACGGCAGTGGCGATCGCCGCGGCGAGGCCGTCCGCTGCGGTGAGCCGGCGCGCCACGAGCAGCGCCACGAGTGCGACGGCCGCGGCGACGAGGCCCGCGCGGAGGGCAACGCGAGAACGCCCGCGAGATCCGCGGCCGCGATCGAGCGGAAACCGGCGCCCGCGGAGGCCGCGAGACCGAGCGCCGCGGAGACGGCGAGGATGTCGGCGCGGGCTCCCGTGACTCCGAGCACGGCGGCCGAGAGAGCGACCGCCGCCGCGGTCAGGCCGAACGCACCTGCTGCGAGGCGAAAGTCGCGCTCGCTGCGGATACAGACGATCGCGGCCATGGCCACTGCGACACACGCGGCGCCACCGCGCACGAGGCCGCCGTCACCCGCGATCCCGATCCAGGCGCCGAGGGCGAGGACGGCGCCGAGAGCAAGCCGCGGCATCGGCAAGGGACGGGCGAGAGCGGTCGCCGCGATCAGAGCTCCGGCACCGATCGCGGGCGCGCCGTGGGGCCAGGCGACGGCGAGGGGCGCCGCGAGCGCCGGAATCGCCGGCACGAGCGGCCTCGCCGCGGCAACGACAACCACCCCGAATGCGAGCGCAAGCATCCCGGCCCGGTCGTTGGGAAGGGCGGCGCCGATCGCAGCGAGACCGGCGGCGGCGGCGAGCGAGGCCGCGACCAGCGCCGAGGAGTAGGCGAAGCTGCGCGTTGCTACCCCGCTTCGGAGCCGTTCGTCGCGATCGTGCCGAGGACGCGCAGGCCCGGCTGGCGGAGCAGCGATTCGACGAGGCCCACGTTCGCCGGGCCCGTGACCGCGATCGCGGCGTCGACGGACAGCTTCGGGTCGATCGTCGCGCCCGCGACGAGCACGTAGGCGCACCTCGCCGCGAGGCGCTCGAGCTCGGTGCTGTCGGCATCCGCCGCACGCATCCAGATCGTGAGCTGGCCGCGCTCGGCGAGCGCATGGGCGACGGAGGCCGTCACCCAGCCTTCGGGATCGCCTGCGAGCGCAACGGTCTGAAACGGCCGTTGGGCCGAGAGCTCGATCAGCGACTCTGCCACCTCGTCGGCGGAGCCGGAATCACCGAGGACGCGGAGCCCCTCGATCGATCGCTTCTCGGGCGGGCGGCGGGCGCCGAAGCTCGCGACGAGCAGCCCGGCGAGCAGCCCGAGCAGGGCGCCCCAGGCCAGGTCGCGGCGCAGGTGAGGCGACGCCTTGCCGGGCAGAGCGTGTGCCGGGTCGAAGACCGCGATCTCGACCGGCTGGACCGCCGCCGAGGCCGGCTGGCCGAAACGGTCGTGAACGAGCTGCGCGAAGACGAGCCCCAGCTGCTGCGCGATCTTCGTCGCCCAGGCGGGATCGCCGGCGTCGACCGTGACGCGGAGAACCGCGGAGCTGCCGCTCTGCTCGACCGAGAGCCGGTGCAGCAGGGTCGAGGCGGACTCGCCGAGACCGAGATTCCGGATCACGTCCGTGGCGACGACGTTGCTCTCGATCAGCTTCTGCATCGTGCTGACGAGCCCGCTCGTCGCGGCCCCACCGGGGAGCGGCTGGCTTCCGCGCTCGACGACGAGCGAGGTTTCGGCGCGGTAGAGCGTCGGCTCGCGCAGGCTTTGCAGGAACGCGGCGGCAAGCCCGGCGGCAAGCCCAGCCGCGACGAGCAGTCCAAACAGCATCCACCGCACGTCGCGGCCGCTACTCATCGGCCCAACCTTACTCCAGGGTCGCGACGCTCCCTACCGGCCTCGCAAGGCCGGAAAGAGGATCACGTCGCGAATCGAGTCCTTGCCGCCGAGCACCATCGCGAGGCGGTCGATCCCCATCCCGAGCCCACCCGTGGGCGGCATCCCGTACGAGAGCGCCTCGACGTAGTCCGGGTCGCCCTGCTCCGCCTCGATGTTGCCGCCCGCTCCCTCGGCGGCCTGCATCGCAAAGCGGGCCGCCTGCTCCTCGGAGTCGTTGATCTCCGTGAACGCGTTTCCGATCTCCATGCCGCCGACGAAGTACTCGAACCGCTCGACGATGCCGTCCTCGTCGCTCATGCGGGCGAACGGCGAGAGCTCGACCGGGTAGTCGTGCAGGATCGTCGGCTGCACGAGCGCTGGCTCGACGAAGTGAGAGAGCGCATGGTCGATCAGCTGCGCCCAGGTCTTGTCTGCCTTCGTGTCCACCTCGCGCGCGTTCAGGCGCTCGCGCAGCTCGTCGGCGTCGCGCGTCCAGAGGCCGTGCCCTGCGAGCGCGTCGACGAGCTTCACGCGCTGCCAGGTCGCAAGGTCGATCTCGTGCCCACGGAAGGTGACCTTCGTCGTGCCGAGCGACTCCTGCGCGACCCGCGCGATCAGCCGTTCCATCCTGTCCATCGTGTCGCGGTAGTCGGCGTAGGCCTCGTACCACTCGAGCATCGTGAACTCCGGGTTGTGCTTGAACGAGACCCCCTCGTTGCGGAAGTCCTTGCCGATCTCGTAGACCCGCTCGAGCCCGCCAACGATCAGGCGCTTCAGGTACAGCTCGGTCGCGATCCGCAGGTAGAGCGTCTGGTCGAGCTCGTTGTGGTGCGTCTCGAACGGGCGGGCGAACGCGCCGCCGTAGCGCGGCTGGAGGACCGGCGTCTCGACCTCGACGAAGCCCTCGTCGTCGAGCGCGCGCCGGATGGCGGTGACGATCTTCGAGCGGAGCAGAAAGTCGGCGCGGGTGTCCTCGTTCATCAGCAGATCGAGGTAGCGGCGGCGGTAGCGCTGCTCCACGTCGGTGAGGCCGTGGAAGGTGTCCGGGAGCGGCGAGCGGATCTTCGCGAGCACCTCAACTCGTCGGCGATCAGCGAGGGCTCGCCGCGGCGAGACTGCGTTGGGCGGCCGGCCACGCCGACCAGGTCGCCGAGATGGACGTCCACCGGGCCGGTGCGGTCGACGGGGCAGAGCAGTTGGATCCGGCCCGAGCGGTCGACGAGATCGAGGAAGACGAGCTTGCCCAGTCTCGCGCCGCGCCAAGCACGCGGCCGGCGAGCCGCCGCGGCTCGGCGCCTTCGATACCCGGTCTCGAGCGCCTCGGCCTCAGCGCGAACAGCCGCGATCTCGTCGCGGTCGGGGAAACGCTTCGGTGCCACCGGGCGGAGTCTAGTGGTCGTCCGGAACGCTCGACGCCAGCGTCACCAGCTAGGCAGACCATCGCAGCCGGCGACTCGGCTGTCTTCGAGCACGGTCTCGAAGCCATGGCGCTCGTAGAAGGAGAGGTTGCGCTCGTCGTTCGTCAGGAGGACGCACGGGAGCCGCTCGCGGGCCGCGGCCTGCGATCCCCGGCCTCGAGGAGCGCCGAGCCGATGCCCTGCCGCTGCTGCGCGGCTCGACGCCCAGCCCGGCGAGATACGCAGCGGCGGGCCGTGGTCGCAGCCGCTGGCACGTCATCTTCTCGGCGCGCGGCCGTAGGCGAAGAAGCGGCCGAGGTCGCCTCGCGCATCCGCAGCGGCGTCGTGATGAACGCGCGCAGCGCAGCGCCGACACGCGATCGGCGGCCGTCCCGGCGGGATCCAGCGGGCGCAGCCAGGACGGCCCGCGGTCGTCCGACGTCGGTCGCGGCGATCTCGCAAGCCGACCGGAACAGCCAGCGCAAGACCGCCGCGCGCCGCCGCTCGTCGCGGGATAGCCAGATCCAAGCCGGGTCGGCCTGGAAGGCGCGCGCCAGTACCTGGCTCGCCTCAGAGAGCTGGTCGTCTCGAGCCGAGACGATCTCCCATCCGACGACACTAACGCTGCCGGACGGCGCTCAGGCGGCCTTGATCTCGAGGATCTTGAACTTCGAGCGAGCCGCGCGGGGCCGAAACCTCGACCGTCTCGCCCTTCTTGCGGCCCATGATCGCCTTGCCGACCGGCGACTCGTTCGAGAGCTTGTTCTCGTTCGGGTTCGCCTCGACCGAGCCGACGATGTGGTACTCGAACGTCTTCGCGGCCTGCAGGTCGCGCAGCCGCACCGTCGAGCCGACGGAGACGATGTCCTTCGAGATCTCCTTCTTCGTGATCACGCGCGCGAGAGGATCCGCTCCTCGAGCTGCGTGATCTTGTGCTCCAGCATCGCCTGCTCGTTCTTGGCGTCGTCGTACTCGGCGTTCTCGGCGATGTCGCCGAATTCGCGGGCGATCCGGATGCGCTCGGCAACCTCACGGCGCTTCTCGTTCTGCAGGAAATCGATCTCCTGCTTCAACTTCTCATAGCCCTCAGGCGTGAGGATGACTTCCTTCAAGAACCGGCCTCCTGACCACAACGTTCGGGCGCTTTTCTGCGCCAGAAACGGGCGCGAATAGTAGCGAGGTTCGCCGGGGTCGCGCAAGAGACCCGGCTACGATCTCGTCTCAGATGGAAGTCGAGCTCGCAACGCACTGGTTCATCGGGGAGGTCGAGATCCCGAGCCGCCTCGTGCTCGCGCCGATGGCGGGCGTCAGCGTGCAGGCATTTCGTCGTCAGGGCCGCCGCTACGGCGCCGGGCTCGTGTGCTCGGAGATGGTCTCGGTCGCGGGGATCGCGCATCGAAACGAACGGACACTGGACTACCTGCGCGTCGCCTCGGACGAACATCCGCTCGCGATCCAGATCTTCGGCTCCGACCCGGTCGCGATGGGCGAGGCGGCCCGGATGGTCGCTGCCGCGGGCGCGGACATCGTGGACATCAACTTCGGCTGTCCGGTGCAAGAAGGTGACGAAGACGGGCGCGGGCGCCTCGCTGCTCGACGACGTCGATCATGCGGCGCGGATCGTCTCTGCGGTCGCGGGGGCGACTGACCTGCCGGTGTCGGTGAAGATGCGGCGCGGGACGGAGAACGGCTCACGCGCAGCTTTGCTGGTCGGCCCGCGGCTCGTCGAGGCGGGCGCGGCGTCGCTAACGCTGCATCCGCGCTCGGCGAAACAGATGTACACCGGGCTCGCCGACCACTCGCTCACCGCGGAGCTGGTCTCTCTCGTCGACGTGCCGGTGATCGCCTCGGGCGACATCACCTCGCGAGCGAAGGCGCAGGCGGTGCTGGCCACGACCGGGGCAGCCGCGGTGATGGTGGGCAGGTCGGCGCAGGGCAATCCGTGGGCGTTGCGCGAGATCATGGGCGACCCGACCGAGCCATCGCGCGAAGAGGTCGTCGCCGAGCTGCTGCTCTTCATCCGCGAGACGGTGCGGGAGCTCGGCGAGTCCCGCGCCACCGGGTTCCTGAAGAAGTTCTACGGCTGGTATCTCGGCCGCGGGCGCTTCCCGAAGCCGTTCAAGCAGGAGCTGCTGACGCTGCCGACGATCGAAGAGGTCGAGGTGCGGCTGCTGGCCGCAGCGCCCGGCGCGCGCGAGGTGCTAGAGGTGCTCGAAGCCGAGCTGCCGGATCCGGGCGATGAGATCCTGCTCGACTCGCTCCCGATCTCGCTCTACGGCGGCGGCTGAGCCACCCCGTCTCCAACGCTGCCTGAGCTCGCAGAGAGAGCGACAGCCGATCTCGGGCGTACCCCCACCCTGGGTGGGGAGCCGTCCCGCCGCCCTCAAGACCGATTCTATCGAGGCGGATGCTTGGCCTTGTGCCGGCTTCGTGCCAATGTTTCCCCAATGGGCCGCGCAGGGTGGGGTCGTCGGACGACGTCCGCGCCGCCGAGCCTCGCCTAGTGGTTCCGCTCCCAGACGAGCCTGAGACCCTGGAGCGTCAGCTCCTGGTCGAGCGCCGTGATCGTCCGCGAGTACGGCACGATCAGCTCCGCCAGGCCGCCCGTCGCGACCACCGGGGCGTCCATGGCGCCGAGCTCCTCACGGATCCGGTCGACGATCGCGTCGACCTGGCCGGCGAAGCCGTAGACGAGGCCCGACTGCAGCGCCGCCACCGTCGTCTGCGAGATCACGCGCTCCGGTGCGACGAACGGCACCTTCGGCAGTCGCGCAGCCCGGGCAAAGAGCGCGTCCATCGAGACCTCGATCCCGGGCGCGAGCACACCACCTGCGAACTCGCCGGCAGCGGAGATGACGTCGAAGTTCGTCGACGTCCCGAAGTCGACCACGACGCATGGTGTCCCGTGTCGCTCGCGCGCGGCCACGGCGTTCGCGATCCGGTCGGGACCGACCTCGCGCGGGTCGTCGTAGCGGATCGGCACACCGGTCGAGACGCCCGGACCGAGCACGAGCAGCTCCACTCCTGCCCAGCGCTCGGCAAAGCCCTCGTACTCCCGCACGAGCTGTGGCACCGACGAGCAGAGGACGATCCCCTCGAGCGTCGTGAGGTCGACGAACGAGCGGGCAAGCACGGCCAGCTCGTCACCGGTGTGCGTCGGGTCGGTGCCGACGCGGTACTGCTCTGTCAGCCGTTCGCCGTCGAACAGGCCGAAGACGGTCTGCGTGTTGCCGACGTCGATTGCGAGCAGCATGAAGGCTGCGGGGGGTTAGTTCTCGTCGCCCTGAGCGAGGTCGCTCATGCGCTTGGCGAGCGCTTCGGCGGTGAACACCGGCTCGTCGCCCTCGCCCTTCAGCTCCTCGACCGTCACGTCCGAGGTCGTCTGGATCTCGACGCGCGGGATCATCCGGGTCGGTCGGTTCTTGTCCCAGACCCAGACGTCCTCCATCTTCAGCTGGAAGAACGGATAGGACGGTTGCGGGACGTACTGCAGGTCGAGCTTGTTGCAGAGATAGGTGGCGTCCTGCGTCAGCACGCAGTAGCGAAACAGCGAGTAGACCGCGCTGTATTCCTTCTTGAGGTGGAGCTCGAGCTCCGCCTCGTAGTCGTCGAGCTCGTCGATGTGGCTCACGCGGAAGATTGTAGCCCTGCGAGAAGCACCGACACCAGGCCCTTTCCGGGCACGTCCAACGAGGGCGCCAGCTCGGCGAGAGGCTCGAGGACGAACCGCCGCTCGTGCAGCCGCGGGTGAGGAACGGTGAGGCCGGGCTCGTCGAGCTCGAGGTCGCCGTAGACGAGCAGATCGAGGTCGATCGTGCGCGGGCCGAAGCGCGGGCCGTCGCGCGTGCGGCCGAGCTCCCGCTCGACCTCGAGGAGCCGTTCGAGCAGGTCGCGCGGCGGCAGCTCGGTCTCCAGCTCGGCGACGGCGTTCAGAAAGAGCGGCTGATCCTCGTAACCCCACGGCTCCGTCTCGCGAATCGTCGACAGGCACGTCGCACCGATCAGCTCGGCGGCGCGCCGGATCGACTCCTCGCGATCGCCGAGATTCGCCCCCAACCCGACGTACGCCCGAACCGTTGCAAGTAACAACTTGTTACTTGCCGGTTCCGGCGCGCTCGACGGTGACGCCGCTGTAGTCGACCTCGAGGCCGATCGGCCGCACCTCCGGCTTTCGCACGCGGACGCGCACCCACTCGACTGGGAAACGCTCGACAAGCGCGTCCGCGACGGCCGGCGCCAGCGCCTCGAGCAGACGGAACCGGCGGCTCTCGGAGACCTCCTGCGCGGCCGCGGCGACCTCGCGGTAGTCGACGGCGTCCTCGATGCGGTCGGACGACCCGCGCTCTCCGACCTCGAGCTCGATGTCGTAGAGGAAGACCTGGCCTCGCTCGCGCTCCTCTTCGCCCACCCCGTGATGGCCGAAGATCTGGAGACCGTGCAGCTCGACCTTCATCCCGCCACCGCCGCCGCCGCACGCAGCGCCTCGACGTGCTCTCGCACGTCGTGGACGCGCAGGATCGTCGCCCCGCGCTCGAACGCCGCGACCGCCGCGCCGACCGACGCGGCGAGGCTCCCCGTCTTCGCCTCGGGGTCGCCCATGATCCGGCCGAGCGAGCTCTTGCGCGAGAAGCCGATCACCAGCGGGCGTCCGATCGCGACGAGCTCGTCCAGGCGACGCACGAGCTCGAAGTTGTGCTCGACGGTCTTGCCGAAGCCGATCCCGGGATCGAGGGCGACGAGCTCCTCGCGGATCCCCTCGGCGACCGCGAACGAGAGCCGCTCCTCGAGGAACGCCTTCACGTCCGAGACGACATCGTCGTAGACCGGGTTCGTCTGCATGGTGCGCGGCTCGCCCTGCATGTGCATCAGGCAGAGGTAGGCGTCCGCGTCCGCGACCACACCCGCCAGCTCGGGATCTCCACGCAATGCGGTCACGTCGTTCACGAGCTCCGCGCCGAGCTCGAGCGCCCGGCGCGCCACCTCGGCCTTCGACGTGTCGATCGAGACCGGCGCGCCGGCAAGCCCTTCGAGCACGGGCACGACCCGGCGCAGCTCTTCGCCGGCGGACACGCCACCGGAGCCGGGCCGGGTCGACTCGCCGCCGACGTCGAGGATCGCTGCGCCTTCTGCAAGCATGCGCTCCGCGGCCGCGACTGCGGTCGCGGTGTCGAAGTGAACGCCTCCGTCCGAGAACGAATCGGGCGTGACATTGATCACCCCCATCACGGACGGGCGGCGGAAGCGCGCTTCCAGGGGCGTTCTCACGCCCCTGAGGTTAGTTTGCGCCTTCGGGCTCGGGCGGCTGCATCGCCGACCCGGGCAGCGGGAACGGCCGCGGCTTCGACGCCGGGCGGCGCTTCTCCTCCGCCTTCGGCGTCGGCGCGACGACGCCCGACTCGGGCTCCGGGAAGACCGTCTCCTCGGACTCGCCCGCGATCAGCCGCTCGAACTGGTCCTTGTCGATCGTCTCGTGCTCGATCAGGATCTGCGAGATCCGGTGCAGGTCGTCGAGATGCTCGCGCAGGATCCGCGACGCCAGCTCGTGGCCGTCCTCGATGATCCGGCGGACCTCGTCGTCGATCTCGCGCGCAACCTCTTCCGAGTAGTCGGGCTCGTGGCCCATCTCCATGCCGAGGAACGGCATGTCGCGGTTGCGGCCGAGGACGCGCGGGCCGAGCTTCTCGCTCATCCCGAAGCGCATCACCATCTGCTTTGCGGTGCTCGTGATCTTCTCGAGGTCGTTCGCGGCGCCGGTCGTGACCTCGTTGAAGACGATCTCCTCGGCCGCGCGACCGCCGAGGGTCATCGCGATCTCCTCGAGCAGCGCGGTCTTCGTCTGCATGTAGCGATCCTCGGTCGGCAGCGAGATGGTCAAGCCAAGGGCCTGGCCGCGCGAGACGATCGTGATCTTGTGGATCGGGTTCGTGTTCTCGAGGAAGTGGCCGACGAGCGCGTGGCCCATCTCGTGATAGGCCGTGATCCGCTGCTCCTTCTCGGAGAGCAGCCGCGCCTTCTTCTCCGGCCCGGCGATCACGCGCATGATCCCCTCTTCCAGGTCCTCCTGCTCGACCACCTTCTTGCCGTGGCGCGCGGCGAGCAGCGCAGCCTCGTTGACGAGGTTCGCGAGGTCGGCGCCCGTGAAGCCGGGCGTCCCGCCTGCAAGCGCATCGAGGTCGATGCCCGGCGCGAGCGGCTTGCCCTTCGAGTGCACCTCGAGGATCTTGCGGCGGCCGTTGCGGTCGGGCCGGTCGACGACGATCTGGCGGTCGAAGCGGCCCGGGCGCAGGAGCGCCGGGTCGAGGATGTCGGGGCGGTTCGTGGCGGCGATCAGGATGATGTTGTCCTTCATCTCGAAGCCGTCCATCTCGACGAGCAGCTGGTTCAGCGTCTGCTCGCGCTCGTCGTGCCCACCGCCGAGACCTGCGCCGCGGTGACGGCCGACGGCGTCGATCTCGTCCATGAAGATGATGCAGGGGTTCGCCTGCTTGGCCTGCTCGAACAGGTCGCGGACGCGTGACGCGCCGACGCCGACGAACATCTCGACGAAGTCAGAGCCGGAGATCGAGAAGAACGGCACGCCCGCCTCGCCGGCGACCGCCCGCGCGAGCAGCGTCTTGCCGGTTCCCGGAGGCCCGTAGAGCAGCACGCCTTTCGGGATGCGCGCACCGAGCGCCTGGAACTTCTTCGGGTTCTCGAGGAACTCCTTGATCTCCTGCAGCTCCTCGACCGCCTCGTCCACGCCGGCCACGTCCTTGAAGCTGATCTTCGGCGAGTCCGGCGCCATCCGCTTCGCGCGCGACTTGCCGAAGCTCATCACCTTCGAGCCGCCGCCCTGCATCTGGTTCATCATGAAGATCCAGAAGCCGAGCAGGAGCAGGATCGGCAGGATCGAGCCGAGCAGCGACACCCACGAGAAGCCGCCCGTGCCCTTCGAGTCGAAGGTGACATTGACCTTGCTGAGCTCGTTCTGGAACTGGAGCGCGGACTGGTCGCTCGGGTAGTTGACCGTGATCGTCGAGGTGGGAGTGCCGGTGAGAGTCGCCGTGATCGAGCGCTTGCTCGGGTTGAACATCACTTCCTTGAACTTGCTCGGATGCGCGCCGATGTCCTGCTGCAGCTCCGAGTACGTGACGTTCTTGATCGCGTGACTGTTCTTCGGGATCAGCGTCTGGCTCGCCAGCCAGACGAGCAGCACGATGACGATGAGCGGGAAAAATGCGCTGCGGAAGAAACGATTCACAGAATCTCTTCGCTCAGGGTACCGGAACGGGTTTTCCCGGCCGGGTGGGATTTACGAAGCGCTCGAGCTCGGTCAGACGCCCTCGGGGAGCAGATCCTCGTGCAGGACGCCGACGTAGGGCAGATTGCGGTACCGCTCCGCGAAATCGAGGCCGTAGCCGATCACGAACTTGTTCGGGATCTCGAAGCCGATATAGCCGACGTCCACCTCGATCTCGCGGCGCCCCGACTTCGTCAGCAGGGCGCACACCTCGAGGCTGGCGGGCGCGCGCGACCCGAGGTTGCGGACGAGGTACGAGAGCGTCAGGCCCGAATCGACGATGTCCTCGACGACCACGACGTGGCGGTTCTCGATGTTGATGTCCAGGTCCTTCAGGATCCGCACCACGCCTGACGAGTCGGTCGAGGCGCCGTAGCTGGAGATCGCCATGAAGTCGATCTCGCACGGCACGGTGATCGACCGCATCAGATCGGCCATGAAGAAGACCGCGCCTTTCAGGACGCCGACGAGCAGGAGCTCTCGGCCCGCGTAGTCGGAGGAGATCTCGCGCCCGAGCTCGCGGATGCGCATCTGCAGGCGCTCTTCGTCGATCAGCACCTCGCCGACGCCGCGCTCGAGCTCTGTTCTCACGTCCCTCATCGCGCACCGCGCTCACGCCGGGCGCCTCGACGATCCCGGGAACGGCAAGCACCTCGTCGCCGCGGACGACCAGCGGCCAGCCCTCACGGTCGGAACGCGGGATCTTGGCATCGACGAACACGTCCTGGATCTTCTTCGAACGGCCTGCAAGTCGGTCGCCTGGGCGCCATCCGCGCACTTTAAGGCCTGGCAGCGTCGAATGGATGCGCCAACCGCCGAAGCTGACCTCGCCCGTGAGCTCGACAGGACTGCTTTCGAGCCAGAGGCGGTCGTGCTCGCGTACGGCCTGGACGCCGCCGCCGAGGTCGATCCGCTTCGACGCGGTCGGCTCCGCGAGCAGCGCTGCGAGCGCGGGTGGAATCGTCTGGCGCTCGTCGAGCGCACGGAGGATGTTCTCGCGGGCTGCAGGGTGGATCCGTTCGAGGAGCGGGATGATCTGCTCCCGGATCAGGCCGCGCGTGGTCGCGGGGTTCGAGGAGTCGGTGCGAAAGGCGAGCCCACGCTCGCGGCAGAAGGCTTCCGTCTGCGAGCGCCAGAGGGGCAGCAGCGGCCGGACGACGCCGTCCTCGCGCATGGCCTTGATCCCCTTCGTCGTTCCGCTCGAGACGAGCCGGTAGAGGATCGTCTCGATCTGGTCGCTCGCGGTGTGGCCCGTCGCCCGGAGGCGGTCGGTCGCAAGCGAGTAACGGAGCTCCCGCAGCTCGGCCTCGGTCGTCCCGTCGGGGGTCAGGCGCACGATCTCGGCGCCGAGCTGGGCCGCGCAGTGGCGCGCGTCCTCGTCGGACTCCGCGCCCCGCAGGCCGTAGTCGACGTGGAGCGCGCAGACGCGGTAGCCGAGCTCGCGCAGCGCGTGGAAGAGGCAGGTCGAGTCGGCGCCGCCCGAGACGAGGCAGGTGACCTCGCCGCCGCGCGGGATCAGGTCGTTGCGGCGGATGTGCTGCTCGATGAGCGCCAGGAGCTCCACAGGACGCAGTGTTGCACTCACCAGCCCGCATCACCAGCTCGGGGCGGCCAGCCAGTACTCGAGCGTGACCGCGGCGCGCCGCAGCTCCCAGCCCGCGAAGGGGTACGGCGTCGCGTAGTCGGCGAGCGGCACGCGCGCGGCGGGCGGCGCTCCCGCGCGCGCCTGCAGTGCGTACGCGATCGGCAGCGAGTGGGCGACGACGAGGATCGCGTCCTCCGGCCGGGCGAGCAATGTCCGGAACGCGCGCGCATACCGCTCGAGCGATCTCGTAGCGGCTCTCGCCTCCCGCTCCGGGCAGGTCCCTGGACGATGCGGTCGCCGCCCAGTCGCGGTACTCCTCGATCTGCCGCCCTTCGTAGGGCCCGTAGCGCGGGTCGTTCAGCTCGGGAACGACGAGCCGGGGCACGTCGCGGCCACGGAGCACGTGGTCCGCCGTCTCGTGCGTCCGCTGGAGCTCGCTCGTCACGCAGAGCTCGAACGGCTCGCCCGCAAGCGCGACCCCGAGCGAGCGCGCCTGGTCGACTCCCGCGGGTGTCAGGCCGCACGGCACCGTCCGGTCCCCGTTCAGCGCCCCACGCACGCTGAACTCGCTCTCGCCGTGCCGCGCGAAGACGAGGTTCACGAGAAGAGGATGCTGCGGTAGGTCAGCTCGCGCCGCATCCCGATCGACTCGTAGAGCCTGATCGCCGGTGCGTTCTCGGCGCGGACGAAGAGGGTGACCGTCGGCGTCTTCTCGAGCAGCAGGCGGCAGAGATCGCGCATCCCGCGGCTCGCGTAGCCCCGGCGCCGCGCCTCCGGATCGACCCACACCTGGGCGATCTGGGCGGCGTCCGAGCTCCGAGCCGAGACCTCCGCCTTGAAGAGGATCACGTCGTCTTCGAGCCAGAGCCACGAGCTCGCGCGCGCGATCTGCTCCCTGGTGCGCCAGCGGAACGCGTCGGCCTCGTGCACGAGCGGATCGACGCCGAGCTCCTCGCAGTGAGCAGCTGCGCACGCAGGCAGGAGGCGCTCGAGATCGGCCTCGGTCGCGGCTCGCAGGCCACTCTCGCCTGACGCCGGCGGCTCCGAGATCGCGTACACCGGCTGGCCGGGCCGGTCTTCGCGCGGAGGCGGCAACAGGGGCGCCGCAGCAGCCCAGAGCTCGCCGACCGCGTGCTCCTCGCCGATGATCATGCGCGACCCGGCCCGGCCGGCCGCAGCCGCGAACACCGCGCAGCCTTCCCCGGACGGAACGAGATTCGTGCCGAGATGGCAGAGCGCCGTCAACGACCCGTCGTCCGCCGCGATCCCGAGGAAGCGGCCGAGCTGCCGGCTTGCCATGTCGGAGAGGAAGACGCGCTCCACCGGCGCGAGCGCGCAGAACCCGAGCATCTGCTCCCGGTCGGGCTCGATCACCATCGTCATCTCTCAATCCTCGCTGATGCAGATAGAGTCCCGCGCCATGCCAATCCACATTCGCGCCGAGCCCGGCGAGTACGCAGAGGCCGTGCTCCTGCCAGGCGATCCTCTGCGGGCCAAGTACATCGCGGAGACATATCTGGACGACGTCGTCCAGCGCAACTCCGAGCGCGGTCTGCTCGGCTACACGGGCGTCTACAGGGGCAGGCCGGTCTCGGTGCAAGGCACCGGCATGGGCTGTCCCGGCGCGACGATCGTGTTCGAGGAGCTGATCCAGCTCGGCTGCAAGAAGCTGATCCGCGTCGGCACCTGCGGCGGCCTGCAGCCCCACCACTCCCTCGGCGACCTGATCGTGGCGCTTTCTGCCGTTCCGGCCGACTCGACGGCGATGCATCTCGTCGCGAACGAGCCGCACTGCCCCACCGCATCGTGGAATCTGATCCACGAGGCAGTGCACACCGCGAAGGAGAGCGGCCAGCACCTGCACGTCGGGCCGATCGTCTCGAGCGACCTCTTCTACAACCCGGACGAAGGGCAGTACGAGCGCTGGTCGAAGCGCGGCGTCCTCGCGGTCGAGATGGAGGCGGCGGCACTCTTCACGGTCGCGGCGATCAGAGGCGTCGAGTCGGCCTGCTTCCTGACGGTCAGCGACATCGTCCTCGAGGGAGCGTTCACGCGCATCTCCGACGACGAGCTGCGTGCCGCCGTCGACCGGATGACCCGGCTTTCGCTCGACGTCGCGACGGCCGACGCCCATTAGCGGGACCGTCTTTCTCGTCAACCCGGCGAGCGGGAACGGCTCGACGGGCAAGCGCTGGCCGAAGATGGAGCTGCGGGCGGCGGAGCTCGGGCTCACCGGGGACGTGGTCTTCTCCGAGCGTCGCGGCCAGCTGATCGAGCTCGCCAAAGCGGCGGCCGCGACGCACGACCTGCTCGTCGTCGTCGGCGGAGACGGGACGCTGAACGAGGTCGTGAACGGGATCGGGGGCTCGAAGGCGGAGATCGCGATCCTGCCGGCCGGCACCGGGCAGGACTTCGGTCGCACCCACGGGATCCCGGCCGCATTCGACGACGCTGTCCGGGTCGCGCTCGAGGGAGCCCCGCGCACGATCGATCTCGGCCGCGTCACCTACCAGGGCCGGGAGGGCAAGGAGGCCGAGCGCTACTTCGTGAACGTCGGCTCGGTCGGCATGAGCGGCGTGGTCGCAGAACGGGCGAACTCGATGTCGAAAGCGCTCGGCGGCCGCGCGACCTTCTTCTGGGCGCTCGCACGCGTCTTCGCCACCTGGAAGAACACCGAGGTGATCGTCACGCTCGACGAAGGCGAGCGGCGCGGGCGGATGCACGACGTGATCGTGGCCAACGGCCAGTGGCACGGGGGCGGGATGAAGCTCGCCCCGGAGGCCATCCCCGACGACGGGCTCTTCGACGTCGTGCTGATCGGCGACGTGACGAAGCTCGACTTCGTCACGACCGCACCGAAGCTCTACAAGGGCCGCCACGTGACCCACCCGAAGATCGAGGTCCTGCGGAGCGCGAACGTCTCGGTCGACGCTTCCCAGCCGCTCCCGATCGAGGTGGAGGGCGAACCGATCGGCACGACACCGGCGCGGTTCGAGATCGTGGCCGGCGCGCTGAAGGTTCGCGTACCGGGCTAGTGGTTGCTCCGGTAAGTCCGGTGCCCTATGGCCGAGCGAAAATCGAGCAGGCCAAGGACGCAGGGAGGGCCAATAGTCGGGACGATTGGCCCGACCGAGGACGCCGGCATGCGAAGGTTTGCAGCCGGCCAGAGGGTGCAGAGACTTACCGGAGCGACCACTAGGTCGTACCGGGTTAGGGCTTCGGTGTCGGCGTCGGCTTCGGCTTCGTCGTACGGGGCGCGGCGTGGCCTTCTTGACGTTTGTCTTCTCGAGCGACGCGAGCCGCTTCTCGAGCGCCGTGACGCGCTTCTCCATCCCATCGAGGCTGCGTACGACCTTCTCGACGCGGTCCTTCACCTGCAGTGCGCCTTGCAGCGCCTTGTGCGTCGTCGGATTCTGCGCAAGCTTCCCGAGTGCGCCTTCGCCGGCCGACTGTAGCTGGGAGATAACCGTCTGCTTCGCTTTCTTTGCCATCTGACGCTCCTTTTCAGGTCAGGCCTCTACGAGAACGATACGTGAGAGCGCCGCCGCCCGGTCGCCGGATTACCCTCACTCGATGATCGTCGCGCACCTCGACCTGGACGCCTTCTTCGCGGCCGTCGAGGAGCTCGAGAACCCGGAGCTCCGCGGCGTGCCGCTTGTCGTCGGGGGCGATCCCCGTGGTCGCGGCGTGGTCGCAACGGCGAACTACGTCGCCCGTCGCCACGGAATCGGCTCGGCGATGTCCTGCGCAGAGGCGCTCCGGCGCTGCCCGAACGTTGTCTTCGTCCCGCCGCGGCACTCGCTCTACCGGGAGTACTCGCGTGAGGTCTGGTCGATCGTGGGCGATGTCGTGCCGACGGTCGAGCAGGCCGGGATCGACGAGGGCTACCTCGACCTCGGCGAGGTCGCCCCGGCCTTCGACGATGCCCGCGCCCTCGCCGAAGCCGTGCAGGCCGTCGTGCTCGCGCGGACACGGCTCTCGTGCTCGCTCGGCGTCGCAACCTCCAAGGTCGTGGCCAAGGTCGCCTCCGACCGGCGCAAGCCCGGCGGGCTGACGGCGGTGCGCCCAGGGACCGAAGCACGCTTCCTGGCGCCGTTCCCGGTCCGGGTGCTGCCGGGGGTCGGCCCGCGCGCGGCGGAGCGACTCGGCACGGTCGGGGTCGAGACGATCGGGCAGCTCGCGACGCTCACCGACGAGCAGCTCCGGCACGTCCTGCCGGGCAAGGTCGGACGGCTCGTGCGCGACCGGGCGCAGGGGATCGACCCACGGGAGCTCGAGGTGTCGACCGAACGGATCTCGATCTCGCACGAGGAGACCTTCGAGCGGGACATCGGCGATCCGGAGCGGCTCCACGACGAGCTGCGACGGATGGCCGGCCGGCTCGCCGAGCATCTCCGCGGCCGCGGACAGACGGCGCGAACGATCACGACGAAGCTCCGGTACCCCGACTTCGCGATCCGCACCCGCTCGACCTCGCTCGAGGTGGGCACCGACGACGCCGGCCGGATCGGCGAGCTTGCCTGCGCTGCGCTCGACCGGGCGCTGCGCGATCGCCCCGGCCCGCTGCGGCTGGTCGGCGTCGGCGTCTCCGGCCTGACGGAGCACGCCCAGCTCTCGCTCGCGGACTCCGTTTAGGCTCCGGGCGTGGACGGCTTCAACTTCCAGACGGAGATCCGCGTGCGCTTCGCCGAGACCGACGCGCAGGGCGTTGCTCACAACTCCAACTACTTCATCTGGTTCGAAGTGGCACGGGTCGCCTACCTCGAGCGGTTTGCGGGCGGCTACCAGCACCTCCGCGACCAGGGAGTCGAGGCACTCGTGCTCGAGGCGCACGCACGATTCCTCGCCCCCGCCGTGTTCGACGACCGGCTGCTGCTGCATGCACGCTGCAGCGGCGTCCAGGGCGCGCGCTTCAGGTTCGAGTACGTGCTCGAGCGGGACGGCGACAGGATCGCCGACGGCTGGACCGCGCACGCGACGGTCGACAGGGAAACGCTGCGCCCGACAAGAGTTCCGGCCTGGCTGGCCGAGGCGATCGCTAGTGCGGAGACGCCTGCGCCGGCGTGACCGCCGCGGCTTTCGGCTTCTTCGTCTTCTTCTTCGGCCCGACGCTGATCTGCTCCGGCAGCGCGCGGTAGTTCGAATACCAGGTCACGTCCGACATCAGCGTGCCGTCCGGGGCGTAGACGAGCCGGCGCACCGAGGTGGAGTACGCAGCCTCGCCGTAGTTCGTGACCACAACCTGGCCCGGGGCGAGCGCGCGGTCGATCGTCTTCTTGATCGGAGGCGCGTGCACGAGCTTCAGCGGGGCCGCCTCGGTGACCACCCGCCGGTGCTGCGGCGTCCCGTACAGCCTAACGATCAGCGAATCCGGGCCGACGATCGTCCGGAGCAGCAGCCAGTGGGGGGTGTTGTTCACGAACTTGAGGTCGACGTCGGGATAGTCGACGGTCGCGTCGCGGCCAAGCGGATAGTGCGAGATGTAGAGCGCGTGGTTCGTCCGTGCCGTGATCGGCAGGCCGGCCTCGTAGGCGGCGTTGAAGACTGTCGTCGAGACCTGGCAGACACCGCCCCCGAGCCCGGTCTGCAACTCGCCGTTGATGATCACCGGCGCCTCCAGGAAGCCCTGCGCAGCCGTGCGATCCCCGGTTGCCTGGTTGAACGAGAACGTGGCGCCGGGCGCGATCAGCTTTCCGTTCACGAGCTTCGCCACGAGCTGGACGTTGTGGATCCGGTTCGGGACGCCGCCGTAGATCGTCTCGTACGAAGAGACGGTGCCCGTGATCCCCATCGCGACGGCGTCGGCGGTCGTCCGGCTCGGCTGCGACTCGCTGACGGTTACCTGCGCAACCCGACCGAGGGGGCGTTCCGCGGCCGCGAGCACCGCGGCGACCGTTTGCGCGACGTCGACCGCGAGGCCGGGCTGCGCCGGCACGACGCGAATGCCGCCGGTCGCGGTGATCGCAAACGTCGCGTCCTGCGCGGGGTGGCTGAGGAGGTGGTCGAGATGCACGAAATACGCGTCGGCCGCCGGACCGCCGATCCCGAGCTTGCTCGGCCCGCCCTGCCCGAGCAGGAGCATCGGCGCGAGTTGAGCCGGCGCGAGTTGCAGCCGCTGCTTCCCGAGGACGAGCGTGACCGGAGCCGAGAGCGCTCGCCGGGCGAGGCGCTGAGCCTGAGCGAGGTCGGCAACGGTGACGGCAGGGGCCACCGTCTGAACAGGCAGCCTGACCGGCAAGCGGCCGAACCCGGAGAGCGCGCGAGCGATTGTCTGGGCAGCGGCGGTCTTCTGGAGAGCGAGCCCGGCCTGCCCCGGGACGGTGACGATCTGCCCCCCTTTGCGGACGAGCGCCGCGTCCCTCGCCGGACGGTCGATCGCGGCGGCGAGCTTGCCGACCTCGAAGTCCAGGGCCGAGACGTACGGATGCGGCTTCGGATCGATGCTGGCCGGGTAGAGCCGGAGCGCGAGACGCTCGTAGCCGCGCAGGAACCCAAAGCCGTCGCCGTCCCGCCTGGCCTCGTCGACGGCCGCGGCCCAGTCGACGCCGACGCCGAGCACGGACGGGAGGATCTGCCAGCTCTGGCCACCCGAAACGAACGTCACGGGCACGTTCGCGAGTGCGGACGCTCGCTGCTCGAGCACCTGCTGGGCGCGCGCGGCGGTCAGCCCGCCGACGTCGACGCCGGCGATCCGCGTGCCTGGAGCGAGCGTGTCCGGCGAGCCGGCGAAGGCGAACCCGACACCGACCGTGACCAGAGCGACGAGCGCCCCCACGATCAACGCGGGCCGGGCGCGACCGGTCCAGACGCCCGCGCGGGAGCGACTGCGGGCAACCGTAGACCCCTGCACCAGCACTGGACGCCTAATCGTAGCGATGAGCAAACCCCCCTCGACCAACTGGGATCGCACGATCAGGCGGGTAGGCTCCATCGTCGATGGACTTCGAGCTGACAGACGAGCAGCGCCTCACACAGAAAACGGTGCGCGACTTCGTCGACGAGCGGATCCTGCCAGTCGCAGTCGCCAACGACATCGGGCACAAGCTCGACCTGGACCTGATCCAGGGAATGGCCGAGCTCGGGATCCTGGGCATCGTCATCCCCGAGGCCTACGGCGGCGCCGGGCTCGACTTCGTCGCCGAGGCGCTCGTCTGCGAGGAGATCGAGCGAGGCGAGGCGGCGTTCCGGACGCTGATCTCGGTCCACGTCGGCCTGAACTCGCTCTCGCTGCTCGCGTACGGCACAGAGGAGCAGAAGCAGCGCTGGCTCGTGCCTCAGGCGAAGGGCGAGAAGCTCGCCTGCTTCGGGCTGACCGAGCCGGGTGCGGGCTCGGATGTCGCCGCGATGCGAGCCACGGCCCGGCGAGAAGGAGACGTCTACGTGCTGAACGGCCAGAAGAACTGGATCTCCTACGCGAGCGTCGCCGACCACGCGCTCGTGTTCGCGAAGACGGATCCGGGCGCCGGGCACAGGGGAATCAGCGCCTTCGTCCTCGAGAAGGGGATGGCGGGCTTCACGACGCGCGACACCGAGAACAAGCTCGGCATCTGGGCGGGCTCGACCGGCGAGCTCTTCTTCGAGAACGTCGAGGTGCCGGCCGAGAACCTGATCGGCGCCGAGGGCCAGGGGTTCGAGATCGCGATGCACTCGCTCGACCACGGCCGCTTCACGGTCGCAGCGGGCGGGTGCGGCGTCGTGCGCGCGTGCCTGGAGCGGTCGGTCGCCTACGCGCGCGAACGCGAGACGTTCGGCCAGGAGATCGGCCGCTACCAGTTCGTCCAGGACATGATCGCGACGATGGTGCTCGGGTACGAGACCTCAAAGCTGCTCGTCATGCAGGCCGCCTGGATGAAGGACCAGGGCAAGCGCTCGACGCGCGAGACATCGCTTGCGAAGTGGCATGCGACCGAATCGGCGTTCGAGGCCGCGCACCTGGCGATCCAGGTGTTCGGCTCCTACGGCTACAGCGCAGAGATCGGGATCGAGCGCTACTTCCGCAACGCCCGCGCGCCGATCATCTACGAGGGGACGACCCAGATCCACAAGCTGCTGCAGGCAGAGCACGCGCTGGGCTATCGCGCCATGAACGGCAGCGGCGGCGAGGTCTCACCGCTCTGCTCGTGGGCACCGGCGCTCTCGCCGGTGCATGGCGCGGGCTAGATTCCGAGCGCGGTCGGAAGCCCGGCCAGATCGGCAATGCGCTCGGCAACGCCGGGGTAACGGTCGTCGCGGTCGAGCAGCACCGCCCGCATCCCGATCGCGAGAGCCCCGTGGATGTCGTCCTCGATTGTGTCCCCGATCATCAGCGCCTCGTGCGGTTCGACTCCGAGCAGTTCGAGCACCGCCATGAAGATCGACTCATGCGGCTTCGTCTTCCCGTGGGCCTGGGAGGTCAGCACCGCATCGACGACGAGCCCGTGGTGGGCGACGAACTCGTCGAGATCGCGCGCGGAGTTGGAGAGGAGCCCGAGCTTGAGGCCCCGACCGCGGAGCTCCTCGAGGGCGGGCAGTGCGTCGTCGTACAACGCGAAGTGTGCCGCCTTCATCCAACCGCGTTCCATCTCGACCGCGGCCGCGTACGTCTCGCCCTCCCCACCCATGCCGCGGATGATCTGCTCGGTGAAGAGCACCCAGATCTCCTCGTCGTGGTCGAGCTCGGGATGGCGTTTGACCTCCGCGAACGCCGCCGCCCGTGCCTCCTCGTAGAGCGTGGGATCGAGATCGAGCCCATACCGGAGCCCCAGCTCCCGGTACCCGTGCGCCCCAAGCTCCGGCCCGGGCCGCGCGAGCGTGAAATCGACGTCGAAGACAACCGCGCGCAGCACGCCCCGAGCATAGAGCGAACGCGGGGGGGAAACAGACGTTTCCCCCCCGCGGGGCCTGCAATCGGGGTGCCCAGATTCGAACTGGGGACCTCTCCGACCCGAACGGAGCGCGCTACCAGGCTGCGCCACACCCCGAAGGGCCGAATCGTAGCGGTGTTGCCGTTCGCTGGCCCGACTTGCCTTCCAGCCGCTCCGTGGACTATCGTTGATGCCGATGAGCATGTTCAGGAAGAAGCAGGGTCGGTGAAGAACACCGACCACAACCCAACGGAGCTGGAGAATTAGCCCGTCTGCGCTTTGAGCGCGGCGGGTTTTTTTGTGCAGCGACGAGAGGAGCGAGATGCCCAATCATCTGACGCCAGAGGAGCTTTCGAAGGAAGTCGGGCTCGATCGTGAAGAGGTGATCCGGATCTGCTTCCAGGAGCACGTGCCGATCTACCACGGCAAGATCGACAAGACCCTGTTCCAGGCGCATCTCCAGGCCGCCGGCGCCACCGCGCTCAAGCACTAGCGCACAGCGCGCCGACGAGAACCGTCTACTTGCGGCCGGCCGTCGCCCGCTTGGGCGACGTTGCCGCAGCCTTCTTCGGCTGGGCCTTCTTGGCAGCAGACACGGATGCTCGCAACGTCTCGAGCAGGTCTTCCACCGGCGACGCGACCTCGGGCTCCAGCTCGTCGATCTCACGCCCCTCGAGCTTCGCCTCGAGCAGCCCGCGCAGGGACTCGCGATACTCGCTCCGCAGGCTCTTCGGGTCGAACGGCGTCTCCAGGCTGCCGATGATCTGCCGGGCGAGCTCGAGCTCGGACTCGCGAACCTCCGACGACGCGACAGCCTCGTCGATCTCCGCCTGGCTCTTGACGTCGTCCGACACGAACAGCGTCTCCAGCGCGAGCGCGTCACCCTTCGCACGGATCAGACAGAGCTTCTCCTTCCCGGCGAGGACGAACGAGCCGAGCGCGGCGACCTCTTCCTCCTTCATCGCCTCGAGCAGGAGCGCATAGGGCCGGCGCTGCGCCTCGGTTCCCACCGGCACGAGGTAATACGTGCGGTCGAAGTAGACCGGGTCGACCTCGGCGCTCTTCACGAAGCTCGTGATCTCGATCGCTCGCGAGGTGTTGCGGCGCTCGAGCGCTTCGAGCTCGGCGTCCTCGATCGGGATGAAGGTCCCCTTCGACGCCTCCCATCCGCGCACGATCTCGTCTGGCCCGACATCGACCTCGTGCACCGGGCACCAGCGCTTCTGCTTGATCGGCGTCAGGCACTCGCGGTGGAGCAGTTTGAGCTGCACGTCCGACTGCCGGGCAGACGGCGCCGTCGCGGGCGAGAGCCCGACAGGGATGCTGACGAGACCGAAGCTGAGCGATCCGTTCCAGGTTGTGCGCATGAGAAGGAGAAAAGTGTAGAGCGGACGTGCTCTATTCGTCTCCCCGCACCGGCATCCTGCTGAAGCTTGCCCGAGCTAGAGAATGCGGCGGGCGCCGACGTAGTTCGCGGCGTAATAGCCGTCGTTCAGGCTCGAGATCTTCACAACGTCGCCCGTCTGCGGTGCCTGGATGAAGTCTCCGCCGCCGACATAGAGCCCGACGTGGCCGAGCCCATCGAAGAAGACGATGTCACCGGGCTCGAGCTGATCTCGCGAAACCGGCACGCCGTAGTCCCACATCGCGTACGAGGAGTGCGGGAGCGAGACGCCGACCTGCGCATAGGCGTACATGACGAGCCCCGAGCAGTCGAAGCCGCCGGGCTCGGCTCCGGCCCAGACGTACGGCGTGCCCAGGTACTGCATCGCAACGCCGACCACGCCCGTGTAGCTCGAGGCGGGAAGGATCGGGTCGCTGCCCGGGACCTGGCCGGTGGCGCCGATCACCGTCGCGGAGGAGAGCACCTGCCCCTCTGCCTCTGCGAGGTTCGCCCGAGCCTGGCGGGCGGCCTCGAGCTCGGCAGCGCGCTGCTGCGCCTCGAGCGTCGCGATCTCACTCTGAATCGACGAGAGAAGCTGGTTTCGTTCGGAGAGCTGGCTTCTCACCGACTGGAGAACGCGCTGGCGCTGGGCGACGAGCTGCTTCGCCTGCATCTTGGCCGACGCCAGCCACAGCCCCCGGCGCTTGACAGTGCTCTTGAACGTCTGCACCTGGTCGATCACCTGCGAGTCGACCGAGGAGACGCGGTGCTCGCTGTCGACGCTCGTGAGGATCTGGTCGAGGCTCTTCGCCCCGAGGATGACCTCGAGCGTCGAGGTCGGCGGGGTCGTGTAGAGCGACACGAGCCGTTCGGCGACCAGCTTCTGGCTCTTCTGCAAGTTCAGCTGGGCGACGCGGAGCTCGTGCCGGTTCACCTTGATCTCGTGCTGCACGCTCGCAAGCTTGTAGTTCGCGAAGTTGACCTGCTCGTCGGCTTTCGCCAGGTTCGCGTCGAGCTGCTGCACCTGGGCGTAGACGCGCTGGGCTTCAGCCTGCTTGGCCGAGATCGAGCCTGGAGAGGTGGCGAATGCGGGGACTGCGGCAAAGAGAGCCGCAAGGATCCCGAGCAGTAGGTACGGCACCCGCCTTCGTCGACTTGAAGCGACGTTCCCTTCGTCTGGGGCAAGACGGGCGCACCGGGGGGGCCGGTACGTCACGAGCCGGGGAGGTTAGCAATCTGTTCGGATGCGAGCAACAAGGAGGTGTACATCCGGTGGCGAATCTGGCGCTGCCGGGCTTTCCTGCCACCCGGGACTGTGGTACGGTCCCGCCCCGTGCTCGGGCAGGCTCATCCGCCGCTCGGGCGGCTGCTTGGTGTTTTTGCGGCTGCCGGTCTCATCGTGGTCCTGCCCGCTCTGGGTGGGAATCCGCGTCAGAGCGAGGCCGCCCTGAAGGCGGAGAACGCCCATCTCGCCGAGCAGTCGCGCTCCGCCGTCCTTGGTCTGTACTCGCTCGACTCGCGGCTGGCGGCGGCCGACACGCGCCTCGCGACGCTGCGCGCCGATGCCGCGCGGTTGCGCGCGCAGCGCGCAACCCTCGTGCACATGCTGCATGTCGACCGGACCGGTGAGCAGATCTCCGAGCGCCAGCTTGCGTCTCAGCTGCGCCATCTCTACGAGCAGGAGGACGTGAGCCCGATCGAGGTCGTCCTGGGAGCGAAGTCGCTCGACGACGCTCTCACCGCGCTCGACAACATCAAGCGTGTCGCATCGCTGAACGACCAGGTGCTCTCCGAGCTCCATTCGGCGCGCGCGCGTTTGACCGAAGCCTCTGCCGAGCTGGCGGCCGAGACCGCGCGACTGACGACGGCCTTGCAGGCGGCAACGGCCACCGAGGCGTCGCTCGCCTCGACGCGCGCGGCTCGCGCCGCGTACATCTCACAGCTCCAGGCGAAGCAGGCGCTGAACACCTCGGACATCATGCGGATCGAGATCCAGGTCCGCGCGGCCGAGTCGCTCTCGGCGCAACTCACCGGCTCCCAACCGGCCGCGACCGTCGGAACCCTCGGCGAGAGCGCCGACACGGCTCCATTTGCAGGCGGCCGGACACTGACGATGAGCATCACCGGGTACTCGCTCCCTGGCAAGACCGCAACCGGCCTGCCGGTCGGCTGGGGTGTCGTGGCGGTCGACCCGCACGTGATCCCGCTCGGGACGCATCTCTGGATCCCGGGGTATGGCGAGGCGATTGCAGCAGATGTCGGGAGCGCGATCGTCGGCCAGCGCATCGACCTCTGGTTCCCAACAGTGGCGCAGGCTGACTTCTGGGGTCGTCGCACCGTGACGATCACACTGCACTAGGTAGATGGTTGATTCCACGATCTCGCGGCGCCCCAGAGCACCCAGCTCGCGCCCGTTCAGACGATCTCGTGGAATCAACCATTAGGCGAGGTACAGGCCCTGGCAAGAGAAGCGGGCCGGCCCGACGAGGGACTCTCGCCGCGAGTCTTGATCGTCGACGACCACGACCTGTTTCGAACGGGTCTCCGCAGCCTGCTCGAGGAGCAAGGCGTGCTGGTCGCGGGCGAGGCCGACAACGGCGCCGAGGCACTACGGCAGGTGCGGGATCTCGCGCCCGACGTCGTCTTGATGGATCTGAACATGCCCGGGATGGGCGGTGTCGAGGCGACCCGGCAGATCGCGATGCTCGCGCCGCTCTCGCGCGTCGTCGTGCTGACGATCTCCGATCGCGACTCGGATGTGCTGGACGCGATCTTCGCGGGAGCGTGCGGCTACCTCTTGAAGGATTCGTCGATCGAGGAGCTGCTCGGCGGGATCCGCGCGGCAGCGGCCGGCGAATCGCCCGTGTCACCGGCGATCGCGACCAAGGTGTTCCGGCGCTTGCGCGCCTCGACCCGCTCGGAGCACGAGGTGACGGAGATCCACTCGGAGCTCTCCGCCCGCGAGCTCGAGGTCTTGAAGCTGATCGCGAACGGCAAGGACAACGGCCAGATCGCGATCGATCTCCAGATCAGCCCGAAGACCGTGAAGAACCACATCTCGAACATCCTGCTGAAGCTCCAGATCGAGAACCGGATCCAGGCGGCCGTCTACGCCGTCCGCTCGGGGATCGTCTAGCCGGCTAGCCCGCCAGCAGAGCCTTGAGGTCGTCCTCGCTGAGGATCGGCACGCCGGCCGCCTCCGCCTTCGCGGCCTTCGAGCCGGGGCTCTCCCCGACGATCACGCCGGTCGTCTTCTTCGAGACGTTGTCGGAGACCTTCGCGCCGAGCTGCCTCGAGCGCCGCCGTCGCCTCCTCCCGCGTGAAGCGACTCGAGCGTGCCCGTGAGCACGTACTGGCTGCCCGTCAGACGCCCCTCCTGCGGCCGGTCGTCCTCGCCGGCCTCGAATCGAAGCCCGAGCGCCCTTAGCTCCTCGACGAGCTGGCGGTTGTCCTCGTCCGCGAACCACTCGGCGATCGCCTCGGCGCGCTCCGGACCGATCCCCTCGCACTCGATGGAGCTCCTCTGGGTCGGCGGCCAGCAGCGCGTCGACGGAGCCGAAGTGGCGGGCGAGGTTCTGCGCGGTCACCCAGCCGACATCCGGGATGTTGAGCCCGAAGAGAATGCGGCGGAACGGGATCGTCGTCCGCGACGCCTCGATCGCCGCGACATCGCGTTGCGCGGCCGAGATCTCGCCGTAGCCCTCGAGCTCGAGCAGCTGGTCGGCGCGTGAGCCGGTAGAGGTCGGGCATCGAGCGGAGCAGGCCCGCCGCCCACAGCCGGCGCACGAACTGCTCGCCGACACCTTCGATGTCCGCCGCGGCCTCGACCCAGTTGATCAGCGTCTCGAGGCCGCGCGACGGGCAGGCGCGGTTCGGGCAGCGGTGCATCGCCTCGCCCTCGGGCTTCACGACCGGCGTGCCGCAGAGCGGGCAGTGCGTCGGGCATCCGGAACGGCTACGTCGCCCGTGCGGATGGGCGCCCGCGGGGCCGACGACCTGCGGGATGACGTCGCCGGCGCGCTGCACGATCACGCGGTCGCCCTCGCGGATCGTCCTTGCGGTTGATGTCCTCCTCGTTGTGGAGCGTCGCGCGCGAGACCGTGACGCCGCCGACCTCGACCGGCTCGAGCTCCGCCCAGGGGTTGAGCGCGCCGGTGCGGCCCACGCGGATCGTGGATCTCGATCGAGCGCGTCTCGGCGGTCATCGGCGCCCACTTGAACGCGCGCGCCCAGCGCGGCCGCTGGTGGAGCGCGCCGAGGCGCTGCCTGCTGCGCGAGCGAGTCGACCTTGATCACGATGCCGTCGATCTCGTAGTCGAGCTCGATCCGGCGCCGCTCCCAGGCGCGGCAGGCATGCGTCGACCTCCTCGACGGACGTCGACCCGTTCGACGTACGGGTTCGTCCGGAAGCCGTGCTCGCGCAGCCACGCGAGCGTCTCGGCGTGCGAGGCGAGCTCGAGCCCTTCGCGGTAGCCGATGCCGTAGACCCAGATCGAAAGCGGCCGCGACGCGGTGACCGAGGAGTCCTTCTGGCGCAGCGAGCCGGCGGCGGCGTTGCGCGGGTTCGGCGCGAGCTTCTTGCCCTCCGCCGCCAGTCGCTCGTTCAGCTCGCGGAAGCCGGCGAGCGGCAGGTAGACCTCGCCGCGCACCTCGAGCAGCGCGCGGGACGATCGTCGCCGAGCATCCGCAGCGGGATCGCCTCGATCGTGCGCAGGTTGACCGTGACGTCCTCGCCCTCGATCGCCGTCGCCGCGTGTCGCGCCGCGCACGAAGACGCCGTTCTCGTAGGTGAGGTTGATCGCGAGGCCGTCGATCTTCGGCTCGAGGACGTAGGCGACCGGCTCGTCCCCGACGTCCGTCGGCAGAGCCGAGCCGTTTGCGAACGTCGGCGGCCCACTTCTCGATCTCAGCCGCGGTCGTGACCTTCTCGAGCGAGCCCATCGGCTCCAGGTGCGTGACCTTGTGGAAGCGTGCAGACGGAGCAGCTCCGACGCGCTGCGTCGGCGAGTCGGACGTGACGAGCTCCGGGTGCGCCTTCTCGAGAGCAACCAGCTCGTCGTAGCTGCGGTCGTAGGTCGCGTCGTCGACGGACGGCGCGTCGAGCACGTAGTAGTCGTAGCTCCAGCGGCGGAGTTGCTCTCGAAGCTCCGCCGCCCGCTCAGAGAACGGCAAGCAGCTCCTCCGTGTCGGCGACGACAGCATCGGCATCGCGAGGCGTTGTGCATCCCGCCCCAGCCGACCGCCACTGCGAACACCCCGGCCGCCCGGGCGGCAGCCGACGTCGTAGGGCGAGTCGCCGACGTACGCCGCGTCGCCGCGGCAAGGCGCCGAGCCGGGAGAGCGCGAGCAGCACGGGCTCGGGGCTCGGCTTGTGCGTCGTCGTCTCGTCGGAGGTGACGATCGCCTCGAAGTACGGCTCGATCCCGAGGCGATCCAGGGCGAGTTGGGTGGTGTGGCGGCGCTTCGAGGTGACGATCCCAAGCCGGCGGCCCTCGGCCTTCAGCGTGGCCAGCACGTCGCCCATCCCGGCACAGAGCTCGAGGTCGTCGTGGAGCGGCGTGTTGTGGGCGCGATAGACGTCGACCAGCTCCTGAACGTGCTCTGGTGAAAACGAGCGCATCTGCGCCTCGAGCGTCGGTCCGCCGACGACCGCGAAGATCTCCGCGTCGGCAACAGCTTCGCCGAGCACGGTCCTCGTCGCATGCCGGAACGACGCGAGGATCATCAGCGTCGAGTCGATCAGCGTGCCGTCGAGATCGAAGAGGACGACCGGGAAGCGCATCAGGCGATCGTAGCCACCGTTACCGCTGCGAAGGCCGGCCACTGCCTCGGAGGAGCGCATACCCTTCCGGAATGATGCTTCGGCTGCGGCTCGCCGTCCTGGCGGTCATCGTTGTCGGGGGAGCGACACTCATCTGGCTCTTCGCCTGGCCCCGTGGACACGCCGCGGCAGCGTGCTCGCCGCGGCCCGTCGGTGCGCTGTCGGCGGCTGCCACGCGGCAGCTCGCTGCAGACGGCAGGCGCATCCAGCACATCGTCGACCAGTCGAGCGGCGGCGGACACGACGAGACCTGGTTCGATCCCGTCACCGGTCGCATGCGCACGCTGTCCTTCGACAGCACGGGGGCGCTCACGAGCGAAGAAGGCTCGACCTGGCGCGGCCGCGTGCGGACGACCGTGCACGTCGACCTCGTCGCGCACACGTGGAGCGCCGCGGCGACGCGCTTTCCGGCCCCGTACTCGGGAGCCGACAACGGCGCGCAGGCGGCGGCGCGGGTCATGCGGGACGAGATCGCGCACGGCTTCGCCGTCCCCGCCGAGCACGCCGTGATCGACGGACGCGAGATGCTCCACCTGCGCGAGACGCTGAAGCTGGCCCCGCCAACCCCGCAGACGCTCGGCTTTCCCTACGGGAGCCCGGGACCTGAGGGCACGCTGCTTAGCTCGCCGTCGCAGGTCGACGTGTGGGTCGACCCCGCGACCTATCTGATCGTGCGGGTCCAGACGGCAGACTCGTCGGTCTGGGAAAGCGAGTGGCTCCCACGCACGCCGACGAGCGTCGCCGAGACGGCCGTCGTCGTCCCCGCGGCCTTCGCGCAGCGGCCCGCTCCGGCGCCCCTGACGACGGTCACCGGTGGGACCTACCGTCTCACGGAGACGCGCTGCAGTCAGGCGTAGCCGACGTCGACGAGGTAGAGGCCCCACGGCGGGGCCGTCGGGCCCGCGGCCGAGCGAGGGGCGCCGTCGAGCAGCGCAACGATCTCCTCCGGCTCGCGCTCGAGCATCGTCCCCGCGAGCGTGCGCACCATGTGGCGCAGGAACGAATCGGCGGTGATCTCGAGCTCGAATGCGTCCCCGCGTGCGTGCCACCGGGCAGCGATCACCGTTCGCACGAACACCTCGTGCTGGGTGTCCGCGGGCGTGAACGCGCGGAAGTCGTGCTTGCCGATCAGCAGCGCCGCCGACGTGTTCAACTTGTCGAGGTCGAGCCGGCGCGGGTGCCAGTAGGAGCGGCGGAGCTCGAACGGCGACCGCGCACGCGGCTGCCAGACCCGGTAGCGATACGAGCGTGAGCAGGCGGTGTGGCGCGCGTCGAACTCGGGCGCCGCCGCTTCCGCACGGACGATCGCGAGGTCTCCTGGAAGCGTTGAGTTCAGCGCCTCGGCGGCACGCTCCGGCGGCGGCCCATCCCAGGCGCCCAGCGAGACGACGTTGGCGAGCGCATGAACGCCCGCGTCCGTGCGGCCGGCGACTGCGAGCCCCGCGTAGGAGCGGTAGGTCCGTCCGAGCGCTGCGCGAAGCTCCCCTTCGACGGTTCGCTCGCCGGGCTGTCGCGCCCAGCCCCGAAAGCCCGTCCCGTCGTAGGAGATCGTCAGCTTCAGCCGCGCGTCAGGGGTTCCTGACGTCACTTGTAAGGCCTTCCTTATGCTCTAGGATCTTGCTTAGTGATGGACACACTATGATTATGAGCGATCGCAGCTTCCTGCTCCAGCGCGCGCAGCCTGCCATGGTCGGACTGATCGACGGGTCGCTCTCGACCCTCGCGCCCATCTTCGGCATCGTCTTCTACACGCACAAGCCGCACGCGGCGTTCGTGGCGGGCCTGGCAACGGCGATCGGCGCCGGGATCTCGATGGCGTACTCGGAGGGGCTTTCCGACACCGGCGAGATCACCGGCCGCGGGACCCCGCTGGGCCGCGGGGCGATCACGGGCGGCGGAACGTTCATCGGCGGCATCCTGCACACGCTGCCGTTCCTGATCATCGATTACCACACGGCAGTCGTGACAGCGGCGTGCGTCGTCGCGTTCGAGCTGCTCGCGCTCGCGGTGCTCCGGGCGCGGTTCTTCCAGACGAGCTTCGTGAAGTCACTCGGGCACGTGACGCTCGCCGGCGCGATCATCGCGATCGTCGGCACGGTCATCGGCTCGAGCGCTTAGAAGCTGTCGGGCTCGGCTTCGTCGGCAGGCGCCTCTTCGGCGGCTGCCTCTGCTTCCGGAGCCGCGTCCTCGACAACGGCTTCGGCCTCGGCCTCGGCCTCGGGCTCGACCGCGACCTCGTCCTCGGCAGCCTCGGGCTCGACAACGGCCTCGGCGGCCTCGGGCTCTGCCTTCGGCGCGCGCTCCTTCAGGACAACCGGCTCGTCGAGCAGCTCGAGATAGACCATCTCGGCGGCATCGCCGGCACGCGGCCCGAGCTTGGTGATGCGCGAGTAGCCACCCGGCCGGTCGGCGAAGCGGGGGCCGATCTCCGCGAACAGCTTGTGCACGACGTCCTTGGAGCGCAGGAACGCGACGGCCTGTCGGCGGGCGTGCAGGTCGCCGCGCCGGCCGAGCGTGATCATCTGCTCGGCGATCGGCTTCACGGCCTTCGCCTTCGTGATCGTCGTCTTGATCCGCCCGTGCTCGATCAGCGCACCGGCAAGGTTCGCGTAGAGCGCCTTGCGATGCGCGTGATCGCGCCCGAGCTTCTTACCGGTGTTGCCGTGGCGCACGCTAGACCTCGGAAGGAGCCCCGTTGTCGCCGCGGAGGCGCAACCCGTGCTGGAGCAGCGTCTCCTTGACCTCTTCGATCGACTTGCGGCCGAAGTTCGGGATCGAGGCCAGCTCGTTCTCGCTCTTCGTGACCAGGTCGCCGATCGTCTCGATGCCGACCCGCTTGAGGCAGTTGTACGAGCGGACGCCCAGCTCCAGCTCCTCGATCGGGAAATTCTCCATGCCGTGCGCGAGGGAAACATCGTGCGCGGCGCCCGAGCCGTCAGCGGCCGGCACCTCGACTCCGAAGCCCTCGATCTTCTCGAGGTCGGTGAAGATCGCCAGCTGGCGGATCAGGATCTCCGCACCCTGTGCGATCGCGTCCTTCGGGTCGATCGAGCCGTTCGTCGTGATGTCGAGGGTGAGCTTGTCGTAGTCGGTGCGCTGGCCGACGCGGGCCGCCTCGACGTCGTAGGTGACCCGGCGGATCGGTGAGAAGGCCGAGTCGACGGGGATGACCCCAATCGTGTGCGCCTGGCCCCGGTTGCCCTCGGCGGGCATGTAGCCGCGGCCGCGGCCAATCGTGATCGTGATCTCGAGCTTGCCCTTCGACGAGAGGTTCGCGATCTCGAGCTCCGGATTCAGGATCTCGAGGTCAGCGGGCGCCTCGATGTCGGCGGCCGTGATCGTGCCTTCGCCCTTCGCCGTCAGCCGAACCTCGACCTCGGGGGAGTCGCCGTGGAGGATGCACACGAGCTGCTTCAGGTTGAGGATGATGTCCGTGACGTCCTCCCGCACCCCGACGAGCGTTGTGAACTCGTGCGCGACACCCTCGATCTTCACCGAGGTGACAGCGGCGCCCTCGAGCGACGAGAGCAGCACGCGGCGCAGTGAGTTGCCGAACGTGTAGCCAAAGCCGCGGTCGAGCGGCTCGATCACGAAGACGCCACGGTTCTCCTTGACTTCCTCGTGGGTGATCTTGGGGATCTGAAAATCGGTCGCGATACTGCGTGTAGCCATAGCTTTCCTTTCCTTCGTGGTGTCGAGCTACTCGGACTGAACTACTTGGAGTAGAGCTCGACGATCAACTGTTCCTGGACCGGCGTGTCGATCTCCGCACGCTCGGGCCACTTGAGCACCTTGCCGGTCAGCCCTTCGTGGTCGGCCTGGAGCCACGGAGCGACGGCGGCGGTCAGGTCGGTGGCGTCACGGACAACCTGGGCGGCGGTCGAGCCCGCCTTCAGCGTCATGACGTCGTCGGGCTTGACCTGGTAGCTCGGGATGTTCACACGACGCCCGTTCACGGAGAAGTGGCCGTGGCGGACGAGTTGGCGGGCCTGCGAGCGCGAAGCTGCGAAGCCGAGCCGGTAGATGACGTTGTCGAGACGCGTCTCGAGCATGCGCAGCAGGTTGTCGCCGGTCACGCCGCCCTGGCGCGTCGCTTTCGCGTAGTAGTTGCGGAACTGGGTCTCCAAGAGTCCGTAGTACCGCCGTGCCTTTTGCTTCTCGCGCAGCTGCAACAGGTACTCGGACTGCTTGATGCGGCCGCGGCCGTGCTCTCCCGGCGGATAGCTGCGGCGCTCGATCGCGCACTTCTCGGTCAGGCAGCGTTCGCCCTTCAGGAAGAGCTTCATGCCCTCCCGGCGGCACTGCTTGCACTTCGGGTCCGGTGTCTCGGGCCATCTAGACGCGGCGCCTCTTCTTCTGGCGGACGCCGTTGTGAGCCTGCGGCGAGACGTCCTTGACGCCGAGAATCTCGAGCCCCGCTGCCTGCAGCGAGCGAATCGCCGTCTCGCGGCCCGAGCCCGGGCCCTTGACGAAGACCTCAACCTTCTGGAGACCGTGCTCCATGCCCTTGCGGGCTGCGGCATCGGCGGTCACCTGCGCCGCGAACGGCGTCGACTTGCGCGAGCCCTTGAAGCCGGCCGAGCCGGCGGACTCCCAGACGATCACGTTGCCCGACGGATCGGTGAGCGCGACGATCGTGTTGTTGAACGACGTCTTGATGTGCGCCTGGCCGATCGCGATGTTCTTGCGAACCTTGCGGCGTGTACGACCGCGCGTGGCGGCTTTGCGAGGAGGCGCCATGGGTTATTTCGCTTTCTTTCCGCGGCCGACGGTCTTCTTCGCGCCCTTGCGCGTGCGGGCGTTCGTCTTCGTGCGCTGGCCGTTCACCGGCAGGTTGCGGCGGTGGCGCAGGCCGCGGTAGGAGCCGATTTCGGAGAGGCGCTTGATCGCCTGGGTGCGCTCCCGACGCAGATCGCCCTCGACTTGAAAGTCGCGCGTCGATGTGCTCCCGCAGCTTCGCGACCTCGTCCTCGGTCAGGTCGCGAACCTTCGTGTCCGGCGAGAGCCCGAGCGCTCCACAGATCTTGCGCGCGCTCGGCTGGCCGATCCCGTAGATGTAGGTCAGCCCGATCTCGAGCCGCTTCTTGTTCGGAAGGTTGACGCCTGCGATTCTTGCCATGTCCTCGTCTCTACCCCTGCCGCTGCTTGTGCCGGGGGTTCGTGCAGATGACCATCACGCGGCCGTGGCGCTTGATCACGCGGCAGCGCTCACACATGACTTTGACAGATGGGCGAACTTTCATTGGCAGGCTTTCTTGGGGAGGCTGTTAGGAGCGGTGGCGGTAGGTGATGCGACCGCGATTGAGGTCGTAAGGAGAGAGTTCGACGTTGACCTTGTCGCCCGGGAGGATGCGAATGTAGTGCTTGCGCATCTTCCCGGAGATCGTCGCGAGAACGTCGTGGCCACCATCGAGCTTGACTCGGAACATCGTGCTCGGAAGGGCCTCGGTAACCTCGCCCTCGACTTCAATCTTCTCTTCCTTGCTGGCCAACCTCTTCTCGTTTAGTCACGTCGTCGTTCGGACACAAAAAAGCACGGCTCAGCTGCCGCGAGGCGTCATGGTACCAGGACCCGTGCGGATTTCGTGAGGATCTGCGGGCCATCCTTGGTGATTGCGACCGTGTGCTCGAAATGGGCCGCAAGCGAGCCGTCGGCGGTCGAGATCGACCATTCGTCGTCGTGCACGAACACCTCGGGACCCCCGGCGGTGATCATCGGCTCGATCGCGATCGTCATGCCCTCGCGCAGCTCGGGGCCCGGATAGGAGCTGACGAAGTTCGGAACCTGCGGATCCTCGTGGTAGGACCGGCCCACTCCGTGCCCGACGAGGCTGCGCACGACCGAGAACCCGGCAGCTTCGGTCACGGTCTGGACTGCGCGCGAGATGTCGCCGACCACCGCACCGACCTGGGCTGCCTCGATCCCGGCTTCGAGCGCCGTCTGGCAGACCTCGAGCAGGCGCCGCGCCTCCGGAGCGATGCGACCGACCCCGAAGGTCGCGGCCGCATCGGCGATCATCCCGTCCTTCGTGACGCCGACGTCGAAGGTGACGATGTCCCCCGCGCGCGCCGCGTACTCCCCCGGGATGCCGTGGACGATCATGTCGTTGGGAGAGATGCAGATCGCCGCCGGGAACCCCTTGTAGCCCTTCGAGGTCGGGATGCCGCCGGCCGCGACGATGTAGTCCTCCGCGATCCGGTCGAGGTCGATCATGCGGATGCCGGGCTCGAGACAGTCGTCGAGCAGGGCGAGCGTGTTGGCGATGATCGCGCCTGCGCGGGCCATCAGCTCGATTTCCTGAGGGGATTTTCTGATGATCACGCGGCTCCCTCGAGCGCCGCGCGAACCTCGGCGTAGACCTCGTCCACAGTGCCCTCCGCGTGCAGCGGCACGAGCCGGCCCGTGGCTCGATAGTGCTCGACGACCGGAGCCGTCTGGTCGTGGTAGATCTCGAGCCGGCGCGCGATCACCTCCGGCGTGTCGTCGCCGCGCCCGTCGCGGCCCTTCATGCGCTCGACCGCGACCTCGTCGGGCAGGTCGAAGAAGAGGACCGCGTCGAGTCGGCGGCCGATCTCGCCGAGCATCGCGTCCAGTGCATCCGCCTGAGCGAGGTTGCGCGGAAAGCCGTCGAGGATGAAGCCCTTACCCGCATCGTGATGGCTCAGCCGTTCGCGGATCAGCGCCACGGTGACATCGTCCGGGACGAGCTCACCGGCGGCGAGGATCGGCTCGACCCTGAGGCCGAGCTCCGAGCGAGCGGCGATCGCATCGCGGAACATGGCGCCGGTAGAAACGTGCGGGATCCCGTAGTCCGCCTCGATCCGCGCCCCCTGCGTCCCCTTGCCCGAGCCCTGCGGGCCGAGGACCAGCAGGTTCATTTCAGGAAGCCCTCGTACGAGCGCATCATCATCTGCGACTGCATCTGGCGCATCGTGTCGAGCGCGACGCCGACGACGATCAGCACCGAGGTGCCGCCGAGCGCGCGCGAGGTCGCCTGCGAGAAACCGCCGTAGCGGATGAAGAGGGACGGCAGCACCGCGATCGCCGCGAGATACAGCGACCCGGGGAGCGTGAGTCGCGTCAGCACGCGGTCGAGGTACTGAGCCGTCGGCGGGCCCGGCCTGATCCCCGGGATGTAGCCGCCGTACTTGCGCAGGTTGTCGGCCTGGTCGACCGGATTGAACTGAACGGCCGTGTAGAAGTAGGTGAAGACGACGATCATGCCGCCCTCGACGAGCAGGTAGGCCCAGTTCGACGGCGAGAAGTGCGCGTTGATGAAGCCCTGCGTCTGCGGGAAGAACTGGCCGATCGTCGGCGGGAACGCCATGATCGCGGCGGCGAAGATGACCGGGATCACGCCGGCCATGTTCACGCGCAGCGGCAGGTAGGTCGACCCACCCGCGGTCTCGCGCCGGCCGACCATCCGCTTCGCGTACTGGATCGGGATCCGGCGCTGGCCTTCCTGCATGAAGACGACCGCGACGACGATCCCGATCGCGACGATGGGGAAGAAGAGCTTCTCGAACGGGCCGCCGTTGATCCAGGCGTTGATCCCGGCGGGAGCGGAGGTGAGGATCGAGGCGAAGATCAGCAGCGAGATCCCGTTCCCGATCCCGCGCTTCGTGATCAGCTCGCCCATCCACATCAGGAGCGTCGTGCCGGCGGTGAGCGTGACCACGATCAGGACGATGCGACCCGTGTCCGCGTGCAGCGCGCCCTGGCGCTCGAAGAGGTACGAGTAGCCGGTGCTCTGGGCGGCGGCGAGACCGACGGTCAGGTAGCGCGTGTACTGGTTGATCTTCGCGTAGCCCGCCTCCCCTTCCTTTTGCAGCTGCTCGAGCGTCGGGATGACCACGGTCAGGAGCTGCATGATGATCGAGGCCGTGACGTACGGCATGATCCCGAGCGCGAAGAGCGAGAAGCGCGAGAGCGCGGAGCCGCTGAAGAGGTTCAGCAGGCCGAGCACGGTGCCGCCGTTACCGGCGAAGTACGCCTGAATCGTGGCCGAGTCGACACCCGGAGCGGGCATCCACGAGCCAAGCCTGTACGCCGCGAGCACAGCAGCTGTGAAGAGCACCCGGCGCCGAAGCTCCGGGACCCGCCATGCGTTGGCGAGCCACGAGAACAGGGGCTACTCGCCGCCTTCCTGCTCGTCCTCGGTCGTCTCGGGCTCGTCGACGGCGACGTCTGCCTCGGCCACGGGAGCGTCATCGGTCGCAACAGCCTCGCCGGCGTCCGTCTCCTCGACCTTCTTCGGCGCGGCCTTGCGCTTGCGCGCCTTCTTCACCTTCGGCTCCTTGAGGAGCGTCAGCGTCCCGCCGGCCGCGGCGACCTTCTCTTGCGCCGTCGCGGATGCGGCATGGACGACGATCGTCAGCTTCTTCGTCAGCTCACCGGTGCCGAGCAGCTTCACGTCCTTGCGGATCGAGCGGATCAGGCCATTCGCCTTCAGCAGCTCCACCGTCACCTCGGTTCCGGCGTCGAAGCGCTCGAGGTCACGCAGGTTGACGGGCTGCGTGTAGGTCCGGAACGGGCCCACGGGCATCGCGTCGCGCGACGTGGAGCCGCGCAACTTCGGCAGCTGCATCGAGAGGGGCATCTGCCCGCCGACGAAGCCGGCGCGCATCATGTGCGAGCCCGAGCGCGACTTCTGGCCCTTGATGCCGCGGCCCGAGTAGCGCCCCTTGCCCGAGCCCAGGCCGCGGCCGACGCGCTTGCGCTCCACGCGCTCTTGCGCCGGCTGCAGGTTCGAGAGATTCAGCTCTTCAGTCATGCCGATGCATCCTCGACCTTGACCAGGTGGCGCACCTTGCGAAGCATGCCAGCGATCACAGGGTTCTCGTCGTGGTCACGGGTCTTGCCGATCCGCCCGAGGCCGAGCGCGCGCAGCGTGCCGTGATGGCGCGGCGACTGGCCGATCGCGCTACGCGTCTGCGTCAGTCGAAGTCTCTTCGCCATCGGTGCCCACCTCCTCGGAAACGACAGGGGCCGGAACGACTCCTCGGCCTGCGGCCTTCTTCTCCGGCAGGACTTCCCGGATCGACAGGCCGCGCGCCTTCGCGACGTCCTCGGGGCGGCGCAACTCGCGCAGCGCAACCTCGGCGGCCTTCAGCATGTTGATCGGGTTCGTCGTGCCGAGCGACTTCGCGAGCACGTCGCGGATCCCGCCCAGCTCGAGCACGGCGCGGACGCCGCCGCCAGCGATCACGCCGGTACCGGGCGAGGCGGGGCGAAGCAGGACCCGCGCGGCACCGAACTGCCCGAGCGAGCGATGGGTGATCGTCTGGCCGTGCTTGGCGACGGTAAAGAGGTTCTTCTTTGCGTCGTCGACAGCCTTCGAGATCGCGAGCGGCACTTCGCGCGCCTTCCCGTAGCCGACGCCGACACGGTCGACCTCGTCACCGATCACGACGAGCGCAGTGAACGAGAACCGCCGCCCGCCCTTGACCACCTTCGCGACGCGGTTGATCTCGACCACGCGCTCCTTCAGCTCTCTGGATTCGGTGATGTCGACAGCCATTAGTGGTTGCTCCTGTAGGTCTGGTGCCCTATGGCCGCGCGAAAACCGAGCAGGCCAAGGACGCAGGGAGAGTCAATAGTCGAGACTATTGACTCGACTGAGGACGCCGGCATGCGAAGGTTTGCAGCCGGACAGAGGGTGCCGTGACCTGCGGGAGTGACCACTAAAAGTTCAAACCCCCCTCGCGCGCGCCGTCGGCGAGCGCCTTGATCCGTCCGTGGTACAGGTACCCACCGCGGTCGAAGACCACCGATTCGATGCCTGCTTTCTTCGCAGCTTCCGCCACGGCCTTGCCGACCTCGCGGGCCTGAGCCTGCTTGTCGCCCTTGAACGACTTCGGCAGGCCCTTCCAGCTCGCACCGGCCAGCGTCTTGCCGTTGCTGTCGTCGACGAGCTGGGCGAAGACGCCGCGGTTCGAGCGGAAGACGGCGAGCCGCGGCCGCTCGGCGGTGCCGGCGACCTTGCCGCGAACCCGGCGATGACGGCGCAGGCGCGCCTCGTTCTTGGTGAGCGTGCTCATGCGCGCTTCCCGACCTTCCGGCGGACGTGCTCGCCTTCGTAGCGGATGCCCTTGCCCTTGTACGGCTCCGGCGGGCGCACGCGGCGGATTTCGGCCGCAGTCTGACCGACCATCTGCTTGTCGATCCCGCGCACGACCACCTGGGTCGGTGTCGGCGTCTCGAACTCGATCCCCTGGCGCGGCGTGATCTTCACCGGATGGGAATAGCCGACGAGGAGCTCGAGGTCGGTCCCGTGGACCGCAGCGCGATAGCCGACGCCCTGGATCTCAAGGCGCTTCTCGAATCCCTTCGTCACGCCCTCGACCATGTTCGCGACCAGCGTCCGCGTCAGGCCGTGGAGCGCACGATCCGCTCCGCGCTCGGTCGGGCGGGTCACGTTGATGACCTCGCCTTCATGCGCGATCATGATCCGCTGCGGCACCACCTGGCGCAACTCGCCCTTCGGGCCGGAGACGGTCACGCGACCGGGATCGATCGAGACGAGCACGCCTGCGGGAACGTCGATGGGTTGTCTTCCGATTCGGCTCATGGCTGCTTAGTTACCAGACGAAGCAGATCACTTCGCCGCCGAGGCCTTCGCGCTCGGCAGTGCGGCTCGTGATCACTCCGCGAGAGGTGGACAGGATTGCGGTGCCCATGCCGCCGAGGACGCGCGGCAGGCGGTCCTTCTTGGCATAGATGCGGCGGCCGGGCTTCGAGATGCGCTTCAGGTCTGTCAGCACACGCTCGCGGCTGCGGCCATATTTCAATTCAATGACGAGGGTCCGGAACGGCTTCGCCTCATCCTCGACGACGCGGTAGTCGCGGATGTAGCCCTCCTCCTTGAGGATGCGCGCGAGCTCCTCCTTCAACCTCGAGGTGGGCATCTCGGTGCGATCGTGCAGCGCCTTGTTGGCGTTGCGGATCCGGGTCAGCATGTCGGCTACGGGATCGGTCAGCATCGCGTTACCAGCTGCTCTTCGTCATGCCGGGGATGGCGCCCTGGTGGGCGAGCTCGCGCAGGCAGATCCGGCAGAGGCCGAACTTCTTGTAGACAGCGCGCGGCCGGCCGCACTTGTTGCAGCGTGAGTAGTTCCGCACCTTGAACTTGGCGGTGCGCTGTTGCTTTGCGATCAGTGACTTCTTGGCCAACGGGTTCTCCTACTCGCTCTCTGCTTCACGGACGAGCGGCAATCCGAGGCCGCGCAAGAGCGCCTCGGCCTGCTCGTCCGTCTTGGCAGTGGTCGTGATTGCAACGTCGAGGCCGCGGATCTCCTTGACGTTGTCGTAGTCGATCTCGGGAAAGATGGTCTGCTCGCGAAGGCCGAGCGAGTAGTTGCCGCGGCCGTCGAAGGATTTGTGGTTCAGCCCGCGGAAGTCGCGGATGCGCGGCAGCGCGATCGACACCAGCCGATCGAGGAACTCCCACATCCGGTCGCCGCGCAGCGTCACACGCGCGCCGATCGGCATGCCTTCACGGAGCTTGAACTGAGCGACCGACTTGCGCGCCTTGCGGACCTGCGCGCGCTGGCCGGCGATGATCGTCAGCTCTTCGATCGCCTGGTCGAGCAGCTTCGCGTCGGTCTTCGCCTCGCCGACACCCATGTTCAGGGTGATTTTCGAGATCGTCGGGCTCTGCATGATCGAGGAGAGGCCGAGGGCGTCCTTCAACTCGGCCCGGAGCTCGTCGTTGTAGCGCTGCTTCATGCGCGGCACGTACGCGGTGCTCGCAGCGGCCTTCTTCGCGGCGGGCTTCTTGGCGGGTGACTTCGCGACCGGCGGCATCAGCGATCGATCTCCTGGCCGCAGCCGTCGCGCTTGCAGACGCGAACCTTCACGGTCTCGCCCTTCAACTCTTTCGTCGTGTACCCGATCCGGGTCGGCAGCCCACACGTCGGGCAGACGACCATCACGTTGCCGGCCGGCACGGCGACGGGCATGTCGATGATCCCGCCCGGGGTCATGCCGCCGCCGCCGCCCATGCGGCTCGAGTCACGAACCGGCTGCGGCTTCGTGTGGCGCTTGGCCACGTTCATGTTCTCCACGATCACCTTGCCGTCGCGCGGACGGGCGTCGATGACACGGCCACGCTTGCCGCGATCCTTGCCGCTCAGCATCTGCACCATGTCACCCTTCTTCACTCTCAATGCCGGCATCTACAACACCTCCGGTGCGAGCGACACGATCTTCATGAAGTTCTTCTCGCGCAGCTCACGGGCGACCGGCCCGAAGATGCGCGTCCCGCGCGGGTTGCGGGCGTTGTCGATCAGCACGGCGGCGTTCTCGTCGAACGCGATCAGCGTCCCGTCGTCGCGGCCGAACGGCTTCTTCGTCCGCACGACGACGGCCTTCACAACCTCGCCCTTCTTGACGGCACCCTGAGGTGAAGCCGCCTTGACGGTGGCCGTGATGATGTCGCCGACGCGCGCGTAGCGGCGCCGCGAGCCGCCGGCGACCCGGATGCAGAGGATCTCCCTCGCACCGGTGTTGTCGGCCACTTTCAGTCGTGTCTCTTGCTGGATCATTCGGTTACTTCGCTTTCTCGACGATTTCGGCGAGGCGCCAGTTCTTGGTCTTCGAGAGCGGGCGCGTCTCGACGATGCGAACCACGTCGCCGACGGCGGCGGTGTTCTCCTCATCGTGAGCGTGCAGCTTGCTCGAGCGGCGGACGACCTTCTGGTACTTCGGATGGAGCTTCGTCACGGCAACCTTGACGACGATCGTCTTGTCACCCTTGTCGGAGACGACGACACCGCGGCGCTCCTGACGGCGGCCCGGCTCGGACTCCGTCTTCGCAGTCCGGACGATCGGCTTGCGCGCCTTCGGCTTCTCGGGCGTCGGCTTGGAATGCTTGTGGCGCAGCGCCCGCGGGAGGCGCTTGCGCTTCCGCTTCGGCTCGACGACCGGGGCCTCGACAACAGGCTCCTCCTCGGCTGCGGCTTGCGCGGGCTCCTCGGCCGGCTCGTCGGCGGCTTCGGCGTCGGGCTCAGGCGCGGCTTCCTCGGCGACCGGCTCCTCGGCAGGGGCTTCCTCCACAGCAGGCTCCTCGGCAGGGGCTTCCTCCGCAGCAGGCTCCTCGGCCACGGGCTCCTGCTCCGCTACCCGCTCCGCGGCGGCGACGGGCTCGGGCGCAGCGGCCTCTTCGACCACGGCCTCCTCCACTGCCGCCTCCTCGGCGGGCGCGGTCTCTTCGACCACAGCCGTCTCCTCGGCCTCCACGGCCTCGGGCGTCTCGTTCTCGGGCTGCTTCTTGGGCGCCATCTAGCTCGCCACCTTCTGCAGCGCAGCGCGCGCGTGCTGGACCGTGAGGATGCGGGCGATCTCGCGCTTCGCAAGCTTCAGCCGCGTCGTGTTCTCGAGCGCACCGGTCGCGGACTGGAAGCGCAGGTTGAACAGCTCCTGCCGGGTCTCGGCAAGCTTGTCCACGAGCTCCGCGTCGGACAGGTCGCGCAGGTCTCTAGCTCTCAAAAAGATCACTCTCTCTCTTGACGAACTTCGTCTTGATCGGCAGCTTCTGGCCGGCGAGCCAGAGCGCCTCCTTGGCGAGCTCCTCGGGGATGCCCGCGAGCTCGAACATGACGCGGCCGGGCTTGATCACGGCGACCCAGCCCTCGGGAGAGCCCTTGCCCTTGCCCATGCGGGTCTCCGCCGGCTTCTTCGTGTACGGCTTGTCCGGGAAGACGTTGATCCAGACCTTGCCGCCGCGCTTGATCTTGCGCGTCATCGCGATTCTGGCCGCCTCGATCTGGCGAGCCGTGATCCAGCCGCATTCGAGCGCCTTGATCCCGTAGTCACCGAACTGGACGGTCGCCTGACCCTTCGTCTCGCCACGACGACGGCCCCGATGCTCCTTGCGGAACTTGGTCTTCTTCGGCATCAACATTTAAGTTTCGGCTCCGTCCTCGGTCGCGGGCGTGGCGACATCGGCCTCGACGACCGCAGCCTCGAGCACCTGCTCGTCCGCCGGCGGGTCGCCACTGATCGTGTCGGGGCGGCGCGAGCGATCCTGGCTGCGGCGCTGTCCACCGGCCCCAGTCGGCTTACCTCCAGGTTGCCCAGGACGGCCGCGGCGCACGGGGCCCAAGCCTTCGCGATCCTGCTGGCGGCCGCGGCCGCTCTCGCGCGAGGCGCCGAGCCCTTCGGTGACGCCACCGCGGCGGCGAGCCGTGTCCTGGTCGCCCAGGCGGGTCTCCTTGCCGCCGCCCGGAACGCCGCCGTACCCGGCAGGCATGATCTCGCCCTTGTTGATCCAGACCTTGACGCCGATCCGCCCGGTCGGCGTCCTGGCCTCGGTGAAGCCGTAGTCGATGTCCGCGCGGATCGTGTGCAGCGGGACGCGACCCTCGGAGTACTGCTCCGAGCGGCTCATCTCCGAGCCGCCGAGACGACCCGAGCACTGCACCTTCACGCCGGCCGCGCCGGAGCGGATCGCCGAGGCAAGCGAGCGCTTCATCGCGCGCCTGAACGAGACGCGGTTCTGGAGCTGCTCTGCGATCGACTGGGCGACGAGCTTCGCGTCGAGCTCGGGGCGCTTGATCTCGTTGATGTTGATGTGGACGTTCTTCTGGGTGAGCGCATGCACTTCTTTGCGCAGCGCGTCGACCTCGACACCGGACTTGCCGATCACGATGCCGGGGCGCGCGGTGTAGATGTCGATCGTGATCCGCTGCTTGTCCTTGCGGATCAGGATGTCCGACAGCCCCGCGTGCGAGAGCTTCTTGATGATGTGCTCGCGGATCTTGATGTCCTCGAGCAGCGCGCCTGCGAACTCCTTGTTCGACACCATCCAGTTCGACTTCCAGTCGTGGATGACGCCGACGCGCAGACCGCCGGGATGAACCTTCTGACCCATTTAGGAAGCCACCGCCTCTTTCTGCTTGCGGGACGTCCTGGCGGGTGCGGCAGCCGCACCACCGCTGCGACGTGCGCGCTTCGGGGTTTCGGAAGCGCCCTCGGAAGCCGAGGACACCAAAGGCACGTCGGGCTGCCTGACCGCGACGGTGATGTGACAGGTGCGCTTGTTGATCCGCGAGGTGTGACCCCGGGCGCGAGCACGCCAGCGCTTCAGCGTAGGACCCTCGTCGACGAATACGGCCGCGATCACGAGCTCGTCGCCGTCCCAGCGCAGGTTCGGATTCGTCTCGGCATTCGCAACGGCGCTGCGCAGGACCTTCTCGATCTCGTGCGCGACTGCGCGCGCCGAGAAGGCGAGGATCGTGCGCGCTTCCGGAACGGAGCGGCCGCGGATGTGATCGGCGACGAGGCGCGCCTTGCGCGGAGAGACGTGGACGTACTTCGCGACCGCCCGCACTTCGAGCTTCTTCTCGGGCAGAGGAGCGGTCATCGCTTCACCTGCGTCTTGGAGTCGCCTGCGTGGCCTCGGAACTGGCGCGTCGGCGCGAACTCGCCGAGCTTGTGCCCGACCATCTGCTCCGAGATGAAGACGGGCACGTGCTTGCGGCCGTCGTGGACCGCGATCGTGTGACCGACCATGTCCGGGAAGACCGTGGACGTTCGCGACCAGGTCTTGATCATGTTCTTGGAGCCCGAGGTGTTCATCGCCTGGATCCGCGCAAGCAGCCGGTCCTCCACGAAGGGGCCTTTCTTACTGGAGCGAGACACTTAGCGCTTCTCCTTCCCACGGCGACGGCCGCGGACGATCAACTTGTCGGATTCCTTGTGCTTGTCACGGGTGCGCTTGCCGAGCGTCGGCACGCCCCACGGGGTGACCGGATGCCGGCCGCCCTTGGACTTGCCCTCGCCGCCGCCGTGGGGGTGGTCGACCGGGTTCATGGCCGAGCCGCGGACGGTCGGACGCTTGCCGAGCCAGCGGCTGCGTCCGGCCTTGCCGCCGGTGATGTTGCCGTGGTCGACGTTACCGACCTGACCCACAGTCGCGCGGCAGGTCCCGAGCACGCGGCGCATCTCACCCGAGGGGAGACGCAGCGTCGCGTAACCGGCGTCCTTGGCGACGAGCTGGATGCCCGAGCCGGCCGAGCGCGCCATCTGGCCGCCCTTGCCCGGCTTCAACTCGACGTTGTGGACGAGCGTGCCGGTCGGGATGTTCTCGAGCGGAAGGGCGTTGCCGGGCTTGATGTCGGCCGCGGCGCCCGACTGGACGAACGAGCCGACGCGCAAGCCTGCCGGCGCGAGGATGTACGCCTTCACACCGTCTGCGTAGTGCAGCAGCGCGATCCGCGCCGAGCGATTCGGGTCGTACTCGATCGCGGCGACCTTCGCCGGGATGTCGTCCTTGCGGCGCTTGAAGTCGACGATGCGGTACTGGCGCTTGTGACCGCCACCCTGATGGCGGGTCGTGATGCGGCCGTTGTTGTTGCGGCCACCATTCTTCGTCAGCTTCTCGGTCAGCGACTTCTCGGGCGTCGACTTCGTCACTTCGGCGAAGTCGGAGACCGACATGAAGCGGCGGCCGGGGGAGGTCGGCTTGAATCGACGGACCGGCATTAGATCTGCGCTCCCTCGTAGAACTGGATCGAGTTACCGGGGTGGAGCTGCACGACGGCCTTCTTCCAGCCCTGGCGCGTGCCCTTGATCGCGCCGCGGCGCTTCGGCTTCTCCTGCACCTTGATGATGTTGACCCAGCGGACCTTCACCGAGAAGAGCTCCTCGACGGCCTGCTTGATCTGGGTCTTGTGCGCGTCCGGATGCACCTTGAACGAGTAGCGCCCGTCAGCGATGCTGGCGTAGCTCTTCTCGGAGACGACGGGTGCGAGGACGACCTGGCCGGCGTGCATTAGTGGTTCTCCTGGTGACAGAGGTGGATGACCGGCGTTCGAGCATCAAGCCAGGCAAGGACGCAGGGAGTCTCGATAGTGGTGACTATCGAGACGACTGAGGACGCAGCATGGCGCAGCATGATCGGGCGCCGGGCGCCGCCGTCGGTTGCCAGGAGAACCACTAAACGGCCCTCGTTTGCAGGAGCGGCAGCGCCGCCTCGGAGACGAGCAGCGAGCGCGCCCAGACGACGGCGGCGACCTCGAGTTCGGACGGCGCGATCACCGCGACCTTCGGCAGGTTCCGGAAGGAGCGGATGAGGTTCAGCTCGTCGTCGTTGCAGACGAGCAGGAGCGGCAAGACGAAGTTGGACGACTCGACGAGCCCGAGCGCGACCTTCGTCGACGGCTCGGTGAACGACTCGCCGCTGACGAGCGCAAAGCTGTCCGCACCCACGTGGCTGGCGAGTGCGCCCCGCAGCGCAGCCTTGGCGGCCTTGCGGTTGACCTTCTGGATGAACGTGCGCGGCACCTTCGCGAAGGCATGGCCGCCGCCGGTGAACTGCGCCGCGCGGATCGTGCCGGCGCGGGCGCGACCGGTTCCTTTCTGCCGCCACGGCTTGGAGCGGCCGCCGGAGACGAGGCCGCGGCTCTTCGTCGCCATCGTTCCCGCCCGGCGCGCGTTCAACTCGGCGCGCACGACTTCGTGGACGAGATGGCGCTTCACCTCGGCGGCGAACACCTCCGACGAAAGCGTGACGTCCTTCGACTTCTTGCCCGACGCGTCGAGCAGGGGTGCCTTGGGGTCAGCCATTAGCCCCTCACCTCGACGAGACCGTTCTTCGAGCCCGGAACCGAGCCCTTGACGAGCAGCAGATTCTGCTCGACGTCCACCTCGTGAATCGTGAGCCCGAGCTGCGTGACGCGCTTGCCGCCCATGCGGCCGGGCATCTTCTGACCCTTCATGACCCGCGACGGCGTCGCCGACGCACCGATCGAGCCCGGAGCGCGGACATTGTGCGAACCGTGCCCGCGCGGGCCGCTCGAGAAGTTGTGGCGCTTGATCGTGCCCGCGAATCCTTTACCAATCCCGATCCCGGCGATCTTCACCTCGTCGCCGGGCTGAAACACTTCGACAGTGACCGACTCTCCCTCGACCGCACCGTCGATCCCGCCGCGGAACTCGACGAGCTTGCGATGGCCGCCGACGCCGAATCGCGCGAGGTGGCCGAGCTCGGGCTTCGAGAGCTTCTTGTCCGGCACCGCGTCGTAGGCGAGCTGGACGGCGTCGTAGCCGTCGGTGGCAACCGACTTGACCTGCACGACCGGGCACGGGCCGGCCGCGATCACCGTCACGGACGTGACGACGCCGCTCTCCGGGTCGAAGACCTGGGTCATGCCGAGCTTCCGTCCGAGAATGCCTTTTGCCATCAGAGTTTGATCTCGATGTCGATGCCGGCCGGAAGGTCGAGGCGCATGAGCTGGTCGATCGTCTTCGGGGTCGGGCTCAGGATGTCGATCAGGCGCTTGTGCGTGCGCACCTCGAAGTGCTCGCGCGAGTCCTTGTCCTTGAACGGGCTGCGGATCACGCAGTACACGTTCTTCTCGGTGGGCAGGGGTACCGGCCCAGTGATCGTCGCACCGCTCCGTTGAGCGGTGTCGACGATCTGCTGGGCCGACCGATCCAGCTGCTGGTGGTCGTAGCCCTTCAGGCGGATGCGGATTTTCCCCTGTGCCATATCGTCCTTACTTGATGATCTCGGTGACCACGCCGGCGCCGACGGTGCGGCCACCTTCGCGGATTGCGAACCGGAGGCCCTGATCCATGGCGATCGGCTGGATCAGCTCGATCTCCATCTGCGTGTTGTCGCCCGGCATGACCATCTCCTGGCCTTCGGGGAGCTTGCAGGCGCCGGTCACGTCCGTGGTGCGGAAGTAGAACTGCGGGCGGTAGTTGTTGAAGAACGGCGTGTGACGGCCGCCTTCGTCCTTGGAGAGCACGTAGACCTCGCCCTTGAAGTGCGTGTGCGGCGTGATCGAGCCCGGCTTCGCGAGCACCTGGCCGCGCTCGACCTCTTCGCGCTTGACACCGCGGAGCAGTGCGCCCGCGTTGTCGCCCGCGTGGGCGTAGTCCAGTGACTTCTGGAACATCTCGAGACCCGTCACGACGGTCTTCGCGACCTGCGGATGGATGCCGACGATCTCGACCTCGTTCCCGACCTCGACCTTGCCCTGCTCCACGCGGCCGGTTACGACGGTGCCGCGGCCGGTGATCGTGAAGACGTCTTCGATCGGCATCAGGAACGGCTTGTCGACGTCACGGACCGGCTCCGGGATATAGGAGTCGACCGCTTCCATCAGCTCGAGGATCTTCGGCGTCCACTCCGCGTCGCCCTCGAGCGCCTTCAGCGCCGAGACACGGACGACCGGAATGTCGTCGCCGGGGAAGTCGTACTTCGAGAGCAGCTCGCGCACCTCGAGCTCGACGAGCTCGAGCAGCTCCTCGTCATCGACCATGTCCGCCTTGTTCAGGGCGACAACGATGTACGGGACCTCCACCTGACGCGCGAGCAGGATGTGCTCCCTGGTCTGGGGCATCGGGCCGTCGGCCGCCGAGACGACGAGGATTGCCCCGTCCATCTGCGCGGCGCCGGTGATCATGTTCTTGATGTAGTCGGCGTGGCCCGGGCAGTCGACGTGCGCGTAGTGGCGATTCGCGGTCTCGTACTCGACGTGCGAGGTGTTGATCGTGATGCCGCGCTGGCGCTCCTCGGGAGCGTTGTCGATCGACGCGAAGTCGCGCGCCACTGTGTTGCCGCCCTGTTCGGCGAGCACCTTCGTGATCGCCGCGGTGAGCGTGGTCTTCCCGTGGTCAATGTGACCAATCGTGCCGACATTGAGATGCGGCTTCGAGCGCTCGAACTTCTGCTTGCCCATTCGCGTGTTCCTCCGTAGGTCCTAGTTAGTCGCTGCTGGAGCTTCCCTGCTCCACGATTGCTGCCGCGATCGATGCCGGAACTTCTTCGTAGCGATCGAACTGCATCGTGAAGTCGGCCCGTCCCTGTGACATCGAGCGTATATCTGTGGCGTAACCAAACATCTCCGAGAGCGGCACGCTCGCCTTGATCACCTGAGCGTTGCCGAGCGGGGTCATCGACTCGATGCGCCCTCGGCGGGAGTTGAGGTTACCGATCACGTCGCCGAGGTAGTCCTCGGGTGTCGTCACCTCGACTGCCATCACCGGCTCTTTCAGGATCGGCTTGGCCCGCTTCACTGCTTCCTTGAATGCCATCGAGCCGGCGATCTTGAAGGCGCGCTCGCTCGAGTCTACGTCGTGGTACGAGCCGTCGATCAGCTCGACCTTGACATCGACGATCGGGTAGCCCGCGAGGACGCCCGAGCCCATCGCTTCCTTGATCCCCGCATCGACGGCCGGGATGTACTCCTTCGGAATCTTGCCGCCGACGATCTTGTCCTCGAACGCATAGCCCTCACCCGGCGCCTGCGGGCGGAGGTTGATCAGCACGTCGCCGTACTGGCCCGAGCCGCCGGTCTGGCGGACGAACTTGCCGCGGATCCCTTCGGCGTCCTTCGAGATCGTCTCGCGGTAGGCAACCTGCGGGCGGCCGACGTTGGCACCGACGTTGAACTCGCGCTTCAGGCGGTCGACGATGATCTCCAGGTGGAGCTCGCCCATGCCCTCGATGATGGTCTGGCCCGTCTCCTCGTCCGAGCTGACGCGGAAGGTGGGGTCCTCCTCGGCGAGCCGTGCCAGGCCGGCGCCGAGCTTGTCCTGGTCGGCCTTCGACTTCGGCTCGACGGCGACCGCGATCACGGGCTCCGGGAAGGACATCGACTCGAGCACGATCGGCGCTGACTCGGCGGCGAGTGTGTCGCCCGTGGTCGTCGCCTTCAGGCCGACACCGGCAGCGATCTCGCCGGCGCCGATCTCGTCGCGCTCTTCGCGGTGGTTCGCGTGCATCTGGAGGATGCGGCTGATCCGCTCGGTCTTGCCGGTGGTCGTGTTCAGAACGCGATCGCCCGACTTCAGCTTGCCGCTGTAGACGCGGAAGTACGTCAGCTTGCCGACGTACGGGTCGGACATGACCTTGAAGGCGAGGGCCGAGAACGGCGCGTCGTAGGACTGGAAGCGCTCGATCGCTTCGCCGCTCTTCGGGTCGAGACCCTGGATCGGCGGCACGTCGAGCGGGCTCGGCAGGTAGTCGATCACGGCGTCGAGCAAAGGCTGCACGCCCTTGTTCTTGAAGGCCGAGCCGAGGATCGTGGGGGTGATCTCATCCGCGAGCGTCCCGGCGCGAAGAGCGCGGCGCATCATCTCGGGCGTGACGGCCGTCTCGTCGTCGAGGTAGGTCTCGAGCAGCTCGTCGTCGTGGTGCGAGATCTCGTCGATCATCTGGTGGTGGTACTCCTGCGCCTGCTCGAGCAGCTCCGCGGGAATGTCGGTCACCTCGAACTCCTCGCCGAGGTCGTCCTTGTAGATGATCGCGCGCATCTCGACGAGGTCGATCACGCCACGGAAGTTGTCCTCGTTGCCAATCGGGATCTGCACCGGCACCGGATTCGCACCGAGACGGTCGCGCATCGACTGCACGGCGGCGAAGAAGTTCGCGCCGGTGCGGTCCATCTTGTTGATGAACGCGATCCGCGGCACCTTGTACTTGTCGGCCTGGCGCCACACGGTCTCGGACTGCGGCTGGACACCCGCCACCGAGTCGAAGACGGCGACCGCGCCGTCGAGCACGCGCAGGCTCCGCTCGACTTCCACGGTAAAGTCCACGTGCCCGGGCGTATCAATAATGTTCACCTGATGGTCGCGCCAGATCGCGGTCGTCGCAGCAGACGTGATCGTGATCCCGCGCTCCTGCTCCTGCGCCATCCAGTCCATGGTCGCCGCGCCCTCGTGCACCTCGCCCATCTTGTGGGTGCGGCCGGTGTAGTAGAGGATCCGCTCGGTGGTCGTGGTCTTACCGGCGTCGATGTGCGCCATGATCCCGATGTTCCGGACCCGGTCGAGCGCTATTTTCGACTCAGTTGCAGACACAGCTCTCTCCTACCACCGATAGTGCGCGAAGGCCTTGTTGGCCTGCGCCATCCGATACATGTCGTCTTTGCGCTTGAACGCATTGCCCTGCTGCTCGAGCGCGTCGATCAGCTCGCCGGCAAGCTTGTCTTCCATGTGCTTCTCGCGCCTGTCGCGGGAGTACGAGACGATCCAGCGCAGCGCGAGCGTACGGCCGCGGCGCTGCGGAACCTCGACCGGCACCTGGTAGTTCGCGCCACCGACCCGGCGGCTGCGGACCTCGAGCACCGGCGTCACGGTCTTGACCGCCTGCTCGAGCACCTCGACCGGAGGACGGCCCGTCTTCGCGCCGACCTTCTCGAGCGCGCTGTAGACGATCTTCTCCGCGGTCGACTTCTTGCCGGCGACCATGACGCGGTTGATCAACTGGGTCACGAGCTGGCTCTCGTACAACGGGTCCGCGAGAACTGGGCGGGGCGTGATCTCTGCTCGGCGGGGCATTAGGCGGTCTTCTTTGCGCCGTACTTGGAGCGGCCCTGCTTGCGGTCGGCGACGCCGGAGGCGTCGAGTGCCGCGCGGATTACCTTGTACCGGTAGCCGGGGAGGTCCTTGACGCGGCCACCGCGGACGAGCACGACCGAGTGCTCCTGGAGGTTGTGACCCTCGCCCGGAATGTAGGTGCCCACCTCGATCCCGTTCGTGAGCCGCACGCGCGCGATCTTCCGCAGCGCCGAGTTCGGCTTCTTCGGAGTCATCGTCGAGACGCGCGTGCAGACCCCCCGGCGTTGCGGGGCGCCCTGGAGCGCGGGAGTCTTCGTCTTCTCGCGCTTGGACGTGCGGCCTTTGCGGATGAGTTGGTTAACGGTAGGCATGGTGAGGAAAACTGGGTGGAGACAGGTCGTATCGGGTCGTGACAGACGAAAGCTCGGCGGGCAAACGGGCCCAGCCGAACCGGCGAGGCATGGTAGCGCAGGTCCCGAGGAAGGTCAAACAGTGCAGAAGCACCTGCGAACCTGCATCGGAACGAGCCCGTAGGGTAGCGCAGCGCAGCCCGCGCCGTCGGTTTTCCGCTCGAGAAACCGCGTCAACGCGCTTGTCACCGAACGTACTAGAGTTACAAGGGTTTTGCGGACAACGGAACTCGTCCTACTCGGAGTGTCCGTCGGTGCTCTCGCCGTCGCAGGAGCGGCGCTCGTCGTGGCCGCGCGCTCACGCGCGCAGCTCGCCCTGGCGCGAGAGCTCGTCGACCTCGATTCGTTGACCGGATTGCTCAACCAGCGATCGTTCCACGAGTTGCTCGGCCATGAGGTTGCCCGCGCACACCGCTACAAGCGCCGGCTCGCGCTGATCGTCATCGACGTCGACAACTTCAAGTCGATCAACGACGAGATCGGGCATCTGGAGGGCAACATCGTGCTGAACGAGATCGCCGGACGTGTGCGGACAGCCGTCAGGGCCGCCGACATCGCCTGCCGGATCGGTGGAGACGAGTTCGCCGTGATCCTTCCCGAGTCAAACGGCGGCGACGCCCGCCTGCTCGCGGAGCGCGTCGTGCTCGGAGTGTCCAATCCCCCACTCCGGGACGCCCCGCTGCTCTCCGTCTCGGCCGGGGTGAGCGAGTTGGGCCCCGAAGATTCGGCAAACGACCTCTTCGCTCGCGCCGACAAGGATCTCTACAGCGTCAAAGACGCGAGGGTGAAGGTCAGCCGAGGCTGAGAAACGGCAGGTAGTCCGTGAGGTCGACGGGCGCCGCATCGGGCAGCTTGTCGTGCGAGCAGGAGAGAGCGTCGGCCGCGGCGGCCTCGTCCTTGACCAGCCAGGAGTCGAACGCGACGCCGCGCGCAAGCTCCGTGAGCGCCGCCTGGATCGACCGCTGCGCGGTCACAAGCGGGATCGCGGCCAGTGAGCTGGTCGGGCCGACCGGGGTCACCGCGACGCCGTCGACAGTCGCCGCCTCGCCCGTCGGGAGCGTGAAGAGGTTGGCGGGTGCGTTCACCTCGAGCGCGACGCCGCTCGAGGAGCCGAGCCAGCTCAACGGCTTCGCGGCCTTGACGGTCCGCGCCGGCTCGCCCGCGTAGGAGGAGTAGAAGCTTGCAACCTGGGCCGCAGTCGGTGCGGCGGTGCGAAGGCTCGCCTCGACCTCCTGTTGCCGAAGCTGGTCCCCGATCACGTCCCTCGCGATGTTGACGGTCGCGTGGTCCGCCTTCAGCGCGGCGACGTAGCTGGCTCGATCGCCGGCGAACCGGTCGTTGATGATCTCCTGCTGGGCCGCCGTGACGGCGCCGGGCGCGAGCGGGGCGGCCTTCACGAGCATCAGCCGCTGAAATGCCGCGCTGAAGGCGACATCGCGGTCGCCGGTCACGGCTGTCAACTCGGTGACGTCATTGGCGAGGATCGGCGTCGATCCGAGCACGCACAGCTGGCCCTTCGCCGGGGTGACGAAAGCCACCGGGGCCGTCACCAGGTTCGCGCCCGCCATCGCGGGCGCGTCGCAGAGAGACGGATCGCGGGCCCAGAGGTAGACGCAGGCGACAGTCGCCTTGTCGGGATCGGCGCCTGCCGCGTTGAAGGTCGCCCAGCCCCAGGACCAGATCGTGGCCAGCTTGAGCTCCGCCGAGACGTCCTTCGCGGCCGCAACCTCCTCTTGCACGACGTTCAGCCACGCCGAGAGCGGCTGGAGGCCCTCTCTGCCCCCGGCGCCCGGCGTCGAGGAGAACGTCAGCATCATTCCGATCCGCTGCGCAGGGATGTTGATCGAGGCGAGCTGCTCGACTCGCGTCCGCATGGTCGCACGGAGCTTCTTCGCCGCCGCGCTCGGGGTGAGCGCGCTGATCGCCTTGCCGCTGAAGTAGACCTCGGGCACGAGGTCGGCGACCTGGGCGATCTGCTGGAGCCAGAGCGCGGCATCTCCCTGGGTGTAGGGCGCCTGCGACAGGAGCAAGAAGGGGCGCGCGCCCTTTGCTGCGAGCTCGCCGAGGAACGCGCTGATGTTCGTGCGGTACTGCGTGATCGTCGGCGTCCACGGCGTCGGTGTCTGGGCCCCGGAGAGCTCGTTCTCGGCGATGAAGGGCGTCGCGCAGCCGGTCGAGGCAACCACCGCGTTGTAGAACGTGTCAGCCCGAGAGACCATCAGCGCCGGATTGGCCGGTGCGGACGGCGTGCCGACCCGGTTGTTCAGGTCGAGGTCGAAGTAGACGGTCTGAGCCCCCGCGGCGCGAAGCTGCGGCGGGACGACCAGCTTGGAGGCGGCGGCGACGATTCCCGGATGGGCGAAGACCTGCTGCCAGAACGGCACCTGACCGTCTGCGTAGTCGATCCACATCGGCTGCACGTTCGGCAGCCCGCACGGCGGCGGCATCGTCGGGATCGCTGCAGCCGAGCCGCCGGCAGTCGAGCCGGCGATCGCGAGCAGCACGAGAAGGAGCGCGGCGCGTCTCGGCACGAGAAACGTTTTAGCAGCGAACCGTAAGGAAACCGCGTTGGGACAATCTGTCCAGACTAGACAGAGAGGCAATGTCCCGATGAGCCGGTGGCAACTCCAGGAAGCGAAGCAGCAGTTCAGCCGCGTCGCCGGACGCTTGCTTCCTGTATCCGAAGCGGTGGCCGAACGAATCGGCGTACTCGAGTTACGCGGCCGCGTCCACTGGCAGGGCGACCTCGAAGAAAGCCGGCGCAGCAGGTCGTGATCGTCGTCGATACGAGCGTGTGGATCGACGTCTTCAACGAAACACCGGCTCCCCGGGCCGCGCAATGTGTCGCGCTGATCGAAGCGGGCGAGGCGGTCGCTCTCACCGACATCATCCTCACCGAGATCCTGCAGGGCTTTGACTCGGAGAAGGAGGCGCGGCTGGTCCAACGTCATCTCCGGGCGTTTCCGATCCTCCGCCTGGAAGACGTAGACGATTTCGTCTTCGCCGCCGAGCTCTACCGCAGCGCCCGCCGGGCCGGGGTCACGATCCGGAAGACGCTGGACTGCCTGATCGCAGCCCCATGCGTGCGCACCCGGCGCCCCGCTCCTGCACGCCGACGAAGACTTCGACCGCCTCGCGAGTTGCACCGCGCGCAAGATCTGGGCTGCCTGAGATCGCGGCGACGGGACGGTCGCCTGCACCAGTGTCCCCAACAGACACCTGGCGCATCCCTGGTCAGGGGCGTAACCTGAGGGAATGAGCGAGTTGGTGACTCTGACTGCGGTTTTCACCCCGGACGAGAACGGGTGGACGATGGCGCAGCTGGCCGAATGGCCCGCGGTCGTGACCTGCGGACGCACCGTCGAGGAGGCACGCGAGATGCTCTTGGACGCGGCTCGAGAGATGGTCGCCTCCTACCGAGATGACGGCCGTGAACCGCCAATCGGCGGCGGTCATGTCGAAGATCTGACGATCGATCTCGCCACCGCGTGAGGCGGCAAGAACTCGAACGTCACCTCACGGAAAGCGGCTGCGAGATCGTTCGAGAGGGCGCCAAGCACACAATCTGGCGCAACGTAGGGCGCGACCTACGCGCGCCCGTACCGCGCCATCGGGAGATTCCAATCGGCACTGCGCGCGCGATCTGTCGACAACTCGGGATCCTGCCACCGGCCGGCCCGCGCTAAGCCCTGGCGTCGGGGCCGTCGCCTTCGCCAGCGTTGAGTTCGGGAAGACACTCCGAGCTAGTCGTGCCTAAGCGGCAGACGAGAGATCAAGCAAAGTGCTTCACGGATCGCGTCAGCAAAGGCCGACCTTCTGCGCGCCGTATTGGGCTTGGGCCGGTGTGAACTTGCTGCCAAAGGACGACGAAAGCTGCTGGATGAGTCCTTGACAGGAAAATGATTCGGTCTGGAGGTACTGCTTTGCCGCTTGCACGGCCTCGGCATCCCAGTTCACGTTCAAGCTATTGACGGCCGCCGTGGCGACACCGGCTGGGAACTTGTCACCAAAGGACGAGTCAAGCTGGTCGATCAGTCCTTGCTTCGAGAACGCCTGCGTCTGGAGGTATTGCTTCGCGGAGTTGATGGCGTTTTGCTCAGGGACGGACGAGCCCGACGAGGTCGTCCTGAAAGGAGTCGCGCTGCCCGATCCGGAGTTAGTAGCCGCCATGATGATGAGGGCGAACATCGCCAGCGCCCAATCGCGTCTCTTCCCGAATAGACCGCGCTTCGGCTTGTCATCCGGGGTGCTCACGGATGCGAGTATCGCGCGCATCGACCGCCAGGTCAATCGGCTGCCCGAGGGTCATTACGCCCGAAAACGCAGCGAGGCCGGGCTTGGCCCGGCCTCGCTCACTTCCGCAGCTCCGAAGAGCTAACCCAGAACGGAAACGTCAGTTTCCGTTCGGCTACTCGAACCCGCCGTCCTGGCCGATCTCCTCGAGCGCCTGGAGCAGGACGTCCCGCTCGTACGGCTCGTGGGCGACCGGCTCCGACGGCCCGATCTCGATGTTGCGGTACCGCTTCAGGCCGGTCGCTGCCGGGATCAGCTTGCCGATGATCACGTTCTCCTTCAGGCCGAGCAGGCGGTCGATCTTGCCTTCGATCGAGGCGTCGGTGAGGACCTTCGTGGTCTCCTGGAACGAGGCTGCGGAGAGGAAGGACTCGGTCGCGAGCGACGCCTTCGTGATCCCGAGGATCAGCGGCTCGAACGTCGCCTCCTCCTTCTTGGCCTTCTTGACGCGCGCGTTCTCGCGCACGTAGACCACGCGATCGGCCAACTGGCCCGGCAGGAGGTCGGTGTCGCCTGCGCTCTCGACCCTGACCTTCTTCAGCATCTGGCGAACGATCAGCTCGATGTGCTTGTCGTGGATCTCGACGCCCTGTGACTTGTAGACCTTCTGCACCTCGGCGACGAGATACAGCTCGGTCTTGGTCGAGCCCTTCAGCGCGAGCAGCTCGGCCGGGTTGCGGGAGCCCTCGTTGAACGGATCGCCGGGCTCGACGACCTGGCCGGTCGCGACGAGCAGCCGGGTGCGCCGCGGCAACTGGTACTCGCGCGGCTCCTCCAGCTCTCCGTCCTTGCCGAGCTCGGTCGGGACGACGAGGATCTTCGGCCCGCGCTCGGTCTGCTCGACCTCGACACGGCCGCCGATCTCGGACATCGTCGCGGCGCCCTTCGGGTTCCGCGCTTCGAAGATCTCGACGACGCGCGGCAGGCCGTGGGTGATGTCGGCTCCTGCCACACCGCCGGTGTGGAAGGTCCGCATCGTCAGCTGGGTGCCCGGCTCGCCGATCGACTGGGCGGCGATGATGCCGACCGCGTCGCCGATCTCGCACATCTCGCCGGTGGCGAGGAAGATGCCGTAGCAGGCCTGGCACACGCCGACCTCGGCGCGGCACTTGAGGACAGACCGGACCGGCACTGTGAGCTCCGAGCCAAGTTCCGCCTCGATCTCCTCCAGCAGCGGGACGGTGACGATCGTGCCGGCCGCGGCGACGACGGTCTTTCCCGGCTTGCCGGAAGCAAGTGGCTTGTTCACGTCTTCCGCGACCACCCTGCCGAGCAGGGACTTGTTCAGGCCCTCGTTCGTCCGGATCGGCAGGTCGACGTGCTCGGGGCTCTGGCAGTCCGCCTCGCGGATGATCACGTCCTGCGACACGTCGACGAGACGGCGGGTCAGGTAGCCCGAGTCCGCGGTGCGCAGCGCCGTGTCGGCGAGGCCCTTGCGGGCGCCGTGGGTCGAGATGAAGTACTCGAGCACCGACAGGCCTTCCATGAAGTTGGCCTTGATCGGGCGCTCGATGATCTCGCCCTTCGGGTTGGCCATCAGGCCGCGCATCCCGGCGAGCTGACGGATCTGCTTGAACGATCCGCGGGCGCCGGACGAGGCCATCATGAAGATCGGGTTCAGCTCGTTCAGGTTCGCCTGCATCGCGTCCGCGACCACATCCGTGGCCTCGGTCCAGATGTTGACGATCGTCTCGTGCCGCTCGTCTTCGGTGATCAGTCCACGGTCGTACTGGCCGTGGACCTCCTCGACGCGCGCCTCGTAGCCGGCCAGGATCTTCTCCTTCTCCGGCGGGATGACGATGTCGTTCTTCGAGATCGTGATCCCGGACTGCGTGCCGTAGCGGAAGCCGAGCGTCTTGATCGTGTCGAGCGCAGGCGCCAGGGTATGCGCGCCGTAGCGGTTCGACAGACCGAGGACGTAGCGGTCGGTGTCGGGCTTCGCCAACGTCTGGTTCACGAACTCGAACTCCTCGAGCTGGTCGTCGGCATCGCCGACGAGCTCGCCGAGCTCGCGGTAGACCGCCGAGTTGAAGATCACGCGGCCCGGTGTGGTCAGGTGGAGCTCACCGCGGAAGCGGAACTCGATCGGGTCCTGGAGCCCGACGCTCTTGCCCTCGAGCGCGAGCTCGACGTCGTCGGCCGAGTCGAACCGCTTCGGCCGCGGGTCGAGGGTCGCCGCGTCGACCGTCGAGAGATCGCGGATCGAGTAGGTCAGGTAGTAGATGCCGAGCACCATGTCCTGCGTCGGGGTCGCGAGCGGACGGCCCGAGGCCGGCGACAGGATGTTGTTCGACGAGAGCATCAGGATCCGCGCCTCGGCCTGCGCCTCCGCGGACAGCGGGAGATGGACAGCCATCTGGTCGCCGTCGAAGTCGGCGTTGAAGGCGTGGCAGACGAGCGGGTGGACCTGGATCGCCTTGCCCTCGACGAGCACCGGCTCGAAGGCCTGGATGCCGAGGCGGTGCAGCGTCGGTGCGCGGTTCAGCAGCACCGGGTGCTCGGCGATCACCTCTTCGAGGACGTCCCAGACCTCGGGCGTCATCGAGTCGACGTACTTCTTCGCGGCCTTGATGTTCTGCACCGACTTGCGCTCGACGAGCCGGCTCATGATGAACGGCTTGAAGAGCTCGAGCGCCATCAGCTTCGGCAGCCCGCACTGGTGCAGCTTGAGATACGGCCCCGCGACGATCACCGAACGGCCCGAGTAGTCGACGCGCTTGCCGAGCAGGTTCTGGCGGAACCGGCCCTGCTTGCCCTTCAGCATGTCGGACAGCGACTTCAGCGGCCGGTTGCCCGGGCCGGTGACCGCGCGGCCACGGCGGCCGTTGTCGAAGAGTGCGTCGACGGCCTCCTGGAGCATGCGCTTCTCGTTGTTGACGATGATCTCGGGCGCGCCGAGGTCGAGCAGCCGCTTGAGGCGGTTGTTGCGGTTGATCACGCGGCGGTAGAGGTCGTTCAGGTCGCTCGTGGCGAACCGGCCGCCGTCGAGCTGCACCATCGGGCGGAGCTCCGGCGGGATCACCGGGATCGCCTCGAGGATCATCCACTCCGGCTTGTTCTCGGACTTGATGAACGCCGAGCAGACCTTCAGGCGCTTGATCCCGCGCTGCTGCTTCTGGCCCTTCGAGGTGCGGATGATCTCGCGCAGCGTGCGCGACTCCTCGGCGAGGTCGAGATCGCGGAGCAGGTCACGGATCGACTCCGCGCCCATGCCGCCGCGGAAGTAGACGCCGAAGCCGTACGGCGAGCCGAAGCGATCCTTCAGCTCGCGGAACAGCTGCTCGTCGTTGATCACCTTCTTCGGCTCGAGCTCGCGGAAGAGCGTCCACGTCTCCTCGAGGCGCTTCACGGAGTCGACCGAGGCCTCGCGGGTGTCCTCGCGGCGCGACTCGATGTCGAGGTACATCTCGCGCACCTTCAGCGACCACTGGACGATCGCGTCGAGGTCTTCCTTCTGGATCTTCCCGTCGGTGCGCAGGCAGAGGTCGTTCGTGACCTCGCGGATGTCGTCCTCGTCACTCGCAGTCGCGAGGACGTCGGCCAGGAGGCCGTTGCCGAGCTCGCGCGCCTTGTCGAGGTTCTTGATGTCGACGCCGCTCAGCAGCTCCTGGTCCTCGGCGCCGATCTCGCCGCCCTGAAGCAGGCCGTCGACGATCTTGTTGATGTGCTTGGAGACCGCGCCCTTCTTCGAGCCGGTTGCGTGCTCCTGGTCGTCGCGAAGGGACGCGAGAGCGGCCCGGATCTGCTCGGCGGCGACCGCGACCAGCTCCAGCTCGCGCGGAGTCAGCTTCCGGTCTTCGCGGATGGCGGCGTTGCGGACGAGCTCGCGGATCTTCTTCGCGTCCTCGGTCGTGATCTGCCCGACCAGCTCCACGAACAAGCCGCCCACCAGGCTGCGAACAGCCTCGAGCGTCGGGAGCAGCTGCTCCTCGGCCCAAGTTGCGAGCCCGCGGATCCAGAAGTCGTCGTCCTCGTCGAAGCCCTTGTCCTTGCTCTCGGCGAAGTACGCGCGCCGGCGGCTCAGTCGCTGCTCGAGGGCAGCCAGCTGCTCGTCGCGGTCGACGTAGATGCGCTCGACCTCGGCCTTGACCTTGTCTTCGAGGTCGTTCAGGTCCTTCGCGCGCGCGTCGACGTCGACGTCGGTGACGATCGAGGCGGCGAAGTAGAGGACCTTCTCGAGCTCGCGCGGCGCGATGTCGAGCAGGTAGCCGATGCGGCTCGGGACGCCCTTGAAGAACCAGATGTGCGAGACCGGAGCAGCCAGGTCGATGTGACCCATGCGCTCACGGCGAACCTTCTGCCGCGTCACTTCGACGCCGCAGCGCTCGCAGATGATCCCCTTGTAGCGAACCCGCTTGTACTTGCCGCAGTAGCACTCCCAGTCCTTCGTCGGACCGAAGATGCGCTCGCAGAACAGACCGTCGCGCTCGGGCTTGAGCGTGCGGTAGTTGATCGTCTCCGGCTTCGTTACCTCGCCGGATGACCAGTCGCGGATCTGCTTGCTCGATGCGAGTCCGATCCGGATCGCGTCGAAGTCATTGATGTCGATCAAGTGAGCTTTCGCCTCTTTCTTTTGCTCGGGTCTTCAGTGCGGTCAGTTTTCGTGCTTCAGTCTTCGAGCTCGAGGTCGATGTCGTCGAGTGCGCCCACCGGCGTCTCCTCTTCCTCGTCCTCGACGGGCTCGACTTCGACTTCGATCAGGATGTCGTCGAGATCGAGCGCCTCGTCGGCCGGGATGACGGCGTCGGTGTCGGTGTCGACCAGATCCGGGGCCTCGTCCTCGATCACCGCTTCAGTGGGATCGAGCCCGGCCACACCGCGCAGCGAGCCCGGGGAAAGGTCGATCCCGAGCTCTTCAGCAGCGCGCAGCAGCTCGTCGTCCTCCTCGCGAACCTCGACCTCGCCACCGTCCTCGGAGATCACCTGGATGTCGAGCGCCAGTGACTGCATCTCCTTCAGCAACACCTTGAACGACTCCGGGATCGACGGCTCGGCGATGTTCTCGCCCTTCACGATCGCCTCGTAGGCCTTCACGCGCCCAACGGTGTCGTCGGACTTGATCGTGAGCATCTCCTGCAGCGTGTAGGCGGCGCCGTAAGCCTCGAGCGCCCAGACCTCCATCTCGCCGAAGCGCTGGCCGCCGAACTGGGCCTTGCCGCCCAGGGGCTGCTGCGTCACGAGCGAGTACGGGCCCGTCGAGCGAGCGTGGATCTTGTCGTCCACGAGATGGAGCAGCTTCAGGATGTACATGTAGCCGACGGTCACCTTCTGCTCGAAGGGCTGGCCGGTGCGGCCGTTGAAGAGCCGCACCTTTCCTGAGGTCTTTCTCCCAACCGGCCGCTTCTGGTCGACCAGGAACTTGATCGGGCTGTCCGGGTTCTGCTCGGTCCAGGAGACGAGCGCCTCGTCGACGTCCTCGACGGTCGCGCCGTCGAAGACGGGCGTTGCGACCGGTGTCGGGGACGGCGCGTTGATCACGCGCTTCGAGTTGCCGTTCATCACCTCGACACCGTCGCCGGCGAAGACGCCGTGCGCCGCCGCCCAGCCGAGGTGCGTTTCCAGGATCTGGCCGATGTTCATCCGGCTCGGCACGCCGAGCGGGTTCAGCAGGATGTCGACCGGGCGCCCGTCCTCGAGGAACGGCATGTCCTCTTCGGGGACGATCTTCGAGATGACGCCCTTGTTGCCGTGGCGGCCGGCGAGCTTGTCGCCCTCGCTGATCTTGCGCTTCTTCGCCACGTAGACGCGGACGAGCTCGTTCACGCCGGGGCTCAGGTCGTCGCCGTTGTCGCGCGCGAAGGTCTTGACGTCGATCACGACGCCACCCTCACCGTGCGGGACCTTCAGCGACGTGTCGCGAACCTCGCGCGCCTTCTCCTTGAAGATGGCGCGAATCAGCTTCTCCTCCGCCGTCAGCTCGGTCTCGCCCTTCGGGGTCACCTTGCCGACGAGCAGGTCTCCCGAGCCGACCTCCGCGCCGACCCGGACGACACCGCGGTCGTCGAGGTTGCGCAGCGACTCCTCGGAGCGGTTCGGGATGTCACGCGTGATCTCCTCGTCGCCGAGCTTCGTCGCGCGGGCATCGATCTCGTACTCGTGGATGTGGATCGACGTGAGCACTTCCTGCTTCACCAGCCGCTCCGAGAGCACGATCGCGTCCTCGAAGTTGAAGCCCTCGAACGGCATGAACGCGACGAGCAGGTTGGCCCCGAGGGCGAGCTCGCCGTGATCGGTGGACGAGCCGTCGGCCAGCACCGAGCCGGCGCTCACCTTGTCGCCGAGCTTCACGATCGGCTTGTGGTGGATCAGCGTGCCCTGGTTGGAGCGCATGAACTTCGTCAGGTCGTACTCGTCCCGCGAGCCCTTGCCCTCGACGACGATGTGGTCGCGTCGAGCTCGACGATCTCGCCAGCGTTGCGCGCGACGACCACGTCGCCCGAGTCGACCGCGGCGCGGTACTCGAGACCGGTGCCGACGAGCGGCGCCTGCGTGATCATCAGCGGCACAGCCTGCCGCTGCATGTTCGCGCCCATCAGCGCACGGTTGGCGTCGTTGTGCTCGAGGAACGGGATCATCGCGGTCGCGACCGAGACGATCTGAGCCGGCGAGACGTCCATGAACTGGATGTCCTTGGGCGCGGCCATCACGGCCTCGCCTTCGGGCGAGCGGCAGAGCACCTGGTCGTGCAGGAACTTGCTGGTCTTCTCGTCGACGGGCTCGGAGGCCTGCGCGATCGTGTACCGCGCCTCCTCGGAGGCGTCGAGGTAGACGATCTCGTCGCTCACCTTGCCGGCCGCCACCTTGCGGTACGGCGTCTGGATGAAGCCGAACTCCGACACCGTCGCCATCGAGGCGAGCGAGCCGATCAGGCCGATGTTCGGGCCTTCCGGCGTCTCGATCGGGCACATGCGGCCGTAGTGGGTCGGGTGGACGTCGCGCACCTCGATCGGGGCGCGCTCGCGGGTCAGCCCACCGGCACCGAGTGCCGAGAGACGGCGGCGGTGCGTGAGGCCGTCAAGCGAGTTCGTCTGCTGCATGAACTGTGAGAGCTGGGACGAGCCGAAGAACTCCTTCAGCGCGGCCACGACCGGACGGATGTTGATGATCGTCTGCGGCGTGATCGTGTCGACGTCCTCGGTCGTCATCCGCTCCCGGACGACGCGCTCCATCCGGTAGAGCCCGACCCGGAATGCTTCCTGGATCAGCTCGCCGGTGGTGCGCAGGCGGCGGTTGCCGAAGTGCTCGTATTCGTCGAGCTCGGACTGGATCGGCCGGCGGTCGATGGCGATCGCGTCGGCGGCGAAGTCCTTCGAGTCCTCGGGCACGCCGATCGCGTGCGGCAGCGAGACGAGCTTCTGGACGAGCGCGAGGATGTCCTGCGTCGTCAGAACCCGGCAGTCGTCGGGCACGTCGACGCCGAGCCGCTGGTTCAGCTTGTAGCGGCCGACCTTCGTCAGGTCGTAGCGCTTGGGATCGAAGAAGAGCGAGCGCAGGAGGTTCCGCGCGTTGTCGAGCGTCGGCGGCTCACCCGGGCGCTGCTTCTTGAAGACCTCGATCAGCGCCTCTTCCTCGCGCGTCGTCGGTGTCCTTCTCGATCGTCGCCTGGATGAAGTGCGAGCCGTTGAACAGCTTCAGGATCGCCTCGTCCGTGCTCGTGTCCAGCACGAAGCCCGTGGTCGGGTCCTCGGCCGGGAGTGCCCGCAGCAGGGTCGTGATCGGGAGCTTGCGCTTCCGGTCGATGCGGGCGTAGACGACGCCCTTCTTGTCGATCTCGAGCTCGAGCCACGAGCCGCGGCTCGGCATCAGGTTCGCGATGAAGACCTGCTTCGTCCCGTCCTTCGGCTCCATCAGATAGGCGCCGGGGCTGCGGACGAGCTGGGTGACGATCACGCGCTCGGTGCCGTTGATGATGAAGGTGCCCCAGTCGGTCATCATCGGGAAGTCCCCCATGAAGACCGTCTGCTCGCGCATCTCGCCCGTGTCCTTGTTCACGAACCGGACCGTCATCGAGAGCGGCGCCTGGTAGGTCAGGTCCTTCTCACGGCATTCCTGGATTGAAAACTGCGGGTCGCCGAAGCGATACTCACCGAACTCGACCGCGAGCGAACCTGTGTAGTCCTCGATCGGCGAGATGTCGTCGATCGTTTCGCGGAGGCCTTCGTTCAGGAACCAGTCGAAGGACTCACGCTGGATGTCGATCAGGTTGGGGAGGTCGAGAACGTGCTTGAGACGAGAGAACGACTTGCGCGCGCGAGGCGCAGTGACCGATTGGGCCAAGAAAAACAGCCTCCCTTAGATGCTATGAAGAAGTGGAGTGCGAGGCAGGAAAACGGGGCAGAACTGAGCAGAGCACAACAGCGGAGCAAAAGTCAGCGAACCTCCCAGGGTAGCGGAAATGGCCCTCCAGCCGCAAGCACGCGACGAGGGCCGGTTCGACTGACTCGGGGAGAGTAGCAAATCGCGGGGGAGCACCTTCGGTTCTCCCCCGTGTGCCCCCTCTTCATAGAGACACTTTGCGGCTCGTGGTGGGCGACTCGTCGCGCACCTGCAGTCCGCGCAACAGCACAAGCAAGAGCGACGGAGCAACCCGTGCGCCCCGAAATGCCGCAAGGGCCGGCTTCGAGTGACTCGGTCGCTGCGCAGGCCCCACTGCGTCGGGAGATCAGACGCAGGTTCCGCTCGTCCCGGGCGGCGCCTCCGCGAGCGTCCAGTAGCCGCCGAGCGGCTCGACCTTCCATCGCGCCGCTCTCAGCCTGCGGATGGCCGGCTTCTGTTGCTGTCCGGTGCTGATGACGACGTAGCCGAGGTGTGCACGCGACGCCTCCCGCTCCACTCCCGCGACCGGGAGATACACGACATCGCGGCGGAAATCTCGCCCGTAGAGGAGGTAAGCAGGATTGTCGTTGTTCAGCGCCGCGCCGACGCAGGCGGTCGGCGGTACCGCCTTGTCGAACGCGGCCAGAGCCGTCGCCGCGAGAGGTTGCCCGGTCTCGTCCAGCGCTTGCGCCCACGAGATCCGCCAGGGCGGCCCGTAGGGACTTTCGAGTGGCTTCATGATGTCGCGCGTGACCGCCAAGCCAAGCAGCAGAGCGCTGACGCACAGGAAGGCGGCGGTCGTGGCGCGGTTTCGAAAGATCCAGGCGAGAAGCGGCGCGGTCAGGGCAACCGGCAGGATCAGAAAGCGAGGAAGCCAAGGGTCGAACCGTGACTCGAGCGAAAGCAGAATCACGAACGTCGGCAAGGCGCACGCAAGAGCAAGCTGGCGGATGTCGACCCTGCGGGCGAAGTACGCCGCCGCCACGATCACCGGAACCACCAGCAACACGATGCCGCCGATCGGACCGAAGGCGGTCGCGTCTTCGCTCCCGTTGTTGTTGAGCTCTCCGTACGTTCCTCCAGGGCCACGTACCGGTGTCCCTAGCCGGCGTGTTGCAAAGGCCAGGGCGGCGCCTCCCACGATCACGAGCGCGGGCGACACGAACGGCACGGCGACGGTCGCGCCGTCCACGAGCGCGCGTCGGATTCCCGATCGCTTGAGCGAGTAGACGACGGTGAGCAAAGCTACGACAACACCCGCGTACACGAGCAGGTGAATCACGAGATGCCAGAGGACGGAGAGGTCCATGACCTCGTAGAGGATCGAGAGCGCGGTCACGAAGCTGCCTGGAAAGGACGGCGAGGCAGTGTGTTCCGTACGACCGTCTCCATATCCGAGCAGGTGGCCCGTGTGCACATCGTTGAGCACGAAGCTCCAGCAGCCGATCGCCGCAAAGCCGGCGACGGCGCCCACCACCGCGATCAGGAAGGCTCTTCGTCCGCGCTCCAGGGCGAGCCAGATGAGGATCGGCAGCACGAGCACGGCCGTGAGCTTCGCCCCGACGCTCATCCCCGCGGCAACGCCGGCGGCCACCGTCTCTGCTCCGATGCCGCCCAGTAGCAAGCATGCCGCTGCGGCCGGAAGCGACGCTACGACGAGGTCATTCTGCGCCGTCGACGCCTCGAGCGCGATCAACGGGAAGGTGGCAAGGAGGAACGCGCTGCAAGCGGCGGCGCGCACCTCGAAGCCGAGTCGGCGGGCCGCGCCAAACACGGCGAGGAGGATCGCGAGCTCGGCGAGGTACTGCGGCATCGCGTAGAGCAGGTCCCGGTGAGTGGCCACGAAGAGGAAGAGGTTCTGCTGCTCGGCGAGCGGCTGAAACTCGTTCAGCCGGCCCGTCGGCGCATTCGGGATCCAGTAGATCCCGCCGTGGTGGGCCCACGCGGCCACCTTCGCGAGGTGGTAGGTGAGAGAGTCCCAGTTGTTCGGGGGCACGGTGAGGCCAAGGAGGAGCTCGTAGGCAAGCGCAGTGACGACCACGAGCAGATAGAGCAGGGTCAGCGGACCGGAGACGATCGCTCTGCACCCCGCTCTGGCGGCCGCCAGTGGAGGACCAGGTCGGCCGCGCCGTGACCACGTCACGAGCGCGGCCGCCAGCAGCACCCCCTCGGCAAGCGCGAGACCTCCCCGGGTGACCTCGCGGAAGGGCGAGAGCACGAGCGTGACGAGCCCGAGGTTCGCGACGAACGCGAGATAGGCGACGAGCAGGGCCGAGACGAGGCTCGAGAGGCGGAGCGAGCTCGCAACCAGCAGCGCCGTCAGGATCGCGGCGAGAATCAACGCGGCTCCGATCACGCCCGGAGTCTGGCAGCTACCTCGGGCTTCCGCAGGATCGAAATCGCCGAAGAGCGGCTCGCCGCCTCGTGTCGCGGGGAAACCCTCAGAAAGAGGCGAGGGCCGGCTTTCGCCGACCCCCGCGTCCTTCAAGATCAGCTCGAGCTACTTGATCTCGACCGTGGCGCCGGCCTCTTCGAGCTGGACCTTCAGCGAGTCGGCCTCTTCCTGGGTCACGCCTTCCTTCACCGGGCCGGGGGCCGAGTCGACCAGCTCCTTGGCCTCCTTGAGGCCAAGGCCGGTGACCGCGCGGACGACCTTGATCACCTGGATCTTCGCCTGGCCGGCGTTCGTCAGAACGACGTCGAACGCCGTCTTCTCCTCGGCGGCAGCCTCGCCGCCGCCGCCACCTGCGGCCGCCGGTGCAGCGGCCACGGCGGCCGTGATCTCCCACTCGGTTTCGATCTTCTTCTTCAGCTCGACCAGCTCGAGGACCGTCATGCTCCCCAGCTGCTCGAAGACTGTGTCAACTGCAGCCATCGTCATGCCTCCTGGTCTGTGGTTTCAGTTTCGGGTGTCTCTGCCTCGGGAGCCGCTTCGGCTTCCTCGGCAGTTGCTTCGGGCTCGGCAGTCTCTGCCTCGGCCTCGGCGGGTGCTTCAACTTCTGCAACAGGCTCGGGTGCCGCGGCAACCGGTTCCGCCGCGGCTCCTCCCAGCTGCTCGATGCGGGCATCGATCAGCCCGATCAGGCTCTGGAGCGGTGCGCTGACGAGCCCGAGGATCGAGGTCAGCGGTGCGATGATCGCACCGAGCACCTGACCGCGGAGCACGTCGAACGGCGGCAGCTTCGCCAGCTCGTCGACCTCGGCGGCCGAGATCTGGCGACCCTGCATCACGCCGCCACGGATCGCGAGCACCTTCGTCTCGCGGGCCGAGTCGGCGAGCGCCTTCGCGACCGCGACCATGTCGCCGTCGGCGTCGATGAACGCGACCGCAGAGGGACCCTCGAGCAGGGCAAGCAGCACGTCGGCCCCGGCAGCTTCCGCTGCGCGGCGGGTGAGCGTGTTCTTGACCACGGTGAAACGGGCGCCGTGCTCCAAGAGCCGTCCACGCAGCGCATCGATCTGGGGCATCGTGAGGCCCCGGTAGTCGGCGACGAACAGGGTCTCCGCGGTACGGAGCCTCTCCGTCAGTTCGGCGACTACGAGTTCCTTGTCTTCCTTCTGCATTGCACCTCCTTAGAACACATTCGGCCCGCCTCTCGACGGACCGATTCGCTGGAGATGCTCCAGAAGAGTCGTTCCGCCTCGGATGGGCTTCTGCCGGTGAGGGCTGCCATCTGTCTCAGGCGCGGGACTTGGGTAGAGGAAACAGGCTAGCCCGCGGCGACTGCCTCCCTGGCGGTCTCGTCGGACAGCTCTTCGGCGATGTCGCGGGTGCGCGTCGTGTCGACGTGAATCCCCGGGCCCATCGTCGTGGTCAGGGTGATCTTCCGGATGTAGCGGCCCTTCGACGCCGACGGCTTCGCGCGGACGATCTCGTCCAGCAGCGCGCCGTAGTTCTCGATCAGCGCCTTCTCGTCGAAGCTCTTCTTGCCGATTGCGATGTGGACGTTCGCGCCCCGGTCGGTGCGGTACTCGAGCTTGCCGGCTTTCGCCTCGCGGACCGCCTTGCCGATGTCGAACGTGACGGTGCCCGTCTTCGGGTTCGGCATCAGGCCACGCGGGCCGAGCACGCGGCCGAGCCGGCCGACGTTGCCCATCTGGTCGGGCGTCGCGATTGCGACGTCGAAGTCGGTGAAGCCTTCCTCGACGCGCTTCGCGAGATCGGCCGAGCCGACGACGTCGGCGCCTGCCTCCTCCGCTTCCTTCGCCTTGTCGCCCTCGGCGAAGACGGCGACGCGCGTGGTTCGGCCGGTGCCGTTCGGGAGCATCAACGTGCCGCGCAACTGCTCGTCGGCGTGCCGGACGTTCAAGCCGAGGTTCAGGTGCACCTCGACGGTCTCGTCGAACTTCGCGCTGTCGGCCTTCTTCAGCAGCCGGATCGCTTCGAGCGGCGAGTAGACCTCGTCGCGGTTGACCAGGCTGCGTGCCTGGCGGTAGCGCTTCCCATGCGGCATTACGCCTCCACCTCGCTGTCCCGTACGAGCACCGAGCAAAGCCCGGCGCTCGTCGATTCGAACCGATGGGTGTCAAGCCGGTGGAAGCTCACGCTTCCACCTCGACACCCATTGAACGAGCCGTGCCCGCGATGACCTTCATCGCCTGGTCGACGTCACGTGCGTTCAGATCCACGAGCTTCGTCTCGGCGATCGAGCGGAGCTGCTCCTTCGTGAGGCGGCCGACCTTGTTGCGGTTCGGCTCGGCCGAGCCCTTCTCGAGCCGCAGCGCCTCCTTGATCAGGACGGCCGCCGGCGGCGTCTTCGTGATGAAGTCGAAGCTCCGGTCCTCGTAGACGGTGATCTCGACCGGCGTGATCCGGCCGTTCTCCTGCGCCGTCTGGGCGTTGAACGCCTTGCAGAACTCCATGATGTTGACGCCGTGCTGGCCGAGCGCAGGGCCGACCGGCGGCGCAGGGTTCGCTTGCCCGCCCGGGATCTGGAGCTTGATGAGTGTGAGGACTTTCTTCGCCATCAGTCGAGCTTCTTTACCTGGTCGAAGCCAAGCTCAACCGGAACCTGGCGCTCAAAGATATCAACTAGCACCTTCAGCTTCTGCTGGTCGGGGTTCACGTCCACGATCTCGCCGTCGAAGTCGGAGAGCGGGCCGCTCGTCACCTTGACGGATTCGCCGAGCGAGAACGCGACCTGCGCGCGCGGGCGCTCGGCGGTCGAGGCGCCGGTCTTCAGGATCCGGTCGACCTCGCCCTGGGAGAGCGGCACGGGCTTGGAGCCGGCGCCGACGAAGCCGGTGACGCCGGGAGTGTTCTTCACGACCATCCAGGCGTCGTCGTTCAGGTCCATGTTCACGAGCACGTAGCCCGGGAGGACGCGCTTCTCGGCCTGGACCTTCTGACCGTCCTTCGTCTCGATCACCTGCTCGGTCGGGACGACGACGCGGCGGAAGCGCGGGCGCTGGCCCATCGACTCGACGCGGTGCTCGAGGTTCGTCTTGACCTTGTTCTCATGGCCCGAATAGGTGTTGATCACATACCAGCGAAACATCTGTTCCCTTTCCTACTGGCCCAGGAAGATCTTGGAGACGACGCGCTTCCAGATCTCGTCGTTGATGTAGAGGTAGATGCCGACGATCACGCAGGCGATCAGAACGACGACGGTTCCCTGAAAGACCTGGTTCTGACTCGGCCATTCGACCTTGCGGAGCTCGGCCCACGACTCGCCGATGAAGCGGAACGGGCCGCCGCGGCCCCGCCCGGCCTGAACTTCGCCGGCAGGACGCGATTCGGGCAGTGGTCGCGAGGCGCTGCCGCCAAGATCAGCTGAGCGTGCCATCAGGAGCTAGCGCGTCTCCCTGTGGGGGGTGTGCGCGCCGCACCAACGGCAGTATTTCTTGAACTCCACCCGGTCCGGCGTGTTCCGCTTCGATTTGTTCGTCTGGTAGTTGCGCCTCTTGCACTCTGTGCAGGCGAGCGTGATCGCAACTCTGACTCCGGTCTTTGCCACGTGGCTTCCTAAGGTCGTGAGGTTCGAATTCGAATGCCGAGGCAGGCTGACGCACTGCCCCGGAGCTGCGGAAGTGTAGCGGGACCCGGGCTACGGCCGGAGTGTCGCGACGCTCTTCTGTGGAGTAGCGGCGGGTGGGCTCGAACCACCGACCTTCGGGTTATGAGTCCGACGCTCTAACCAGCTGAGCTACGCCGCCAAACACGGGAAGTGTATCGCGGGCCTCCGAACGCCAACCGGGATCGCGATTCGACGGTGTCTGACACCGGGTCGTGGCCGCGGACGACACGGCCGAGTAGGACCCGACACCGGCTGCCCGAGCAGGCGCGTCCGGCGGGCCGCGGAATGTCTGATCGATCACGACATCGGCTCGTTTACCCCGCAACCAGAGCCATCGGCGCCGCGCAGCGGCTGCGGTCTGGACGATCGAGGTGATGTCCCGAACCTAGCCGATCCTCGCCACGGCTCGTGACATGTTGCACAATTGTCACAGTTTCTTCGCAGTTTCGGTTCGGTGTCTGACACCGGGACATGCCTAGTTTCGGGTTCGGCGGATCGGTGGCGCCGGCTGCCCTAGGACGCGTGCACGGGAGCGACGTCCAGGTCGTGGGCACGTTCCGGCTTCGACGCTGACGGCAGCGTCACGCTGAACGTCGCTCCTTGACCCGGCGCCGTCTCGACCCCGACTTCGCCGCGCATCGCGAGCGTCAGCTGCTTCACGATCGCGAGCCCGAGGCCGCTGCCGACCCGGCGCTCGCGGCTGTGCTTGTCGTAGAGATAGAAGCGGTCGAACGCGTGGGGCACGTCATCCGGGTTCAGCCCGGGGCCGGTGTCTTGGACGATCAACCGCCCGGGCGCCGCTCGAACCGTCACCGCGCCCCCGCGCGGGGTGACACGCAGCGCGTTCTCGACGAGGTTCGAGCCGATCTGGAGCACACGGTCGTGGTCGGCCTCGACCCACGACTCGCCGCCCTCTGCGGCGAGCAAGACGCCGTACTCGGTGCCGACGCCTGGTGGCGCGCGACGATCTCGCGCGCGGCCTCGGCCAGGTCGACCGGCTCGCGGCCGACCTGAAAGGCGTGGCGCTGCATCCGCGCCAGATCGAGCAGGTCGCGAACGAGACGCTCGAGTCTGCGTGACTCGACGAGGATCGTGTCGGCGGCGACAGACGGCTCGAACGCTCCCTCGGCCAGGCCCTCTGCGTAGCCCCGAATCGCGGTCAACGGTGTCTTCAGCTCATGGCTGACCGAGAGCAGGAAGTTCTGCTCGCTCTCGCGCGAGGCCGCGAGTTGCAGTGCCATGTCGTTGAACGCGCGCGCCAACGACGCGATCTCCGCTGTTCCCCCGGTCGGCAGCGGTTCGGGAGATGCTCCTTCTGCGAGAGCGCGACTCGCCTTTGCCACGCGTCCGATCGGGGTCGCGATCGAGCGCGCGAGGAGGTACGAGATCAGCCCGGCGAGAATCGCTCCGACGCCGCCGGCCAGCAAGAGATCGCGGAGGAACGCGCCCCAGTCGGTCGGGCGGGCGGCGGGCTCGAGCATCAGGAGGCCGCGAGGCCCGATCGGCCGATACGAGTAGATGTCGCGAACGCCTTCCAGGGTCAGCGTCCCGTTCGACGCCTTGTCGGCCGGGACGAACTGCCTCATGTCGGCGCGACGGCGCACGATCACGCGAACGTCGCCGACCACGTAGTCCTCGGCGAGGTAGCTCGGCTGTTGCTGCTCCTCCGTGGCGAGCAAATCGGCCTGCTGGGCGAGGCTGACGCGCAGACCGTGGGCGGCCGTGCGGCGGGCGAGACCGGCTCCGATCGCAACCGTGCACGCGACGGCGACGACGATCGCAGCGAGCACCGCCACGAAGAGACGCCGTCGCAGCGTCCTCATGGCGCGGCTGCCTTGTATCCCGCTCCGCGGAGCGTCTTGATCAGGTCCGGCCGGCCGAGCTTGCGGCGCAGCTGGGCGATGTGGACGTCGACGGTGCGCGTGCCACCCGGATACTCCATCCCCCAGACCCGGTCGAGCAGTAGGTCGCGCGACAGCATCGCGCCGGGATTCGCGAGGAAGAACGCGAGCAGGTCGAACTCCTTGGCGGTCAACTCGATCGGCTCTCCGGCGACCGTAACGTCGTGCGATTCGCGGTCCAGGATCACGTCGCCGAGCGCGAGGACGTCCTTGTCCGGAGCCGGATCGGTCCGCCGGAGGATCGCCTTGATCCGAGCTGCGAGCTCCCGCGGCGAGAACGGCTTCGTCACGTAGTCGTCCGCGCCGACCTCGAGACCGACGACGGTGTCGGCCTCTTCGTCCCGCGCGGTCAGCATCAGGATCGGCACCTTCGACTTCAACCGGATGGCGCGGCAGACGTCGAACCCGTCCATGCCGGGAAGCCCGATGTCGAGCAGGACGATGCGGAGCTGGTGACGGTCGAGCTCGACGAGCGCGTCCTCGCCCGAGCGAACCCAGATCACCCGATACCCGTCTCGGGTCAGATAGCTGCTGACGAGCTCACCAACCGAAGGCTCGTCCTCGACGAGCAGGACGGTTCCAAGCATCGCCATGAGTCTACGACCGGCGCCTGACTACGGCGACGAACCGGGTGCCGTCGAGCCGGATGGAGGTACCGGGAGCTTCCCGTTCGAGCGAACCGCCCGGGCGGGCAGGTCGCCGACCGTCACCATCGCGGCGGAGAAGCCGGGCTGGATCTGCGAGAGCGAGCCGGACTGGCCGTTCAACTTCACTGTCGCGCTCGCGGCAACCGGAATCGTGACGACGGTGCCGTCCTGCTCCCGCAGCGTCAGCGAAGACGAGCCGACCGCGAGCACCCGGCCCTTCGTGGTCACAGGCGGCGGCGGCGGCGCGGTGGCCCGCACCTGGATCGCCGGGGAACCGTCGATGCCCATGGTGACCGCGTTGTCGCCCGGCTGCACCTGGGCCAGCGTTGCCGTCGCGCCGTTGCGCTTCACGGTCGCGTTCGGCGCAACCGAGATCGTGACCACCGAGTCGTCGGCTTCGTTCAGCGTCAGCGTCAGCGGCCCGACCGCGGTGACCTTGCCGCGGTCGTAGACGATCGTGTGCCCCTGCCCGTGCGGGCCGACGACGTTGACCGCGGCGTGCGACCAGCCCGGCGGCAGCGACGCCAGAGGGCCTGCGGCGGACGCGGCTCCGGCAAGCGCAAGCGCAGCCACCGTCACAGCTCCGACCCTCCCTGTCGACCGCATGTTCACATCACGATAGTTCGGCATCGCTGTCACACAGCCATCTGACGAACGTAAGCGGAAGGTAAAACGTCGCTCTCCCCGTCAGCCGGTTTGGCTGACGAGGTGGAGCATCTTGAACATCGGCAGGTACATGGCGATCAGGATCACGCCGACCATCGCGCCCACGACGATCATCATCAACGGCTCGATGATCGAGGTCAGCGCGTCGATCGCCGCGTCCACCTCGGCCTCGTAGAAGTCGGCGACCTTGCGGAGCATCTTCTCGAGCTCGCCCGTCTCCTCGCCGATCCGGACCATCTGGCTGACCATCGGCGGAAAGACCTCGTTGTCGACAAGCGGCTGGGCGATCGAGGCCCCGTCGCGGACGCGGTTTCGAACGTCTCCGAGCGCCTCCTCGACGACGTAGTTGCCGGAGGCCTGCCCGGTGATCTCGAGCGCCTTGATGATGTCGACACCGGCGGCGACCAGCGTCGAGAGCGTGCGGGCGAAGCGGGCGATCGTGATCTTCCGGGTCGTGTCGCCGATCCGCAGCGGCAAGCGCAACCGGATGCGGTCCCAGGCGCGACGGCCCGCCTCGGTGCGCTTGCCCCGGACAAAGCCGTACGCGAGCAGGCCGAGTAGCGGGAAGATCACGAACCAGTCGTCTCGCAAGAGCGTGGATGCGAAGAGCACCCACTGAGTGAGCGTCGGCAGCTGTCCGTGCAGCTGCGCGAAGATCTTCACGAACACCGGCACGACGAACATGAGCATCGCGACCAGCGTGATCCCCGAGAAGACGAGCGTAATCGTCGGGTAGACCATCGCGCTCTTGACCTTCCGCTTCAGCGTCTGCTCCTTCTCGATCTGGAGCGCGACGCGATCGAGGACGATGTCGAGGACGCCCGCCGCCTCGCCGGCCTCGACCATCGCGACATAGAGACGGGTGAAGACTCTCGGGTGGCGCGCCATCGCTTCGGAAAGCAGCAGGCCGCCCTCGACATCCTCACGGACGGTCGAGATCACGTCGGTGAGCACCGCATCGACCGTCTGCTGCTCGAGCACCACGAGCGCCGCAACGACGTTCATCCCCGCCTCGATCATCGTCGCGAACTGACGCGAGAAGATCTGGAGCGACTTCGGCTTCACCTTGCGGAAGAGACCACGGGCAGGCGAGCCGTCGCCCTCCGCGATCTCCTTGATCCGGTCGGCGAGCAGGCCGCGCGAGCGGAGCTGCTCGATCGCGGCAGTAGCGTCGCCGGCCGAGACCGTGCCGTCGAGCTCGAGTCCCTGGGCGTTGATCGCGCTGTACGCAAACGTCGCCATGCGCTTCGAATCGGCACCCGCTGTCGAGGGCTTGAGGGGTGAAACCGATCTGCCGATGCCTGGTCGGAGATGCTTGCCCGTCTACGGAGGGAAGAGGACGGCTTCGGGCTGATCGAGCTCTCGGTCGCGATCATGATCCTCACGATTGCGCTGCTCGTGCTCGTGGCCGGCTACGACTCGGCAGCTGTCTCGCTCCGCGACGCGGCCGAGAAGACAGTGGCGTCCTCGCTCGCCGATGCGCAGATCGAGCTCTACAACTCGCTGCCGTACGCGTCGATCGGGCTCGACCAGGCAACCCTCGCCGGGGTCGAGACGAGCGGGAGCGGGAGCTACGACAGCCGCTACGTCAGCGACGAAGCCGCGCTGGACAACGCGGCGAACGCGACCGACACGGCGCTCGCGAGCTGCGGCTCGAGCCCCCAGTGCCTGCCGATCCAGACGGTCACCGGCTCGGATCACCGCACCTACCGGATCGAGACGTTCATCCGCGACGTCCAGAACAACATCAGCATCCGCTGGACGGTGCGCGAGGTCACGGTGATCGTGCAGGACCCCAACGAGGCCGGAACACCCGAGCTCCTGCGCGAGACGGCCGCGTTCGACCGCGGCCCGTAGGGCAACGCGCTTCAGCCGCTCCAGTTGGTCGGCGCCTGCGGCGTTGAGGGAACCGTCTTCGTGTCGGTCGGCGTTCCCGACGGGAGGTTGTGGAACGGCATCATCGTCGAGATGCTCGTCCCGCCCGACACGTTGATCGTGTCGGCGAGCACAGGCCCCTGGTCGACAGAGCCGCCGCTCAGGTAATAGGCCCCGGGCTTGTTGGCGGCCATGATGCCGGCCTGGGTCGTGGTTCCGCCCGAGAGGTCAGCACAGTCGGTCGCGATGATGGGATCCCGTCGAGTTCGCCCAGCAGCCGGCGATCAGCGTCAGGACGTTGCAGCCGCTGCACTGGGTCGTCTGCGTCGGGTCGTAGCCGCCGGGATTCCAGTTGGGGCACCCCGACGGGCCGCCGCACAAGGCAGCGCCGCCGTCGACGAAGACGGTGCCCGTGAAATAGAGCGTGCCGCCGCCGACGTAGGTGACCTTCTGGCCGCCGTTGGTCGAGCCGAGATTGAGGCTGCCGTCGAAGATGAAGGTGCCGTTGACGAGGAGCGTGCCGTTCGAGGAGCCGGAGACCTGCGTCCACTTGAGCTCGCCCGTGCCCACATGGCAGTCGTAGGAGCTCGGCGCCGGATAGTAGGTGACCGGGAAGAGCGCGTTCGTCAGGCTTGCCGCGCTGAGACTGTCGTTCAGGGTCGCATCGTTGTCGAAGAGCCCCGCGGGACACCCGGTCTTGGCCGCAGCGGCCTGGGCCGCATAGACGGCGCTGAAGTTGGTCGCCGGCATCGTCAGCGTCGGCGACACGGAGCTTCCGACCGTGCTTGCGTGGATCAGGCCGGTCTTGCCGTCGCAGACCGGGTTCGGGAGCCCGGTCCCGGTCTGGGTGCAGGTGCCGGCGATGTCGAGCTTCGTGATCGGCTGCGAGACCGTACCGATGTTGGAGCCGCCGCCGATCGTCAGCGCCCCGTTCACCTCCAGGTCGGAGCCGGTGAAATGAGCGCCGCCGCTGATGCAGAGCGGGCCCTGCGTGTAGAGCGGCACGTTGATCGTGCTCCCGCCGCTCAGCGCCAGACAGGACGTCTGGCTGTTCGAGTAGAGGTAGTTCCAGATCGTCGGATCGGGGATCGTCTGGGGTGGCGGAACATTCGCCTGCGCGCTCACGGAGCGGCTGAGCCCGTCGATCGTGCCCGTACCCGAGAGCGTCCAGGTGCTCCCGGCGAGAGTCCCGGAGTAACTGACCGTGCCGCTGTCCTGCGCAAACGACGACGCCGGCACGCAGTTCGACGTGCAGCCGCCCTCCACGGCGGTGTAGAGACGCCCTTCGGCGTCGGCGAGACCGTCCTCGGCGAGCGCGAACGCGCGGTCGCCTTCGGACGAGCGCAGTGCGTTGCGGTGGTTGACGGTCGTCGAGAAGAGCACGGCGGCAGTGAGCGACGACAGCACCAGCATCGAGATGAGCGCGAGCACGAGCGCGATGCCACTCTCCTCGCGTCCGAGCCGTCCCACCTAGCTCCTATCGGAGCCCGGGAGGACAGCGGAGATCGCCCGATCGGTTATCCCGCGGAAGGAGCTGCCGTTGTCGTGGTAAGAGGCGGCGCCGGCGCTGCCGCGGTCGTCAGCGCGACGAGCCGCAGGACGTAGCGCGAACCGTCGACCTCGTCGGCAAGCGTGATCGCTCGACCGAGCAGGAGCGCGAGTGTCGGCGCGCCGCTCGTGAACGATCCGCCGAGCACGCCGATCTTGACGTCCTTCTTCCCGAGCGCAACGAGCTTGAACAGCGGCTCGCCCGTGGGGAAGCCGGCGCCGACGAGCACGACCTGCCGCTTGCCGTTCAGCGCGATCAGCGCGGCGTTCGGCGGCGCGACCGGGGTCGGAGCGACGGTGAAGGGAACCGGCGGCGGCTGAGGAGATCGGAAGCGGCGGCGCCGGCTTCGCCTTGGGTGCCGGCTTCGCTTTCGGCGCCGCCTTGGCGGTGACCGTCGGTGTCGGGGCGGCCGCGGGCGTGGACGTCACGGCGCCGGTCGCAGAGACCGCGACCTGCGCCTGGAAGGGATCCCCGAGCGGGAACCGCGAGAAGCTCGTCAGCGTCCCGGCGCCGGCATGCGGCAGCGGAGTCGCGCCCGACGGCTCCGCCGCGGTGGGCGTCGAACCCGGAGCGGCTGCCGCAGCCCCGGCCGGGGACCTGTGCAGCGACTTCAGCAGGCCCGGGCCCTGAATCGCGGCCACGGCCAGGAAGACGACCGCGAGGCAGATCGCCGTCAGCCTGGCCTTCCGTTCCCGCGCCTGGGCGGGCGTCAGACGGCGCGCGGCCACTACGGGTTGCTCGCGGTCGTGGTGGTCGTCGCTGTGGTCGAGGTGGTCGGGCTCGACGACACGGCTGCCGGGGCCACCCCGGCGGTGCCGTATGCGAAGGCATCGAGGTTCAGAGTGGCGCTGACCGTCTTGCCGTCGGTCGAGCTCAGCTGTAGCTGGTCGACGTCGAAGAGCCGTCCCTCGACCTGGAGCCTCCCACCCTGGCTGCGAACCGCCTGGCGGAGGCGCTGGAGAAAGCCCGTGAGCGCTGCGTACTTGCCGCTGACGACGACGATCAGCGGGACGACCGAATACGCCGGGGTCGGAGCGACGACCGGGGACGGCTTCACCGAGTCCAGGGTCAGGCTGCTCGCGGTGGCCAGACGGGAGAGATCGCGCAGGATCCCGGGCATCTCGACCGAGCTCGGCATCGCCTCGCTCAGGCGGTAGAGGTCGGTCGCCTGCGAGGGGCTTGCGCTTGCCTGCCCGACCTTCGACGAGATCAGCTGCGTCTGCTCCTGCTGAATCTTGGTTGCCAGCTGCTGCTCCTGCGAGTGCTGCGGAAGCACGACCAGCACGAATCCGGCCGCCGCGATCAGCGCCGCGAGCCCGGCCAGGCCGGCGACGAGTGCGACGCGCGGGGAGATGCTCATGTTGCGGGCTCCTCGATCGAGGGCGCGACGGTTGCGGTCACCTGAAACTCGACGAGCGCCTTCTTGCCGCTCGTCGTCGCGATTGAGGATCCGAGCGTCACGTTGCTCAGGGTCGGCAGCAGCGAGAGGCGCTCGAGAAGGTGCGCGACCGCTGCCTGGGAGTACGTGTAGCCCTGGATCGAGAAGGAGCTCGCCGCCGACGAGGTCGTACTCGGGTCGGCCGGCGCCGGTGAGGCAGCGCTCAGCTGGGTCAGCCAGACGTTGCTCGGCAAGACACGCGCGAGGTCGCGCAGAGTCGTGTCCCAGTTCGCCTGGTCGGCGAGAGCCGAGTCGAGGGCCGATCTCCGCGCGGCGGAGTCCGCGGCGAGCAGCGCCGCGAGTCGAGTGGCCGCGGCGCTCGAGGGCTTGGCCCGTGCGGTGAGCGCGCGGAGGGTGCCGAGGTCGGTGCGCTTCTCGGTCACCGCACGCTGCTCGACCGACCAGCCGACGAACACGAGGCTGCCGGCAAGCAGCGGGGCTGTCGCAGCGAGGACGAGCGGCGCAGCCGACCGCCGCCTCGGACTGACCCCGGCGTCCTTCGGCAGGAGGTTGACGGCTCTCATCGCTCGATCCCGAGGCCGACGGCGATCGCCAGCGAGCCGGGGTCGGCCGGCCGCTTGACCTTCCGGCCGAGCGTCACCTGCGCGAACGGATCGGCGACCCGCACCGGCACGCCCAGGAGGCGTTCGAGCTCGACCGCAGTGCCGACGAGCTGCGACCCGCCTCCCGCGAGGAGGATCTCGGCGATTGCGAGCGAGCCCGGACGCGATTGGTAGTACTGCAGCGACGAGAGCAGCTCGCGCGCGAGCAGCTGGAGCTCTTGCCGCATCGCCGCCTGGGCCGCCTCGAGCCGGCCCGGGGAGAGCCGGGTGTTCGGCGCGTCGCCCACGAGCGAGAGCGTCGGCTTCAGAGGCCCCGCCTGCGAGGGGGTCAGATCGAGCGCACGTGCGAGCACCACGTCGAGCGAGGCTCCACCCCATTCGAGCACGCGGGTGAAGTCGCAGACGCCGCCCTCGGCGACGGCGAAGATCGTCCGCTCGTGGCCGATCGCAACGGCCACGGTCGCATGCTCGGCCTTCACCGAGTCGTCCGAGAGGGCGCGGAGCAGCGCGAACGCATCGAAGTCGATTCCCACGAGCTTGATGCGGGCGCGCTTGCAGGCCTCGACGTAGCGATCGATCAGCTCGCGGTGGGCGAAGGCGACGAGCACCCGGCTCGTCGGCTCGTCGGCTTGCTCGAGATCGCCGAGCACGAGGTGGTCGAGCACCGCGTCCGCCAGCGGGATCGGGAGCACCTCCTGGACCCGGAAGCGGATCGCGTTCTCGAGCATCTTCGGGTCCTCGATCTTCGGCACGTTGAGCACCCGGACACCGATCCGGTTGGTCGCGATCCCGAGCCGCACGCGGCCGCGAGGCAGCTTGTGCTGCTCGAAGAACCGCTTCAGCACGAGGGCCAGCGCGGCCGGGTCACGCACCTCGCCGTCGGTGACTACCGCGGCTTCGATCGGCCCATGCGCAAGCTTCACGAGCTCGGCGGCGCGGCCGTTGCGGACGTGCGCCGCGGCGATCCGGGACGAGCCGACTCGCAGTCCGACCAGCTCACTCCCTCGGCCTGCCCGCCTCGACGGCCTGGGCCGGCGCAGACGCACCTCTCGCTTGAGCAGCGGCGCTCTCGGCGGCTCCGGCTCGGCCTCCGGCGTGGGCTCAGGCTCGGACTCTGGCTCCGGCTCTTGCTCCCGGACCAACTCGAGCCTCGGCCCGCCAACCGGAGCAACGACATCGTGCGGCTCGGGCGCCAGCCGCTCGTCCCAGAGCTCCGCTCGCTTCCGGGTCGGCCAGCTCTCGGGCTCGGCTGGCGGCGCGGGCTCCGGTGCCGACCAGTCCAACGACACGCGCGTGCGAGCAGGGGCCTTTACGGGCCGTCTCAGGTGGATCTCCTTCTTCCAGATCGATGTCTTGTCAGCCACGTCAGACTCCCGCGAGCCGGAGCTCGCTGCCGAAGGAGGGCTGCGACACGGAGGGCTGGGACACGGACACCCCGAGGCGCTGGAGGAGCGCGCTCAGCTCGGGCCGGCGACTGGAACGGGCGATCGCGTCATCGGCCGAGACGATTCGCCGCACGACGAGATCGGCCAGCGCCTGCTCCATCGTCTGCATGCCGCTGCGCGAGCCGGTCTGCATGTAGGAGTAGATCTGCTCGGCCTTGCCCTGGCGGATCAGGTTGCGGATCGCGTCGTCGGGGGCCAGGAGCTCGAGCGCCGGAACGCGGCCCTGACCGTCGCTCGTCGGCAGCAGCGCCTGCGTGACGACGCCCTGGAGCGAGCCGGCGATCATCGTCCGCACCTGATCCTGCTGCTCGGCGGGGAAGACGTCGATCATGCGGTCGACCGTCCCGACCGCGCTCTGGGTGTGGAGCGTGCCGAACACGAGGTGGCCGGTCTCGGCCGCCGTCAGCGCGGTCGAGATCGTCTCGAGATCGCGCATCTCTCCGAGCAGGATCACGTCCGGGTCCTGGCGCAGCGCCGCCCGCAAAGCCGCGGCGAAGCTCGGAGCGTCGGCGCCGATCTCGCGTTGGTTCACGAGGCAGTGCTTGTGCCGATGCAGGAACTCGATCGGGTCCTCGATCGTGATGATGTGGTCGAAGCGAGTGCGGTTGATCTCGTCGATCAGGGCCGCGAGCGTCGTCGACTTGCCCGATCCGGTCGGTCCGGTGACGAGAACGAGACCGCGTGCGAGCGTCGTCAGCTCGCGGAGACTCTCCGGCAGGCTCAGCTCCTCCAGGGTCTTCAGGTCATCGGGAACGATCCGGAACGCCGCGGCGAATGTCCCTCGCTGCACGTAGGCGTTGACCCGGAAGCGGGCGAGGCCGGGGACGGCATAGGACAGATCGAGCTGCCGGTCGAGCTCGAGCCGCTTCTGCTGCTCGGTGGTCAGGATCCGGTAGAGGAGCCCGCGGATCGCCTCGGAGTCGAGCGGCGCGAAGCCCTCGAGCTGCTCGAGGCGACCCCGCACCCGGACGGCCGGTGCAGCGCCGACGGTGACGTGCAGATCGGAGGCACCAGCGGCGACCCCGTGCTCCAGCAGCGTGTCGATCGACTGGATCGGGTGTTCCACGGACGCTCGTATCGGCAGCCCCGCAGCGCAACTTGACGACCTGAACGAAGCATCCCTTGCTCGAGGCGCTCAATCCCTCTTTGGAGGCTCTTGGGCCCTCCCCGGGCTCGCCGATACCGCACCGCGAGACGTCCCCCCTGGTGTCCAACCCACCCTGAAGGAGAGAAGACCCGTGATCGACAAGATCAAGAACCGGATGGCGAGCGAGCAGGGTTTCACACTGATCGAGCTCCTCGTCGTCATCATCATCCTCGGCATCCTCGTTGCGATCGCCGTGCCGTCCTACCTGAGCTTCCGCGGAAATGCGCAGAACGCTGCGGCCGCATCCAACGTCCGCTCGGCGATCCCGGCCGCCGAAGCCTGGTATCAGGACGCTGCCGGCGGCAACAACTCCTACACCGGCCTGACGAATGCGACCCTCGCCCAAGAGGCTCCCGGCGTCTCGCCGAACGTCATGCCGGTGGTCCTGAACGGCGGCGGCGGCTACTGCCTCAATGACGTCAAGGAAGGCGGCGCGTCCTACTACTACGTCGGCGGCGGCAGCCCCGGCGCGATTCCTGCAGCGGGCAAGATCGGCTCCGTGACGCAGGGCGACTGTGCGACTGACGGCTAGTCACGGACGACATGCCGTGTATCGCCAAGAGGGGGCGCGAGCAATCGCGCCCCCTCTTTCGTGCGATCGAGGCGATTTCCGGCAGCACCGATAGAGAGGAGAGATGAGGCTCTCGCTGCCGGTCAGGATCGTCGCGCTCTCCGGCCTCGTGCTCGCAACGACGGTCGGCGCCGTCGGCACGCTTCGTCCTCGCGCAGCGGAAGGTTGCGTCGCAGCCCGTTTAGCCGTCCGTCCAGCCAGGTGAAGCGCGAGACGGGGAGCATCCGTTCCGGCGCCCGCAGCCCGCGCCCGAAGGTCGACGCGAGCCTGCCGGCGCCGCTCAGAGCCGCATTGGCACGTAGCGCCGTCGTCGTCGCGGTCCTCGACGCACCCGGCATCCGCGGCGATGCGGGCGCGGTCACCGAAGCCCGCCGGGGAGCGCGCGCCGCGCGTGCCGGCTTCGCGGTTCTGAACGTCAGAGACGAGGCGATCGCCTCGGCACTCGCGGCAACAGCGCCGGCTGCGACGGACCCGGCGGTGCTCGTCGTCCGCCGCCCCGGCACGATCGCGGTCGAGCTGGACGGCTACGCCGACAGCGAGACGGTCGCTCAGGCCGCGGTCAACGCCCGCAAGTGAGCGCGACACTCGTGCGAGAGGTGACGCGCGAAGGGCTCACGATCGCCCGCCTTCGCTGCTACGACGATGCCGACGGGAGCAGTGTCGTCGAGGCCGACCTCCTCCCACCGGGCGCAAGCGAGGGCGTTCGTCGCGGCCCCTACCGCTTCGCGAACGCCGGCGAGGCGTTCCGCTTCGTCCAGGAAGCGTTGCTCACGCTCCAGTATCTCGGCTGCTCGCTCGTCTGAGGCTAGACCGAGACCACGCGGATGAGCTCCTCGACCGACGTCAGGCCCGCGGCGACCTTGGCGAGCCCGTCGTCCAAGAGCGAGCGCATCCCGGTGCGCAGCGCCGCCCGCTCGATCTCGTCGCGGGTCGCCTTCGAGGCAGCGAGAGCCTCCAGCTCCTCGGACATCGTGAGCAGCTGGTACACGCCGACCCGGCCGCGATAGCCGGTCTGATTGCACCGCGGGCAACCGCGCTTGCGGTAGAAGGCGGCTCCGTCGTAGTTCGCGGTGACCTCGGGTGAGATCCGGGCCTTCGCGAGCTCGTCCACCGACGGGGCGTAGAGCTCGCAGCAATGCGAGCAGAGCTTGCGCGCAAGGCGCTGGGCGAGCACCGCCGAGACCGCCGAGCCGGTGAGAAACGGCTCGACGCCCATCTCGTTCAGACGCGTGATCGTGCCCGGGGCGTCGTTCGTGTGCAGGGTCGAGAGCACGAGGTGGCCCGTGAGCGCAGCCTCGATCGAGATCTTCGCGGTCTCGCCGTCGCGAATCTCGCCGACCATGACCACGTCGGGATCGGAGCGCAGGATCGAGCGGAGCGCGGCCGCGAACGTGAGGCCCGCCTTCTGGTTGATCTGCATCTGGTTGACGCCTGCCAGCCGGTATTCGACCGGGTCCTCGACGGTGATGATGTTGATCTCGGGCCGATTGATCTCGGCCAGCGCCGCATAGAGCGTGGTCGACTTGCCGGAGCCGGTCGGGCCTGTGACGAGCAGCGCTCCGGTCGGCCGCCGGACGATCTCGCCGAGCTGCCGGCGCATCTCCTCGGAGAGCCCCAGCTCTTCGAGCGTCGGCGGCCGCCGCGACTTGTCGAGCAGGCGCATCACGACCGCCTCGCCCTCGACCGTCGGCAACGTCGCGACGCGGACGTCGAGGAGCCGCCCGGCGGCGACGGCATTCAGCGAGATCCGTCCGTCCTGCGGCCTGCGGCGCTCCGCGATGTCCATCTTCGCGAGCACCTTCAGACGCGTGGTGACGCCGTTCGCGAGCCGCTTCGGGATGCGCTGCGTCTCCTGAAGCACGCCGTCGATCCGGAAGCGGACGAGCAGGCAGTCCTCTTGCGGCTCGATGTGGACGTCGCTTGCACCGTCCTCGGCGGCCTGGAAGATGACCGAGTTGACGAGCCGTACGAGCGGCGCGTCGGAGACGCCGTCGTCGGCGTCGAGATCGTCCTCGACCTCGATCACCTCGAGCGCGCCGAGATCGAGGCCCGCACGGGCGCCGAGCGCCTCGCTTGCGCGCCCGAGCCTCTTGATCTCGGCATGCAGGTCGTCGCGAGGCGCGACCGCCAGCTCGACCGCCAACCTCGTCGCCAGCCGCAGCTCGTCGATGCCCGCGATGTTGGCCGGATCGGCGATCGCAACCCGCAGCGTGTTCCCTTCGAGCCGGTAGGGAAGCGCCTCGGCCCGCTCGAGCACGACGAGCGGGATCTGCTCGACCGCTTCCGGCGCGATCTGCTCGGCCAGGATCTCGACGAACGGGAGGTGATGACGCGCCGCCAGGGCCCGGGCGACACCGCCGCTCGAAGCCAGCCCTTCGTCGATCAGCGCCTGCGCCAGGGAGCCTCGACCGGCGCGCCCACGGGCGGCAGCCAGCCGGTCACGGGCGACGAGGTCGAGCGGCTCGATCAGATCGGCGACGAGCTCGGCGAGCTCGTTGACGGCGTCGAGCGCAGGAGGCCCGGAGGCCTCGACCTGGGACGGCTGGAGAATCGTAGGCCGGTACTCGTCCATCTCTCTGCCTGATCGGGCTATCGGCACCCGCGCCGAACCCCTTGAGGCGAGCTAGATCTGACGGAGGTACCAGTCGATCAGGGGGGCGCCTGCGAACAGGGCGAGCACGCCTCCCAGGGCCAGGAACGGCGCGAAGGGGATCGCCATCTTCCGGGCGGCCAGCCCGTGGCGCGCGAAGAGAAGAGCCGAGGGCACGAGGGCGAAGAGCATCCCGGCGAAGAGGGCGATCGGCACGCTGCGTCCGACGCCGAGGCCGAGCAGGAGCGCGAGCTTCACGTCTCCCATCCCCATCCCCCGCGGATACGCGAGCGCCGCGAGCAAGAGAAACAGCGCGGCGCCGAGCCCGGCCGCCGGCCAGACGACGCTCGGGTGCCAGGCGAGCTGCAGCGCGAGCACGACCGCGCTCGCGGGAAGGACGACCCGGTTCGGGACGATCCGGCGCTCGAGATCGGTGGCAGAGACGGTGGCGAGCGCGGCGCAGAAGACCGCCGCTGCAAGGGCGCGCAGCGAGAGGCCCCAGTCGACCGCGCAGGCAGCAACGAGCGCGGCGGTGCAGAGCTCGAGTGCGGGGTAGCGCCAGCCGATGGCGGTCTTGCAGGCGCGGCAGCGGCCGCGGAGCAGTGCGAACGAGACGAGGGGGATGTTGTCGCGCGACCGGATCGGCTCACCGCAGTGCAGGCAGGCGGAGCCCGGCCGGACGACGGATCGGCCCGCGGGCAGGCGCGACGCGACGACGTTGAGGAAGCTCCCGAGGGCAAGCCCCGGCGCGAAGACAACGGCGGCGAGGGCGACGTTCACGGTCGCTCTATCGGCAGCCGGACGCGGCTGCTCAACTACGCGCAGCGTTCTGAAGAGTGATTGCGTCCGCGATCGTGAACGCGTCCGAGGATCGCCCGGTCTGGTCGACGGTCAGGCTCACCGCGAGACGAGGCAGGATGCCGGCCCCGCTCGCGCCGGTCAGGAGCGAGAACGGGGTGGCCGAGGTCACCGAGTCGACGTAGGTCTGGCTCGACCCCGAGCAACTTGCAGCCGGATAGCGGGTGAAGACGCCGCCGGTCACGCACCAGGTCACCGTGCCGGTCGCGTGCGAGCACTGGTCCGGCAGCGACAGGGTGACGCCCGCCCCCGAGCCGACGAGCGTCGCGCTCGTCGCACAGCGCGCCTCGTACTCGAGCCGGTTGAGTGCCAGGCGCGTGTTCTGCTGGGCAACCATGCGCCCCTGGACGTCGGCCTGGGCTCGCGTGCCCGAGACGAGCACGTCGACGATTCCGGTCAGGACGACACCCAGGATCAGGCACACGATCACAAGCTCGATCAGCGAGAAGCCGTCCTGCGCCGCGAGCCGGGCGCGCATCAGCTCACCTCGGGGCGACCCGCAGCCCGAAAGCCTCGGCCTCGGACTCGGGCGCCGGGTCGAGGAACGGCGCCGCGACCGGCGCGGCGCGGCGCTTCAGCTCGCGCTCGAGCGCGACGAGGAAGTCGTGCCGGTTCGTCGCGGCGGAGGCAGCGACCTCCTGCTCGACCTCGCCACGTGCGACCCGCTCGATCAGCGCTTGCTCGAAGGTCTGCATGCCGAAGAACTCGCCTTCGGCGATCGCATCCGGGATCTCGTCCGGCCGCCCGTCGCGGATCAGATCTGCGATCCGCGCGTTCACGACCATCACCTCGACCGCAGCGGTGCGGCCGCCGTCCGCACGAGGCAGAAGCCGCTGCGAGATGACGCCGCGCAGGACGCCGGCGAGGATCGAGCGGATCTGCTGCTGCTTGCCTTCGGGGAAGAACTCGATCAGGCGCCCGACCGTCTCGGCCGCGTCGATCGTGTGCAGCGTCGAGAAGACGAGGTGGCCGGACTCGGCCGCGTGCAGCGCGGTCTGCGCCGTCTCGGCGTCGCGCAGCTCGCCGATCATGATCGTGTCGGGATCCTGGCGCAGCGCACGGCGCAGCGCCTGCTCGAAGCTCGCGGTGTCCAGGCCGATCTCCCGCTGGTTGACGATCGACCGGCGATCGGAATGAAGCACCTCGATCGGATCCTCGATCGTGACGATGTGCGACCGGCGCGTCCGGTTGATGTGGTCGATCATCGCGGCGAGCGTCGTCGTCTTGCCCGAGCCGGTGGCGCCGGTGACGAGGACGAGCCCGCGCTGCTCCTCGGCAAGGCGCTCGACGGCAGCGGGCAGCCCGAGCTCGGCGAACCGGGGCGTCTCGCTCGGGATCACGCGGAACGCGAACGAGATCGCGCCGCGCTGGCGGAACGCGTTGACGCGGAACCGAGGCAGCCCGGCGGACGTGTAGGCGACGTCGAGGTCGCCCGTCTCCTGGAAGCGCTCGTACCGGCCGGGCGCCCCGGCGGTCAGCGCGCGCAGGCACGCATCGAGATCGTCCTCCGACAGCTCGGTTGCCCCGTCCAGCGGCGCGATCATCCCGTCGATCCGCACGAGCGGTGGCCGGCCGAGCTTCAGGTGGACATCCGAGGCCCCGAGCCTGACCGCGTCGGCCAGCAGCGAGTCGAGAGTCATCCCAACCCGTGTCGGCAGCTGCCGCGGGCTGCTTTAGCGCCCGAGGAGTGATAGCGCGCGCAGCGGAACCCGCGCGATGCCGCGCTGCTCACCCGGGTGGGACAGCTCACCCTCGAGCAGGTGTTCCACCGAGCGCCAGAGCAGGCGCGTGCGGGCGACGTGCCACGAGGCCTGCGGCCAGCGGTCGAGCGCCTGCTTCAGCTTCCAAGACGCGCGGTGCAGGGGCCCGAGCGCTGCGTCGACCGCGGCCTCGTAGGGCACGAGCGTCGAGGCACGGCCGGCGAGCAAGTCGAGGATCGCGGCCTCGGCCAGCCGCGAAGAGACGAAGCACTCGTACATCCCGTCCCCGGAAACGGGGTCAAGCAGGCCGGCCGCGTCACCGACGAGCAGCACGCGCTCGCCCGCGATCCGTGTCCCGGGCCGGCGGAGCGGCAGCCGGTGGCCGCGCAGCGACTCGAGCGCCTCGGGTGCCAGCCCGTGCGCCTCGCAGAGCCGGGCGAGGTGCTGGCGGAGCTTCGGCCCCTCGCTCTGCCAGGCTCCCACGCCGACGTTCGCGTGGTCGCCCTTCGGGAAGACCCAGCCGTAGCCGCCGGGGATGTCGGCCAGCTCGATCACCGCTCGGTGCTCGTAGCGCTCGCGCGAAAGCGTCGGATAGGGCACGTTGCCCTCATAGGCAACACCGTGCACGATCCCCTCCCCGAGCCCGACCGTCCGGGCCGTGAGCCCGTTCGCCCCATCGGCCCCGACGATCGCCTCACCCACGACCCGCTCCCCCGAGGCAAGTAACACAGTGTTACTTGCCTCGATCTGCACGGTCGTTCCCTCGCGGACGTCGGCGCCCGCCTCGCGCGCCGCGTCGAGCAGGAACGCGTCCAGGCGGCGGCGCTGGGTCATCCAGATCACCGGCTCTCGCGCCCGGCGGACGACGGTGTCGCCGTAGCGGAAGCGAAGCTCGACGAGATCGACGAGTTCCTCGACCACGGGCGTCGGATCGACGGGGCACTGGCGTACGGCTCGCAGCGTCAGCCCGCCCCCGCACGGCTTGTCGCGAGGGAAGGTCGCCTTGTCGACGAGCAGCACCGACGCGCCTGCGACGGCCAGCCGGTAGGCGGTCGTCGACCCGGCAGGCCCACCACCAACGACGATCGCATCGAACTGCTTCACAGCCCTGAGGCTACAATGCCCGGCGCTGTCCAGGAGGTGTGCCCGAGCGGCCAAAGGGAACGGGCTGTAAACCCGTCGGCTCAGCCTACGGAGGTTCGAATCCTCCCGCCTCCACCATAGACCTCACGTATGAACCTCCGTCATTCGGAAGAACGGCGGGGGTTTTTGCGTTCGAGGCCTGCGGCCTTTCGGGGACTCGCGCGTTTGGCGAGCAGACTCTCGACGCCGACGATCTCGGCGAAGGGCTCGGCGAGCGTGTTGCCTGTCACGTCCTCGGTGTCGATCTCGATGCTCTTGAAGAACGCCTGATTCAGGAGACGTCGTTCGGTCGTCGGCCTGCAGGTAAGCGGCGTGGATGCTCCTCGTGAGGTTGAGCGCGTGGTCGAGCGTCTCCAGGATCGCCTCCTGCTTGAACTCATAGCGACGGAGCAGTTCGTCGGCCGCCACTCGCTCGCGGCGGATGCGCTGCTGCTCCTCGGCGAAGATGTGGTCGCTGATCGCGTCGTTGTAGTGGGCGGCAAGGAGCTTTCGCTCCTCGTTGTCGAGCCGGATCGACCTCGGCCCGAGCGCGAGCGGTCTCCTTCTCGGCAATCAGGGCGAGCCCCTCCATGTGCTTGTGGACGGCGGCGCGAATGCGCTCGCGCTTCTCGTCGGACAGTTCCACGGTCGAGTAGTGGCGCTCGATCGCGGCCTCGACGGCCTCGACACGGTGATGCGGCTGGTTGCAGAGATGAGCTTTGTTCCCGCCGCAGATGAAGTAGTCGTACTCGCCGCCGTGGCGGCCGCGGGCGCGGGTGAAGAAGAGCCGGCGTCCGCACTCCGCGCAGAAGAGCGATCCGCGCAGGTAGTGGTAGTGGCGCCAGCAGCGCTCGCCGCTCTGGCGCTGGGCGTCGAGGATCTGCTGCACTTTCTCGAAGGTGGCCTCGTCGATCAGAGGCTCGTGGCGTCCCTCGTAGTAGCCGCCGGCATAGCGAAGGCGACCGATGTAGTAGTCGTTTCTGAGAATCGTTGAGAGCCGGTTCGTGCCGAGCACTTTCGCCGGCTTCTGCCTTGTCGGGCGCGAGCGCAGACCCCTCGCCTCAAGGATCGTGCAGAGGTCGATCAGGGAGTACTGGCCCGCTCGCGTAGAGCTCGAAGGCGAGCTTGACGAGCGGCGCTCGCTCGGGATCGACCGAGATGGTGCGGATCTCGCGGCCTTCGATGAACTCGCGGGTGTTCAGGTAGCCGAGCGGAGCCTGGAAGGGAGTCCCGCCTGTCTTCGCCTTCTGGGTCGTTCCCTTGAGGATCTCGGTGGCGAGGTTGCGGCTAGTAGAACTCGGCGATCGAGCTCATGATCCCGTGCATCAGGAGCCCGGAGGGCGTCTCGTCGATGTTCTCGGTTACTGAGACGAGGTGAGCACCTGCGCCTCGGATCTTCATCACGATCGCGACGTCGTCGGCGCGGTTTCGAGCCAGACGATCGACCTTGTGCACGATCACATGAGTGATGTCGCGCTCTTCGAGCCGCTTCAGCAAGGCTTGAAGTCCGGCCCGGTTCGCGGTCTTGGCCGACTCGCCCCGGTCGACGAATTCCTCAACGACCTGCAGGCCGAGATTCTCGGCCTTACGAGGCAGGCCTCGCGCTGGGCGGGGATCGAGAACCCCTCCGGGTCGTAGTCCTTGTCTGCTTGTTGCGCGCTCGAAACGCGGATGTAGATGACAGCCCGACCGCCGACGAAGTCCTCATCCGCGGCGTCGTTGGTTCTCGGGCCCGAATGGCATCGGCGGCCGCCTTGTTGCTGTTCGTCATTCAGGTGTTCCTCCTTCTCGTTGCCTGTTAATTGTCTAGAGCGCGGCGATCTTCCGCTCCAGCTCGGCTTTGCGTTCGTCGGCGGAGGCCTTCAGCGTCTCGTAGCTGCGCCTCGGCTGCCTCCATCGCGCTCTTCGCGGCCTCGACTTCCTCGTCGATACGCTCGAGCGCTCGCTCCAGAAGCCGTTTCGCCTCCTCGATCGCGTCCTCGGCCGAGAGCGCGCGGCTGTCGCGGCGCGGGCTTCCCTTGAAGCCGAGCTTGGCGCGCTGGTTGTAGTAGCTGGCGCGCACGGCCGCCTCGGATCTGCCGGTCTCGGCAGCGATCTGCCTGACCGCATCGGAGAGCCGCGTACCACGATCGAGCAGCTCGCCGATCGCCTGGTAGGTCTCTTCGGTCCTTTGTTAGTCATCACAACACAACCCCCAATGTTAGCAATCGTATTGTGCTTTCATTATACCGTCGAATCTTGTGATATACAATATGTGGTGGTGTTCTACGGCGGCCCGGATCTCTGTGATCCGGGCCGCCTGTTCCATCCGACGACGATTAGGCGCTGAGGGCGTCGATCTTGGCCTGGATGGCCGCCTTGCGCTCCTCGCGGTGTCGCGCAGGTGCTCGTATTCGGCCTTGGCCTCTTCGATCGCGCGTCTTGGCCGCGTCGATCTCGCCGTCGATCGAGGCGATCGCCCTGTTGAGGACGATCACCGCTGACTCGATCAGCGTCTTCGGTCGTCGTCTGGCGCTTGCGCGTGCGGGGGGCCGATTGGCCGGTTGAGCGGGTGTGGGCGTAGTAGGCGCCGCGCATCGAGTTGAACGGCTGTCCAAACTCTTCGGCTGCCTGCCGGAAAGCGTCTGCCTTCTTCATGCCCGAGGCGACCAATGCCTCGACTCGCTCGTACACCTCTTGAGCCTTGGTCATGGCTCATGCCTCCTTTCGAGAGGGATGGATGGATTTGCGGCGGACAGAAACCGACTGGGGTTTCCGTCCACCGTCTGGCCATCAAGCCCCGGGCTTGCCGGCTTATCGATCGCCGCGTGAGCGAGGCGGGCGCGGGCGATCCGCGCGTAGTCGAGGTCGCGCTCGATTCCGAGGAACTGGCGCCCCTCCGAGAGAGCGGCGACTCCGGTGCGAGCCGCTGCCGGCGAAGGGATCGAGCACGAGACCGCCCGGTGGGCAGACGAGGCGCACGAGCCAGCCCATCAGCTCGACCGGCTTCACGGTCGGGTGCGTGTTTCGGCGCGGCCGGTGTCCTTGCCGCCGAAGATGTGATCGCTGTCTCGGGCAGCGCCTCGCAGCCCGCGTCTCGCTCCGAGCGGGACGGCTTCGAGCAGTAGAAGAAGCGGCTCGGGCGTTGCGCCGGGCGAGAGCGGTCGAGCAGCGCTACCGGACAGGTGCTCGTGCAGCGGCGGCCGGCAGCTCGGTGTGTGGCTGAGCGCGACGTTGCAGGGCCAGCGGCCGACCTCGTCGGCGCCGCGGCAGGCGCGTCTCGTCGATCCCGAGCCGCCCGGTACCCCAGGCCGCCTCGTTCTCGGCGAGTGTTCCCGTGAGCGGCGCTCGGGCGAGCACGATCGGCTCGTAGCCGGGCTTGAGCGTGCTCGAGCGACCGCCTTCGAGACCGTTCTTCGGGCACGCCGCAGCCGTAGAGCCAGAGGAGCTGGTCGCGCAACTCGAAGCCAGCGTCCTCGATGCCGGCGGCGAGGCGATGAGCGGTGCCGTGGCGCTCCGAAAGCGAGCAGATATCCGCCCGGCTTGAGCACGCGCAGGCATTCGCCGCCCAGAGCGTCGTCCAGCGCTCGAACACCTCCGCGTGGAACAGGTCGGAACCGCCGACGCGCCTTGCGGCGTCTCTGATGTCCCGGCCGTCCCAGGCCTCTCCGTTCAGACCGATCCCGTAGGGCGGATCGGTAACGATCGCGTCGACGCTGCGCGCGGGTAAATCGCGCAGAAGCTGGAGTGCGTCACCCTCCACGAGCTGCCAGCGGCGCTCGTCTTCGGGAAGCGAGGTCGCCCGCAATCACGCGGCAACTCCCTCGCCGCGGGGGGTGGCCGTGCCGGTGAGGGCGGCCGACGGCTTCCGTCGCGGTCGCGGCTGCGAACAGGCGCTCGCCCTCGGGGAGAGCGCGCAGCAGCTCGTCCAGGAACCGCGCCGGCTCTCTGGCGGCGATCCAGACGACCTGGGGAAGAGACCTCATCGGCCTGCTCCCGGCCGGAGCGGTAGTAGCAGAGGTAGACGTAGGCTTTGCGCGCAGTGCGCCTCTGCCTTCGGTGCCGAGGTCGACCTCGACGAAGGAGGCGTACTCGTACTCGCCGCTCGCGACCCGCACATGGCGTCCGGCTTGAGCGTTGGCGCTCGCGCCGACACGGCGTGTGTACGTCCGCCAGCAGCTAGGCTCGGACTCGAAGGAGACCAGATCGAGCTCGCCCGCGCGCTCCCGCTCGACGAGCGCCACATAGAGCTCGGCGATGGCGAGCGTGTGCGAGACGAACGGCTCCCGGCTCGTGCACGCCGCGGTTCGAGGGGACGCCCTCGCCGCTCAGGTAGGCGAGCAAGCCTCTGCCCGCCGCGGTCGTCGCGTAGAGGTGGCCGCTGCTTCCGGCGCGCATGCCGCCGACACGTCGCTCGAGCCGGCGCAGGAGACCTGCTCGGTCAGGTGGGCGAGCGCCCGGCGGCAGAGCCTGGCGCTCCCGGCGTCGCTGGCGGTCTCGTAGAAGAAGAGCCTTCTTAGCTGGTCGCCACTCAGGAGCCGAAAGCGCTCGACCGTCTCGAGGACAGCAAGTTCGCGGTCGTTGAGCTGTCGGAGAGCTGGACGAGTCGGGAGCGGGTGAGGCCGGTCATCGCTGGCCCCTGGTCGAGGAGGAACCCGCAGGAGCGGGTGAGTCGCGTCGCGTCCAGGCCGCGATCCGGCTGCCGGTGCCGGG
>CAVWXR010000003.1:0-5398 GCA_963759085.1 uncultured Actinomycetes bacterium
CCTTCCGCGCGCTCACGACGCTCGGCGGCGGAGCCAACTACATCACCGGCGTCCGCTATGGCGACCTGCTCGCGGCCGTTCTCTCGCTCGTGGCGGTCTTCATCGCGCGCACCGCGTTCGCTCCCCACCGCGAGGGCGTCTATGACGAGAGCACCGGCCACATGGTCATCGACGCGACGGAGCGGCCCGGCTGAGTCGTCGAGGACGACGCTGCACGAGCCGCTCCGAATCGCAACCGCCCGGTTCAGAACTGCACGGCTGGGAACCACACGGCTGAGAACCAAACGGTTCACAGCTACCCGGCGCGAAAGCGCCGGCGACTACGCCCGGCTGAGGTTGATCGGGCCCTCTGCGGTGCGTCCCTGGACGACGTCGAGGTCGATCACGATGCCGTTGCCCTTCTTCTCGGCGTCAGCATTGCGCTCGGCCTCGGGGCTCTCGTCGTAGCAGCGGTCACGGGTCGCGTCATCGCCGGCGACGGCGGCACGGCCGTAGAAGAAGATCGTCGTGCGCGTTGCGGGTCGCGGTACATGACCGTGACCTTGTTGTTCGCCTGGAGCGCATTGGACAGGCCACCCTCCGGGTCGCGCGCCGCAAACGCGAGCTGATCCGCGCTGTGGGCGTGCATCGATCCGCGGAAGGAAAGACGAGCCTGGGCGTCGCCGTTGACGTACGCGACGAGCATCGGAAGCCCGCTCGTGAAGGCGTTGTTGACGCGCTCGACGACCTCGTCTGGGAGAGCGAGTCCTGCGGAAGTTTCTGACATGAATTTCCCTTCAGTCTGGTCGCGCGGCAAAGCGTTGCGCTGCAGCCGGCGGACCGCCTCTATCGTGCCTCGGGTTTTATCACAGCAGGGCTGTCGAAGGACAGCCTCGCCAACCCTGGCGATGCCGCGACTGTATGCCTCCGGCGAGGCTGCTGCATAAGGTGGAGACAGCGACGAAGAGGGAGAAGCATCGATGATCATCGGCGTTGGACTGGATGGACGTCTCGGACTCGACCTCGGCGAGCTCGACGTCGTCGGGCGGGAAGCCGCAACCCTCGGCTTCGAGAGCCTCTGGACACCCGCAACCGGGGTCCCGGACTCCTTCCACATCTGCGGACAGTGGGGCGAGGGAACGGCGGAGGTGACTGGCTCGGCCATTCGCACCGGTATCAGCGTCGTTCCGGCCCCGAGGCAGTGGCATCCGGTGTCACTTGCAGTGCAGGCGGCGACGGTCTCGCTGCGAACGAACGGGAACTTCGTCCTCGGCATCGGCACCGGAGGAGCAGGCCCCGAGCACTTTGCGGCGTCCGGCTTCCCGAACCGCCCGATCGCTGTCATGCGGGACTACCTGAACGTGTTGCGCGGGCTGTTGAGTGGCGAGCGCATCGACTACGAGGGCCCCGCGTTGCGGATCAAGAACGCGAGTATCGGCAGGGACTTCCAGCCCGTCCCCGTCTACCTCGCGGCACTCGGCCCGCAGATGCTCCGCCTGGCCGGCGAGGCCGCCGACGGCGTCTGCCTCAACTGGGCCTCTCCGGACCAGATCGCCTTGTCGAGGAGACAGATCGCCGCGGGAGCGGAGGCGTCGGGGAGGGACGCCGAGGACGTGCTCGTCTCGATGTACATCCGGATCTGCGTGGACGAAGACGTCGACGCCGCCCGTCACGCGCTCTCGCTCCAGGTGCTCGGGTACGCGATGGCACGGCCCGGTGTCGATCCCTCCCTCGCCTACCGCGGGCACTTCGGCCGGATGGGCTTCGAAGAGGAGCTCCCGCGACCTCGAGGCCCGCCGCGACAAGGGCGCCACGCTGGACCACCTTGCCGACCTCGCCTCCGACGAGATGCTCCTCGCGGTCGGCTACTTCGGCCCCCCAAAGGGCGCTCCCGAGGCCTACTCGAGGCTCTCGGCGGGCCTCGACGAGACGATCGTGCGCATCATCACCGCTCGGCCTGGCATGGAGCCGGTGATCGAGACGATGGAAGCGCTCACGCCCAAGTCGATTCGAGCGGCCGCGTGAGCGTGATCGGGGTCCTGCACCCCGGAGAGATGGGCGCGGGCATCGCCGGAGCCCTCGTGCGGTCCGGCCACCGCGTCCTGTGGGCGTCGACCGGGAGGAGCGCGGAGTCGCGGGAGCGGGCAGCCCACGTCGGCCTCCTCGATGCGGGTGGGATGTCCGATCTCGTCGCAGCATCCGAGATCGTGCTCTCGATCTGTCCCCCGCATGCCGCTGTCGACCTTGCACGAGAGGTCGCTGGCTTCACTGGCCTGTTCGTCGACGCGAACGCGATCTCGCCATCCCACGCCGCCGAGGTCTCAGCGATCGTCGAGGCAGGCGGCGCAGACTACGTGGACGGCGGCATCATCGGGTCTCCGCCGCCCTCGGACACGACCCGCCTCTACCTCTCCGGCGGCCGTGCACACGAGGTCGCCGCGCTCTTTTCGACCGGCGAGGTCGCGACCAGGCTCCTCGACCAGGGTGGCACTGCAGCGTCCGCGATCAAGATGGCCTACGGCGCCTGGACAAAGGGCACCGCCGCGATGATGCTCGACATCCGGGCGATGGCAGCCGCGAACGGCGTCGAGGAGGCTCTCGTCGCGGAGTGGGGGTCGAACACGCCTGAGCTGATCGCGACGGGAAGACGAGCCGCACGCCAGGCCGAAGATCGAGGCTGGCGCTGGGTTGGGGAGATGGCCGAGATCGCCGCGACGTTCACCGAGGCCGGCCTCCCGGACGGCTTCCACGTTGCCTCGGGCGAGGTCTACTCGCGCGTGCCTCGCAAGATGGACGCGACGGCCGACGACGCGACGCTCAGAGAAGTCGTCGCGCTGTTGTTGGCAAAGCCGTGAAGCGATTGGCCCAGCTCGCTCCTCGCTGATTCAGCGGGCCGTGGGCGGAGCGGTGTGACGCTCGACGTTGAAGGCGAGGATCACACGGCCCTCCCTCTCCATCGTCTCGCGGAACTCCTCATCGGGGGGAAGCGAGCCGTCGCGCTGTTCGTAAAAGGCACGCAGCCGCGGCAGTGCGTCCGGGAGCCGGTGCACGCCGCGGTGCCCTCGATCGTCATCCACGGGCCCGACCAGCCGTCCGAGATCGAGCAGATCGTGAAGCGAGGGTCGCGGGCGAGGTTCTTCGCCTTCGCGGTCGCGGCCCTCGTCGTGGCGACGAGCACGCCCTCTGCGTCGACCATCACCCGGACCGGCGAGGCCTGCAAGCCGCCGTCCTTCCGATGCGTGATCAGGATCGAGCGTGGGTGCTCTGCGACGAAATCCTCTGCAGCCGACATGGTGTTGCTCCTTGGGATGGGTCCGCACTCAATCGCCTCAACCTACTTCGCGGCGATCGCCCACCACCATGAGCACAGCGGGCCACGGCGCACGCCGTGGCCCGCTGTGTTCATGAACCATGCCGCGTGGGCGGCGGGGACTACGCCCAGATGCTGTGCGCGAGCGAACTCACGAGCTGGAGCTTTGCCTGCTGCTCCTCGGCGGTCATCGGGGCGTTTGCGGCCGATGCGAAACCGCACTGGGTCGAGATCGCGAGGTCGTCGAGCGCACGGATGCCGGCTGCTTCGTCGATGCGACGGCGAAGCTCGGCCTCGTCCTCGAGCGGAGCCTCCTTGGTCGTGAGCAGACCGAGCACGGCGACGATGCCGGGCTTGATCAGGCTGATCGGACCGAAGTCACCGGCACGCTCGGAGTCGTACTCGAGCAGGACGACATCGACATCGAGGTTCGGGAACAGCGGGTCGGCGATGGTGCCGTAGCCACCCTGGGAGTGCCAGGTGCCGCCAGGCATGTTGCCACGACAGACGTGCAGAGCACCCGTGACGTCGAGGCCTTCGAAGACCGATGAGTCGAGCTTCGCGTCGAACTCGATCTGCTCGTCCAGGTTGTGGCCGTGCTCGGCGTGGAACGCACGGTTGTCCGGGTCACAGAGCGAGCCGTAGTTCGGCACGTCGAGCTGGACGTAGGTGCAGCCCTCCGAGACGAGACGAGCAGCGACGCTCGCGAGCCAGTCGCGGACGTCTGTGAGGAACTCCTCGCAGGTCGCGTAGGGCGACTCCTTCGGGGAGATCTCGTCCGACCAGTAGCGACGGTGGTACGAGGGGGCGGCCATCGTGTACTTGGTGCGGGTGTGGGCGTTGGCGACGAGGAACGGATACTCGTAGCCGACGGGCTCCGCCTTCGGGGTGATCTTTCCGACGACGGTCGGAAAGCCCGGGCCTGCTCCCGGGAAGTTCGCGCCGCCGGCAGCGGTACGGACGTTCGCGGGGTAGGAGCGGAGTCCTTCACGAGGCTCGATCCCGTTCGCGTAGCGGACCGTGTCGGCCCAGCCTGGACGGCGGAGTTCGCCATCGGTGATGACGTCGAGACCAGAGGACTCCTGAAGTTCGATGACCTTCAGGACCTCGATGTCTTCGATCGCGTGGAGCTCTTCTGCGGTGATCTCGCCTGCCGCGAGACGCTTTCGACCCTCGAGGATGCTGTCCGGCTGGAGCAGACTCCCGACGTTCTCCGCACGTGCCTTTTCGTATACCGCCATGTGCACCGTCTCCTCGGTTGTGTGGCTGTCGTGTTGACTGCGTGATGCTAGCTATGGGTAGGTCGTTTTACGAATCCTGCGACTATCCCGGAAAACGTAGGAAAACACAGGGGAAAACGCGACCGAGAGGGTCTCTTCCTAATGGCTGGAGCTGCTCCGCGGCCGCTCGCGGCATACCGTCCGAGATGGAATCAGGCTGCCTGATCGGTGCCGAGCGGGAAGTGGCACGCCACCGAATGGTTCGGCGACAGCTCGCGCATCTCTGGGGTTTCGAGCGCGCACTTCTCTTGCGCACGGGGGCACCGGGTGCGGAAGCGACAGCCCGTCGGTGGGTTGATCGGGGACGGCGGCTCGCCGCTGATCGTCCCACACGTCGAGACCTTCGGCGCGTCCGGGTCCGGGCTCGGGATCGAGGCCAACAGCGCAGCCGTGTACGGGTGGTAGGGCTGGCGGTAGATCGAATCGGAGGGCCCGACCTCGGCGAAGCGGCCGAGGTACATGACGGCGACACGGTCGCTGACCTGCTTGACGAGCGCGAGGTCGTGCGCGATGAACAGGTACGAGAGCTTCAACTCGTTGCGCAGCTCCTCGAACAAGTTCAGCACCTGGGCCTGGATCAGCACGTCGAGGGAGGACACGGCCTCGTCGCAGACGATGAGCTTCGGGTTCAGCGTGAGCGCACGCGCGATCGCGACGCGCTGGCACTGACCGCCGGAGAGCTGGCGCGGCTTGCGGGAGTCGAAGACGCTCGGGTCAAGGCCGACGAGCTCCATCACCTCGCTGACGCGCTTCCTGCGCTGGTCCGAGTTCCCCATCCTGTAGGCGATCAGCGGCTCTTCAATGATGTCCTTGACCTGCCATTTCGGGT
>CAVWXR010000004.1:0-3979 GCA_963759085.1 uncultured Actinomycetes bacterium
ATCACCTCGTCGCCGAAGAGTCGCCGTGCGACCTTGCCGCCTTCGAGCTCGGCGATCGCCTCGCGCATGGCGTGCGGGAACCGTTGCACGTCCGACTCGTACGCGTTCCCTTCGAAGGCCGGCCCGAGCTCGAGCCTCTGCTCGATCCCGTAGAGGCCGGCGCCGAGGAGCGCCGCGAACGCGAGGTACGGGTTCGCGTCGGCTCCCGGGATGCGCGTTTCCGCGCGCAGCGAGGCGCCGTGCCCGACGATGCGGAAGCCGCAGGTGCGGTTGTCGTGACCCCACGCGAGCGTCGTCGGCGCCCAGCTTCCTGCGGCGAAGCGCTTGTACGAGTTGATCGACGGTGCGAGGAACACCGCCAGCTCGGCGGCGCACGCGATCTGGCCGGCGAGGTAGTGCTTGAACACGTCCGACTCGCCCGCGAAAGCCGCCTTGCCGTTCTGCCACAGCGACGAGTGGATGTGGCACGACGAGCCAACCCAGGTCTGGTCCGGTTTCGCCATGAACGTCACCGACATCCCACGCTGGTAGGCGATCTCCTTGATGCCGGTCTTGTAGACGACGTGGTCGTCCGCGGTCTTCACCGCGTCGGCATAGCGGAAGTTGATCTCGTGCTGGCCCGGCCACGCCTCGCCCTTCGAGGACTCGACGCGCATCCCCGCGGCGGCCATCGAGTTCCGCACCTCGCGCAGGAACGGCTCGTCGTAGCCGGAGGCGAGGATGTGGTAGTCGAGGATGTACGGCACCGACGGCGTGAGGTCGCGGTAGTGCTTCGCGTGCGCCTCCGCGTAGCTCTCGCGCAGGAGGAAGAACTCGAGCTCGGAGCCGAACATGGCGTCGTAGCCCAGCGCCCGCGCCTTCTCGACCTGCGCCTTCAGCACCTGGCGCGGCGAGGGCGCGACCGGCGAGCCGTCGTGCCAGACGACGTCGCAGAGCACGAGCGCCGTCGCCTCGTGCCAGGGAACCCGCCGCAGCGTGGCGAGGTCGGGCTGGAGTCCGAAGTCGCCGTAGCCGGTCTCCCAGCTCGCGAGCGCGTAGCCCGGCACCGGGTCCATCTCCATCTCGAGCGCGAGGAGGTAGTTGCAGCTCTCGACCTCGTGCCCGGCGTCGAGCTCCTCGAGAAAGAACTCGGCGTGCAGCCGCTTCCCCATCAGCCGGCCCTGCATATCCGTGAACGCCGCGATGATGGTGTCGACGGCGCCGGTCTCGACGTCCGCCCGCAGCTCCTCGAGCGTCAGCATGGCGCGACCATACACGGGCCCCGAGGGGTCAGTGCGGGACGACGAACAGCCCGGCGACGCCGAGGCCGAAGACGGCGACCGCGATCAGCGAGTCGCGCCCGACGCGGAGGACGCAGCCCTCGTGGCGCATGATCACCCCGAAGGCGTATACCACCGTCAGGGCGATCCCGAGCGCGGCGAGCCAGGCGTTGAGGTTCCCGGCGGTCGGCAGCACGGGCTTGCCTGCGATCAGGTCGGCGAGCAGGAACAGGACGACCTGGAACGAGTTGCCGCCGAAGATGTCGGCGATGGCGAGCTCGTTGTCGCCGAGCCGCACGGCGGCGATGCCGGAGCTGATCTCGGGCAGCGCCGAGGCGACCGCGAGCACGGTCGCGCCGAAGATGACGCCGTTGATGCCGGCGCGGTTGGCGAGGTCGTTGCCGCTCACCTCGAGCACCGCCCCGGCGACCAGCGTGACGACGCACCCGATGAGGAAGACGGTCACGGCCCGGGCCGTCGACTCCGTGATCGGCGTCGGCTTCTCGTCCGGGTGCACCTGACGGCGATGAGGGCGGCCCGGCGAACTGCCGGGCATCTCCACCGTCCACCGCGGAGACTTCCGGGCCTGGTTGAGGACGTAGATCCCCGCGAACCAGGCCACGACGATCGCGAGCGACGCGGGACTGACGGGTCCGATCCGCGTGGACGACGGCAGCAGCGACCCCATGAGCACGCCCGAGACGACGAAGATGACGATCAGCGCTTCGAGCACCGGGACGAGCGAGCCGACGAGGAACGTCAGCGCCTGCTTGCGCGACGCGGCTGCGTCGCAGATCACGAGCACCATCGTCTGGACGGCGACCCCGCCGATCAGGTTGCCGGCCGCGAGGGGGAGGTTCCCCTTCGCTGCCGCAGAGACGGTGATCGCGACCTCCGGCAGGCTGCCGGCGACGGCGAGCAGGACGACGCCGCCGAGCGCTTCGCCGAGAGCGAAGCGCCGGTCGATGACGTCCGTCGTCTTCGAGAGCGCCGTGCCGGCGATCCAGGTCGCGACCGCACCGGCCACGAAGACCGCGAGGAGAACCGGTGTCGAGAGCGAGCCCAGGTCAACGCTCTATGTAGCGGGGGAGCCGGACGGACCCGGCTCCCCCAGTCCCGCTGCAGCGCCTACGCGGCCGGCGCCGGCCTCCCGGGATGCTCGTACTGCGCCTCGATCCGCGCCAGCTCCTCCTCGGTGCCCTGCACGATCGGGCCCTTGAACCACTTCTTGGCCGACAGCAGCCACCAGCCGCCGACGAGCACCAGCGTGCCGACGACGGCGATGATCGCGTAGTTCACGTCGAGCCAGGTGAACCCCTTCTTGAACGGGATCCCGCCCGGCAGCGTCGGCAGGATGAACAGGACGGCGATGAAGCCGACCCAGGCGACGGCGATCCACCCGATCGGCTTGTACCAGCGGCCGAGGCTCCACTCGCCCGGCTCCCACGCGTCGCCTGCACGCAGCCGCAGGTAGATCGGAATCGCGTACGCGATGTAGAGGCCGATCGTCGCGATCGACGTCACTGCCACGTACGCGACGACGCCGTTCGTCCCGAAGTACGCGGGGAACGCGCAGAGGAATGCGAGCACCGCGATCGCCCACACGGCATAGACCGGCACACGCTGGTGGTTCAGCCTGCGCCAGAGCTGATGCCCCGGCGTCGCGCCGTCACGCGAGAACGCGTACATCATCCGCGACGCCGACGTGATCGACGACATACCGCAGTAGAACTGTGCGCCGACGGTGATGAAGAGCATCACCTTCGCCGTCGTCAGCCCGAGCGCGTCGAGATACACCTGCTTGACCGCGAACGTGCCGGCCCCCGTCGTGGCGCTCATCTTCTGGATCGCGAACGTGACGCCCAGAGCGAGGATGTAGCCGAAGACGGCCGAGACGACGATCGACATGATCACTCCGCGGGCCGCTGACCGCGACGCGTTCTGCGTCTCCTCGCTCATGTGCGCCGACGCGTCGTACCCGGTGTACGTGTACTGCGCCTGCAGCAATCCGAGCAGGAGCACGAACCACAGCCAGCTGTGCGAGAAGCCGCTGTTGTTGATCGTGTGCCCGAAGACGGTCGAGAACGACTGGTGATGGGTCGGCTTGAAGATCAGGAAGCCGACGATGATCAGCACGCCGAGGACGTGCCACCAGACGGAGACGTCGTTCAGGAACGCGACCAGCCGCACGCTGAAGATGTTCATCACGGCGTGCAGGAAGAGGATCACGCCGTAGACGGCGACGACCTCGTGCTGCGTGCCGTGGAAGGTGCTGGGCCAGAGCAGCTGGATGAGAGCGTCGGTGAAGACCGCGGCGCCGTAGTCGATGCCGGCGGTGATCGCGATCTGGCCGATCAGGTTGAACCAGCCCGTGAACCAGCCCCACACGGGGCTGCCCATCTTCGAGGCCCAGTAGTAGAGGCCGCCGGCGGTCGGGTACTTCGAGGCGATCTCGGCCATGCCGAGACCGACGATGATCACGAACAAGGAGACGAGCGGCCAGCCGTACGCCTCCTCGATCGGGCCGCCGTAGTTGATGCCGGTGCCGTAGAGCGTGAGCGTCCCGGACAGGATCGAGATGATCGTGAACGAGATCGCGAAGTTCGAGAACCCGCTCATCCGGCGCGAGAGCTCCTGGGCGTAGCCCAGCCCATGCAGGATGTGTCGGTCCTTGTCCAGCGTGCCGGAGCTCTTGTCCGTCACGTCGCCCTCCTCCGTTC
>CAVWXR010000005.1:0-131762 GCA_963759085.1 uncultured Actinomycetes bacterium
CCTGTAGTATCCTTTTCCTCTTAATACAAGTACTCTTTCTTGAAAGTGCCTGCACTTGCCATGCTCGGCAGGGAACGGCTCCGGTGCAACAATGTTTGGTTTCGGCCAACGGTCGCAATTGACCCTTCGTACCGCGAATCAGCTTCCAGGCACCAGTTGCAGGCAACGCACCGCACAATCTCTTTATCTCTTCCTTCTTTGGTCTTGATGGGCCAGTCAGGGTCGCAGAGAAGGGGGAGGCAGAGTCCTATGATGTCGGCCTTCTCTTCACGCAATATCTCTTCGGCGTGCTCGGGCTCCCGTATCTTGCCTGCTATGATGCGGCAGATGGAACCCGGCCCCGCGAACGGCCTTCCGTATGCCCTCGGACAAATAGACGTGGCATCCATCAGGCCACCAGAACCATGGGCTCATCCGATGACCGCTGTAACCTGACATCGGGTCCGGAGGGTTCCCCTCCGCGGGGGTAAGGGCATCTTCAAAGCGGCTGCCTGCTGAAACGCTGATATAGTCGGCGCCCAGCTCCGCAAACTTTGCGGCAATCCGCCCGCTCTGGGCCACGGTGTTTCCCTGGACAACAAAATCTTCCCCGTTTATCCTGATGCCTAAAGGGTATTTCTCGCCGGCAAGCTTCCGTACTGCCTGAAATACCTCGATGGGCAGTTTCATTCTGTTTTGCAGACTACTTCCGTATCCATCTGTCCGCTTGTTGGAACGCGACAGAAAGGAGGAAAGGACATACGCGTGAGCCATGTGGACCTCGATGAAATCGAACCCGGCGGTCAACGGGTGGCAGCCGCCCGTGGTCATCAATCATCTCGGGGAGGTCCTCTGGCTTGAAATCCTCTACCTTCTGCCTCCAGCCGGATTTAGCCAGCTTCAGGTGCTGCATGATCTGGACACCGATCTTCGTTTCCTTATTCGCTTCCCTGATGGCTTTGACGAGTTTCGTCAGGCCCGGCACGAAACTGTCATCACTGATGCGCAGATTGTAAGGACTCTTGGATGGAATGATCACCGCGGCCTCAACGACAATGGCGCCGACACCGCCTCTTGCTTCCCTCTGATACCGCTTCGATCCGATCCTCTGTGACATCTCCGTTCTCCGTTGTCAATCCCGAGACCATGGAGGTGCGCTGTATCCGGTTAGGGAAGACGACTCCTCGCATCGTCACTGGTTGAAAAAGCTTTTCGTACTTCATCGTTTCTTCTCCTTCCATAAAGTAGTTTCTCTTTGGCCACACATTTTAGGCCTTTTTCAGCACTTCCACAACCCCCGCATTCCCGTCGACTTTGATGTAATCACCATCTTTGATCGACCGGGTCGCCCGCCAGGTGCCGACCACCGCGGGGATCCCGTATTCCCGAGCGGTAATGGCCGCATGGGTGAGCATGCCGCCGGTGTCGGTCACCACGGCTTTGATCCGGGGGAAGAAGGGTGTCCACGCGGTCGCCGTATAGGGACAGACGAGGATTTCTCCGGGCTGCAATTTCGAGAATTCCTCGAAGCTGGTGATAACCCGCGCTATGCCTTCGGCGATGCCGGGTGATCCGGGGTAGCCTTAGAAGATATCCATTACCTTCAGCTCTTCAACCTTGCCGGCATGGAGCACCTCATCGACCATGCCAAAAACCTTGACCAGGATCGGGTCCTCTGCTTTTCGGGGATCTTGCCCAGGGTAAGCGGGGCTTCCTTAAGGAGTGCTACCTGGTCCCATCCCTCCTTCCTTTCTTTGACGAGGGGCGGCAGGAGTCTTTTGAAGTGGTAGAGGGCGGGAATTCTGTTTTCGGCCAGCAAGGCAAGCGCCTCTTCCAATTCATAGTAGTTCAGGAAGAAGACATCATCAGGGCGGTGAGGTAGCCATAGTGGGTCAATCTCCTGCCTGCCGCCATGGCAACATCATGCAGGCCGGCAGTTGAAGCGCCGTCGATGTAGAAGCCATGGTCCTCCTGGAACCGGTAGATCTTCTTGCCGATCTCGAGCTGCTCCCGAAAGGCTGTTTTATCTTTGGGATTCAGGGGAAGAACCTCGCGCTCGCCGGCGGCGTCGCGCTGAACGCGGTCGCCAACGGGCGCATCAGGCATGAGACGCCCTTCGAGGAGCTCTACATCCAGCCCGCGGCCGGCGACAACGGTACCTCGATCGGCGCCGCGTACTTCGTCTGGAACCAGGTGCTCGACAAGCCGCGCGGGTTCGTCATGCGCCACGCCTATACGGGCCCCGCCTTCGACGACGAGGCGATCGCCGCGGCGATCGCCTCGACGGCATTTCCGTCGCGGCGACTCGCCGACGCCGACCTCTACGCGACCACCGCCGGCCTGATCGCAGAGGGAAAGGTGGTCGGCTGGTTCCAGGGCCGCGCCGAGTTCGGCCCGCGGGCGCTCGGGAACCGCTCGATCGTCGTCGATCCGAGGCGCGAGGACATGAAGGACATCCTCAACGCGCGGATCAAGCACCGCGAGGCGTTCCGGCCCTTCGCCCCGTCGCTGCTCGCGGAGGAGGTCGGCGAGTGGTACGAGGACGACTATCCGTCCCCGTTCATGATCCTCGTCTACAAGACGCGCGAGGACAAGCGGTCGAAGATCCCGGCGGTGAACCACGTCGACGACACGGGCCGCGTTCAGTCGGTCGAGCGCGACGTCAATCCCCGCTACTACGGGCTGATCGAGGCCGTCGGCAGGCTGACGGGAGTGCCGATCGTCCTGAACACGTCGTTCAACGAGAACGAGCCGATCGTCTGCACGCCCGAGGAGGCGCTCGCGTGCTTCGGCAAGACCAGGATGGACGCCCTCGTGCTTGGCAATCACCTGGTCGAACGATGAGCGGGAAGCCCCGCCTGCTCGTCTTGAACGAGTACTACTGGCCCGGCGTCGAGGCCACCGCCGTCCTCCTGACCGAGCTCTGTGAAGCGCTCGCGGAGGATTTCGAAATCACGGTGGTCACTGGAGCGCTGCTCGGCGTCGACGCCCAGCCGGGGCGGACGATCCGAAACGGCGTCGAAATCATCCGCGTTCCCGGGACGTCGTACGACCGCTAGAAACTCTCGCTCCGCGCGCTCAACTACGCACCTACCTCTCGGCTCGCTGCGGAAGCGGGCTCTCACGTGACGAGGCCGGACATCGTCATGTGCATGGACCGACCCGCCGATGATCGCCGATGTCGGCCTCGTCGTCGCCGCCGCCAGGGCGCCGCTGCTCGTCGTCTCAGCCAGGACGTGTTTCCGGAGATCGCGGTCGAGCTCCGCCGGCTCGAGAAGCCGGCGCTCGTCGGCTATTGCGCTGCTCGTGGCACGTACCTCCGCCGGGCCGACCGCGTGGTCGCGATCGGGGAGAGGATGGCCGAACGGCTCGTGGCAAAGGGCGTTCCGCCTGAGCGGCTCACGTCGTCCCGAACTGGGTGGACACGCGGCGATGACCCGTCGCCCAGTGACAACGAGTGGGCGCAGGAGCACGGGCTCGTCGGCAAGTTCGTCGTCATGCACTCCGGAAACGTGGGACATGCTCAGAACCTCGAGCTGCTCGTCCGGGCGTCGAGCTTCCTCCGCGACCTCGACGACCTTGCCGTGGTGATCATCGGCAGCGGGGCCCGCCATGACGTTCACGTCGAGCTCGCGAAGGTTCTCGAGGCCGAGCAGGTGTACTTTCTGCCCTACCAGCCGCGATCGGTTCTGGCGCTCTCCCTCTCAGCCGCGGACGTTCACTTCGTCGGGCTCAGCCCGCGGGCTCTCCGGCTACGTCGTACCTAGCCGTCTCTACGGTGTTCTCGCCACAGGTCGTCCCGTGATCGCGGCGGCCGACGCTGACAGCGAGACCGCGCTGCTCGTGCAGAACGTCGGCTGTGGGGTCGTCGTGCCGCCGAACAGGCCGGAGTTGCTCGCCGGAGCGATTCGAGACGCGCGCGGGGGCCTCCTGGATCTCGCGGGCATGGGCGAGCGGGCGCGGGAGTTCGCGCTTGCCGACGCAACGCGCGAGATCGCCTTCGACCGGTACCGGACGCTTCTCGCCGGGCTCGCCGCGCCGCGATCGTCCAACTGACGGCCGCGCGCGGTCAAGCCGCGGGACGCGCCAGCCAGAACGCGTGCGTCTCCCCGCTCGACCGCACCGTGAAGACCCTGAGCTCGATGTCCGTGAAGCCGGCGCCCTCCAGGACGGCCTGCACCTGCTCGCGTGTGTAGAGCCGGACGCGGAACGTGAGGTCCCGCGACCCGCGGCCGCGTGAACGCCGGGCCGCTCGGAGCCGGAGCTCCTCGCGCATCCGGCCGTGCCATCGCATCGGCGCGCTGTGCAGACCGAGCTGGACCATCAGTGTCCCGCCGGGCCTGATGACCCGTCGCGCCTCGGCGAGATATGCCGCGACCACGTCGAGCCCCTCGAGGTGCTGCAACACGTGGCAGGTGAAGACGCCGTCGACCGAGCGATCCTCGAGCGGGATCTCAGCCCCGGCGACCTGCTCGAGCGTCACGTTCGACGGCACGACGAGTCGGGCGAGCTCGAGCATGTCTGTCGAGACGTCGATCGCCACGACCTCCGCGAAATCGGCCGCCAGTGCCTGCGTGATGCGGCCGGCGCCACAGCCGATCTCGAGGCAGCGCCCGCCGAGCTCCGGCCAGTAGTGGCCCCAGTGATGGCGGAACTCGGCCCAGTCGGAGCTCCCCTCGGCATAGAACTCCTCGCGTGTCCACGTTCCCTCTTTGCCGGGCCGTGTCGCGATCACGTAGAAGGGATCGACCTTCGCGAGCTCTCGCCACTCCGCGGTCGTCCTCTCTGTCCTGCTCGGCACTCGGCTGACGCTAACAAACGCCAGACGCTCCTAGACTGGAGAGAGTGCCCCAGCCGCTCGTCACCCTCGTCACGCCCTCCTACAACCAGGCCGCGTATCTGGAAGAGGCGATCGTCTCCGTCCTCGAGCAGGACTACGAGCCGATCGAGTACATCGTCGTCGACGGAGGCTCCACCGACGGCAGTGTCGAGATCATCCGCCGCTACGAGGATCGCCTGGCGTGGTGGGAGAGCAAGCCGGACGGCGGTCAGGCGGCCGCCCTCAACGCGGCGTTCGCCCGTTCGACCGGCGAGCTCGTCGGTTGGCTGAACTCGGACGACACGCTCCTGCCCGGATCCGTGTCGCTCGTCGCCGGTGCGCTTGCGGCCGATCCGGATGCGCTGTTCGCCTACGGCGACGCGATCTTCACCGACGATGCATCGCGGCCCGGCGAGCGCTTCCGCTCGAGGACCTCGACGCCGTGGACATGGCGCGAACTTGCACGGACTGCATCAACCCACAGGGAGCCCTCTTTCGGCGCCGCGCGCTCGAGATCGGCGGGCCGTTGCAGGGCTTCTATTGTTGGGACTTCGAGTTCGTCCTCCGGCTCGGGATCGCCGGCAACGCCACCCGCGTCGAGAGCCCGGTCGCGACCTTTCGCATCCACGACGAGTCGAAGGGCGGGTCGGCGCCGGGGCGCCGTGCTGAGGACTTCATCGAGATGTACGACAGGTTCTTCGCGACACCCGACCTCCCGGATGACATGAGGGCCGTCGAGGCGGAGGCGAGGGCGGCCTGCCTGATCTGGGCCGGCCAGCTCTTCTACCAGGACGGGGACCACGCACGGGCCCGTCGCTGCTATCTCAAGGCTCTGCGGCTCTACCCGCGGGCCGGGCGGGGCCGGACCCCGGCGTTTCTCGCCCGCACGCTCATCCCGGCGAACGCTGTGGGGAAGCTCCGCTCCATGCGGCCCCGCTAGCTCAGCGGCGACGCCTCACTCCGGTCGTGGCGCCAGATCTTTGAACGCGACGAGCGTCTCGCCGAGCGCCGGGAACCTGCGTGGCACCGACTGCAACGTCGCGGCCAGGCGCAGCTTCGTCCCGAGGCGCACGATGCGGCTCCGGGGGTTGCCCCAGCCGGCCCCGAGCAGCTGGTAGCCGCGGCGGCGGAACAGCTCGGTCGGGACGTAGCTGAGGTGCGCCTCGAACTCGTTGTACCCGACCATCGTCTCGGCTCCGCCCCGGAAGGCAGGCGCGTTCGGCGTCGTGACGATGATCCTGCGTCGCGCGGCGTGCTCCAGCTCGTCGAGCGCCTCTTCGACGGCCTCCTGCGGCAGATGCTCGATCAGCTCGCAGGCGAGCACCGTGTCCCAGACGCCGTCGAGCGTTCCGGGAAGGGTTTGCTGCCAGAGCTTCCGGTAGTTCCCGCTGCGGCGGCAGAGCTCGACGTTCGCTTCGAAGGCGTCGAAGCCGTCGACGATCGGCGGATGCGCGAGGCCCGCTTCCCAGTAGTTCGTCTGCAAGAGGTTGCACCAGCGTCCGTAGCCGCACCCCGCATCGAGCACGGTGTCGCCGACGACGAGAGGCAGGATGACTGGATCGAGATAGGAGGCCGACGAGCTCACGGGGTGACCGTGTTTACCATGTCGCATGCGCCTCTCGTCGCTTCCGGGCCGGTTGGGGGCCACGATCGCCTTTCGAAGTGGAATAGCCGGTCAGTACGGCGCGACCCTTTGGCGACACCCAGTCCGCTGGACGCAGTTCGTCTTCTTCGACCGTGAGACGACGAACTTCACCTATGACCTAGAGAACGAGGCCGAGCTCGCCGCGTGGGTTGCCGACGCTGTCGGATGCTCCGTCTCTGAGGTGGAGGGCTACATGATCGAGGCCGAAGACGACGCGGGGTTGACGGGCCTGCTCTCCGAACGGCTGAGGGCGCGGCCCTTCAACAACAACGTGCCGCGTTTCGGCCGCCGGCTCGGGTGGTACTGCCTGCTGCGCGTGACCAAGCCCGCACTCGTCGTCGAGACCGGCACCGCTGACGGGCTCGGCACCGCCCTCCTCGCGCGTGGGCTTCAGCGCAACGCCGCCGAGGGTTCGCCTGGTCACCTGCTCTCCTTCGACGTCGACCCGGATGCGGGCTGGCTTCTGGATGAGACGCTCGGCGCCGTTGTGGAGCTGATCACCGGCGACAGCGCAGAGACCCTGCCGAGTGCGCTTGCTGGCCGGCAGGTCGACTTCTTCGTGCACGACAGCGACCATTCGCTCGAGCACGAGCAACTGGAGCTGGAAATCGCGGTCCAGCACGCCGCGCCCCGGCTCCTGCTCATCAGCGACAACGCCCACGTCACGAGCGCGTTGCGCGACCTCTGCGAGAGCCTAGGGAGCGAGTATCGGTTCTTCCGTGAGCGTCCCCGCCGCCATTTCTATCCGGGGGCTGGAATAGGACTCGGGGTTATGGAGCGCTAGCCGCTCCGGCGTACAGGCCCTAGTTGTCCCAGTAGGCGGCGTGATGCTTGCGGAAGTAGTCGAGCGAGCGCCGAAGCCCCTCGCGCAGGCCGATCCGCGGTTCCCAGCCGAGCTCGGCCGGGCCTTGCCGAAGTCGCCGAAGTAGTCGCCGATGTCGATCGCCTTGCGGTCGGCGGGAAACGGGACCAGCGTCCGCGAGCCGCTCCCGTTGACCTCGATCAGCAGGTCGGCGAAGCTCGCCCAGCGAAACGACCTCGTCGCTGCCGAGGTTGTAGACCTGGCCGCGTGCTTCCGGTCGGACGGCGGCGAGCAGGAAGCGCGCGCACGGCGTCGTCGACGTAGTTGAAGTCGCGGCGTTGCGTGCCGTCGCCGAAGACCGTGGATCGTCCGCTCCCTCGAGCAGCAGCCGGAGCCAGGAGCCGAGGAAGGTCTGGCGCGCGTCCTTGACCCGCATGCGCGGCCCGTAGGTGTTCGTCAGCCGGAGCACGGCGACACGAAGGCCGTAGACCTCGCCGTAGAGCAGGTGGTACCACTCGCCGGCGGTCTTGTTGATCCCGTTGACGTCGACGGGGTTGATCGGATGCTTCTCGTCGACCGGCAGGTAGCTGCGGCCGCCCGTAGATCTGGCGGGTGCTCGCGAAGACGACCGTCGCCTCCGGATTGTGGTGGCGGCAGGCCTCGAGGATCGAGAGCTGTGCGGTGCAGTTGATCGCGAGGTCCTCGTAGGGGTTGTCCATCGAGTCGAGATGGCTCGTCTGCCCGGCGAGGTTGAAGATGAACGTCCTCGTCACGGACGAGGTCGATCAGGCTGTGAACGTCGCGGACGTCCGAGATCGTTCACGTGCACCCGGTCCTCGATCCCCGCGATGTTGGTGCGGTTGCCGCCGTACTCGGGGACGAGCGAGTCGACGATCGTGACGTTCGCTCCGGCCGCGACGAGCTCATGTGCGAGGGTCGAGCCGATGAAGCCGAGACCGCCGGTGATGAGAGCGCGCCGCCCTTCGAACTGGTGCGAAAGGTCGGGAGCGATCACGGGGCGGACACCAGAGGCAGGATGAAGCTTTGCATGTCGGCCTCGACGAGAAACGTGTGAGCGACGCGCCGCGAATGTCGCGCGGCGATCTCCTCGAGGCTGTCGAGGCGGATGTACGAAGCAAATGTCTTCTGCCCTTTGTATCCCGCTGTCCGCTCGGCGCGTGGCTGTCCGCTCGTGACTCGCTGCCGGTGGAGGATCACATAGGGCGCTCGTGAGCCGAGGAGGGTGTCGAGCGCGCGTTCGTAGTCCGCGAGGACATCGACGAGCGCGCTCGCACAGACGACGTCGAACGACGAGAGGTCGAGCTGGTTCGCGAAGACGTCGTTCACGACGAACCGGCGGCTCGGCCAGAGCTGCTGCGCGGTCTCAACCATCTTCTCCGAGACGTCACAGCCGGTGTAGTCGAAGCGCGCCGGGAAGCGGCGGTCGAGGAGCTCGGAGTAGTGACCGGCGCCGCAACCGAAGTCGAGAAAGCGGGCCGGGTCGGGTAGGCACGGGTCGTTCAGGAGCTCGTCGATCACCTCGACGAAGGCACGGAACGGCGCCACGTCTTCGGGACGCGCGAGCTGGTCGAGGATGAGGTCACGGTGCTGGCGCGCAACTGACCCGCTCTTCCAGGAATGGCGGCTCGGGAGAGCCGAGAGCCCGCTGCGGAGCAACCGGCGGGCCCGCCGCGGGACAACGCGGCGGGCGCCGCGCCGGAGGGACGCGCGGAGCACGAACGGCTCGACGCCGAGGCGGGCGTCCGGCGCGACCTCCTGCGCGTCGGCGACGGCTCGTTCGAGCTCTCGAACGTAGGGCTGCCAGAGAAGCCGCGCTACGGTCGGGCTAGGGACATAGAGGGTCCACCAGGCGAGCCTGCCGCGCGCGGTCCATTGCAGGTGCAAGCCTTGGTAGTGGAAGAACACGAGCCCTTGCCCATCGACACCGATGCCCCCGCTTCCGCCGAGGGCCGTCACCTCGTGGCGGGAGACGTTCCACGGCGCGAGTGCGCCTCCCGGATGCTCCAGAACATGGATCCCCTCAAAGCGCTCCGGCCAGTCGTCGAGGTATTTCTGGTCGCCGAACTTGCCGTCCTCGTGGCGGCGAAAGCACCATTCGACGCAGCGCTCGTGCCACCAACGCAGCGCGGCCAGGCCGCGATCGTCGCGGCGAAAGACCATGAACTGGACGTTGTAGCGGCCGCTGAGCGCCTCGAGATGCTCCCATTCCTCGGCGTAGTCGTGTCTCGTGATCAGGACCGAGCCGCCGTTCAGCTCCTTGAACAGTGGCTCCGGGTCGGAGAAGAACATCAGGTCGGCATCGAGATACGTGATCTCGCCGAGTGCCGGTTCGCGCTCGAGCGCGAAGAGGCAGCTCGCGGGGGTCAGCGTCCATGCGTACTCGGTCGGAGATCGTCCGGGCTTGACCTCCCTTAACTCGGGGTGCGCGGCCTCGAGCTCGGCGACCGCGATCGTTTCGACCATCGGGAGCGCAAGCCGCTCGAGAACGATCTGCGTCTCCTGATCGAGACAGAGCACCCGCAGGCGGAACTCGCCTGCGCTGCGCACGAGCGAGCGGTAGAGCACAAGCGCCCGCGGCAGGTAGTTCAGATCGAACAGCGTGACGAAGTCGCGGGCCATCTCTGCGGCGACGATACCCGGAGGGTGCGCTTGTAGCATCGACCCGATGTCGCTTCGTTATCTGCTCGGCACGGCGAAACTCCGGCTGCTCGGGACGTCCGTCCAGGAGGAGTACGAGCCGGCCGTAGTCGCTGCCTTGCAACGGCTCGTGCGCCCCGGCTTCGTGTGCGCCGACGTCGGTGCGAATGTCGGCGTGCTCACCATCTGCCTTGCCCGCTGCGTCGGCGAGAAAGGGCGAGTGGTCTCGTTCGAGGCTGTTCCGGAAACCGCTGCGCGTCTGCGGCGGAACGTCGCCCGCAGCGGTGAGCTCGCGTCGCGCGTCACTGTCGAGGAGGTCGCCGTCACGGATGGGAGCGAGCCCTCGATCGAGCTCTTTCCCGCACGCGGAGGTGGACATGCCGAGTGGTCGACGTCGTACGAGTTCGCCACTCGTGAGGATGGTGTCGCGGTCGACCGGCGGCCGATCCGCGCGCGGGCGGTTTCGCTCGACGGCTATTTCCCGCCGGGCTCCCGCCTCGACCTCGTGAAGATGGACATCGAGGGTGCCGAAGTGGAGGCGGTGGCAGGGATGCGGCGTCTCCTTGCCGAAGCACGGCCTCTGCTCGTGCTGGAGTTTCACCGGGAGGTCGGCTGGCCGGCGATTCCGGCGCTTCTGCAAGCCGGATACGTTCTCGAGTCACTCGACGGGGCGCCGCTGCCGGTTCCCGCCGGCCCTGACGATGTGCCGTATCAGCTCGTCGCGCGCCCCGGGGATTCGACGGGTTGACTCCGGAGATCCAAGAACTCACGCGGATCGGGTGAGGATCTCGAGCAGCTCACGCATGCGCGTGGCGTAGCTGTGGTCCCGCAGCGTCCGTGCCTGGCCGGCTCGCGCGATCGTGGCGGCCTCGTCGGAGCGCTCGAGAAAGTACAGAATCTGTTCGGCGAGCTCGTCCGCGTTTCGGTAGGTGACGACCTCGCGGCCAGGCTCGAAAAGCTCGGGCAGATTGCTTCCGTTGTCGGTGAGGAGCAGCGAGCCGACCCCCGTCGCTTCGTAGAGCCGCATGTTGTTGGCATGGCCTTCGGCGACGTCGATGTGGCGGTTGAGCGCGATCGTCGCGCCGGCGAGCACCTTCAGCATGTCGAGCCCCCAGGCTTCGCCGCGGTGGCGCTCGTGGATGGGCGACCCGGCAGGCCATTCGTCTGCTCCACGACCCCAGAAGTCGATCGGCGCACGACGAGCAGCCCGTTCGAGCAGCAGGTTTCCTTCTTCATGCTGGGAACGGCCGAGCGATCCAACGAACACTGCTCTGTTCGATCGCTCGCCTCCGCCGGCGTGCTCGAGCGCCCGCGGATCGAAGCCGAGCTTCAGGTACTCGCTTTGCACTCCGAGCGCGCGAAACCGCTCGACGAAATGCGGAAACGAGGTCACGATCAGGTCGAAGCGACGGAGACGCTCTGGTGGAGGGGCGGCGCTGGCGATCTGGCCGGCCAGCAACCTGCCACGGCCGAGCCGCGCGAGCGTCCGGTCGGAGAGCGCCGTGAGGTCCTGGACGTAGACGACATCCGGCTGGAACTCGTTCGCCTGGGCAAGCACGAGATCGGCGCCGCGCCATCGCCACGGCGGAACTCTGTGCTCCCTTGCCCAGCGCTGCTGTAACCGGGCGCAGTTGATCACGAACTCGTGGGCCTCGTGCCCGAGGGCGCCGAGGAAGTGCGAGTACGAGTCCGCTGTCCCGAAGAAGCGGTCCATCAGCGCCCGCCATTGGTCATCGTAGGGCTTCTCGGCGAGGTCAGGGTGACGGCTGTAGTGGTCGACCAGAAAGCCGGGGTACATCGTGTCGACGATCAGGATCCGCATCAGAAGTGCAGGTGGAAGTTCGAGAAGAACCCTTCCGGAGAGATGTGAGTCTCCCAGAAGCGACGGCAAGCCCGTTGCAAGTCGATGAAGTCGCTTTCACTCAACCGCTCGTGGAACTCGGCCACCCGATCACCTATCCGGGTGACGTCCCGCGCGTCGATCCAGACGCAGTAGTCGCGCCACTCGACGGCGAAATCCAGTGGCAGAACGCAATCGGTGTCGACGAACACCGGGATCCGTCCGCAGCTGAGCGTCTTGTAGAGTCGGTACGAAAAGTTGCCGGCTCCGCGGGCGCAGAGGACGTAATCGCTCTCGACCATGTTGTGGACGTACTCGTCGCGAACGCGCCGCAACGCGGTGACATCGGCGACGCCGGTGGAGAGGGCGCCGCCCATGAACTCGGCCCGGTTGACGAAGTTCGTTTCGACCGAGGAGCTCCGCCGGAGCTCCCGAAGCGCAGCGACGCGGGCCGAATGGCCCGGCGACGTAGGCTGCGCTCGACGCTGGAGCCGTCGTGCGCGATCGGCCACGGAACGCCGTGCGCGTTTCGTGAGGCTCCGCGGCGGCGCTGGGTCCGGCGCGAAGCCGCAGAAGCCGACCGTCGGCCGCGGCCTCTTTGTGCGGAGCCTGAGCGTTCCACCGAGATAGCGATCGAGGAAGTCTTCGCTCCAGGCGGGCTGCGCGAACTCGGTCGCCAGGCGGCGGCTGCGTGAGAGCGAGGTTCGGAAGACGACTGCGTCGAGCGGCACCCTGTCTTCCAGGTCGCTCCAGAAGAAGACGGCAGTGGGCTTTCCCGCGTCGGCCGCGAGCGTCGTGAAACGACGCGCCCGTTCGAGGGCCGCTGGGTCGTTGAGCACCCCCGCCCAGCTTTGCGAGAAGACGGCGACGTCGGCCTCCGCCAGCGACGCCAACCCCAAGAAGGACGAGCCGACCGATGCAAAGCGGTCGTATCGCCCTGCTGACGGATCTCCGCGATCCTCGGGGTTGACGCCCCAAAACGGCACGAGGATCGGGACGTGTGGTGTCCCGTAACGCTCCGAATAGATCGAGAGCATTCGGTCAGGACGCCTGTTCGAGGATCGCGGCGATCCGCCCTGCCGGATCCACCACGTGGGACGCGAAGAATTGATCCCGGAACCGCTGCATTGCCGGCAGGAACGATGCGTGGTAGTCGTCGTCGTGGAGTAGCCGGTCGAGCGTCTCGAGTACGTCGGGCCGGGTGCGAGCCTCGACTCCTGCGCCCTTCTCGTCGACGTCGGGCGAATAGCGCGGCAGCGCGGTCGCGTTGTAGATGACCGGTGGCACCAGCATTGCAATGCTTTCGAGAATCGTTGTCGAGTACATCGACACTGTCGACCTGGCGGCTGCGAGGATGTCGCGCAGCGGAAACTCGCCGGGTGGGACGAGCGTGACGTTCGGGCTCGCGACCAGAGCCATTTGCTCGACCTGGCCCAGAGGAGCGCTCGGGTGCTCACGGACGAGCGCGTGGGCGTCCGGAAAGCGCGTGGCGAACTCCGAGATGAGCGTGAGAAGGGATCCGACCTGTTGCTCGGAGAGGAGCGGGGAGGCGCTCTGTAGGAAGAAGGCGACGAGCTTTCGGTCTGCGGCGAGCTGTGCAAGCCGCTGTTGCGCCTCCGAGCTGGTCGTCTCGGCCAGGGCGGGGTTTCCGGTCACGAGGAATGGCTGGCCGGGGTTGAACGGGCTGAGCAAGTCCGCGAACCCTTCGCCCCACACGAACATCTCGGAGAAAGTCATGTTGCGGAATCCGTTGTGCACGATCGGCGACCAACCATGCTGCAGACAGTAGGCAGGCATGTGCAACTGACGCGCTGCGCGGCTCGTGGCTTCATCCCACGGGTGGTTCCCCTCGACCGTGAGAACCGCGCGCGGCCTCACAGTCATGAGCAACGCGTGGGCCGCGTCGTAGACCGCGGGCGAGTGCATTCCGCGCAGCGGGGCCGGGACCGGGGCGACGGGACGGCGTAGCGCGAGGTGGACCCCCAGGGCACCTAGCTCTTGCGCCGCAGCCGGAACCTCGAGATGCGTGGATGCGATGACGACGTTGCGCGTCTCGAGGCGATGCAGCACGGGCTCGACGAAGCGAAGGAACTTCGGATGATGGAGCACCATCAGCACCGGCCCCGATGGATTCAGGTCAACACCGCTCGAGCGGCCGGCCCTCACTCCGGGAACCGCGTCGCGGATAGCGCGCCCGACACGACGTCCGAAGGACGGCGGACCCGCGATCGCATGCCGGCCGCCCGGTACGAGGCGTCTTGCTACCGCGAGCTCGAGCGGTTGGCTTACCGTGGCGCCAGAGGGCTCGGTTGACGCGGCGAGTCGCTCGTAGCTGTCCAGGACGCTGGGATTGTTCATCAGGCCGATGTAGAGCTCGCGCTCGACGGCATAGGCGAGATCCGTCTCGCGGTAGTCGAGGCCTCGTGGCTCGGTGAGCTTGACCTTGGCGGTCGTGTGTGCGATCGCATCGCACAGGTCAAGCGTGAACCGATAGCCGAGTTCGTTCTTCGGGTCGTGATCGCTCTCGCGGCTCACGGAATACGGCGAAGCTTTGCCCGCACCGGGATCTCGCGGTCGTACACGCGCTTCACACCGTCCGAGAGCGCGGTCTCGACCGCGCGGATGTCGCGCACGAGCCGGGCGAACCCCTGCGGCTCGACCGACGCGGATTGGTCGCTGCCCCACATCGCGCGATCGAGCGTGATGTGTCGCTCGACTACGCATGCGCCGAGCACCACCGCCGCGACGGTCGTGGCCAGCCCGACCTCGTGCCCGGAGTATCCGACGGGGACGGCGTACCGGTCGCGGAGCGTTTCGATCGCCCGGAGATTCAGCTCTTCCAGTCTGGCGGGATAGGTGCTCGTTGTATGCATCAGGATCAGATCGTCCGTGCCGAGAACGTCGATCGCGTGATCGATCTCCGCGATCGTGCTCATGCCGGTCGAGACGATCAGCGGCTTGCCCGTCTCGCGATGCGCTCGCAGCAGGGAGTCGTCGGTCAGTGAGGCGGACGCGATCTTGTAGCAGGGCGGCTCGAAGCGCTCCATGAACTCGACCGAATCCTCGATCCCAGCAGGACGCGAACCACGCGATGTCTTCGTTTCGACTGTGGGCGGCGATCTCCGCGTAGTCGGCCTCGCCGAGCTCGACCCGGTGGCGGTACTCGATGTACGGGATGACACCCCACGGCGTCTCGCGCAGCGTGTCGCGCTGAGCGGGGGGAGTGGCGACCTCGGGATTCCGCTTCTGGAACTTGACGGCGTCGCACCCCGCGGCCTTGGCCGCCGAAATGAGCGCACGCGCCACGTCGAGGCTCCCGTTGTGGTTGATCCCGATCTCGGCCACCACGTAGCAGGGCCGGCCGGGGCCGATCTCCCGGTCGAGGATTTTCACGACGGGTGTCATCCCTGGATCTTCCACGGTCCGTAGCGCGAAATCGTCCGGTCGCAGAACTCTCGGACCGCACCCTCGCCTCCGCTTCGCGTCAGAACGAGCCCGGCTACGGCGCGAACCGTGGAATGTGCATCGGCTACGACCACGGGAAGACCGACGAGTTCAAGACAGCCGAGGTCGTTGACGTCGTTGCCGACGAACGCGACGTGGGCGGGGTCGATCCCGCGTTCCTCGAGCAACCGGCGAAGGAGCGCAGCCTTGTCGCTCACCCCGTGGTGGCACTCGAGGCCGAGCTTCGCGCACCGTGCCGCCACGACCCCGTGCTCCTCCGTCGAGACGACCAGCATCGGGACGCCCGCGTCGCGCAGCTGCGAGATGCCCAGTCCGTCGCCACGATGCACGGTCACGCGTTCATCTCCTTCGCCGTCGATGCTGACCTTGTTGTCGGTCATCACCCCGTCGAAGTCGAAGACAACGAGATCGAGCCGCTCGGGCCATGCGACCTCGGCCGGCCGGAGGCCGGACATGATCCAGTCCAGAAGCAGCGCATCCTCCGGGCTGTCGAGTTGGAACGAGCTCCAGTAGTCCATCGGATACACCGCGATCCTCCCGCCGAGCCTGTTGCCAAGCTCGCGCAGGATGCGCGGGCGGAAGACGTAGATCGATCCATTCTCCTGCCATTGCCGATCCATGTCCTGCTCGCGTCGTCGTGCGGTGCTGTCGTAGTTGATCGCGACCAGGCGCTCCTGGTCGAGGCCCCAGACGAGCAGCCGGTTCTCGGTCGCCGAGAAGAGAGAGTCTGCGTCCTCGGCCAGCAGCGCCTCGATCGCGTCGTCGATGTCCGTCGTCGCCCTGACCGGTGACGTGCACTGGAGGAAGACGACGAGATCCGGATCGGCCACACCTCGCGCGCGCCGCGTGTCGAGGACGTGCAGCAGCGCCGACTCGCTCGTCGCTCCGTCGTCGGAAAGCTCAGCGGGACGTTCGATCACCTCGGCGCCGGCGGCGTGGGCGATCGACGCGATCTCTGAATCGTCCGTCGAGACGTAGATCGCCGAAACTTCCGTCGATCGCATCGCGTGTCTGATCGAGTGGACGACGAGCGGGAGCCCGCCGAGGGGAAGGACGTTCTTGCGGGGAACGCGCTTCGATCCCCCCCGGGCAGGGATGATCGCGATCGTCTCAGTCATCGAGGCTCACCGACGGCACTCCAGTTGACACTCACGCCGGAAGCATCGCGGCGAAGGCACCTGCAGACGTGATCTCAGCGGTCCAGGAACATGTCACCCTCGTGGCGGTACATGTAGTTCACGAGGGCCGAGCGAGAACGCTCGAGCTGGGGTGAGCCGCGATGGAAGCCGCGGACGTCTGCGAGGATCATCGTTCCCGCCGGCCCGAGGATCTGCTTCTCGCGCTTGAGGAGCGGGCCGAGGTCATCGTCAGAGAAGCTCGTCGCGGCACCTTTGCCGTCCCAGAGCACCTGCTTCTTGAGGCGGCGGAAATGGCTCGTGTGGGTGCCCGGTAGATAGGTGAACGGCCCGTTGCCGACGTCGACGTCATCGAGGTAGACAAAGGACTTGAACTCCTTCGAGAAGACGTCCACGTGGTAGTAGCGCGTGTTCGCGTTCGACTTGGTGTTGTGCTGGTACATGAGCAAGCCGCTGTGGAACGGGAAGCCGTAGTACGCGTCCACGATGCCGAACGTGAACGGGTCGTGGCGGTACTCCTTGAGCTCGGGGATCTCCCGCTCCACATGGTAGAGCCGGCGGACGCCTTCGTCGTAGTTCCGGTCGTCCCAGAAACGAATATAGGCACCGCTTTCGAAGTCATGGCTCTCGGCAGGCTCGAGATACTGCTCAAGGCGGTCGCGCAGCGCCAGCGCCTGTTCGCGCGGCCAGAAACCTTCGACGACGGCGTATCCATCGCGCCGCAGACTCTCAAGCGCGTCCTGCTGCGCATCGGACAGTCCCTCGGGCTTGCTCGGCGGCCGGTGCTTGACGAAGTCGCCGACATCGTCGCGCACCTGATAGACGGTGTCCCTGAGATTTCTCGTCAGCTGCGCGGCAGACACGCTCGCTCCTTTACATCGTGTACGTCAATGATGCCGCCAAGTCCGGATCACCTGGACGCCATCGGGATCGAGCGACGAATTCTACGGATCGAGTTGCGGATCCTGCCCGAAGGAGTCGGCGCGTGGGCCTCGAGCCGCAAGCACGCACGGATGTGCGGCGCGTAGGCATCGCGGCTACTGGCCAGGTCAGCCACCTGGACGGCGAGATGCGGGGCGAGTTCCTCAGCCAGCCGCCTCGCTTCGTTGCGAGCAGAACCGTCCGCTGCAAGCGTCCCGAGCATCGCCGTCGCGTGGATGCGCGCCAGCGAACCTCCCAGTCCCGGGAGTGCATCGGAGAGCCGGCGCGAGGCCTCATCGAGCTCGGCTGTTCCGTAGGCGAGGCAGCCAGCGAGATACGCCGACGCGGCCGGGAGCACGCCGGAGGCGCAGAGCTCACCCACGTGAAAGCGTTTCTGGTCGACCTCCGGCGCGCGGAAGAGGCCGGCGAGGTGCTCGACCCAGGCGACTTCATTGGATGCGAGCGAGCCGCGCGTGAAGCGCTCGCAGAATCCTTCCAGCTCCTCGTCGAGGCCGAGCTGGAATGCGCAGCCGATCCCATCGAGGCCATCCTTGACGAGCCCGGGATCATTGCGCGCCTCTTCCTGCCGGAGACTGAGGTCGAGCTCGTACGGAATCGTGGCGTTCAGCTGGAAAGGAAACTTCCGGGGCGACGCGAGGCGCTCGATCCGGAAGGCGCCGGTCGGATACTCGGACGGCCACGCGATCTCGTCCTTGCCATGTGAGTTGAGGCTGTAGAACCGTCCGTCGCGGCTGAGCGTCCGCGCGGCGAGTGAGAAGTACTCCTCGACGCTTGCGCGGTTCATCTCCTGGAAGCTGTAGGAGTTCAACACGAGGTCGAACGGCTTGCTGAGCTGCGCCGCGTGCGGCGGCACGACGAACGCGAGCCCGGCGTCACCGCCGCCGAAGCTCGCCGTGCGACCAGGGAAGAGCGCCTGGAGATAGAAGGCGCTCAGGAAGAGGTTCTCCGGCAGGTCGCAGACCGCGTAGGTGCGGACATCGAGGCGCTCGATCAGCGCTCGTGCCACCTGCCCGAAGCCCGCGCCGATCTCCAGGATCCGTAGCGGCCGCTCGGCGGTGCCGGCGCGCCGCAGGGTCTCCAAGACGCCGTGCACCGTGACCGCGTTCACGAGGCAGTTGGCGCTGAGCCGCCGTCCGCCGAAGTCGAATTGCACGGGAGAGCCGAACGACGGTTCATCGAGCTCGTCGAGGAAGGCGGCCGGGACGGACTTCGAAGCGACGTCGTGGGCGGCCTGCGCATACTCGAGCTCGGCCTCCTCGTCCTCGAGGTCGCGACGCTCGGCCATCGGGTACGTCGCGCCGCGCCGCATCGAGAGCATCTCGTCGAAGCTCGGATAGTTCGCGCGGCCGGCAAGGATCTCGGCCCAGAATCCCGAGACGTAACCCGCCATGGCCGCCGGGTCGATCGAGTCGACGTACGCTCGGGCATCGTCGTACGCCGTACGTAGCCGCGGAAGACTGGGTGAGCCGGTGGTCATTGTGTCCTAGGCACGCTTCTTGATGATCGAAACGGTGAACCAGTTCTCGCGCCAGGCGCCGAGTTCGTCGACAGGGACTATGTCCCGCGCCTCCCCACAACCCTGCCAGTTGTTTCGCCTGCCGTGAATGTCGTAGCCCGAGACGAGGACATCGACATCACCGGCATCCTCGAACAGCGCGCTCAATCCGGTGTGCGTGTAGCGAAAGTAGTCGATGGGCGATTCGTGGTAGCGAAGGGCAAACGGTGCGATCGTGACGCAGATGCCGCCCGGAGCAAGGAGCTCCACGAGATTGCGAGCTGCGATCCAGGGCCGCCGCAGGTGCTCAAAAACGTTGTTGCTGTAGATGACGTCGAAGAACTCGCGGTACTGCGGGTGCTCGCCGACGAAGGTTTCCGAGCAGATGTCTCCTGCGAGGACCCGCGCGTCCTCATCGGGTGCCAGATCGACTCCGTAATAGTCGAACTTGCTCTGGAAGAGCCCGAGATTTCGCTCGTACATGGCCGGATCGACACGAAGGTTCTCCACGACGCCGAGCAGGTAGTCGAGCCGGCCGTCGCGCGCTCCGACATCGAGGAAGGTCAGGCCCGAGCCCGGGAGCTCGAGGATGTGTTTCCGTGCAATCCCCTCCTTGCTGAGGGATACGTCGTAGGCGATCTCGCGCGCGGAAAAATTACCGAGCTTCAAACCGCGCTCGCGACCGAAACGCACGCGCGGCACAACTCGCCCGAGGCGGGCACCAGCCGATCGGAGCTTCCCGACCCCGCGCGCCATCTAGGATGGTGCCCTGGACAGTTCGAGCTCGGGGTCCGCAGAGTTCGCCATCGTCTGGGCAAGCCCCCCGTCCTCGCTCGTAAGCGCGGTGACGAGCGCACCCACGGTCATCCTCACGGCGTTCGTACCTGCACCGCCGATCCCGTGGTGACGCCCGAGCCTGATCCCGAGACCGTCGGCCGCCAGCTCCGCGGTGTCGAGCGGCGCGCCGAGTAGGCGTTCGAGCTCGGACCGAAGCACCGGGACGGTGTCCGCGTCGCTGACGTAACGTCTGGCGGAAAGAGAAGCCTCGTCGGGCCGTTGCGTGATCGCCTCGACGATCCGATCCGGGAACTCCCCGAACGCATTCACCTCGTAGAACGCCGGCGGCCGGCGTGCAGCGGCCGGCAGCAGCGACCCGACCGCAGCCATGCCGACCACGGGCACGCCGCTGGCCCACGCGTAGGCAGCGACCCGGCAGCGGCGTTCGTCGTCCGCAAAGTGGACGAACGTTCGCGAAGAGCGGTAGAAGTGCGCGAGCGTCTCGAGATCGAACGGAAACGGGTAGTCGAAGCTCGGGTCGAGGAGCGTGAACCGCTTCCGCTCCTCGGGAGCGAACATCGACTCGTAGACCTCCCGCAGCTCGTAGAAGACCGTCGCTCGCTCCGAGCGCTTGTAGGGCGGAATCGGTGAGATCAGGAGCACGCGATAGTCGTGTCCGCTGTCGTAGAGGGTCCGGATGCACTGGAGAAACTCCGGAAGTCGCTTGAACTGCACGGCACGCGCGATGTACAGGACATCCCAGAAGGGCTCGCTCCGGGTCGGAGCAAAACACGGCGGCACGAAGTTGCAGGCGTCCAGCGGAACGAGCGGAAACGGTCTGCCCGAAGCCTCGCGCAGATCGTCCTCTCCGGCCATGCTGAAGTCGTACAGTGGGTCGTAGACAAACGCGTAGTCGTGCCAGTTGTGGTGGAGTCCGATCAGCCACCGATCCTTGAGCGCCGCGATCCGCTCGGCGAGTCTGCTGTCGATGCGGATCACGTGGTCGCGCTCCTGCGTCGTGAAGACGACGACGCCTTTCGAGCCTTCCGACGGAGCTTTGATCAGGCAGGCCACGTGATCGACCTACCCGTCGAAGTGAAGGACGTGAACCTGGTCCTTCGAGAAGTAGCGATAGACGTCGACGTATCGGCAGCCCATCTTGGCGAGCACTAGTCGGTAGTAGTCCCGAGACATCATCCGCCGAAGATACGGCACGAGTGTCCCATCGCCGGTCTCCATCTCCCGCAGTTCGACGGTGTCGTACTCGAATTCGGGTGGCTCGAAGAATCGGATGATCACGAGCGGAGCTAGCTCCCGCGCGCGGAGGAGCGCCCGCTCGGGTGAGCCGAGCATCTCGATCACATGCGAGAAGACGGCGACGTCGAACGGCCCGCTGATCGTCTCAAGGGTCTCGACGTTGTCGCGCACAAATGTGACCTCGGGGTCGACGACCGCGGCCCGGGCCGCTTCGAGCAGCGGGTCCGAGAAGTCCACACCGACGAGGCGCCCTCGGATACCGGCTGCGCGTAACCGCTCGATCAGGGCTCCGTTGCCGCAACCGATGTCGAGCGCGGCAAGCGGTTGACCATGGCTCGCCTGCGCGACGAGGTCGACGACGCACTGCAGCGAGTCCTGGTCGGCATGCCCGTGCGTGCGGAGAAACTCGCGGGATCGCGCACCGGTGAACGAGTTCCAGGCGCGCTCGAGCGGCTCGCTCATCCGCTCGTCCTCGACCGGGCGAGCATCGCTGCAAACCGGCCAAGCCGGGCGCGGCGAAGGAGAATCGCGATCGTTTGGCGCCGCGTCCGCCGCTCGCGGAAGTCCGAGAAGAGCGGCGGCACCTCGACCCGAAACCGCTCGGGCGAGCTCCTCATACCCTCAGGGCCGTCTCAACCAGCGACGTCGTCCAGGTTCCGGGTGACACCACCTGACCGACGCGCTCCCGGCGATACCCGCGCAGGTGGGTGTTCACGGAGCGCTCCTCGATCTCGAAGTTCAGAGCCCCCTCCAGGTCCTGGATCAAGCGCGTCGGCGTGCCTGCGGTGATGCGCCCGGTGTAGATCCCGGCCTTGAGGAACATCCCCGGAAGCGTGTAGCGGGCCTCGTACTCGCCCGGCTCGCGGGTCGGGATCTCGTCGAGCCCGTCCGTATCGAACGAGTTCACCACGTCGACCATGTTCCGGGCCAGATCGGCCGTGATCTGGAATCCGTCGAGACGCTCGCGGACGGCATACCTGATCGTGATCACGATCTCGTCGGCGATGTCGAACGATTGCGTCGCCTCGCCCGCGCTGTTCTCGAGCCCCACTTCGAGGATGGACGCCGGGGCCGAGCGATCGGGCTCGATCTGGATGCGTCGCGCATGCTCGGCCACGAGGCGCGAGTACGTTTCGAGCACGGCCGAGACGCCGCCGTCGGCGACGGTACGGCCCTGCTCGAGGAGGATCGCCCTCGAGCAGAGTTGGGAGACGGCGCCCATGTTGTGGCTGACAAACAGGACCGTCCGCCCGCTGCGCGCAGCCGCACTCATCTTGCCGAGGCACTTCTTCTGGAAGCCGGCGTCGCCGACGGCGAGCACCTCGTCGACGATCAGGATCTCGGGCTCCAGGTGGGCCGCGACGGCGAACGCCAGGCGGACGTACATCCCGCTCGAGTAGTCGCTTCACCGGCGTGTCGATGAACTTCTCGACCTCGGCGAACTCGACGATCTCGTCGAACTTCCGGTCGATCTCCCGTTCTTCATGCCGAGGATCGCGCCGTTGAGGAAGACGTTCTCGCGCCCGGTGAGCTCGGGGTGGAACCCGGTGCCGACCTCCAGCAGCGGCGCCGACCCGGCCGCGGATCTCGGCGGTCCCGGTCGTCGGGGCTCGTGATCCGCGAGAGCATCTTGAGCAGCGTGCTCTTGCCCGCGCCGTTCCGGCCGATGATGCCCACGACCTCGCCGTGGCCGACGTCGAAAGAGACGTCGCGGAGCGCCCAGAGATCCTGCTTCGATCGGTCGCGCGGGCCCTCGCGAAGCCGCCGCACGGGCGCCTGGGCGAGGTGCGAGATCTGCTCTCGGAGGGTGGTGTGCTGTTCGTGCAGCGCCCCGATTCGGTAGAGCTTCCCGAACCCGTCGACACGGATTGCGGGTTCGCTAGACGACATCGGCGAACGTTCGCTCCATCCGACGGAAATACGCCATGCCACTGAAGAGGACGACCAGCACGATCACGAACGAGACGAGAATTGCCGCCGGTGGTCGTGCCTCTCCGATCAGCGCCCAGCGGAAGCCGTCGATCACACCCGCCATCGGGTTGAGGTCGTAGAGCCAACGCCACGCGCTCGGGATCGCGCTTTCCTGATAGGCGACGGGAGATGCGAAGAGGCCGAGCTGAATCGCAAACGGCACGATGTAATGGACATCGCGAAACCGGACGTTGAGTGCCGTCAACCAGATCCCAAATGCGATCGCCGTCACATAGGTGAACAGGGCGAAGACCGGAATCAGGACGATGGCGCGGTTTGGCTCGACGCCGTAGTAGAACATCAAGCCGAAGAGAACGGTCGACGCGACAACGAAGTCGGCCAGGAAGGATCCTGCTGCTGCGATCGGCAGGATCAGCCGTGGGAAATAGACCTTCGAAACGAGATTCGAACCGCTGATCAGACTTTCGGAAGACGCCCCGAGCGATGCGGCGAAGAGCGTCCATGGCAGGAGACCCGAGTACACGACGACCGGATACGCGACGCTGTATTTGATGTTGGTGACCCGGCCGATGAACAATGTGAAGACGATCATCAACATGACCGGCTGGATGAGAGCCCAGGCCGCGCCGAGGACTGTCTGCTTGTACCGGACCTTGACGTCCCGCCAGGTGAGGAAGAAGAGGAGCTCGCGGTAGTCCCAGACGTCTCGGAGCTCGAGCGACAGCCATCCGGTGGATGGCTTGATGACGGTGACCGGTTCCGACGTCTCGGAACTCGGTCGGGCCGGCACTTGCGAAGGATCGTCTACCGTCGCGGCGGCTGCATACGGGCCGAAGCTCGGTTCATCCACGCATCGATGGTACTCGGCGGCGCACTGGTCACACCTCCAGAATGCGCCGGCACAGCGACCCGACCGCCAGCGCCCAGGCATGTGGGGTGTAGAGCGACGCAATCTCGAGTGATCGCGCTGAGGCTCGTGCTCGAAACTCCTCGTCGGCCGCGATCCGTCTGAGCGCGTTGCCGAGCTCCGCCGCGTCTCCGGCCGGCACACGAAAGCCGTTCCCTCCGTCCTCGATCAGGTCGTGCGCGGCTCCCGGTGCATCTGTCGAGACGAGCGGAAGACCGGCCGTTGCCGCCTCGTTCAGCACCATTCCCCACTGATCGGAGAACGAGGGCAGAACGAACGCGTCGGCGGCCGCGTACCAAGGGACGAGATCGTCGCGTTCGAGGCGTCCGACGAAACGGACATTTGGCGGCGCGAGGCCTTTCAGGCGCTCGGATTCGCTCCCGGCGCCGACGATCACGAAGTCCGCGTCGACGGACCGTGCGGCCTCGAGCAGCACGTCGACGCCTTTCTCGGGATCGAGCCGCCCAACGTAGAGGAAGGTGCAGCGGTCGAGCCCGAGCTTCGCTCGCACGCGGTCGCGCTCGCCGCGTGCCTTCCGCACGGCGTCTCCGAAGATGTGGATGTCGACCGCGTTCGGGGCGTGCGCGATCCGTGCCGGGTCGACGCCAAGCAAGACGAGATATTCGGCCGATGCGTTCCCGGGAACGAGGAAGGCGCGGCAGGAGCGGGTGAGGACGCGCTTGAGTAGCTCGATGCCGCGTCCCTGGCTGCGTTCGTCGCGGGCTGTGCTCTCGACCCAGGCAACGAGCGGCGTGTGCGTCAGTCGGCCGTAGAACGCTGCGATCCAGAATGCAGGCTGGTTCCAGCCGCCGATCACGATCAGCGCGGGCCTCCACCTGGCCAGGGCGCGAACGACGCCGCGGTTGAGCACGATCCAGCGCCCGCGTCGTTTCAGCTCGCGCCCCCGCAGGATGCGCCACTTGAACCGGAACTCGTTTGCGTACAGCGGGTACGGGCGCTTCGGATCGGTGCTCGCCAGGAAGAGGACTTCGAGCTCGGTGTCGGGCTCGGCGGCGAGCGCATTGAAGAGCGGGATCCGAAACGGCGCAGGGATCTCGGTCAGCAACGAGAGACGGAACGCAGGCACAGTCGGCAGTATCGCCTGAGCAGGGCGCCGGGCCCGCAAGACCGACACGCGGCCGAGACCCCGGAGCTCGCCGGACAGCTGCGGAGTATCGTCTCACGGCGTGCCGCGTATCGCCATCGACGCAACGGCGGTTTCGAGTCGGCCGACCGGGGCGGGGCGGGTCTTGCTGAGTCTGCTCGCGGCGCTTCCCATTGCCGACCCGGAAACTGCGTACGTCGCTCTCGTCACAGAGGACGGCGCGCGGGCGCTGGCCGACGACGGTTCCGAAGCGGAGATCCGGCTCGTGGCTCCGGGCCAGAGCATCCGCTGGGAGCTCGGCGGCGCTGCCAGGGCCGCGGAGGGCGCGCACGCGGATCTGCTCTTCACCGTCCGGGAGCTCGTCGGCCGGCGGACGCCGCCGACCGTGCTGCACCTCTTCGAGCCGCCCTCGTACCGCGTGGCCAGGCGCACGCCGACGCGGCCGCTCCTCAAGGATCTCCTGCTGGCCTCGCTGCTTCACAGGTCGGTGAAAGCCGCCGCGGCAGTGACGGCCGGGTCCGCGACCACCGCGGCGTGGCTGCGCGAGCGTTACGGCATCGAGCCGACCGTCGTCCTTCCGGGGCTCGACCACGCGTTCTTCGACGGCACGACCCAGCCGGCCCGGCGAGCCTCGCCGTACCTCCTCTTTCTCGCGACGGGGGACCAGCGTGAAGAGGGAGGCCTGCTGCTCGAAGCGCTGGCGGCGCTCGGGCCGGAGGCGCCGCTGCTCGTCGTGGCGGGCTCGGCTGCCGCCCGCTTCAAGGCGCAGGCGGCTGCTCTCGGCATCGACCGGGTCGAACAACTCGGATGGGTGGGCGACGAGGAGCTCAGGGCGCTCTACCGGGGGGCGATCGCCTTCGTCCATCCGACACGCTACGAGGCCTACGGCGGCCTGCCCGCCCTCGAGGCGATGGCGAGTGGGACGCCGGTGATCGCGCTCGAAGCACCCGGTGTCACGGAGGCGCTCCACGGTGCTGCGGTTCTCGTCGAACGGCCCGACGCAGCTCTGTTCGCAGCCGGGCTCCGTGCCCTCGTGCGAGATGCCGACCTGCGTGCGCGTCTGGCAGCCGCCGGCGTCGAGCGGGTCGCCCCCCTGCGCTGGGAGCGCGCGGCCGCCGAGCTCGTCGCGGTGTTCCGGCGCGTGCTTCGCTAGGACGCGGCCTGGCGATCGAGCAAGGCGAGCGTCCGGTCGAGCATCGTCGACAACGCGTAGCGGGTCGAGGCGACTTCTCTCGCACGCAGCCCGTACGCGAGCCGACGCGCCGGATCGGCCGCCAAGCTCCCGATTGCCTCTGCCAGCGCGCGCGCGTCCCCGGGCGCCACCAGCAGGCCCGCCTCCTCAGGCGCGAGGGCCTCCCGGATACCCGGGATGTCGGAGGCGATCACCGCCCGTCCGAGGGCCATCGCTTCGAGCAGGACGAGAGGCGAGCCTTCGTAGCTCGACGGGATGACGACGACGTCGAGCTCGCGGAGAAACGCCTCGCCGTCCTCTGCCGGGACGATCTCGACACCGGCCTGCGCCGCTTGCGCCCGAACCTCCCGCTCGTACGCGGCGAACGGGCTCGACGTGCCGCCGACGACGAACCGGGCGGCGATCGCGGGCGCGGCCCGGGTGGCCGCGTCGATGAAGACGTGGACGTTCTTGCCGGGGTCGAGCCGGGCGAGCATGCCGACCGTGACCGGGTCCTCGCGGGTCGCAGGCGGAGCCTCGGCGGGCGGCACGCCATTCGGTACGACGTGAATCCGGTCACGCGAGACGCCGACGCTCTCGAGCCCTTCGCGCACGTGCTCGGCGACCGCGATGAAGGCCGACCGGCTCGCGGTGCGGCGCAGGAGCGCTCGCTGGACGGGCGCCACGGCATGCGAGGGGCTGAAGTACGGAAACGTGTGCTGGTGCACCACCTGAGGCCGCCGCGCGATCCGCGCGGCCGCGGCGCCGAGGATCGCTCCCGGGATTGCCGTGTGCGAGTAGAGCAGGTCGTATGGCTCGAGGAGCTGCGCCAGCGATCGCGCCGCGAGCGGCCTCTGGAGGGTGCCGGCATCGAGGAGGGACACCGTTGCGCCGAGCTCGCGGAAGCGCTCGGACGCAGGCCCTTCGTCCGGAACGACGAGGCCGACTTCATCGCCTCGGTCGATCAGCGCTGCGGCGACTCGGGCCGCGACGAGCTGTCCGCCCCCGACACCCGCGTCGAGCAGGTGAAACAGGACCCTCAACTGGGAGGCCTCGCCAATCTCCGCCGCCCACCGGTGGTCTTGAACGGCTGTTCGGCCACGCTCCCTAAACTTACAGTCCCGTGCTTGCCATCCTCCACGGCGTCCCGGCCTACGGTGCGGTCGAGCACTACGTCGAGGCGGTCGTCGGGGGGTTGCGCGGGGGAGACGAAGAGGTCGTGCTCGTCTACCCGGACGCGTCGGAGCTCGCGCCGTTCGCCGGACTCGCCGGCGGCAACGTCCGGCTCGTGACATTTCCGGTTGCGGATCTGTCCGGGGCGGCCCCACGGCACGCGCTCCGGCTTGCACGCCTGCTGCGCGGGCTCGACCCCAGAGTCGTCCACGTGACCGAGGTATGGCCTACAGCCCAGATCGCGGCTCGGCTCGCGCGGGTGCCGCGGGTGCTCGTTACCCATCACACCCCGGAGCTGCCGAGGAGCGACGGTGCGTTCGGCCGTCTCTGGTTCCGGCTCGGCTGGCTCGCGAGGCCCGAGGTGATCTACACGTCGGAGTCGGATCGCGCCACGGACGGCCGCTCGCTGCGGACGCACGTCGTGCCGCTCGGCATCGACCTCGAGCGCTTCGCGGACCCGATCCCCGCACTCGCGCGTCCCGGACGAATCGTCGGCAACGTCGCGCGGCTCGCCCCTCAGAAAGGACATCGCGTGCTGATCGAGGCAGCCGCTCACGTTCTTGCGCGGCATCCGGATGTGAGCTTCGTGGTCGCCGGTGACGGAGAGCTGCGTCTCGACCTGGAACGACAGGTGCGAGAGGCGGGGCTCGAGGATCGCTGCGAGCTGCTCGGGCCGCGAGCCGACGTGCCCGAGCTGCTCGCATCCTTCGACGTCTTCGCCTGCCCGTCGTTCTTCGAGGGTCTCTGCGTCGCCGTCATCGAGGCACAGGCGGTCGGCGTGCCGGTCGTGGCGACAGGCGTCGGCGGGCTCGTCGAGACGGTCGTCCCCGGCGAGACCGGTGTGCGTTGCGAGGCCGGCGACGCGGTCTCTCTGGCCGAGGGGATCAACTGGGTGCTCGAGCATCCGGACCAGGCCGCCGCGCTCGCCGCCGAGGCGAAGCGTCGCGTGCACGAACGCTTCTCCGAACAGCAGATGGTCGACGAGACCCTGGCTCTCTACGGCTAGCGCCGCGCGCCGGCAACTGAGCGCTTCAAGCTGCGTGCCCGGCGAAGCGCTCGGCCCGGCACGTATGCGAGTCCGGCGCGCTTGAGAAACGACGGCGAGAACGCGAGCCGGGGGTCGAGTGCGAGCGCGTGGCGGGCCGCTCTCCTCGCCTGGGGGCCGTCAGCGAGCCGGTGATAGCAGTCGAGCATCCGCAGCGTGAGCGCGAGCGCTTCCGCCACGTGTGAGCCGGGGTGCTCGGCGAGCAGCCCGAGGTGTTTTCGACAAACGGCGATCTCTCCCAGGGTGAGCTCCTCGAGAGACGTCTGTGCGGCGTGCACGCGATAGCGCATGAGCGGGGCGCCGCCTAGGAAGTCGAGCTCGTAGTCGAGCGCGATGCGCAGGTACAGGTCGAGGTCCTCGCCGGTGACCGACAGGCCGACCAATGCGGCCGAGTCGTCGTAGCCGCCGATCCGATCGAAGACCTCGCGGCGGACGATCGTGGCCGAGGTCAGGCAGAGGCAGTGGCGGGCGTAGGTCGCGTAGGTCGGCTGGCGTCGATGGAGCTCCTCGAAGAGCCGGCGCTGGACATCGGTCTCCTCGGCAAGCGTGCGGCCCAGCTCGTCCATCATCACGCTGTGCCCGTGTGGACAGCCCGACTGCGGGCCGAGCGTCCATGAAGCGCACCTGACGCTCCAGCTTGTCCGGGAGCCAGACATCGTCGTCGTCGAGGAACGCGACATACGTTCCCCGGGCCCGGCGGATCGCCGCGTTGCGCGCGGCGCCTCTGCCTGCGTTCGCCTGCCGGACGTAGTCGATCCGGTCGAGGTACGGCTCCAGCGCGTGGGGCGTCTCGTCCGTCGAGCCGTCATCCACGACGATCACCTCGACGTCGACCGAGCGCTGCGCCAGTGCGCTCTCGACCGCCTCGACGACGTAGACGGCCCTGTTGTAGGTCGCGATTGCGGCGGTAACCTTCGGCACCGCAACGAGTCTAGAGGCGGTCAGGCGCTCCGAGGCCCGCGGCATACCGCGACGATCTCCGACGCGTGAGCAAGCGCGTCGCGCTCGATCACGATGTCGTCCAGGGTCAACTCGGCGATCGGGGGCGTCCCGAGCAGGCGAGCCCCTCGCCGTAGGACGCCAGCTCGGCGGCGGAGTCCGAGCACGTCGAGCCGCTGCGCCAGGCGATGTGCCCGGCTCTGCACGCGGCTCTGGCCGTAGAGCTCGACATCGCCGAAGAACCGTTTCAACAAGACCTGGAAGTCGTCGGCCGACCACTCGATCCGGTGAAAGGGGTTTGCGGGCGAATGGGTCGTCCGAGGGGCGTTCGGCGTCGAGACAAGAAGCACGCCGTCGCCCCGTAACACGCGCGCGAGCTCCGAGAGCACCTGCTCGGGATCGTCGACGTGCTCGATCGTCTCGAAGGAGCAGATGACGTCATAGCTGGCGTCCGGGTCGGGCAGGCGCCCGACGTCGCCGACGCGGAACTCGAGATTCGGAAGCGCATACCGGCGGCGGGCGCGGGCGATGGTCTCGTCGCTCAGGTCGACGCCGACGACGCTCTTCGCCTTCCGAGCGAGATGGGCGCTGCCGTATCCCGCTCCGCACGCGGCGTCGAGGACATCGGCTCCGGCGCAGAACCGAAGGCCGAAGTCGTAGCGCTTGAGATGAAGCGCCAGGATGCCTGGCTCGGTCGCGTCGGGATCGATCCGCTCGGGATGGGACACGCGGCAAGTATGCGCCTACCGACCGGGGTGCCTACATATGCTTCCGCACGATGGGGATCCGCAACCGGGTGAGTCTCGAAGGCTGCGTTGCAATCGCACTCGGGGTGACCGTTTTCACCTTCGCTCTCGGGTCGTCGTCGGTGAGGTCGTTGCACCAGTTCGGCGGCCATGCGAAGTGGCTCTGTCTCGCGGCGATGGTTCCGATCAGCGGCACGCTCGCTCTGGCGAAGCGCTCCGATCGGCGCCCGGCGCCGTCGCTCTACGTCCTCGCCGGGCTGCTCGTCCTGCTCGCCTACGACTCGGCGTTCTGGTCGGTGGCTCCGGTGCGGACGTTGAAGCTGGCGACCTCCTGGGGCCTGCTCGTGGCGGTTGTTACGGCTCTCGGCATCGCAGCGACGCGCCCCGAGGTCGCGCGAGCGCTCGTGACAGGGGTGCTGGGCGGCGCCGTCGCCCTCGCGGTGGGTGGGGTCGTTCTGTTCTTCGTCCACCACAGCCTTGCCGTCTCGCCCTACGCCCCGCTCAATCCGGAGCGGTTTCAGGGCCTGACGGAGAACCCGAACACGGCGTCCCTTGTTTGCGCGCTCGTGCTCCCGATCGCGCTCTGGAGAACCGTCTCCGCGCCCACGGTTTCCCAACGCGTCGTGGCCGGGGCGGGCCTCTTGCTCCTGTTCGGAACGATTGTCGCCTCTGGGTCGAAGGGCGCTCTTGGGGCGGGATTCGTCGGAGCGGCCGTCTTCGCGGCGACCTTCGATCGTCGCTTCCGCCCGCGCCTGGTGCTGGTCGCCGTCGTCGTGATCAGCTTCCTGGCGGGCCTCGGGATCCTCGACGCGACGCTCGACGGCTCGGTTTCGGTTGCGGCGGCGACTGCAGCCCGGGCCGGATCGCCTGGTCCGTCCCGCGCGAAGAGCCCGACCCGAGCTGGTGGCCCTGCGGCAAAGATCGCCGGCAGAGGGCTCTTGAGCGCCGCTGGGGGAGCCCCGGCGGCCCCAGCCCCGGCGCCGACGACGACCACGACCACCACCGTTCCGAAGACCACGACGGTGCGGCCGATCCCTGCCGTGCCGCCAATCGGCAGCGTTGCGGTGGTGCCGCGCCTGTCGGACGAGCTCGGCGCTCCCTCGTTGTCGGCCCCGCCCCAGGGCCGGACGCTCTTCGGCACGAGTGGTCGTGCTCAGGCATGGGTCGGTGCGATCCGCATCGGCTTCGAACGGCCAATTGCGGGGTACGGGTTCGGAACCGAAGCCCAGGTTTTCGTCGACCGCTGGTACTTCTTCGAGGGCGACCGTCCCGAAAACTCCTTCATCGGGATCTTCCTCCAGCTCGGCCTGGTGGGTCTGCTGCTCCTGGTTTCGATTGGAATTGCGATCGTCCTCGCGGCGCGTCGCGCGCTGCGCCCGACGGGCGAGCGCGCGGTGGGGGCGGCCTGTCTCGGAGTCGTTGCCGCCGGGACGATCCTGGCCGTCGTCCAGTCGTATATCTACGCCGTCGGCGACATCGGGACGCTCCCGTTCTGGTCGGCCGCGTTCGTCCTAGCGGGGCTGGCGGGGCCCGCGGCGCGGGGACGGACATGACGCGGAGCCGAGTCATCGGCCTTGCGGCAGTGGTGCTCGTGGTGCTCGTCTTCGTCGGCCGGCACGAACGGTCCACCTGGCAGGCGAAGGAGAATCGCGGGATCGCATCCGTCCGGCAGGCTGTCGGCGCAGAGTTGAGGCAACCCAAGGCCTACCGCGCAAGTCCGACCTTCGCATGTCTGCATCTACCCGAGCCGCAGGTGCATCTTGGGCTCGAGCTCTGCTTTGCCCCGACGGGTGCGATCGTCGAGGCCATCGACCGCGCGACCAGGGCATGATCCGGAGATCTGGAGCCTGCGCTCGGACCCCGGCGCCGCGACCGTCCACGAGAATCCCGTGCTGATCGCCCGCCTGCTCGATGGGCTCGGGGCGCAAACCGGTACGGCGATCCAGGTCGGCGGTCTCGACCTCGGGGGCAAGATCCCCATCATCCCGTCATCCCAGTGAGCTGCCGGCTCGCTCGTATGATGGAGGCTCGTGTGCGGGATCCTGGGTGTTGCCTCATCCGACGGTCAACCGCGCTAGCGCGCGCTGGACGCGATCGAGCAACTCAGGCACCGCGGGCCTGATTCCGAAGGCCGGTTCGTCGCTGGGCCGGTGGCGATTGCGATGCGCCGCCTGGCGATCATCGACCTGGCCACAGGCGATCAGCCGCTGCAGAACGAGACCGGAAGGGTCGTCTGCGTCTGCAACGGAGAGATCTACAACTTCGTCGAGCTCCGGGCCGAGCTCGAGGGGCGGGGCCACCGTTTCTCGACCCGCAGCGACGTCGAGGTGATCGTTCATCTGTACGAGGAGCTCGGCGAGCGGTGCTTCGAGCGCCTGCGAGGCATGTTCGCCGTCGCGCTCTGGGATGCAGAGCGGTCGCGCCTCGTGCTGGCGCGCGACCGCTTCGGGATCAAGCCGCTCTACCTCGCCGATGTGGCAGACGGCCTGGCGCTTTTCATCCGAGATCGGGCCGCTGCTGACGCTCGGTGCGGCGTCGACTCCCGACATTCAGGCGATCGGCGACTGCTCTCCCTGGGCTACGTCCCGGGAAACGCGAGCGGGCTCGAAGGCATTCGCTCGCTCGGGCCCGGCACGTCGCTCGTCTGGCAGGCGGGCGCGGTCCGTGAGACAGAGTTCGCGCGGATCGAGCCCGCAGGCCGCACCGACTCGAGGAGACGCTCGCCGAGGCGGTGCGGATCCATCTTCGCTCGGACGTCCCCCTGGCGGTCCTGCTCTCCGGGGGCCTCGACTCGAGCCTGATCGCCTCGTTCGCGGCAGAAGAGCTCGACCTCCCGCTGCATACGTTCACCGTCGGTTTCGACGACGCCGCCTTCGACGAGCGCGATGCTGCGCGCACGATCGCCGCGGCGATCGGCTCCGAGCATCACGAGGTTGTCATCCGGCCCGAGCTCGCCGCCGACCTGCCGAAGATCGTGCGCATGCTCGGCGAGCCGAACGGAGACTCGTCCGCGATCCCTCTCTACTACGTCTGCGGAGCGGTCGCCGAAGAGGTGAAGGTGGCTCTCGCAGGTGAGGGCGGAGACGAGGTCTTCGGCGGCTACTCGCGGTACGCCTGGGATCACCGCGCCCGCATGATCGGGCGCCTCCTCCCCGCCGCGGCGCTCGCGCGCGGCCTCACGCGCCTGCCCGGCGTGGGCGCACGCGTGGCCCGCCGCGACCGAAAGGACGTCGTGCGCCGCGCCGTCAAGCTGCTCGCGCACGCCGGCCTGCCTGCGGCTGAGCGCTACTTCTCGTGGTTCGCACTGATGTCCGACGACGCGAAAGCGGAGCTGCTCGTGGCCGAGCCGAATCCCGGCTCGCGCGTGTTCGCAACGCTCTTCGAAGACGCGGCCCCGGCCTGACCGCGCTTGGCCGTCTCCAGTACGCCGACCTGAGGAGCATGCTCGAGAAGGACCTGCTCGTGAAGGCGGATCGGATGAGCATGGCGCACTCGCTCGAGTTGCGGGTGCCGATGCTCGACAACCGCGTCGTCTCGGCCGGGTCTGGCGCTCGCCGACCGCGACAAGGTGCGCGGCGTCGAGACGAAGCGCGCGATCCGCCGGCTCGTCAAGAAGCGCTTGCCGGCCGAGATCGCACGGCGGCCGAAGCAGGGATTCGAGGTTCCGATCGACCGCTGGTTGCGCGGAGACCTCGCGCCGCTTGCGAAGGAGCTTCTCTCCCATGATCGCATCGCGGCTCGCGGGCTCCTTCGACCGGCCGAGGTCGAGCGCCGCCTGGGCGAGCACCTGCGCGGCGATGCCGATCACGGGCTCTCGCTCTACGGCCTGATGACGCTCGAGCTCTGGTTCGAGCAGGTCGTCGAGGCAGCGCCGCGTACGATCGCTCGCGTGATCGTCGTGGAGGTCGTGTTCTGGGTCAGCCTCGGCGCGATCGCGTGGACCCACGTCGCATATCCGGCGTTGCTGCCGCTCCTCGGACAGCTGGCGCCGCGCCATGTCCGCGCCGCCGACCAGACCCCATCCGTGGCCGTGATCGTCGCAGCGCACAACGAGGAGGGGGTGATCGCACGGCGGATCGAGAACCTGCTCGCGCTCGACTATCCGCGCGAGCAGCTCGAGATCGTGGTCACCTCGGACGCCTCGACTGACCGCACCGAGGAGATCGCCGCCGCCGCCGGGGCGCGCGTGATCAGGAACCCGCGCGGCGGCAAGGTGGCCGCACAGGACCGGGCGGTTCGCGAGACGACGTCGGAGATCGTCGCCTTCTCGGACGCGAACGCGACCTGGGCGCCGGATGCCCTCCGCAAGCTCGTCGCGGCCGTTCGCCGATCCCGACGTCGGCTACGTCTGCGGGCAGCTCCGGCTCCAGGCAGCCGACGGGTCGAACAAGGAGGGCCTCTACTGGCGCTACGAGATGGCGCTGCGCGCAGCCGAGTCGCGGCTCGGCTCGGTCACCGGAGGCAACGGGTCGATCTACGCAGTGCGCCGCTCCGACTACGTCGAGGTCGACCCCCGGTTCGGGCACGACCTCTCGCTGCCGTACCTGATGGTGCAGCGCGGTCGGCGCGCCGTGTACGAACCGGAGGCGCTCGCGTTCGAGAAGCCGACGCCGACGAACGAGACGGAGTATCGGCGCAAGGTGCGGATGTTCGAGCACTGCTGGCTGATCGTGCTTCGCGGCCGGATGCTGCGCGGGCTCGGGCCGCTGTACACGCAGGAGATCGTCGCGCACCGGCACCTGCGCTACGCGTGCGGCCTCCTCCATCTCGCGCTGCTCGGGACGTCCTTCGCGCTCGCCCTGCACGGCTGGGTGTACGCCGCAGTGCTCGTTGCGCAACTCATCCTCTCGCTGGCCGCCGCGGCGGGCGTCGGGATCGCGCGGTACTACGTGCTCGTCGACGTGGGCGACGGTCGTCGCGCTGTGGAACTACCTTCGCCGCGGCGTCCCCGCCACGTGGGAAGCGGCCGAGGGGACGCGGTGAGCTGGGGCGGGCTCGTCTGCCCGCGCGACCACACTCCCCTGGCCTCCGAGACCGACCGGCTTTCCTGCGCGAACGGGCACAGCTACCCGATCGTCGAGGGCATGCCGGTGCTGCTGATCGACGACGACCTGCCGACCCATCCGTCCTTCCAACGGTCGCGCGAGCTAGCCGATGGAGGAGCCGTGCCGCCCGCGGGCACGGGTCGTTCAGGGGCGGACACGACGGTGGAAGCCGCGATCGCCGCAACCTGCGGCAATCTCTACAAGCACATGGTCGGTCACACGGTCGAGTATCCGATCCCTGAGCTCCGGCTTCCCGACGGACAGGGCAGGAGCTTTCTCGAGCTCGGATGCAACTGGGGACGGTGGTGCGTGAGCGCCGCCCGCCGGGGCTACCGCGTCGTCGGGATCGATCCGTCGCTGGAGGGGGTGCTCGCTGCGAAGCGTGTCGCCGAGACGCTCGGGGTCGAGGCGGAGTACGTGGTCGCGGACGCGCGCCATCTTCCGTTCCCCGACGGTTCGTTCGACGTCATCTTCTCTTACAGCGTGCTTCAGCACTTTGCCAAGGACGACGCCCGGGCGAGCGTCGCCGAGGCGGGCCGAGTGCTGCGGCCGGGCGGGACGGCGCTCGTCCAGTTCGCCAACAGGTTCGGGGTGCGGAGCCTCTACAACCGCCTCCGGGCCGGGTTCAGGCCCGGAACTGGGTTTGAGGTGCGCTACTGGACGCCCGGCGAGCTCGACGAGATGTTCGCTAGCCTGGTCGGGCCCGCGAGGGTCGAGGTCGACGGCTTCTTCTCTCTCAACGCCCAGTTGACCGACGTGCATCTCCTGCGCTGGCGCGGACGCGTGGTCGTGTACGCGTCCGACGCCCTGCGGCGGCTCTCCCGGCCGGTGCGTCCGCTCAGGCACGTCGCAGACAGTCTCTACGTGCGGGCACGGCGGGACCCCTGAACCGCGCCCTCGACGTCGTCGGTGCCTCGATCGGGCTCGTTCTGACGAGCCCGGTGCTCGCGCTCGCCGCGCTCGCCGTGAAGCTCGACGGCGGCCCCGTTCTCTACCGCCAGACCCGCGTCGGCAAGGACGGCCACGACTTCGAGCTGCTGAAGCTGCGGACGATGGTCGTGGGCGCCGAGACGATGGGCGCTGGCTACGCCGTGAACAAGGGCGATGCGCGGATCACGCGTGCGGGCCGCATCCTGCGGCGGCTGTCGCTCGACGAGCTGCCGCAGCTCTGGAACGTCGTGCGCGGCGACATGTCCCTGATCGGGCCGCGCCCGACCCTGCGCTACCAGGTCGAGAACTACGACGAGCGCCAGCGCCACAGGCTCGACGTGAAGCCGGGGATCACGGGCTGGGCGCAGATCCACGGCCGCGCCTCGATCCCCTGGGCCGAACGGATCGAGCTCGACCTCTGGTATGTCGAGCACCGCAGTGCCAAGACCGACCTGCTGATCCTGCTGCGCACCCCACTCGCGCTGTTCGGCGGCACGTACAAGGGGAAAACCGGCGGCTGGAATTAGCTGGGTTCTTGCCGATCGGGTGTGACGCGTCGAGTGGCAACCGGTTCGAACGACCGATAGATTCACCACCGAGCGAGATCCAGGTGTCGAGGAGTGAGTGAAGCGGTTCGCCATCGGTTCAGGTCCGTCGTCGTAGTCATGGCCGCAGCGGGGCTCGTCATCATGGGGATGGGGGCCGCCCGTCGTAGCGAAGCGACGGCGCCGTTGCCACCCACGATCGGCACGGCAACTGCGGACCCCTACACGGCGTTGACCGAGAGCGTGACGGTGTCCTTCAGCCCACCCGCGAGCGACGGGGGCTCGCCGATCACGTTGTACACCGTCACGTCAACAGCTCAATCAGGCCCGCCGACGACGAGCACGGCGACGGGCTCATCGAGCCCGATCACCGTCAACGGCCTGGGCGTGGGGCAGAGCTTCGCGTTTACCGTCATGGCGACGAACATGGTGGGAACCAGCCCGCCCTCGGCGCCGTCCAACGCGGTGACGACTGCGACAGCCGCGCCGCTCCCGATCTCTTCGCCCGAAGCCCCGACAGGAGTCTCAGCTGTTGCAGGCAACGGCCAGGCGGTGGTCAGTTTCAGTCCGCCCTCCTCGACCGGGAACACGACGATCACCTCGTACACGGTGACCGCAAGCCCCGGCGGGGTCACGGCTACGCGCTCGGCGAGCCCCATTACGGTCACGGGTCTCGCCGACGGGACGAGCTACACATTCACGGTGAGAGCCACCAACTCGCTCGCCAGCGGTCCCGCGTCTACACCATCAAACGCCGTTACACCGACTGATCCAAACGCTGTCGTTGTTACCGCCCCGCCGACGACCAGCGTTCAGACCACGACAAGCACGCCGACGATAACGACGACGGCCGTAACGGCGGCTCCTTCGAGCCCGGCCAGCGCGACTCAGCAGCCGCCTCAGGTGAGCGCCATCGTCGTGAAAGCGGTGACTCTCGCCAGTCCGGTTCTCAGGCTTACTGTGAGACTCGCCGAGTCGGCCCGGCTCGAGATGACGTTGTTCGATCTTCACGGACACCAACTCGCGCACTGGATGCAGAGTGCAAAGACCGGGAAGCTCAGCGTTCGGCTCAAGCTGCCGACGCGTGCGCAACATCCTGGCCACGACACGCTCCGGATCGCCGTCCACGGACACGCCGGCACATCGAAGACGGTCGCCGTTCTTCTGCGCGCGTAACTCGTCCCGGCGTCAGTCGCGCGACCCAGCCGCGGCCAGCATGTCTTCGAGGAAGACGTCCAGACCCACCACCGGCTTCCAGCCGAGGTCGGCGATCACCCGCCCCGGGTTCGCTCCGATCGCCTGCGGGTCGGCGGGGCCGCAGGAAGGCCAGGTCGATCACGTTCGCCGGCTCGCCCGAGCCGGCGAACGAGCCGGCCTCGGTGACAGCTCCCTCAAGCTCGGTGCCGATCGCAACCGTCCCAGCGGCGCAACCGGAATCGTCGCCTAGCCTAGGCTGGTCCGGCTAACCGACCCGCCGGTAGATCCGAAGCCACGAGCCATGGTGGGGCCGTTGATAGGCCCAGACCTCCTTGAACCGGCCGATTCCCTCCGGCACGGAACTGTCGTTCGTGATCAGGTACGGAGCCGTCTTCGCCTCGGGATTGTCCGTCCAGATCCACGTCACCGAGAGCCCCCGAAGCTCCGCCATGAGCTGGAGCGGCGCGTTCTCGAAGCGTGGCTCCCACAGCACCGTCAGCGGTGCGCGCGTGGGGCCAGCGAGCCGCTGGAGCTCTTCGACCGCTGAGACGACGCCGAAACCCGAGCCGTAGCCGGTGACGAGCGCGACCTCGTCGTCCGGCGGGTACGGCGCGGAGCCGGCCGCATACGAGGCGTGGGCGTCGAACGCGACCGCCGGCAGCAGCAGCGCCAAGCCTGCGACGACGCCTGCGATCGCGACCGGCCGACCGATGCCGACGAACTGCCGTCCAAGCCGGACGGCCTCGTCGACTCCGAGCGCCGCCAGCAGGAGGATGAACGGGACCGCGGCACCGAGTACCGCGCGTAGACGTTGGCCGCCACCCAGATCGAGGCCCCGACCTGACCGAAGGCCCACACCGCCACAAGAGCGGTGAACCGCGGCCGGCGCCGGAGCCCGGTCACCAGGCCGAACAGCGCCAGCGCGAGGATCGGATAGGTCACATACAAGGTCAGGTCGTCGCGAACGCCCGGCCACGACTGGTTGAAGTACACAATCGGGTGGTGGAGGATGTCCGAGTACGAGCGAAGGACGTGATAGGCGTCCTGGGTCGAGCCGAGTTGCTTGTAGAGGATCGTCAGCCGCATCGGGACGGTCGCAAGGAGCATCATCGCGAGCGCGAGCCCGACGTTCAGGATCCACGCGCCGGCGAGACGCAGACGCTGTGGTGATCGGAACGGGAAGTAGAGCAGGCACAGCGGCAACAGGTAGACAGCGGTCTTGCCGCTGTCCTTGACGAGGATGTCGAGGGCAAACGTGACCCCGAGCAGCAGGCCGATGCTGAGTCGAGGGCGTCGCGCGAGCTCGAGCTCGAGCAAGAACCCCGCAATCATGAGGCCGGCGATTACGGAATCTCTGAAGCCAAACGAGTTGTAGAGGACGAGATACGGCGTGACGAGCGCGAGGACGACGAACGCGGCGGCAGCGACCCGGCTCACGTATCGATACGCGACGATAGCCCCGGAGATCAGGGCCAAGAGGCCGAATGTGACGGCAACGAGCCGGATCGAGAGCAGCGGATCGCCGGCCGGATCATTCTTCGGTGGAGCCAGGTGGTACTGCACCTGCATCCCGAACATCGTCAGCCAGCCGAGACCGGGTCGAATCCCCTCGCCGAGCGACGCTAGCCGCTGATTTGGATCGAGGCCCTCCTGGGCGAAGCTGGCGATGATGCCCTCGTCGAGTGAGTAGGGGAACGTCGCGACGAGCCAGAGGCGGGTCTCGAGATAGACGGCAAGCGCAGCGCCGATAGCAACGGCCGCCGGAAACACCGGCGCGATGCGCGTGCGCCAAAGTGCGTGTAGATCCGAAGCGCGAATGGCCACCGGCAGATCTTTCAGATTCTCCGGCCGTGGAGCGATCCGGCCGTCAACCCGTCGGCCCACTGTCGGCGAGCATGTCGTCGAGGAAGACGTCCAGCCCGACGACAGGCTTCCAGCCGAGGTCGACCATCACCCGCGAGGGGTCGGCGCCGATCGCCTGCGGGTCTGCCGGGCGCAGGAACGCCGGGTCGACGACGACCGCCGGCTCGCCCGAGTCCGCGAACCGCGCCGACCAGTCGGTCGGCTCCGCGCTCTCCAGCTCCCACTCGAGCGCGAACCCCGCCAGCGCGAACGCGCGGTCGACCAGCTCCCACACGTGGTGGACGCGCCCCGTGCCGAGCACATAGTCGTTGTACGACGCCGCCTCGTCCGGGAACGCCGCGCACCTCCGCCTGGCGGATGATCGCGATCATCCCGTCGACGTAGTTCGGGGCGAAGCCCCAGTCGCGCTGGGCCTTCAGGTTGCCGAGCGCCAGCGGACGCCGCTCGCCGCCGTCGCGGAGCGCGACGACGTGGTCGACGACCTTGCGCGAGAGGAACTGCGGGCCGCGGCGATGCGACTCGTGGTTGAAGAGGATGCCGCAGGCGATCCGGAGGTCGTAGGACTCGCGGTAGCTCTGGCAGAGCAGGTGGGCGGCCGCCTTCGCGGCGGCGTACGGGCTCTGCGGGCTCAGCACCGACGTCTCGTCGTGGACGATGCTGCCGCCGGGCGTCGAGCCGAACATCTCGCCCGACGAGGCCTGGTAGAAGCGCGTGCCCGGGCTGTCGAGGCGGATCGCGTCGAGCAGCCGGACGACGATGTCCGCGTTCGACTCCCACGTGGCGCGCGGGTCGGCGAAGGATGCGCCGACGCTGCTCTCGCCGGCGAGGTTGTACATCTCCTCGGGCCGGATGTCGCCGACGAGGGCGCACAGCGGGCCCGGCTCGCGCAGGTCGCGGCGCACCGCGTGGAGCCCGGGGTGGTGGTCGAAGAGCGCCTCCGCGGCGTTCACGTCCCGGACGGCCGCGTGCACCGCCCAGCCCTCCGCGAGCAGCCGGCGCACGAGGAAGTAGCCGTCCTGCCCGGTGGCGCCCGTGATCACGGCGGTTCTCGGCTCGACCGGGCGACGCATCCAAGCAAGTCTATGATGCGCCCCCGCTACGCTCCCACAGGTGACGGTCGTGCTCTTCACCTGCGCAGGACAGCGCGTCGACATCGTCACCGCGTTTCGTCGTGCCGGAGCGACCGCGCTCGCCGTCGACGTCGACGAGCTCGCGCCGGCGCTCTACCACGCCGACCGCAAGGCGCTCGTCCCGCGGGTGGACGACCCGGGCTACGTCGCCGCGCTGCGGGCGCTCGTCGCGGAGCACGGCGTGAAGCTGATCGTGCCGCTGACCGATCTCGACCACCTCGTCCTCTCGCACGCGCGCGACGAGCTCGGCGTCGTCGTCCTGCTCCCGCCGCCGGAGACGATCCGGCTCTGCGAGGACAAGTACCTGGCGCATTGCTTCTTCGAGGAGCACGGGCTCGCGACGCCGCCGACCTGGCTGCCGGATGAGTTCCCGGACGAGCTCGAGTTTCCGGTGCTCGTGAAGGCGCGGCGCGGCTTCGGCTCGCGGCACATCTACCGGGCCGACAACCGCGCCGAGCTCGACTTCTTCCTGCGCCACACGAGAGCCGACTCGATGGTGCAGGGGCTCTGCCGCGGCGAGGAGTTCTCGATCGACGTCTTCTGCGACCTGGACGGGCGCTGCCTGAACGCGATTCCGCGGACGATGATCGAGTCGAAGGGCGGCGAGTCGATCAAGGGCGCGACGATCCGAGACGAGGAATTGATCCAGCACGGCCGCCGGGTCGCGGAGAAGCTCGGGATCGTCGGCCCGGCGAACATCCAGTGCTTCCGCGAGCCGCTCGGCGGGCTCCCCGTCACGGACGTGAACCCGCGCTTCGGCGGCGGCTTTCCGCTCCCGACCGCCGCCGGGTCGCAGTACCCCGAGCTGGCGATCGCGATCGCCAACGGCGAGCGTCCCGAGCCGCGCCTGGGTGAGTTCCGGGAAGGATCGTGATGACGCGCTTCTTCTCCCAGGTCGTGCTGCACGAGGTCGGCGGCGCGCTCGAGCCGCTGGAGGAGTTGACCGTTCCCGAGGAAGTGTGAAGCGGCGCATTCTCTTCGGCTCTGCGCTCCTGCTCCTGATCGCGATCGGGCTTGTGGGTGCCTACGTGATCCACCTCCGTCACGAGGGGCGTGACGTTCGCGGCTCGTCGAGCGTCGAGTTCGTCCCGACGACGAGCGCCGCCCCGCCTCCGAAAGAGCCGGCGAAGCCGAAAGAGCCGGGGGTCGCCTGGGCGATGTACGGCCACGATCCGGCCCGGCTCCGCGTCGCGACCGGGGTCTCGCTGCAGCCGCCGTTCCGGCGTGCGTGGACGTTTCACGCCCAGAGCCTCGTCGAGTTTCCGCCTGCCGTCGCCTACGGACGGCTTTTCTTCGCGACGAACGCGGGCAACGTGGACGCGATCAGCGGGACGACCGGCAAGCGCGCCTGGGTCTACCGCTCCGGACGTTGCCAGGCCATGTCTCCGGCGGTCGCGGGCCAGACGGTCTACGTCACGTTCCTGAACCGTCCGCCCTGCAACTCGAGCGCGAGCGTGCGCGGCGGGGAGCTCGTCGCACTCTGGGCCGGCTCGGGAAAGGTGCGCTGGCTGAAGCGGATGGAGGCCTCGGAATCCTCGCCGCTCGTGGCCGGCGGCGTCGTCTACGTCGGCGACTGGGGCGGGCGCGTGTCGTGCTTCTCGGCGTTGACCGGCCATCTCTACTGGCGCTTCCAGGCCGACGGCAAGGTGAAGGGAGGGATCGCGCTCGCGGGCAACCGCGTCTACTTCGGCACCTACGGCTCGAAGGTCTATGCGCTCAACGCCTCGAACGGGAAGCTGATCTGGGAAGCGAGCGCCCAGCCGCGGCTCGGGCATTCAGGCGAGTTCTACTCGACCCCGGCGGTGGCCTACGACCGCGTCTACATCGGCTCGACCGACGGCAAGGTCTATTCCTACGGGGCCACGACGGGCGATCTGCGCTGGTCGCAGTCGACCGGCGGCTACGTCTACTCGTCTCCCGCCGTCTGGCACGAACGTGTCTATGCGGGCTCCTACTCGGGCGTGTTCTACTGCTTCGATGCTGCCACGGGGGACATTCTCTGGTCGTTCGATGCGAACGGGCCGATCTCGGGCTCGGCGACGATTGTCGCGGGACGGGTCTACTTCGCGACCCTCAACCGCGAGACGTACGGGTTGAACGCTCTCACCGGGAAGCTCCTCTGGACGTTTCCGGATGGCAAGTACTCGCCTGTCGTCGCCGACCCGGAGCATCTCTACCTGGTCGGCTTCGCGAAGGTCTACGGCCTCGAGGAGACCGCGCGAACGCATCGGCGAGCGGCGAAGAAGGCCAGATGACGGCGCGCGCGCGCACCGCGCTCGGCCTGCTCGCCACCGTCCTCGTCGCTGCCGGCTGGGGGAGCAGCGGCGTGCCGAAGCCCGCGCCGCCGCTCAGCCTCCCTCCCGGCTCCCGAATCGCACGCTGGTGCTGCCGATCCTGATGTACCACCGGATCGACCTCCTGCGGCCTTCCCTGCCCGCGATCACGCGCCGGCTCACCGTGACGCCGACCGACTTTCGCGGCCAGATGCTCTGGCTGAAGCGCAACGGCTTCCACGCCGTCAGCCAGCTGCAGGTCTTCGACGCGCTCGAACGAGGCGCACCTCTGCCCTCGAAGCCGATCATGATCACCTTCGACGACGGCTACCGGGACGTGCTCTGGAACGCCTCGCCGGTGCTCGAGCGGCTGGGGATGCCCGCGACCGAGTACGTGATCACCGGCAGGACGTCGGGGCCCGATCCGAGCTTCCTCACCTGGGGCGAGCTCCCGGTGCTCGAGCAGCGGGGGATCACGGTCGGCTCGCACACCGTGACCCACCGGCCGTTGACCTGGCTCTCCTCCGCCGATGCTCTCGCCGAGCTCCGCGACTCGCGGCAGGCGCTCGAACGCCATCTCGGACATCCGGTGCAGTGGTTCGCCTACCCGTACGGGGACGAGAACGCCGAGGTCGTCGATCTGGCGCGCCAGGCCGGCTACGTGCTGGCGGTCACGACGAGCGGCGGGGTGGTGCAGAGCGCCGACCAGCCGCTGCTCCTGCATCGCGAAGAGGTGCTCGACACGACCGGGGTCTCCGGTTTCGCAGCGTTGCTCGCAGGTGTCCCCTACCCGACCAAGCCCTCCTAGTACCCTTCCGGGATGCGGTATGCCGTCACCGGCGCGGCCGGGTTCATCGGCTCGCACCTGAGCGAAGCGCTCGTCGCCCGCGGCGACGAGGTCGTCGGGATCGACTGCTTCACCGACTACTACGACCCGGCGCTGAAGGAGGAGAACGCGCGCGGACGCGAGATCTTGCGCCTCGACCTCGCCGAGGACGAGCTCGATTTCGCCGGGCTCGACGGCATCTTCCATCTCGCGGGCCAGCCCGGTGTGCGCAGCTTCGGCGACGTCTTCCCGCTCTACCTGCGCCGCAACGTCCTGGCCTCGCAGCGGGTCTTCGAGGCGGCGGCCCGCGACGGTGTGAGGGTGGTCTTCGCGTCGTCGTCGTCGATCTATGGTGCGGCCGAGCGCTACCCGACGCCCGAGGACGCGACTCCACGGCCGCTGTCGCCGTACGGGATCACGAAGCTCGCCTGCGAGCACCTCGCCGATGCCTACGCACGCGACTTCGGACTCGACTGCGTCGTCCTGCGCTACTTCAACGCGTTCGGGCCCAGGCAGCGGCCCGACATGGCGTTCACCCGGATCGCGCTCGCGCTCGCCGAGGGCGGGCGCTTCGAGCTCTACGGCGACGGCAGCCAGTCCCGGGGCTGGACGTATGTCGCCGACGTCGTCGAGGCGACGATCGCCGCGATGCGCGCCGGGCACGGGACCTACAACGTCGGCGGGGCGATCGAGGCGTCGATGAACGAGACGATCGAGCTCTTCGAGCGGATCTCCGGGCGGAAGCTGGATGTGAGCCGCAGCGCCGCCGTGCCGGGCGACCAGCGGCGCACGAATGCGGACACCACCAGGATCAAGAGCGAGCTCGGCTGGGAGCCTCGGGTCTCCCTCGAGGACGGGGTGCGCGCGCAGTGGGAATGGGCGTCAACTACCATCGTCGCGGGATGAGCACGGCAGAGAACGACCCGGGGGCCGAGCGCGACGTCGATCTTGCGCGCTGGCGCGCCGCGATCGCGCGCGCTGGTGGATCATTGCCGCCGGTGCCGTGGCGGGCATCTGGTCGGCGGGCTCTACTCGCTCTCGGGCGGGAGCGTGTACGAGGCGCTCGGTGCTGCTCTCGCCGAGCCAGGCGTTCTCGCCCAACGGGTCGCCGGTGCTGAGCTACTTGTCGAGCCCGCGTGCGATCAACACGATCGCCACCAGGAGCACACGCTCGTCGACGGCTGCGAAGCAGGCTCACGTCTCGGTCGATCGGAGCTACGCGACCATGTCAGCACGGCGACGGTCGACGACCGGGTCGGCTCGACGGCGGCACGCGGCTCGGTCCTGGTCCAGATCACGGTTCAGCTCCCGAAGGCAAGGCGGCCGCGGCCGCCGCGAACGCGCTCGGAGCCATCGTGGCCAGGGGAGCACCGGCGCGTACGTCTACTCAGTCGATCGCGATCGCTCGAGCGCGATCTGACGAGCGTGCAGAGCCCGACTCAAGTCCGTGAACAGCCGTGGTCATCAGCTACCGAAAGGTGCTCGCGACCAGAAGCTCAACCCGTTCGACAAGCTGATCCTGATCACGCAGGCCGACAACGCGCTGGCGCGCCAGGGGAACCTGAATGACAGACGATCGCGGCCGAGACGCAGCAACTCACGCTGACGAGAACATCGAGCTGGCCCAGATCATCACGCCTGCGGCTGCGCTGAAGACGACGGCCCGGTCGCGGCGCAATTCGATCCTCGTCGGCTTGCTGCTCGGCCTGATCATCGGCGGGATCGCCGCGATCGTCGCGGATACCCGCAAGCGCGCGTAGCAGCCCATGCTCGAGGGCAAGACGGTCGCGGTCGTCGTGCCGGCCTTCAACGAGGAGCAGCTGATCGGCGCGACGCTGGCCGGTATCCCGGCGTTCGTCGACGCAGTCTTCGTGGTCGACGACGCATCGCGTGACGGGACGGCCGAGCAGGCACGCGCCGCCCGTGACCCGCGGGTCGAGGTGATGGTCCACGAGCGGAACGCCGGAGTCGGCGCTGCGATCGTGACCGGCTACAAGCGCGCGCTCGCGAAACGGATCGACGTGACTGCGGTGATGGCCGGCGACAACCAGATGGACCCCGAGGAGCTGGAGGCGATCGTCGGCCCGGTCGTGCGCGGCGAGGTCGACTACGCGAAGGCGAACCGCCTCTTCACCGGACGGGCCTGGGAGCTGATCCCGCACCACCGCTATCTCGGGAACGCGGTGCTGTCGCTGCTGACGAAGATCGCCTCGGGCTACTGGCACGTCGCGGACTCGCAGGCGGGCTATACGGCGATCTCGCTCGGCCAGCTCGAGCTGCTCGACCTCGACCGCGATCTACACGCGCTACGGCTTCCCGAACGACCTGCTCGTGCACCTGAACGTCTGGAACGCCCGCGTCCGCGACGTGCCCTCTCGCCCGATCTACGGCGTCGGCGAGCGCTCGGGGATCAAGCTGCGCAAGGTCGTGCCCAGGATCTCCTGGCTGCTCCTGAAGGGCTTCTTCTGGCGGATCCGCGAGAAATACGTGATCCGCGACTTCCACCCGCTCGTCTTCTTCTACGCCCTCGGCCTCGTGATGACGCTGGCCGGGCTCGTGCTCGGCATCCTCGAGACGGTGCTGCGGATCCTCGGCAACGGCATCCCGACGGCGACGATCGTGCTCGTCGCGCTGCTCCTGATCTCGGGCAGCCAGTTCACGCTGTTTGCGATGTGGTTCGACATGGAGTCGAACAAGGACCTGCGGTAGGGCCAGAGCGCGCGAGGACGACCCGGCAACGAGCGGCCGATCGGACGAGCGCCTGGGTCCAGTCCGGTCGGTGTCTACGTGATCTTGATGCGGCCGAGGACGAACAGCACGCCGAGAACAAGGATGCCCAGTCCGGCGAACTGATGTACCCATCTCTCTTCACGATCCTCCCCCTCGCGACCGACGAGCTCGAGTGCCGAGAACGCGAGCGAGGGCAGGCCGAGGATGACGAACCCGTAGGTGAGCAGATGATCAGCTGAGACGCGTTCGTGGAACTGGACGAAGAACAGTTCGCCGATGAACATCATCAGTACCGTCTTCGTGATCCCGCCGGGAATGACTCGATGGAGACGTTCGGAGTTCGGGAAGTGGTGCTCGTAGATCCCCACCGCCTGCGGCAACGCGAAGAGCAACGCCCCGGCCCAGAGCTCCCAGCACTCGCCCAGGTATGCGATCGCCACGAAGACGAACAGCGCCGTGCGCAGTGCGAGCGACAGCAGCCGTTGCCGCGGGCTCGAGAACGGGATCTTGGGTGGCTGTACTTCGGTCAGCCGCCGCGGATAGAGCAGCGACGCGGTCGTCTCCACTGCGAAGCGGGCCACGATCGCGGCGAGGACAATCAGCGCGACCGTGTTCAGCTCTCCGGTGAGCGGGAGCTCCACGCCCGAGAGGCCGGGCAACGCACCGATGATCTTCTGCGTCGCCCAAGCTCCGATGAGTGAGGCGACGACGAGGTCGGCGGCGTGCGTCCAGATGTCCTCGACGCCGAGATCCTCGATCGGACGCCGGAAGGGTCGGGCCGCGGCTGCGATCAGAGCGACCGCGAACCAGAGCGCGCAGATGCCGAGCATTGTCCGTACCGCGCTTGCCGAGTCGATCCCGCCTTGGGCGGCGACGCCAATCGCGAACGAGAGAGCCCCCATGAAGCCTGCGAGGGCATCGAACACGCCGAGGATCGCCAAGGCAATCACGAGACCGAGTGCAGGCGGAACCGCGTTGCCGCCGGTGTTGGCCGCCGCCGCGATGCCGAGCCCGATCGCTGCGACCGGGAGTGCGAGCGAAAGGGTGCCGAGGATTGCCCTGAGGTAGCTCGCGTCCGTGAGCAGGCGCGCAATGAACGGCGCAGGCGGCGCAATTCGAACCGGTAAGCCGAGACTCAGCCGATCGAGGGCAGCCCAACCCGGTAGGCGCCAGGTCCAGGACGCGTCTCCGGATGCCTCGCCTTCCCAGCGGAACTTGTGGTGCTTCACCTTCGCCGAGGTCACCTTCGCGCTCTTGTGGCTGTGGCGCGTCGAATGACCGCCTCGGGCTCCTGCCGCTCCTGCCGCTCCTGCAGCTCCGGCTGCGCCCGCGGCGCCGAGCACCGACAGCAGCGCGAAGCTGCCCACGAACGTGGTGACCACTTGATGCGTGTGATGCCGCGGCTCGAACGCGGGAAGCGGCGGAGCCGCGACGGGCGGCGCGACGGCAGGCGGTGCAGGGGTCGTCGTCGTGGTCGTCGTTGTCGTCGACACCGTTGTCGAAATCGGGTTCGCGGCGGAGGCCGAGGTCGCGAAATGACCTTGGGTGTCGACTGCGAAGGAGACCGTTCGCGTGAGCGGCGATCCGTCGGCGCTGATCCCGGTCACCATCAGATGGTGCGCGCCGGAGGCAAGGCCCGCCGGCAAGAAGAACTCCTGGGAGAACGAGCCGTCCGGCCCGACGGTGATTCGGCCGAGCAGGATCGGTGTCGAGTGGACGGTGACCTCGACGATCGAGCCCGGCTTGAGCCCGGTTCCGGAGACCGTCAGCGGCGAGCCTGCTGCCTTGGTGCCGGCTACCGCGCGGATCTTGATCTCGAGGGTGCGCACGGTCTGCGTGACCGTGGTCGTCGTGGTCGTCGTGGTCGCGGCGGCTGTCGTGGTCGGTGTTGTCGTCGTCGTCGTCGTCTCGGCAGGCGTGGGCGCCGGCGTGACGGTGGTCGTAGTCGTCGAGGAACCGCCCGTCGTTTGAGTCTGAGTGACAGGCTGCGCAGGGCTCGAGACGACGAGGTTCCCTCCGGTTGCGGTCGTGCCAGAGGTGGCCGAGTCTCCTGCGTAGCTGACGACGAGTGCGCCGCCGTCGTTCGCTGCCACCGTCGCGTCACATGACGCCTGTCCCGCAGAGATGCGCGCCGAGCACGCAGTAGCGCTACCGATGAAGAAGGACAAGACACCGGTCGGGGCGACCGCATCGGTCGCCGTCGCGGTCACCGTCGCCGCGAACTGAATATCGTCCCCCGGGTTCGCAGTGACGTCGCCGGACGGTTGGTCGAGCGAGAGCGTGGAGCCGGACTTGGCAGGCGTCACGGTTGCACCGGGGGTCGTGGAGGCTGCGTAGTCGGCGTCCCCCGAGTAGCTTGCGACCACCGTTCCGGCACCGGGCACCGCTGCGGTGCAGCTCGCGGTACCGGTCTGAAGTGTCCCCTGGCAAAGCGGCGTCGTCTCCGTTCCGAAGAGAAACGAGACGCTCCCGGTCGCGGTAGGCGGGAAACCCGTGGCGCTGAAGGTGAATGTGCGCGTGAGGTTCCCTCCCGGCGCGGCTGCCGATGCGGCAACCCCGACGACTGGAGCCTTGGCCACGTTCGAGCTCGACGTGGCGGAGGCGCCGACGTAGTTGACATCTCCGCCATACGTCGCGGTCAGCGTCGATCTCCCGACCGGCAGCAGTGTGGTCGAGCACGAAGCCTGACCGCCACTCACGGAAGCCGAACACAGCGCGATCGAGCCGTCTGTGAAGGCGACGGTTCCCGTCGCGTCCGTTGGCAGGCCGCTTGCGCTGAGATTCGCGACCGTGCGGTAGGCCAGTGTCGCGCCGCTTGCAGCCGATGGTGGCCCGAGCGAGATGGACGGAGTCCCCTGCTCGACGTTCGTGGTCGAAGTCGCCGAGATGCTGAGGTAGTTGCCGTCTCCGCTGTAGGTCATCGTTACCGTTGACGAGCCGAGTGGCAGCTGGGAGGTCGAGCACGATGCCTGGCCTGCCTTCACCGTCGCCGTGCAGAGCGCGGCGGATCCGTCGGTGAAGGCAACCGTCCCGGTCGCGTCGGAGGGCAGGTCCTTCACGACGAGGTTCGCGGTTGCTCCGTAAGCGAGGGTCGAGCTGCCATCCGCCGGTGACGGTGAGCCGGTCGTCATCGAGGGCTCTGCCTTCGCGACCGACAGCGACAGCGAGCCGCTCGAGCTCGCGTTCCCCGAGTCGCCGCTGTACTGGGCGGTGTAGGAGTGTGTGCCGACCGTCAACGAGTCGATGCTGAGTGTTGCGCGGCCGCCACTCACTGCCGCGCTGGCGAGGGTCGTTCCGGCGTCCCGAAACACGACGGTGCCTGTCGGAGCAGATCCGGAGATCCAGGCCGTGAGGACGGTCGAATCCCCGTAGGCGGGCGACGACGCCGACGACATCAGCAGGACGGAGCTGGGGGTGGCCGAAGACGCGCTCGAGAGGGCAAGAGCCGCCAATGCCGCAGACACCAGTGCGGCAACGGTCCGCAGCCGTCGTCCCACGATGTCGAGGATACCGTCTCTCCTCGATCAGACGAGGGCCGCGCGGATGCCGTCGACTCATCCGCGGGTTGTCGGCTCGACGATCGGCTGGAAGCCTGCTCTGATCTCGGGCAGCCAGTTCACCTCGTTCGCGATGTGGTTCGACATGGAGTCGAACAAAGGACCTGCGCTGAGATGTCCTAGCGGTCGGCGCGCCCCGCGAGCGGCGGCTCGGGGGCCGGGGCCCGCACGTTCACGCGCGCGTCGACGATGACCGCGCCCCGGTCGAGCACGATGACCGGGTTGCAGTCCATCTCGACGACCGCCGGTTGCTCTGCGGCCAGCGCCGAGACGCGGAGGATCACGTCCTCGAGCGCCCGCGCATCCTTCTTCGGGGCGCCCCGGAACCCGTTCAGCAGGGGGAAGGTCACGAGCGAGCGCACCATCTCCTGGGCATCGACATCCGTCAGCGGCGCCATCCGCACCGCGACGTCGCGGGTCAACTCGACCGTCACCCCACCCGAGCCGCAGGCGACGATCGAGCCGAAGTCCGCGTCGGCGGTCATGCCGACGAACATCTCCACGCCGCCGTCCACCATCTCCTGGACGATGAACCCTTCGAGCGGCTCGGCCAGGCCGCGGATCCGCTCCGTCATCGCGTCGACCTCGGCTGCGACCTCCGTCGAGCGCAGGCCGAGCCGGACCGCTCCCACGTCGGTCTTGTGCAGCGGCCCGATCGCCTTCAACGCCACCAGGCCGTGCATCGACGCGGCTGCGGCGGCCGCGTCGTCGGGCGTCGAGACGCGGGTCTGGCGCGCACGCGGCAGCCCATAGCAGTCGAACAGCTCGGCGACCTCGTCGGGCTCGAGCCATCCGTCCCCTCGAGCCAGCGCCTGCGCGATCACCGCGGCCGCCTCGTCGCTGCGGATCCCCGGGATCTTGGGGACGGCCCCCGCAGGCTTCTCGCGCCACGCGCCGTGCTGGGCAGCGTGGGCGAGCGCGATCGCCGCCTGTTCCGGGAACGGGAACGACGGGATCTGCACCCCGGGCGCCGACAGCGCGGCGGGGAGCCCGCGGGCCGACATGAAGCAGGTGAGCACGGGGATCCGGCGTTCGAGTGAGCCGATCGCCTCGACCATCGCGCTTGCGAGCGCCGGCGCGTCGTCCTCGAGCGGCGGGATGTAGAGCACGATCAGCGCGTCGACCGCCGGGTCGGCGGCGACCGCCCCGATCGCCCGGCTGTAGTCCTCGCCGGTGGCCGAGGCGATCATGTCGACCGGGTTGGCCACGCTGGCCGCCGGGGGGAGGAACGATCTCAGCTCCGCCACCGTCTCGGCCGAGAACTCGGGCACCTCGAGCCCGCGCGCCTCGCACGTGTCCGCGCACTGGATCCCGAGCCCTCCCGCGTTGGTGACGATCGCGACGTTCGGGCCCTTCGGGATCGGCTGGTTCGCGAGCAGGACCGCGACGTCGAACATCTCCTCGAGCGTGTCGGTTCGGATCACGCCGACCTGGCGCAGGAGCGCATCGACGGTGCGGTCGGAGGCCGCGAGCAGCGCGCCCGTGTGCGAGGTCGCGGCCCGCGCGCCGGCGGCGCTCCTGCCGCTCTTCACCGCCACCACGGGCTTGCGGCGGCCGAGCCGCCGGGCGATGCTCGCGAAGCGCTGCGGATTCCCGAACGACTCGACGTAGAGGAGCACGACCTCCGTCCGGGCGTCCTCCTCCCAGAAGCAGAGCAGGTCGTTCGGCGAGACGTCCGCCTTGTTGCCGATCGACACGAACGACGACAGGCCGAGCGAGAGGGCCGTCGCCATGTTGATGACCGCGATGCCGAGCGCGCCCGACTGCGACATGAACGCGACGCGGCCCTCGGGCGGGTACGACTGCGCGAACGTGCCGTTCATCCTCACGGCGGGGTCGGTGTTGATCACGCCCATGCAGTTCGGCCCGACCAGCCGCATCCCCGTCGCACGGCACGCCTCGAGCAGGTCCGTCTGGAGCCGGCGGCCCTCCTCGCCCGTCTCGGCGAAGCCGGCAGAGATGACGACGAGCGCGCGCACCTGCTTCTCGGCGCACTCCTTCACCACGTCGAGGACGAGCGCCGCCGGCACGGCGACGAACGCGACGTCGACGGGCTCGGGGATGTCCTTCACGCTCGCGAACGCATGGACCCCCTGGACCGACGCGCGGTTGGGGTTCACCGGGTAGACGACGCCGGCGAACGGCTGCCCGAGCAGGTTCTTCAGCAGCCGGCCGCCGATGCTCGTCGGGTCCTGGGAGGCGCCGATCACGGCGACCGAGCGCGCCTCGAGGACGGCGCGCGCGGCGTTTGCACCCGCGATGCGGAGGCGTTCCTCGTAGTGGCCCGCCGTCTCGTCGGTGGCCTCGGTCGGGAACTCGATCTCGACGGTTCCCGGCCGCGTTTGAACCGAGACCGGGAAGCCGGTCTGCCTGAAGACGTCGATCATCCGGTGGTTCTCGGGCAGCACCTGGGCGCGGAAGAAGCGGATGCCGTTCGCGTTGGCCGCGTGGGCGAGGTGCGCGATCAGGATCGAGGCGAGCCCCTGGCCGTGCAGCGGATCGGTGACGCTGAGAGCGATCTCGGCCCTCTGGCCCGTCTCGCGGATGTACTGGGCGCCCCCGACGACCCGCTGCCGGTCGCCGCCGGTGAACGCGAGCAGCGTGAGGTGGTCGACGTAGTCGATCCGCACCGCGTTCGCCGCCTGCACGCCGACGTCCACGACCGACCCGGCGAAGCGGAGCCTGCGCGACTCCTCCGAGAGGTCGATGAAGTAGTCCTCGAGCGCCTCCAGGTCGTCGGGCCTCGCGGGGCGGATGTGGACGGTGCTCCCGTCACGCAGCACGACATCGGACTCGAGGTGCGCCGGATACGCGCTCACCCGCCGAATCCTATGGCGAACCGGATCGCCGCGGGCCCGGTCGTCCGAGCCGCCCGTGCAACCTGCGAACGGCGAGCCGTAGGATGCCCACTGTGTCCGTCTCACAGTTCGATCTCCTCGCAGCGTCGCTGCGAGCCGACGCGGTCGACATGAAGGCGTTCGTCGAAGCGCTCGCGGTCAAGCTGGGCGAGTCGTTCCCGACGCGGGTCCAGGTCGAGCGCAAGGGAGGGTTTCTGGGCGGCAAGCAGCGTGTGCGCCGCGTCGCGGTGACGCTCGGCGACAACGAGTACGAGCTGCGCAGCGACGATGGCCGGATCGTCTGCCAGCGGCGAAACGTCGTTCGCGGGATCGCGCTCAAGACGGAGGAGCTCTCGCTCGAGCAGTGGATCGACGCACTGGCCGGTGGGCTGGTCGACGAAGCCGGCAAGACCGAGTCCGACCGTGCGGCGCTCGAGCGGATGCTGAACGACTGATGGCTCGCGCGAAGCGTCCCGACCAGGAGGCCCTCCGGCGCGCCGAAGAGAGCGTGCGCGCAATCGAAGCAGGCGGGATCCCGGTCGCCGCGCAAGAGCGCCTGACGAAGCTGCGCGAGGGCGGGCGCGACTTCTTCACCTCGGATCTGACGACGAACGAGTTCCTGCTCGTGCGCCAAGCGGGGTTTCGGCCGCTGACGCAGGTGATGGGAAGCTGCTTCTACAACGTCGGCTGGCAGAACATGCCGCTGGGCGGTTACTGGGGCTCCTCGGCCGGTGGGGCGATGGAGCTGGAGGTGCAGAGCGAGGCCTGGAACGAGGCCCGCCGGCTCGCCTTGAGTCGGCTCGAGCAGGAGGCGAAGCTCGCCGGAGCGGATGCCGTGCTCGGCGTGCGCATCACGCGCGGCACCTACGACTGGGCCCAGGGGCTGATCGAGTTCGCCGCGGTCGGCACCGCCGTCGTGTCGGACGGATTCGAGCTCGGCGACGAGATCTTCCTCTCGTCGCTCTCCGGGCAGGAGTTCGCAAGCCTGGTGAGCAGCGGCTGGATGCCGATCGGGATCACGGCAGGCTCGACCGTCGCCTACGTCATGGGCGGGATGCAGACCATGCGGGCGCTCTCCGGCTTCGGCGCGCGGATGCAGAACCAGGAGCTCAGCGAGCTCACCCAGGGGGTCTACGCCGCCCGCCAGCTGGCGATGCGGCACATCGAGCGGCAGGCGCACGAGCTCGAAGCGGCGGGGATCGTCGGCATGCGGATCGAGCAGCACCAGCACCGGCGCGAGGTTGACCAGAACGGCTACAAGCGCCTCGACCTGATCGTGACCATGCACGCGATCGGCACTGCGGTCGCGCAGATCGACGATCCCGACGAGCCGCCCCCGACCTACATCGCACTTCGATTGAACGAGGAGAGCAGATGACCGACCAGGAACACGAGCAGTACGACCCGACGTCGACCGCAGGCGTGCCCGAGCACGGCAAGGAACGCCTGGAGCGGATGAAGAGCAGCGGGTTCTTCACGAGCGACCTCTCCGTGAACGAGTTCCTGCTCGTGAAGGAGGCGGGCTTCGAGCCGCTCGGCCTCGTCGTCGGCATCTCGATCTACCACGTCGGCTTCCAGATGGGCAACTGGAACCAGAACCAGGAAATGGACGTCTTGAGCCAGGCGATGTACCACGCGCGCGAGCTCGCGATGACCCGGATGGAGGAAGAGGCCGACCAGCTCGGCGCCGACGGTGTCGTCGGCGTGCGCCTCGACGTCAGCCGCCACGAATGGGGTGGAGAGCTGGCCGAGTTCATCGCGATCGGCACCGCGGTCAAGCACCGGGACGGTGTCCTGCATCGCGCCGCGAACGGACGCCCGTTCACCAGCGACCTCTCGGGCCAGGACTTCTACACCCTGCTCTCGGCCGGCTACCGGCCGCTCGGGCTCGTGATGGGCAGCTGCGTCTACCACGTCGCCCATCAGGGGCTCGGAGGCTGGTTCAAGCGGATCGGCCGAAACGTCGAGATGCCGAACTTCACCCAGGCGCTCTACGACGCGCGCGAGCTCGCGATGGAGCGGATGCAGGCGGAGGCCGAAGGGCTCCAGGCCGAGGGCATCGTCGGCGTGCAGCTCACCGAGGGCAGCCACGGCTGGGACAGCCACGTGATCGAGTACTTCGCCGTCGGGACGGCCGTCACCCCGACGAGCAGCGACCACACGATCCCGGCGCCGAGCTTCGTGCTCACGCTGAACGACCCGGCCCAGAACGAGCTCAAGGGCTTCTGAGGCGGGCTGATTCCGGCCCGCACCGGACTTCCGAGTCGCTCGGCCCTGGTGCTGGTGCTGGTCGGGGCGCTCCTTCCCGGGCGCGCCGCAGCGGCGCCGCTGCTGCGGCCGAGCACGTTCGCGCAGGCGGGCGACCAAGCGCTCGCCACCATCCTCGACGTCTTCTACGCCGGCAACGGGCTCTGGCGGTTGTGCGACGAGCCGTCGTGCTCGGCGACGAACCAGGACTGGGGCGCCGACTCTCTCACCTACACGCTCTACCTGCGCTGGCAGGCGACCCACGAGCGACGCCTCGTCCCGGTCATGCGCGCTCTGCTTGCGACCGCGCCCGCCTATCCGGGCCCTTGCACCGTTCGCCCCTGCGGATCGTGGAGCGATGTCCCGGAGTGGGACGCGATCGCGGCGTTGCGGGAGTACGCGGTCACCGGCCACGACCCGCTCGCGCTCGAGAAGGCCAAGGTGGCGTTCGACTCGGTCGCGGGCTCGATCGACTTCTCGCTCGGCGCCTGTCCGCAGATTCGCTTTCAGCAGCCTGACGGCGCCGGGCACGGTCTGAAGACGCTCGAGACCGACGCCAACGCGATCAAGGCGGCGCTGCTGCTCTACCGCGCCGTCGGAGACACCGCGTATCTCCACTCGGCGCTCACCACGTACGCCGCCGTCCGTGCGCAGTTCCTCGACCACGTGACGCCGCTCTACTCGGTGTACGTCTTCGATCGCGGCACCCGCTGCACCCAGCTCGCCCACCGGTTCTTTGCGTCGGTCAACGGGGACATGATCTGGAACGGGATCGAGCTCGCTCGCGACACGAAGACCGCGCGCTACCTCGCGCAGGCCACCGCGACCGCGCAGGCGGTCGTCCAGAAGCTCGCCGATCCGGCCGGCGTGTTCGCCGACCTTCAGGCCGAGAACGATGTCGTCGAGCCCCTGGTCGAGGCGATGTACGACCTGGCGGCCCAGGAGCAGGTCGGCTTCGCCCGCCGTTGGATCCTGACGAACGCGACGGCTGCGTTGTCGGCGCGCGCGCCGAGCGGAGCATTCGGCCGCTTCTTCGACGGACCGCCGCCGACTACGAAGACGACCATCTGGCAGTCCAACGGCGGCCTCGCAGTCGTGATCGCGGCGGCGGCGCTCGATCCGGCCGGCCGCATCCCGGCCGCGCGCACCTGGGCAGGCGCCCGCTACGTCCGGGATCGCATCGCGAAGGCGCCCGCCTCGGTGACCTTCACGGGTCGCGAGATCGCCTTCTACGGCACCCTCGGCGAGGTGTGCTGCCAGCCCGGTCACGCCCGCGTCTTCGTCGACGGCGTCGAGACGTTCGACCACACGGGTATCTGGCAGAACAAGTCGAGCCTCGGCGAGGCGATTCCGGGAACCGTGCTCTTCGCCTGGCGCTGGCCCCGCCCGGGAGCTCACACGATCACGTTCGAGCCCGGGCTCTCGAACGGCAAGGAAGGCGGGCCGTTCCTCGATCTTCAGGGGTATCTCGTGCGGTAGGCCGACGACAGGCGCAGTTACATGCTCGCATGCTGTCTCGGCGAGCCCAGGTCGTGAGCGCTCGTCGTCCTGGGGCCGGTGCAGCTGCGTTCGCGGGCTACCTGCTGCTGGGGTTTCTCTACTTCGGCGTGCCGCTCGTGGTCAAGTCCGGCCGCCAGTTCGTCGCGCAGGGGCCGGATGCGAACTTCTTCGTCTGGGCGCTTGCGTGGTGGCCGCACGCGGTCCTTCACGGCCAGAACCCGTTCCTCAGTCACGCGGTGTGGGCGCCCGAAGGCATCAACCTGATGTGGACGACGTCCGTTCCGGGACTTGCGCTCGTGCTCTCGCCGCTCACCCTGATCGCAGGCCCTGTCGCCGCGTACAACGTCGCCGCAGTGCTGATGCCCGCTCTCGCCGCGTGGACGGCCTTCCTCCTCTGCCGTTTACCTCACCAACACGTTCTGGCCGGCGCTGGTCGGCGGGTACGTGTTCGGTTTCTCCAGCTACGTTGTGGAACGCGGAGGCCTCGGGCAGCTGAACATGACCGCGGTTTTCCTGCTGCCGCTCATTGCCCTTGTCGTCCTGCGCTTTCACAACGACGAGCTCACTGGCATCGGAGTGGTTCTTCGGCTCGGCCCGCTGATCGCGTTCCAGCTGCTCCTGTCCACGGAGATCGCCTTCACGCTGACGCTCGCGCTGGTCGCCGCACTGACGTTCTGCGTGGCGTTCGATTCCGGAGAGGCGACGCCGGGTCTGGGACCTTCTTGCCGTTCCTCCTCGGCGGGTACGCGTTGGCGGCGGTGCTGACCTGAGCCGTTCCTCGACTACGTCGTCGCCGTTCCCGGCTCGAGCGGCTTGGGGCAGAACGACTTCGTCTCCGATCTCGCCAATTTCGTCGGTGCCGACGAACTTCGCCCTGGTCGGGAGCGATGCCGCGTCTGCGCTCGTGAAGAGCTTCCCGGTGATCACCCGGGGCCAGCAGGCCTACGTCGGCTTGCCGGCGTTGCTCGTGGTCGCGCTCCTCATCTGGGAGCGACGTCGCCTTGCCACCGGCCGTTTCTTCCTGGCGTGCTTCGTCGTTGCGCTGATCGCCCCGCTCGGTGGGCACGCCGCGTTTCTGGGGCACCGCGATTACGGTCTTGCCATGGGCGCTCGTGCGCACCTTGCCGGTGTTCGAGTACATCCAGACCGCCCGGTTTGCGATCTACCTCGCACTCTTCGCCGGGGTCGCGACGGCCCTGTGGATCGCGGGGCGAGCGCCAGGCCAGCTGCGGTATCTCCTTCCGGCCCTCACCGTGCTCGCGATCGCGGTGAATCCGATCGCCGGCGCGTGGGCGAGCAACACGAACGTGCCGTCGTTCTTCACCGACAGCGCCTACCGGGCCTGCCTCGACCCGGGGGAGACGATTCTCCCGCTCCCGATCGGCCAGGGCTCCGCGATGCTCTGGCAGGCCGAGGACGACTTCCGCTTCAACATGGCGGGCGGCTACATCGAGCAGTATATCCCGTCTGCGTTCGTCAAGCCGCCGAGCATGGTGTATGTGGAGCAGGGGGCTACCACCTCGGGCCCGCGCAGGCTGGGATCGTGCGCTCCTTCATCGCTGCGTACGGCGTCACGACCGTGGTCGTCGATCAGGACGAGGCTTCGTTCTTCTCGGGCGCGCTGAACCGTCTCGCGACACCCGAGGCGGTGGGCGGCGTCCTGCTCTACCGGTTCAACAGCGCCCCGCCGTCCTGTCCCGGGGCCTCGTGATCGCCCGTCGTCCTTGGGTCGGCCTCGCGGCGTTCGTGGGCTACGCCTCGATCGGGTTCGTCTATTTTGGCCTGCCGTTGCTCCTGAAGTCGGGGACCCGGTACCTCGGCCAGGGGCCCGACGCAGACATCTTCATCTGGGCGTTCGCCTGGTGGCCACACGCGATCCTGCACGGTCAGAACCCGTTCTTCAGCCACGCGGTCTGGTCGCCGGACGGGGTGAATCTGACCTGGACGACGATGGTCCCGGGTCTTGCCCTGCTGTTTTCGCCCCTCACGCTGACCGTGGGCCCTGTGGCTGCGTATGACGTTGCCGCCGTGTTGATGCCGGGCCTTGCGGCATGGACGATGTTCGTCCTCTGCAGTTACCTCACTGGTTCCGTCTGGCCTTCGCTGGTTGGCGGTTACCTATTCAGCTTCTCGAGCTACGCGATCGTGCATGCAGAGGCCGGGCATCTCAATCTGACCTCGGTGTTCCTGATCCCGCTGATTGCGCTCGTCGTCCTGCGCTTCCTCAATGGAAGAGCTCACCGGCTTGGAGTTGATGCTCCGCCTCGGGCCGCTGCTTGCGGCGCAGCTGCTCTACGACAGAGGTGACCTTCACTCTCACGCTGGCGCTCGCCGTCGTGCTCCTGCTCTGCGCGGTCCTTGTTCAGAGCCGTCGCAGGCGGCTGCGCTCGCTCCTGCCTCACCTCCTCGGCTCGTATCTGCTCGCGGCAGTCTTGACGGAGCCGTTCGTGTACTACCTCAGTCGAGGGATGCAGTCGAGAACCGTGATCGACCCCGGCACGTTCACGGCCGACCTCACCAATCTCGTTGTCCCGACCTCGTTCGGGCTCGTTGCCGGGGACGTGGCTTCCGCCCTTTCGACGAGCTTCCCCAATGTGACAGCTGGACAGGAGGCCTACCTCGGGCTGCCGGCACTGGCGATCCTCGCGCTCTTCTTCTGGACGCGACGTCGAGCCCCCACAGGCCGTTTCCTGCTGGGGTGCTTCGCCATTGCGCTGCTGGCGCCACTCGGCACGCACGCGGAGGTCCTGGGCAGGCGCATCATGGCGTTGCCGTGGACGCTCATCAATAGCTGGCCGTTACTCGACGACCTCCAGCCCGTGCGTTTCTCGCTCTTTCTCTCGTTCGTTACTGCAGTGGTAGCCGCGCTCTGGATGGCCGGCCGGCGAACCGATGGGCTCCGGGCTGTGCTACCGGTATTCGCAGTTCTCGCGATCGCGGCGGACCCGATCGCCAGCGACTGGGCTAGTAGCACGAACTTCCCGCAGTTCTTCACAGAGAGCGCCTATCGGAACTGCCTCGACCCTGGGGAGACGATTCTCCCGCTCCCGATCGGCCAGGGCTCGGCAATGCTCTGGCAGGCCGAGGACGACTTCCGGTTCAACATGACGGGCGGTTACGTTGGACCCTTACGTTCCGGCGTCGTTCACGAAACCTGCAGGCATGGACTACATCACGATCGGGTCGCACCTCGGGCCCGAGCAGGTCGGGATCGTGCGTGCCTTCATCGCCGCGAAGCACGTGACGGCGGTCGTGGTCGACGAGGGCGAGGCGCCATTCTTCTCCGGCGCTCTCAACGAGCTCGCGACCCCACAGCTCGTCGGCGGCGTCTGGCTCTACCGGCTCGCGGGCGCGCCGCCGTCCTGTCCCGGCGCTTGATCGGACACTGCGCCGTAGCATCTGAGCCCGTGCCGCGAAGACGATCAATCGCCGATCCGATCGCTCTCCTCGGCTACGTCGCGATCTCGTTCGCGTATTTCGGCTGGCGTCTCCTGCCGCATCCGGGGCGGTCGATTCTCGGGCTCGGACACGACCCCGAGATCTCCATCTGGTCGTTCGCCTGGTGGCCCCATGCGATCGGGAGTTGGACGAATCCCTTCGTCAGTCACGCGATCTACGCGCCCAGTGGAGTGAATCTGGCCTGGACGCCGTCGGCCCCAGGGCTCGCGCTCGTCTTCTCGCCGATCACGATCCTGTTCGGGCCCGTGGCCTCGTTCAATGTCGCGGCGCTGCTGATGCCTGCGCTCTCGGCCTGGACGGCCTACCTGCTCTGCCGGTATCTCACCCGCTCGATCTGGGCCTCAGTCGTCGGCGGGTACCTCTACGGGTTCTCGACGGCCATGCTTCGCCAGCAGCTTCTGGGGCACCTGAACCTGACCGGCGTCTTCCTCATCCCGCTGGTCGCCCTCTTCGTCGTGCGCTTCGTCAGGTCGGAGCTGAGCGCGCGGGGCCTCGCCTGGCGGCTCGGCGTCCTGCTCGCATGCCAGCTCTGGATCTCAACCGAGGTCGCCTTCACCCTCACCGTCGTGCTCGCGCTCGGGCTGCTGCTCGCCGGCTGGCTGGTCCGGGATGTGGCGGCCGCGTTCGCTCCTCCCTCGGCCCCATCGTCACCGGTTACGCCCTCGGGGCACTCTTTGCGGCGCCGTTCGTCGTCTATGCGCTGATCGGCTTCGTTTCGTCGAAGTTCAGCGGCGACCTACGAACGTACGGCGGCACCGATCTGGACGACTTCGTCTTCCCGAACAACGTGATCGAGCTCGGGGGCTCGTCGTTCCACTCCCTCCTGACTCACATGCCGAGCGGGGACAGCGCCTACCTCGGGCTGCCGACTCTGGTCATCGTGGCGCTGTTTGCAGTTCGGGCTCGACGGCTTCCGGCCGCACGCTTCGTGATCGCAGCGTTCGTCGTCTCCGCTCTGATCACGCTCGGCGTGACCCTCCAGGTCGACGGTCACGTCCTGACGTCGCTCCCGTGGTGGAACGCCGCCAGCGACCTGCCGGGGCTCAACAACAGCCCTCCCTTCCGCTTCGCGGCGTATGTCTCGCTTGCAGCAGCGGTGATCGTCGCGCTTTGGGTCGATCGGACGAAGGGGCGCGTCTTCGCGCGGCCATACCTGCTGCCCGCGCTCGCGGTCGCGGCGCTCGTTCCTGCGGTCTGGCAATCGTCCTATCCATCGTTCTACCCCTCCCATCCCGAGCGGCTGGCATTCTTCACCGGCGGTCTCTACAAGGCCTGCATCCCTCGGAACGAAACCGTGACCTTCCCGTCCGGCAGCGATCTGTTGCTCTGGCAGGCCGAGAGCGGCTTTTGGTTCCGGGCCGCCGACGACGGTCTGCAGCCCTTCCCCAAATACGGGACGCCGCTGTCGCGCTTCGACGCGAATCAGTTCGTTTGGGACCTGGCGTTCATCGACTACGGACGGCCCACGATCACCCGGATGATCGCGTTCGCCGCCACCCACGATGTCGGTCAGGTCTTGTCGGTTCCGGAAGGCGGGTATCCCGACCGGGCGCAGATGCAGGAGATCGGACCGACCCAGCTTGTCGGGGGTGTGTTGGTGGCGCCGGGGTGCGGCCAGACGCCGCTGACCAAGCGTGACTTGACGAGGTACGTGAAGAGCGCCGGCTCGGAGCAGCTCAACCCGGGCCGGCCGAACATCGGGTACTGCATGGGCCTCAACTTCAACCTGATTCCCCAGGGCGTCTATCCGGCGGGGCTGCTGAAGGGAGCCAAGCGGGCGATTTTCGTGGCCGGCCAGGGGCTCACCTGCGCGTCGCCGCCCCCGGGCTACAAGCATCACGGGTTCGCCACCCCGGACATGAGCGTTCCCGCCGACACGTATGCCCTCTACTCTCCATGAGCCAGACGCCCCGGTGGGCGTGAGTAGGGTGGGCCGGTGTCACGCGGCTCTTGAGGAAATGCTCGGCCTGGGGAGAGCCACTGGTGGCTCCTCGATCGCGGGCGGCTCCTGCAGGTGCTGGTCGAGCGGGAGTGCGCCCGTCGTGAAGGCCAGGTCGGCCGTCTGGTCGATGTCGGCTCGGGCACCGGCGCCCTCCTCCGTCCGTTCACGCCACTCGCCGCGGAGGCGGTTGGCGTCGAGGCGATGCCGTGCCGCTGGCGATCAGCCGGGAGCGCGGGCTCGACGTCCGCGAGGGGCGGGCCGACCGGCTTGCGTTCGAGGCTGAAAGCGTTGACGTGCTGACCGCATTCGACGTGCTTGAGCATCTCGCCGACGACATCGGCGCCGCGAAGGAGTTTCTCTGCGTGCTTCGGCCTGGAGCTGCCGCCGTCATTTCGGTTCCCGCCTATCGGTGGCTGTGGAGCGGCCACGACGTCATCCATGGTCATCGGCGGCGGTACACGAAGAGCGTCTCGAAGACTTGCTCACCGGCGCCGGCTTCGAGGTCAGGCCGCCGGCTACTTCAACTCGCTCCTGCTCCCCCTGGCCGTCGCCCAGCGGCTGGGCCTGCGCGCACTCCGGCGGAGCGTCCAAGCGACCTGAAGCCGGTCACCCCACGGTTGAACGCGATCCTGCTGCGGACGTGCTCGCGGAAGAGCGACTGGTGCTCGGCGGCGGTTTCCCGGCCGGGTTGAGCGTCTTTGCAACCGCAGAGAAGCCGGCGTGACGGACGCACGAGCGCTGTCTGTCGTCGTTCCCGCCTACAACGAGGGCGGCGCCTGCCCGCCCTCATCGAGCTCTTCGACGGGCCGGCCGCCGGGCTGCTCTCGCAGGCGGGCCTGCGCCTCCACGAACTGATCGTCGTTGACGATGGGTCACCGCGGCACGAGTGAGCTGCTCGCCGCGAGTGCCGGCTCGGTCCCCGGCCTGCGGGTGATCCGCTTCGACACGAACCGGCAAGGGCGCCGCCGTCAGGCCGGCATGCTGGCCGCGGCGGCGCCCCTTGCACTGATGACTGATGTCGACGTTGCCACGCCGCTCGAAGAGGCCGCGCGGCTGCTCGACGCTCTCGACCGGGGCTTCGACGTCGCGATCAGCTCACGCGCGCTGCCCACCTCGACGATCGCGATTCGGCAGCCATCCCATCGTGAGCTGATGGGGCGAACGTTCAACCGGATGCTCCGGATCTCGACGGGGCTCCCGTTCCGCGACACGCAATGCGGCTTCAAGCTCTTCCGGCTCGAGCGGGCACGTCGGCTCTTCGAGCTGCGCGGATCGCCGGCTTCGCCTACGACGCGGAGCTGCTGGTGCTGGCCCGCCGGCTCTCGATTCCCGTCGCGGAGATCCCGGTGCGCTGGTCCGACGACACGCGAACGACCGTCGGGCTGCTTCGCGCACCGTCGGGCATGGCTCGCGATCTCCTGAAGATCGCGTGGCTTGCCCGCCGCCCGGAGAGGTCAGAGTCGAGCGTCCTGTCCCGGGCCGATTGACGACGCGCGCCACCCGTAGGCTTACGTCGGGAGGCGTCCGCGCAGGCGCAGTGACTCGAGGAGGAGCCATGGAGACCCCAGGAATCGATCCCGCCGCCCGGCCGAGCGGCGCCGGTTGCGTCGAGTGCCTGGCCGGGACCCCGCCCGGCCGGTGGCGAAACCGGCTGCGGTGACGGCCGTCCGGTGGCGTGACCGCGACCGGCCTCGCCGCTCTTGCCGGGTACAGCGCGGTCTCGTTCCTCTATTTCGGGTTGCGGCTCCTGCTCGAGCCCGGCCGCCAGTACATCGGCCAGGTCGACGACCCGCAGATCCCGATCTGGTCGTTCGCCTGGTGGCCGCACGCGATTCTGCACGGAGAGAACCCGTTCTATACGCACGCGGTGTGGGCGCCCGACGGGATCAATCTGACCTGGACGAACGCCAATGCCGGGCCGGCGATCCTGTTCGCGCCGCTGACGTGGGCCGTCGGCCCCGTCGCCTCCTACAACGTCGCGGCGCTGCTTGCGCCGGCGGTTTCGGCCTGGGCCGCCTTCCTGCTCTGCCGCCACCTCACGAACGCCGTGTGGCCCTCTCTCGTCGGCGGGTACATCTTCGGCTTCTCGAGCTACGTCCTCGGCCACATGGCGGGGGAGCTCCAGCTGACCGCGATCTTCGCGATCCCGCTGATCGCGCTCGTCGTCGTCCGCTACGTCGAGGGCGCTCTGACCCGAAGGGGCCTGACGCTCCGGCTCGGGATCCTGCTCGCGGTTCAGCTGCTCTTCGGGCTGGAGCTGGCGTTCACCGCGTCTCTCGCGCTCGCCTGCTCCCTCGTGCTGGCCTTCGCCTTCGTCCCGGACTGGCGTCGGCGGCTGCTCTCGCTGCTCGCTCCGCTCGTGGCCGCCTACGCCCTCGCTGCGGTGCTGACCTCCCCGTTTCTCTACTACGCGCTCACCGGCGGGAAGATCTCGGCCTTCATCCCGCCGGTCGGCTACCGCGCCGACCTGCTGAACGTCTTCCTGCCGACGAACCTGGAGGCGGTCGGCGGTGGTTGGGCCCGTAGCATCGTTGATCACTTCCCCGGCAACTACACCGAGCGCGGCGCGTTCCTCGGGCCCGCCGTGCTCGTGATCGTCGGGCTCTTCGCCTGGAGGCGGTGGCGGAGCCCGGTCGGGCGCTTCCTGCTCGTCTCGCTCCTGCTCACGATCTACGGCTCGCTCGGCTCCGAGCTGACCGTCTATGGGCATAGCGTCTTTCCGCTGCTGACGCCGTTCGGGCACGAGACGCTGAACCTGCCGGGGCTCGGGCAGACCAACATCCCGCTCTTCAACAACACCCTGCCGGTGCGGTTCATGATGTACGCGTCGCTCGTCTGCGCGGTGATCGTCGCGCTCTGGACGGCGTCCCGCCCGGCGGGGGCGCGCGTCGCGCGCTGGGGGCTCCCGGCGATCGCAGTGCTCGCGCTCGTGCCGAATCCGTACGTGAGCACCTGGGCGACGACGTTCAGCATCCCGCCGTTCTTCACCGCGAGCGCCTACCGCAGCTGCCTCGTCCCGGGCGAGATCGTGCTGCCCGAGCCGATCGGTAACGGCGGCGAGGCGATCCTCTGGCAGGCCGCGGCCGGCTTCCGCTTCCGCCTGGCCGGCGGCCGCCTCACGACCACCCCGCCGACGACGTTCATGCACCCGCGGCCGCTCCAACAGATCTCGGTCGGCAATCCGCCGGTGCCCGACCAGACGCGGTTCCTGCGCGGCTACATCAGCGCCAAGCACGTCACGGCCGCGATCGTCGACGAGCGGCAGGCCAGCATCTGGACACCCGCGCTGGATCGGATCGCGACGCCGCAGGATGTGGGTGGCGTCCTTCTCTACAACCTCTCCGGGGCGGCTCGCGCCTGCCCCGGGGGCTAGTCCCGCCAGCCGTCGAACTACTATGGGAGTCCGGCATGGCGACGGCGCTCCCCTCAACTCGCACCGTCCCGACCTCAGCCGGTGAGCCGTACGGGACGGTCGCCGCCGCCTTCGACGAGCTTGCCGCCCACGGCGGGGGGCGCCTGCCCTCGACCCGCGGCTATCACGAGCTGATCACGGCGGTGCACCAGTCGATCGTCCACCCGGACGCTTCCGTGCTCGAGATCGGGAGCGGCCCGGGCGATCTGCTCGCCGCGCTGGCGCCCAGCAACGGCGTCGGCGTCGATGTGAGCGCCGGAATGGTCGCGCTCGCCCGCGCGCGCCACCCCGAGCTCGCGTTCGAGGTGCACGCGGGTGAGGAGATCGAGCTCGGCGAGACGTTCGACTACGTCATCCTCTCCGATCTCGTCCCGTTCGTCGACGATCTCCTGGCGCTGTTCGGGAAGGTCGCCGCGCACTCTCATCGCGACACGCGGATCGTCGTCCATTCGTACAGCCAGCTCTGGCGGCCCGTGATCCGCGTGCTCGAGCTGCTGCGCCTGAAGTCGCGGGTCCCGCTCCGCAACTGGGTGACGCAGCAGGACGTCGAGAACCTGCTCCAGCTTGCGGGCCTCGAGTCGGTCTCGACGACGCGGCGGATCCTGCTCCCACTGCGGATCCCGTTCGTGTCGGCGTTCTGCAACGGGTTCCTCGCCAACCTCTGGATCGTCCGGCATCTCTGCCTGACCTACTGGATCGTCGCCCGTGTCCGGCCGACGGACGAGCGGCGGAACCTGAGTGTGAGCGTGGTCGTGCCGGCGAAGAACGAGGCGGGGATGATCGAGCGGATCGTCGCCGAGACGCCTCCGCTCGGATCGCGCAGCGAGTTGATCTTCGTCGAGGGCCACTCGACCGACGGGACGCGCGAGGAGATCCTGCGCCAGATCGAGCTGCACCCCGAGCGCGAGATCGTCTACATCGAGCAGACCGGCCACGGGAAGGGCGACGCCGTGCGACTCGGGTTCGACCGGGCCCGCTACGACGTGCTGATGATCCTCGACGCCGATCTGACGGTGCGAGCGCGGGAGCTGCCGCTCTTCCTGGCGGCGATCGAGACCGGGCGAGCCGAGTTCGTGAACGGCTCGCGCCTCGTCTACGGGCTCGAGCCGGGAGCGATGCGGTACCTGAACCTGGTCGGCAACCGGGTGTTCTCGATCATCTTCAGCGCGCTGCTCGACCAGCCGGTCAAGGACACGCTCTGCGGGACGAAGGTGCTCGAGCGCTACCGCTACGAGCAGATCGCAGCCGGCCGCTCGTACTTCGGCGATTTCGACCCGTTCGGCGATTTCGACCTCTTGCTCGGCGCGGCCCGCCTGAGCCTGAAGATCGTCGACCTGCCGGTGCGCTACCACGCACGCGACTACGGGGACACGAAGATCTCGCGCTTCAGTCACGGCTGGCTGCTCGTCAAGATGAGCGTGTTCGCCTTCCGGAAGCTGAAGATCCAGATCTTCCAGCTTCGCCGTTAGTGGTCGCTCCCGGAAATTCAGCACCCTCTGGCCGGCTGCAAACGCTTCGCATGCCGTCGTCCTCAGTCGGCCGCATACCTTTGGGTATGCGGCCTCCCTGCGTCCTAGGCCTGCTCGGTTTTCGCTCGGCCATAGGGCACTGCATTTCCAGGAGCAACCACTAGTGCGAGCCGGCTTCGCCCCGGCTGCGGTCGCGGCCGCTGTGCTCTTCCTCGTCGCCTGCTCGCTGACCTCCGGTGGCCTCTTCAGCCATTCGCGTCCCGGAGACACGAGCCGCTACGCCCAGATCGGGCGCGCCCTGGTCGATCACGGGCAGATCCCGTACCGCGACTTCTACGACGAGTATCCACCGGGCTCGGTGCCGGTCTTCGCGCTGCCGGCGATCATCTGGGACGCGCACTACGTGCTCGTCTTCAAGCTGCTGATGACCGCCTGCGGGATCGGCTTCCTCGCCTGCTCGACCTGGATCCTGCACCGGCTGCGCCTGTCCTACTGGAGGCTCGCGCCGGTCGTGGTCGCGCCGCCGCTGATGGGCTCGGTCTTCCTGAACCGCTACGACCCGCTCCCGGCCTTCGTCTGCGCGCTGGCCCTCGTCGCGCTCCTACGCTCTCGCGAGCGGATGAGCGGCGCGCTGCTCGGGATCGGGGCGGCGCTGAAGATCTACCCGGCGCTGGCGCTGGTGCTGGTGGTGCGGAGGTCGCGACGGTTGGGCGGCGCTCCGGCCGCGTTCGTCGTGGCGCTGGCCGTGCTCTGCCTGCCGTTCTTCGTCCTCGCCCCCGGCGGTGTCGGCTACAGCCTCGAGACCCAGGTGCGGCGGCACCTGCAGATCGAGAGCCTCGGCTCGTCGATCCTGCTCGTGCTCTCGAAGCTCGGGATCCACCACGTCGGCTGGATCGTCGGCAAGCCCGGCTCGATCGACCTCGGTGGGAGCCTCGCCGATGCCGTCGGCACGCTCTCGTCCGTCGTCGCAGTGGGCCTCGTGCTGCTGGTCGCGCGCACCTACTGGCGCGGCGGCGACAGCGACTCGCGGCTCGTGACCGCCTGGGCTGCCGCGGTCGTCGGGTTCACGGTCTTCGGCAAGGTGCTCTCCCCCCAGTACCTGACGTGGCTGCTCCCGCTCGTGCCGCTCGCCGCCGGGCGGCGCGGCCTCTACGCGATCGGCACCTTCCTCGTCGCGCTCGCGCTCACGCAACCCGAGCGGTTCCTCGGCGACCACGGCTTCCGCGACCAGAACTGGACGGTCTGGCTGCTGCTCTTGCGCAACGGCTTGCTGGTGGCGACGTTCGCGTTCCTCTACTCCTGCCTCCGTCCCGGAGGGGATCAGGCGACGCTGAAGGAAAGCGGCACGGCACCCGCGCTCTGACCGAGCGGCGCGACCGTGACGACGAGGTCGATCACGCCCATCCCGGAGTCAGGTGCGACGTGAAGGATCGCGGAGCCGTTCGCGGTGCCGATCGCGCGGGGAAGCGTGCAGGTCGAGTCGGCGGCGCAGCGGGCGGTGATCGACATGATCGAGACGCTCTTTTGGGCGTTCAGCTGCAGCGTCCAGCCGGCGCCGCTGCCGCGGCCGTCGGCGACGGTGAGCGGAACCTGAATCGCCTTCCCGGCGGCGGCGGAGGCCGAAGGCGCCCGCAGCGTCAGGGAGCCGGTCTTCAGCCCGAGCGTGACGGCGACGTCGCCGCCGAAGGCGGGCGCCGCGAGCAGCAGCGCGAGAGTCGAGCCGAGCAGAGTGAGCCGTACCATCCGCGCAGACTGTCGGTACGCACCGCGCAAGCGACCATCCCTCGAACTGGGCGGACCACTCCTGGATTGACGAACGTACCCAACGTTCCCCACTACCCATACCTCCCGTTTGACTTCTACACCCCGGGGAGGCGGTTGTCGAGAGCAACGACTAGGGGCTCGGGCTGCGCTTGACCGCAGCCTGGTCAGCCGCGTCGTTGATGTCGGTCGCGATCACCTCGATGCCGCAGGTTCGGCATCGGTGGGGATAGAGCGTGACCCCGACGGGGCCGGGCCGACCCTGATCCCAGAAGACTTCCCAGTAGTGGTAGGGAACGCAGGGATCCGAGGCTGTCGCTGCCGGCGGCGGCACGGGTGCAGGGGCGGCAGCAGCTGGGGAGGGCGCTGCCGCGGCTGCGACGGGGCTCGGCGGCGCCGGCGCGGGCCCACGGCGGCGCGAGCGGGAGCGCCGCGTGGTGAGGAGGACGATCAGGAAGATGAGCAGCGCGATCACGATCAGGCCGGCGGCGGCGTACGGGCCGTACGTCTTCAGCGTGCTCTTCTTGCTGGGGCTGCTGCCGTTCAGCGCCGAGGTGATCCCCGGCGACACCTTCGTCGGCGTCGAGGACTTGAAGACCTGTGCGACAGAGGCTTTCGAGACCGCCAGGGCCGGGGTTGCGGTCACGGTCTGCGTGATGCCGCTGGCGCCTTCGTAGGAGAGATCGACGTTCGCCGTGTAGTTGCCCGGCGGCAGGCCCTTCGTGAGCACGATCGGGTAGTCGATCGACGTGTGCGGCAGGAACGTGTCCATCCTGAACTTGATCGTCTGGATCGGCAGGCCGCTCGTGTTGCGGATCGTCACGGCGCCCGAGGGCTTGGCGAGCGTGTTGCCGTCGTTCGAGATGTGGACGATCACCTGCTGGAAGCCCCTGCTGCCGCCGATCGTCGCCTTGCTGATCGTGAACTTGGAGATCTTCGGGCCCGGCACGTTCACCTGGACGGCCACGATCGAGAGGTTCCGGACCTTGATCTGGACGTTCGTCTTCTCCGTCGACTTCGGGCCGGCGATCTGCGCCACGGTCTCGGCGACGATGCCGCCGACGAACTGCCCGGCGGCGGCGCCGCTCGGCACGGTGACGGTGAACGGGACTCGTGCCTGCTTGCCCGCGGCCAGGTCGAGTTGCGACGAGCCGAGCCTGATCCAGCTGCCTGCGAGGGTCGGGGCGCTGTCGGTCAGGTAGACGGCGCCGGTCGTGCTCCCGGTTGTCGCGTCCGCGGTGTAGATCTTGACGGCGCCCGCCGCGTCGCCCGTGTTCGTCACGACCACCGCGCCGTGGATGACCGTGCCCGGAGCTGCCGGGTAGACGAAGTAGCCGAGCTTCGGGTTGCCGACGGCACGCAGGCCGAAGATCGGGCCCGTCGCTGCCGGAGTCGTCGTCGTGGTGGGCGTCGTGCCGGTCGTCGTCGCGGTCGTGGTGCTCGGTGTCGTGTCGGTCGTCGTCGTGGTCGTCGCGGTCGTGTCGGTCGTCGTCGTGTCGGTTGTGGTTGTCGCGGGCGTGGCCGCGAAGGCCGTCGGGACGACGACGAACGAGACGAGGGCGAAAAGCAGGAGCCGGCGCATGACGAAAGCCTACGTGGCCGCGAGGGCGGCGGAACGCCCACGATCGCGACGGTGAGCGTGCTCAGGGAGCCGCCGGCCGCCCCGTTTGCAAGCGCTTCGTAAGGATCGGCGGGAGTTTCCGGGGTCCTGAGTACGATGCAGGCATGCCAACCTCTGTTGTCACCGGGGGCGCGGGGTTCCTCGGCTCCCACCTCTGCGACTACCTGCTCGAGCACGATCATCGCGTGATCTGCGTCGACAATCTCGAGACCGGGTCGCTGGAGAACATCGAGCACCTGCGCAGCGACGTCTTTCTGTTCGTCAACCAGGACGTCGTCGACGGGATCTGGATCGAGGAGCCGGTCGATTTCGTCTTCCATCTCGCCAGCCCGGCGAGCCCGATCGACTACCTTCGCCTGCCGCTTCAGACCCTGAAGGTCGGCTCACAGGGCACGCACAATGCGCTTGGGCTTGCGAAGTGGAAGCGGGCGCGTTTTCTGATCAGCTCGACGAGCGAGGTCTACGGCGACCCGATGGTCCATCCTCAGCCCGAGACCTACTGGGGCAACGTGAACCCGATCGGGCCACGCGGCGTCTACGACGAGGCGAAGCGCTACGCCGAGGCGCTCACGATGGCCTACCACAACCAGCAGGGCGTCAATACTGCGATCGCGCGCATCTTCAACACCTACGGGCCGCGGATGCGCCGAAACGACGGACGCGCGTCGGTGACGTTTCTGCACCAGGCACTCGAGGGTAAGCCTCTGACCGTGTTCGGCGACGGCTCGCAAACGCGCTCGCTCTGTTACGTGGACGACCTGATCCGCGGGCTCTACTTGCTCGCGATGTCGGGAGAGCACCTGCCGGTCAACATCGGCAACCCCGATCTCGAGGTGACGATGCTCGACCTGGCCCGCGCCTGCATCCGCGTCACCGGATCGACGAGCGAGATCGTCTTCGAGGCGCTGCCGATGGACGATCCGCAGATGCGCAATCCCGACATCACGAGGGCGCGTCAGATCCTCGGTTGGGAGCCGGAGATCAGCCTCGACGAAGGTCTTCGCCGCTGGCTGCAGGCACTCGGCCGGGAGCCGGTCGAGGTTTAGTGCTTGCGTAGGAGGGGCGTCACCTTAGCGGCCCTCGTGGCCGCTCTCCTTGTCGTGGCCGTCCAGCCGGCGGCGGCATCGAACACGATGCGTGTCGGAATCTACGACGAGGCCCAGACGCTCTACGGGCCCGTTCCGACGACGTTCGCGCTCTTCAACACACTGCACGTGCAGGAGGTGCGGCTGAACCTGTACTGGGGCGGCAAGTACGGTGTCGCCCGCTCGCGGCCGGCCAATCCCACGAATCCGGACGATCCGGCCTACAACTGGACGCTGTACGACCGTACCGTCAACTACGCCGCCCAGTACGGGATCCACATCATCTTCTCGATCTACGGCACACCCGGGTGGGCGAACGGCGGCCAGGCGCAGAATGTCTCGCCCACGAACGGGATCGATCTGCGGAACTTCGCCTATGCTGCTGCGCGGCGCTACAGCGGCACCGTCGCCGGCGCGGACGGGCGGCTGCTCCCGGTCGTCAACGACTGGCTCGCCTGGAACGAGCCGAACAACCCGATCTTCCTCACGCCACAGTACAAGCTGGTCGCGGGAGCCTGGGTGATCGAGAGCGCGTTCGACTACGCGAAGATCTGCAATGCGATCTACAGCGGGATCCACGCGACGCTCGTGAAGAACGAACGGGTCGCGTGCGGCGGGACGGCGCCTCGCGGCAACAACAATCCTTCGAGCTCTCGGCCGTCGGTGTCGCCGCTCGCGTTTCTGCGTGCAGTCAAGAAGGACGGTCTGCTCACCTTCGACGCCTGGGCGCATCACCCCTACTACGGCTCACCGTCCGAGACGCCGAGCGCTCCGCCGACCGGGTCGAACGGAAGTGCCGCGACTGCGGTGACGCTCGGGAACATCGACACGCTGATCAAGCTCGTGACACAGCTCTACGGCAACAAGCCGATCTGGATCACCGAGTACGGCTACCAGACGAACCCACCCGACAAGGACTTCGGCGTCTCGCTCGCGAAGCAGGCGCAATACCTGACGCAGGCGTTCGCGATCGCCAAGGCGAACCCGAGGATCCAGATGATGCTCTGGTTCCTGCTCAAGGACGAGCCGAACCTGAGCGGCTGGCAGTCGGGCCTGATCACGTACGGCGGCAAGAAGAAGCCGGCGTTCGCCGCGTTTCAGAAGATGGCGCTCGGCTTTTCGAAGTGAGGCGTCAGTCGCTCGGGACCGGCAGCGGCAGCCCGGCAGCGGTGAGCAGCTCGCGGTAGAGCGCGTCGATGTCGTCGATCAGGCGCTCGACGCGGTAGCGCGGCAGGACGCGCGCCCGCCCGGCCTCGCCCATCGTGCGCCGGAGCTCCGGGTCGGCGGCGAGCTCGGCCAGGCGATCGGTCATCGCGGTGATGTCGCCGACGTCGACGAGGTAGCCGTCGACCCCGTCGGAGACGACGTCGGGCACGCCCCCGACGCGGGTCGCCACGATCGGCCGGCTGGAGGCGAGCGCCTCGATCGCGACCACTGGAGTTCCCTCGTTCGCAGAAGGCAGCAGCAACGCGTCGAAGAACGCGTAGTAGGGGCCGACGTCGTGCTGGTAGCCGATGAAGAGCGTGTGCCGGGAGATCCCGAGCTCGTGCGCGCGCTGCTCGACCCGCTCGCGATCGGGCCCGTCGCCGACGAGGCAGAGCGTCGCGTCGACTCCGCGCTCGCGCAGCCGCTGGAACGTGAGCAGGATGTCCGGAACCCGCTTGATCGAGGTCATCCGGCCGATCCAGCCGACGACGAACGAGTCGGGCGAGACTCCGAACAGCCGGCGCAGGGCCGCTCCGCCGTCGCCTTCCTCGGTCAGCCGCTGGTCGAGGTCGATCCCGAGCCGGACGACGCTGAACTGCTCGGCCGGGGCGACGCCGAAGGCGACCAGATCGTCCCGGACCTGCGGGCCGACCGCGACCAGTCTCGTCGTGATCGTCGCGAGCCAGCGCTCGAGCCCGCGGAAGATCGCCGTCCGGAGCGGATCGAAGTAGCCGCGCAGGACGTGACCGTGGAAGGTGTGCACGATGATCGGCGGCCGGGCGTCGCCGGCGAGGAGCGCGGCGATCCGGCCGACGGCGCCCGCTTTCGCGGTGTGCGTGTGCAGGATGTGCGGCCGGTTGCTGCGCAGCAGCTTCACCAGCCGCCAGACGGCGAGCGAGTCGTAGAGCGGCGAGATCTCCCGGTGCAGCTGGGGGATCGGATAGACGTCGACGCCGAGCTCCTCGGCCACGAAGGCCATCGAGTTCTCCCCGCGGGCGAGCGAGCCGGCGACGAGGGTCGTGTCGTAGCCGCGCTTCTCCAGGCCCTTGGTGAGATAGGCGACGTGGAGAGCAGGCCCGCCCATGTTCAGTCGGGCGATCACCCGCACGACTCGGATGCGTTCAGAACTCATTGCACAATGACGCTCGCCGACCGGGTGCGATCGGCGAGTGCGAGCCAAGGACGCAGGGAGCGCCAATAGCGGGGCTATTGGCGTGACTGAGGACGCAGGATCGTGCCGACGAGCGCGGCCGGGCGGCACAGGCTTCGTTGTGCAATGAGTTCTTAGCCAATCAGCGCCTCTGCCGTCCGGCGCAGGCCTTCCTCGAGCGCGACGGACGTCTCGTAGCCGAGGACGCGGCGCGCTTCGCCGATGTCGGCCCACGAATCGCGGATGTCGCCGGGCCGGGCCGGCGCAAACTGCTTGACCGGCTCCTTCCCGAGAATCCGTCCGATCGCATCGGCGACCGCCAGCACGCTCGCGGGCGATCCGGCCGCGACGTTGAAGATCCGGCCGTTCGCCTCCTGCACGTCGGCGGCACGCATCGTCGCATCGACGACGTTCGCGACGTAGGTGAAGTCGCGCGACTGCATCCCGTCGCCGAAGATCGTCACCGGCTCGTCGTTTGCGATCGCCGTCAGGAAGAGCGGCACGACGGCTGCGTACTGCGACGACGGGCTCTGACGCGGGCCGAAGACGTTGAAGTAGCGCAGCACGACCGTCTCGAACGAGTGGTAGACGCGGCTGAAGCTGACGCAGTAGCGCTCGGCCGCGAGCTTCGCGACGCCGTAGGGGGAGATCGGGTCGGCGGGCATCGCCTCCGTGCGCGGCAGGTCTCCCGAGGAGCCGTAGACCGACGAGCTGGACGAGAAGACGACGCGTCGCACGCCCTGGTCGCGGGCCGCGAGGAGCACGTTCAGCGTTCCGTCGACGTTGACAGCGTTCGAGGTCAGCGGGTCCTGAACCGAGCGCGGGACGGAGCCGAGCGCTCCGAGGTGGAAGACGACCTCGACGTCCCGGATCGCGTTGTGGACGCGCTCGTAGCTGCGCAGCTCTCCTTCCATCACCTCGACGTCGAGGCCGGTCAGGTTGCCCCGGCTGCCGGTCGAGAAGTTGTCGAGCACACGGACGTCGTCGCCGCGCTCGAGCAGGCCGCGCACAAGGTTCGAGCCGATGAATCCACCGCCGCCGGTGACGAGAGCCTTCATGCCGGCTCTGCGGTGATGTGGAAGTTCGTCGTCAGCGAGCCGGGAACGGGCTCGCGCAGCTTCTGCGAGCGGCTGTCGATTGCGGCTGCGAGCGTGTTCACGCCACGGTTCACGATCCTGCCCGCCCAGTCGGCGTGTGCGTAGTGGAAGAGCAGGTCGATGTAGGTCGCGGCGAGCAGGCCGAGGCAGGCCGTCGTCCCCGCGCCCGGGACGACCCGGACCGATTTCCAGTCCGCATTGGTGTTGAACAGGCGCTCCAGCCCGGTCTGGGTCCAGCGCCAGTAGTCGACTGGCGAGGGGTGGTAGACGTAGGTGCCGTGCGTCGCGGCAAGGACACGGCCGCCGGGCTTGACGACCCGGTGCATCTCCGCGACGGCGCGCGCTGGGTCCTCACAATGCTCGAGCACTTGGAGGCAGAGTACGATGTCGAAGCTCGCGTCGTCGAGGGGAAGCTGCTCGATCGACCCGATCACGTCGGCGACGGGGTTGCCGGCGAGATCCACGCCGACGTAGTCGAGCGCCGACGAGAAGTAGGGAAAGTACGGCTTGATCCCGCAGCCGATGTCGAGCACGCGCAGGCCCGCGACGCCCCGGCCCTCCTCCTCGAGCCACCTTGCGAGCGGCTCGCGCAGGCTCCAGTTCCAGACGCCTTTGCTCGGGTGGCGGTACTCCTCGCCCGGCCAGTCGCTCACTCCAGGCCCCCGACCGTCGCGCCGAGCCCAAGCCCGAGCCAGACGAGCGCATCGAGCGGCAACCCCGCCACGATCCCGGTCCCGTTCAGTGACCCCACGGTGACGAGGATCCAGCCTGCCGCGGCGAGGCCGTAGAAGCGAAGCCCGGGCGGGGCTCGAAACGCCATGAAGAGCCCGGCCGCGAAGGTGAGGATCCCGAGCACGAAGCCAACAATGCCGACGTCGGCCAGCAACTGCACCCAGAAGTTCTGGACGCCCCACTCGTGCTGGGGAGTCGGGAACGCGAACGCGTTCTGGCCCGGGAACCGCTTCTTCGCGGCCGCGAGGTAGGGCCCGTAGTGGTCGAAGGAACGCTGGAAGCCCACTCCGAGCAGCGGATGGTCTTCCCACATGCGCAGGCCGAGGTAGGCGAGCATGACCCGCTGCGAGCCCGTCTGGACGCCTGCGCTGGAGGGAGCGCCCGGCGTCCCGGTCTTCAGGAAGCCGAAGAAGCTCGTCACGTCCCCGGCCCGGAGCCCGTAGACGCCCGCGCCGACGACGGCCGTGATCAAGCCGAGAATCAGAGCCCGCCGCACGGTCAACGTCCTCGCGCGCCGCGCCGCGAGAGCGATTGCGACGGCCGCGAGGGCCACTCCGGCCAGGGCGAGCAGCGACGCCGCGAGCGCCACCCCGAGCGCACCGGCGATTCCGCCCACCACCATCATCCGGCGCCGCTCGCCGAGCGCAATGCCGACGAGTGCGATCACGAGCGCTGCCCCCGAGAGCGCCGCGAAGTCCTCGATCCCGAGAAAGGAGACCTCGCGCTGGTCCGGGCGCTTCCCCTCGAACTCGTTCACGAGCCCGAGGAACTGGAGCGCGCCCCAACCGGTTGCGGCGGCGCTCCAGCCGACGAGGACGAGCAGGAGGCGCTCGACGTCGATCCGGCGGCGCAGGAGCAAGACAAGCGCCGGGGCGAGCAGGGCGTACTCGATCTCCTTCGCCGCCGTGATCAGGTGCTTCTCGGTCTGGTCGGGCGGTGACCAGAAGCACGAGATCACGAAGAGCGCGAGCAGGGCTCCGGCGGCGAGCCAGAGCGTTCGCGGCCGCCGCAGCGGCGCCCAGCCCGACTGCACGCCGACGAGGAGCGCCGCGCCCACGACGACGGCGATCGCCAGATCCGAGCCGAAGATGTCGATCGGCCCGAGCGCGATGTGCGCCTGGTACTTGCGGTGGAGGAAAAGGAGCGGAACCGCTGCCGCAGGCGTGAGTGGCAAGAGCTCCGCGGCGCGGGGACGGGAGTTCAAGAGGGGCAACTATACTCGGTGCCACCGATGCTTTCCCCAGTTCTCTGGCGACGCTCGGCGACTGCGATCGGGATCTACGGCGCGACCGGGCTCGGGATCGCAGGGATGGTCGTGGCGGCGCGCGAGCTCGGCACCCACCGCTTCGCCGCCTTCGCAATCGTCACCTCCGCGTCCGCCTTCTTCCAGCTGCTGCTCGACCTGACGGTCGAGGACGCGCTCGTGAAGTTCGGGTTCCGCTACTCGACGGCGGAGGACTGGCCCCGGCTGCGACGGCTGTTCGAGGTGGCTCTCCGGTTCAAGCTCGCCGGAGGACTGCTCGCCGGGATCTGCCTGCTGGTCGTGGCGCCGCTCTCCTCCCACATCTGGAAATCGGGTGGCCTGACGACGCCGTTGCTCCTGGTCGCGGCCCTGCCGTTGCTCCAGGCACCCGAGAACGTCTACGGGTCGGCGATCATGCTGCGCGGCCGCTACGACCTCCGTGGCTACTTCCTGCTGATCGCAATGGGGCTCCGCCTCGTCGGCGTCGCGATCGGCGCTCATTTCGGAGTCTGGGAGGCGGTGCTCGGGATGCTCGGGGCGCAGGCGCTCGCGACGGCGGCGATCACGTGGGGCGGACATGAGGCGCTCCGGCGCTTCCCGCGCCCGGAGGCGGCGCCGCTCGGCTCGCACGCCCGGGAGCTGCGCAACTTCGTGCTCTCGTCGTCTGCGAGCTCGACGCTCGTCTCGATGCGCGGCACGCTCTCGACGCTGGTCGTCGGCGCGGCTGCTCCGAGCGCGGTGGAGGCCGGGTACTTCCGGATCGCCCAGGCGCCGCTGACGGCATTCAACGCGCTCTCCTCGCCGGCCCGGCTCGTGCTCCTGACCGAGCAGACGCGCGACTTCGAGCAGGGCGCGCACGACAAGATGTACCGGATGCTCAAGCGCTATATCGCCGGGACGACAGTGCTGATGGCGCTCGCGATCCCACCGCTCTGGTGGGGGATGCCGTGGCTCGTGAAGGTCGTGAACGGATCGAGCTACGGCCCGGCGGCCGAGCCGGCGCGCGTGCTGCTGCTCGCGGCTGCACTCCAGTTCGTCTTCGGCTGGACGAAGTCGTTCCCGGTCTCGATCGGGCGGCCGAACCTCCGGCTCTGGCCGCAGCTGATCGAGATCGCAACGCTCGTTCCGCTGACGGTCGTCTGCGCCTCGCGCTGGGGCGCAACGGGGGCCGCCGTCGCCGCGGTGATCGCATCGGCCGTGTTCGCGTCGGTCTGGTGCGGGCTGCTCGTACGGATCCGGCGCGAGCGCCTCGATGTCGCCCCGGCGAACGCATGAAGGTTCTCGTCGTCTCCGGGATCTGGCCTCCCGACGTCGGCGGGCCGGCGACGCATGCGCCCGACGTGGCCGCGTTCCTGCGCAGCCGGGGGCACCAGGTCGAGGCCGTGATCACGGCCGACGGGCCTCCGGCGACCGAGGAGTATCCGGTGCACTGGGTCCGGCGCGGGCTCGGGCCGGGGCTGCGCCACGCCGAGGGCCTCCGGCTGATCGTCTCCCGCGCCCGCTCCGCGGACGTCGTCTACAGCACCGGGATGTTCGGGCGCTCCTCGCTCGGCACGCTGCTCGCGCGGACGCCGCTGGTCGTGAAGCTGACGGCCGACCCGGCCTACGAGCGCGCCCGCCGCTGGGGGCTCTGGCATGGGTCGCTGGAGGAGTTCCAGGTGAGCGCCGGGGTTGCGACGCTGCCGCTGCGTGTGGCACGCGACCTCGACATCCGGCGGACGGCCCACGTCGTGACTCCGTCCGCGTACATCCGCGAGCTCGCGCTCGGCTGGGGAGCGGCGCCCGGTCGCGTGACGGTGCTGGCGAACCCCGCGCCGCCGATTCCGGAGCTTCGCCCGCGCGAGGTGCTGCGGGAGGAGCTCGGGTTCGACGGGCCGACGCTCGTCTTCGCCGGGCGGCTGACGGCGCAGAAGGCGCTCGACGTCGGGATCGAGGCCGCCCGGCGCGCAGGCGTTGCACTCGCGATTGCGGGCGACGGCCCCGACCGGGCCGCTCTGGAGCGGCTCGGCCACGCACGCTTCCTCGGCCCGCTGCCGCGCCAGGGTGTGCTGGAGCTCTTCCGCGCCGGCGACGCCGCGCTGCTCTCGTCGATCTGGGAGAACTTCCCGCACTCGGTCGTCGAGGCGCTCGCCGTCGGGACGCCGGTGATCGCAACGCGCACCGGCGGCGTCGCAGAGGTGGTGCGAGACGGCGAGAACGGCCTGCTCGTCGAGCCGGGCGACGTCGCCGGGCTGACGGCGGCGATCGAGCGCTTCTTCGGCGACGAGTCGCTGGCGGCGACTCTGCGCGCCGCTGCCGAGCCGTCGGTCGCCGACTACTCGGCGGAGCGGATCTTCGGCCGGCTCGAGCAGATCCTGATCGGCGCCGCGAGGTGAGGACACCCCGCGTTCTCTTCGTCGGGCGTACGCGCTACCGGTTGCCGCTGAACGAGAGCCTGGCTCGGAAATGGGACGCCTTGTCCGAGCAGCTCGAGCTGCGCGTGCTCGCCGCCGGGACGGGTGAGGATCCCCGCTTTCATCTCGTCTCGCCGAAGCCGCTCGACGGGCCGCTCTTCTACGCCTCGCTCCCGGTGCGGATCGCACGAGAGCTGCGCGCGTTCGATCCCGACGCGATCATGTGCGAGAGCCCCTACGAAGCCGCCGCGGCCGAGCTGGCGCGGGCTGCAACCAGGTCGCGCGCGAAGGTGATCGTCGAGATCCACGGCGACTGGCACGTCTCGACGCGTCTCTACGGCTCGCGCGCGCGGGCGTTGCTCGGGCCGCTCGGCGACCGCGTCGCCGACCTCGCGGTCCGGCGCGCCGACGCCCAGCGGGCCGTCTCGGGCTTCACCGCCTCGCTCGTGCGCGGAGTCGGCCGCGAGCCCACGGACGTCTTCACGGCCTACACCGATCTGAGCGCGTTCACGGGGCCGGCCGTGCCCGTGCCGGCAGAGCCGAAGGCGCTCTTCGTCGGCGTGCTCGAGCGCTACAAGAACATCGAGGGCCTCGCGGCGGCCTGGCGGCTCGTCGCGGCGCGTCTCCCCGAGGCGCGTCTGCACCTCGTCGGCTCCGGCCGGGAGACGGAGATCGCGCGCGCTCTCGTGGACGACGGGGTGCGGTGGGACGAGCGCCTCGAGCCGGCCCAGGTGGCGGCGGCGCTCGACGAGGCCCGCGTGTTCCTGCTCGCGTCCGAGTCCGAGGGCTTGCCACGCGTTGTGGTCGAGGCGTTCCTGCGCGGGCGCCCGGTCGTGGCGACGCGCGCCGGCGGCACGCCGGAGATCGTCGTCGACGGTGTGACGGGGCTGCTCGTCGACCGGGGCGACGTGGCCGGGTTTGCCGACGCGGCCGTGCGCGCGCTGACCGAGCCGGGCCTCGCCGAGCGGCTCGGCGCCGCCGGACGGGAGTCGGTCGACCGCTTCCTGACGACCCCGGCCGACTTTGCGAGCCGCGTCCGCGCGCTGGTCGATGAGGTGATCGCGCTGTGAGCGTCACCGGGAAGCCGAGGCTGCTGCTCGTCGCGCGAACCCGCTATCGCCTGCCGCTCTCGACGAGCCTGGAGCGGAAGTTCGCGGCGCTCGAGGAGCGGTTCGAGCTGCGTGTGCTCGCGACGGCCGCCGACGGCAGCTTCCAGGACGACGGCACCTTCCGGCTGCTCGGCCGGCTTCCGTTTCTCGACGGGCTGCTCTTCTACGTCTTGCTCCCGCTCCGCATCCGGCGGATCGCGCGCGAGCACCGCCCGGATGCGATCGTCGCCCAGAGCCCCTACGAGGCGCTGTTCGTGCTCGCGGCTTCGCCGCAGGCGAAGCTCGTGGTCGAGCTGCACGGCGACTGGCGCACGGCGACGCGGCTCTACGGCTCACCGCTGCGGCGGGCGCTCTCGCCGCTGGCGGACGGGCTCGCCGCCTGGGCGGTCAGGCGGGCAGACGCGGTGCGTGCGGTCTCCGACTTCACGTCGAGCCTCGCCCGCGACCTCGGCGTCGAGCCGGCGGGGGAGTTCACCACCTTCGTCGACCTCGACCTCTTCGCCGCCACGCCGCCCGCGCCGCTGCCGGACGAGCCGACGGCGCTCTTCGTCGGCGTGCTCGAGCTCTACAAGAACATCGACGGCCTCGACGCGGCGTGGCGCCTCGCAGCGCCGCGGGTGAACGGTGCTCGGCTGCGGCTGGTCGGGAAGGGCTCGCGTGCCGAGCTCGTCCAGAAGCTCGTCGGCGATCTGCCCGAGCAGACGTCGTGGGTGGATCAACTCACGGCGGAAGAGGTGGTCAGGGCGCTCGACGACGCAACCTGCCTCGTCCTGCCGTCCCGGTCGGAAGGCCTGCCGCGGATCGTGGTCGAGGCGCTGACGCGCGGGCGTGCCGTCGTCGCGGCCCGCGGCGGCGGGATCCCGGACATCGTCGAGGACGGCGCGAACGGCCTGCTCGTCTCGCCCGACGACGTGGCGGCCCTCGCCGCCGGGCTCGAGCGGGTGCTGACCGACCGCGAGCTGGCCGAGCGGCTGGGCGCAACGGCTCGGGAACGCGCGGAGTCCTGGCTCGCAACCCCTGCCGAGTACGCCGACAACCTGCTCGCCGTCGTCAACACGGCGCTCGCCACGAACGGCCGGCGCCGAGGCAAGTAACACAGTGTTACTTGCGAAGAGCGCCGTTGCCGACGCCGTACACTGGACGCCATGACCGTTCAGCAGGCGAAGCAGGCCTTCAAGAACACGCTCTACCGCTCGATCGGCGAGACGTCGACGGTGCTCGGGCTCGCGCCGAACGAGCAGGCGCTGCGCGTGCTGATGTACCACAAGGTCAACGACATCCCGGACAACCCGACGACCGTCCCGGTCTGGCAGTTCGACGAGCAGCTCTCGAGCCTGCGCGAGCTCGGGTACGAGGTCGTCGGGCTCGATGCGGTGCTCGACCACTACACCCTCGGCGCCGACCTTCCGCCCAACTCGGTCCTGATCACCTTCGACGACGGATACCGCGACATCCTCGAGAACGCGCTGCCCGTGCTCCAGAAGCACGGCTATCCCGCCGTGATCTTCATCCCGGTCGCGTACATGGACGACGAGATGCCGCTGCCGCACGAGACGCACCTGATCGAGCAGGGCATGCACAACCCGACGCTCGACTGGGGGCTCGTGCGCGAGCTCGACGCCGCGGGTGTGCGCGTCGAGTCGCACGGCATCGCGCACCGGCCCCTCGCCGAGGTCTCGCTGGACGAGGCGGTGCGCGAGATCGCGGTCTCGAAGCTGATCCTGGAGGAGCGCCTCGGCCGGCCGATGCGCGCGTACGCCTACGTGAAGGGCTCGGAGGCCCATTTCCATCCGGTGCACGAGAGCCTGCTCAAGCAGGCCGGCTACGACATCGCGTTCACGTCGATCTCACGCGCGAACGGCGTCGGCGCCGATCCGTTCCGGCTCGGCCGCTACAACGTCGAGCCGTATCCGATGCGCACCTTCGAGCTTGTGCTCGCTGGAGCATGCGACCTGATCGCCCTGAAGGACACCGTCGCCGGGACCCACGCGCGGCGGCTGTTCAACCAGGCGCTCGGCACCTCGACCCGGTGAGGTTCCTCGACTACGACGCCGGCCGGCGGGCCGCCGTCGCCGACTTGATGGGACGGGTCTGGGGGGAGCGGCCCGACGAGGCGGAGCTGGAGTGGTTCTACGAGCGCAATCCGGTCCGGCCCGCCTCGGTGCTGCTCGCCGAGGACGAAGGCCGCATCGTCGCGACGGTGGCGATGAGCTTCCTGCGCATGTCGGTCGGCGGCGAAGAGCTGACCGTCGGGATGCCCCTCCGGGTCGCGACGGACGAGGCCTACCGCGGTCGCGGGATCTTCCGCGACCTCCAGGCCGAGAACGAGGAGCGTGCCAGGGCGTCGGGCATCCGCCTGCTGCTCACGGTGCCGAATGCCGCGTCGGCGCCCGTGTTCCTGCAGCGGCTCGGCTGGACGGCGCTGCCCTCGCTCCGGGTCTGGGGACGCCTGCGGCCGTTCCGGGTCGGACGCCCGCGCGGCGGCGTCGAGCGCTTCGCGGAGCAGGGGCCGCGGCCGGGTGCGGGCGACCGCGTCCTCCGCGACGCCGCCTGGCTGAACTGGCGCTTTGCAGAGGCCCCCAAGCCGTATCTGCTCCTCCAGGGTGACGGCTACGCCGTCGCCGGGCGGCGCGGCAGGCTCGGGATCGTCGCTGCGGTCGAGGGGCCGATGCTGCGTGCGCTCGGTGCCGCCGCTCCCGAGGCCGCGCTGGTCGCTGCGCCGCCGCCACGCGAGCTTCGCCGCTACGCGCTTGCCGGCTATCTGCCGACAATGCGGACGTTCACGGTGCTCGGCAAGTCGCTGGAGCCCGCGCAGGCGATCCCGAAGCGGCCGCATTTCGAGCTCGGAGACCTCGACTTCTTCTGATGCGGCGCAGATTCGTCTTCGTCACGCAGCAGCTCGACCCGGAGCATCCGACCCTTGCCGGAGCGGTGCCGATGATCCGCGCCCTCGCCGCGCGAGTCGACGAGGTGGTGGTGCTCGCGGATCGCGCGGTGGACGGGGCCCTGCCCGAGAACTGCCGCGTGCGCCTGTACGGCGCGGGCTCGCAGGCCGGCCGCGGCGCACGCTATGCGAGCGCGCTGAACCGGGAGCTGGGGCCCCGCCCGCTGGCAGTGCTCGTCCACATGACGCCCCTGCTGGCGGTGCTCGCAGCGCCGCTCACGCGTCCTCGCGGCGTGCCGCTCCTGCTCTGGTTCACGCACTGGAAGGTGACGCGGAGGCTGCTGCTGGCGGAGCGGCTGGCGACCGCGATTCTGACGGTCGACGAGCGTTCGTTCCCGCTCTCCTCCCCGAAGGTCGTCCCGATCGGGCACGGTATCGACATGGAACGGTTCCCTTGCACCGTCCGCGAGCCGGTCGAGCGCTTGCGCGTCGTCGCCCTCGGGCGGACCTCGCCGTCGAAGGGCCTCGAGACGATCGTGCGGGCCGCGGAGCTGGCAGCGGTCGAGCTCGAGCTGCGCGGCCCGTCGCTCACCGACGAGGAACGGCGCGAGGCCGACCGGTTGCGGGCCCTCGACGTCGCGATCGAGCCGCCGCTGCCGCACACCGAGATTCCGGCGCTGCTCGCGCGGAAGGACGTGCTCGTGAACAACATGCGCGAAGGGGCGCTCGACAAGGTCGTCTACGAGGCTGCCGCGACCTGCATGCCCGTGCTCGCCTCGAACCCCGGCTTCGACGACGTGCTGCCCGAGGAGCTCCGCTTCAAGCGCGACGACGTGCTCGATCTGGCCGCGAAGCTGGAACGGCTCGCCGGCGTGGACCGCAACGAGCTCGGTCGCGCGCTTCGAGCGCAGGTCGCCGCGAGGCATTCGGTCGAGCACTGGGCCGACGAGGTGCTGGCGGTGGCGACCCGATGATGGTCCTGCACGCCCAGAAGGTCGCCGGCATCTCCGGCTCCGAGGCGCATCTGCTCTCGCTGCTCCCGGATCTGAAGGAGCGCGGCTGGGACATCCGCTTCCTGATGCTCCACGAGCACGAGGCCGGCGCCTGGGAGTTCGCGCGCGAGCTGGAAGCGGGCGGTGTGCCGGTCGACGCGTTGCCGATGAGCACCGACGTCGACCCTGCCACCTTCATGCGCGTCTTCAGCTACCTGCTGCACCACCGGCCGACGATCCTGCACACCCACCTCGTCCACGCCGACGCATACGGCCAGACCGCAGGGGCGCTCGCGGGCGTGCCCGTGCGGCTCTCGACCAAGCACGGCTTCAACGAGTTCCGCGAGGGCCGCATCTTCGCGCTCGGCGATCGGACGATCGGCGCGCTCGCGCACAGGCAGATTGCGATCTCGCGTGGTCTTGCCCGCTACCTCTCCGAGACGGAGGGGTTCCCCGAGCCGGACTTCGAGATCGTCCACTACGGAATCGCGGCGGGGCCGGAGCCGAAGCCCTACGCAGGAGCGGAGCCGCGCTTTCTCTGCGTCGGGCGCCTGATCCCGATCAAGGGCCACGTCGTCTTGCTGCGGGCGTTCCGCCGGGTGCTCGACGCCCGGCCCGACGCGCGGCTCGACATCGCCGGCCGCGGCGTGCTCGAGCACGGGCTGAAGGATCTCGCGCGCGAGCTCGGGCTCGGAGAGGCCGTGCGCTTTCTCGGCCACGTCTCACCCGTTCAGGAGGCGATCGAGCACTCGCTCGCCGTCGTCGTCCCCTCGCTCGGCGAGGGCTTCGGCATGGTCGCCCTCGAGGCGATGGAGCGAGGCCGCCCGGTGATCGCCGCGTCGATCGGCGGGCTCGAGGATCTCGTCCGCGAAGGGGAGACGGGGCTGCTCGTCCCGTCAGGCGAGGCCGCGCCGCTCGCCGAGGCGATGCTCGCGCTCGCGAACGACCCGGCTCGCGCGACTGCGATGGGCCAGGCGGGCCGCGCCCGGGCAATCGCCCGCTTCCCCGAGGACCGCTGCGCCGAGCGGACCGAGCAGGTCTACGACTACTGGCTGGGCGAGCGCGTGCGCCACGGGAACGGCCACCGGAACGGCAGCCTGGCCAGAGCCGCCGAGGCGAGCAGCGCGAGCACGAAGTCCCACGGCACGCGGTAGCGCGTCGTCCCGGCGAAGACCCAGGCCGCCAGCGTCTCGTAGCCGAGGAACGTGAGCGCGAGCACGGCGAAGGCCCGTTCGACGAGGAAGAGGCCGGCGAGCGCAAGCAGGTAGACGGCGATCACGTACGCCGGCTCGACGATGTGCTTGATCGCGCCGACCCCGCCGGAGGACGACGACTCTCCGCCGTCGGCTGTGACGGACGGGCTCCAGAGCATCTCGGTCGCCTGAGCCATCAGCTTCAGCTTGGCGCCCGGGTGGTGCTCGACCCAGGTGATCACGAGGTGCTCGTAGTAGGTCTCCTGGGCGCACTCGTTCAGGCCCTTCGACTTGTAGTCGTTGATGCCGTTTTCGCTGTAGTCGTAGTAGGCCTCTTGCGGGTTCGGCGGCCGCCCGGGGATGTCCGGGACGTTGTCGATCCACCCGCCCGCTGCGAGGATCCGGTACGTGTTCGGGTTGTTCGCCTTCCAGAGCGCGCGCCCGTCGTCGGTGAGCGCCCAGCAGCCCACCTCGACCTTGTTGCGGATCACCCACGGCGAGATCGTGACCCCCGCCAGCACGACGACGGCCACCGCCGCAGCCCAGCCGGCGCGGCGCCAGAGCAGGTAGGCGCCGAAGGCGAGCGGCAGGGCGACGAGGCGCGAGTTGGACAGCAGCGCGATCCCCGTCACGACTCCGAGGGCGATCGGGAGCCGGAGCGACGGCCGCTTCGCGGCGAGCAGCACGAGCAGGAACATCGCGGCGCCGAGCGGCTGGTCGACGATCTCGCGGTTCGCGTGGACGTCGTGCCAGATCAGATACGGCTGAAGCGTCGAGATCAGGGCTGCGATCACTCCTGCCCGCCGTGAGAGGAAGCGCCGGCCGATCTCGTAGACGAGCACCGCCGTCACGACCGCGAGGGCGATCTGCGCGGTCCCGAGCGACCACCAGTGCCGCCCGGCAAGCCAGTAGACGGCGATCATGAACCAGGCGTAGACGGGCTGCGTGTACGCCGTCGGCTCGCCCGGGATGTAGCCGAAGGTGCCGGTCTTCAGGAAGACGCGCGCGATCAGGTCGGACTTCTCGACGCCGCTGTCGTTCAGAGGGAGTAACGCCGCCCCTTCATGCAGCAGTGCGATCAGCCGCGGGAGGAAGCAGGCGCTGGCGACGAGCGCGTAGTCGTAGCGCCGCCTCACCGATTGACCTGAGGCGGGGCGAGCCAGGTCCGGAGCCAGAGCTCGAGCATGCAGAGGCACCATAAACGGTGACCATGATCGGCTTGTAAGCCCCGGTGCTCGCGCAGCAGCTGCTCGAGCGGCGCCCGGCGGAAGAGGCCGGCTGAGTGCCCGAGCAGCAGGTCTTCCGATTTCTCGCGCAGCTCCTCGCGGAACCAGCGGTCGAGCGGGACGCCGAAGCCGGTCTTGCCGCGCTGGGCTATCGCTGGCGGCAAGGCGTGGGCGAAGGCCTGCTTCAGCGCAGCCTTGCCGCGGGCCAGCTCGGGCGGCAGCGCGAGGCCGAGCTCGACGACGTGGTGGTCGAGAAACGGCGACCGGAGCTCGAGCGAGACCGCCATCGAGGCGAGGTCCGACTTGGGGAGTAGGTCGCCCGGCAGGTACGACTCGATGTCGACGAGGCGCGGATCGGCGGCGCGGGGAAGCAGCGACGCCGTCGCCACGGCGGTCGCCTCGTCCGTCCAGAGCGCCCGCCGCAGCTCGAGCGGGAAGACCTCGACGAGGCGTGCGTACCGCTCGGGAGCAGGGGCGGCGGCCACGGTCAGGAAGCGGCGGGCCCGGAAGAGCGTCGAGCGCGGCTGACGGCGCGCCTGCGGCAGCAGCTCGAGCGCGTGTGCGCCGAGCACCGCGAGCCCCCTCGGGATGCGGGCGGCGAGCTCCTGCGCCCGGTAGCGCTCGTAGCCACCGAAGACCTCGTCGCCGCCGTCACCGACGAGCGCCACCTTCACATGCTGCCTCGTCGCCTCGCAGACGAGCATCGTCGGCAGCGCTGCCTCGTCGCCGAACGGCTCGTCGAAGGCGTTTGCAAGCCGTTGGAGCAGGTCGGGGCCCGGATAGATCTCGAGCTCCTCGTGCCTCGTCCCGTACCGCTCCGCGACGACCCGCGCATACGCCCGCTCGTCGTAGCGCGCGTCCGGGAACCCGACGGTGAAGGTCCGCACCGGCTCGGCAGACACCTGCGCCATCGCGGCGACGACGATCGACGAGTCGATCCCGCCCGAGAGCAGCGCGCCGAGCGGGACGTCGGCCACGAGCCGCCGACGAACGGCAGCCGTCACCTCGTCGCGCACCCGCTCGACCCAGTCGCCTTGCTCGGCCGCGGGCTTCGGGGACCAGTACCGGACGACTCGAACGCTGCCGTTCTCGACCACCGCGTATGAGCCCGGTGGCACCTTCTCGACGGCGCGCAGGCCCGAGCGCGGGACGTACTGGAGCGCGAGGAAGGCGTCGAGCTGGGCGAGGTCGAGCTCGCGCGGCAGGCTCGGCAGCGTCAGGAGTGCCTTCGTCTCGGAGGCGAACGCGACCGAGCCGTCCGGAAGCTGGGCGTAGAGCAGCGGCTTCTTGCCGAGGCGGTCGCGCAGGAGGACGAGCCGCTCGGCGTTGCGATCCCAGAGCGCGATCGCGAACATGCCCTCGAGGCGCTCGGCGAAGCCGAGGCCCCATTCCTCGTAGGCATGCGGGATCAGAGGCGAGTCGCCGCTGCCCCGAATCTCGTGGCCGGCCGCCTCGAGCTCGTGTCGCAGCTCGCGGAAGTTGTAGATCTCGCCGTTGAAGACCGCGACGACGTCGCCGCGCTCGTTGCGAATCGGCTGGTCTCCGGTAGCCAGGTCGATGATCGAAAGACGCCGGTAGGCGAGCACGCAGCGGCCGTGGCTTTCGACGGCTCCGTGGTCGGGGCCGCGATGTACGATCGACGCGTTCATGCGCTCGACCAGCCCGGGGTCGGGGGCGTCTCTACCGAGGAGTCCGCAGATCCCGCACATGCCCGGCAAACAAGGCTACGCGGTCGTGTCGTGTCACGTCGAGTATCCCCTCGAAGATCGCGTCTGGAAGCGGTACCTGGGGCTGCTGCGCAGGCGCCCGGCGGGGTTCGCGATCACGTCCCTGCTGCGGCCGCCGTTCGAGGGCGAAGACGGGACGCGATTCCTCGAACGCGCGCGCGAGGCGGCGTCGCTCGGCCCGCTCGGCCACCACACGCACTGGACCGCGCCCGACGCGGCACGGCCGACCGGCGGGGTTCCGGCCGAGCGCGTGTTGCGCGAAGGGCGCTGGCTGCGCGAGCAGGGCCTCGAGCCGAAGTTCTTCTGCGGCGGCGGCTGGTACACGGACACCGAGGTGATGGCGGCAGTCGCCGAGCTCGGCTACGCCGACTGCACCGCAACGGCCTGGCGGCCGCCGTACCTCCCCGCCGGCGCGGCCCGGATCGGGCTCGACCAGCCGGCGTACGTGCGGCTCGACGACGGCCGCCGCGTGCTCGAGCTGCCGACGACGCACTCGCTCGGCGCCGCCGCGAAGTCGCTCGCCCGACCCCTGCCGCGCGTCGTGCACGTCCACTTCCACGACTACGACCTGCTCTCCGCGAAGCGCCGCGCCGCGCTCGGAGCGACGCTGACGGTGCTGGCGCGCCGCCGCCGCCCGGTCGAGCTCGGCGCGCTGGACGCGGACCGCGACGTCGCCTGGGGTGATGTGTGGGCCGGCTGACGCTCGCCGCCGCGCTGGCCGCGGCACTGCTCGCCGGCTGCGGTTCCGGGCAACCGCAGCCGGGAATCGCCCTCCACGTCTCGGACAACCCGTTCCGCCTGAGCATCCTGCGCGACGGGAAGACGGTCGTCTCCGAAGACCAGGCGGCCCGCCTCAGCTACACGCTCGCGTCCGGCGCCATGCACACCCTGACGAAGGTCACCTCGTCGCACGGCGACGTCTTCGACGTTGCCACCGACGAGCCCGGTAGAACAGCGACGGTCACAGCCACTCGGACGACGCACGGCTACCGGATCTCGCTGCGCCTTCAGCCCGCGACCGGCGTCGAGCAGGTCTACGACGCCTTCACCGCCCGGCCGGACGAGCACTTCCTGGGCGGCGGCGAGAACCAGACCGCGGTCGACCTCCGCGGCCAGATCGTCTCGGTGAAGGTCTCGAGCGAGTGCTCGTATGCGCCCGTCCCGTATTTCGCCAGCTCCGCCGGCTGGGGGCTGCGGCTCGCGAGCGAGAACGTGGCCGCGCTGGCCTTCCCCGGCTCGCCCGGAGGCGGCGGCTGCGCCTTCGGCCCCGAGCCGCAGTGCACGTTCCCCGCGCTCGCCGAGGTGACCGAGGTCTGCATCAAGGGCGCGCGCCTCGACGAGGACGTCTACCTGGGAACGATCCCGCAGGTGCTGGCCGACTACCAGCAGGACGCGGGCGAGCCGGCCGTCCCGCCGCCGTCGGAGCTCGCGCTGATCAAGTGGCGGGACGAGGTCAAGGGCCCGCAGGATGTCCTCGACGACGTGACCCGCCTCCAGCAGGCGCAGATCCCGATCGGCTGGGTGCTGCTCGACAACCCGTGGGAGACCTGCATCGGGAACCTGACCTTCGACCCCAATCTGATCCCCGACCCCGCCCGCCTGATCGAGCAGGTGCACGCACTCGGCGTGAAGTTCATGCTCTGGGTCTCGCCGAAGGTGATCTGCGGCACGGGCTACAAGAGGTCGCAGCTGCTCGGAGATCCGGCCACCCAGCAGGAGATCGATCTCACCTCCCCGGCCGTCGTCGCCGAGTTCGAGTCGAGGCTCCGCAAGGTCTTCGGGCTCGGCGTCGACGGGATCAAGGGCGATCGCGGCGACGAGGTCGATCTGGAAGCCAGGAGCGAATCGCTCCAGAACGAGTATCCGATCCTCTACGACCGGGCGGTGCTCGCCGCGCTGCCGAACGGCGCCGCGACGATCTTCCAGGCCGGCTCGATGGGCTCCGAGAGCATCGCCCGAGGCATCTGGGCCGGCGACCAGAACGGGACCTTCGACGGGCTTGCGGCCGCGATCCGCTCGGGCGAGACGGCGGCGATGAGCGGCTTTCCGACCTGGGGCTCCGACGTCGGCGGCTACCACTCGGTTGGCTTGACCCCGGACGTGTTCGCCCGCTGGGCCCAGCTCGGGGCGATCTCGCCGGTGCTCGAGGTGGGCGGCCAGGGCGCGAATGCCACGCCGTGGACGATTGGCGCTCCGGCGATGGACGCGCTCCGCGACGCGGCCGTCCTCCACTACGAGCTCTTCCCGTATCTCTACGGGATCCTCCGGCGCCACGAGCCCGTGCTGGCGCCGCTCGCCTACGGCTACCCCGACGATCCGGCTTCGTGGGCGGTGTCGAACTCGCTCGAGCTGCTCGTCGGCCCCGATCTGCTCGCCGCGCCGGTGACCGGCGCCGGGGAGACCCCGAGCGTCTACCTGCCCTCCGGATCCTGGATCGACCTCTTCACCGGCGCCTCGGTCAGCGGCGGCGGCGCGTTCACGCGTCCGACGCCACTGACGCAGCTTCCGCTCTACGTGCGTGCCGGGGCCGTGCTGCCGTTCAACCTGCGCACCGCCTCCGGCTCCTGGTGGGGTGTGGACGAGCTCACCCATCCGGGACGCGCCGGCTGGCTCGCGACGGACGGGGCGCGGCTCGATCTCCGTAGCCAGCCGCCTGACGTGCAGCTGTTCGTCCCCGCCGCTGCGCGACCCGCTCAGGTGAAGATCGCCGGTCGCCGAGTCGCGTGGAGCTGGAACGCCGGGCCGCTTCCCGGCGTCGTCGTGCGCCTGCACGGGCCGAAGATTCAAGGCGAGATCACACTGGCGCCCTAGGATTGGCCGATGCGACCGCCCGGACTCGTGCCTGACGAAGCGCCGCCTGCCGACGACATCCGGGCCGGGCGGCCGTATCTGCTCTCCCGCGGTCTCTTCCAGGCGTTCCTCCGGCGCCTGCTCAGCATCGCGGTGCTCGTCGTGATCGACTTCTCCGGTCTCGTGATCGGCCTCTACCTGGCGCTCGCGCTGCGCTCCGAGATCCGCGATCCCAAGCCGATCCTCTGGAACCTTCTCTGGACGCACGAGACGGACTGGCTGCCGTTCCTGACCCTGCTGCTCCTGCTGGAGTTCTGGCGCAACCACCTCTACGGCCCGCGCGAGCTCCGCGAGGGGGCGGGGCGGATCGTGCCGTCGGTGCTGCTCGTCGCGGTGCTGGCGCTCGCCTTCGCCGTCGGAACCGGCCAGCACTTCACGACCTTCGGGCTGTATGCGGCGGGTGCCGCCTTCGTCGCCGCGCTGATCAGCATCTTCCGCTGGAGCTACGAGACCGCCAGCGGCGGGCTGATGCGGGTGCTCGGTGTGCGCCGGCGGGCGGCGATCGTCGGCAACCCGGATCAGATCGCCCATCTGCGCAAGACGCTCGGAGCGAGCCGGGGCGGAATCGACTACGCATTCGTCGCCGAGCTTCCTCTGGGCCCCCGCGTCGCGGCGGCGCTCGCGACCGGCGATCTCGACGAGCTGATCGTGGCCGACGAGGGGCTCGACGAGCACGCGCTCCTCGAGCTCGTCGACGGAGCGCACCGGCGGGGCGTGAAGGTGCGCATCGCGCCGCGCACGACCGAGCTGCTCGTCGAGCGCGGAGAGTACGTGCCGGGTCAGGCGGTGCCGTTGTTCGAGCTGCGGCCGCCGATCCTCGCCGGCGCGGACTGGGCGACAAAGCGGCTGTTCGACCTGGTCGTCTCGGCGCTGATCCTGGTCGTCGGCGCACCGCTCTGGCTCGTGATCGCGGCGCTGATCAAGCTGACCTCGCGGGGCCCCGTGATCTATGCGGACACGCGCATCGGCCTCGGCGAGCAGCCGTTTCGGATGCTCAAGTTCCGCACGATGGTCGTGGGGGCGGCAGACGCGCAAGGCGGGCTCGAGTCGGCGAACGAGGCGAGCGGCGCGCTCTTCAAGATCCGCAACGACCCCCGTGTGACCCCGATCGGCCGCGTCCTGCGCCGACTGTCGATCGACGAGATCCCGAACGTGATCAACGTCCTGCGCGGCGAGATGTCGCTGGTCGGGCCGCGACCGCTGCCGGTGCGCGACAACGAGCGGCTCGAGCCGTGGCACCGCCGGCGCTCGAACGTGCTGCCCGGGATGACAGGGCTGTGGCAGATCGCCGGCCGGAGCGAGCTGTCCTTCGACGACCTCGTGCGCCTCGACTTCTACTACCTCGAGAACTGGTCGCTCTGGCTCGACATCACGATCCTCTTCAAGACGCTCCCGGCGGTCTTCGCCCGCCGCGGCGCCTACTGACCGTGGCGACGCGCGTCGTCTTCATCACCCAGCAGTTCGACCCCGAGGACCCGCAGATCGCAATCGTCGTCCCCCAGGTCGCGGCGATCGCCCGCCGGGTGGACGAGGTGGTCGTGATCGCGGATCGGATCGTTGCGGCCGCCCTGCCGGCGAACGCGCGGGGCTACAGCTTCCATTCCGCGACGAAGCTCGGTCGCGGGCTGCGCGTCCTCGTCGCCGTCGCGCGGGAGCTGCCCGGCCTGCGCAAGGGGCGGGGGATGGTGATCGCGCACATGTGCCCGATCTACGCGATCATCGTCGCGCCGCTCGTCCGCCCCGCCCGGGTGCCGCTCGTCATGTGGTGGTCGCACTGGAAGGTCGACAGGGTCGTGCGGCTGGCCGAGCGCGTCTGCACCGCTGTCGTGAGCGTCGGCACCGGCACGTTCGCGCTCCCGTCGAAGAAGCTCGTGACGGTCGGGCAGGCGATCGACGTCGACACGTTCCCGCGGCGGGCGGCGATGCGGGAGGCGGGCCCGCTGCGGATCGTCGTGATCGGGCGCTACTCGGCGGCGAAGGGCGTCGGCACGATCGTGCGTGCCGCCGCGCTCGCGCTCGCTCGCGGCGTCGAGCTCCAGCTGGACGTGTACGGGCCGGCGCTGACCGCTGACGCACGCGCCGAGCAGGAGTCGCTCGCGGCGCTCGTCCACGAGCTCGGAGTGGGGGCGCACGTGCGGTTGCACGGCTCGGTCACCCGTGCCGAGGTCGTCCGTCTGCTCGCGGGCGCGGATCTGCTCGTGAACAACGCTCCGGGCGGCGCCGACCGGATCGTCTACGAGGCGGCGGCGTCGGGGATCCCGGTCCTCGCCTCCAATCCCGCACACACGAACCTGCTCGCCCCGGACGCCTTCTACGGCCGCGACGACGCGGAGGAGCTGGCCGGCAAGATCGAGGAGGTCGCGAGCCGCTCGCCGGCCGAGCGCGACGAGCTGGGCCGAGGCCTGCGGGAGCGCGTGGCCCGCGAGCACTCGGTCGAATCGTGGTCGGCGGGTCTGCTCGGCGCCGGGGGGCTTTAGAAGCTCTCTTACGACGCCGTAACGCGCTCCTGCGACACTTACGGCGTGCGTGCCCCCAAGCTGCTCTGTGTTGCCTCCGCCGTCGACCTCGACCACCGCTACGGGTGCACCCCGGCCTGGTGGCAGCTCTGGAAGGGGCTCTCCGAAGAAGGGGTCGACGTCATCGTCACCCCGTATCGCGGCAGGCCTGTCGAGACGCCCTGGTGGCGGACCGCTCCGAACCCCACCTACACCGAAGGCGAGTCGTTCGCCCGCGCGCGCGACCTGCTCGCGAGGGCGAAGGGCGACAGCTTCCTGCGCCGGGCCGAGGTGAGCCCGGACGACTCGCTCGGCGACCGGATCACGCGCGAGACGATCTGGCGCTGGGTGACCCCGCGCTGGCGCCGCCACCTCGAACGGCTCGTCGAGCAGGAGCGCCCGGACGCGGTCATCGTCTTCACGGTCCCGATGGCGCATCTACGGGGAATCCCGACGGCTCTGCGTGACCGCTTCGGCGTGCCGGTCGTCTTCTACGACGGCGACGTGCCGATGAGCCTGCCGGAGTTCGGCGGCATGGACAGCGGCTTCAACTACTACCACGGCGCCGATCCCGGCGAGTACGACCTGATCGTCTCGAACTCGGAAGGCGGCCTCGAGGGGCTGCTCGCGATCGGGGCGCGGCGCGCCGAGTGCGTGTTCTGGGGCGCGGATCCGGAGCTCTTCGCGCCGCAGCCGGTGGCGAAGGAGCTGGACGTCTTCTTCTACGGCCACAGCGACAAGTTCCGCGCGGAAGCCGTCCAGGCGATGATCGCGGAGCCGTCCCGCGCCTTGGCGGAGGTCGACTTCGCGATCGGCGGCTACGACTTCCGCGGGGATCTCGGCGCCGCCCGCCAGATCGGGGACGTGCCGTTCAACAGCTTCGCGCGCGCGATCTCGAGCGCGCGGATCAATCTCAGCATCACTCGCCGCTCGCACGCGAGCGTCTACGCGTCGGCGACGAGCCGCCCCTTCGAGCTCGCGGCGACCGGCGCCGCGATCGTCTCGAACCCGTGTAACGGGATCGAGCGCTGGTTCGAGCCCGGGAGCGAGCTCCTGGTGGTGAACGACGCGGCCGAAGCGGTCGCGGCCTATCGCGACCTGCTCGACGATCCGGCGCAGGCAGAGGAGCTGGGGCGCCGCGCGCGCGAGCGGGTGCTCGACGAGCACACCTACCGTCATCGCGCGCGCCAGCTGCTCGAGCTGGTCGGCCTGGGGGTGAAAGCGCGTGTCGACTGAGCCCGCTGCGGATGTGATCGCGGTACCAACCGGCCCGCGCCGGATCGCGATCGTGCCCGCCTACAACGAGGAGCGAAACATCGGCCGCGTGATCGACGAGCTGCGCGCCTTCGACCGGGGACTCGAGGTTGTCGTCATCTCGGACGGCTCGGTCGACCGCACCGCGGAGGTCGCGGCCGAGCACGGTGCCCACGTGATCCGGCTGCCGTTCAACCTCGGGATCGGCGGTGCCGTGCAGACCGGCTTCCGGTTCGCCTGGGAGGGCGGCTACGAGCTGGCCGTCCGGGTCGACGGCGATGCGCAGCACGATCCCGCCCAGCTTGCCCGCGTGATCGCGCCCGTGCTCGCCGGCGAGGCGGACATCGTCGTCGGCTCTCGCTTCGCCGGAGACGAGGGCTACCGGTCGTCGGCGACCCGGCGGATCGGGATTCGTCTGCTCGCGGCCATCGTCTCCGCGATCGCCCACCAACGGGTTACCGACACGACCTCCGGCTTCCAGGCGTTGAATCGCCGCGCGATCCGGCTCTTCGCCGCCGACTATCCGCACGACTACCCCGAGGTCGAGGGAATGGTGATGGCGATCCGGCACCGGCTGCGCCTCACCGAGGTGCCGGTTTCGATGCGTGCCCGCGAGCACGGCCGCTCGTCGATCGGCGTCTGGGCGTCGGTGTATTACATGCTGAAGGTGCTGCTCGCGCTCTTCGTCGGTCTCTTCCGCCGCAACGTCGTCCCGCTCGAGGACAGATGACGCCGCTGAAGGTCTCGATCGCCGCGACGATCGTCTCGCTCCTGCTGCTCGTCGCCGTCTTTGAGCTGATTCGCCAGCGGCGGTTGCGCGAGCGCTACGCGCTGCTGTGGCTCGCGACCGGCGTGGCGCTGCTCGTGCTCTCGGCCTGGCGCGGCGGCCTGAACACGATCGCCTCCTGGGCCGGCGTCCGCAGCACCCCGGTGGCGGTGCTCTTCGCGGTCGGCCTGATGTTCGTGATTCTCGTGCTCCTGCACTACTCGACGGTGATCTCCCGCCTGACCGACCAGAACGTCGTGCTGGCGCAGCGCCTCGCGCTGCTCGAGACGAAGCTCGACGAGCGCGAATGATTGCTTACTCGGGAATGTAGACGGACCGTCCGGTGCTGAGCATCATGAAGTCGCCGCTCGAGGTGTGCCGCGATTCTGAGGCGCGAAGTGCGACTCGGTAGATCCAGTGCCCGGCCGGTGGATAGTCGAGCAGAGAGGTCGCGAATGTCTCCGCCGTCGGGACGACGACGCTGTTGAGACTGTCCGAGTAGAAGACGCAGCTCGAAGCCGCGTGCGCCCGCGGGGTACACGTGAGCCCATTCGGTGGTGTCGCGTCATCAGGCATGCGAAACACGATGTAGCGCACCCGGGCACCGTCGGACCGCTGCTTCGGCCAGCTGAGGCGGACGATGCCGTTGGGCTCGACGTTCAGCGAGAGCGCGAAGGTGTTCGCAGGGACGTACTGGTCGAACGCCGGCACGAGAGCCGCCTTCGGCGTTGTGAGCGGTCGGAAGACGATCAGGGCGACGATCGGGATGGCGGCGATCACGGCACCGATCCGAATGAGCGGGGTCCAGCCGGCTCGGGTCGCGGGCCACGGCGTGGTTGCACTGCCGGCGGCAGCACGTTGTCGGCCCCAGATCGGGACGAGCAGCGGAATCGATGCGCCAAACATGAAGAAGGCCGGAAAGGCGGGCGCCAGGTAACGGAAGAAGCTTCCCGCTTTCACGCTCACAACCGGAGACGATCCCTTCAGAATGACGTAAGAGCCGAGCCAGGTCAGCATCAGGATCGCTCCCGCACCCGACCTTCGCGCGAGACCGATCACGCCTGCGACCATGATCCAGGTCAGTAGTCGCAGGCTCCAACAGAATTCTCGCACGTAGTTGATGTTGTTCTGCAGCTGGCCCCAGTTGAGCGGCACGTAGTGGTGGATGTCGAGTCCGCCGAGCGGGACGGCCGGGAACCGTCCGAGTGCGACTGCGGCCGACGCGTGCTCGATGATCGGCAGGTAGCCAAGACCCCGGTATTTCCAAAGCACGAGCGCGAGGAGGGCAGGCACGAGTCCAGCTGTGAGCGCGAGCAACCCACGCCCGTAGCGTGCGACGACAAGAGCCGCATATGGGGCCGGCAGGAAGATCGCGTTCGACGGCTTCATCGCGATCGCAAGCCCTGCTGCGAGACCCACGAACACGGCATCCGGTGCCTGCCGAAGCGTGACTGCCTTCAGGCCGAAGTAGCCCGCGACGAGCAAGCACACCATTCCCGGAAAATCGGCGAGCGCGGTGAGCCCGAGAGACGGGGCCAGGACGATGTCGATGTAGCGAAAGTGGTAGCGCTGGTAGAAGAACGGGATCGCGGCGACCGGTAGCACCGTCCAGACAAGCGTGGTCAGATAGGCGTAGCCGCGGCCCGCGATCATCTTTGCCATGCCGTAGATGCAGCACACGGCGATCGGCCACAGGATGAGGAGATTCAGGCCGATCACGAAAGGCAGGCCGCGGAGCAGATTCGGGCCGGCGAAATGGGCGATCGGGGCAAGGAGGAACGGGTAGCCGAAACCGACGGAACCGTCCGGAATGTGCCCGTGGCTGAGCACCCACCCGCTCGTGTAATACCAGGTGTCGTCGCCCCCGTTGTAGAAAAAGAAGCCGTTGTGCTGGTTGATCGCGGCGACGGCGCCGACCACGATCCACTGGGCGAGGACGAGCGTCACGAGTACAGCCCAAACCGGAAGCGCCATCACCCACGCGGCCGCCCGATCGACGATCGCCCACGTCCTCGAGAGCGGTTCGCGGGCTCGACGGAGGACAGCGAGCCTGCGGCCGCGGGCGTTGTGCGCAGCTTGGCTAGCGGTCGGCATGAACCGTCGACCGCGCGCGGTACCAGGCGATGGTCTCCGCCAGCCCATCGCGCAGTGCCGTCTCGGCGCGGAAGCCGAAGAGATGCTCGGCCTTCGACGCGTCAAGTGAACGGCGCGGCTGCCCGTTGGGCATCGACGTATCCCAGACGATTTCTCCTCCGAAACCGGTGAGGTCGGCGACCGTCTCTGCGAGGGTGCGGATCGAGGTCTCGATACCCGTGCCAATGTTCACCGGCTCAGCGCCGTCATACCTCTCGCCCGCCAGAAGGAACGCCTCGGCGGCGTCGTCGACATAGAGGAACTCCCGCGTGGGGCTGCCGTCGCCCCAGAGCACGACTTCGTCGGAGCCCTCGAGCATCTTCCGGACGAGTGCGGGGATTACGTGAGAGGTCTCGAGATCGAAGTTGTCGCGGGGGCCGTAGAGGTTGGCAGGCAGGAGAAAAATGGCGTTCAGTCCATATTGCTCGCGGTATGACTGTCCCCCCACGAGGACGGATTTCTTCGCAACGCCGTAAGGCGCGTTCGTTTCCTCGGGATAGCCGTTCCAGAGGTTCTCCTCGAGGAACGGCACCGGTGTGAACTTTGGGTACGCGCAAACGGTGCCCGCGACGACGACTTTCGAGACGTCATGAATCCGGGAGAGCTCGAGGACGTGGGCGCCCATCATCAAGTTCGCGTACCAGTAGCGGCCGGGGTTGGCTCGGTTGGCGCCGATGCCGCCGACTTCTGCCGCCAGGTGAAAAACGCGGTCAGGCTTCGTGTGGGCGAAGAGCCGCTCGGCGTCGGCCCACACCGTTAGGTCGTAGTCGGCCCGCCGGGGGACGACGACCTCTTCTCCACGCGCCTGGAGCTTCTCGACCAGATGGGAGCCGAGGAAGCCGCCTCCGCCCGTGACGAGCACGCTCACCGCGGCTTGCTCTCCGCCGTTGCCGGACCGAGCCAATCCACTCGTCCCATCCACTTGGCACGATTCTCGGCGTACCAGGCGATCGTGCGGCGCACGCCCTCTTCCCAGGAGATCTTCGGCTGCCAGCCCGTCTCGCGCTCGAGCTTGTCATAGCCGACGCGGAGCGCCATCACCTCGCTCGCTCCCGGCCGGAAGCGAGCGGCGCTGGTCACGATCTGGCGGTCTGCGGGCCAGTGTCCGTCCTCCTCGCCGACCCTGAGGATCAGCGCGGCCCAGTCGGCCATCGAGATGTTCTCGCCCTGGCCGTAGACGTACACCTCTCCCGGGTTCCCTTTCGCGGCAACCGTCAGATGGCCGCGGACACCGTCCGTGCAGAAGCAGAAGTCGCGGAGTGGATCGAGGGAGCCGAGCTCGATCTCGGCGCGCTCGAGCGCCTGCGTGATGATCGTGCCGGTGACGTAGCGCGGATTCTGGCGCGGGCCGTAGTTGTTGAACATCCGCGTCACGACGCCCGGAACTCCGAACGCGTCGTAGTAGTTCATCGTCAGGAAGTCGGCCGCGACCTTCGCCGTCGCGTAGATCGACTTCGGGTTGATCGGCGAGCGCTCGTGCAGAATCAGCGCGCCGGCTTCGTCGAAGTCGTGATGATGGGAGACGGACTCGCGGACATTGCCGTACTCCTCGGAGGTGCCGGCCGTGTCGAACTTCTCCAGCTCGAGGCCGTGGTCGACGACGGACTGGAGGAGGTTCAGCGTTCCGACCGTGTTCGCCATCACCGTCTCGTACGGCCGGTGCCACGACTCGCCGACGTGCGCCTGGGCGCCGAGATGGAAGACGTACGGCTTGTCGGGGGCCTGCAGCAGGTGCTGCTTGATCATGTAGTCGATCGAGGTCTTGTCGGTCAGGTCGGCGAAGACGACCCGAACCTGGCGCCGCATGTCGCCGATGTTGTTCAGCGCGCCGGAGGAGGTGGCGCGCACGAACGCGATCACGTCTGCGCCGAGCTCGACCAGCGCGTTCGTCAGATGCGAGCCCATGAAGCCGTCTGCGCCGGTGACAAGGCAGGTGCGGCCGCGGTAGAGATCGCCGAACTCGGTGCGGAGCTCTTCGAGCTCGGTCGGGCTCCAGATGGCAGTATCGTCGGCGGGCATCGATGGAGGGTAAACGTTCAGCCCGCCGGAGCGCTGTCGGAAGCGGGCTTGCAACCGGGCTTTCGACCGTGGCGGTCAGTGGTTCGGCCGCTGCGGCCGGCGTCATTCTGGCCCGGAAGTTTGAGCACGGCGTAAAGACGGACGGGTTTTTCGCCGCCTACAACGCGTACGTCGCGATCGTGCTGCTCACGGGCGTCCTGCGCGTCGTCGTGCTGCCGCGCTTCGTTCGCGCACGCGATGACGGCCGGCTTCCGGGCGAGGTCGGCGCCTGGATGGCGGGCATCACGTTGCCGCTTGCACCGCTCGTCCTCGTCGCGCTGATCTGGCCCCACGAGATCGCGGGCTGGCTGACGGCGAGTGGAAGCGGGCGCAGCCAGGCTGCGGCGCTCCTGCCGTGGATCGTGCCCTCTGCTGCCGCCCAGGTCTACGGAGGAGTCGTCGCGAGCGCGTTGGCGACCCGGGATGGCTACGGCGTGGCCGCATTCGGCTTCGGAGCGGGCTCCGTTGTCGGCATCGTGCTGACGCTCCTGTTGATCGGGCACGGCGTCGTCGCGTTCGGCTGGGGTCTCGCGCTGAACGGCGCGGTCTCGTTGCTGATCCCGCTGGCGGTGCTCGTCAGGCGCGGTGGTCTCAGCCTGCCCGACCAGCGTCTCGGGCATCGCCTCATCGAGCTTGCAGAGGGTGTTGCGCTCCCGGTCGCGTTGCAGATCCTGTTCGTGATCGGAAATCGGTTCGCGTCCGGAATCGGAGCCGGTGAGGTGACGACCTTTTCCTACGCCTATCTGATCGCCGCATTCCTCGTTGCCGTCACCGCGTCCTCGATCGCGCTGGTGACGACCGTGCCGGTTGCGCGGGCGGGCGACTCGCCTGAACGGACCGTGCGGCACGTCGTCGCCGTCTCGTGGCTCTCGCTCGCGGTCGTCGCGGCGGCTGTCGGCGTGTTCGCGCTTGCCGGCGAGACGGTCGTGCACTCGGTGCTCGGCGCGGCGTACCGTGGCGGCACCGGGACGGAGCTCGGACACCTCGTCGTCTACCTCGCACCCTGGACAGTGGCCTCGGTTGCGTTCTCGATCGCCTTTCCGCTCGTGTTCGTACGCGGCCGGGCCAGCTGGTTGCCGCTGCTCGCGCTCATCGCGGTCTGTGTGCACGTGCTCGTCGAATGGGGCGGCCGAGGGCTGTTCGGCCTGGCAGGACTCGCTGCCGGTCTTGCGGTTACGACCTGGCTCGTGCTTGCCGTTGTTCTCGCCTCGCTCGGCGCGCTCGTGGCGACGCTGCGAGGCCTGCTCGTCGCGGCGCTCGTCTGTGGCGGCGTCGCGCTTGCCGCCTTTGGTCTCCCGCGAACGGTCCTCGGGCCGATTCCCGCCGCGGCAGTCGGCCTCGTCCTCTATACGGCACTGCTGCTCGCTTGGCGGCCTCCCGGCTTGCGTGCGTCCTGGGGCTACATTCGGACGCTGTACTAACGTTCATCGCCGTGCGCGCAAAGCTGAAACAGGCAGTCCGGCGGCTCGGCCGCACCCCGGTTGGCAAGAACCTCGTCCACGCTGCAGTGCTCGGCGACCCGGCCGCGCTGCGGTTTGCGAACGTCGAGCACTGGCCGCCGGCGCTGGACGGCTTCGAGGACCTCGCCTTCCTCTTCTCCAGCAACCAGCTGAACCATGGGATCGCGTCGCTGCAGCTCGACGAGGCGGCGCTGCTCTACCACCTGGCCCGGCACGCCGAGTCCGGCCCCTTCGTGGAGATCGGACGCTTCAAGGGCGGCAGCACGATCATCTTCGCGACCGCGCTGCCCCCGGGGGTCGAGCTGTGGTCGTACGACCTGCACGTCGCCCTCCGGCCCGATCTGCCCGGCGAGCAGCTCGACCGTGAGCTCGCGGCGACCCTCGCCCGCTACGGGCTCGACGCGAAGGTGCATTTGCTCGTCGCCGATTCGCGCACCGTCGACCCGCCGCCGGCGCCGCTCGAGCTGCTCTTCATCGACGGCGACCACAGCTACGAGGGCGCGCGGGCCGACTTCGAGCGCTGGGGCGCATTCGTGCGCCGCGGCGGGCATCTGCTCTTCCACGACGCGGTCGACACCGGCGCCTACGGAAATGTCTACCCGGGGGTTGCGCGGCTCGTCGCCGAGGTCGGAGGCGACTGGGAACGCCAGGCCGACGCCGGCTCGATCGCACACTTCATCAAGCAGTGACGACCATCGCGGTCGTCCTGAACTGGAACAACGGCGACGACACGGCCGCCGCTCTCGCCTCGCTCGCGGGAGTCGAGACGATCTGCGTCGACAACGGCTCGACCGACGGCTCCGCCGACGAGATCGCCGGCCGCTTTCCCGAGGTCGAGCTCGTTCGCAACGAGAGCAACCTCGGCTTCGCAGGGGGCAACAACGCCGGCATCCGGCGGGCGCTCGAGCGCGGCGCCGACTGGGTGCTGCTGATGAACAACGACGCCGTCGCAGGAGATGGCCTGGTCGCGGCGCTCGAGCGCGCCGCCGCTGCGCGTCCCGATGCCGGCCTGCTCGCCTGCAAGGTGCTGTTCGAGGACGGCGCCACCGTGATGTACGCGGGCGCGTCGTTCCGGCCCCTGCTCGGCTACTCGGGGCGGCGCGTCGGGTTCGGTGGGCCGGACCGCTTCCACGAGCTGCGCGACGTCGACCGGGCCGACGGCGCCGCAATGGCGATCTCGCGTCCCGCGCTCGAGCGCGCGGGGCTGCTCGACGAGGGGCTCTTCCTCTACGTCGAGGACGTCGACCTGTCGTTGCGCGTCCGCGCGGCCGGCTTCGCCGTCGTTTTCGTCCCGGACGCAATGGTGCGCCACAAGGGATCCGCCTCGAGCGGCGGCAGCGCCTCGACGACGAACATGTACTACTCGACGCGGAACACGATCGCCGTCGTCGAGCGCAGGCGGCCGCTTCCGCCCGGCCTCCGAGCGTTGCGCCGTGGGGTCGTCGTCGGGACGCACCTGGCGCAGGCAGCAAGCCATCCGGAGCGCGGTGCGGCGGCGCGCGCGGTGCTCGAAGGCTGGCGCGACGCGCGGGCCGGGCGCCTCGGTCAGAGAAGCTCGCGGTAGACGTCCTCGTGGGCGCGCGCCGAGCGCTCCCACGTGAACTCGGCTGCGCGCGCGAGCCCGCGTAGGCGCCAGGGCTCCGGGTTGTCGAGCACGTCGTCGACGGCGGCGGCGATCTCTGCGGGGCTGGCCGGGTCGAAGAGCCGCGCCGCGTCGCCGCAGATCTCCGGCAGTGAGCCGGCAGTGGAGCACGCCACGGGACAGCCACAGGCCATCGCTTCGAGCGGCGGCTGGCCGAACCCTTCGTAGAGCGATGGGAACACGAGTGCCGCCGCGCGACGATAGAGCGCGACCACCTCGTCGGCCGAGACGTGCCCGCGGACCTCGACGCCCTCGGGGACAGTCCCCGAATGGCCGCCGCCCGTGAGCACCAGCCGGAGCTCCGGGCGGTCGCGGCGTAGGAGCGCGAACGCCTCGAAGAGGCGCGCGTGGTTCTTGTGCGGCCAGGCACGCGCGGGATAGAAGAGGAACTGCTCGCGCTGCTGCGGCCCGGGTGCAAAGCGCGTGTGGTCGATTCCGAACGCGACGACCCGGATCCGCTCCGGGTCGAGGCCGAGCTTCTCGACCGCCCGGTCGCGGACGAAGGCGCTGCTCACGATCACACGCGACGCCGAGCGGGCCGACCGGTGGTAGGCCAGCGCCCGAAAGGCGCGCTCGGCCCGGGGGAACATCTGAGGCAGGTCGAGATGCTGGACGTCGTAGAGCGTGACGACGGTCGGCACCCGCGCCGGCGGGATCGCGATCGTGAGCGGGTAGTGGACGATCGTCGCCCCTTCGAGATGACGGCGCAGCGGCCCCGGCCGGGCGGCCGCGAGCGTCATCGCGGCGAGCCGCTGAGGGATCGTGTGGGCGCGGCGGTACTCGGGCACGAGCTCGGTCGGCAGGCCCTCGCCCGCATCGGGCGCAACAGCGGGCACGTAGGCCCGGTAGTCGAGCGTCCCGACCTGGGCGAGCGCACGGAGCACGCCGCGAGTCGCGTTCTCGCTGCCCCCGAGCTCCCCGGGGACGAGCGTCAGCAGGGAGATTCCGACCACTAGAGGAGTGACCACTTGGAGCTCGACGAGAGGTTCGGGCCCGAGAGCCGGTAGCTCGCGGTCGTGTGAGTCGCCCGCACGAACGCCTGCAGGTCGGCCGCCCGGCTCGCGGTTACCGTGGCTGGAGAACGCGTGACCGGGGGCGGTGGGAGATTGCCGTAGCCGTCAGTCACCGTGAAGTGGATTGGATGTCGCTGTGGGCCTGCCAAAGCATCGCGCGATCGTACGCAGTTTGCAGCGGTCAGAGAGCCCCGGCGGTTGCGGCCCACGCGTCCGAGGATTGGAGCAGAATCGCTGCGGGGTGCAGCGATCGAAACCTGACGTCGGCTCCACACGCACCCGGCTCAGGTGGGCCGGCGACCGGCGGCTCCTCGGCCTGGCCGTCATGGCTGTCGTTGCCGGCGTCGCGCTTCGCACGCTGATCTACCGCACGTCGCTCGGGCAGCTCGACATCGACGAGGCGACCTGGGGGCTGATGGCCCGCCACGCCGAGCACGGTCAGCTGAGCGCGTTCTTCTGGGGTCAGGCCTACGGCGGGACGCAGGAGGTGATCCCGGTCGCGCTCCTCTTCTCGATCTTCGGGACGCACCTCTTCCTGGCCCGGCTCGTGCCGATGCTCCTGAGCTCGCTGAGCGCGCTGATCGTCTGGAGGATCGGGCGGCGGACGATCGGCGAGCTGCCGGCGATCGTCGCCGGGCTCTTGCTCTGGGTCTGGCCCCCGTACCCGATCTGGAAGCTCGAGGTCTGGGCCGGGTTCTACGGCGGCGGGCTCCTCTACACGACGCTCATCCTGCTGCTGACGCTCCGGCTCGACGAGTCGCCGACGCGGCGTCGCGTCGCGCTGATGGGGCTCGTTCTCGGTCTCGGCTTCTGGGAGTCGGTCCAGACGGTGGCGGTGATCATCCCTGCGCTCGCCTGGCTCTCGATGCGCCGGCCGCGTGTCTGGCGCGAGGCCTGGGCGGCCATCCCCGGGGCCGCGATCGGCGCGCTGCCCTGGATCCTGTCGAATCTGCGCCACGACTGGTGGTCGCTGAGCATTCCCGGCTCCGGGATCGACGTCTCGTATGCGACGAGGCTCCGGGGCTTCTTCACCGACACCTTCCCGATGCTGCTCGGGCTGCGCATTCCGTACTCGACCGCGTGGCTCTTCGGCACCGTTCTGACCGGGGCCCTCTATCTGGCCGGGGTCGGCCTCTTTGCCGTGTTCGCGTGGAGGTGGCGGCGGACGCCGCTCTCCCTCTTCGCCTTCGCCGCCGTCACGTTCCCGTTTCTGTACGCGATCAGCGGCCAGACCGCGAACACCGCGGAGCCACGCTACGTCGTTCTGCTCGCTCCCGTCGTGGTGCTGATGGTCGCCACCGCGGCGACCACGCTTCCTCGCGCGACCGTCATGCTTGCGATCGGCGTCCTGATCTCGACCGTCGCCCTCGTCAAGTGGATCGACTGGACGCACACCGCCAAGGGCGCCGTCTTCAACGTCGTCGACGTCCAGCCCGCGATCGCCGCGCTCGACCGCGCGGGAATCGATCGCGCCTACTCCGACTACGCGCTCGCGTACAGCATCACCTTCGACACCCGCGAGCGGATCATCGTCTCGGAGGCCGACCTGCGAAACCTCCGTGCCGCGGGGCCGGATCGGGTGCTTCCGCCCGTGCCGACGAACCACACGATGCATCATCACCCCGCCTACGACTCGGCCGTTCGGGCCGCTCCCCGTTTCGCCTATATCTTCGTCTCGGGTGAGCCCGGCGAAGCTCGCGACGTGCCGTTGCTCCGGGCGCACGGGTACGAGGAGGAGACGATCGGGAGGCTCGTCTTGCTCGTCTCGCCGCCGCAGCCGAGCGACGGTTGAGCCGAACGAGCCCGTCCCGGGAGCGACTGTTCTCGCTACGGTCTCCGGGATGAGCGACGACTGGCGCGTGACGGCGACTCTCGAAGACGGGCTGGGCCGTGGCCTTGGCGCGACGCTTCGTGAGCACGTGCTCGAAGACGAGGTGGGCGCGTTCGTCGGCGGCCGTGTCGCGGTCACTGCGGACAACACGCACGTCTTCCTCTACGCAGACACCCGAAGCGCCGCCGAGCGAGCGCAGCGGGTTGTGGCGACGATCTTCGAGCAGGATGGGCGGCGCGCGAGCTTCGCTCTGCACCGGTGGCATCCGATCGAGGAGGAATGGGAAACGGCCGACGTCCCGCTTCCGGCGGACGCCGGGGATCGCGAGCGCGAGCGCGAGCGCCTCGACGCGGAGGAAACAGCCGAATCGCTGGCGTCAGGTCACGCAGAGTGGGAGGTCCGGCTCGACCTTCCGAGCCACGACGAGGCGGTCGAGCTCGCACGACGCCTCGAGTCGGAAGGCGTTCCCACGACCCGCCGGTGGACGTATCTCCTCGCGGGTGCGGGCAACCGCGACGACGCCCAGAAGCTGGCGCACCGGCTGAAGGCCGAAGCGCCGGCGGGAACGGAGATCCACGTCCAACCCGGTGGCGAGATGGTCTGGCAGGTCACACCGGCGAATCCCTTCGCCGTCTTCGGCGGGCTCGGGTCCTAGTAGCGGCAGCGGCAGGCGCGCTCGCTGCGCCCGCAGGCCGGGCACCGCTTCGGCGTCTTCTTCCACTGCAGCATCTTCTTCTGCGTGCCGGCGAACGCCATCAGGATGCCCGCGCACATCGTGGTTCCCACGATCGATGCAAGCTGGAGACCCGTCGCTGTCATGACGCCATCTTGTCCGACAGGTGCCGCGGCGAGCATCGGGAGAAACCGCAACCACGGTAAGGGGATTCCCTGTCTTGCTGCATCCCACGGAGCGGCCGGCTCGGCGGGGACCTCGGGAGACGTATCATCGGTGTCATGACCGACCCTGTCTCCTGGTTGCAGATCCAGCAGGGATGGAGCGTGGTCACCTCCGACGGGATCACGATCGGGACCGTCGCGCAGGTCGAGGGCGACAAGGACGGCGACATCTTCGACGGCTTGGCGCTTTCGTCGGGCCAGCCCGCGGAGATCCGCTACGTGCCGGGTGAGCAGGTCGGTGCGATCTATCCCGGTCAGGTGACCCTGAAGATCGCCTCGACGGATGCGGGAGCGCTCGCGCTGTTTCAAGCGCCGGCGCCGGAGACGGCCTGGCTTCCGGGCAAGGCACCGCTCTCGGCCCGGATGTCGACGTGGCTCCGGGGGAAGCGCTAACTCGTGGACGACCAGGTCGTGGTGACGGTCGTCGCCGGAGAGACGGAGGCCGAGGTCGTCTGCGGACTCCTCCGCTCGGCCGGATTCGAGTGCGGCTACCGCGATACCGAGTCGCTCGACTCGGCGCTCGAGGAGTTCACCGCGGCCGGCCCGCGCGAGATCCTCGTCCACGCGTCGGATCTCGAAGCCGCGCGTGCGCTGCTCGCCGACGCCCAGCGCTGATCGCCCGCTCGGGAACAGCGGCTCGGCGGCTTGGACGAGGCTTCATTCTTCACACCCTGGCCCGATCTGCTTACAGCGCCGTAATCCCCGCCGCTTACACTTGAGCGATGTCTGAGGAGACGACAGATGTCGCCGCCCTCTTCGCGCGCCTGAAGGAGGAGCTGCACGCGGCCGGGCCGCGGGCGTCCGATGTGACGCCGGCGCAAGTGCGCTTGTCCACACGCGACAGAGCCGAGCGGCTCTGGCCGATCTCCGCCGAGCGGCCGATCGCCGGCAAGGGTGGGCCGCTGAAGCTCTTCCTGCGGCGGTTCATGCGCTGGTACGTCGAGCCCGCCTTCGCCGATCAGCGCGCGTTCAACGACGCGGTGCTGAAGCTGATCGACGATCTCGACGAGCGCATCGCACGGCTCGAACACAGATGAGGATCGCCGTCTGCCGGCCGCAGGTGCCGTTTGTCTACGGCGGCGCCGAGCTGACCGCGGACAAGCTCGTCGACGAGCTGCGCGCGCGTGGCCACGAGGCGGAGACGGTCGCGATCCCCTTCAAGTGGTACCCGGGCACGCGCGTGCTCGACCAGGCCTTCCTGTGGCGGCTGCTCGACCTGACCGAGGCCGACGGGCGGCCGATCGACCGCGTGATCGCGACGAAGTTCCCGGCCTATTGCGTGCGCCATCCGAACAAGGTCGCCTGGGTGCTGCACCAGTTTCGCCAGGCCTACGACTACGACCGCACCGAGCTCGGCCAGTTCTCGGAGTCGGCGGAGGACCGGGCGACGCGGGATGCGGTGGAGCGGTTGGACCGCGTCGCCCTCGGGGAGGCCCGCCGCGTCTTTGCGACCTCGCGCAACGTCGCCGACCGATTGGCGCGCTACACCGACGTCGACGCCGAGCTGCTGCCGCACCCGCCGCAGGAGCTCGCCTACCGCAGCGCCGAAGCCGAGGACTACGTGCTGTCCGTCAACCGGCTCGACCGCGCGAAGCGGATCGACCTGCTGCTGGAAGCGGCGAGGTCGGATCCCTCGCTGCGGGTCGTGATCGCGGGCGACGGCCCCGACCGCGAGCGGCTGGAGCGCATCGCCGACGGCCTCAACGGCCAGGTCGAGTTCACGGGCCGCGTCGACGACGAGCGGCTCGCCGACCTCTACGCGCGCTGCCTCGCCGTCTACTACGCGCCGATCGACGAGGACTTCGGGATGGTCCCGTACGAGGCGTTCCTGTCCGAGAAGCCCGTCCTCACGACGACCGATGCCGGCGGCCCGCTCGAGATCGTGCGGGACGGCGAGACCGGCGTCGTCGTCGCTCCCGAGGCCGCCGAGCTTGCGCGGGCCTGCTCCTACCTCGCCGGCCACCGGGACGAGGCGAAGGCCTGGGGCCGCGCCGGCAAGGCCGTGGCCGGGCGGGTCACCTGGGACGGCGTCGTCGACGCTCTTCTGTCGTGAGATGAAGGTCGCCTACTACTCGCCGCTGCCGCCCTCGCGGTCCGGGATCGCCGACTATTCGGCGCTGCTGCTGCCTGCTCTGCGCGAGCGGATCGAGGAGGTGGTCGTCGCGCAGCCGGGCAAGCGGCGGCCGCGCGCCGACGTCGCCGTCTACCACATCGGCAACGACCCGGACGCGCACGGCTGGATCCTCGACGCGCTGCGGGAAGAGCCCGGCGTGGTCGTGCTGCACGAGTTCGTGCTCCACCACCTCGTCGCCGGGACGACGATCGGCCGCTCGCTCCCGCGGGCGTATCTCGACGCGATGGAACGCGAGCTCGGCGTCCCGGGGCGCCTGCTCGCGCTCGGCGTACTCGACAACCTGCTGCCGCTGCTTTGGGAGACCGAGCCGGAGCGGTTTCCACTTGCAGGTTCCATTCTCGATCTGGCGCACGGCGTGATCGTGCATTCGCGCTACGTCGAGGGTTGCGCGCGCGCGGCCGGGTACGGAGGCCCGCTCTGGCGGATCCCGCATCCGGCCTGGCCGGTCGAGCACGTTCCGCCGGCGGACGACGTGCACGGCGATCCACTCGTCGGCTGCTTCGGCAACCTGAACATGAACAAGCGGATCCCGCAACTGCTCGAGGCGTTCGCGACGCTGCACAAGCGCCGCCCCGGGGCCCGGCTCCTGCTCGTCGGCGCGAGCGCCGAGCGGTTCGACCTCGACCGCCGGCTGGAGCGACTCGGACAAACCGAGGCGATCCAGCGCGAGGAGTACGTCTCGGAAGAGCGGCTGTGGCCGCTGATGGAGGCCTGCGATGTGCTCGTGAACCTGCGCTCCCCGACGATGGGCGAGACGTCGGGCTCGGTGATTCGCGGGCTCGGCCTCGGCAAGGCGATGCTCGTCTCGGACGTGGGCTGGTTCGCCGAGCTCCCCGACGACGTGGCGCTGAAGATCCCGGTCGACGACGTCGAGGTGCCGACGATCGCCGGCGCGCTCGAGCTGGCCGCCGACCATGCCGCCGAGCTCGGTGGCGCCGCGCAGGCCTACGTGCGCCGGGAGCACGACCTCGACCGGGTCGCCGACGCCTACGTGAAAGCGCTCGAAGCTGCCGCCGGCGGGGATGCCGTCAGCAATGCGGTGCTCTGGCGGATCGCCGAGGCCGCCGCCGAGGTCGGCCTGGACGACGTCGGCGAGCTCGCCCGGCAGGCGCGCGACGCAGGCATCGTGGCGTGACCGCACTGCGCGCGCGCGCGGCGGCGGTGCCCGCCTGGGCCTGGCTCACGGGCATCGTCGTCGTTTCGTCGGCGATCCGGATCGAGCTCGGGCGCCGGATGATCGCGCCCTGGATCATGAGCGACGAGCTGATCTACTCCGAACTCGCGAAGTCGTTCGCGGCGCACGGCCACTTCCTCGTCCGCGGCGTGCCGAGCCACGGCTACGGCTTCGTCTACCCGATCGTCATTGCGCCGGCCTGGCGGCTGTTCTCCTCCGTGCCGGAGGCCTACGCGGCCGCGAAGGCGATCAACGGCGTGGTCATGTCGCTTGCCGCGGTGCCCGCCTACTTCCTGGCGCGACGGCTGCTGGCGCCCGGGCTCGCACTCGTCGTCGCGGCGCTCACGGTTTCGATCCCGTCGATGCTCTACACGGGCACGCTGATGACGGAGAACGTCTTCTACCCGATCTTCCTCGTCGTCGTGCTCGCGCTCGTGGCGATGCTCGAGCGGCCGACGGTGCGCCGCCAGCTCACCCTGCTCGCGCTCTGCGGGTTTGCCTATCTGACGCGCGCGCAGGCGGTCGCGCTCGTGCCCGCGGCCGCGCTCGCCCCGGTCCTCCTCGCCGCTTTCGAGCGCCGGCTCCGCACGCTGCGCGCGTACTGGCCGTTCTACGGTCTGCTGCTCGGCGGCACGGTGCTCGCGCTGCTCGGCACGGTCGCCCGCGGCGAATCGGTCACGACGCTGCTCGGCGCGTACAAGGCCGCGACGGCGGGCAGCTACACCCTGAGCGGCGTGCTCCACTACCTCTTCTGGCACGTCTCCGAGCTCGACCTCTCGCTCGGCATCATCCCCTTCGCCGCGTTGCTCGCCGTCTGGTTCGCGCCGCGTGACCTCTCGCCCGCGGCCCGCGCGTTCGCCGCAGCCTCCCTCCCGGTTGTCGTCCTCCTGGTGATCGAGGTTGCCACCTTCGCGTCGGTGAACTCCGACCGGATCGAGGAGCGAAACATGTTCTACGTCGCCCCGCTCGCGTTGATCGCGCTCGTCGGGCTCGGGGCCGACGGTGTTGTCTCGCGGCGCACCCACGTCCTCGTTCCCGCTGCGGCGATCGCGGCGTTGCTCCCGTTCTTCCTGCCGTTCGCCCGCTTCATCGGGCCTCCCGTCGTCTCCGACACCTTCGCGCTGCTTCCCTGGTGGTGGATTCAGGATCAGGGCATCCACCTGAACAACCTCCGCTGGGCGGCCGTCGGAGCGTCGGTGCCGGCTGCAGCGCTCTTCGTCTATCTGCCGCGCCAATACTCCCTGGCCCTGGCGGCGCTGGTCGGCGTGTTCTTCGTCGCGAGCTCTGCGGTGGTCGAGAACGGCCGGCACGGGATCGTCGTCGACTCCGTCGGCTCGAGCTGGGCCGGGATCGAAGTCGCGCATCCCGATTGGATCGACCGCGCCGTCGGGCACAACGCGCAGGTCGACTACCTCTGGTCGGGCACCGCGCGCGTCTACACGATCTGGGAGAACGAGTTCTTCAGCCGCAGCTTCCGGCGCGTTCTGAGCCTGAACGGCCCCGGCGCCGACTCGCTGGCCGAGAGGCCGGTCCGGCGCAGCTCGAACGGCGACGTCGTCGCCGGCAACCAGGTGCTGAAGGCCCAATACGTCCTCACGGACGGCTCGACGGATGTCGAGGGCACGAAGATCGCCGGCGACCCGCGGCTCGGTCTGGGCCTCTACCGGGTCGGCGGCCCGATCGTGATCCTGACGAACGTCCGCGGCCTCTACCGGCAGGACACCTGGTCCGGCCGCAGGGTCACCTACGACCGTGTGGATTGCACCGGCGGTCGCGTCACCGTGACCCTCGGCAGCGACCCGGCGATCTATCGCACGGATCAAACCGTCGTCGCTCGCGAGGGCGGTGTCGTGGTCGGAACCGCCTCGATCGAGCCGACGGCATCGGCGGTGCAGCTGACGGTGCCGCTACGGCCGGTTCGCGGCCGCTGCACGGTCAGCTACGAGACCGGCCGGACGGTCGTCCCATCGTCCGTCGTGCGCGGCAGCCTCGACAACCGGCCGCTCGGCGCCCACTTCTACTCGTTCGTCTACACGCCGTGAGAATCGCCTTCGACGTCTCGCCCCTGTCGCACGAGCGAACCGGCGTGAACAACTACATCCGGGGCTCGCTGCAGGGGCTCGCCGGGGCGGCGCAGGAGCACGGCGACGAGGTGGTCGCGTTCGCGCCGACCTCCCCGGAGGGTCGCCGTGCGATCCCGGCGGCGCTGGCCGGAATTCCGGTCGAGCTCAGGCTGAAGACGCTCTACGGCGCCCACTGGTGGCGCACGGCCTGGTCGAGGGCCGGTTGGCCGCCCGCCGAGACCTGGCTCGGCCCGTTCGACGCGCTCCACTTCAGCGACTGGATGTACCCGCCGCAGCGCCACGGTGTGCGCGCGAGCATGATCCATGATCTCGTGCCGATCCACTTCCCCGAGTGGGTGACGCCGCGCACGCGCTCGATGCACACGCGCAAGTACCGCAACGCCGCGAAGACCTGCGACGTGCTCTTCACGAACTCGGCCTTCACGGCGAACGACACCGCGGTCACGCTCGGCTTTCCGCGCGACCGGATCGTCGTCGCGCATCCGGGGATCGGCGCCGAGTTCACCCACGAGGGCGAGGCCGCCGAGCTCGACGGGCCCTTCGCGCTCACCGTCGCGACGCTCGAGCCGCGCAAGAACCTGGGCACGCTCGTCCGGGCGTGGAGCCTGCTCGCCGACACGGGACTCTCGCTCGCGGTCGTCGGTGGCAAGGGCTGGGGCGAGCAGCCGCAGCTCGACCGGCCGGGGATCGTCCGGCTCGGCCGCGTCGACGACGACGAGCTCGCCGCGCTCTACCGGGGTGCTGCGGTCGTTGTCTATCCCTCTCGCTTCGAGGGCTTCGGGATGCCGATCACCGAGGCGATGGCCTCGGGCGCGCCGGTCGTCGCCTCCGCGCATCCGTCGCTCGACGAAGCCTGCGGCGACGCGGCCGTGCGCGCCGATCCCGAAAGCCCGGAGGCGTTCGCCGACGCGGTCCGCTTGGCGCTCGAGCGTCGCGACGAGCTGCGCCGGAAGGGCTTCGCGCATGCAGGCAGCTTCTCCTGGCGGCGCACCGGAGAGCTGATGCTCGAGGGGTATCGCCGATTCTCGTAGGCATCGACACGACGGCGCTTCGGCAGACCCGCGCGGGCACCGCGCGCTACCTCCAGGGTCTGTTGGCGCATCTCGACGTGCCCGTCCAGGAGGTGTCCTTTCCGGCCACGTCGCGCCTGCGCTCGGTCGCCGCGGACGCGATCTGGTATCCGCGCCTCCGCGTGAAAGGGGTCGACGTCCTCCATTGTCCGAGCTTCCGCGGGCCCTTCTCATCGCCCGTCCCGCTCGTCGTCACGGTCCACGACGTGGCGGTGCTGCGCCGGCCCGACTGGTTCAATCGCTGGACGCGCACGTACTCCGCCTTCGCCGTGCCCCGGGTCGTACGGGCCGCGACGCGGATCATCGCCGACTCCGAGTTCACCCGCGGCGAGCTGATCGACCTGCTCGGCACCCCGCCGGACAAGATCCAGGTCGTGCCGATCCCGGTCGAGGACATCTTCGTTGCGGAGGGGCCCCGGGCGGACGGCGACTACACGCTCGCGGTGGGGACGCTCGAGCCCAGAAAGAATCTGGCCCGGATCGCCGAGGCGGTCGAAGGCGAGCTGCGCGTCGTCGGTGCTCGCGGCTGGGGGGACACGGGGTTCAATGACGCGGCGCCGCCGCCGAACGTCACCTGGCTCGGCGAGGTCGGCGACGAGGAGCTGGCGAGGCTCTATCGCGGCGCCCGCTGCCTCGTCTACGCGTCCCTCTACGAGGGCTACGGGCTTCCGGTCGCCGAGGCGCTCGCCTGCGGCTGCCCGATCGTGACGAGCGCGGGCAGCCCGATGCAGGAGATCGCCGGCCCCGACGCCACCTATGTCGACCCGACCGACGTCGGCTCGATCCGGGAGGGGATCGCGCGCGCGTTCCGTCCCGAACCCAGGCGCGTGGCGAGCTGGGAAGACGTCGTCGCGACGACGCAGGCGATCTACGAGGAGGTCGCGTGATCCTCCTCGACGCCGACGTGCTCGGCCGCCGGCGCACCGGCGACGAGACGTACGTGACGAACCTGCTCCGCGAGCTGCCGGCGGCCGCCCCCGACCTCCGGTTCGTCGCGGTGACCCGCCACCCCGAGCTCGTGCCCGAGGGTGTCGAGGCCGTCGAGCTGCCGGCGCGCTCGCAGGAGCTCCGGATGGCGTGGACGCTGCCGCGGCTGCTGCGGCGCCTGGGCCCGGAGCTCGCCCACTTCCAACACGCGCTGCCGCTCGGCTATCGCGGGCGCGCGGTCGTGACGCTGCACGATCTCTCCTTCGAGCGCCGGCCCGAGCTGATGGGACGGCTCGACCGGCTGACCTTCAAGGCCGTCGTGCCGCGCGCGGCACGACGCGCGGATCACGTCCTCGTCGTCTCGGAACGGACGAAGCGCGACGTCGTCGAGCTCTACGGCGTCTCGCCCGCGAAGGTGACGGTGACACCGAACGGCGTCGATCCGGCCTTCTCGCCCGGCGGCTCCGACGGCGGCTATCTCCTCTTCGCCGGCGGGATCCAGGCCCGGAAGGATCCGCTGGCCGCGCTCGAGGCGGCAACGGCGGTGGGGCTCCCGCTCGTCGTCGCGGGGCCCGAGAAGGACCCCGAGCTGGCGCGGGCGCTCCGCCGGGGAGGCGCCGATCTGCGTGGCTACGTCACGACGGAGGAGCTCGCGGAGCTCTACCGGGGCGCCTCGGCGCTGCTGATGCCCTCGCGGTTCGAGGGGTTCGGGCTGCCCGTGATCGAGGCGATGGCCTGCGGCACACCGGTCGTGATCGCGGGGGACGACGCGATGCGCGAGGTGGCGGGCGACGCGGCGGTCTACGCCGACGACGGCGACTTCACCGCAGCCACTCGCCGCGCCCTCTCCGAGCGCGACCGCCTGCGAGCCGCGGGGATCGAGCGCGCCGCGCTCTTCTCCTGGGCCGAGACCGCGCGCAAGACGGTCGCCGTCTACCGGAGCGTGCTGGCGGGATGAAGGTCTCGGCGGTCGTCGTCTCGCACGGGCACGCCCGCGAGCTCGAGGAGTCGCTGCCGGCGTTGCGCCCGCAGGTCGACGAGCTGGTCGTGATTGCGAACATCCCCGGCTCCGTCCCGCCGGGCGTCGAGGCGGTCGCGAACGACCGCCCGCTCGGCTACTCGGCCAACCTGAACAGGGGGATCGCGCTGACGAGCGGCGACGCGGTCGTGGCCGCGAACCCCGACGCGGTCCCCGAGCCCGGCGCCGTCGCCGCGCTCGCCGGGTTCATGGCAGCGAACCCCCGTTGCGGCATTGCCGGGCCGATGATGGTCTACCCGGACGGGCGCTGGCAGCCGTCCCGCCGCCGCTTCCCGACCGTCACCGGCACGATCGTCCGCCGCACGCCGCTGCGGAAGATCCTGCCGCAGCGCCACCACTTCCACCTCGACGAGAGCCCGCCCACCGAGCCCGTGCAGGCCGACTGGATGCTCGGGGGCTTCCTGCTCCTGCGCCGCTCGATGCTCGAGGAGCTCGGCGGCTTCGACGAGGGCTTCCGGCTCTACGGCGAGGACATCGACCTGCAGTACCGCGCGCTGCGCGCCGGCTGGCAGTCCTGGTACGTCCCGGCCGCGGTCGTCAGGCACGAGCACAAGGCCGTGACCGACAAGCGCTGGCTGACGCGCCGGACGCTCTGGCACTGGCGCGGAATCGCCCGCTTCGTCCGCAAGCATCCTGAGAGACTCCGTTCACTATGAATGTCCTCGACAAGTTCGACCGGATCGCGCACGGCTACTCCGAGCACGACTACGCCGACCCGCTGCGCTACGCCGAGCGACGCGCGAAGGTGATCGTCGAGCTCGGGCCGACTCTCCGGGCCGGCGAGAGCGTGCTCGACCTCGGCTGCGGCGACGGGATCATGGCCGCCCCGCTCGGCCGTTTCGGGCTGCGCTACGCCGGCGTCGACGCGAGCGAGGGAATGGTCGACGCAGCCCGGGCCCGCAACCCTGGCCTGCCGTTCGCCGTCGCGCGCAGCGAGGAGTACACGCCGCCGGAGCCGGTCGACGCGACGATCTGTCTGCGCTCGTTCTACTACCCGGCCGACCGGCAGGCGTTCTTCCGCCGTGTCGCCGGGTACACGAACCGGAAGTTCGTCTTCGACTTCCGGCCGCAGGACACCCCGGCGGAGCCGATTCTCGCCGACCTCCGCGCCGCCGGGTTTGCCCACGTCGAGCTGCGTCCATTCTTCCTGCCTCAGCTGCGCCGGCTGCCCGGCATCGCGATCCCACTCGTCTACGCGTTCGAGCGCTCCGGGCCGCTCGCAGCGATCGCCGCTGCACGGTACGGGCGGCTCTTCTGCGCAGCGTGGACCTGATCCCGCCCTCAACGCGGCTGCGCCGCCGCTCCGGGGCCGCGGTCGGGATCTACGCCTCCGCGGCGCTCGGGATCGCCGGCTCGCTCGTCGTCTTCCGCGTGCTCGGGCCGACGGGTGCGGGGCGGTTCTCGATCGTGATCGGCGCCGTCTCGTTCTTCTCCCTGCTGGTCGACCTGACGAGCGACGAGGCGCTCGTCAAGTACGGCTTCCGTTACGCCGCGCAGGAGGACTGGGGGCGTCTCCGCCAGCTCGTCCGGCTGACCTTCTCGTTCGAGTTCGCCGCGGCGCTCGTGGCGGCCGCGCTGGTCGCGGGGCTCGCGCCCTTTGCCGGCTCGATCTTCCACGGCGGCAACGGGCTGCTGACACCGATGCTGATCGCCGCGCTGCTGCCGCCGCTCCAGGCGATCGAGTCGATGGGCGCAGCGGCGCTGACGCTGCGGAGCCGGTACGACATCCGCGGCGTGTTCCTCGCCGTGTCGATGGCGCTGCGTCTGGCCGGGCTCGCGATCGGCACCCACTACGGCGTCACCCAGGCCGTGCTCGGAGTCCTGGTGGCGCAGCTGATCACGACCGCGTCGATCGCCGGAACCGGCCTGGCGGCGCTGCGGCGCTTCCCCGCCGCAGCCAGGCTTCCGCTCGGCGACGACCGCACGCCGATCCTGAAGTTCGTCTTCCAGAGCTCGCTCGACACCGGTCTGACCTCCCTGCGGGCCTGGGTGGCGCCGCTCACACTCGGCATCGTCCGCGATGCGACGGCAGTCGGGCTCTTCCGCGGCGCCCAGGCGCCGGAGAGCGCGTTTGCCACCTTCTCCGCCCCGGCGCGCATGATCCTGCTCACCGACCAGACCCGGGACTGGGAGCTCGGCCGCTTCAAGGCCGTGATCGCCGACCTCCGCCGCTACATCGTCGTCGCGACCCTGCTGATGGTGGTGATCCTGCCGCCGGCCGAATGGGCACTGCCGTGGCTCGTGCGGACGATTCTCGGGCATCAGTACAACGGGGCCGTGGGTGCTGCGCGTCTGATTCTCGGCTCGGCCGCACTGCAGCTGATCTTCGGCTGGACGAAGTCGTTTCCGGTCACGATCGGCCGTCCGGGGCTGCGTGTCTTCGCCCATGCCGTCGAGACGGCCGTTCTCTTGCCGTCGATCATCGTCTTCGGGGAGCTCTGGGGCGTCACCGGGGCCGGTGGCGCGGTGCTCGCCTCGTCGAGCGCCTACGGGCTCGTCTGGACCGCGATCGTCCTTCGCCTCCGCCACACCGATCTCAAGCCGGCGTTCGCCCCGCAGGCACCAGTGTGACGAGCGCCGACCGATGGCTGCGTGAGGGCAGCTCGATCTCCTGGACGTCGAACCGCAGGTCGTCGAGGAAGAGGCGGATGAACGTGCAGTTGTAGTAGATGACCCGTTTCCTGCCACCGGCCTCGACCAGCGCGCCGATGAAGCGGGCCAGCGCGGCCTCGTCGAAGGGGTTGAAGAGGAAGAAGATCGTCCCCTCGCGCGGCAGCATCGTGGTCGCGTCGCCGCAGCGGATCTGCACCCGCTTGTAGCGTCGGAGGCGTCGCGCCGTGTGCGCGCAGATCTCCGGATCGAGCTCGATCCCGATGATCTCGTTGCCGGGGTAGTGGCCGAGCAGCCAGTTGATCGCCCTGCCTTTGCCGCAGCCGACGTCGACCAGCACGTCGTCGGCGGTCACGCCGGCCGCGCCGAACAGGGCCGGCAGGTCGGCGTAGTCGGAGTTCGCCGTGTCGAAGGCGCCGAGCTCGGCATACCTCGTCCGGGTCGTCCCGCCGAGGAGCCCGCCGTACCTGAGGTCGATCAGGGCATTGCGGAGGGTCTTCGGGGCCCGGCGCGCCAGGGCCACGATCCTCACGCGCCCTCCCGGAGCCGTTTGCGCCAGAGCGCCTTCAGGCGATCCGTCGCGTTGACCGCGTCGAGGGCCCGGCGCGCGCCGAGGCCGACGCCGAGGATCGCCGTGCGGGTGAGATTGATCCTGCGCGCCCGGGCCGTCGGCGCGAAGACGAAGAGGTTGCGCTCGGGGACGCCGTCGTTTGAGTAGAGGCGCTTGTAGTCGGCGTCGCCGGGGCCGAAGTCGATTACGTCGACCGCCGGGTCGGCGCAGGCGTCCTCGAAGAGGCGCATCAGCAGGAAGATCCCGACCCGATCGTGTGCGTAGGCGTCGTCGAACCCTGTCGTTTGCAGGTACATCGTGCCGCGATAGACCGAAGCCAGCCAGTATGCGACCGGCTGCTCGCCGTGGTAGAGGACGTAGGCGCGGGTTCGGCCGTGCTCGAGCCCGATCCGGGCGAGCTCCCGGTGCTCGGGCGTGTCCGCGAAGCCGGCACCGACCGCGCGATGGTAGGTCAGGCTCGCGACCCGGTCGAGGTCGTGGACGAGCCGGTCGAGGCGCGCGGGCTCCCGCAGGACCTCGACGTGCATCTCGTCGCCGAACTTCGCGCGCAGCCTGTTCGCCGTCTTCTTGATTCCCCGGCGGGTCTCCCAGCTCCGGGAGGCGAGGAACGCGTCGAAGCTCTCCGGCAAGACGAGCCGGCGCCGGGTCCAGGTGGGGACGAACCGCTGCCGTTCGAGCGGGCCGCCGAGCGCGCTGAACCGGGCGAACAGCGCGGCCTCGACCGGCAGTGGGGGGAGCGCCGCGGCCTCCGCGTCTCCCCGGGCAAGCGCCTCGCCGAGCGCTGTGACGAGCGGCGGGATCGCAGCATCGTCCGCGGCGGCGATCCCGCCGTCGACGATCTGGAGGACGCGCACGGTGGGCGCGTAGACCACGCGATAGCCGATGCTCGTTCTCAGCTCTCGCGACTCGATGCGCCCGATCAGGGCCGAAACCGGCTCGTCCCCGCGGTAGACGACGATCGCGAACGGCGAGAGCACGTTCGGTCTCGCGCGCAGGCGGGTCAGGAAGTTGTCGAGCTCGGCCTCTTCGCGCTCCCACGGCAGCACGGCCAGCGCCGGTCTCAGACCCTCGATCTCCTCGACGGTCCGTGCGATCTGAACGCGGAGCTCCACGGGATCCCTGTCAGGCCGCAGCTAGGTCTTGTCCGGCGTGAACTTGAACTCGACCTGGGCGCCGAGGTGGCGCGTGTCCGTGGCCGACGGCTCGAAGGTGTCGCTGTCGGGGATCGTGACGACGACGCGAACGGGTGCACGAGCGACCCGGATCCTCACCTTCACGTCCGAGGTCGGCCCGTTCCTCACGACCGCGTGGCGGATCGCGAAGACGTGCTTCAGCACCGGCAGGTTGTTCTGGTCGAGCTTCACCGTGCCGGCGACGATCGTCGCGTGTGCGAACGGCGCCGTCCCGTTGAACGCCGTACGCCGGAGATCGACGGTCAGGACGCCGGACAGTTTCGGGAAATACGTCCAGGCGGCCTTCGTTCCCATCCAGCCGTCGGAGTAGACCCCGATCGCGTCGTCGCGCAGCTTCCACGTCCCGTAGACGCGATAGAGGATCATCGCGCCGACGTTCGCTATCGCCGTTCCTTGCACGTGGACGCCGTTGTTTGTGAGCACGTACGGCGTCCCGGTGTCCTCGGAGAGCGTCCCGTCGGGCGAGAGCAGGCTCGGCCCGCCGACCGGGCCGGGCCCGGGAGCCGTGCCGTCGAGGCTGTCGACGTGCTTCAGGTCACGGTTCCAGAACTCCGTCAGCCAGAGCCCGTTGTTGTCGGTGGCGTTCGCGAAGAGGTAGGTGACACCCTGGCCGTGCGTGCGCTGATCGACCCAATTGAGATGCCTCGGCGAGGCGGCGCGGAGCTGGTCGGCGAAGTGGACGTTCCCGGCCGTCGCTTGCATCTCGCCCGCGAGCAGCCAGGCGAGCAGGAGCGCCACGGTGACGGGCTTCACGCCGCGGAACCGCGGCGCCGCGGCGACGAGAGCGAGACCGATCACCCAGGCGGTGAAGAGGCCCCAGTGCAGGTGCGAGAGGTCCCAGTTCCAGTGCGTGTTGAAAAGCGTCAGGATCGAGAAGCCGGGCGCCTCGTAGTACGGGCCGAGCTGGTAGGGCTCGTGCAGGACGATGTAGAGGACGAAGGCCGCGGCGGCGAACAGCACCCAGAGCGCGGGCCGGCGGGATTCGAGCACGAGCATCGTCGCGACGAGCAGGAGCGGGGAGAGGTAGATCAGGTTCCGCTCCTCCGTCAGCGTCGAGAAGAGCGTCGACAGGTACGCGGCCTTCGTCGCGGCGTAGAGCGAGACGAAGATGATCGAGGTGGCGAGGAACGCCGCGAACGCCCGGTACGCGGGGTCGCCGCGCCGTTCGCGCAGGCGCAGCGATGTGAGCCCGGCGATCAGTGGCAGCAGCCCGAGCCCGATCGCGAGCGCCGCGACGGCGGTCAGGCCCAGATGGATCATGCGCCCCTTCCAGTACTCGGAAGCGATCATCCACTCATAGCTCCGGTTGAGCACGACCCGGTTGAAGAGGAAGTTCGCGCCGAGCAGCAGCATTACGGCGCCGACGGTGTCGCCACGGGTCCAGTTCCTGCGGAACGCCCGTCCGCGCGGTCCTGTCACCCACAGGCCCGCCGCCGCCAAGGCGAACGACGGGATCAGCACCACGAGCTCGTCCTTCACCTCGACCGCGATCAACGAGGCGGCGATCGCGAGCGCGAGATCGCGGCGCCGCTGGGTCGCGAGCGCCCGCACGATCAGCCACGCGCAGAGCGCGAACCACGGATAGGCGAGCGGCTCCGGGATGATGAACGTCGCGTACGACATCCCCGGGATCGCGATCGCGAGCACGGCCGCGGCGAACGCGGAGCGCTTGCTGACGAGCATACGGCCCAGGAAGTACGTCGGCAGCGCGGCCGAGCACATCACGATCGCATCCAGGTACTTGATCGCCGTGTAGGCCGTGTGGGTGTTCTTGATCCACCACATCGGCGCGATCAGGAAGGCATAGAGCGACTTGAACGAGATCGGAGCCCCGCGCCGCGCCGCGTGCCCGGTGGTCGCGATCGCGCGCGAGATCTGCGCCCACTCGTCCTCGTCGGCGAAGAGCCAGGGTGTCTTCCGCAGCCAGGCTTCGTAGCCGTAGAACGTCAGGATGACGATGGCCAGGGCGAAGATCGGGAGCGCGGCGAGGCCGCGGTCGATCCAGGACCGCGCGGGCAGCCCGGCGGGTGCCGTGTGCTCGACCGCTGCCACTAGTCCGCGGCCGTGCCGAGGACGACGCGTGGGTCGAGGTCGATCTCGCGGCGGACGAACCGGCACGGGACGCCCGCCGCGTCGCAGGCGTCGATGACTGCGTCGAGCGTCTCGCGAGGGGCGTTCGGGATCGTGACGAGCACGATGTCCGGGTGCAGGCGCTCGAGGGCCTCCGGTAGCTCGGCGGTCGTGCCGACGATGCGGACCCCGTGCACCCGGCGGCGGCGCAGCAGGGGGTTGTCGTCGATGAAACCGACCACCCGCTCGCCCGCGGTCTCACGCAGCTCGTGCATCAGGCTGCGTCCGGTCCTGCCCGCGCCGACGATCAGCGTGCGTCTGCCGGTGCGGTCCTGCATCGTGCGCAGCCCGGTGACGAGGGCGCGCTCGGCGACGCGCGACGCACCGATCACGACGATGCAGAGCAGCGCGTCGACGATGAAGTACGAGCGCGAGAAGTCTCCGAGATCCTGAGTGGTGGACATGAACCCGACGGCGACGAGCTCGGACACAGTGATCGCGGCGGTGATCGCGAACAGGTCGCGCACGCCCGCATAACGCCAGATCGATCGATAGAGCCCGAAGGGGATGAACGCGAGATAACGGGCGGCGAGGATGACCGGGAGCGTGATCGTGGCCATGTGGCGCTGGTTCACCGTGCCGGGCCAGTCGAACCGGATCGCATACGCGGCCGCGGCTGCGCCGGTGATGAGGGCGAAGTCGACAACCACCTCGACGAGGCGGCGCCAGTGCACCGAGAACGTGGTGAGCAGCCCGGGCGCCGTCCCGGCAGCCGGCCGCCGCTCGACGTCGGCGAGGAAGCTCGCGAACTGCACGAGCAACACGACCGTGATCAACACGCCGACGATCGTCAGCCGCCGGTCGTCGAGCACGTTGTAGGTGAGGCTCGTCGCGCCGAGTGCGGTCGCGAGTAGCGCAAGGAGCAACACGGCCTGCTTCTCCGTCAACCCGTAGCGCACGAGGCGATGCGAGCTGTGGTCGAGCCCGCCCTGCGAGATCGGCCGCCCTTCGAGCAGCCGGGCGATCGTCACCAGAGTCGTGTCGAGGATCGGCACCGCCAGCACCAGGATCGGCACGAGCAGCGTCGCGACGGTCGTTCCCGCCACCTTCCAGCTCGCCGAAAGGCCGAGCCCGGCGAGCGCGAAGCCGAGCGCCTGCGAGCCGGAGTCGCCCATGAAGACGAGTGCCTTGCCGCCCGGACGCAGGTTGAAGGGCAGGAAGCCGGCGCACGCGAGGGCGCCGGCGAGCGAGACGCAAGCACTGCGTGGCTCGGGTGCTCGGTCACGGCGTCGATTGCGAAGAAGGTGAAGGCGATCCCGGCGAGCGTCGCGGCGAGCCCGTCCATGTTGTCGAGCAGGTTGAAGGCGTTCGTCATGCCGACGAGCCAGAACATCGCGACCGCGCCCGCGACGATCGGGTTGTGCACGAGCTGCACGGTCGTCCCGGTTGCGAGCACGATCGCGCCGGCGGCGATCTGCAGCGTGAGCTTGGCGAGCGGGTTCAGGTGCCGGAGGTCGTCGATCAGGCCGGCGAGGAACATCACGGCGACCCCGGCGTACACGCCGAGCAGCTCCTTGGACGGGTGAGCCGCGCCGACCGCAACCGGCAGCCAGAGCCCGGCGGAGAGGCCGGCGAAGATGCCGAGACCGCCGAAAAGGGGCGTCGAGGACGCGTGCCAGCGGTCGGCCGAGGGATGCGCAACGAGCCGGCGCGTCAGGGGGGAACGCAGGAGCGCCCAGATCACGAGCGCGCAGGCGGGGAAGGCGACAAGCGCCGCGATGGTGCTCACGGTCGGTGAGCGTAACGGAGCGGTGTAAGGGCCATGTTTGACTCGAGGAAAGCATCCCTACACTAGTCGTCGACTCATGACGGTCTACGCCGATCTCTATCGCTACCGCGAGCTCTTCGCGAACCTCTTCCGCCGCGACTTCCAGGCGAAGTACCGCGGCTCGGCGCTCGGGATCCTCTGGTCGCTCGTGAACCCGCTCGCGCTGATGGGCGTCTACCTCCTCTTCTTCGGACTGATCTTCAACAAGGGGAACGGGATCCCGCACTACCCGCTCTACCTGCTCTCGGGGATCGCCTGCTGGCTCTTCTTCGCCATCTCCGTGCAGTCGGCGGCCCGCTCTCTGCTCGACAGCGCCGAGCTCGTGAAGAAGGTGCGCTTCCCGCGCCAGCTCGTCCCGTTCTCGGTCGTGGCGACCCAGCTCGTCACGTTTGCGGTGATGCTCGCGATCCTGATCGTGCTCTCGCTCGTCTTCCTGCCGCACGCGCGCTCGCACGTCTGGCTCGCGATCCCGCTCGGAGCGCTCTTCGTCTGCTTCGTCGCCGGCCTCGCGCTCGTCGTCGCCTGCGTGAACGTCCTCTTCCGGGACATCGAGCACATCCTCGCCGCCGCGCTCTTCCCCTGGTTCCTGCTGACGCCGATCCTCTGGTCGTTCGCGAACGTGCCGACGAGCGAGCAGGGCCACCACAAGCTGCTCGACGTGCTCCGCTTCGGCAACTTCGTCGCCCCGCCGATCTTCGCCGTGCGGGCCGCCCTCTGGAGCGACCACGCGCCTCGGGTGGCCGACGTGATCTACCTGGCGGTCGCTGCGGCGGTCTCGCTCGCCCTCGGGGCGTACGTGTTCCGGCGCGTGGACGATCGGATCGCCGTCGAGCTCTAGGAGCACGGGGGAAACCGGGTCTACGGATAGCGTTGGGCCATGTCTCTGCGGAAACGCTTGCTCGCCCGCCGGCGGATGAAGGAGGAAGACCGAGCGGCGATTGCCGAGGCCGCGCAAGGAGCGATGCGCAGCGGCGACGAGCCTCAGAAGACCATGGCCGACATCGTCGGCGAGGCGTTCGACAAGTTCCCGCCCGGGACCTGAACACGCGTTCCTGGCGCACCTTCGGGCATCGTTCTCGCATCGCTTCCCGGGCTTGCGACAAACGGCCCCGAGATCTACGGTCCGTCTCTCACGTGATCGCGACGACTGAACAGCGCGACCTCCAGCCTGTCGTCCACCTGACGGTCGAGGAGCGGGTCCGTCGCGGGCGGGAGGCCCGCAAGGCGGCGCCGCGGTCGTCCCACGCGGCGCTCGAGCTTCAGCCCGACCGGGATCCGATCGGGATCCTCGAGGCGCAGGCCGCGAACCGGGTCGCAGAGCTCCTGCCGATCCGGTACGGGCGCATGCTGGCCTCCCCGTTCGCGTTCTACCGCGGTGCGGCCGCGGTGATGGCGAGCGACCTCGCGCCGTCGCCGAGGACGGGGCTCCGCGTCCAGCTCGTGGGCGACGCGCATCTCGCCAACTTCGGCGGCTACGCCTCGCCCGAGCGCAACCTCGTCTTCGACATCAACGACTTCGACGAGACGATGCGCGGCCCGTTCGAGTGGGACCTCAAGCGCCTCGCCACGAGTGTCGAGATCGCCGGGCGCGAGACCGGTCTCACCGTCGCAGAGCGGCGGGCGTCGGTGCTCGAGACGGTCGGTTCCTACCGCGCCGCGATGCGCGAGTTCGCGGCGCTGAACAATCTGGACGTCTGGTATGCGCATGCGGACGTCGCGCACGATCGCGGCGCAGCTCCAGAGCGCCCGCGCGCGAAAGGACGTCGAGCGGGAGGCGGTGCACGCGCGCATGAACAGCACTGCGCACGACCTCTCGACCCTGACGCACATCGTCGACGGCGAGCCGCGCTTCGTGGCGAAGCCGCCGCTGATCGTCCCGATCGAAGATCTGCTCGAAGGCCATCCCGAGCGGGAGGAGCGCCTGCGCGCGATCTTCCGCAGCTACCGGCATTCGCTGCCGCCGGATCGGCGGCAGCTCCTCGAGGGCTTCCGCTACGCGCATCTCGCGCGCAAGGTCGTCGGCGTCGGCAGCGTCGGGCATGCGCTCTGGATGATGCTGCTCCTCGGGCGGGATGCGCAGGACGCGCTCTTCCTGCAGCTGAAGGAGGCGGGGCAGTCGGTGCTCGAGCCGTTCCTCGGCGGCGCCGAGCACCAAAACGGCGCGGAGCGCGTCGTCCAGGGGCAGCGGCTCGCGCAGGCGGCGAGCGACATCTTCATCGGCTGGACGCGAGTCGAGGACGACCAGGGGAGTCCGCGCGACTTCTATGTGCGCCAGCTCCGCGACTGGAAGATGTCGATCGACGTCGGGGGGATCGGGGCGCGCGGTCTCTCGACCTACGCGCACTGGTGCGCGTGGTCACTCGCGCGCGCCCATGCCCGCTCCGGCGACCGGGTCGCGATCGCCGCGTACCTCGGCAACGGCGACGGGTTCGACCGCGCCGTCGCAGAGTTCGCGGTCGCCTACGCGGACCTCAACGAGCGCGACCGCGGGGCGCTGGCCGCGGCGGTCGCGGCCGGCCGCCTGGTCGCGGTCGAAGGGGTTTAGAGGCTTGATGTGTATTAGCCGTGGCCTCGCGGCCGCCCCAGGCGCGGCGCCATGCCGTCTCGTCGCCCTTGCCCAGGCCCATCGGCCTGGGCTGCGGACGCCGAGCCACCCTGGCTTGGCCTGGAACACCCGCGAGACGCATGCCTAATACACATCAAGCCTCTAGAGGCCGCCGCGATCACGATCGCGAGCGCGGCTTCGCGTTGAGGACGATTCGCCCGTCGTAGATCCACGGCTCGCTGTGGGGCGCCGGCGCGGCAAACGCGGGCAGGCCCTCGACGTCCGGGAGCCGCTCCAGCTCGATTCCGTCCAGGACCGACGGGCAGAGTAGTGCGTGCGGGAACGCCGGGACGCGACCCGGGCCCGGCTGGTACGGAGCGAGGGCGTGCGGGCGCCGGCCGAGCAGGCCGCCGTCCCAGTGGATCGCGCCGGCCACGACCGCGAATCCCTCGGCATGCGCCGCCGCGACGCGCTCGTCCCAGTCGGCCGTGCGCTCGACCCAGTCCGGGAGAGTGACGCTGTGCGGGCCGGCGCGCGGAGTGACGTCGACGTCGGTCGTGACCATTTCGCTGCCGAGCTCCGAGAACCACGCGCGCCGCTCGGCGACGAGGTCGAGGGCGAAGCGATAGTGGCCGGGAGGGATCGGGGCGCGGAAGTCGGCGTGGACGGTCGCGCTTTCGCCCGGAGCGAGCGGGGGGAGGGCGGTGCGCTCGCCGTCCCAGACGATCGGATTGCCGCGGTCGTCGAGCCAGTGGTAGGCGATCTTGATCCCGCGTCCCCAGGTGACCGTGCCGGCGTTTTCGACCATCGCTTCGGCGCGACCGGGCGCACCGGCTTGCGGCTCGGAGAGCGTCCAGTCTCCCCAAGAGACAACGAGGGGTCCCTTCGCCATGCGCGGCTAGTCTAGGCGCGTGGATCCGTTGCTCGTGCGCGCCGCGCGGCGTGAGCCAGTCGAGCGCACCCCGGTGTGGTTCATGCGGCAGGCGGGGCGGTCGCTGCCGGAGTACCGCGAGATCCGCGAGCGGCACGCGTTCTTCGAGATCAACCGCTCCGCCGAGCTGACCTCGGAGATCACGCTTCAGCCGGTGCGCCGCCACGGGGTGGACGCGGCGGTCATGTTCGCGGACATCATGACCCCCGTCGTGCCGATGGGCATCGGCGTCGAGCTCGTCGAGGGCGTCGGGCCGGTCGTCGCCGAGCCGGTCCGGTCGGCGGCGGCTGTGGCGCGGTTGCGTGTGCCCGACGCCGGAGGAGGCGGTGGCGCCGATCCTCGAGGCGATCGGGATCGTGCGGCGCGAGCTCGCGCCGGACCAGGCGGTGATCGGCTTCTGCGGCGGCCCGTTCACGGTCGCCGGGTATCTCGTCGAGGGTCGCCCGTCCGCGAGTTCGCGACGACGAAGAAGCTGATGTACGCGCGAGCCCGAGGTGTGGAACGCGCTGATGGAGAAGCTCGCGGACACGTTCGCGGCGCTACGCGGTCGCGCAGGCGCGGGCGGGTGCCGACGTCGTGCAGGTGTTCGACTCGTGGGTCGGGTCGCTGTCGCCGGCCGACTACTCGGAGTTCGTGGCGCCCTGGTCGGCGCCGCATCCTCGCCGCGGTGGCCGAGCTCGGTGTGCCGACGATCCACTTCGGCACCGGGACGTCCGCGCTGCTCTCGACGATGGCGCGAGGCGGGCGGCGACGTGATCGGCCTCGACTGGCGGATTCCGCTCGACGAAGGCTGGGCGCTCGTCGGCGACGAGCGCGGCGTGCAGGGCAATCTCGATCCCGCGACGCTGCTCGGCCCGTGGGAGCGCGTCGAGGCAGCCGCGCGCGACATCCTCGGTCGCGCCGGCGGACGCCCGGGCCACATCTTCAACCTCGGCCACGGCGTCCTTCCGGCGACCGACCCGGACGCTCGGCGCGGCTGCGCGAGCTCGTGCACGACGTCACGGCGCGGCCGGGGGCGCGCTACCGTCATCCCCATGAGCCCAGGGCTCGTCGAGGTCGACGGCGTCTCGCGGCGCTTCCGCGTCCACGCGAAGGCGCACCGGACGCTGAAGGACGCGTTCGTCTCGCCCGGGCGGACGACCGTGACGCGACGTCTGGGCGCTGCGCGACGTCTCGCTGCGCGCTCGAGCCGGGCGAGGCCGTCGGGCTGGTCGGCCGCAACGGCTCGGGCAAGACGACGCTGCTGCGGCTCGTCTCGGGGATCATCAAGCCGACCTCCGGGCCGGATCGAGGTCGGCGGGCGGATCGGCTCGCTGCTCGAGCTCGGGGCGGGCTTCCACCCGGACTTCACCGGCCGCGAGAACGTCTATCCTGAACGGCTCGATCCACGGCCTGACGCGCGACGCGGGTGCGCGAGCTGATGCGACGAGATCGTCGCGTTCGCCGAGCTGGAGCGGTTCATCGACCTGCCCGTCCGCACCTATTCCTCGGGGATGTACATGCGGCTCGGCTTCGCGGTCGCCGCGCACATCCGAGGCGGACGTGCTGCTCCTCGACGAGGTGTTCGCGGTCGGCGACGAGGACTTCCAGCGGAAGTGCTTCGGAAAGATCCACGAGTTCAAGCAGCGCGGCGGCACGATCGTCTTCGTCTCCCACGATGCGCAGGCGGTCGAGCGGCTGTGCGAGCGCGCAGTCTTGCTCCGGCAAGGGGAGGTCGCGTTCGACGGGCCGACGCGCGAGGCGATCGCGCGTTACCGGCAGCTGCTGGCCGAGGACCGAAGACCCCGACGAGCTTGCCGCCGGCCTGCGCGAATGGGGCAGCGGCGAGGCGCGGATCGTCGCGGCACAGCTTCTCGACTCGGACGGCGACGAGCGTCTTCAGGTCGCGGCGGGCGAGCAGCTCGTCGTGCGGCTCGTCGTCTCCTCGGAGCGCGATGTGCCGCCACCGAACGTCTCGCTCGAGCTTCGCGACGACGACGGCGTCGTGCTCGGAGCGGTGACGCAGGCGACCGACGAGCTCGGCTGGAACGGGCACGCGGGCGAGCGCGAGCTGCGTTTCGAGCTCGACCGCCTCCCCCTCGCCGATGGACGCTTTCACCTCCGCTGCGCGCTGGTCGAGGCCGATGGCGGACGCCTCCTCCACTCGCTCGACGACGCCTTGCGCTTCTTCGTCTTTCCGACCGGCGATCAGACCGGGGCCGTGTTTCTGGACGGTCGCTGGGCGTTGAAGGAACTTCAGGCCCCCGAGCCAATCGAAGCTCGATGAGCTCGCGCAGCTGTCCCGACTGGCCCCAGCTGATGGAAGTCGCGCCTGAGCTCCAGTTCAAGCACTACACGGTGCGCGAGGCCCAGCTCCCGGCGGACGCCCTCGTCGGGGTCGATCACCACGCGTTCGACGAGCTCGAGATCTGCTGCGACCTTGCGAGCCACGTCTTCAACCCGGAGCACACCGATCCGACCGTCGCCGCAGGGCTCCGCGCATCTCACTGGTTCGACCTGCGCGAATGGGCAGCACGCTCACTCGGCAGCAACTCCTAACCTGGGCAGCGCGCCCGGGAGCGCGGTCACCCCGCTAGGCTCCGCCGGATGCCGACGCTCATCGTCCCCTTTCGCGGGGCAGCAGGCAAGAGCCGGCTTGGCCTGCCCACGGCGGCGGCCCGGGCCGCCCTCTCGCGCGCCATGGTTGCGGATGTCGTTGCCGCCTGCGTCGCAGTCGGGCCGACCTACGTCGTCACGCCGGATGACGTCACCCTTGCGAACGCGACGGTCGTGCTCGATCCCGGCAACGGCCAGGGCGCGGCGGTGAGCGCCGGGCTCGACGCTGCCGCAGCGACCCGTGACGCGACGCTCTTCCTCGTCGTGAACGCGGACCTGCCCTGCGTGACCCCACGCGACCTGCGGGCTCTCGCGGGCGCCGTTCCGCACCACGGCATCGCGCTGGCCGCGGCGGTCGATGGGACGACGAACGCGCTCGCCTTCGGGTCACCCGACCTGTTTGCCCCGCTCTACGGCGCGGGCAGCGCCGCGCGCTTCGCCGGGCTCGCCGAAACGCGCACGGTTGATGTGCCGAATCTCATCGATGACGTGGACACGGTCGCCGACCTCGAGCGGCTCGAGCCGCGGCTCGGGCCGCACACCCGCAAGGCCCTCGCCACACTCCGCATCGGAGCGTCGAGTGCGGGAGCCGCAGCGTGAACGTGACCGTGCTCTCGGGCGGCGTCGGAGGCGCGCGGTTTCTCCGCGGGGTCTTGGGTGTCGTCGAGCCGGGCAACGTTTCCATCATAGGCAACGTTGCGGACGACGTCGAGGTGCTCGGCCTGCACATCTCCCCGGATCTCGACAGCATCCTCTATGCCCTGGCAGGGCTCTCCGACGAGGAGCGCGGGTGGGGTCGGGCCGACGAGTCCTGGAACGCGCTCGCGACGGCTGCCGAGCTCGACGGCGAGGCCTGGTTCCGGCTCGGAGACAGGGACATCGGTCTGCACCTCGTACGGACGCAGTTGCTGCGTGAGGGATTGCCGCTCTCGGCTGTGACCGCGCGGCTGGCCCGGGCCTACGGGCTGCGTTGCCCGCTGCTGCCGGCCACCGATGAGCCGCTGCGCACCTTCCTCGAGACGCCGGCCGGCACGTTTCCCTTCCAGACCTGGTTCGTCGCCCGTGGCCACCAGGACGAGGTCGACGCACTCCATTACGCCGGCGCGCCGGACGCCCGCCCTGCGCCAGGAGTGATCGACGCGATCGCCGGCGCGGACGTCGATCGTGATCGCGCCCAGCAACCCTACGTATCGATCGGGCCGATTCTGGCCGTCGCGGAGATCCGCGCCGCCCTCGTCGGCCGAACCGTGCCCTGCGTCGCCGTCAGCCCGATCGTCGGCGGTCGCGCTGTCAAGGGGCCCGCCGACCGGATGTTGAGCAGGCTCGCGGGAGGAACGAGCCCCGCGCACGTGGCCGGCTGTTACACCGGCTTGATCGACGCGCTCGTGATCGACGAAGCCGACGCACCTGCAGAGTTGCCCGCCGGCGTCCAGCCCGTCGTCACCCGGACGCTGATGACAGATGAAGCCACGAGGCAGGGCCTGGCGCGCGCTGCGCTCGACGCCGCCGGGGCGCTCGCGTGAAGATCGCGATTCTCGGCGGTACGGGCAGCTTCGGCCTCGCGCTCGCGGCGCGCCTCGCGGCCTGCGGTGAGGATGAGGTCGTGATCGGCTCGCGGGACGCCCGCCGGGCGGAGGAGGCGGCGCGCGAGCTGGGAGGCGGCCGCGTGAGCGGAGCGGCGAACCACGATGCGGTGCGGAGTGCCGACCTGGTCGTGCTGGCCGTGAAAGCAGACGCTGCGCTCGAGACCGCGAGGACGATCGCGGACGCCCTCGGCGACATCCCACTGCTTTCGGTTGCGGCCGGCCTCGCGTTCTCGCAAGACGGGGTACGGCCGGACCCGGACGCCTCTCGATTGCCGAGCGGGTGAATCGATGTTCGGGATCCACTTCAGGCAGACCCATCACGACGCGCGCAAGCTGCGCGGTGTCGAGGTAAATCTGGCGGAAAAGCAGTTTCTTCGGCGACTCTTCGTCCAGACCGCGAATGATGTGGCCGTTGTGCGTATTGCCCTTCACGCCGCCAACGTCTTCCGAGAGACCGCCCTGTCCGCGGCAGTCCAGCGCCGCGACGCAGTAGCCTTGGCCCGTCCAGGCCAGCTTGTCGAACCAGTCGCCGCTCGAACCGGTGTACCCGTGGAAAAGCAGCACGGCCGGCTTGCGGCCAGGGCCTCTTGGCCGAAGGTACTTCGCGTGGATTCGCGCGCCGTCTACGCCGTTGAAGAACAGGTGAAAGCACTCGGCGTTCGGCGCCTGAATGCCCGCAGGTTTCAGTTCGATCTTGGGGTCCAGCGCGTGCATCTCGGCGAGGCTCTCGTCCCAAAAGCGATCGAGGTCCTTGGGAGCAAGACCCAACCGAACCGAAGCAACAGGGACATA
>CAVWXR010000006.1:0-3825 GCA_963759085.1 uncultured Actinomycetes bacterium
ACTCGTGAGACCCTGGAGGCGACGACTCGTACTCGAGCACGGTCAGGCTCCGGTTCTCGTGGGTCAGTCGGACCGGCAGCTCCCGCGTGTCGTACTCCAGTTCGAGCACATCCCCGAAGGCGCTCGCGCCCGGCAGGTTCCTCGACCTCCGCGTCAGGAGGCCGTGAGTGGCGCCGTACTCGAAGACGCAGTCTCCCAGGGGGCTCATGTCCACCTCTACGAGCCAGCCGCGGTCATCGAAGCGGTAGGTGTCCAGGCGAATCGCGTCCGCTCCTCCGCCGGCCTGCAGGTACGTTGCGGTCAGGAGCCTCCCGGTCGCGTCGCGGTCGGCGACGACCCTGTACATCAGCTCGCCGGACGCCGCGTACATCCGCTTCTCCTGCCAGAGCTCATCGCTCCGGTAGACGAGCTCGCAGCGCCGTTCGAGCTGCCCGCCCCTGTCGTACGCGAGCTCCTGCAGAGGCTTTCCCTCGTCGTAGAGCCAACGCCGGAGGACCCGCCCGGAGCTGTCGAGCTGCTCCTGGCGGACCCGGCGCCCCGACGCGTCGTAGGCGAGGAGGTAGCTGCGGTAGCCGACCGGAGACCGGCCTCCGCGCTCGATCGGGAACGTCCGGCCGACGACGGTCTCGACGCGCTCGCGTAGGGACACGCGGTCGCAGATGGGGATCTCGTCCTCGACGTACAGGGGATCGTCGGCCGCCGGCGCCACGAGCGGCTCTACGGGGCGAGCTTCGAGATCTCCGGCCGAAGCACGGGCGTGAGCAGGAGACCGCCTCCGTCGGCGATGAGATCGGCGACGGTCTTGGTCAGATGCGGCGTCGCCCCGTTGTTGTACTGGTTGACCAATTCCTGGTTCAGATCGTTCTCGGACATGGACGCCACCCCGAAGCCCCGGTAGTTTCCGCCGCCGAGGTAGATGGCGTTCTCGCCCTGCCAGTAGCCGCCGGGCACCCGCGTGGTGTAGTCGCGGAAGTTCTTGAAGTAGACCCAATCTCCGGGAAGCAGGTCGGCCTTGCTCGCGACCACGATGTTCTTGTACTTCTTGTCGGGGCCGGAGAGGAGCGGCTGCTGGCTGTCCGTCCTCGCTCGCTGTGAGATCTCGATTCCCGCCCCGCCGGGGAACAGGCTGTTGAAGCGCGCTTCGCCCAACCCCTTCAGCATCGAGTAGTACTGGATGGCCACCGTCATCGAGAAGCACTCGACGCGAGTCTTGGCCCCCGGCGCGAAGATCGCCTTGATCGCATCCGATGCCTGCTTCCCGGCGGGCAAGGGCGACTTCGGCTTGAAGTCCACTGCGGATCCGATCTGATCCCAGTAGGTCGGGTCCAGGTGCGGCGGCTCCGCGGAGCTGTAGTACTCGCAGCAGCCCTTGTGCACCTCTTCGATTCCCTTGATCGCCTGCGCCCTGACGCGGACCTCGGTGCCCATCTGGTCGTAGCTCGAGAAGGCGTAATCGGGCGGGTTGCCGTTGTTGTGCATCCGCTCCACGAACTCCTTCATCGCAGCACCGAAGTTCTTGGTCAGGAAGTCGTAGTAGCTCGCCGTCGGCGTGTAGGGCTTGCCGGCGACGACGATCCTACGCTGGACCCGACGGGGCGCCCGGCGCTGCTGGATGACGTGGGCGAGCTCGTGGGCGAGCAGCGAGAGGCCCTCGGTCGAGCTCTCGGGCGCGAACTCTCGGTCGCCGAAGACCACGTTGCGGCCGAGGGTGAACGCCCGTGCGTCGACCATCCTTGCCGTCTCGGCTGCGCTCGCGTCGGTGTGAACGCGCACGTCGCCGAAGTCGTAGCCAAAGCGCGGCTCCATGTATCCGCGCACAGACGGTGAGAGCGCGCTTCCGCGGCCTTCCAGGGCGGCCGCCCTGGACTCGAGCGTCCCGCCGGCCGAAGCGGCTTGCGACTCGGCCGGTTTCAGCCGGCGCTGGATCGCCGGACCGGCCGCCCCGCCGAGCTGCAACTCCTCCTCGCGCTCGCAGTCCGCACAGGCGCGCTGGATCGTCACCGTGGCCGCCGAATGTGTCAGAACGGCGGAATCCGGCATGCGCATGACGCGCTCCGCGACGTCATCCGCTTCGCGCTCGAGCGGATCGTCGACGGGCCCCACCGCCAGCTTTCGCTGGATCTGCGCCGCCCTCCCGCGCAGAGGAACCCGTGACGGCGGGGGCGAACGTCGAGCCGGCGTGAGATCGCCGTGAGGTCCCGGACGCGTCCAGGCGGATTGGGCAGCGGCCCGACTCGAGTCGCTGGCGGCCTGCTGCTTGGCGATCGGCGGCACGAACACGACTGCCGCTCATCGTTCCAGTCGAGCGTCACCGTACCGTCACGGAGTAGGAGCCTGCTCATCGGGTCGAACTCGCGCTGCTCAGTCCGCCGCAAGGGCGCGCTCGAACGCCCGGTAAATGTGCTCGTCGAAGAGGACGAAACGAACGACGGCGATCTGCGGATGCTCGGCAAGCGCCTGCGAGGTCGCCCGCAGTGCCACGGGAGCGGCGAGCTCGACCGGATAGCCGTAGATGCCCGTCGAGATGGCCGGGAACGCGACCGAGTTGCAGCCGAGCTTCGCGGCCAGCTCGAGGGAGCGGCGATGGCAGGAGGCGAGGAGTTGCGCCTCTTCCCCGCTGCCGCCTGTCCAGACCGGCCCGACGGTGTGGATCACATAGCGCGCCGCGAGGTTCCCGGCGCCTGTCGCCTTCGCGTCGCCCACCCGGCAGCCGCCGAGCGCGCGGCACCCCGCGAGGATGGCCGGGCCTCCGGCGCGGTGGATCGCTCCGTCGACACCGCCGCCGCCGAGCAGCGACGCGTTCGCCGCGTTGACGATCGCGTCAACCGTCTCGCGGGTGATGTCGCCCTGGACGAGCTCGATCCGGCCCACCCGCGCGTCAGCGCTCGAGCGCGCGCTTGAGCAGCGGGCCGCGGCTCTGCTCGATCTGCCGGCGGATCATCGGGGCCATCAGCGGCTCGAGGATCCTCATCGCGCCCTTCATCGTGAGCTCGACGACGCAGCTCACGCCGGTCGCCGCTTCTCCCTGCGGCTCGAAGGGGAAGCGGACGAGCGCGTCGGTCTTGGGGTTGCGCGCGTCGAAGCCGAGGCTCGACGGCGGCTCGTACACGTCGATCGTCGTCTCGTAGCGGCCGATCCTCTTGAAGTCTTTGGTGTAGACGGTGCCGAGTCCGATCGGGCCCGGTGTCTGTTGCTCGATGTTCGAGGCGTCCGGGTTGAACTGCGGCTCGTTCCGGAGGTCGGCGACGAAGTCGAAGATCTCCCCCGCCGGGCGCTCGATCCGGATCTGCCAGCTCGCGCGGATCATCTCGGCGGGGATTCTTACAGCGCGAGCGAGTAGCCGACGTCGAGCGGATGCGGCGGGAACGGCACGGTGCGGGTCGAGCCGTCGGCGTACCAGCCGTGACGCTCGTAGAAGCGGCGCGCGCGCCGGTTCTCCTCCAGCACCCACAGCCGCGCCGTCTCGACGCCCGCGGCGCGCAGCGCCTCGAGCGCTCGGTCGTGCAACCGGTCGGCGACACCCGTGCCCCAGGCGGCCGGGCGGACGTACAGCGCGTCCAGCCAGGGCGGCGTCACGGCTGCGAAGCCGAGCCCGTCGGGATCGGCGAGGATCGTGTCGGTGACGGTGCGCCAGCGCTCGAGCACCGCCTCGCGCGGGAACGGATAGCTCTCCGCCGGGAAGATGTGGCCGAGCCCCGCCAGCGATGCCTCCTCCTGGATCTCCGTCAGCTCCTCGGGCGTCACAACCGCCGCGCCTCGACGATCCGCTGCAGGAACTGCTGCGTCCGCGGCTCGCGCGGTGCGGTGAAGATCTGCGCGGGCGTT
>CAVWXR010000007.1:0-45958 GCA_963759085.1 uncultured Actinomycetes bacterium
GTAGTCCTCGGGGAGGAGCACGGTCGTCGAGAGCCGCCGCGCCGGCAGGTCGTCGCGGAAGTGAATGTTGCCGTGCCATGTCCCCTTCTCCGGTTCGCAGCGACCGACTCCGGTCCAGCAGGCGGCGCACGCGTCGCTCGCGGCGTCGGTGATGATCCACACCTTCGCGCCGCGGACCTCGTACACGCTGAGCAGCCGCGACCCGTCCTCGAGCGCCTGCTCGTTCAGCCCGACGTCGTCGGTGGCGATGTCGCCCCAGTCGCCGCTCGCGTGGCGGTTCAGGAGCGGCGCGATGTCGCGCATCTGGACGAGCACTGCGGGCTCGTCGTCGATCGTCAGCCGTCGCAGGCAGTTCGTCGTGACGACGACGCGCCCGAGCTCGAGAGATCGAGGGGGGTGTTGCGAGCGAGCATGTATGGGCTCACGCATCGCGACCGCCCTTGATCACCTTCAACGCGGGCCGCGGCTGCTGCCGCCGACCACTGAGCAGGTTGTTCAGCGCGTCGAGACGTTCGTTCCGTGCCCGCCACTCGGCGAGAAGCGCATCGACGACGATGCGTGCTTCCGTCTCTCTCGATGACTCGTACCGCTTCATCCTTCGGCCTCGAGCTCAGCGCGCTCTTGCGCTTCGATGCGGCTCATCGCCTCCGGCGCCCACCGCTCACCGACGACCGTGGCGAGGTGGTCGATGCGGAGGACGATCTCACTCGAGCGCCGCTGCAGGCACGACGCCTCATCTGCGAGATCGAACATCGCGCGGAGGAGGTCCTCGTCGGACGCTGCGTGCGGGTCGATGGTCCAGGGGCTGAGGCTGCGCTGCTCGCGCATCGCGTTGTCCTTTCTCTGAGGGGAAGTCGCGCCGGCTCGGTCGCGGTGACGCAGCCGAGCCGGCTGCGTTGAACCTGGACGTTGTTCCTAGGTTGAACCTATAGGACCTGCCGCAGGCGTCAAGAAGGAGATTGCTGCGCACTTTTCGCCCGGTTCGCGGGTGGGGGAATCGACGCTCTAGGAAGCCCCGTAGCGCAGCATCAGCGCAGGCGGTGGAGATGTTGGGACGGTCGACCGCGTGGCTGGGCGCGGCGAGTACGCGCGCGAGACCTGGCTCTACGTGTAGAGGTCGTCTTCGTCGTCGAGCGCGAGGCCGAGACCGTGCAGTACGGCCGCATAGTCGAGCTGACCGTCTCCGGTCTGACGATCGGCGAGGAGAACAGCCGCATCCACGCACCCTCCGAACTACATGCGCCGTTCCTCGGACCCGCCCCGGCCTCACCTTCGACTTGGGCGCTGGTTGGGCACGACGATCGGCTCGCGCCAGGCGGAGCGTCAAGCGGCGCGTCAGACAGACCGGCGCAGGGCGTCGGGGCGCGTCCTCCGCAGCAGCCGACGGAACCCTTTGCGGTTCCCAGGTGATCGTGTACGTTCGCGCCGGTGTCGCTCATCCGCGCCTACGGCGAGTTCTGGGACCCCGAGCAGGTGGACTGGTCGCGGCGCGCGCTGGACGGGTACCTGCGCGAGACAGAGACGAACGCATGGGAGCAGAGGGGCCTCTACGTCCTGTGGGGGGACTGGCGCGTCGTCTACGTAGGCAGAGCGACCAGGCAAAGCCTGGGAGCCCGGCTGCTGCTGCACCGAAGGTGGAGACTGGCGGGAAGGTGGGACAGGTTCTCCTGGTACGGATTCCGAAAGGTCCTCAAGAACGGCGACCTCGCGCAGATCGGAACGCTCAAGGCCCCGCCGGAGGTCGTGATCGCCACGATCGAGGCGCTCCTGATCGCCGTCACCCCCGGGTCGCTCAACCGAACGCACGAGAGCATCCCCGGGGCCGAGCTGGTGAGGCAGCTCCGTAACGAGGAAGGCGTCCCGGTACAGGCTCGGCTCGATGACCTGCAGGCGAGCGTAGACGGCATGCGAGCGTCGCTCGACGCGTTGGCCGAGAGCGTCAAGGGGTCGGCGACCCGCACAGCGGCGAGTAGCCGGCGGCGCAAGCAGCAGTAGCGGCGGACATGGCCATCGGCGACTCCTACGTGCCGCTGTCGTCGCGACGGCTGGCTGGCTGACGTGGCCGCGCTCGCCCCGATGGTCTGCTGTTGCGGGAGGACGATCGTGCCTCGGACGCTAGACGCACCCCGGGTGCCGGCCGCGACTTCCTACGAGACGTGCCTCTACCAGTGCAGTTGCGGGCGCGGCTACTCGAACGCGGCCAGCGCGGAGTCGCGGACGTGCATCGTCCGCTCGCCGGAGCTGAACGTTCCCGCCGCTGTGAGGGACGGACTCGAGGGCGTGCTTGACGCCTCGCTGAACAGGCGCAACCTGAAGGCGAAGCGGTCGAAGTTCTGCTTCTCGACCTCTGAGGATGCGGTGACGTGGACCGTGTTCCGCTGGCTCGAGCGTGTGGGCCAGCTCGGAGTCGTGGCCGAGGCCGCCGGCGCGGGCACACCGGCAGGGGCTCCCGACCTGCTGCTCTGGGGGGCGCCCACGGGTGGCGGCGGGGAGACTCGACTTGCGCTCGTCTCCGTGCTCGACGAGCTCGGCGAGCCGTCGACGAGCCGCAGCGAGCCCGACGTCGTCATCGCGTGGGCCGACCTTATGGTCATCGTCGAGGTGAAGTACCGCTCCCCGAACGACGTGAAGCCGGGCTACGGCCACTTCGGGCGGTACCTCGACTGCGCCGCCCTGTTCGCGACGCCGCCCGAGGAGGTCGCTCGACAGGGCCTCTACGAGCTCGTCCGCAACTGGCGGATCGGCGCCGCGCTCGCCGAGCAGGCCGGCAGGCGCTTTGCGCTCGTGAACCTCGGCCCTCGCCGGCTCGCAGCGCAGACGCCCGGCCTCGCGTCGACGTTCGCGCAGTCCGCCGCGCGATCGTTCACGAGCCTCGCCTGGTCGAACCTGCTCGGGGCTGCGCGGCGGCGAGAGCCGTTTCCGGAGTGGCTCGACGCGTTCGTCGCGGACCGGGGACTCGAGGACAGATGGGGATGACAGGGAAGCACGAACGCCTTGCACGGTCGCTCGCGCCGATAACCGTCGACGACCTCCGCCGGCTCGGGGAAGTCGCACGCCGCGACCGCGAGGAGATGTTCGAGCGCAGCCCCCACTGGTCCCCCTACAGGGACCGGCTTCTGTGCGTCGCACTCTGCCAGGGGGCAGCCCTGCATTACGTGGACGGCAGCAACGGTGTGAAGGACTTCGACGTGTGGACGTTCTTCGCGGCGCTGCCAGACCGCTACCCCGACCGTGCGCTCTACCGGCGCAACAAGGCGCGCGACTTCGGGCCGTCGAAGTTCGGGTGGCATCCGGATCTCCCGCAGTACTCCGGGCGGAAGGTCGACCTGCTCAGCGACTCGCTCCCGGTTGCGCCAGGCGCCGACGCGGTGGTCGCGCTCCGTGCGTGGCTTGCCGGCAAGCTGCGCGGCAACCCGCAGCACCTCGCGCAGAAGGCGGTCGTCCTGATCGACCCGGAGCCAGGCCGCGTCGTCTGGCCGCCCGATGCCGGCCCGCCGCGACGCTAGACCGCCGCTCGTTGCCGTGCGAGCCTATGACGGTGCCCGAGCTGGCCGGAAACAAGGCGGTCGAGGCCGCCGCGATCGGATGGGTAATGGAGCTCGAACGCGCTGCCGGCCGCGAGCCGCGCGACACCCGCTACGTCGGCGCACCGGCCGACATCGAGTCGCCGCCGCGCCTGATCGAGGTGAAGGCGTTCGGCAAGTCGAACCGAGGGTTCGAGCTGTGGCTCGAAACGCGCCAAGTCGAGGAGGCGCGACGCAACCCGAACTTCTACGTCTACGTCGTCGAGAACGTGCGCCAGGGCGACCCGGCGCTATTCACGCTCAAGGTGCTCGGCGGGGAACGGCTCGCGCGCCTGCTGGAGCGGGCGAAAGAGCAGCGCTATTTCACGGTGCCGTGGCCCGTGCGCCACTACGACGGTTGCCCGACTACGGTCGACTGAGCGTGGGCCGCACGACCTTTACCGCTGCAGAGATCGAGCAGCTCCGCGCGCTCGTGCGCGAGAAGCAGACCGCGGATCGCTCGCGGCAGAAAGCGCTTCGCGCGCGGATGCGACGCCTCGGCTTCTACATCACCGACTTCGCCGACTACTCGGGCTTCACCGTTTCCGACCTCGACGCGCTGATCCAGCGCGGCACGATCACCATCGCCGAAGACGCAGCGCAACCGACCGAGCACGGCGCTGCATCTGGGCCTGGCGCGTCCCCCGACCCGGACGAGGAGAAGCGCACGGAGAGCGACGGACTGCGCTGGTACGGCGAACTCCGCGAGCGGTATCGCCCCCAGCGTCTGCGGATCCTGCTGATCGGCGAGTCGCCTCCCGACCCCGGCGACAGCGAGCGCCGGTTCTTCTACTCGCCGCGCCTGACCTACGACAACCTCTACCGAGGCGTCGCTCAGGCCGTGTACGGCAACCGCGACGACGTCGACATCCGCGACAAGCCGCGCGTCCTCGAGTTGCTACGCGACGATGGCTTCTGGCTGATCGACGCGGCCGATGATCCGATCAACAAGGCAACGCCCTCGCGTCGGAGCGAGTCCATCCGTTCAGCAGTTCCCGGCCTGGTCGCCAGGTGCAGGACGCTCGCGCCGGAGCTCGGCGTGATCATCTGCCACGGCGCCGTGTACGACCTCACAGCCACGCCGCTGCGGGTTGGCGGCGTTCGCGTGCTTCACGAAGACGCACTCCCGTTCCCGCTCGGCAACTGGCGCGCACAGTTCGTAGCCGGGTTCAGGGCGGCTCTGTCCAGCGCGGCCGAGTAGCAGCGGCCAGACGGCACCAGGAGCGAGGCGTGCTTCCCGGCGGCGGTCACGGTCCTACTCTCTGAGCTACTGCTTCCCGAAGTACGCCTTGATCTCCTGCTGCATGTCCGGCCGCGCTTCATTCGACAGCACGACAAGCGTGCGGTCGTGATGGATGCCCGGCGCTACGGCCGTGACGTAGAGACCGTCGAAGGACTCGCCGAACCACTGCCGAGCGTCCTGGCCGATCTCCGGGCGCCGGTCGTGGAGGTTGTCCGTGAAGTCGTGGTAGACGAGCAGGTCGTAGAGGATGTCTGTGGCCATCAGGAACTCCTTGCGGTGGCGGGACTGTTGAACTCGCCGGGGCGGGCGATCCGAACGCCTGCGCGCTGACACCGCACCCCGGCCAGGCGAAGGTACGTCGGCTGAAGAGGCTCGTCTAGATGGCCGCAGGAGACGCGTCCCGTGCTGACAAGTGTCCGCTGATCGTTCTAGAGTCCTCCCGAGACCTCGACGACCGGGAGGGATGCCGTGACCCACAGGGCCGCGCTGTACACGGTGAGGGTCAAGAAGTCGCCGAGCCGCGACGACTACAAGCTGCTCGGCAACTACGACGACCCCCACGGCCACTATCTCGGCGACGTCCTCGCCCGGTACCTCGAGAACCTCGCCGTGCCGAACGAGGCCGGCACGAAGATCGTCGAGTGCGAGTCGGTGACGGTCGACGGCGACGAGCTCGACCTGAAGCTGCGGCACGGCAAGAACGGCGTCGCCGCGATCATCAACGACGAAGCGGGGACCGAGCAGTACCGGCAGCGAGCGTCCGACACGCAGCTCCTGAGCTGCGGCGGCCTCTTCGTGCTTCCGCGCGAGCAGACGAGGGGATGGCTGGCGCTGCACGTCAACGCGGGGCGCGGCGTGAAGGGGCTCCTCGGGCTCGGGTTGCTCCAGGCGTTCGCCAGGGAGCACGATCGGCTGCGCCTCGAGCTCGACCCGTTCGTCGAGCGCGGCGTCCTCGAGAGGGCGGTCAGGGAGGGGAAGGTGAACACGGTCCGGCTCATGAAGTCGGTCCCGCCGAACGACCGGGCCGACGCCATGACGAGCCGGTGGCTCCCGCCCGAGCTCTGGGGAAAGATCGAGGTGGAGATCCGCCCGAGAGGGCGAGCGCAGCACGTCAAGGCGGCGCTCCTAAGCAAGTTCGTTAACGGGACCGTCGACGACAAGCGGGAGGCGTTCCCGGAGATCGTCGAGTTCGCGGGCATGTCTTTCGACGAGGCGAAGGTCGAGGTGGAGCTCGAGAACGACATCGTCAGGACGTTCAACATCGAGAAGCCCGACAGCGGCCACGCGCTGACGCTCGACCTGGATCCCGACCAGCTTGGTCTCAACGACGACGGGGAGCCGGACCACGAGAGGCTGATCGAGGCGCTCCGCGCCGCTCTCGCGTCGGTCCTGTAGCGTGCGTTTCTTGGCCTCGCGCAGCTTCAAGGGGAATGTCTGGGGCCTCGTACGAGCGCATCGCGCGAGCTACGTCGACGCGAATACCGGGAGGCGGCGGTACCGCGACATCGCCGTCTTCGAGGGCCTCCCCGTGCTCGGCGCCGTGCTCATCGGCTGGTTCGACGTCCGGCTCCGGCCGGCAGCAAGCGTCGGGCTGCTGACGATCGCGGGGCTGCTCAGCGCGTTCCTGTTCGGCGTCATGCTGCAGGTTTCGGATCGGGCGATGAATTGGGCAGACACGGACCCCACGCCGAGCCGCGCCACCTCGGAGGACGCCGACTACCTCGAAGAGCTCGCCGCGAACGCCGGCTACGCCTCGCTCGTCTGCGTCGTCGCGGCGGTCGCCTTCGTCGTCGCGTCGACGACGTTCCACCACCCGTGGGCGCTGCGGATCTCCTCCGCCGTCGGCCTCGGGCTCAGCTCACACCTGATCCTTACGCTCTTCATGGTGATGAAGCGCGTGTTCACGTTCACGCAGCGCGCGCTCAACCGGGCGCGGACCGGCGCCGGTCGATCCGCCGGGCCGAGGCGCCGCGACGCGGCGTAACGCAGTGATGGCCGCGTGCCCGGCCGCGCGAACCGCTCGTGCTTCGCCGTAGGTACCCGGCTGGCGGCCAGGGCGCAGACACGCCAGGCTAAGGCTGTGAGATCCACCGACACGCTCCGCGACCGATACAGGGGCGCCATGCTCGGGCTCGCCGCCGGAGACGCGCTCGGCACGACGCTCGAGTTCAAGCCGCCCGGCAGCTTCGAGCCGATCGACGACATCGTCGGCGGCGGCCCCTTCGCCCTCGAGGCCGGCCAGTGGACCGACGACACGAGCATGGCGTTGTGTCTCGCGGAGTCGCTGGTCGAGCGCGGCGGCTTCGACGCACGCGACCAGATGTCGCGATACCTCCGCTGGTGGCACGAGGGGTACCTGAGCAGCACCGGCCGGTACGTCGACATCGGCGTCACCGTCTCCGACGCTCTCCGACGCTTCGAGCAGACCGGCGACCCGTACTCGGGCTCGACGGACCCGCTCAGCGCCGGCAACGGCAGCATCATGCGGCTCGCGCCTGTGCCGCTGTTCTTCGCCGCCGACCCGGAGGAGGCGATCCGCCGCGCCGCCGACTCCTCCCGCACGACCCACGGAGCCGCGACCGCCGTCGACGCCTGCCGCTACCTCGGCGGCCTGATCGTCGGCGCCCTCGCCGGAGCGAGCAAGGACGAGCTGCTCTCCCCGCGCTACACGCCCGTCCCCGGCCTGTGGCAGAGGGAGCCGCTCGCGCCCGAGATCGACGAGGTCGCAGGCGGCTCGTTCAAGGATCGGGAGCCGCCCGAGATCAAGGGGACCGGCTACGTCGTAAAGTCGCTCGAGGCCTCGCTCTGGGCCTTCCACCGCAGCGACGACTTCCGCGACGGCGCGCTGCTCGCCGTCAACCTCGGCGACGACGCCGACTCGACGGGCGCCATCCTCGGCCAGCTCGCCGGAGCGTTCTACAGCGAGGCCGCGATACCAGCCGGGTGGCGGGCGCTGCTCGCGCGGCGCGAGCTGATCGAGCAACTCGCCGACAGCCTGCACGGCGCCGCGACGTCGTGATCGCGGCTCGGGTTACAGCGGCAGTTCCGGAGCGAGCGTTTCCGGCCAGTAGCGATAGAGGATCCGCGCCTGCTCGAGTACGAGCGCCGCGACGTCGTCCAGTTTCCGCTCAGGTCCCCGCCCGCCCGCTCTCGGCGCGTCGAACTTGTAGCGGCGGAGCAGGTGCTTGATCTTCAGCCGGATCGCGGCCTCGGTGGACTCATGGCTCGTCCAGTCGACGGAGAGGTCGTCTCTCACGCTCCGAACGAGCGCCTGGGCGATCTCGGCCAGCCGGGGGTCAGCCGTCCAGTCGTCAGACCCGCCGGAGAGGGCGTCGTAGAACGCCACCTCCTCCGGCGATAACCCGAGCGCCTCGTGCCGCTTGCGCGCCTCGCGCATCTTGCGGGCGAGCTCGACGAGTCGCTCGATCACCTGTGCGCTGGTGATCTGGCGCGCCTCGTAGCGTCGGAGCACGTCCGCCAGCTCGTCGCCGAACAGCTTCGCCTGCATCGCGTTCGAGCGGCCGCGCACGCGGATCTCGTCGCTGAGGATCTTCTTGAGGATCTGCACGCCGAGCACGGGCTGGTTGATGCCCTTCGTGATCTTGTCGAGGAACTCGTCCGAGAGGATCGAGAGCTCGGGCCGCGTCTCGCCGGCCAGCTCGAACACGTCGAGCACCTCGCCGGCCGAGAGCCCTTCGGAGACGAACTGCTTCACGGCCTGCTCGGCCTCGAGCGACACCTGCCCCGTCGGCGGCGCGATCTTCACGACCGCGCCGGCGACCTTGCGGAAGAACTCCTCGTCATCGGCGATCGCGATCGCAGCCGGGTTCGCCCGCAGCAGCTTGTAGAGCCGCGCGAACAGCCCGTACTCGCCCAGGAACCGGCGCTTCGCATCCTCGTCGGCGATCACCTGCGCGACCGCCTGGGCGAACTGGTTCGCGCGATCCCCCGCCGACAGGCCGTGCCGGCCGCGGAAGTCGATCCCGTGGAACAGCTCGGCGAGCACCTCGTGCTTCTCCCGCAGCCGCGCGATCGCCACGCCGACCGGGATCGCGACATCGTCGACGTCCTTCGCGCTGTAGGCGACCAGCGACGCCTTGAGGTCGTCGCCGATGCCGATGTAGTCGACGACGAGCCCGCCCGGCTTGTCGCGGAAAACGCGGTTCACGCGCGCGATCGCCTGCAGCAGCCCGTGGTCGCGCATCGGCTTGTCGACGTAGAGCGTGTACAGCGACGGCACGTCGAAGCCCGTCAGCCACATGTCGCGCACGACCACGAGCCGCAGCGGGTGGTCGGGATCCTTGAAGTCGGCCTCGACCTGCCTGCGCTCGGCCGACGAGCGGCGCCACTTCGAGATCGCCGGGTCGTCGGTCGCCGAGGCGCTGATCACGCAGTCCACCGTCTCGTCGCCCAGTTCGGCCTTCAGCAGCTCGGTCAGCTCGGCTGCGATCCGCTGGCTCATCGCGACGACCATCGCCTTGCCCCCGCTCTCGCCGCGCCCGCCCGGTAGTGCTCTGCGACGTCCTTCGCTAGCCGCTCGAGCCGCTCGCGCGTGCCGACGATCCGCTCCAGCCGCGTCCACGCGCTGACCAGCTTCAGCGCCGCCTCGTCGTCCTCCAGCGCGACGACGGCCTCGACCTCCTCGAGCAGGGCCTCGTCTGCGACCTCGAGCGGGATCCGGCGCGACTCGTAGTAGATCGGCACGGTCGCGCCGTCCTCGACCGCCCGCTCCATCCGGTAGACGGAGATGTAGTCGCCGAAGACGAGCCTGCGTCGAGCGGTCGGCCTTCTCGATCGGCGTCCCCGTGAACCCGATCCGCGTCGCGCTCGGCAGCGCCACCGTCACGTTCGCGGCCAGGCCGTCGTACTGCGTCCGGTGCGCCTCGTCGGCCATCACGATCACGTTGCGCCGTCGCGACAGCACCGGCATCGGCCCGTCCGACTGGAACTTCTGGATCGTCGTGAACACGATCCCGCCCGCCGGCCGCTCCAGCCGCAGGCGTCAGGTCGGCGATCGACTCCGCCTGCTCGCACCGCCGGCGCGAGCGCCCGCTGCCGTGCGAAAGTCTCGTGGAGCTGCGTGTCGAGATCGGTGCGGTCGGTGACCGCGACGACCGTCGGGTTCTCGAAGCGCGGATCGGCGACGGAGCTTCCCGACGTAGAAGACCATCGTGTAGCTCTTCCCCGACCCCTGCGTGTGCCAGACCACCCCGGCGCGACCGTCGGAGGCCATCGCCTCGGCCGTCGCCTCGACCGCCCGGTTGACCGCGTCGACCTGGTGGTACTTCGCCGTCGACCTTCACCACCTTCCCGCCCGACTCCTCGAACAGGACGAAGTTGCGGATCAGGTCGAGGAACCGTGTGGGCGCGAACACGCCGCCGATCAGCACGTCGAGCGCCGAGCGGCCCGCCGACTCGCGCGGGATCCATCGTCTTCCACTCGGCGAAGTGCTCGGCCGGCGTCGAGATCGTCCCCAGCCGCGCCTGAATCAGATCCGACACGCCAACCAGCTCGACGAAGCGGTACAGCTTCGGGATCGTCTCTACGAGGTGAGCGGCGTAGTTCGCTGCGCCCTCCGGTGTGCCGCGTGGATCCCCCGGGTCCTTCACCTCGATCTCACCGAGCGGCAGCCCGTTCACAAACAAGACGATGTCGGGCCGCCGGTTCTTCTGACCGACCACCACGCGGAACTGGTTCACCGCGAGGAAGTCGTTCCGCTCCGGATGCTCCCAGTCGACGAGCTTCACGCGGAGCGTCCGCTCCCCGCCCTCGTCGAGCACGGTCACCGGGACGCCCTCCACGAGCAGCTCGTGGAACGCGAGATGATCGCGGACCGGCTCCGGCGATGCCGTCTCGCGCACCCGCTCAAGCACCAGCCCGACCGCAGTGCGAGACGCCTCCGGGTTCAGCTCCGCCAGCGCCGCCCGCAGCCGCTCGACCAGCACCACCTCATCCCAGGACGCCCGCTCCGACGCCGCCCCGTTCGGCGCGATCTCCGGCCCGGGCAGGTACCCCCAGCCGAGCCCGCGCAGCCACTCCAGCGCCGGCTCCTCGGCGTACGTCTCCTCGTTGAACGGGATGCTCAAGCCGCAACGCCGATCGCGGCGCCGGGCTCATAATCCTCCGGCAAGCGAATCTCGCCGCACACGAGCTTCGGGAGGAGGGCGTCACGAAGCCTTCGGACGATCGAGGACTCTCGACGTAAAGATGCGACCAACTCCATCGCCGGCAGCGCGAGGGCGTTAAACCGCGCCAGCTCGTCATCTGACGGAACGAGCGCGTCAGCAGTTTCGACGATCGACTTGCTGATGTTCTGCTGCGCGGATCCGCTGGCATGGAGATTGAAGCGAGCCCGAAGACTCAGGAGAGTGAAGAACAGAAACGGGTAGCCGACCTCCGGTAGTGGAACGAGCGCGGTACACGCTTGGTTGCAGGCAGCCTCGCCATCGAGGATGCCCAGCCGGCCAACGGTGGGGGCCGCGTAGATAGCGAGCAGCACGGTTCCTCGGGGCATCAGTTGGCAGTTGCTCTCGGCGAGCCCAGTGTGCGTGATGGCCTCTGCGGAGCGGACCGGGAGGAAGTCATCAGTCAGCTCTCCGGTCTTGAACCAGGGGACATCACCTTCCCAGTACCGTGCCACCGAACGACTGGGAGTCCCCCCATTCCGAACCTCTTGACAGAGATCACGTACCGTTGCGGCTCTTGCGTGCTCGTGCGAAGTCCGAAGGAGATGATCGAAGCTTGTCTGTACTGCCCGTTTCAAGTTACGCCCGAGCCGCTCACTTGACTCGATCTTGTCGTCGAAAGCGGCGAGTAGACCGGCGATCCGGCGCTGCTCATCCAGTGGTGGGAGGCGAACCCGTATCGCCTTTAGGTCTCTGATCGTGACGTGCCCAAGCCCGGTCGTCTGCTTGTCACGCGCGATCGCGATGAACCGAGGTCTCAGTGATCTCAGGAGTGCGAACAAGAAGTCTTGATCGACGCCTTCGACGGCTGTGACCTTGAAGACGTGCTGGTTCAGCCACCCATCTGGGCCACTCCACCGGAACGTGTCGATCGAAGTCTCGGGACTACCTGACCAGCCGAAGAGAATGTCGCGAGGAGCGACGCGAAGCTCGTCGTCGAACTCTTGTGCGGTGTAGTTGGTCTGGGAGCTAAGGCCGTTCTTGAGTTCAGCGATCTTGATGACAGGCATCCCGCGCTCGCCAAATTGGCTTGCACGGAAAGCAAGGCCATTCCGCCACTGTGCGAGGCCGTGGAGTTCGCGTTCCACCCACGAGCTGTCGAGCCCGGGCGGGGCCTGTTCAGAGCTCATATCCCACGGCCCGCAGCGCCCGCTTGACCTCAGCGGTGAGCCGCTCGCTTTCGGCGAAGTCGTCGCGGAGCTCCTCGACGAGCACGGCCATCCGCTCCTCGAACGCGCCCTCGTCCTCCTCGATCGCTGCGGCGCCGACGTAGCGGCCGGGGTGAGGGCGAAGGCGGCGGCCTTGATCTCGGCGAGCGTCGCCGCCTTGCAGAACCCGGGCTCGTCGACGTAGTCGCCCGCCTCGGCCTGCCCGCGCCAGGCGTGGTAGGCGCCGGTGGTCCGGGCGATCTCCTCGTCGGAGAGCTCGATCTGCGTGCGGCTGATCTTGCTCCCCATCGAGCGGGCGTCGACGAACAGCGTCTCGCCGCGCCGGTCGCGCTCGCCGCTCGACGCCTTGTTGCGGTCGACGAACCAGAGGCAGACCGGGATGCCTGTCGTGAAGAAGAGCTGGCCCGGCAGCGCGACGATGCAGTCGACGAGGTCGGCCTCGACAAGCCGGCGGCGGATCTCTCCCTCGCCGTTCGTGTTCGACGTGAGCGAACCGTTCGCCATCACGAAGCCGGCGCGCCCGTCCGGGGCCAGGTGGTGGATGAAGTGCTGGATCCAGGCGTAGTTCGCGTTGCCGTCGGGCGGCTCGCCGTACGTCCAGCGGGCGTCCTTCGCGACCGAGGCAGAGCCCCACTTCTTCATGTTGAAGGGCGGGTTCGCCATCACGAAGTCGGCGCGGGCGCCGGCGAACTTGTCGTCGAGCAGGGAGTCGCCGAGCTTCACGTCGTTGACTGATCCCGTGGATCGCGAGGTTCATCCGGCAGATCCGCCAGGTCGCCTGGTTGTTCTCCTGGCCGAGGATCGAGATCTGCTGCGGCCGACCGCCGTGCGCCTTCACGAACTCGGCCGACTGGACGAACAAGCCGCCCGAGCCGCAGGCCGGGTCGAGCACCCGCCCCTCGAACGGCTCCAACATCTCGACCAGCAGCCGCGTCACCGAGGCGGGCGTGTAGAACTCGCCGCCGCTGTGGCCCTCTGAGCGGGCGAACTCCTTGATGAAGTACTCGTAGGTGCGCCCGAGCACGTCGCGGGCCCGCTCGTCGTCCTCGCCGAAGCCGATCCGCGCGATCGTGCCGACCAGCTCGCCGAGCTTCGCCGGCTGGATCGGGGCCCGCGCGTAGATGCGCGGCAGCACGCCTCGAAGCTGCTCCGGGTTGTCGGACTCGATCGCGTCGAGCGCCTTGTCTATCCGCTCGCCGATGTCGGGCAGCGACGCGGCGGCAAGCAGCGCCGGGAACCGCGCCGCCTCGGGCACCCAGAAGACGTTCTCGGAGATGTACTCGTCGCGGTCCTCGAGGATCGCCTGCCGCCCGTCCTCGTCCTCGGTGAAGTAGTCGCGGTTCTCCGGGTCGCGCGTCACGGCGTCCAGCCACGCGCGGCGTCGCTCGAACGAGTCCGAGATGTACCTGAGGAACAGCAGGCCGAGAACGAGATGCTTGTACTCGGCGGACTCCACGGATCCGCGCAGCCGGTCAGCGGCCTCGAACAGCTCCTTCGCGAACGGGAGGTCGTGGTTGCCGTTTGCGCTGCCTTTCGTCGCCATCGCAGTCTGAGCCTAACCCGACGAGACGGCGGGCGCAGGCCCCGCAGGAATCGGGCCCGAAGATGGGCGGTACTGGGCTCGAACCAGTGCTCTCACCCCGTGTGGTCGTCGTTTCAGCGCCGCTTTCGACTTCCCGCGATCCGCTGCGACCAGTCCTTGAACTGCTGGTCGATCTTGCTCTCGATGGCAACGATCGTCCCTCGCTCTTCGCGGAATGTCCACCTATGCCCGCGTCGCTGCAATCGGAAGCCCCACAGGGGGAGCGGCCGCTCAGGCGGACCTGGAGCACGCCACTCGCCCTCCGAGTCTCCGGCTGCACGCGGTGCGTCAGCCGGGCGCCGCGTCACATGTAGAAGGCGTATCGGTTCCCAATCGGTTCGTTTGGCCCGACATGCCGGAGGATGCCGCCGATGCTCCGGGCAGCGAGCGTCGTAATCGGATCATGCCCGTCGAGCCGACTGTGGTTCCAGTCGAGCTTCGTCAGCGCCAGGATCTCGAGGCCATGTCGTCGCGCGGCAAGCTGCGACGACTCGAGCGTGATCCCGAGCGCCTGGGGGACGTACGGCCCAGGATACGTCTGGTAGAAGGGAATGCTGCCGGTCGTGTAGAGGATCTGGGATCGCTCATCGAGCACAACGTGGGTGCCTCGAAATGGCGGCGCTGCACGTGGCGTGAAGAACCGCGTCGCTGACGGTCCGACGGCGACGAGCTCGATCATGTCGACGCCTTCTGCATCGGCCGCGGCCTCGAAACCGTCCTTCTCACTGCCGGTGAATCGCGACGTCTTGTGGATCACGACGCGCGCCGGGAGGTGACGATGCTCTTTGCGGTACTGGGCAAGTGCTTCATGCAGCAGGTTTTGAGCGTCATCACGGACGAGATAGGGCTGCTTGTCTTCGGCTGAGAGCTTTGCTGCGCCGCCTCGTACTATGACGCCCTCGCCTCGTTCGTTGAACACCTGGGCCAAGCTCGTCGCGAGCTTCTCCGCTCCATCCCAATAAAACGAGATGCCGATGAAGCAAGTCTGCAGATCTCCTGGCTCGCGCACGAGCGCCCATGGGTAACCGCCTGCCTTGTAGTAGAGTGCGGTGTGCAGGTTCCAGGTGCGCGTCGCTTCGTCCTGTGGTTGGCCTACTCGCTTCGTGATTGCGTTCTGCTTGCGGCTTTTTGCAGGGTCGTAGGTCGAGGGCAAGACGTACTGCACTGGCACGGGGTGAGCCATTGCGCGGGCCTTGAGGACGTCATGCAGCTGCGGGGGCCACTTTCCCTTTCCTTCGCCCGTGAAGACCAGCTGAAGCGCCTCCAGCGGAGGAGCGCAGATGACAACGTGGGGCACCGCCTTCTCGACGATGCTCGCGATCTCCTCCACAAACACCGCGGCCATCTGCTCAACGCGCGTCTTTCGTTTCTTAGCCGCCCCGATCTTCCGCAGCTCGCGAGGCGCGATCGCACGCTGGAAGCGTTGGTCGAAGACGAGCTCTGAGTCGAAGCCCTCGCCGCGGACGAACCCCGGAAACGGCGGGAAGAGGTTCGGCTGTCGCGCGTCGGCGCGCCCTGCTATTGGTTGCCGGCAACGGGTAAGCCAACCGACGACGCCGTCGATAGTTTCCTGCGTCCCTACGACCCCGACCGTGATCGCGCGTGGGGCTACCGCTGCATCGCCGTCAGCCGGTCCAGAGTTCGATCAAGCCAAACCGCGGGTCGACGTGGCGCCCCAGCCCGAACTGAAGCTCTGGTTCCTCTAGGAGTTCGGCTTTCACGCCGCCTCCGATGTCTCTGCCGCAGGTGAGCCGTCGTCGACGTCGACTCCGTTGTCGACGTCCACTTGCGCGACCTCCCCGAACGTGATCAGCCGGCGTGTCGGGTCCGGAGCCACTCCGCCGAGATCAACCTCGCCTTTGAGAATCCACGTCCAGGTCTCAACGTGCCGGCGAACGTCATTGTGCCGTTCCTTCCTCTTGATCGCTGCTAGATGCTGCGCGGCGAAGTAAGCCTCTGATGCGCCGTCGGATGAGTAGAAGTAAGTCGGCACGATCTCCAGATACCAGTCGTCGCCGAACCGACGGAAGCGTCGCTCGAGGGCAAGGTGCCGGACGTACTTCAGGGAGCCGTCGTCTTTCCTGTAGGCCTTGACGACGGTGCGGGTCTGGCCGGCGAGTCCAGGCAACTCGAAGGGAGAGAGATCGTCGGGCGCTGTCAGGAAGAGCGGTGTTGGATCCTTGCCCCGTCGAGCGGCCGGCCAGAGCTGCTCCTCGAGAGCGCCGTTCAACAGCTGGACGTACTGGCGCAATACCTCACGGTCATCACTCTCTGACCACTCATCCGTGCCAATCGGATCGGGAGGCCCTGAGCAAAGGAGTTCTATGTCCGTCGTCTGGGGGTCATGGAACGAGTAGATCGAGCCGCCCGAGAACATCCAGGCGCGAAGCGATGCAGCGCGTGCCTCACGTAGCACTTTGCGGGCCTTGAGCTGCGACTTGACTGCCGCCGGCGCAACGTAGACGACGTCCGGGACGCGCACGACCGATAGCAGGTTGCTGACGAGCGTCTCCCGCACGGGCGGGGGCCCGAGGTGCAATCCGTCGTAGCGGGGTCGCGCGAGATTCCATAGTCGCTGCTCGGCTGATTCGTCGAAACGATCCTTCTTGCGATCGAAGATGATGCGTCGAGCCGCGCGCTGATCAGGGTTCTCCGCGAAGTAATCCTTGATCGAGACCCAGTACGCCTCGCCGCTTGCAGGATGCGATCGAACGAGGATCACGGGAGCGTTCCCGTGAAGCCAGTAGCGAAGGTCTTCCTCGCGGCAGACGTAGGTGAGGGGAGCGCTCGGAGCAAAAGCTACGCCGGTAGCTTTGCTCTGGACGAGGATGAGCCGGTTGGTTGCCACGCCTGCCGGCGCCTCGACCAGTTCGATCGACCCGTCAATCCCGACATCGTTCTGGGTCTCGTTCCAGAGGTGACCGAGGTTCGCAACTCGGGTGGCGATGAGGGCGATCCCTTGCCTCTCGATCTGTTTCGTGCGCGGAGCTCTCTTAGGCCTCGGCATCGAGACCTCGTGCGCTTCGGCGTTCGTTGATCTGAAGCTCCAGTCCTGTCATGCCGCTCGGTTCCGCTGGAGCAGGTCGCCGAGCTTGTAGAGGAAGAAGAGCTGGTGGCGTTCAGTCTCGCGCTTGCCGGCCCGGCTCTTCCACGCCGCCTGGGCAGCCGCGGTTACCGCGCTGGCCCCGACACCGCTCGCGACAGCCATGAGGTGCGGGACCTGCGCGAATGCGGCCACACGGAGCGCTAGACCGCCGCTGACATAGGTCTTGGCATCCGCAACCCCCTCTCCGACGAGCTGGCGAAGATACTTGTCGTCGGCGATCGCCTCCTCGATCTCCTGGAGCGCCGGCGCCACCTTCTCGATGTACAGATCCTTGACCTCATCGGCGAAGTCACTTTCGTGGGCGGCGGCCTCGATCAGCCGCTCCATCCCGACCATCGCCGCGCGGAAGCGAACGAGCGGTGGGCGCAGCCGGTCGCGGATATCGAGCACCTCGCCGATAGACGCATCCGGGAACGCCGGCAGGCGCTCCATGAACTGGGACGCCGCTGTCGCCTGCTTCCCGCGCCGACGCGGCACGGCGCCCAACTCCCAGACGCCTTCGTTCACGGACGCCCGGACGAGATCGCCGGTCTGGTCGTCAAGGAGCGGGTAGGCGTGTCCCGAGCCCAGCAGCTCGCGAAGACGATCGAGGTAGGCGCGGAACAGCGCGTCGTCCCCGGAATCCCCCTCGCGAAGGAGTGGGTCAATCGAGACGAGCCCAGCCTCGAGCGCGGGGGCGATCTCCGCCGCGTCCGCTTGCTCGAGAAGCTCGTCGACCTTCTCGAGCCACTCGCCAGCGGACTCCCTGAGCAGTCGGCGCATCTGCAGGAGAGCCTGCATCTCTTCCCGGTTCTTCCGCTTCTTTCGCTGGAGCTGTCGGTACAAGTCGAGGCCGGCGACCGCGTTCGGGTCGATCATCGGCCCCACCTGCCGCAGGATCTCGATCATCCCCTCCTCGCCCATCTCGCCGACCGTGCGCGTGGACACGAGCAGCGCAGCGGTCGGGCTGTAGAGGGTGACGTGGTCGGCATAAAGCAGGGCCGGCTTCAGCAGGCGGATCTCGCTCGCCAGCGAGATCCCGGCCGGCGATGTTGTGATGGCGATGCGAACGTCGTCCATGTGGGTCAGTGGCCGTTCGGATGTCGGGCGGGCGAGCCCACGGTCATCGAGTCGACGAACTCGCCGCGCAGGTTGCGGAGGTAGGCGACGTCGCCCGTGTTGTTCCAGACCGGAGCGGCACGGCCGGCGAAGAGGAGGAGGTCCCCGTCGGCCAGTCGCTCACTCCGCCCCGCGCCCGTAAAGACGTAGGCCGTCTGCCCTGTCGCGAGCATCAGCGCCTGACCGCCCTCCGCCGGCGGGAAGCGGTAGACATGGACATGCTGCTGGGTGCGGGTGAAGTCGGTGATCTCGAGCCCGGTCAGGGCCGCGGCGCTCCCGCCGTCGTTGGCGACGCTGACCCACTCGCCCCGGTCGTCGCTTCCCCGCTGATTGATCTGACAGATGTGGAGACCCACGCCCTGCTCCCTCGCTCGTCTCGGTCCGCTACCTATCGCCGTAGCTGGCGGTAGCTACGACCTTGGTACCAGATGAAGCGGACGGCGCTGGCGGATTTCGCAGCTAGGCCGCGCTGAGGCGGTACAAGCCTGACCGCGGACGCACCGGACTCGACGGCCGGCGCCCGGGCGATCTGGGTCAAAAAGCTCGCGAGCGGGTCCTGCCGGCGACGTTGAGCCCGGCCTCACCGAGGAGCTCGAACCACTCCTTGTAGTGGATGACCGTGTCCACCCCGCGCTTCTGGCGGAGCAAATCGACGGCGATCTCCTGGACCTTGCGCCCGCGCAGCTCTCCCTGCGTCGAGTCGATCGACAGCTGGGGCGCCAAGCCCAGCATCTCGTCGATGCTCCGCAGCAGGCGGGCCGTCTCCTCGACGTCGGCGTCAATGCCGGCGACGAGCTGATGCAGACGCCGAGACTGATCCTGGAGCGCAGCAAGCCGCGCCGCGACTACCTCCCGCTCTTGCTCGACGGTCTCGCGCACGTGCTCAGACAGGGAAAACGTTGGCATAGAAGCGACTGTAGATACGCCGGCGGACAGCAGCCGTGGCCATCACTGAGGAAGGGGAACGTCGTCTACAGCTTCGCGAGCACCTCGAACGGCGCTACGGGGCCCGTGAGGCAATCTCACGGTCAGGCAGGGGCGGCAGTTTTCACGCTACTTTCGACGCAGCGGCAGATCGCGGAGAACTGGCAGACGCTCTACAAGAAGGTGTACGGGGTAGCGCCTACCGGCTGATTTGTCAGCCGCATCGCGTTCGGATCACGCGACCCGCCGCCCACTCGTTCCATCTCAGCGACGAGACGTCGGGAGTGACAGAGTTCGCCGCGTGAACGCGCAGCCTGAGGACCTTCGGTACGAGCGATGGGTAGACCAACTCGAGCGGATCATCAGCGAGGTATACGCGGCGCACCGAGACAGGATGCTTTGGCGAGGGCTCGGAGAGATCACGCAGGGCGCAAACCTCCCCGCATCCGTCTTCTTCGACGTACTAGGGCTTTGGTACGGCAACAGCCAGACCGGCGCCGTCCGTCGGCAGCTCGACCGGAGGCGAGGAAGCGTGTCACTCGTTCGGCTGCTCGACGACATCGCTCGCCACCCCGAGGTGATGACTCGGGAGCGTCACCTCGCCGTTTGGGGCAATGCGGAGTGGGCTCACGAAGCGCACGCAAACTTCGACAAGTTCGCCGGAAATCGCACTGCCGACATGGTCGATGTGGGCGCGGTTCGCGCCGACATCGCCGAGCTCTTCGCGATCGGAGAGGTCGTCAAGCGATACGTCGACAAGAACATCGCGCACACCGCGCTTCAGCCGATCGACTACCTCGTCACGTACGCCGAGTTGAACGCGGCGATGGACCAGATCGGCGAGCTCGTGAAGAGGTACGCATCGCTACTCAAGGCCGAGATCCTCTGGCAGCTCGAGCCTGTGATTCAAGGCGACTGGAAGGCCCCGTTCAGGCAGCCCTGGATACCTTAGTAGGTGTGCGTCTACGGCCTATGACCGGGAGCGTCGCGCCTACCTGACATGTTGAGTGAGCGTGGGACGGATCCGGCGAAGCAGCCGACGAAGAATCGCGACAGCCTCCCGTTCACCCGCGCACAGGCTCGGGAGCGCCCTAGCGGGAGCTGCGACTCGGCCAGCGCCATCGTCGCCGCTTCGAGCTCGAGCCGACGGCGGCGGACACGTCCGCGCCGGCCGCCTGGACGCCGGAGCCTTCGTTCCGTACCGTCGATCCCGCCGGGGCGAGTGTCAGCGTCGTTCCCCGGGCAGGCGTTCGGATCGCCCGCCCCGGCCTTACCCTCGCCTCCGGGCGAGATAGAAGACACCCGAGGTGGAGGAGCGAGGCGGGCACTGACACTGATCTGTGCGGCCGCGGCATAGCCCATTCGGAGAATCGGCAGTGCTACCCGAGCCGAGCCGGAGCACCGATGACAAGGTGATGGTGGATGTCGTCGACCCCGTCACCCCAGCACCCGTCGAACGTCGCCGTGACTGTCCAGATGATCGCGTCGACGTTGCGGCCCCGCACGCTCAACGTAAAGCGGTACTCGCCGCCGGGTAGCTGGTCGTGCTCGGCAGTGGGCGGAAGGAAGAACGGTGCGCCCTCGCTCGTGTCGGCGAACACGAGCACGGCCCGCTTCTCGCCTTCGTTGCCCATCCGGGTCACGCGGAGGAAATCGAGGTCGAAGATGCTGCCAGGACCGATGTCTAGCTCGGCTGCCCGGGACTGCGTCCACATCAGGGGTTTGATCGCAAGAGGTACGCTGTCGGCGCTCACCGCGACAGACTGTACGAAGACCTGGACCGCGGTCGCGGCGTCGCGACCCCGGCGGTTCGAGACGCGGATCGTGGCGACTGCGACTGCGTGCGAGCCAGCAAACTGCCGGTCCCGATTGAACACCTGGACGACTCCCGGGTGCAGCCGCAGCACCGGTCGTCGGCGCCGATCGCGCAGTGGGCCAAGGCAGAGCGCGACGATGACGGCGCCGACCGTGCCAACCGCGGTTAGCGCGGGCCAGCCACCCCAGGTGCCGAACGCCGCGAGCATGGCGGGAAGGTAGCGCTCTGAGGTCAGCGCAGGTGTGCGCTGCGCGGGCTAGGGCTCGAGGCAGCAGGCGCCGAAGTCGAACGGGATCGCGTGCTGCCGATCCCAGAGCTCCTGCATCTCCGCGCTGAAGTCCGGGTGGATCACGCGCCCGACGACCACGCCAGCCACAACCCGCGCTCCGCCGAGCGCGAGCGCAGAGGCGGCGCTCTGGAACGTGGCGCCGCTGGTGAACAGGTCGTCGAGGAGCAGCACGGACTCGCCCTCGAGCGATCTGACGGCGCGGAAGCCGCGGTCGCTCGACTTCGCACGCGTAACCGCCTCGGGCTCCCACGGCTCGAGCACCGTCTCGCACAGGGGAGCGAGCAGCGGGCTGAGCTGGACCGCCCGCTCAAGCGGGTGTGGACCGTCGCGCGGCGTCTTCGATGGGACGACGGTGATGATGTCCCAGTCACTGTCGGCGGTAGCTCGGATGTGGTCGCCGTGGTCGCGTACGAAGCGATGCAGCGTCGCCGCGATCTGGAGTCGGTGCCGCGCCTGCACGTACTCGTCGCGACTCCGCTTGTAGTCGTGCAACACCGTGTGCAGCTGGCTGGGGATCGTGCAGAGCGAGACCGGCACGACGAGCTCGAGTGGATGTGTCACACCGCGCGTCGTGGCCGTGCAGCTGTAGCAGCGCGAGTAGCCGGGCCCGGGCGCGTTGTGGCAGACGTCGCAGACACCGGCGCCAGCGTGAGGTGGCGGCGTGTACGCGGCCGCGTAGGGGTCGGTGAGCTCCTCGACTGTGGCCACGGCCGCCTCGCGGCTTCAGGCGAGCGTGAGCTGCTCGGCCGGCCTGCTGCCCTGCTCTTCGAGCGAGTCGACGAGCTCGAGCACCGCTTCGGAGGAGGCGACCTCGATGGCGCCGGGACGCTCGAGCAGTCGCTGTGCCCAGCTCTCGCGGGTGACGAGGCCGGAGAGCAGGAAGACGCGCTTGCCGTGCTCGAGCGCGATCCGCGCCTGCATCCGGGCGCCGCTCGTGTGCGAGGCCTCGACAACCACTGTGCCGAGCGCGAGCCCGCTCATCGTGCGGTTGCGCAGCGGGAAGTGGAACCCTGACGGTGGTGAGTCGGGGAAGAACTGGGAGACCAGGGCTCCGCCGGACTCGACGATGCGCTGCGCGAGCTCGGTGTGCTCGGCGGGGTAGACGCGCCGGATCCCCGTCCCCATCACAGCGACCGTCTGGCCGCCGGCCTCGAGGGTCGCCTCGTGTGCTGCTGCGTCGATCCCGCGTGCGAGACCGGAGACGACAACGACTCCCCGGCTCGCGAGCGCGCCCGCGAGAAGGCGCGCCTGCTCGAGGCCTTCGGCCGACGCCGAGCGGGTCCCGACGACTGCGAGCGCGCGGGTGCCCGGCACTGGGAGCGCACCTCGTACGAACAGGAAGGGCGGCCGGTCGTAGACGAGCCGCAGGTTCGTCGGGTAGCCATCGTCGAGGACTGTGACGAGCTCGTCCCCAGCCTCACGCGTCGCTGCGATCAGCTGCTCGAACTCCCCAAGGTCGGCTTGCGTATCGTGTCGGGCCTCGTCGGTCAGCGTCGCGTGCAGCAGCTCGACCGACTCGACCGCGCGGGCACCCTGATCGAGGAGCGCCAGCGCGCTCCCAGCCTCCTCGACGAGCTGTGCGACCTTCCACCAGGGGCCCGACGCGTGCCTGCACGCCGCGAGGACGGCAGCCTGCTCCACCATCACGTCGTCCGCCATCCCGTTCTCCCCTTCGGCGTCAGCGTCAGTCCATGCTCTGGGCTGACAGTACCGCTCCGGGCGGATTCCACTGCCGACGACCGAGGGGCCGATCCGCTGGCCGGCCGCCTGGCAGCGGAGAGCGCACCTCCGCTCTAGTTGACCTCTATTGCGTGCGTGAGGGTTTCGTGACGCTCACACAGTGGGCAGGCCCTAGCCTGCCAGCTCGGCAACTCAAGGTCGGCGAGCGCCGCCACAGGCGCGTCGATCAGACGTGCGACGTCGACATCGGAGCGCGACACGAACCAGGCAGACCCGGCAATCATCGCGCCGCTCGCGCGCGCAGCCGCGGCTAGCGCCTCGATACCGCGCCCAGTGGTTACGACGTCGTTGACAAGGAGCACTCGCTGGCCGACAAGTCCGTCACCGTCGTGCACATGCGTTGCTCGTCCATCCTCACCGATCGCGGCGAGGTAGAGCGGTAGGCCCAGACGACGAGCGATCGTCGCTGCAAGCGCGACACCGGCCGTCGCCGGGGCGACAACCGCCGTCGGCAGCCAGGCGGCAACCGTTGGCACGATCCAGTCACAGACCATGTCCAGCCGCGCCTCGTCGTTGGCGATGCGCGAGAAACGGACGAAGCGGTCGGAGTGCTCACCGCCCAGGAGCTCGAAGTGACCCTCGGCCAGTGCGCCCGTGTCGACGATCATCTCCGCGAGCAGGCGTGAGTCGCCGCGCCCGCTCGCAAAGTCGCGGCGTGTGCAGTCCGGATTCGAAGGCGTCCTGAACAGGAACGACCGCGCTCGCGAGGCACGGGCCGAAGCCCTCGCCGCCGGGCTCGACTCGTGGGGGATGGCGTCCGTGCTCGTGCTCGATGCCGACGGCAGGCAGCTCCGGCGGTGCGGCTACGACCCGCTCGACCGTAGCGACCTCAAGCGCGTCTCCGGCCTCACCGGCCTGCCAGTCAAGCGGCTCGCCCGCGCCGCCTACGACCCCGCAGCCGCCGCCGAGCTTCGAGCCGGAATCCAGCCCGAACCACCGGCTCCCGAACAAACGCGACCGATCAACGCCGGGACTTAGCCTGCCACAGTCGGCGCGCTGACTCGAGCGCCGCGCGGGGTGACGCGGACGGTGATGCCGTGCTCGATCCCCTCGATGTAGGCCGCACTTAGCGCGTCTCTCACCTTGGCCGCGATGATGTTGGCCGCGAACTCCGGGCCGAGATGCTCCTCCTCGGTTTCGTAGCTGAATCGGATCCGTACGTCGTACATGGTGCAGCCTCCTCTCTGCAATGGCCTGTCGTTCCGTCGGCTCGTGAGCCGTCTCGTGCATCTCGCGACACTCGACGGACTCAGCGTAGGACCGGAAGCCGCGACTGACAAGCCACCCGCGGCTCTCGACACGGCCAAAGCGACCATGCACCAAGCAGCAGACCACGTAGGGAAGGATGCCGGGTCGCGACATGGCTGCGACGCGGCAATGCTCGCCTATTAGCTCGACGATTGACAGCAGCCTCACACGCTCGGCTCCGGCCGCGATCCTGAGCCGCTCGATGGACGGCGTTTCGGGCCGGTCGGAGTACGCTGCCTCCACGGGGTGCGAGCGGCGCAGCGGCAGATCGCGGCGAACTGGCAGGCGCTCTACAAGCGCGTGTTCGGAGTGGCTCCCAGCGGGTAGCCGAGGGCCTACGCGGTTAGCGGCCGCCTGCCAGGTGGAGGGTCGCGCAGCTCGGCTGGCTCTCGTTGCCCGCTGGATCGAAGGCTGTCACGCAGAAGGACGAGACTGCTGGCGCGGTCGGCTGCGACTTCCACGTTGCGTAGTAGACGCCGCCGTTGATGATCGGTAACAGGCGCGTCTGAAACGTGGCGATGACCTTGGCGAGGTGGCGGATGCGGATCCGCTCGCGCGTTCGCTTCGAGTTGTCCGAGAGCCGGTAGCGCAGGTGTACCGCGTCACCTGCCCGCCCGACGCTCGGCAGCGCCGTGACGGTCGGCGGTGTCGTGTCGGCTCCCGATCCCCCTGAGCCGCCTCCAGTCGGCGGAGCCGGCGTGGGGTTAGCGATCGTGAACGGCGTCGTTGAGAGTGCCGCGATGTATGTACCCCAGCCGCCAGGCGTGCCGTACGCGCCTGCGACCCATGCACGGGAGCCGTCGCTCGGGTCGCGAGCGGCTGAGAAGTAGTCGCCCCAGCGTCCGCTGCCGTTAGCGCCCTGCCCGGCCTTCAGCTCGACGTAGCCGCTCGCGTGTCCCGGGTCGATCGTGACCGCGAGACTCGGATAATCCGTCGCCGACGAGTAGCCGTACACGCTGAACAGATCGCCGCTCGCGTCAGGGCGAAACGCCGGGTAGACGGCGAAGCGGCTGGCGGCGAGCGCCTCCTCAGGGCGAGACGCGAGCGTCGCCTCGATGGTCCACGGTCGAGGTTGCGCGGCCGGCCGGTCGTGGGCGGGCCCCGCGTTCGCTTTCCTTACCTATATGGATCTATGTGGCGAGCTGCGACGCGTCGAGTAGCTGGGCCGGAGAGACCGATATGGGCGGCGATTCGGGGGTGAACTGGGTTTACGCACGAGCCGGCCGGGCAAGTTGACGTTGGGGATGAACACGCCGGAGATGAAGTAGAGCGGCAGCATGATCGCATGCACCATCGGCTGGGCTGCGTCGGCCGAATGGATTTCTGGGCCTCAAGTGTGGAGTTGTCGCAGGCGTCCAGCAAATGCTTCGGCCTCCGAGCTCCCGACGAGCACGTCGAACGAGAATCCGGTGCCGGTACTGAACTCAAGCAGCCGCACGCCGCGCCCTGGCCCGTCTGCGAGTTCGACGAGCCGCACGCCTGCTACCTGCTCGAGTCGCCCTATGTGGCGGTGGAGCTCGCCCCGCTCGTACGGCTTTCCGAAGAGGATCGGCATCTTGTTCGCGCCTGATCCGAGTCTATCGTCGGGCAACGAGCGTTGTGAATGACTGCCAAGTCGAAGGTGCTAGTCGGTCGCGGAAAGAACGGTGCTCTATTCGCTGAGCGCGGACTAGGCTTCGACAGGCTCGCCCGACAAGTCAGGCTTTGCGGCTGCGCTAATGATGCCCTCGTCGTAGCTCATCGCGAGTCGCCAGCCAGGTTCAAGCACCAGAAAGTCGTCGCTCCAGTCGCCGGCAAGCAGCCGGCGGACGAGATCGAGGCTCCCCGCGATCCGTTCGAAGCTCCAGCCCCGGCGAGCTGCCTCAGCACGTGCCTGCGCTTCGACGGCGTTCGCCTCCGAGACGCCAAGGTCGATAAACGCCGCCCGATCGTAGTGATCCGACCACGCACCGAGGGTTTCCATCAGGTAGTCCGCATTCTCCTTGCCGAACCTCCCGACGTAGTCTTCGTAGGTCTCTTGGAGTTTGTCGTCGGAAGGAGCGCCGACTCCGAGCAGTGCCTCACCCGAACCGTCGTCGCGCTCCAGGTAGTCCTGCACGTACCAATAGGTGCCGGGATGTTGTTCGAACTCCATGCGATAGCGCTCACGACTTCCGAGGAATACCGTGATGCAATCGTGCGCGCGCGGCATCACGACCGGCACGTTGTGTGCAACCAGCCCAGCGGTCGCACCTCCGCATAACCCATACGCCAGCAGCACGGCATCATATCCATCCTCGGTTGCCTCGATTTCCGCCTGAAGGCGCCCGCGCAAATCGGAGGGATGATTGTGCAGTCCCCTGCGGAGGAGAGCCACATCGACCACATGCGGCGACTGCGCCGCACAGAGATACAGTGGGCGTGCGATAGCGTCACAGCCGATGCACCTAAGACGCATTGGCAAGTCCGACTCGGCAGCAGACCGGACGCTCACGGTAGCGCCGAGTGGCAGGGCGTCGAAGGAGATACGCGATCGGTCAATGAGAGCGATGTTGAGTCACAAACTTCGGACGGTATCGTGCCATCGGCAGCAATGATCGCCCCGGTACACATCTCGATGAGCTGCGAGCGTCTGGTGAGCCAGCGAGAGACGCGCATTGCCGGGTGGGGCCGGGCTCATGACACGTGGACGAGATCGCGAGCGGTGTCGAGCATCGCCACGATGTTCTGTGGTGGTACATCGGCCAGGATGTTGTGCACCTGCTGAAAGGCAAAGCCGCCGCCTACACGGAGAATCTCAATCTGCTGCTTCACATGTTCGCTGATGTCCTCCGGCGCTGCATGCGATAGGAGCCATTGGGTATCGCAGCCGCCGCCCCAGAAGGTGATGTCCCGTCCGAAGTCGCGTTTCAAAGCTGCGGCTTCCATCCCATTGGCGCTGATCTGAACGGGATTTGTTGCATCGAGACCGGCTTCGATGAGATCCGGCAGGAGGGGCCTGATGCCACCACAGCAGTGGAGCATTACCTTGACATCAGCGAGCTCCTTGGCACGCCCCCACAAGCGTGCATGGCGAGGCTTGAAGAACTCGCGGTACATCCGGGGAGAAATCTGGGGGCCGCGTTGCATCCCGAGATCGTCGCTGAAGATGACGATGTCGATGTATGGGCCGACGAACCCAAGATATTTCTCGAGATTCGTCAAATGAAGTTCCGTCAAGTGCTCGAGGAAGTCGTGTGCCTGGTCCGGCTCGGCGGCGAGCAGCGCTAGGAAGTTGTCGTTCCGATAGAGGAACTGGCCCCATTCCAACAGGTTCCCGCCGAACATGCCCAAGATCGCACGGCCCGTGCTTTCGCGCAGACGCCTGGCACTCTCGGTGAACAGTCGATCGAGATCCGGCTGGTTGGGCAATGGGCCTGGTGGCGGGGCGATGTTCCACATGCACTCCGCCATAGCCTCGACAAGCTTCCCATGGTCGGGCTCGCCTTCGGCGAATGGGTAGTACGTCGTCTCGAAATACAAAGCGCTCTCGGGCATTTGGGCGATGACTCTGGATGATTGTGAGCGAAGTACCCAGCCGTCACCCGCCCGCTCTGGCAGGTTCCGAGCTAGCACCTGGCATGGCGTGCCGTCGGGAAGCGTCCAATCGACCCAGTCATCATCATCGAGAGCGAATCCGCGGCCCAAGTCGATCGTGTCGACCTCGAAACGATCGAGTACGTCGTCATCGACGATCGCGAGTTGCTGCACGATGTCGTACACGCGGATCGGCCTAGGCTCGAGACCAAGGTGCGCGCGGAGGCGTGCATACGAAATTGCTGAAATGCCCGACGACCGATGGCCGGATAAGTCAATTGGTACTCGGTCCGTCTCCACATGATTGAAAGCCGCCAACACACGATCTCGCGAATTCATGACATCTCCTTCATCTCGCCAACCGATTGCACTTGCGGGATACGCGATCTCCTAATCGCCGCCGTGGGGTCGACACGACGTCTTCGAAGCCGAGCTGCAGCGACGAGATACGGAAAGCGGCCACGACAGCCTCTTCCTTTGCGGCCGGCTAGGCCGCGGCTTTCGCCAGCTACGCCGAGTCAGATGACCCTTACGCCCTGCGTCACGTTGTGCGCCTTATCGCTCGATTCCAGCTCCAGCAGCCGCTCAGGAGAGTGGTGGCATCGCAGCCGGTGCCACTCGCTGACGTTCCGCCAGGGCGGCGGCTCGTCCTCGCATACCGCTCCGATCTTCCAGGGGCAGCTGCCAGCGAACGGGCACGCATGCACGTGTTCGCGGTCGGGCTCCTCTGGCTCCTCTAATTCCTGGGGGGTTTGCACCGGCTCAGCACGGTCGACGTCAGGAACCGCTGAGAGGAGGACGTGGGTGTAGGGGTGGTAAGGCGGCTGGTAGACCTCGTCGACTGGTCCGATCTCGCACAGTTCGCCCCGATAGATAACGCCAACGGTGTGCGCCAGCGCTCGCACGACGGCGAGATCGTGCGAAACGAAGAAATAGGTGACGCGTCGCTCCTTTTGGATTGCTCGGAGGAGGTCACGGATGCCCGCCTGCACGGACACGTCGAGAGCTGACAGAATCTCGTCACAGAGCAAAAGCGAAGGTTCGGCGGCGAGCGCGCGGGCGATGGCGATCCGCTGACGTTCCCCACCGCTCAGTTGGCCCGGTACCCGACGGAGGTAAGTCTCGTTCAGGCGGACGTCTTTGAGTAGCCGCACGACACGTTCGCGTGACTTCCTGCGCGAGAGCCGAAAGAAGACCTTCAACGGGCGACCTACGATCGTGATCACCCGCTGCCGAGGGTTGAGCGATGCGTACGGGTTCTGTGGGATGAGCTGGACCCTCCGCAGCAGATCGCGCGACCGGTTTCGCATGTCTGGGGGCAGCCCACGGCCGTCCAGCAGGATCTCTCCGCGGCGCCCGGGCACGATACCGGCAATCGCCTTCGCGATGGTCGACTTGCCGCTCCCCGATTCGCCGACCAGTGCAAACGTCTCCCCGCGGCGAATGGAGAACGAGACGCCCCTCACAACGAAATCCGGCCGTCGAGGGGACGGCGGCCACCGACGCGCTCGACGATAGCTGCACGAGAGGTCGCGCACGACAAGCGCGGTGTCTTCGCCCGTGGCCAGCGACTTCGCTTCTGGTGCTCCGGCTTGTTGTCCAGGCGGGCCTTTCAGCGCGTCGGCGACCAGCTCCGTGTGCCTGTGCCTGCGACAGGCGACGAGATGCCCCTGACCGACGGGTTCGAGGACCTGAGGCTCGAGGAAGCACGCCTCCTCGGCGAACCGGCAGCGCGGCGCGAACTTGCAGCCGGCAGGGAGAAGCTCGCGCTCTAGCATCCCGGGAAGCGCGACCCCCGACTCGTTCCTCGTCTCCTTAATGCGCGGGACGGCGGCGATCAGGGCCCGGGTGTACGGATGTCGCGGCCGCTCGAAGATCTCGCTCCGGGGCGCTTGCTCGACGAGCTCGCCTGCGTACATGACGCCTACCCGGTCACAGATCGTCGCGATCACGCTGAGGTCGTGGCTCACGTAGACGATCGATAGCCCAAACTCACCGCGCAGGTTGGAAAGGAGCTCGAGGATCTGGGCCTGTGTCGTGACGTCTAGGCTCGTCGTCGGCTCGTCCAGGACGACGAGCGCCGGCTCACAGGCCAGCGCGATCGCGATTGCCACCCGCTGCTGCTGACCGCCGCTCAGCTGGTGCGGGTATCGGCGCCCGATTACACGCGGCTGTGGCAACCCGACTATCCGCAGGAGCTCGAGCATCCGCGCTCGGGCGCTCCTGCGCGAGAGGTTAAGGTGAACTGTGAGTGACTCAAGGATCTGGTCGCCGATGCGCATGCTGGGCGTGAGCGCGATGGTGGGATCCTGCGGCACGAACCCGATTCGGCGCCCGCGCAGCCCCTGAAGCCCTCGCTGGCTCGTGCGAAGCAGGTCCCTGCCCTCGAAGATCACCGAGCCGGCGGCGATCCGGCTCGCTGGGTGGTGGTATCCGAGAAGCGTGTAAACGGTCGTGCTCTTGCCGCAGCCGGACTCGCCGACCAGCCCGAACGCCTCTCCAGGCTGTATTGAGAACGATACTCGGTTGACGACGTTCTGCCAGCCGCCGGAGGTCCAAAAGTCGACTGTGAGATCGCGAACCTCGACGAGGCTAGGCGCGCCATTCGGTCTCACTGCAGGGTCTACGGTCGCCATCCTCTGCCCACGGGACGGACCGTTTGGCCGAAGACCTGTGCGAGCCCGTCCGAGAACAGATTGATACCGATCACGAGGAGCGCAAGCGTCGCCGCCGGGGCCAACACGATGATGGGGACCGTCAGCAGCGCGCTTCGGTTCTCGCTGATCATCAACCCCCACTCCGGCGTGGGCGGCCTCATCCCAAGCCCGAGGAACCCGAGCGAGGCAATCACCATTGGCGCGTTGCCGAGCCGTACCGCAAACTCGACGAACAGCGTCCCCGTGATGTTCGGCAGCAGCTCACGCCCCATGATCGACCATGGGCGCTCGCCGCGCGCGCGCGCTAGCGTGACAAATTCGCGGGTCATCACCTCGAAGGACGCCGCGCGGGCCATGCGCGCCATCCGCGGCGCATAGATGAATGCGACGATAAGGATCAGGAAGTACGCGTCGCCTGTACGCGCCGGCCCGGCGGCGCTGATCATCACGAGGGCGAGAATCAAAGCCGGGATGCTAATGACCCCGTCGACGACGCGCATCAGCACAGCATCAAGCCACCGGCCGAAGTAGACGCTCGTCATCCCGACCACCGCGCCGACGCCGCAGCCCAGGATCGTTCCGGCGAGGGTGAGCGCGAGCTCCGTGCGCGTGCCGATCACGACACGGCTGAAGACGTCTCGGCCGAGCGTATCGGTGCCGAAGAAGTGCTGCCAGCTCGCGCCGGCGAACGGGGGTCCTGTTCCGATTTGCGACGATCCGAAGGGGATCCACAGCGGTCCGGTGATGGCCACGAGCAGGTATAGGGCGAGAATCGTGCCGCCGACGATCATCACGGGCGGGAGCTGCCGCATCCTCGACGCGCGGGCCCACAGCAAGCCGACGGCAAGCACGGGCCATCTGAAGCCGATCGCGGCCGCCAAGGCTCTCATGCCGTGCGCAGCCTCGGGGTCAGGAGGATGGCCGCGACGTCGGCCACGAGGTTCGCCCCGATGTAGACGGCCGATGGAATGAGAGTGACGGCGGCGATAAGGGGGGCGTCCCGGAGCTGAATCGATTCGACCAGCAGGCTGCCGATACCCGGATATCCGAATACGATCTCAACCGGGATCAGCCCGCCGAAGAGGTAGGTCAGGTTGAGGGCAGTCACGTTGAGGAACGGTGTTAGGGCGCTCGGTAGCGCGTGCCGAAAAACGACCCGCCAGCGGGGCATCCCCTTGAGCGTCGCCCATTGCACGTAGTCGGACTCGAGCACCTCGATGAGGTTGCCTCGTAGCATGCGGATGCCGTAAGCGGACATGCTCGCTGAGACTGTGACCGCTGGGAGGGCCAGCATCCTCACGTAGTCGCCGAACGTCCTGGCAAGTTCGATGTCTGAAACAGCTGGCACAACGGGTATGACGAGGACGAAGAAGGCGAGGAGAAAGGTGCCGAGCACGAAGTCAGCCAGCGAGAGCCCCACGGTGAGCGTGAAGAGCGAGATGAGGTGATCCGGTGCCCGGCCGCGGTAGACAGCGCTCACCACTGCTCCGCACAATGTGAGCGGAATGTAGAGGAGGAAGCCGGCCATCGCCAGGATGAGCGAGTTGCGAAGCCTCGGCACGATGATGGACGTGACCGGGCGCTGGGCAGCCACTGACTCCCCGAAGTCAAACCGAGCGACGCCCGAGAGCCAGTGGACGTAGCGTTGGGTGAACGGTTCGTTGAGGTGAAGCCGCGCGCGCAACGCGGCCACTGCCTGAGGTGGGGCCTCACGGCCGAGGATCTGGGTCGCGGTGTCGCCGGCCCCTAGTGACGTCGACCAGAAGATCGCGGTCGCGACGATGAGCAAGACCACAAGAGACGTCAAGAGTCGCGCTGTGATGAGCCTCAGTGCCTTTGTCACGTCACTGTTGCCTCGTGCGATCGACCCTCGGCCACACCCGTATCGGAAACGTACCGGCTGCTTGACGCCTCCTTCCCAACAGCCGGTACGTCTCTGAGTTCAATTATGTGAGTTCTTAGCTTTGAGTTCTAGCACCTTGCGCTACTTGCACTGGAGCTTGGACAAATCCTCCTGGTAGAAGGGGAATGGCGGGGTGAAACCGGTGCAGGCCGTGCGTTCCGCGGCCAGGTTCTTGAAGTCCAGGATATTAATTTCTCCACCCTGTTGGGCTACGATTTTCTCCGCCTGTTTGTATAGCCCGATGCGCGCGCTCGCATTGAGCGTAGCTTCCGCCTTATTGACGAGCGCATCGACCTGTTGATTGCAGAAGTGACTCTCCTTGAAACTAGCGTTGCAGGTTAGATACAGTGGGAACGCCTGCGCGGCCGCGCGGACACCCCAGCTCGTCAGCCCCATCGGCTGCTTGAGCCAGGTCGTATCCCAGTACGAGGAAAGTGGGACGTTGTCGATGGTCACATCGACGCCCGCCTGCGCCGCCATATCTTTGTAGGCCGTTGCGAGTGAAAGGGCCCCCGGCTGGATGTCCGAGGCATAAAGAGTGACCTTCAGCGGGTTGCTCGAGTTGTAGCCGGCGCTAGCAAGTAGTTGCTTTGCCTGTGCGATGTTCTGTTTGGGATATGTGTGTTCCCACGCGCTTGGCCATGAGATTGGGATCGGATCATCGTCGGCGGGGAATGCGTAACCAAGCTGGGTGGTCTTGACCATGAAGTCTCGGTCAACCACGAGCTTGAGGGCCTCACGGACATTGTCGTTGTTGAACGGCGGTGTGTCGGCCCACATCCAAATACCAAGGGTGATCACCGGCGGGCTCGCAAGAATCCGGACATTCGGGTTCTGTGACAGGGCACCGACGGTTTCAAGGTCGACTTCGGCGTTGACGTCAATCTGTCCACTTTCGATTGCGGCCGCCCTTGCAGTCGCGTCCTGGATCACCTCTACCTTGGCGCACTGACTTTTCGGAACGCCAGGTTTCCAATACGACGGGTTCGCCGTAAACGCCACCTCGCTGCTTCCAGCCGTCCAACTCTTCAGTTCGTAGGGACCTGTTCCGTCTGCATGGGTGCTGAGCCACGCGTCAGTCTTGCCATAAGGGACGATCACGCCCTCGAAGAACGAGAGGAGCAGTGGCATCTCAGCAATCGGCCTGGTTGGTCGAAATTCGACCGCGTACTTACCAACTGCTGTAACGTCGTTCGGCTTAAGGAAGCTGAGCGTGGTGACAGCGGGAAAGTTGCTCTTCAGATTGAGCATGAGCTTGTATGACCAGACGACGTCTTTGGAGGTGAGCACGTGCCCGTCGTCGAAGCGTACGCCCTTGCGTAGGTAGAAGATCCAGCGCGTCGCGGAAGGGTTGGCCATCCATTTGACGGCCAGCTTAGGTACGGGGTTGGCGGACGAATCTTGGTCGACAAGCCGCTCGTAGACATTTTGTTCGACGTAGATCTCCTCGCCGCTGCTCGTTCGCGCGTAGGGGAGCAGCGACGCACCCGTTACGAACGGGTTCATGTCACCCACGGTGACGCAGCTCGCCGACTGGCGAGAGCTCGTCGTGAGATGCGTCGCACGCCCGGACGAGCCGAGCGCCGAAATGGCCACAGTGCCAGCAACGACCGTCGACACCAGGACGGCCGAAAGCACGCGGCGGCGGCGTAAATTATGTCTTTGCTCTCTCATCTGTTCCTCCCTTGCACAGCGTTCAATTCGATCGTGGCCCGGCTACACAAGAAATGACCGGCGCTGCGCCAGTCATTCCATCCACCTCCTTTTTGGCCGACAAGCACCGGTACGTTGTCGTCTCGGCCAGCGGTTCCCCGCCGACTTCCAGCGCCCGCCGCATCCGATAGAGGTCCTCGAGTTCATCGAGCGTTGTCTCGATGTCGCCTCTCGCTTGGAGACAGCGGCGCACGAGCACACCACCGTCTCGCTGGAAGCCCGGCCACCACGCGTCGCGGGGACGGACGTAGGCGGCCTCGATCGTTGCGCGGGTGCCGCTGAAGAACCCGCCCGACGCAGCGTCGAGGTCGGCGTCGAGCCAAGCGTTCCGGCTCCCTGGTTGACCCCCGTTCGGGAACACCACCTCGATCTGCGCCTCGTGGCCGGAAGCCCAGGCGGCGAATTCCGCCGCCTCGACCGGATGCCCACTTGTGGCGGAGACGGCGAGACCCGCCCCGCCCAGCGTCGAGCCGACCGGGCCTTGTCCTGTGCTAGGGATCTCGCCGAACCGTATCCGGCGTCTCAGGCTACGGACATCTGGGCGGGAGTAGTCTGTGTAACCGAAGACGAGGGGTGCGTACACGAGCCGATCGGAGCGAGTCATCAGCTCGAGCAAGGTTGGCGGCGTGAGCTCATAGACATCGGGCGCCAGATAACCGGCAAGCTCGTGGAGCCATTTGAGCGCCCAGCGTCCGATCGCAGGATCAGAGAACCGCTCGTGGGAGACAGGCGCCGGCTTGCCGGCGTTGGCGCAGAGCGTGAGGAAGCAGCAGATCGCGTCGTGCACCGAGAGGGAGAGGGCCACGCTACCGGGCGCCTCACGAGCGAACTCGAGCACGTCCTCCCAGGTCCTGGGCTCCGCGCACGGAGACATCAGATCCGGGCGCAGAGCCGAGACGTGGCAGGCGGCATCCGTTGCCAGACCCCACTGGTGACCGGCATACTCGTATGACGCATGCGTCGGGCCGATCGCGTTGTGGGCCAGCTGGTCGAGCTGCTCTCCGGATAACAGTTCGTCGAACGGGAGAAGGCAGCGCGTTGCGTGGGCGCTACCGACGAACGGGTGATCGATCACGAGCAGGTCGAAGTCCGGCGCAACCTCCTCAAGCGGCTGCTCCGCAAATGAGCCCCCCGATCGGGCGACCCACTCGATCTCGACGTCCGGGTTGCGCGCGGTCCACCGTCGGCCTGCCGCGAGCATCGGTCGCATGCAGCGGTCATGATCCCAGCCGATAGCCCGCAGCCGCACCTTGGGCCTTCTGCGCGCCGCTTTCGCGGCCTTTGGTTGGTCGACCGGCCTCATACCGGCCTCATAGGATTCCGTACTTGGCGAAGATCTCTGCGGCCGGGTCACCCTTGCTGAGCGCCGTCCGCACCAGGTCCTCTGTCCCACTCCGCGCCTCGGCGTCGACGATCACTGCCTCGGCCACTATCGCTGGGATGACGACCACGCCGTCGGTGTCGCCGAGCACCAGGTCCCCGGGCTCGACTCCGACCTCCCCACAGACGATGGCGAGGTTGTGGGCGCTGAAGCCTAGCCGGCCCCGCGCGTCCCGAGCGTTGACCTCTGCGGCGTAGCTAGGGAAGCTGAGCCGCCGGATGCCTTCAATGTCGCGCAAGGCACCATCGGTGACCACGCCCGCTGCCCCCCTCGCAAGAGCCCGCGTCGAAAGGAGTTCGCCCCAACTTGCTGCATCGCGTCTCCCGCCCGTTCCGATCATCACGACTGACCCCTGGGGGATCGCGTCTACGGCCGCGGCCCCCTCCTCGCCCGAGGGATCGGGATCTGCGCTCGGAAGGACGAGAATCGGATACGCGGCGCCAACGAGACCCTCACCCACGATCGGGCGGATGCTGGGATGGAGCACCTGGCTTTGCAATCCCATGTGGTCGAGGATGTCGCTGATAGGGGCTACGCGAAGCTTCGCGAGTCGTGTAAGAAGTGCCTCTTGAGCGCTCATATGTGGTCTCGTCTGCCCTGTGAGAGTCTTGTTGAGTGGAGTAGTCATGCCACCCGCAGCCGCTCGAGGACGACGTCGTCGACTTCGACTCCGAGCCCGGGCGCGCTTGGGAGTTCGAACTCCCCGTTGCGAACGATCGGATCCGGCCCGGCCAGCTCCCTGCGGATGACGGATTCCGGGTAGATCGAGGGCGGCGCATACTCGATCAAAGGGACGTTGTCGTGCACCACCGAGAGGTGGAGGTTCGCGGCCGCCGTCAGCGCGGTCGCACACCAGCCCCAAGAGACGAAGCGGCGCTCTCGCCCGCGGGCAGCGCGGGCCAGCTCATCCATGTCGCTGAGCCCGGTCCGGCACGCGCCAGCCTGGAAGATGTCCACCGCGCCAGACTCGAGCAGCGCGAGGTAGTCGACTGCTGCAGTCAGGATGTCGCCAGTCGCGATCGGCGTGGAGACGGCACTCTTGAGCTGGCGGTAGGCGTCCAGATGTTCGGGGTGGAACGGCGCCTCGAGCGCGTAGAGGCCGAATTCGTCGAGTCGGCGCAGACAAGCGGTCGCCGTGGCAGCGTCAGTCCACCGATAGCCGAAGTCCGCGAGCAACGTGAAGTCGGGACCCACGTAGTCGCGCGCCCGCCGCACGAGCTCCACGATCTCCTCCTCGTTAGCCGTGTTGTCCGCCACGGGCTCGAGCTTCGCCGCCCTAAAACCAAGCCCCACCGCGCGGTCGAGCGTCTCGAGCGTCATCTCGACCGTCCTCGCGAACTCGCTCGGCCCGTGGTACAGGGTTATGTACGGAAGGAGTCGCTCGTTCCTCCGCTCGCCGAGCAGCTGCCATACAGGGCGCCCGTGCAGCTTCCCAGCAAGGTCCCATAGCGCCATCTCGATCCCGGCGAGAGCAACATGTCCAACGCCGGTCCGGCACGACCAGAAAGTCGTACTCTTCGCCTTCGCCCAAAGTGCCCGCGGATCGCTCGGCTCCTGACCGACGAACACCTCCTGCAGAGAGTTGTCCCAACCTCCACTTAGTCCGTTGGTCGACTCGACAAGCGCCTTCACGGCCTGGGGGTTCGCGTTCGCCTCGCCGTAGCCCGTAAGCCCCTCGTCGGTTTTCACCATCACGAGAGCGAGACGCTCACGATTGTCAACGGGTCCCGCGCGATCCTGAAGGACAGCGACCTCTAGACCAGTGATCCTCATCGCATGGTCCTCCCAGTCATAGTCCTGCGAGTTGCTTTATCTTAAAGCGTTGGGGACGGCTGTGCAACTCCCCGGTGACGAAGATTTTTAGCGGCCGCCGTAGGCGGCGAAGGCGCGCGCGGAGCGGCCGCTGAGGGTGTTGAGCAAGATGCCGCGGGTGAGCGCGAGGATGCGGAGGCGAGCCCGGCGGATGTTTTGGCGAGGTGCTGTTCGAGTCGCATCTGGCCTTTGAGATTGGAGAAGACGCTTTCGATTACCAGCCGGGTCGAGGCGAGCGCACGTTCGCGGTCGAGGTTGTCGGCGGTGCGTGTCTTGTTGGGGGTGAGCAGGCTGATACCGTCGGCGGCGAGTCGCTCGCGGTAGCCGCGGCCCCAGAGAAGCCCTTGTCACCACCGCCGGGCTCAAACTACCGGACGCCCCTCGAGGTGCATCAGACCTGGGAGGATCTGCAGAAAACCGCGGCCTAACGTGTCACCTCCGGCGGCGGAAACGACCTCAACCGGCTCGTACGGATGAAAGTCAAGTTGGTTGGACGATTGGCGCCTCCCTTGGAAGACTTGGGGGTGGTGCGGGCGACGACGAGCTAAAGCGCAGGAGGTGGGGCTGTGTCCTGCCGCGCTGCTTGCTGCGTTGACGGCCGAGAAGATGCGCGCCCCGGTGTCGCGCCCGCACCCTCTGTTGGCCGTGTCTGCTGCCAGTCGGTGACGAGCCGCCGGTAGGCGAGTTCGGCCTGCCGGGCGAGCTCGCGCTCGAGGTCGTCCTGGTCGCGGCTTCCCCAGAGCGGCGCCGCTCCGGCTTGGCGCTTCGCTCGCGCCGCACCCGTCTTAAGCTCGAGCCGGCGCAGCTTGCGGCGCACGACGGAAGGCCGCTGATAGGCGTAGTCCTCGCCGCGGCTGAGCAGGTGCCAGGCGAGCACGGCCAGCTTGCGTGCGACGGCGACTGCGGCGATGTGGCGGCCGCGTCTGGCGGCGGTGCGTTCGGCGAAGCAGCGCAGCGGTCCGGGTGCCTTGGCTGCCGACCAGGCGGCCTCGACGAGCGCGTGCCTGGCCGCCGCCGAGCCCTCCTTCGAGATCCGGCCTTGGTGCGGCTTCGAGACGCCCGACTGGCGGAGCTTCGGGTCAAGGCCGAGGTAACCGACCAGGTGGCGTGGAGTCGGGAAGCGTCCGACGTCGCCGATCGCGGCCATCAGTGCCGCCGCCGTGGTCACGTCGATGCCGGGGATCGTCATCAGGCGGCGGATCTCAGGCGAGTCGAGCGCCTGCTCGGCGATCGCGCGATCAACGTGGCCGAGCTCGCCCTGCAGGAAATCGAGCTGCCGCAAGCCCGCGTCGACCGTCTCCCGCTCGTCGATTCCCAGCTCGAGCGCCGCCAGCCATGCCCGCCCCGCCCTGCCGAAGACGTCGGAGACAGGCGGCCGGCCCTTCAGGTTGCGCAGCAGCACCGCCGAGATCTCGTTCTTCGTCCGCGTCGACTGCTTGACCAGCTGCCGCCGGCGTGAAACGAGCCGGCGCAGCAGCCGCGTCCGCTCATCTCCCGTCCAGACGCGCGGGACGAGATCGGCGGCCAGCAGCTCGGCCAGCGTACACGCATCGACCGCGTCCGTCTTCACCTTCGCCTCCGCGATCGCGCGCACCTTGCGCGAGTGCGCCATCACCACCTCGCCGACATGCGGCGCAAGGATGCGCGCGATCGCGAGCGCATTCCCGGTCGCCTCCAACACGACCCGATCGTCGGCGGCGAGGCTCTGCGCGAACAACTCCAGCTCCGCCGGCCGCGCAGCCACCCGGCCCGCGCGCCGCGCCTTGCCGCCCCCCGAGATCGCGACCTCGCAGAAGTCGCGATGGACATCCAACCCGATGAAACGCATCGAAGCCTCCTTCCGATCGTTTGACCCGGGAGAGGAGGCGGGCGAACGACACGTACGGATCCGTGCTCGCGGCACATCCGGGCAAGTCGCAGGGGCGGCCAGGTACACCAACGGGCTCGCAGCCCATAAGAGCGAACGGCCTACCCGACCTGCGTTCTCCCTCGAAGCCCCTGTCCCGGAAAAGATTCTCATGCCGGTACACCACGAGCGGGAACGCTATTCTGAGGGCGACGGCTGGTTACCCCTCCACGAGCAGGACGATTGCTAGACGCGAAGCAGGACAAACTTCTACCCGTCACAACCAAGAGCACAGTCGACCACGTAGTCGAAAGCCTGCGGCATGCGATCTTGGTCGGGACGTACTCGTCCTCCCAGAGGCTCGTCGAGCGGCAGATCGCCGAGGATCTTGAAGTCAGCACTATCGCGATCCGGGAAGCTTTCGCTCGGCTGGCCGAGGAAGGCCTCATCCGGAGAATTCCGCGTCGGGGCGCCTTCGTTACATCGCTCACGCCCGAGTCGGTGCGCGATCTGACCCGGGTTCGGATTGCGCTGGAGCAGCTCGTCGTCGAACTCGCGATGTCCAACTGGACCGAGGAAACCCAGCGCGAGCTGCAAGCCATCGTCGATGAGATGGCTCACTCCGAACGGGACCGTCTCTTCGACCTCGACAACGCGTTCCATCATGCGTTCTGGCGCGCGACAAAGAGTGAGACTTTGCTCACTGTAGCCATGAACCTCCAAGGGCGGATTGCCCGCTACCTACGAGAGGCCATCATCAGCGTGCAGCCTGAGGCAACCCGGGATGTTGCGCGAGTCCACCAGGAGTGGGTCGACGCTGTCGCCGCCGGCGATCTCAGTCGAGCAAAGGCAGTCGTGCACAGCCACATCGCGGACTCTTGCGAGGACGTCATCCGTAGGTTGATGAGAACCGCTCGCGAGGACGGGCACCTCGGTTGAATCGCTGGCCACGTGTCCGAGATCTCGTGCTCGCGGCAGACCTCCTTCAACCCCGATCTTCCTGCGGATCGGGCGTTTCCGCCGCGCGACCGAGTTTATGCTCCCACACGTCAAGCCGCAGCGGTTTCCTGAACCGCGTGCGCTGGTTCGATTCCGGCCGCGGGTACTCCTGAATCTCCTGCAAATGTGCGTGTTTTTCTCCTGATTGCCCCTCTGCCCAGCCGAATGGGGCAACTCAGGGGGCAACACCTCGGCGCGCAACGCGCGGGTCATCCTTCACGCGCACCGTCCCCCAGCGCGTCAACGTGACTCGGGGCACGGCCGTTTGTAGTCCGGTACGCCGCGGATCGCGCCTCGACCACTACTAGGCGCAGCGGCACTTCAAGAAGGCAGCCAAAGCCGCTGGCGGCGAATGGGCCGGACTGCATACGCTCCGCCACACGTGTGCAAGCATCCTCTTCCGATCAGCGGAGCGAGGAGGGCTCGGCGGGAACGCCGTTCAGGTGTTTGCAGTCGTGCCGTACTCGTCGGGTGAGGCTCAGGCCGAGCATCCCGCTGCCCACGAGATCGACGTCTTTGGTCAGCTGCACGGCGCTACGCTCAGTCCGGGCTCACGCCGGGCGGGAACGCATCGGCGAGATGGGGCGCGATGTGGTTGAGATGCTCACGCATCGCCCGCCGCGCGGCGATCGCGTCATGGTTCCGGAGCGCCTCGAGAATGTGCTCGTGCTCGCGCAGCGTCGATTTCCGCACCCGTAGCTGCTGCGCCGTGATCAGACGGCTCTGCTTGCCGAGGGTGCTCACCGTAAGCATCAGGCTGGCGAGGATCGGGTTACCTGACGCCTCGTGAATGACACGGTGGAAGGCGATGTCGCCCTCGACGAAGCGGGGCACGTCGTCGACGGACGCGCGGAGACTCTTCACGATCTCCGCGAGCTCGGCCAGTTGCTCGTCGGAGATCCGCTTCGCGGCCAGCTCGACCGCGCCGACTTCGAGCCAGGTCCGGACCTCCATCAGATGCGTGAGGGTTTCGCGCGAGGCGTGCACGAGCGAGGCCAGGGCGTCGCCGACCGACTCGGAGTTGGCGCTCGCCACGTAGGTCCCGCTGCCCTGCCTGATCTCCAGGATCCCCATGAAGCCGAGGGCGCGAATCGCCTCGCGAACGCTCGGGCGCGAGACACCGAAAAGTTCGGAGAGAGCGCGTTCGCCCGGTAGGCGCTGGCCGGGCTGGAGCGCGCCAGACGCGATCAGCCCTCGAATCTGCTCGATCACGAGCGCGACCACGCTCTGGCGCTCGATGGCTACGAAACTCGCCGCCTCAGACACGAAGGCATTGTACGCTTGGTCTGACCACCTGGTCAATATCCCACCAGCCTGCTCACCCGGCGGCGACGCCTCCGTCGATCACCAACGCCGACCCGGTCACGAAAGCAGCCTCGTCGGACGCGAGATAGACGATGGCGGCAGCGACCTCCTCGGGCGTGCCGAGACGGCCGAGCGGCTGGCGCGCCACGAGCTCGCGGCGGTGCTGCTCGGGATCGTCTGCGGCGGCGAGCAGCCGCGCGACCCAGGGCGAGTCGATCGTCCCGGGGCAAACACAGTTGCACCGGATGCCGTGACCGGCCCACTGGATCGCGACCTGCTTGGTCAGCGCGATCACGGCGGCCTTGCTCGCGCAGTAGGCGGCGCGATTCGGAAGGCCGACCATGCCGCCGATCGACGCGGTGTTCACGATCGTCCCGTGCCCTTGCGCAAGGAAGTGCGGTACCGCGTATTTCATGCCGAGGAAGACACCGCGCGCGTTAACCGCGAAGACACGGTCCCACTCCTCCACCGTGCAGTCAACGACGTTGGTCGTCGAAGCGACACCGGCGTTGTTGCAGATGACGTCCAGTCGGCCGTAGCCGCCAACGACGTGCGCGACCAAGTGCTCGACGTCCTCGGCCCGCGAGACGTCAGCGGCGAGCGGCTCGACACCCTCGAGGACCCCGGAGGTGTCGAGGTCCGCGCCGACCACCCGCGCACCGGCGTCGCGGAAGCGGCGGGTCACCTCGCGACCGATGCCCGATCCGGCGCCGGTCACGATCACGATCCGATCCTTGAAGTCCGTCATCCGTCCTTGCCTCCAGTCCCCGGAGGGGAAGCCGGGCCATGCCCGCGCCTCACACGGTCCGGTCGAAGAAGGTGCCGACGTGAGACACGTTGGGATTCATGGGCTGGGCGCGAGCGAGCTGGTCCCACATTCGCTGTAGGGCGACGCCGGCGGCAGCAGTGGTCAAGCCTCTTGTCCAATTGGCCTTCTGGCCAATTATGCCATATACTCCCTCGCGTCAACTCGGGAGGCTTCGGGCTTCGCGCCGTGACGCCGGTCGCCGGGAGCGCCGCGCTGGCAGCTAAGGGTCGAGCGGGATCGGGACAGTGATTCGCAGCCTTCGCGAGCTTGTGCAGCGTGGTATCGAGCTGGGGCCGGCACGGATCGCGGTCGTCCAGGGGTTTGATCCCGACGTCCTCGAGAGCCTCGTCGAGGCCGAGCGGACGGGACTGGCAAACGGGATCCTCGTCGGCGACCCCGCGAGGATCGAAGCGGCAGCTCGCGCGGCCGGCTACGAGCTGGGGCCGGACAGCGTCGTCGCAGCCCCGGACGAGAGCAGCGCGATCCGCGAGGCGATCACGCTCGTCAAGGAGGGGCGAGCCGACTCGATCATGAAGGGCAAGGTCACGACCGCGAACCTGATCCGCGGCGTTCTCGATCGCGAGACGGGATTGCGGGCCGGGCGCCTGCTGAGCCAGGTGATCGCATTCGAGGTTCCGGGCATCCCGCGCCTCATGCTCATGACCGACGCGGCGGTGAACATCGCGCCGACGCTCGCGGAGAAGGCCGACATCTGCCGCAACGCGATCGAGGTCGCCCACGCACTGGGCATCGAGCATCCGAACGTCGCGCTGCTCACGGCGCTGGAGTTCGTCAACCCGATGATGCCGGCAACCGTCGATGCCGCCGCGCTCACGCAGATGAACAGGCGAGGGCAGATCTCCGGGGCCTACCTCGAGGGGCCGATTGCGCTCGACGCCCCGCTCAGCCGTTTCGCGGCCGAGCGCAAGTCGATCGACAGCCCGGTCGTCGAAGCCACGGACATCTTCGTCCCGCCCGACATCGAGGCGGCGAACATCCTCTTCCGGGCGATCATCTACTTCGCCCATGGAAGCTGCGGCGGCATGATCGTCGGCGCACGCGTCCCGCTGATCGTGCTCTCCCGCGCCGAGCCGGCCGAGACGAAGGTCCACTCGATCGCCCTTTCCGTCGTCCTGGCTCATCACCGGGCCGCCGCCGGTTCGCCGTGAGGGTCCTCGTTCCGAACCTCGGCTCGACCTCGTTGAAGTACCAGCTACTCGACATGGGGAACGAGAGGGTCGTGGCGCACGGTCGCATCGAGTCGATCGGAAGCGATCGCACGCGGTTCAGCTTCAGCGCCGCGGACGGGAGCGTGACCGAGGAGGCCGCCGCCGTTCCCGACCATCGAGTCGCGGTCGACCGGCTGATCGAGCACTTGAGCGCACTCGAGCGCGGCTCGGACGACGCCGTCGATGCGGTCGGTCTGAAGACCGTGCACGGAGGCCCCGGCTATACGGGCAGCTGCCTCGTCACGGACGAGGTGCTGGAGGCGATGAAGGGCTTCTCCACGGTCGCTCCCATTCACAACCCGATCTACATTCAGGCGATCGAGATCCTCCGCGACGCGCTTCCCGGGACGCCGATGGTCGCGGTGTTCGAGCCCGGGTTCCACCGCACGATCCCGGAGAGCGCGTTCCTCTACGGAGTTCCCTACGAGTGGGTTGAGGAATACGGGGTCCGGCGATACGGCTTTCACGGCTCGTCTCACCGCTACGTCTCGCAGCGGGTCGCCGAGATCCTGGGCGCGCGCGCCCACGGCCTTCGGCTCGTGTCGTGTCACCTCGGCGGCAGCTCCTCCGTTTGCGCTGTCCGCGACGGCGAGTCCGTCGACACGAGCTTCGGGTTCTCGCCCCAGTCGGGGCTCGAGCAGGGGACACGGTGCGGTGACCTCGACCCGTTCGCCGTCTTCTATGTCATGGAGCGCACGAAGGCGACGGTCGGCGAGATGGCCGAGCTCCTGTGCAGGAGCAGCGGGCTGCTCGGCATCTCCGGCGTGAGCGGCGACCTTCGCGAGATCGAGGAAGCCGCCGATCGCGGGCACCGCCGAGCCGCCCTTGCGATCGACGTCTTCGTTCACGGAATCAAGAAGCAGATCGGCGCCTTCGCCGCTGTGCTGGGCGGCCTCGACGCGCTGGCGTTCACGGGGGGGATCGGCGAGAACTCGTGGCGCATCCGGGAGCGCGTCTGCCTCGGCTTGGAATTCCTGGGCGTCGAGCTCGACGTGCTGCGAAACCGCGATCCCGAGAGCTGCGGCGGTGTCGTCTCCGTGTCCGGCGCCCCCGTCGCCGTCGTCGTGCTACGGACAGACGAAGAGCTCGCCGTGGCGCGCGAGACCATTCGAGTACTGAAAGGCGACCAGGGCCCTTTGAAGAGGACTGTAACCAAGGAGGCTTCAGCATGACTAGTGAGCACGACAAGTGGTTCCTGCCGGACTGGAACGGGTTCGAGGAGGTGACTCAGGTTCTGCGGTTCGCCGATCGGGTCGAGATTCACGACATCACGCTGCGCGACGGAGAACAGCAGGCCGGCATCGAGTTCACGCGCGAGGAGAAGGTCGACATCGCCAAACGTCTCGCCCGGGCAGGCGTGCAACGGATCGAAGCCGGGATGCCCGCGGTGTCTCCCTCCGACGAGGGAGCTATCAGGGACATCGTCGAGCTCGATCTGCCGTCGAGGATTTTCGGTTTTGCGCGTTGCATGGTCTCCGACGTCGAGCTGGCGGCATCGTGCGGCGTGGAGGGAATCGTGGTCGAGATCCCCTCCTCCGACCATCTTGTGAAGCACGCCTATGGATGGCCGATGGAGCGCGCGATCAAGTCGTCGATCGAGGCGACGCTCGCCGCCAAGGAAGCCGGCCTCTACACCGTGTTCTTCCCGATCGACTCCTCTCGCGCGGAGATGGGCTGGTATCTCGACCTGATCGAGCAGGTCGCAGCAGAGGGCCACATGGACGCCCTCGCCGTGGTTGACACCTTCGGCGGGATCTCGCCGCACGCGGTTCCCTTCTGGATCGGGAAGCTGCGCGAGCGGCTGGGCGACACCCCGCTCGAGCTCCATTTCCACGACGACTTCGGCATGGCGGTCGCGAACACGATCATCGGGCTCGCAGCCGGTGCCAACTGTGCGCACACGACGGTGACGGGTATCGGCGAGCGGGCCGGGAACTGCGCCCTGGAGGAGCTCGTACTCGCTCTGAGGCTCATGTACGGCGTCGATCTGGGAATCGACACCCAGCAGTTCGCCGAGCTCTCGCGGGCGGTGTGCGGCTACGCCGAGCACACGATCCCGAGCAACCGCGCGGTCGTCGGCAGCCGGCTGTTCACGATCGAGAGCGGCATCGTCGCCGGGTTCATGAAGAGGTGCGGCGCGACGATGCCGACCGAGCTGTTCCCGTACCACTGGGACGTCGTCGGGCACGAGCCACCCGAAGTCGTGCTCGGGAAGGGCAGCGGCTTGCCTTCGATCGAGCTCTGGCTGGAGAAGCTGGGTCTCGAGGCTGACGAGAGCGAACGGGACGAGCTGCTCAGGCTCGTGAAGCAGCGCTCGCTCGAAGAGAAGCGCGTGCTCCGCGAGGACGAGTTCCTCCAGCTCTACGAACAGGTGAGAGGCAGCGTGGTCAAAGCCGGCTCCTGACAGCCAGGCTGATCGGAGTCTCGCGTCAGGCCGGGGAAAGAGGTCGATGATGCACGTGCTCGTACTCTGGATAAGGGACGGGTCTCCCGCGGAGTGGCAACGGTGGTCGATGCGAGAAGAGCCGGCGTCGTTCGGCCCAGCTCGCTGCCACGTTCATCCGTCGGTCGTCGACGACGGCGTGCTCGACGTACACGTCGACGTGGCCTCCGCGGCGGACGCTCGACGGCTTCGGCAGATCGTCGCCCGCCGCTGCCGGGAGAACGCGGGAATGACGCTCGAGGGAGCATGGATCTTCCCCAGCCCAGCGCCCTCCACCGGACGGCACGGAGACTCGCCCTGCCCGCCGGAGCCGGCCGTTCACCACCGAGCCGAATCGCGGCGA
>CAVWXR010000008.1:0-447724 GCA_963759085.1 uncultured Actinomycetes bacterium
TCCCGTCGTTCGGCGAGTCGTGGCACAACGGGCACCACGCGTTCCCGGCCTCGGCAGTCCACGGCCTCGAGCCCGGTCAGCTCGACATCTCGGCGCTCGTGATCCGTGGCATGGAGAAGCTCCGCCTCGCGACCGAGGTCAAGCGCCCCGACTCACAGCAGATAGAGCGACGACGACTCGTGGTCGAATGACCCCGCCGCAAGGACATTGCGCCGGCGGCGGGCAAGGCTGACGCTCCGCGTTCTCTGCGACACGAATGTTCTCGTCTCGGCGCTGATCGCCGACGGACCGCCAAGCCGTCTGCTCGAGGAAGCGATCGACGGGCAGGTCGATCTCCTCGTCCCGGACGTGGTGCGTGACGAGTTGCATCGCGTGCTGACCGAGAAACTCGGCTTCACGGCGGAACGAGCGACCGCCGCACGCACGATGCCGGCCCAACTGGCAACCGAGCAACCTGGCTCCCCACAAGCCATCGAGGCGATCACCGGCGACCCGGCTGACGATGCGATTCTGGCCACCGCTGTCGAGGCGGCGGTCGACATCCTCGCAGCCGGCGACAGGAAGCACCTCCTGCCGCTCGGCCAGCACCGCGGAGTGACACTCCTCACACCTCAGGCGTTGCTGACGGTTCTGGTCAAGGGAAACCGGGGTCAGATCCGATGACTGTGACCTGGCCCCGGTTCTCATGGCCCGACGGCGTCTCTCGACATTGTGTGTCGCGTCAGAGAAACGTGAAGGCCCGCTTTCGCGGGCCTTCACGTAATCCTTCGTGGAGCCGGTATCGCTTTCGTCCACTTCACCGCTAACGCGTTCGGAGGGATCTTCCTGCCGTTTTCCCGGTGAAGCTTCGTCCTACTGACGATTCGTGCTTAACGCCCCTGCATCATGTGCCGAGGCTGCGACGGACGCGACCGTGAACTCACTGACCGACCGTACGGGTTACTACTGGTTGCGATCCGGCTGCGTCGTCCCCGCACGCCCGTTTGAGACGGGTTCGAGCATCCGGCAGGCGGCTCGGCCGGGGCAGCCGGCGAAGGCGCGCCGGTGGGCGAGGGCGAGGCGGACGAGAGCTGTCTCGAGGTCGCGGACATCGAGCCGGGCTGCGGTCGCAAGCCGGCCCAGGGCCGCGAGCGGGTCGGTCGGCGGAGCTGCGGCAAGGGCGACCCCGAGATGCTCGGCCGCCTCGAGCGCGCGCGGGTCCAGGGGCGGGTCGGCGCCAGGCCAGACCCCGCGCAGCTCGCGCAGGAACAGCCGCACCGTGACCGGCCCCCAGCCGGGCAGGGCGTCGAGCGCGGCCTGGAGCTCTTCGGGCTGAGAGAGGTCTTCGCCGAGCGCGACGATCCCGTCGCCGGTTGTCTGCAACGTTGCCGCCAGGTCGAGCAGCCTGGTCGCGGTGCGGAAGTCGTACCGGGCGTAGCCGCCAGCGTCGAGCAGCGCGACGAGCTGGTCCCAGCTTCGACCTCCCGCCTCGCCGATCGTACGCACGCCGGCCTGTGCGAGCGTCCGGTAGGTCCTGGTGGCGACCCCCGCCGGGATGCGGTTTCCGAACAGGGTCGCGAGGAGCGCCCAGCGCTCCACTCTTCGTCGCCGCGGTCGACGTCGATGCCGAGCTCGAGCGAGTAGCGGCCGCCGAGCCCTTCGACCAGCCGGGCGGCTAGGCCCGTCGCTTCCGACGTGGGCGCGGTGTCTGGTGTCGCCGAGCTCAGCGAACGACCAGGGCGGGCCGTCGTCCAGAGTGCCGTCCCGGTCAGAGCAGGATCCGTAGCGCAGTGCGTGGTGGGCAGCCGTTCAGCACGAGCTCAAGCGCTTCGTGGAGGTCGACGTCGGGGTGGCCCGCGAGCCTGGCCGCGTCGTCAGCGTCGTAGCCTGCGCTCACAAGTTGCGCGAGACGCCAGCAGAAGACGCGAACAGTCTCGTCGCTGCGCGCATTCGCCCGGTCGGCGGTTACCTCCATACCCGTCACGATCGGGCTTCCTTGGGGAAGCTCGCATCGGGGCCGAGCCTGATCCCGAATACGATGTTTCCGCAACTCTCGCCGCTCGGGGCCGACGCTCCAGCCGGTGAGGCTGTCTGCGCTGCGGACGCCTGCTCGATGTGGATGCATGATCGTGCATATCATCATCGAAGTCGACCTCTGGCGGCCCCATATGCACGATCATGCACAACGCTTTCTCGAGCTCGCGAGGGTTGGCTACTATGCACGATCATGCATTCGGAACTACCTAGCGCTTCCCTGATCGCAGCGGAAGTTCGGCGTGCGCGCCACGACCAGAAGCTGCGCCAAGACGAGCTCGCTCTTGCAGCAGGCGTGAGCGTGCGTTCGGTTCACCAGATAGAGGCGGGCAAGCCGACGATGCGACTGGATGTCCTCCAGCGGGTGCTGGGCGCGCTGGGTCTCTCGATCAATGTGGCACCGCGGCCCGGACGTCTCGGCCGGCGCTAGATGCCGCCCCTCTCTCTCCGAGCGCTCGACGTCTATCTCGCAACTGAGTACGTCGGGAAGCTTCGTCAGCCGGGATCGGGTCGGCTGACCTTCGCATATGACGCCGCGCTCGCCGCGGAGTCTCTCGGTGAGCTTGTCCTGTCGGCATCGCTGCCCGTTCAAGCCGAGCGGTTCCAGAACAACCAGACCCGACCTTTCTTCGAGGGCCTGCTGCCGGAGGGGGCTGTGCGTGAACAGATCGCTCGCGAACGCGGGATCAGTGTGCAAAACGCCTTCGGACTGCTCGCCGAGATCGGCGCGGAGTGTGCCGGAGCTGTCGTCATCGTTCCGGAAGGTCAGGAGCTTGCGGCGGCCGACACGTCGTCAGTTCGGTGGCTTTCCGATCAGGAGCTCGCCGATGCGTTGGCCAATCTCCCAACGCATCCGCTTGGCGGTGGCAGTGACGTCCGGGTCAGCCTCGGCGGCGTTCACCAGAAGCTGATCGTGACCCGCGCTCCGAATGGTCGCTTCGGTCAGCCTCTCGGAGGCGCGCCGAGTACGCACATCATCAAGCCGAGCATCGCCGGTTGGACCGATATCGCCGCGAACGAGTCCTTCTGCCTCCGGGTGGCCCAGTGTTGCGGACTGACGACAGCAACCTCGGAGACGACCATGATCGGAGATACAGCCTGCCTCGTCGTGGAGCGCTTCGACCGTACCCTGACAGACGGCATGCGGATCGTCCGCACGCATCAAGAGGACTTCTGCCAGGCACTCGGCATCCTCCCAGACTCGAAGTACGAATTCGAAGGGGGCCCTTCGATCGCCCGGATCGTTGCGACGCTGCGCGACCTCTCCGCTGCGCCCGCAGCCGATGTCAATTCCTTCCTCCGCGCCGTTGCGCTCAACTACCTGGTCGGCAACAGCGACGCCCACGGGAAGAACTTCGCGCTCCTCTACGACCCTGTCACCGACATCCGGCTCGCGCCGCTCTATGACATCGTCTCGACCGCCGTCTACGGGGTCACGACAAAGATGGCGATGTTCATCGGCGGCGAAGAAGAACCGGCCGCTGTGACCGAGGACGCGTGGCTTCGACTCGCCGACGAATGCGGCGTCAACGGGCCGCTCTTTCTGCGCGAGATCCGCTCGCTCGCGACGCGGGCTCGTGACTGCGCAGCGGCAATCTCGGCCATCGCCTCCGCTGAGGGTTGGCACCGCCCGGTGATCGAAGAGATTCTCGGCGTACTCGACGAGCGCGCCGCGCTGCTTGGCGCATAGCTGTCCGCCGATCGTTACCGAGATGCCGCAGCCGAAGCGGGGACGACTACTGGATGTCGCTCCGGGTGTCCGCGGATGCGTCAGGCGCCCAGGCGTGCCAGCATCGGCGATGCGCGGTCAGGAAGGTCAGGAGGCCCATCATGGTCGCAACGATTGACAAGGACATGGTCACGACGACCGACAAGCTTGCCGCCCGTCGTAGGCGGCGTGATCGGGTTGCGAGCGCGCACGAGCGGCTGCTCGTGGTCCACGGGTACGCGAAGGACAGAGCGGCCTACTATCTGGCACGCGCGAAAGCCGACACGAGCCTGCCCGAGGACGTTCAGGTCTGGCTCCAGCGAGTCGAGAACGCCGTCGGGATGAACGCGATCGGGAGCCTGAACGCGATCTCGATCCCGGATCCTCCGGTGTACTACGTCACCCTGGTGGCGGAAAATGCGGACTGCTCGGCTGCGCAGAAGTGGGCCGGCCAGGTCTACCGCTGCCGCGTGCTCGAGCCCGACATCAAGGGGCGCCTCGACCGGTATCAGAAGTACCTCACCGGCGACGACTCGCCCACGACGACGGAGGAGCTCGAGGAGCTCGACGACGAGAGCGCTGACCGCGAGTTCGAGCGGGCGCATCGCGAATGGCTCGACAGCGGAGGCTCCGGACCGGACCGCTGCGGCGAGCCGACCGTCGGCCACGGCCGCGCGCCGTACCCGTGCAAGAACAGGCTCGGGTCCGACGGCGTCTGCCAGGATCACGGCTAGTGGTTGCTCCTGGAAATTCGGTGCCCGATGGCCGAGCGAAAACCGAGCAGGCCTAGGACGCAGGGAGGCCGCATACCCAAAGGTATGCGGCCTCCCGAGGACAACGGCCTGCGAAGCGTTTGCAGCCGGCCAAAGGGTGCTGAATTTCCAGGAGCGACCACTAGACGCCCGTCTTCCGCCTCGAGCCGGTGGCACACGGTTCTGGTCAAGCGCGCTACTCAGGCCGCGAGCGACGCCTGCTCGAGCTGCGGCTTCACGTCGGTGATGAAGAGATCCATCGTCCGCCGCGCCTCCGCGAGCGTCATGTCGCCGGTCGGGATCTGGAGGACGATGTAGTCGGTGCGGCCCGGCTCGAGGATGCCGGCGAAGCGCTCGGCGATCTGTTCGACCGTGCCCGCTCCCGCTTCGACCGAGTCCTCGATATGGGCCATGATGTTCCGCAGCGGGCCGAGGGCAGCGTCGCACTCGTCCTCGGGGAGCACGAGGCGGTCGTGCTTGTGCACGTTGTGGGCGCGGCGGACAAGACCGTCCATGCCGCGGCGGGCGATCTCGAGCGCCTCCTTCTCGGTCGGCGCGATCGCGAGCAGCATCGTGCAGCCGACGCGCGGCACGCTGTCCGGGCCGTCGACGCGCATCGTGTCGCCCTTGTGTTTGTGCCACGTCTCGACGTACAGCTCGTACGCCTGCTCGTCGATCGGACCGGGCCACATCAGGCTCATGCCGTGACGGCCGGCAGTCACCGGGCTGCCCGGGTACCAGAACGGAATCGGATCCTGGAACGGCTTCGTGGCGAGCGGGACGGTTGGGAAGTCGTGGAACTTGCTGTTCGCGCTCGAGATCTCGCCCGTGGCGAGCGCGTCGCAGATGATGCCGAGCGTGTCCTCGAAGCGCAGCTTCGACTCGGGCCAGTTGCTCCCGAACCAGTAGTGCTCGATCGGCGCCACGCCGCGGCCGACGCCGAAGTCGAGGCGGCCCTCGGTGAGGTTGTCGACGACGCACATGTCCTCGAGGATCCGGACGGGATGGTGCAGCGGCAGCAGCTTCACCATCGGGCCGAGGCGGATGTTCTTCGTCACCTGGGAGGCGGCCGCGATGAAGATCTCCTGGTTCGGCGCCATGCAGAGATCGGAGCCGTGGTGCTCGGCCAGATGGAAGCCCGTGAACCCGGCTTCGTCGGCCAGCTTGATCAGCTCGAGCCGGTCCTTGAACAACTGCGCCGTTGGTGTGCCCGGAATGTCTTCGATGTGGTCGAAGATCCCGAAGGTTGGTGTCGCCACGCTGTCCGTCCTCCCCCGCTCGTGAACGTGTTCAGTGGAGTTGTACACCTGGGAGCCGGTGGGGTCAGAGCTGACACGAGGTCAGGCTCCTGTTGACGGGAATTTCGTTCTTCGAGCCAACCGAGGAACTCTGCGAACATGCGGGGCACGATGGGTGATCGAGGATCCCGACGAGGGTTCTCCGAGCGGCTTGCCCGCGCCTCTTCGGCCCGGCCGCGCCGCGTGTTGGGGGCCTGGGGCGTCGCGATCGTTGCTGCGCTCGTGCTCGCAGGCACGTCGCTGCACGGGCTGACCACGACCGCCCACGTCACCGGGAACCCGGAATCCGCCCGCGCAGCGGCGGCGCTTGCGGCTGCCTTCCCGCCGTCCGCGGCCGAGTTGCGGCGGCAGTCCAGCGACGTCGTGGTCGTCACCTCCAGCCGTTACGCGGCCGGCAGCCCGCAGTTCGACACCTTCGTCGCGCAGCTCGCCGGCAAGCTCCGTGCGACCGCGACCGTGCGCAACGTCGTGTCGCCGCCGATCGTGTCGGGAAACCGGCGCGCGGCTCTGCTGCCGATCCTCCTCGACAGCGTCGCGGCGATCAAGCCGGTCGTCGCACTGACGAAGGCCGAGAGCCAGGCCGCGGGCTTCCAGGTCGCGGTGTCAGGCACCAATGCGGCCGGAAACGACTTCAACACGCTCTCGTCGAGCGATCTGGCGAACGGCGAGCTGGGCTTCGGGCTGCCGGCCGCGCTCGTGATCCTGATGCTCGTCTTCGGCTCGGTCGTTGCCGGGCTCGTCCCGCTGCTGATGGCGATCGTGTCGATCGTGGTCGGGATCGGCCTCGTCACGCTGCTCTCGTTCGAGTTCAGCCTCTCCGTGTTCATCGTGAACATGCTCAGCGGCATGGGCCTCGCGCTCGGGATCGACTACTCGCTCTTCGTCATCTCCCGCTACCGGGAAGAGCGCACCGGTGGAGCGGCCAAGGACGCCGCGATCGCACTCGCGGGCGCCACCGCCAGCCGCGCGGTGCTCTTCAGTGGCAGCACGTTCGTGGTGGCGCTGCTCGGGATGCTGCTCGTTCCGACGAGCATCATGCGCAGCCTCGCCGCCGGGGCGATCATCGTCGGCATCGTCTCGGTCGCCGCGGCCCTGACGCTGCTGCCTGCGCTGCTCGGCCTGCTCGGCGACCGCGTCAACGCCGCCCGGATCCCGGTGCTCGGCCGAAACCTCGGGCGCAGCGACGCCGCCGAAGGACGCTTCTGGCGAGCCATCGTCGGCCGCGTTCTGCGCCGGCCACCGGTCAGCCTCGTGCTCGCCGCCACGGGGATGATCGCGCTCGCCGTGCCGGTGCTCGGGCTCCACATCGGCGCCAGCGGTGTCGCGTCGCTTCCGAACACGATGCCTTCGAAACAGGGCTACCTCGCGGTCCAGGCGGACTTCCCCGCCCAGAGCCCCTACCCGGCCCAGATCGTCGTGCAGGGGGGCAACGCCTCGGTCGCGCGCGACCTCGCAGCGCTCGAGATGCGTCTCGCGGCCGATCCGCGCTTCGGCCCGGGCGTGGTCCAGGTGTCGGCGGCTCACGACACGTCGTTGCTGACGGTGCCGGTGCGCGGAGACCCGGTGGGCGGGCCCGCGATCCGCGCCATCCGCGCTCTCCGCTCGCACGTGCTTCCCGCCGCCTTCGCCGGCACGGGCGCCACGGTCCTCGTCGGCGGCGTCACCGAGCAGAACTCCGAGTACTTCAACTCCGCCACCCGGCCGACGCCGTACGTGATCGCCTTCGTGCTCGGGCTCAGCCTGATCCTGCTCACGATCGCCTTCCGCTCGCTGGTCGTGGCGCTCGTCTCGATCGTGCTCAACCTGCTCTCGGTCGGAGCGGCCTACGGACTGCTCACGCTCGTCTTCCTGCACGGCTACGCGACCGGCTTCTTCGGCTTCGAGCAGGTGCCGGCGATCGACGCCTGGGTGCCGCTGTTCCTCTTCTCGGTGCTCTTCGGGCTCTCGATGGACTACCAGGTCTTCCTGATGAGCCGGATCAAGGAGCGCTACGACCGCGGCGCATCGACTCGGGAAGCCGTCGAGACCGGCGTCTCGTCGACCGCGCGGATCATCACCGGCGCGGCACTGATCATCATCGCCGTCTTCACGGGCTTCGCCCGCGGGCAGCTCGTGCAGTTCCAGGAGATGGGCTTCGGAGTCGCGATCGCGCTCCTGCTCGACGCGACGGTGATCCGTTCGGTCGTCTTGCCAAGCACCCTCGCGATCCTCGACCGGCGGAGCTGGTACCTGCCGCAGTGGCTCGAGTGGCTCCCTCACGTCGAGGTGGAACGGAGCAGCCGGCCGGCAGCCGGGCCGGCGAATTGAGCTTGCCACGGTGGCGATGCTCGAGCGACCCGAGCCGCTGGCGGGCCGCTTCACATACCATCGAGTCGGGATGCGCACACGAGCCTGCACTGCGCTGTTGATCGTGGCTGCGGCCGTCGGCGCCGTCACCGCGACGGCACCGGCGAGCCAGACGAAGAAGGCCGGGCCGATCAAGGCTTGCGTCTTCCTCACCTATGACGACGTGATCTCGAGCGGAATCGTCAAGATGACCGCCGCCGGTGCTGCCGGCATCAAGGGCACGTTCACCCTGACGGGCAAGGGGTTCAAGACGACAACGCCGTTCACCGTCGGCAAGAACGATGTCGGCCTCACGTCGTTCCCCGTCTCGGTCGCCGGAACGATCACGATCACGATCGCGCTCGCGTCGACCCCGCCGAAGACGCGTGTGCTCACGGTGAAGGTCAACCCGAACTCCGAGCTCAACCAGAGCGGCTGCACTCCGACCTGAGAGCGAAGACGACGGGACACGGCTCTGTCGCCATGCTCCGGCACTAAAGCGTCTCTTGATTCGGCACAGCCGCCTCGGCTGCGGCCGTGGCGAGAAGGATGTGGCTCTCGACCACCGCTTCGGCGACATCGACCAGCTTGCGTCCGTGGGTCTGAGAGTGACCGCGGAGCAATTCGAAGGCCTTGTCCCCCGTGATCAGGTGGCGGGCCATGAGAATGCCCTTGGCCTGCTCGATCGTCGCTCGTCTACCGAAGGCGCCCTGCAGACTCTGGTATTCGGTGAAGCGTTGCAGCGTGATGTCGATCGCGCTCTGGAGCTCTTCGGGCGACCCGTCGATGATGTAGGCGAAGACGCCGCGCTTGGCGGCCTCGTGGATGTAGGCCGGGTCGTTCGCGTGGAGAAGCGCGATCACGGGACAAGTGGCCTCCCGGACGATCTCGCCGATCAGGTCGAGCGCATGCTCGGAGGAGACTCCGAGCCCGACGAGCGCGACGTCGGGGCGCTCTCGCGCGGTCGCGGTACCCACGTCCTTGACGTAGATCTCGCGCGCGATCACATCGTGACCGAGGCCAATGACGACCTGCGCGAGCAACTCGAGGCGCTCGCGCTTCTCGTTGGCGATCAGCACCCGCAGGTGCGGCTGGGGCTCGGGCGTGGGCATGCCTGCGATCAGTGGGGACCGGCGTCGCTGGGCGGTGCCGGCCGCACCGGGCTTGCGAGCTTGATGCCGGTTGCGGCAAGGAGCTTGGCGATCAATTGCTTCAGACGTCTCATGCTTCCTCCGAGCGGTAGATGGTCATCGTCGACCCGTAGCTGAGATCGACGAGTGACGCTCCGACCCGCTTCGCTGAGGGAGGGCTCTTGCCAGGCCGAACGGTCATGGCCTGACGGGAAAACGTGCGCTGGCGAGGTGCCCGGCACGGCGCAAGGCTAGCACCGCACGGCAGGACGACAGGCGCGCGGACGGACCCGGATCGCCGCTAGTGCACCCGTCCGGGTCTAGCCCGGGCTCGCCGTGAAGGCGAGCTCGCTGAAGAGCCCGGCACAAGGTGTTCCGGGGGGCACCGATGCGCACGGGGTTGAGCTCTGTGACTGGAGCGAGACCGTTCCGCTCATCTTCCCATTCGCGAGCGACGTCGCGTTGAAGATGCCCTTCCCCGAATCGGAGCCCGCGGCGTCCGGATTCTCGACGTTCGCGGTGAGGGTGAACGTCTGCGTCGTCAGCGTGCAGTCACCGGTGTTCGTGTCATTGGCAAGCGGCGGCAGATCCGTCAGCGAGAAGTTGCCCGTGATCGTAGAGGTCGGTTTGCCCTTCACCACCGACACCGTCTGCTTGAGCACGAGCTTGATCTGGCCGGAGAGCGGCGTGTTGCACGCAAAGGCTCCGGGGTCGCCCGTGTAGGTGCCGTTCCACGTGCCGCCGAAGTTGCTGAAGACCGCGATCTCGGTCGGCTTGCAGATGGTTCCCGAGCAGATCTGGACGTTGAAGAGCCCCGGCCCTGCAGTGCCCTTCGTCTGGGCCAGGTCGGCGCCCTTCCGGGGCACGCCGTTCAAGACGCCCGAGCTCGAAACGACCTGCATGCCCGGCGGCAGGTTCGACTTGACCCTGAACGTGTGGCCGGTACAGGCGACCTTCGGGGTCGGCTTGCAGAAGGCAAACGGCTTGGCCGGCGGGACGGGGTACACCTGGCCGACGATCGCCGGCGGAACCACTGCCGGAATGAGGACGGTCGAAGCGGCGGCTGTTCGCTGCGTCGTCGCGGAGCTCGCGACCGAGGCGGCCAGCAAGCACATCGCGACTCCAAAGGCCAGCCCCACGAGGTGCCTGATTCCGCGCACAGTTACCTCCCCTGTCGAACCGAGCCGAACACGCCGGGCGGTTGATCCCGCTACACAAGCATAAGCCATTCGGCCCGAGGAGTTGCTGACTGACGTATCGGCGGTGTGTCAGATGGTCGATTCCACGATCTCGCGTGCCCGGTTCAGACGATCTCGTGGAATCAACCATCTAGGATCAGAGGGTGGCGGAACGAATCGAGCGGGCGGCGCTTGCGGTGCTTGGCGCCGGCGCCCGGTCGCTGCGGGCGCTTCACGCCGATCCGGTGCTGCACGCGGTTCGCGACGGGGTGGACGCGGTGCTCGTCCGCACGCGACGGCCGGTGCTGCGCGGGCACAGCGGGGGTGTCGAGCTGCGGGGCTTCCTGCGCCACCGGAGCTTCCTGGCCGACATCACAGGCGGGGTGCACGAGCCGTACGTCGTCGAGGTGTTGCTCTCCCAGCTGCGCCCGGGGTCCGTGTTCGTCGACGTCGGCGCCCACCTCGGTCTCTATACGTTGCGCGCCGCAGAACGAATCGGCCCCGAGGGCCGGATCGTCGCCTTCGAGGCCGATCCGTACACGGCCACCGCCCTGGCGGCGAACGTGAAGCGGGCGGGGCTCGGGAACGTCCGGGTCGTCGCGAAGGCCGTCTCGGATCACGTCGGCAGCACCGCCTTCTGGCTCAGCGCGGGCACCTACAGCAGCTCGCTCTACCGGCGGCCGAGCATGGCGAGCATCGAGCGGGTCGAGATCGACGCGACGACGATCGACGCCGAGGTGGGCACCGCGGACGACGTTGTGATCAAGATCGACGTGGAAGGCGCCGAGCTCGACGCGCTCGGCGGCCTGGAGAAGACGGTCGAGCAGGCGAGCCGGGTCGTCCTGATGGTGGAGGTGAACCCGAGCGCGCTCGCCGAAGCCGGGCGGACTCCGGCCGAGCTGATCGCCCGCCTGCGCGAGCTCAGGCTCGAGCTCTGGCGGATCGACGAAGGCACGCAGGAGGTCGTCCGGCTGGAGACGGACGACACGGGCAACTGGAAGGGGAATCTCCTCGCCGGACGCGGGTAGGGGCGCATCTTCGATGCAAGCACGCTTCTGACCGTCGCCTCGAAAAGCGGACCCGCGAGAGTTAGGATCCCGAGCAGCTCGCAGGCGGGGACAGCCCGACCGGCGGGAGAGAACCCAGCCGACGAGGAGGCAGGCATGGCACGGACGACACTGATGCGAACGCTCCAACGCATCGCAGCGGATTGCAGGGAGGCCGACCGTCGCGGCGTCCCCGTCGAGCTCCTGGACGAGCTCCGGGCGGAGGACTCAGCGCGGTTCACCCGCCGTGACCTGATCAAGCGCGCGGGCGTCGTGGGCGCGGCGGCCACGTTCGGCCCGGCCGCCTTTGCCGGCGCCGCGCGAGCCGACGATCCTGCCGCCGCCTTCGGGTCGAAGCACGGGCCGAAGCCGCGCATCGCGATCGTCGGCGGCGGCATCGCCGGCCTGAACGCGGCGCTCACGCTCAGCGACGCGGGCCTCGCCGCCACGGTCTACGAGGCCTCCGACCGCGTCGGTGGCCGGATGCACTCGGACACGAGCGGCTACTGGCAGAACGGCCAGACGAGCGAGTGGTGCGGCGAGCTGATCGACACGGCGCACACGACCATCCAGGGCCTCGCGAGCCGCTTCAACCTGCCGCTGGCCGATCTCCCCGCCGCCGAGCCGCCGGGCTCGACCGACACGTACTTCTTCGGCCGCCGCTACTACTCGGTCGCTCAGGCGACGCGCGACTTCCAGCCGGTGCAGCGGGTCCTCGACTTCGAGACGAACGCCGCCGGGTATCCGACGACGTACAACCAGAGCACGCCGTTCGGGGTCGGGCTGGACAACATCTCGGTCTACCAGTGGATCGCGACGCGTGTGCCGGGCGGGCACAACTCACCGCTCGGACAGCTCCTCGACGTCGCCTACAGCGAGGAGTACGGCGCCGACACGAGCGTCCAGTCGGCACTGAACATCGTCTACCTGCTCGGCTTCCAGCCGACCGAGGGCCAGTTCGCGATCTTCGGCGCCTCCGACGAGCGCTACCACGTGATCGGCGGCAACGAGCAGATCCCGGACGCGATCGCGTCCTCGCTGCCGAGTGGCAGCGTCCTCACCGGCTGCCAGCTGACCCGCATCGTCGCGAACCGCGACGGCTCCTCGACGCTCACATTTGGAGGCGGCCACTCCTCGCAGACCGTCACCGCCGACCACGTGATCTTGTGCATGTCTTTCCCCGCGCTCCAGAACGTCGACTACTCCCGCGCGAACTTCGACCCGCTGAAGCAGACCGCGATCACCCAGCTCGGCGCCGGACGCAATGCGAAGCTCCAACTCCAGTTCGCGAACCGCCTCTGGAACAGCCGCGGCCCGTGGGGCATCTCGTCGGGGAGCGCCTACGGCGACACGGGGTTCGTCAACACCTGGGACGTGACCCGCGCCCAGCCGGGCGCGACGGGCATCCTCGTCGACTACACCGGCGGCAGCATCGCGCAAGGCTTCACGCCGTCCACGCCCTACAGCAACGTCTCGAACAACCCGCAGGTCACTGGCTACGCCCAGAACTTCCTCCGGCAGATCGAGCCGGTCTTTCCCGGCATCACCCGCCAGTGGAACGGCAGGGCGACCCTGTCGGTGCCGGCGCTCGATCCGAACCTGGGGCTCTCCTACTCCTACTGGAAGGTCGGCCAGTACCACACCTTCTCGGGCTACGAGGGCGTCCGCCAGGGGAACATCCACTTCGCGGGCGAGCATTGCTCGCAGGACTTCCAGGGCTACATGGAAGGCGGAGCCGAAGAAGGCGCCCGCGCCGCGGGCGAGATCCTGACCGACTACGGCATCCCGATCCCGGGTTAAACGGCGATCTGCACGGAGGAGCTTCCCTGCCGGACCACGCGCGGCGCGAGGTCGAGCAGGGACTCCTGCGCGCACCACGCGATGTCTTCGGCGAGGCCGACGTGACGGATGTTCGCCGCGCTCTGGCCGCCGCCGATCCCGTCCTCGGCGCTCGCAAACGTCTGCGCAAGCCTGATCGCCGCCGACGCAGACTCGTCCGGCTCGCCGCCGATCCCCGCTGCGATGCGGCCGGCGACGTAGACGTCGTCGATCGCGAACGCACCCTCGACGCCGGCCGCGAGCACCGCCACCTCGTCCGCACCGCTCGCGCGAACCGCTGCGACGACCGCATCGAGATTGAGGAGCGAGCCGACGAGCACCGTGTCGCAGCGGGCGGCCGCCGCCAGCAGCAGCCGCGTGCCGTTGGTCGTCGTGAGGACGAGCGTGCGCCCGGCCCCATCCACGTCCGCGTACTCGCGCGGCGAGTTGCCGTAGTCGAAGCCCTCGGGCCGGACGTTTGCCCGCTCGCCGCCGAGCACGACGCCGGGAGCGGCGAGCGCAAGCGCCTGCTCGACCTCCCCGACGCAGATCACACGCCCGAAGCCGGCCGCGAGCGCCTGGCAGATGACCGAGGTTGCGCGCAGGACGTCGATCACGACCGCGAGCGGCGCCGAGATCTCCTGACCGGGAGTGAAGCCGACCCTGACCTTCATCGCGATCGTTAGATGAGGGCTTCGACGCGCTCGGCGACGTTCTCGGGCGAGATGCCGAAGTGCGCGAGCACCTTGCCGCCGGGTCCCGAGGCGCCGAACGTGTCGATCGCAACCGAGTCGTCGACCCACCTCGACCAGCCGAACGACGAGCCCGCCTCGATCGAGATCTTCGGCACGCCGGCCGGGAGAACCTGGTCGCGATAGGCCGCCGGCTGCGCCTCGAAGAGCTCCCAGCTCGGCATCGAGACGACGCTGACCGCGATCCCCTTCTCTGCCAGCAGGTCGCGGGCGCCGAGCGCCGTCGCCACCTCTGCTCCCGTGGCGACGAGCACCGCCGAGGGAGAGTCGACGGCGGCGAGCACGTAGGCGCCGCGGCCGAGTCCGGCCGCAGGAGCGTACGTCGCTCGATCGAGCGTGGGCACGTTCTGACGGGAGAGCACGAGGCACACGGGGCCGTCGAGCTCCTCGACGATCAGGCGCCAGGCCTCGGCGGTCTCGTTCGCGTCGGCGGGACGGATCACGGTCAGGCCCGGAATCGCGCGCATGGCGGCGAGATGCTCGACGGGCTGGTGCGTCGGGCCGTCTTCGCCGACGGCAACCGAGTCGTGGCTGAAGATCCAGACCGCGTCGAGCTTCATCAGCGCCGAGAGCCGGATCGGTGGGCGCATGTAGTCGGTGAAGACGAAGAACGTGGAGCCGAACGGCTTCAGGATCCCGCCGTGGAGCGCGAGGCCGTTGATCGCCGCGCCCATCCCGTGCTCGCGGACGCCCCAGGAGACGTTGCGTCCCGGCAGGCCCGGCCCGAAGGGACCGTCGCTCTCGAAGTGGGTGAAGGTCGAGTGGACGAGGTCTGCGGCGCCGCCGACCATTGTCGGCACGTAGGGGCCGAACGCCTGCATCACTTCGCTCGCGGCGACGCGGGTCGACACCCCCCGTCCCGTCTCGAACTCGGGAATCGCGGCGGCGAACCCGGGCCGAGGCTTTCCGGCCCATGCCTCGCGCAACTCGCCGGCGAGGTCGGAGTTGGCCGAGGCCCACGACTCGAAGCGCGTGCTCCACTCGGACTGAGCCGCTGCGCCTCGCGAGAGGCTCGGCTCGCGCCAGTGCGCATACACCTCGTCGGGGATCAGGAAGAGCGCATCCGGGTCCCAGCCGAGCGCCTCCTTCGTGGCGCGGACATCCTCGTCGGGCATCGGGTCGCTGTGGGCCTTGCGCGTGCCCGCGCGGGGTGAGCCGAAGCCGATCACCGTCTTCAGGGAGATGAGCGTCGGCCGCGACTCCTCGGCGATGCCCGCTCGAATCGCTGCCTCGATCGCTTCGAGGTCGTTGCCGTCCTCGACGGTGAGCGTGTGCCAGCCGTAGGCCTGGAACCGCTTCGGCACGTCCTCGCCCGCGAACGAGAGGTCCGTCGGGCCGTCGATCGTGATCTTGTTGTCGTCGTAGAGCATGACGAGCCGGCCCAGGCCCAGATGGCCTGCGAGCGACGCCGCCTCGGAGGCGACGCCCTCCATCAGGTCGCCGTCGGAGCAGATCGCGAAGATGTGGTGGTCGCAGGCGTCGGCGCCGTAGCGCTGGCGCAGGAACGCCTCGGCCATCGCCATCCCGACCGCGTTGCCGACGCCCTGGCCGAGCGGGCCGGTCGTGGTCTCGACACCGGGCGTGTCGCCGTACTCCGGGTGCCCGGGGGTCTCGGACCCGAGCTGGCGGAAGAGCTTGAGCTGGTCGAGGCTGAGGTGATAGCCCGCGAGGTGGAGGCACGCATAGAGCAGCATCGAAGCGTGGCCCGCCGAGAGCACGAGCCGGTCACGATCCGCCCAGCCGGGATCGGCGGGGTTGTGCTTCATGATCCGCGTGTAGAGCACGTACGCGGTCGGGGCGAGTGCGAGCGGGGCGCCCGGATGCCCGGACTGCGCCGCCTGGATCGCATCGACCGTCAGCGTGCGAATGGTGTTGATGCAGAGCTGGTCGAGCTCGGCCGTGGTCGCCGTCTCGCCGCTGAGTGTCGCCGCGCCGTCAGGCACTGACCGGGCTCCGGGCGTAGCGCTCTTTCATCTCGTCGAGCGTCAGCACTGTGTAGTCGCCGGCATGCCCTGCCGCACCGAACTGGGTCAGCCGCTCGGCGACGACTTCCTTCATCGCGAACCGGGCCGGCTTGAAGAAGGCGCGTGGGTCGAACTCGGACGGGTGCGCGTTCAGCGACTCTCGCAGAGCAGCCGTGATTGCCAAGCGGCCGTCGGTGTCGACGTTCACCTTGCGCACGCCGTGGCGGATGCCCTGCTGGATCTCCTCGACGGGAACGCCGAAGGTCTCCTTCAGCTGGCCGCCGGCCGCGTTGATCCGGTCGACGAGGGCCTGCGGCACGCTCGACGACCCGTGCATGACCATGTGCGTGTCGGGAAGCTTCTGGTGGATCTCCTCGATCAGGTGCATGGCGAGGACTTCCCCGGTCGGCTTCTCCGTGAACTTGTAGGCCCCGTGGCTGGTGCCGATCGCGACGGCGAGCGCATCGACGCCGGTCTGCGCGACGAAGTCGACCGCCTGGTCGGGATCCGTCAGGTGCACCTCGCCGGAGCCGTGACCGTCCTCGATCCCGCCGAGCGTTCCGAGCTCGCCTTCGACGCTCACGCCCTTCGCATGCGCCGCCTCGGCGACCTCGCGCGTGACACGGACGTTGTACTCGTAGTCGGAGGGCGTCTTGCCGTCGGCGAGCAGCGAGCCGTCCATCATCACGCTCGTGAACCCGAGCTCGATCGCCATGAAGCAGGTCTCGGGCTTGTCGCCATGGTCGAGGTGGAGGACGATCGGGATCTCGGGGGCGCTCTCGGCGGCCGCCATGATCAGATGCCGGAGGTAGTTCGGGCCCGCGTAGGCGATCGCGCCGCGCGAGGCCTGCACGATCACGGGCGAGTTCGTCTCCTGCGCCCCATCGACGATGCCCTGGAGCTGCTCCATGTTGTTGACGTTGAACGCTCCGACGCCGTAACCGCCCTTGGCGGCTTCGTCGAGGACCTGGCGCAGTGTGGCGAGTGGCATCGCTTCTCCTTGCGGATCGGGACCGAATTCGTGGTGCGCAGCGTATCCGTCGGACGAGCGGCGCAGCGCACCCTACGAACCTCCGACGCCAAGGCTACGGGCGAAGCCGATCGCTGACAATCAAAAAGTCCGCGTGCTTGTATAGGGTGAACCCTATGGCTGTGACGCTGAACCAGCTTTCGAGCTTTCTTGCGGTCGCCCGCGAAGGATCGGTCTCCGCGGCTGCCGAGAAGCTCTACGTAACGCAGCCCTCGATCTCCGCCGCCGTCTCCTCGCTCTCGAAGGAGCTCGGCGTCGAGCTGACGGAGCGGGTGGGCCGTGGGATCGGCCTGACTGCCGCGGGCGAGGCGTTCCTGCCCTACGCCGCCGACGTGCTCGGGCTCGTCGCGCAGGGAAGACAGGCTGCGCGCGAGGCGTCGGACTCGTCGATGCGGAGCCTCAGCATCGTCGCCGTCGCGACCGCGGCCGAGTACGTCGTCCCCTCGCTCCTGCGCGCGTTCACCACCTTGCACCCCGAGATCAAGCTCTCGCTCGAGGTCGCCAACCGGGCGACGCTCTTCGACCTCGTGCTCGAGCACCGGGTCGACGTCGCAGTTGCCGGCCGACCCCCCGACGACGAGCGAATCGAAGGCCGCGCGTTCCTGAAGAACGAGCTCGCGCTGATCGCGGCGCCCGGAGACCCGCTCGCGGGCGGCGAGCCGGTCGCGCCGTCAGAGCTCGCCGGGCGCGTCTGGCTCCAGCGCGAGCAGGGCTCCGGGACCCGACAGCTCGTGACCGAGTTTCTGGCCGAGCGGGAGCTACGGCCACAGACGCTGACGCTCGGCTCGAACGGCGCGATCAAGGAGGCCGTTCGGCTCGGCCTCGGGGTCTCGCTCCAGTCGCGCGTCGCGGTCGAGCAGGAGCTGGCAAGCGGCACGCTCGCGGAGATCCCCGTGCGCGGCGGGCTCACTGAACGGGAGTGGTATACGCTCCGTTCGGCTACGGTGCCGCTGAGGCCGGCCGTCGAAATGTTTCTCGAATTCGCACATGGACAGGCAGGCCGGCAGGCCTTCGAGCAGCGGGACCGCGCATGAGCGAGCAGAAGCTCCCGGACGCGCACATCGCTCCATCACTGCTCGCGTCGAACTTCTCCCGGCTCGCGCAGGACGTCGAGATGGTGATGGACGCCGGCGCCCAGGTGATTCACTTCGACGTGATGGACGGGCACTTCGTCCCGCCGATCACGATCGGTCCGCTCGTGCTCGCCTCGATCAGCGACCTCGTCCACGACCGCGGCGGCATCCTCGACGTCCATCTGATGATCGAGTCGCCCGAGAACCAGATCGACGCGTTCGCAAAGGCCGGGGCCGACGTGATCACGATCCATCCGGAAGCAACACCGAACATCCACTTTGCCCTCGGGATGATCAAACAGGCCGGCTGTCTGGTCGGGGTTTCGATCAACCCCGGCACGCCGGTGGCTGCGATCGAGCCGATCGTCGAGCTGATCGACCTCTGCCTCTGCATGACCGTCAATCCCGGCTGGGGCGGGCAGGCCTACATCCCGACCTCGACCAAGCGGATCGCGCAGTTCCGCTCGCTCCTCCCGGACTCCGTCACGCTCGAGGTCGACGGCGGGATCTCGCTCGACACGATCGTCGGGGCGCGAGCCGCCGGCGCGAACCTGTTCGTCGCCGGCTCGAGCGTCTTCGGGGCACCCGATCCGCCCGCGATGTATAAGGCGCTCGCCGCCGCGATCGCCTAGACCGGTAGGTCGCCGTCGTCGGGCAGGTATCCTGCCCGCATGCCTCGCCCAGTCATGCTCGGAATCGTCGGCGATTCCGGATCGGGCAAGACCACCGTGACGCGCGGCCTCGTGCGCGTTCTCGGCGAGGACCAGATCACGGCCTTCTGCACCGACGACTACCACAGCTACGACCGCAAGCAGCGGGCCGAGCGCAACATCACGCCGCTCCACCCGGACTGCAACCACCTCGACATCCTGGCGCAGCACCTGAAGCATCTGCGCTCGAACGACCCGATCATGAAGCCGACCTATCACCACACCGACGGCACGTTCGGCCCGCCCGACTACCTGACGCCGAAGCGGTTCGTCGTCACCGAGGGCCTGCTCGCCTTCTACACGCCCGAGTTGCGCGACATGTTCGACGTGCGCGTCTACCTCGACCCGCCCGAGGAGCTGCGGCGCGCCTGGAAGGTGCAGCGCGACTGCTCACGGCGCGGCTACACGACCGACCAGGTGCTCGCGGAGCTCGACCGCCGCGAGCCGGACTCGGATGCGTTCATCCGGCCGCAGCGCCATCACGCCGACATCGTGATCGCCTTCCAGCCGAGCGACACCGACCCGGAGCACCTCGATGCGAAATTGACTCTCCGCGACTCGCTGCCTCATCCCGACCTGAGCGGCGTCGTCGCCGAGGGGAACGGGGACGGTCTCGTGCTGAGCGCTGTCACCGGCGGCCAGGAGCTCTATGTCCCCGGCCGGATCAGGCCCGAACGAGCCGAGCAGATCGAAGAGGCGATCTGGGAGCGGATGCATTTCGCGAAGCACCTGCGCCAGCAGGCTCTCGGCGAGTTCACGATCGGCACCGAGCTGCACCGCTCCGACGCGCTCGCGGTCGTGCAGCTGCTGATCCTCTACCACGTGCTGACCGCACGCCACGTCGTCTCGCTCGGCGGCGGCTCGATGCGCGACTTCGAGACCGCCGCGCTCGACAAGCTGCTCAACAGCGGTAACGCAGCCGAGAAGAACTAGTGCATCCGTCCGTAAGTTCGGTGCGTTATCCGGGGGATGGATCGTCGTTCGTGGCAAGGACGCAGGGAGCCTCGATAGCTGTGGCTATCGAGGCGACTGAGGACGCAGCCACGGGCGGCGAGACGCCGCCGGGAACGTGCCGTACTTACGGACGGGTGCACTAGGCCAGCTCGGCGGAGCGGGCTGCGAGGTCGCGGTCGCGATCGGTGATCGCGCCGGCCGAGTGGGTCGACCAGCGGAGCACGACCCGGTTGTAGTGAATTGCGATCTCCGGGTGGTGATCCTCGCTCTCGGCCAGCTCGGCAACGCGGTTCACGAACACGACGGCCTGGGGGAAGCCGTCGAAGCGGAAGACGCACTCGAGGGCACCGTCGACCTCGCTCCAACCGGCGGGCAGGGGCATCCGCGCCAGTATGCCCGACTACGATCCGCTCCTTGCTGTTAGCGCCGTCCCGAAAGCAGCGGCCGAGCTTCGAGCTGCTCTGCGAGCTCGTCTACCGACCGCTCGCGCACCTGGTCGTGCTGGCGCTGCTGCCGCTGCGCGTCCCGCCGCCGGCGGTCGTCGCGGCAAGCGCGGCCGTCGGGATCGGCGGAGCGGTCGAGATCGGGCTCGGGCACTTCATCCCCGCCGCGCTGCTCCTGCAGGCCAAGACCGTGCTCGACAATGCCGACGGGCAGCTCGCACGCGCGTCGGGCCGGGTGACCGCGTTCGGCCGCTATCTCGACTCCGAGTCCGACCTGCTCGTGAACGCCGCGATCTTCGTGGGCCTCGGCCGGGCGACCGGCGAGTCATGGCTCGCGCTGCTCGCGTTCACCGTGCTGACGCTCGTGCTCAGCGTCGATTTCAACCTCGAGCGGCTCTACCGCCGTGAGTCGGGCGCGACGGCGGACGCCATGCCTCCCGCCGTCGGAGCCGCCGCCGTGCTCGCCCGCGTCTACGAGCTCGTCTACGCGCCGCAGGACCGGCTGATCGAAGCCTTCGTCGAGTCCCGGCTCCGCTCGCGGCCGCAACGAGGCTCCTACCACGACCGGGTGACGCTCGCGATCCTCGCGAACTTCGGCCTCTCGACCCAGCTCGCGGCGCTCGGCATCTGCCTGGCGGCCGGGCGCCCGGCGGCGTATTTCTGGGTCGTGCTCGCCTGCGGCGCCACGCTGGTCCCACTTGAGCTCCGCCGGGAACGGCTCGCACGCGGGAGCCCTCCCGTACCATGACCGCCCGGGAACACGCCCGCGGGCGCGGACGTTGTAATCCCGAGTCGGAAGGGGATCGAAGTGGAGAAGCCTGACAACGTGATCGCGCTGGCCGGAGCTTCGCTGCCGGCAACCCACGCGCACCTCGAGCCGCGGGAGATCGCCGATGAGGACCTGCGGCGCTTCGAGAGCTACATCGGCGAGATCTTCGCCGCGCTCGGGCTCGATCTCGACACGCCCGGCACACGCGACACGCCCGAACGGTTCCTGCGGGCACTCTTCGACGCGACCGCCGGGTACGACGGCGACGCGAAGCTGCTGACCGCGTTTCCGGCGGAGCACGACCACAGCGACGTTTCGGCGGCGAGCCAGATCATCGAGGGGCCGATCTCGTTCCAGTGCCTCTGTGAACACCACGCGCTGCCGTTCTACGGGACGGCGCACATCGGCTACATCGCGGGCGAGCAAATCATCGGCATCTCGAAGCTGACCCGGCTCGTCCGGGTCTTCGCGCGCAGGTTCACCGTGCAGGAGCGGCTCGGCGAGCAGATCGCCGACACGCTCGTCGAGCTGATCGCACCGCGCGGCGTGGCCGTTCATCTCGAGGCGTCGCATCTCTGCACCCAGATGCGCGGAGTCGAGGAGCACTCGCGCACGGTCACCACCTTCTGGCGCGGCGCGTTCTCGGACCCCGAGCTGCGACGGGAGTTCCTGGACGAAGTTCGCAGCCACTAGTGGTTGCTCCGGTAAGTCCGGTGCCCTATGGCCGAGCGAAAATCGAGCAGGCCAAGGACGCAGGGAGGGGCAATAGTCGGGACTATTGCCCCGACCGAGGACGCCGGCATGCGAAGGTTTGCAGCCGGCCAGAGGGTGCAGAGACTTACCGGAGCGACCACTAGTCATGACGCCCCTCGAGGTGCTGTACGAGGCAGACGGCCTGCCCGCCTTCGACCTGCCGGGCGAGCTGCTCGGCGCCTACGGAGGCGCCTTCGGCCTCGCCGAGCCGCGGCTCTACGCGAACTTCGTCTCCACGATCGACGGCGTCACGGCGATTCCGTCGCTGCCGGGATCGAACAAGCTCGTTGCCGCAGCGAGCGAGTCCGACCGGTTCGTGATGGGGCTGCTGCGCGCCTGCTCGGATGCGGTCGTGGTCGGCTCCGGCACGTTCAACGCCTCGCCGCGATCGGTCTGGACGCCCGAACAGGCATTTCCGGCTGCCGCGAACGCCTTCGCGGCGTTGCGTCGCCGGATCGGGCTGCCTCCGCTCGCGGAGCTCGTGATCCTGAGCGCGCGCGGCTCCCTCGATCCGGCTCACCCGGCCTTCGCGACAGGCGCGCTCGTCGTGACGAGCGACGCCGGTGCCGAGCGGCTCGAAGGCCGTCTCCCCGCGGCCTCGACGGTGCTCTCCGTCGGCCCCGGCGACGAGGTGGACGCGCAGGCTGTCGTCGACACGCTCGCGACGCGCGGCCACCGGCGGATCCTCTCCGAGGGCGGGCCGCGCGTGATCGGCTCTCTCCTCGAGGCCGGTCTCGTCGACGAGCTCTTTCTGACCGTCTCGCCCCTGCTCGTCGGCCGGACGCCGCTCGACGAGCGGCTCGCGCTCGTCGAGGGAGCCGACCTGCTTCCCGGTGGGCCCGCCGGCGCGCGGCTCCTCGGCATCCGCCGCGACGCCAGCCACCTGTTCTTGCGCTACGAGCTCTGACGAGGCCGGAAGCAGATCACGACCAGGAGCGCGGCGACCGCGGATGCGGCGATCACGTACTGCGGCGAGGCGAACTCGGCCACGACGCCCCAGGCGAGGAAGCCGACGCCCTGGAAGCCGATCAGCCCCCCGGAGTAGGCGGCAAGCGCCCTGCCGCGAACGGTTTCGTCGGTCGCGGCCACGAGCTTCTGGTCGAAGCCGGGCATGTACCCAAACCCGAGCCCGGTGACGAAGAGCAAGAGCACCGACGGCGCAAGCCCCGGCCGGAACAGGAACAGGACGAGGGGCACGCATGCGAGCAGTGCGCCGGGCGTCACAAGCCGTGCCTGGACTCGCAGCCGGAGCAGCCGGGCGACGATCAGGTCGGCGATCGCCGTCCCGGCCGGCAGGCCGACGAGAAACAGGCCGACGGCGCTGGCCGGCCTCCCGATCTCGTGCGTGTACGGGGCCGCGAGGGCTTCGGGAGCCGACGTGCAGGTCGGCAGGAGCCAGCCGAAGAGAAAGAGCCGGCGCAGCACACGATGGGCGAGCAGCGAGCGCAGGCTGTGCAGCGAGTCGCGGAGGATCGAGACGTCGCTCGACTCCACGCGGCGCGGCCGGTCCTTCGTCCCGAACCGAATCAGCACCGCCGATGCAACGAACGACGCGGCATCCACGCCGAGCGCCCCGTGCGGCGAGAGCACGATCAGCAACAGGCCGCCCGCCGCATTCCCCGCCACCTGCACGAGCTGAGCCGACATCCGCAGCAACGACCGTCCGAGGACGAACGACGAGGTCGTGGGCAGGACATCCGGCAGCACCGCGATCCGCACCCCGGAGAACACCGGCGCGATCAGGCTGAGCGCGAGCAGGAGCACGAACAACACGGGCACCGGCACGACCGGCAACGCCATCACCCCAACCAGCAGGGCACTGACGACGTTGCAGAGAACGCTGACCGTTCGTGCCGGCAGCCGGTCGACGATCCCCGCCAGGAAGGCGCCGCCGATCAGATACGGCACGAACGCGAGGCTGAAGGTCGCTGCCGCGAGTGCCGGCGAGCCTGTCCGCTGGTAGACGAGCACCGTCAGCGCGACCGCCGCGATCACGTCGCCGAGCATCGAGATCACATACGCAGCGAAGAGCGCGCGGAACTCTGCGATCCCGAAGACGTCGCTGTAGCGGGCGGGCCGGGCATCCTGAGTCATCCCGCCAGCCTCGCACGAGAACCGGCGACCATTCTCATCTCCTTGTCATGCTGGGCGACTAGGCTCAGGCTGATGCCCGGGTTGCTTCGCCAACGGGCGGTAACGAATGCCGCTCTCGCCGGCCTGCTTGCTTCGGTCGTAGTCTGGCTCGGACCCCCGGGCGCCGATCTCGCCGCCCATGTCTTCCAGCGGGATCTCTTCCTGGCTCACGGCTTCTCGCTCTGGACGAACTACTGGTACGCCGGCCGGTACAGCTTCGTCGGGTACAGCCTCCTCTACTACCCGCTCGCCGCCGCGCTCGGGATCAAGCTGCTTGCCGTGCTGAGCGTCGCCGCCGCGAGCTGCGCGTTCACGCTCGTCGCGGAGAGAGCGTGGGGCACGACCGCGATCTGGGCCGGGCGGGTCTTCGCCGTCGCCGCCGCCGCCGCCTCGCTCTCCGCGGCGTTCCCGTACGGACTCGGTCTGGCACTGGCGCTGTTCGCGCTCCTGGCGCTCATGGGCGGGCGCACGGTCGTGTTCGCCGTGCTCGTCGGGTTGACCTTCGCCGCGAGCCCGCTGGCGTTTGCGCTGTTGGGCGTGATCGTCGTGGGGATCGGCGTTTCACGGTCTCGAGACGAGATCACGAAGCCCGCGATCGGGATCGCCGTCACGCTCGCGCTCGGGCTCCTGCTCTGGCGGCTCTTCCCGAACGGCGGCCGGTTCCCGTTCTCGACGTCTGAGCTGCTCGCTGCGCTCGCGTTCTGCGTCGGCGGGCTCGCCCTCACGTGGCGGGTCGAGCGCGCCCGCGTCCTGCGCTCGATCTTCGCTGTGTATGCGATCGCCTGCCTCTTCGCCTACCTGATCCCGTCGGGGATCGGCGAGAATGTCGTGCGGTTGCGCTATGCGGCGGTGCCGATCGCCGTGCTGACACTCTCTCTTCGCGGCTGGCGCCCGCTGCCGTACGCGATCGCCGCCTTCGTGCTCGCCCTCTCGTGGAACGTGGCGCCGCTCGCCTACAGCTTCACCCACACCGAAGCCGACCCATCCGCCTCCGCGAGCTACTGGCAGCCGATCGTGAGCTACATGCACCGACACCTGACGCCCTCCTACCGCGTCGAGGCGGTGGACACGGCCGGCCACTGGGAGGCGGTGTACCTCGCCCAGGCCGGGATTCCGATCGTCCGGGGCTGGTTCCGCCAAGACGACTTCCCCCAGAACGAGCTGCTCTACGACCCGCTCGGCCGCCGCGCGTACCTGGCCTGGCTGCATGAGATGGGAGCGCGCTACGTCGTGCTGACGAAGGCGCCGCTCGACTACAGCGCCAAGACCGAGGCGAAGCTGCTGCGCAGCGGGCACTCCGGGCTCCGGATCGTCTTCCGGACGCCAACCGCCGTCGTCTACTCCGTCCCCAACCCGGTGCCCATCGTCACCGGGCCGGGCAAGCCCAAGGTGCTGGCGCTCCAGGAGAGCGCCGTCGTGATCAGGCTCAGCCGGCCCGGCGCCTACACCGTCGCGCTCCGCTACACGCCGTACATGTCGGCTCCAAACGCCTGTACGAAGGAGACGGCCGACGGGATGATCAAGCTCGTGGCAAGGCGCGCCGGTGTGTTGCAGCTCTCGTTCAAGATGAACGCCTCGAACGCGCTCGCCGCGATGGTGGGGAGCCAGAGCACCTGCCCCAGCGGCCACTGACGCCTCAGAAGGCGCCCGGGTCTCCGAGCGCGAGTGCGGCAAGCGCGGCGGCGATCGTCAGCGGGACGAGAGCAACGCCGAGGAACGACAACTGCTTCAGCGACGGCCCGGCGTCCACGCGGCGCGCGGCCTGATACCAGAGATACGCGGACAGCGATCCGGTGAACGCGAGGTTCGGTCCGAGGTTCAACCCGATCAGCAACGGCAGCGGATGCGCCGGCGGGCGCGCCGAGAGCAGTGTGGCGGCCGGGAGATTGTTGATTGCCACGCTCGAGATCGCCCCGAGAGCGGCCGCTCCGACACCGCCGAGGTGGGCGACCAGCGAGGCCGGCCCACCCCAGCGCCGCGCGAGCGTGCCGAGAGCGACTGCGAGGAGGAACAGTCCTGCGAGCACGTGCAGGGACAGCCTCGGCCGCAACCGCCGCAGCGCAACGGCGACGACCCCCACCCCGAGCACCGGCAGAGCCGCATTGCGAAGGACGAGGATCAGCACCGTGGCGACGACCGTCACCGCGAGGCCGAGCCCGAGCCGAAGCGGGGCGAGGGGCTCAGGCATCCCGCCGAGCGTCTTCGGCCGGTAGACGATCGCAACGAAGGCGATCGTGATCGCCACGACGGCGAGCCACGGCAGCACCATCGCGTCTGCGAACCCCGCGCCCGAAAGCGGCCTGTGGGCGAGCACGATCAGGTTCGTGAGGTTCGATCCGGGCAGGAGGAGGGAAGCGCCGTTTGCCATGAACAGCACTCCGTAGAGAAACGGCCGCTCGTCGCAATCGCGCTGCCTCGCCGCGTGGATCACGATCGGCGTCACGAAGACCGCAGCCGTGTCGAGATTCAGGATCGCGGTCACGACCGCGTCGAGACAGAGGAGCGTCGCCAGGAGCACGACCGGCCCTCCGCCGATCCGCTCGATCCGTGTGCCGAGCGCCTCGAACAGGCCGTCGGTCTCGACGACGGCACCGATCAGCAGCAGGCCGGTGACGAGAACGAACGGTGGCCAGGCCTGCCCGACCGCATGAAGAATCGCGTCCCTCACGCCGTGACCGTACTAGCGCTGAATCAGTCGCGTCCCCGTCGCCTTGAACGAGGCGTAGGCGATGCCGCCGGTCGCGAGCCCGAGCTTCTCTGCCGAGAGACCGGTGATCTCCGCGGTCACCGGGCCGATCGTGACCCGCGCGCGATTGCCGACCGTGATCAGCGAGCGCACCTCGCCCTGGATCACGTTCAAGGCCGAGTCCCCAGTGTGGGCCCGGCCGACCGCGATCTCCCACGGGTAGACGACGACCACTGCCTCGCCGGCGGCCTCGTCGGTCGAGAACAGCTCCTCTCCGGTCTCGAGTCGCACGCGCGAGAGCCCGTCCTCCCGTCCCACGACGCGGCCCCGGAGCACGTTCGCGCCCGTGAACGAGGCGACGAACGCGTCGCTCGGCCGCGAGACGAGCTCCTGCGGCGAGGCGAGCTGGCGCAGGCTCCCGTCGACGAGCACGCCCACCTGATCGGCGAGCGCGGCAGCGTCCTCGTAGTCGTGCGTGACGAGCAGCGCCGGCAAGGCGAAATCGCGGAGCAGCTCCGCGAGCTCGGCGCGCACCTCCGACTTCGTGTGCGCATCGAGCGCCGAGAGCGGCTCGTCGAGGAGCAGCACGCCGGGATCGCGGGCGAGCGCGCGGGCGAGCGCGACCCGCTGCTGCTCGCCGCCCGAGAGCTCCCGCGGCCGCACGCCGGCGAGGTGCGAGATGCGGAAGCGCTCGAGCAGCTCGTCGGCTCGCTCCTTGCCCGCGAACGCGACGTTCTGGCGCACCGTCATGTGCGGGAAGAGGGCGTAGGCCTGGAAGACGAGCCCGACCCGCCGCTCTTCGGGCAGGCGAAAGACACCCGCCGGCGAGTCGAACCAGACGTCGTCGTCGAGCGCGATCCGTCCGGACGAAGGACGGACGAGCCCGGCAATCGCGCGCAGCGCCGACGTCTTGCCGGCGCCCGACGGCCCGACCAGGGCGACGGTCCGCCCGACGTCGAGCGCTAGCTCGAGCGCAAACGAGCGAAGCGGGAGCTTGAAGTCGACGGCGAGGGTTGCCAGAGGGCACTCAGCTTGAGGGCGAAGAGAATGATGACGCTGACGAGCACGAGCAACGCACTGATCGCGAGCGCGACGTCGAAGTTCGAGTCGAACTCTTGATAGACGGCGAGCGAGAGGGTCTGCGTCCGGCCCTGAAAGCTCCCGGCGAACATGATCGTCGCCCCGAACTCCCCGATCCCACGAGCGATGCAAAGCGCCTCGCCTGCCGCGAGCCCGCCGCTCGCGAGCGGGAGCGCGACACGGAAGAACGCGCGCACCGGCCCGGCGCCGAGGGTGCGCGCGGCCGCCACGAGGTCGGTGTCGATCGCCTCGAACGCGGCAATCGCCTGCCGCACGTAGAGCGGGCTCGCGACGAGCATCACGGCGAAGACGACGGCCGTCGTGTTGAAGGCGAGGCTGATCCCGAGCCAGGAGAACGTCCCCCCGAGCAGCCCGAGCTTCCCGAACGCGACCAGCAGCCCGATCCCGGCGACGGCCGGCGGGAGGACGAACGGCAGCTCGACGAGCGTCACGAGGAGCGCCCGCCCGGGGAAGCGCCGCGTCGCCAGGAAGTACGCGGTCGGCGTGCCGAAGAGCAGGATCGCCGCCTGCGCGGCAAGCGAGGTCTTCAGTGTCACGAGCAGCGCATCGCCGACGACCGGGTTGGAGAGCTGACGGAGCAGCGTGCCCGGCGAGACGTGGACGAAGATCGCCACGATCGGCAGCGCGAGGAACGCGATCGCGATCGCGATCGCGAGGTAGAAGCAGAACGCGAGCAGCCGTCTCATGGTTTCGGGAGCGGTAGGAAGCCGTACGCAGCCAGCTTTGCCTGGCCCACCTTGCTCAGGATCTCCTTCACGAACGCCTGTGCCGCCGACTGGTTCGGGCTCCTCGCGACGACCGCCATCGCGTAGGTCACCTTCGGCTGGGCCCAGGCCGGCACATTGATCACGGTCACCTGTCCGGGCACCGTCTGCGCGTCGGTCGAGTAGACAAACCCTGCGTCGGCCTGACCGAGCGAGACCTTCGTCAGCACGGTCCGCACGTCGGTCTCCTGGCTGACCACGTTGGCGAGGATCTGCGCGGTCAGGTTCATGTTCTTCAGGATCGAGAGCGTGTAGCCACCGACGGGCACGGCAGAGTTGGCGATGTCGATCTGCACGCCGGGCTTGGTCAGGTCGTAGATGCTCTTGATCCCCGCCGGGTTCGACCTCGGGACGACGATCACGAGCCGGTTGCGCGTGAAGTTGACCGGCTTCTCGACCGTCCCGGCCGCGTAGAGCTGAGCCGGCAGCGTCGTGTTCGCCGAGGCGAAGATGTCCGCCGGCGCGCCGTTCGCGATCTGCGTCGCCAGGGTGTTCGAGCCTGCGAAGGAATAGGTCTCGTTCTTGTCGATCGCTGGGAAGACGTTGGTCAGCGACGAGGCTGCGAAGACCGTGAGCCCCGAGGGCGCGGCGTTCGGCCGCGCAGCGGCGCCGGCCGCACAGAGCACTGCCACGAGCAGCATGAGCGCAAGTCCCCGAATGCGCATCAGCTGGTGAACGCGTCCATCGCGTCCGAGACCTGGTCGATGGCGATCGGGGCCGGGAAGGCAGCACTGATCGGGCGGCCGTCGAGCTCGGTGTCCCACAGGCTGAGGTGCTGAGACTCGCTCGCCGCGATTCGCGCGAGCGGTCCGGCAAGCGCGATCGTCTGGAGACCGCCGATCGCTCCGAGGTAGGCGCCGAGGAAGATCGTCTCGAGCTGGCGTCCCAGAGTTGCGATCGAGCCCCGTGACCCGAATGACCCGCTCGGATAGGAGAAGTTGAAGTCCGTCGCGACGGCAGGCGTCAGACCGGCGCCGCTCAGGATCTGTGCGACGGACCCGTAGTGGGCTTGCTCGTTCTGGAGCGCAATTGCCATGTACTTCTGGGTCACCGGCCGGAACTGCTTGGCCGCAATCGCCTGGGTGTAGAAGTCGACCGCGAGCAGCTCGGCGCCGACAAGCAGCCGCGCGAAGGCAAGATCGCCGTCAGGTAACGGGTCGGCGGCAGCCGATTCGCTGAGGGCCTCGAAGACCGAGCCTGCGGCGACGAGTGCAGCTCCTCGTTTGGCGCCCGCCGAAAGGAAAGCGTTTCGGGTCAGGACCGACGGCACCGCGCCATACTAGCGAGGTAGTCGCCGGATGACTAGTGCATCCGTCACTAGCCGGTGGATCTCCGACGCCGAGTAGCCTTCGGCGCGTGGCGAGTGAGAGAGAGCTCGCGCCCAGCGAGTGGTCGGTGCTCGGCTTGCTCTGCGTTGCGCCGACGCACGGCTGGACGCTCACCCGAGAGCTGAGCCGCCACGGCGAGCTCGGAGCGATCTGGACGACCGGCCGGCCCGTCGTCTACCGCTCGCTCGAGTTCCTCGAGGAGCGCAAGCTGATCCGTCGCCTGGACGTCGAGCCGAGCCCGCAGGGCCCGCCTCGCGTCGTCTTCGGACCGACGCCGGCCGGCCGGCGCGCGTTCAGGCGCTGGCTCGCTGAGCCGGTCACCCACCTCCGCGACATGCGGCCGCTCTTTCTGCTCAAGCTCGTCCTCGCGGAGCGCGCCGGGATCGTCCCGCCGCCGATCCTCGCCGCGCAGCACGTGGCGTTCACCAAAGTCGTCGAGTCACTCGAAGCCGAGCTCGCCGAGAGCTCCGGCACCGAGCGCATCCTGCTCCGCTTCCGACTCGAATCGACATGCTCGGCGCTGCGCTTCATCGAGAGCCTGCTCGCAGACAGGGGATAAAAGGGCTCTGCGCATCCGGGATGGAGGATGCGCAGAGCCCACTTCACTGTCTGACTACCTCAGGGGAGGGGTTCCCAGTTAAGGGTCAGGTTCTCGCTTGGCCAAGCTTATTGATCAGCACCTGACTAGTCAAGTGGATCACCGACTGTTTCACAGCCCGAAACAACCCTGAAACACCCGGCCTGGTGCGGGGCGCCTGCGTTCGCCACACTCTCGGCATGTTCGTGCACTTCGAGGCCTTTCTCGCCATCTCGCTCCTGCTCGCGATCGCTCCCGGGCCCGATACCGCGCTTGCAACCCGGAACGCGCTCGTGGGCGGGCGCCAGGCTGCCGTCTTCACGGTGCTCGGCATCGCGATCGGGCTGGCCGTCTGGACGCTCGCCGCCGCCGCCGGGATCGCCGCTCTGCTCCAGGCGTCGAAACCTGCGTTTGAAGCGCTGAAGGTGGTCGGGAGCGTCTACCTCGCCTATCTCGGTGTGCAGGCACTCCGGGCGGCGCTGCGCAGGCGCGGCCCGCGAGAGCTCGTGCGTGAGAGCGCCCACCGGATCCGGCCTCGCGTGGCGTTGCGACAGGGCCTGCTCTGCAACCTCGGCAATCCGAAGATCGCGATCTTCTTCACGAGCTTCCTGCCTCAGTTCGCGCGCGGCGATCATCCGTCGTTCCTCTCGCTGCTCCTGCTCGCGCTCTCGTTCTGCGCAATCGGGCTCTCCTGGCTCACCGCGTACAGCCTCGCGGTGGCGAAAGCGGGCGACTTCCTGCGCCGCCCGCCCGTACGCCGGGTCGTGGAGGGCCTGACCGGAACGGTGCTGATCGGGTTCGGGATCAGGCTCGCGGTCGAGCGCCGGTAGCTCTCGCTTCGTCCGTCAGGTTCGCATCCTGGGTGCGCCGCCGCCCGAGATCGCGATCCTCTACGGTGGCGCCGGAAACATCGCCGTGGAGACCCCAGATCTCACTCTTGCTACCGGGCCAGTTGCTCCGTCGTCGCTTACGGTCGACGAGCTGACACGAGACGCGCGGGGCCTGCTCGAGCAGGGGCGACTCGAGCCGCGCCGCTCCTACCGGCGCGCGCTCTCGCACGCAGAGGCGCTGGCCGAGTTGCAGCGCTGCGCCGGCACGCAGTTCGACCCGCGCGTCGTCGACGCGCTCGTCCAGATCGCGACCTAGAAGCGCCGCGGCTGGACGTGCGCACGCGTCACGTCCGCGGGCGTCCGGCAACCGGCGAGCTGGAGTGCCAGCTCGATCTCCGCGCGGAGCAACTCGAGCACGGCGCGCGCGCCGGCTTCGCCGTCGACGACGAGCCCCCAGAGTGCCGGTCGGCCGATCAGCGCGGCCCGCGCTCCGAGCGCGAGCGCCTTGACCACATCGGTGCCGCGACGGATGCCACCGTCGACGAGGACCTCGATCCGGCCGTCGACGGCCTCGACGACCTCCGGCAGCGCGTCGATCGTCGCGGAGACCCCGTCCAGCTGGCGTCCACCGTGGTTGGAGACGATGATCGCCGCCGCACCGTGCTCGCAGGCAAGACGCGCATCTTCCGCCGTCAGCACGCCCTTCACGATCACAGGCAACCCCGATTCCGCCGACAGGCGCCCGATGTCGCGCCAGGTGAGCGACGCAGAGATGTGGCCCAAGGCGCTCAGTGGAGTCGGCTCTTCATGATCGACCGCCGTGACCGTGAGCCCCGGCGGGATGGCGAACTTCGTCCGGAGGTCACGCTCTCGCCGGCCGAGCAGGGGCGTGTCGGCGGTGATCACGAGCGCCTCGAAGCCTTCCTCGCGAACCTCCGCCATGATCGCCGTGGCCAACCCGGCATCCCGCGGGACGTAGAACTGAAACCAGCGTGCGACGCCGGTCGCCGCGATCTCCCTGGGAGTCGCGGTCGCAAGGGTCGAGAGGCACATGATCGTCCCCGCTGCGGCGGCGGCTCGCGCCATCGCCACTTCGCCGTCCGGATGACCCACGCGCTGATACGCCATCGGCGCGATCAGCAACGGCAGCGCGACCTCCCGTCCCAGCACAGTGGTCGACGTGGACGGCTCCGCGACATCGACCAGCACGCGCGGTCGGAGCTGCCAGTGGTCGTAGGCCTCGACGTTGTCTCGAAGCGTGCGCTCGTCGTTCGCACCGCCCGCGTAGTACCCGTAAGCGCCCGGCTCGAGCCGTCCGGCGGCGACGGATTCGTAGTCGGCGACGTTCAGGAGCTCCACAGTTCGAGCATATGCGAGCGGATCGGCGCCGACCGGACCCGCGTTATACTTCACATTGTTAACGGTTCAACTCGTTAACGACCCACTGGCAATCGCGAACGAGCTGCGGCCCGTGCTGCTCCGCATCATCCGCCAGCTCCGGCGCGAGACCCAGGTGCTGGGCATCACCGGGGGACAGGTCTCATTGCTGGCTGCGATCGATCTCCACCCCGGCCTGACCGCCGGGGATCTCGCCGCGCGCGAGGGGATCTCCGCCCCCGGCATGTCCGGGCACTTGGCGAAGCTCGAGGGCGGAAAGTACATCCACCGCAGCCGCGGCAGCGACCGCCGGCGTGTGGGCCTCTACCTGACCCCGGAGGGTAGCCAGGTCCTCAACGTCGCCCGCAGCCGACGCACCGCCTGGCTTGCCGAGCGGCTCGAGCAGCTCTCGCCGGAGGAACGCGCAGCGATCGTCGCCGCGCTGGGCGCGCTCGCGCGCCTCTCGGGCGAGGAAGAGCTTTGAGGAGAACCGGCGGCCGGACGCGTTACCGGAGCGAGATGACGATCTTCGCGCCGGGACTGCCTGAGGACTGGCGCTCCCAGGCTTCGGCGATCCGGTCGAGCGCGTACGTCTCGACCTCGTAGCGGATCCGGCCGTCACGGGCATGCTCGGCGAGCTCGCGATACCCGGCGGTGAAGACGTCGTGCGGAACCAGATGGAGCGCGTGGCCGAGGATGTTCGCGACCTTGCCGCGCACCCAGCCTGACTGGAGCGTCGCGGTCGGGCCGGCCGACTGGCCGAGCTGGACGACCCGAACGCCGTTTGCCGCGGCGGCCAGCGCCCGCTCGACCGGCTCGCCCCAGAGGCCGTCGATGATCACGGTCGCCGCCGGATAGGCCTCCGAGCCGTCGATCTTCACGACGTCGTCAGCCTCCCGCGGGACGTTCTCCGTCCGCCGCGCTGCGCCGATCACGCGCTTCGCGCCGAGGAGCTTCGCGCCCTGAACCGCCGTCCTGCCGAGGCTGCCGCTGGCGCCGAGCACGAGCACGGTGTCGTCGGCGGTGACCCGCGCCCGCCAGGAAACCGCGAGCCAGCCGGTGAGCCCGGCGACGCCACAGGCGGCTGCGAGCTCGTCGCTCACTCCCTCCGGAACCTCGACCGCGTGCCGCGGCGAGGCGACCACGATCCGCTCGGCCATCAGGTTGCGGGCGTAGTACCAGAGCCGGCGACCGTCGGCAGTGCGCACGACGGCTTCGGAGCCGATCACGTACGGCATCTCTGGCACGCCGCCGTAGAAGCGGCCGTTGCCGATCGTGATGTCGACGGGGTTCAGGCCCGCGACGACCACGTCCAGCAACTCGCCGGTCAGGGGCTCGTCGATCTCGTCGACTCGAGGTGTCCCGCCGAGCTCGTGGAGACGCGCTGCGCGCATCTCCGTAGCCTATGCCGATGCGCCGAGTGGTCGCTCACTAGTGCTGAAGCTCGCCGCCGCACTCGTGGCGCTCCTCGTGTGGCTGGTCGTCCTGCTGACCGTCGGGTCGTTCGTCTTCAACATCGCGACCGCGGGAGAGGGGAAGCCGGTGAGCGAGCTCTGGCACGGTCGCTTCGTCGAAGCCGACGGGGTCCTGACGGCGTACCGCGAATGGGGCTCGCACGGGAGCCCGATCGTCCTGATCGGCGGTTTCGCCGAGGCGAGCTTCGTCTGGGACGGCGTCGGGCAGCTGCTGGCACGCGATCACCGCGTCTACGCACTCGACCTGGACGGCTTCGGATACTCGGCTCGCCGCGGCCCGTGGACGTTGCAGGAGTGGGGCGACCAGGTTCAGGACTTCATGCGCGCGCTCCACATCGCCCGTCCGGTCGTGGTCGGCCACTCGCTGGGCGCCGCAGTCGCGGTGACGGTGGCGCAACGCGGGCTGGCCTCGCGAATCGTGCTGGTCGACGGAGACGCGCTCGGCACGGGCGGCGCTCCCTCGCTCGTGCGCGACGTCCTGGCTCACACACCGTGGCTCACGAGCGCCCTACGCCTTGCGACCCGCTGGAACTGGCCCGCCGAGCAACTCCTGATCCGGGCCTACGGGCCGAACCGCCCTCCGATCACGGATGCGATGATCGAGCGCTGGACGAACCCGTTTCGCGCCGACGGTGCTGACCATGCGATCGCGACGCTGGCGAAGCGCCCGCTGCCCGGGCTCCCGCGGGCCACGCTGCAAGCGCTCCACGTCAAGGCAACGGTTGTCTGGGGCGAGCACGACGAGATCGATCCGCGCTCGGCCGGACAGCAGACGGCGAACGACCTGCACGCACGGCTCGTGACGATCGCGGGTGCGGGTCACCTGACGATGCTGAGCGATCCCGTCGCCGTCGCCCGTGCGATCGAGCTCCAACCGGACTAGTGCACCGTTCCGTAAGTCCGGTGCGTTATCCGGCGGATGGATCGTCGTTCGTGGGAAGGACGCAGGGAGGCCCGATAGTGGAACTATCGGGCCGACTGAGGACGCAGCCACGGGCGACGAGACGCCGTCGGGAATGTGCCGAGACTTGCGGAACGGTGCACTAGATGGTCTCGTTCAGTCGTCGAGCTCGTGCAGCAGCGCGCCGAGGTCGAGCGGTGCGGTGAACATCGCGACCGTGTCGCCGTCGGAGGGCTTCGGCCACTCCTCACGCGGGCGGTCGCGGTAGAGCTCGACACCGTTGCCGTCCGGATCGCGGAGGTAGATCGCCTCGCTGACGCCGTGGTCGCTCGCACCGTCGATCGGGATCCCGGCCTCGATCACCCGGCGCAGCGCATCGGCGAGCGTCCTCCGGTCGGGATAGCGGATCGCGGTGTGGTAGAGCCCGGTTGTCCCGCGCGGCGGAGGCGCGCCGTTCTTGGACTCCCACGTGTTCAGGCCGAGATGGTGGTGGTAGCCACCTGCCGAGATGAACGCGGCCGAATCCCCGAACCGCGTCGTCAACTCGAAGCCGAGCACGCCGCAGTAGAAGGCGAGCGCGCGGTCGATGTCTGCCACCTTCAGGTGGACATGCCCGATGTCGACACGGGGGTCGATTGCCGCCATGCGAGAAGCTTGCCAGTCCAGACCCTCCTAACCGTGCTCGTGCTTCAGCGCGGACTCTGCGCGCCGGGCCTGCGCCAACGTCAGCTTCCCCGAGCAGATCTTCGCGTTCAGCTCGTTCTCGATCTTGTCGACGACGGCAGCGCGCGGATACGGCTCCGGCCAGAGGTTGCGCGGATCGGTCGGACTGCCGCCCAGCTCGAGGCTGATCAGGTGATCCTCCTGATAGTCCGACGGCGACCCCGGGAGGTCGTATTCCTTCATCTGCTCGACCTTCAGCATCGACGTGTAGCTCGTCGACGGCCGCACCGTCTTCGTCCAGCCGCGCACGCAGATGGTCTTGCCGATGTTCGCCTGGGTGACCGCCGGATTGACGACCCCGGGCGCCAGGATCGGATCGGGGAGCACGACCACGGCCGCTGCGCCGCGACGATGAAACACGGAGAGCGCGTAGACGCCGAGGCCGAGCACGACGAGAACGACGAGGAGGTCGAGGAGCTTCGCCGCACCCGATCCACGGTACGGACGCGGCGCGGAGCCGCAAGAGCGCGTGCGCCTTTTGGCGCAGAATTGTCACTCTTCCGCGCAGAAGACGGCCGTGCCGGCCAGCGCCCAGAGCACGTAGGCAAGCCAGGGCACGCCGATCACATCCGTCTGGAGGCCGAGCGCGAGCACCGCGGCCAGGGAGGCTCCGATCCACGCCCGGCGGCGCAGCGCCCCCCGGAGCAGAACGAGCGACCACGCGACGAAGACGAGCGCGCCCGCGAGCCCGGTGTCGACGCCGATCTGGGTGTAGGTCGACTCGCCCGCCTCGACCGTGACACCGGTGCGGGCAGCCGTCGAGCCCGAGTTGCCGAGCCCGAAGCCCTGCGGGTGATGGACGACCGTCCTGATCCCGGCCTTCAGGCTCCGCCAGTGGCTCGCCGTGCTCGCGTCCTCGGCGCCGCCGGCGCTCACCGCCGCGCCCGCGCCCTTCGCCTCGCGCTCCTGGACTTTGATCTCCGACGGCGTGAAGGTCGTTGCGGGACCGATGTGCGGGTAGGCCTTCACGAACAGGGCACCGACCGCAACGGCGGCGAGCGCCGCGCCGATCGCGACCACGCGCCCGTCGCGTCGCACCCACGCGAAGGCGAGCAGGCCGAGCGCCAGCGCGATGTACGAGGAGCGGGAATGCGTCCACAACAGGCCGGCAAAGAGCAGCGCGAGCAGCGCGAAGAAGACCGCCCTCTGCCTCGCGCCGCTCGGCCGGGCGCGCATCCACCACGCAGCCACGAGGAGCAGCGCGACGACGAGCAGATACGAGCTCGCGAGCGGGGAGAGAAACGTCGAGACGAGCCGCCGGATCGGGTGGTTGTTGCCCGTGTTGTAGACGAAGTTCTCGGGCAAGTTCGAGAGCCCCTGATACGAGAACCCAAGCTGATGAGAGAACCAGCCCGGCGCACCCGAGTTGCGCCACCAGGAGAGCGGGATGGCGTAGATGTCGACGAGCCCGAAGGCCGCGACCCCGGCTGCGGTCGCCAGGATCGTGGCGGCGAGACGCCTCAGCTCGGGAACGGTCAAGGCGAGCCCGCGCCCGAGGAAATAGGCGCCGACCGGAACGAGATCGTCCCGCAGCCCGTACAGCACCCCCTTGTGAGTCGCGCCGCCGCTGAGCCAGCGCTGCGGGATCGCCGCATAGAGGACGACGAACGCGCCGAAGGCGAGCGCGAGCCAGTCGGCCGCGAGGCCGTCGAAGGGGAGCCGCCTCCGCTCACGCACGACCAACACGAGCGCGACCGCGAGCAGCGCCTCCTTCCAGGCCGAGACGACCGTCAGCGCCGTCCCGCGCACCCCCGCCGCCCACAGCTCGGCCATCGCGAAGTTGTGGAGCGCGAGCCCGACGACGAGCACGTGCAGCGCCCAGACGGGCCGGCGGCGCAGGATCACGAGGGCCCGACCGCCACGAGCGTCATCCCCGTGTTGATCACGCGCACGGGATACGGGAAGAGCGCGGCAAGCTCCTTCGGCCCGAGCGGGTCGAGCACGTCGTCGAAGCCGCGCGCGCGGAGCAAGCGCTCCCGCGACCGGCCTGCCGGGAGCCAGTGGACAAACGGCAGAAGCGTGTGCGGATCGAGCGGGAAGTAGCGGTTCGGGGTCGTGACGAAGACACGGGCCGCAACGCGGCAGAGCTCCTCGACGAACCGCCGCTGACCCTCGCGGCCACCGGCGACGTGCTCGACCACGGCATTCGAGAACCCGAGATCGAACTCAGCGTCCGCGAACGGCAGATCGCGTCCGTCCGAGCGCACGACGCGCACGCGCGGAAAGGCCGCGGCGAAACGGTCGAGCTCGGTTCGCCCCACGGCGGTGATCTGCTCGGGCCACGGGTAGAGCGCCTCGAAGAAATTGTCGCTCGAGCCGCTCCCAAACGGCGCATCGGTGACGCCGACGTCGACGACCGAGGTCTCGGGCCCGGGATCGAAGAGCTCCACGAAGAGGCGGAGCTTCCGTTCGCGGCTCCGCATCGACATGAGGGAGGCGACGCGTCGCAGCATCGCGAGGAGCGTAACGCCCGGGGCGGAGGCTGACCCACTCCGCCCCGGCTGGCGCACACGGAATCGGAGCTATGGGCCCCAGGGCTCGCCGCCGACAAGCAGCGCCGAGATGGCAAGAACGAGCACGATCGCGAAGAGCGTAACGCGCGGAGAGAGCATCCGGTTCACTTCAGACCCCCTTTCGTTCGTTCGTTCGTACACTTCGCCAGGGACAACAGACCGAGTGCGCCGGAACGGGCTGACGGCGGACAGAGCATCGCGGTTGCCCACTTTTGTTGTCAAGGGTCGAACGGGAATAACCCCGCAAATTGCGCTTCTCCGTTTGACGCCTTCCGACCGAACCTTCATCATCAGCCTTCGCTTTGACTCAAGACATATCCCAGCAGCCGGAGACGATCGGGCAGCGCCTCCGGCGATTGCGGCTGGAGCGCGGCCTTTCCCAACGTGAGCTCTCGTCGCCGGGAGTCTCCTACGCCTACATCTCGCGCATCGAGGCCGGCGCCCGGCGCCCGTCGGTCAAGGCGCTGCGCATGCTCGCGCAGAAGCTCGGCGTCGCAGCGGAATACCTCGAGACGGGGTCGCAGATCACGGGTGCCGAGGCACTCGAGCTCCGGCTTGCAGACGCCGAGTTGCGGCTGCGGCTCGACGGAGAGATTCCGGCGCAGGAGCTGCGCGAGATCCTGGACGACGCGCTCGCGCAGGCCGACAACACGGCAGCAACCCGTGCGCAGGTGACCCTGGGCCTCGCCGCAGCCGCGCGCGGCGACTACACGGAGGCGATCGCCGAGCTCGCAGGCGCCCTGCACTCCGACCTCGTCAGCCCGGCGTCGCGTCCCGACATCTACGCCACGCTCGGGCATGCCTACTCTGCGGTCGGCACTCCTCGGCTCGCCGCCGAGCTCTTCGAGCAGGGCCTGCGCGATCTCGCGGTGCTCGCGCCCGACGACACCGCGTCGCGCGTCCGGTTCAGCAGCTACCTGAGCTACGCGCTCACCGACCTCGGGGATCTCGACGGTGCGAGACGCGTCGTCGAAGAGGCGCTCCTCTTCCTGGAAGACGCCGCCGACCCATACACACGCGTTCGCCTCTACTGGTCGCTCGGCCGCATCGCACACGAGCAGGAGAAGCCGCTCGTCGCCCTGGAGCACTTCCGCCGCGCGGTCGCACTCCTCGAGGCAACGGAGGACTCGGTGCATCTCGCGCGGGCGTGCCTCTCGTGTGCCGCGGCGGTCCTCGCGGCCGGGGAGGACGTCGGCGAGGCGGAGCATCAGATCGAACAGGCCGAGCGGCTGCTCGGGGCCCGGCCCGAGCACGGGGATCTGGCCGTCACGCGCCGCCTCCAGTCGATTTGCGCGACCCGAGCCGGCGCGTTCGAGGAAGGTGCACGTCGCGCTCGAGAGGCGCAAGCGGCTGCGGCGCTCCTGCCGAACCAGCTCGCACTGGCGACCTGGGCGCTCGCGGAATCGCTCGCCGGGCGGAACGATCCAGAGGCCGCCGAGACCTTTGCCGCGGCGGCCGCGGAGCTGCGCGAGCACGGGACGGTGCGCGAGCAAGCGCAAGCCCTGCGCGCGTACGGCCGCTATCTCCGGGACGCGGGGCGGGAGCGCGAGGCGCTCGACGTGCTCGACCGCGCCGCCGAGGTTGCGGCGGGACTTCAGTCCGAGCCCTCGGCGCACTAGATGGCGTCGATCTCAGCGGAGCTTCGGCCGCGCGGGCCGTACTCACTTCGACTCTCCACCCGGTTCGGAGGCGATGCCACGCGCACGGTCTCGGACGGCGTCTACGCAGCGACGATCGCGGTCGACGGCGTGCTCGAGCGCGTCCGGGCCTGGCAGCTCGGCGACGGGACGATCTCGGTCGAGGCGGCGAGCGAAGCGGGCGTCGAGCACGTCCGCTTCGTCCTCGGGCTGGAGGACGACCACACGGAGTTCCTCGAGCGCTTCTCCGACGATCCCCTGGTCGGTGAGACCACGCGGGCCCTGCGCGGGCTGCGCCCGCTGCGCACCGCGACCGTCGCGCATGCGCTGCTCCGCGCCGTCGCCGGGCAGCTGATCACGGCACACGAGGCCCGCCGGGTCGAGCGGTCCGTGATCCGCGCGGCCACCCCGGCCCTCGACGGCCAGCATGCGGCGCCGACCGCCGCCGACCTCGGGCGCTTCTCGCCCGTCCAGCTGCGCCAGCTCGGCCTCGGCATGCGGCGCGGCGACGCCCTCGTCCGGCTCTGCCGGTTGCTCGACCTGGAGAGCCTGAAGGCACAGCCCACGGCGGCAGTCGCGAGCCGCCTGGAGCGCGAGCGAGGCCTCGGGCCGTGGTCGGTCGGCGTCGTCTGCCTCGAGGGGCTCGGCCGCTACGAGCGCGGGCTCGCACGCGATCTCGGGCTCGTAAAACTGGCCTCGGCTCTCTGGGGACGGCGCGTCGAGGCCGAGGAAACGGACGTCTTGCTCGCGCCCTATGGGGAGTGGGCCGGCCTCGCGAGTGTGTATCTATTGGCGGGATACCACGCCGGACTCGTACGCTTATCGGATGCGAATCGCAATTTTGGGCACGGGCAAGATCGGCGAGTCGCTTCTCGCCGGGTTGCGTAGCTCCGACTGGGCCGACATCGTCGCCACGGCACGGCGCGAAGAGCGCGTCGCCGAGCTGCGCGAACGGCACGGCGTGGAGGCGACAACGTCGAACGTCGAGGCGATCCACGGCGCCGACGTCGTGGTGATCGCGGTGAAGCCGCAGGACGTGCCCGGACTGCTGGGCGAGATCGGCCATCTCCTCACGGCCGAGCAGACCGTGCTCTCCGTCGCGGCTGCGATCCCGACCGCTGCGATCGAGCGCCACCTCGAGAACGACGTCCCGGTCGTACGCGCGATGCCGAACGCGCCCTCGACCGTCCACGAGGGGATCGCCGGGATCTGCGCGGGGCGCCATGCGGGCCGGCAGCACGTCGAGCGGGCCGAGACGGTGCTGCGCGCCGTGGGCGACGTGGTCGAGGTTCCCGAGTACCAGATGGACGTGATCACCGCCGTCTCCGGCTCGGGGCCCGCCTACTTCGCGCTGCTCGTGGAGGCAATGATCGAGGCCGGCGTCCTCCTCGGCCTCTCGCGCGAGATCTCGACCAAGCTCGTCGTCCAGACGATGTTCGGTACCGCGAAGCTCCTGCGCGACGAGAAGATGCATCCGGTGGAGCTCCGCGAGACGGTCACCTCACCGGGCGGCACGACAACCCGCGCGATCCGCGAGCTGGAGCAAGCGGGCGTTCGCGCTGCATTCTTGAACGCCATCAACGCGGCTGTCGAGCGTTCGCGAGAGATGGCCCGAGGAGATGAGTGAGCCGCAGCTCCACGTCTCGGACGATCCCGCCGAGGCGGTAGCAGAGCTCCTCGCCGCCCAAGCGCGCAGCGGCGGCGCGATCGTCCTGACAGGCGGCTCCTCCGTGGGGCACGCCTATACACGCGCCGCAACGCTCGAGCCGAACTGGCGCAAGGTCTCGCTCTGGTGGAGCGACGAGCGCTGCGTTCGCCCCGGCGACCCGAGGTCGAACTACGGCCTCGCCGCCGGGACGCTGCTCGACCGCCTGGCCGGCCTGCCCGAGGTTCACCGCATGCGCGGCGAGCTGCCGCCCACACAAGCCGCCCAGGCGTACGACCGTGAGCTCGAGGGCGTCGAGCTCGACCTGCTGCTCCTCGGCCTCGGCTCGGACGCGCACGTCGCTTCCCTGTTCCCGGGATCGCCGCAACTGCTCGAGCGCGACCGGCGGGCGACGAGCGGGCCTGCCGGGCTGGAGCCGTTCGTCGAGCGCGTGACGATGACCTTGCCGACCCTGCTCGGCGCGCGCCGGATCGTCTTCCTCGTCACGGGGCAGGACAAGGCGGACGCAGTTGCGCGCGCCTTTGCCGGCGAGATCGCAGACGACGCTCCGGCGAGCCTGCTCCGCTCGGGCACGGCTCCGATCGACGTCTACCTCGACGCCGACGCCGCGACGAAGCTGCCCTGAGATTTTTCTCGATTGTCACGTTGACAGCCGCTGAATCGGGTATTCTCCGCGTGCGGCTTGCGAGGGGATTACCCGTAAGCGCGACTTTGGAGCGGCACCCACGGTGTCGCGCGCATGCAAGAGACACTCAAGCAATCTCCGACCGATTCGGAGGCGCCCGGCGTTCTGGCGACCGCGGCCCTTCGGGCCGAAGCCTGGGCAGGTGAGCCCTTCGTCGGCGCCGATGAGGATGCCGACGTCGTCCTCGCCCCCGGGACCGCTCTGCGGCGGGCGCTCGACGATGCGCTCGACGAGCTGGACGCGGGCCGCCGCGAACCCTCGCCGGAGTGGCGCGTCCACTACGCGCTCATGCTCGGGCTCGAGCGGATCCTCTCTGAGAAGCCGCCGCGTCTCGCCTCCGGCACCGAGCTGCGCCGCCACCAGGTCGACGCGCTCGCCGGGATGCTCACCGAGCTGATCGCGGCCAACCAGAAGCCGATCGAGAATGCGGGCGGCGTCGCGCTCGTCGACGAGGTCGCCGAGGAGGACGAGGACGACGAAGGCGAATCGCCCGTTCTCCTCTCCGACGAGGAGATCGAGCTCGTCGACGACGAAGGCGACGAGCTCCAGCCTGCGAACGACCCGGGCGCGGTACGCCGCTACCGCTTCCGCCATCCGACCGCTTCCGGCAAGACGATCGCCGCCGCCGGCTTCGTCGAAGCCGCCCGCACCGAAGGCGTCCTGATCCTCACCCACCGCCGGCTGCTCGTCGACCAGTTCCGCCGCGAGCTGACCGAGCACGGCTACGGCGAGCGCCTCGTCGAGGTCCTGCTCGAGGGCGTCACGCCGCTCGCGCCTGCGCCGATCACGATCCAGACGTACGCGTGGTTCGCGCGCCACGTCGCCGAGGTCTCGCGCACCGCCTACCAGCTCGTGATCTGCGACGAGGCCCACACGGCGCTCGGCGAGAAGACCTCGGCGGCGATCCGCAGCTTCTACGAGCCCATCTACATCGGGATGACGGCGACCGAGGAGCTGATCGCGAAGCAGGTCTCGGACGTCTTCCCGGCCTCGGTCGACGACCTGCCGCTCGCCGACGCAGCGCGGCGCGGGCTGATCGCCCCGCTGCGCTGCCTGCGCGTGCCGCCGGTCGCCGCGATCAACTCCGTGCCGATCGTCGGCGGGGACTTCGAGGAGCGCGCACTCGCAGATGCCCTCGACCACGAGGCGCTGAACATGGCCGCCGCGACGCTGTACCGCGAGCGCTTCGGCGACACGCCGGGGATCGTCTACGCGGCCGGCGTCGACCACGCGTACAACCTGGCCACCGCGTTTCGCGCCGCCGGCGTGAAGGCAGAGGCCGTCTCCGGCAAGACCGCGCCCGTGAAGCTCGCGTCGGTCCTCGCCTCCTACGAGCGCGGCGAGATCGACGTGCTGATCAACGCGATGCTGCTCGCCGAGGGCTGGAACTCCCCGCGCGCGACGATCGTCATGCATCTCGCACCGACGGCGTCGAAGCGCGTCTACCAGCAGCGCATCGGCCGGATCATGCGGATCCACCCGCGCAAGGAGGCGGGAATCGTCGTCGACTTCGTCCCGAAGGGCGCGACCCATCACGAACGAGTCGTCTCGCTGCACTCGCTGCTCGACGCCGACTTCTACCGCGAGGGCGCGCGCGTCACGCCTGCGCCGCGGCGGCGGATGCAACGGCGCGCGCGGCGGAAGCTGACGCCGGCGTCGTGGCTCGTCCCGGTCACGCCGGACGTGGGCCGCCGGCTCGCAGTGATCCAGCGCGAATGGCAGCGCATCGACCCGAAGTACCTCGACGACGACGAGCAGCGGTTCTGGGCCACGATCGCCGGCCGTCAGATGCGCTTCGACGAGCGGCAGACGTTCGTCCAGAAGTTCACGGAGAGCGGTTCGACGAAAGGGGCGCTCGAGACCTTCCTCTCGACCTGCGCCGCCGCAGAATCCGAACCGGCGGCTGCGCATGGTCGCGCTCGCTGACCGGGTATCGATGCGGGTGGAACGCGCCGACTTCGACGACCTCGTCACGCTCGTGACGCAGGCGCTCCCATGGGAGAAGGATCGCACCGCGGGCGTCCGGATCCTGCTCCGCGCGATCGCCGACGGCAAGCCGGACGCGCCCGATCAGATCCTCGCCCGCTGGACCTGGAAGCTGGCGCGCGCGGTGCGCAAGACGCTCGATCGGAAGGCGTCGCTCGAGTACCCCGACGCGAAGCGACTCCTGGGCGCGCTCGCGAACTCGCGCGGGCACCGTCACGAGGAGAACGCCGCCCGGCTCGTGAACGCCGCGCTCGAGATGCCCCGTGAGGTCGGGGCCGCGCTGGTCGCCTCGGCCGACGCCTACACGCCGCGGGCCACACAGCTCCTGGACGCCGCCCGCGAACGCCTCGGCACGATCCAGGAGATCGCCGGCGCGCTCGCCGACGACCTGCCGCAGCCGAAGACGGGCCCGTCGCGCTCCCGCCGGCGGCGGCGCAAGAAGAAGCCCGACGACGGCAGGACAGGCGCAGGCATCTACGGCCGAACAAGACGGCACTCCGCGGGTCCATGCCCCCCAGCAGCAACGGCGGCGGGCCGCAGGGCGACCAGCCCCAGCGCCCGAAACGCCGCCGGCGGCGGCGTCCCGCGACGGACGCGCAGGCACCGGACACGCCCGCTCCCGACAGCGCCTGACACCCAGATGGTTACAGGGGCAGCCGTCGTGACGTTCTTGCTGCTGTGATCTTGCTCCTCGGGATCGGGCTGCTCGCGGGGTTCGTCACAGCGATCTCGCCCTGCGTCCTGCCGGTGCTTCCGATTCTGCTCGCCGGCGGAGCAACCGGCCGAAGGCCGTTGCGGATCATCGCCGGGCTCGTGGCGAGCTTCGTCGTCTTCACCCTGTCCGCGACCTGGCTGCTCGGCAGGCTCGGGCTGCGCGACGACCGGCTGCGCCAGCTTGCGATCGCGATGCTGTTCCTGCTCGCGGCGACCCTGCTCGTCCCTCGGCTCGGCCGGGCCCTCGAACGCCCGTTCACGCGGCTACGCGCTACCGCGCGGGCGGAGGGGGCTTCGTGCTCGGCGCGTCGCTCGGGCTCGTGTTCACGCCCTGCGCCGGGCCCGTGCTCGCGACGATCTCGAGCGTGGCGGCGCAGGAGCGCATCGGGTGGCGGGCGATCCTGCTGACCGTCGCGTATGCCGTGGGCGCCGGCGTCCCGATGCTGCTGATCGCCTACGGCGGACGAGAGGTGTCGACGAAGCTGCGGGCGCACGACGCGCAGCTGCGAGTCGCCTCCGGCGCGGCGATCGGGCTCGTCGCGGTCGGCCTCACGTTCAATCTCGACACGCGCCTCGCGACGCACGTGCCCGGCTACGTCACCTCGATCCAGAGCTCGATCGAGGGGGGCTCCTCCGCCCGCAAGCAACTCGCGCAGGTCAGCGGCGTGAAGCCGCTCGTCGCGAAGCAGGCCGCGGCCGGGACGAGCGACCTGCCCGACTACGGCCCGGCGCCCGCGCTCACGGGCACGGAGGACTGGTTCAACTCGAAGCCGCTGCAGCTCTCGCAACTGCGCGGGAAGGTCGTGCTGATCGACTTCTGGACCTACTCGTGCATCAACTGCCTCAGGACACTGCCCCATCTGAAGGCTTGGTACGACACCTACCACTCGCGGGGGCTCGAGATCATCGGCGTGCACACGCCCGAGTTCGCCTTCGAGCACGTGGCCTCGAACGTGCAGGCGGCGGTCGAGCGCCTCGGGATCCCGTATCCGGTCGTCCAGGACAACAACTACGCCACCTGGGACGCCTACGGCAACCAGTACTGGCCGGCCGAATACCTGATCGACAGGAACGGCCGCATCCGGCACACGAACTTCGGCGAGGGCGAGTACGGCAACACGGAGGCGCTGATCCGCCAGCTGCTCGGGGCGAAGGGCAAGACGGCCCCGAGCGTCCCCGACCTGACGCCGACCGATCTGACGACGCCGGAGTCGTACCTCGGCTACGAGCGGCTCGCCCGCTACGCCGGCTCGCTGCCGCTCGAGAGAAACCACTTTGCGACCTACTCCTTCCCGAGGAAGCTCGGCCAGAACGAGCTCGCGTACTCGGGCTCGTGGAACGTCCAGAGCCAGCGGATCGTCGCCGGCGCAGATGCGCGGCTGCGGCTGAGCTTCACTGGCGAGCACGTCTATCTCGTGCTCGGGGGACACGGCAGCGTCCAGAAGCTGATCGACGGCAAGCCCGCCGGAGCCGTGAACGTCAACGCGTACAAGCTCTACACACTTCACTCGAGCCCGGCGCCGGAGCAGGGACTGCTCGAGCTGCGGCTCACGCCCGGCGTCCAGGCGTACGCGTTTACGTTCGGGTAGCGCTCACTGGTCGCCGCGGGCCGCGTCGGGGCCCGCGGCGTCCTCGTCGCGCTCGCGCAGGAACCGCGTCAGCTCGGCGGCGAGCGTGTCGCCCGACGGAAGATCGGTCTCGTCGATGATCTCGTCGACACGATGCTCGAGCTCGTTGACATACGCCGCCGTCTCCGAGTCGGCGGCGACGGCCTCGCTCACCTGCTCCAGGTACGAGTCGCTCGCAGCCTCGAGCTCGGCCGTGTCGAGCTCGACTCCGAGCAGCTCCGCCAGACGCTCGCTGAGCGCCTTCGCCGCCCGTGGGGAGGGTGTCATCGACACGTAGTGCGGCACCGCGGCCCAGAGCGACGCCGACGGAAAGCCCGCCGAGCGACAGGCATCGTGCAGGACGCCGACGATGCCGGTCGGCCCTTCGTAGCGAGACGCCTGCAGGCCAAGCTGCTCGACGAGGCCGGGGTCGGTCGCGTTCCCGGTCACGGGTGCCGGCCGCGTGTGCGGAACGTCCGCGAGCAGCGAGCCGAGGGTGACGACGAGCTCGACGCCCAGATCGAGCGCGAGATCCGTGATCACCTTGCAGAAGCTGCGCCAGCGGAGGTTCGGCTCCACCCCGAGCAGGAGCACGACGTCACGATCGCTGTCGTGGAGCTGCGCCTCGAGGAACGTGCTCTCGGGCCACTCGATCCGCCTCGTCGTCCCTTCGAACGAGATATGCGGTCGCGAGGCCTGAAAGTCGAAGAACGTCTCCGGATCGATCTCGCCGAACTTCTCGGCGCTCCAGGCCTGGGCCAGGAAATGCCCCGCGAGCGATGCCCCCTGCCCGCCGTCGTTCCAGCCTCGAAACGCGCACACGAGGGCCGGATGCCTCAGCTCTGGTCGACGCTCCAGCCGGAGCTCGTCGGACATCAGGGCATCCTAGTGGTTGCTCCGGTAAGTCCGGTGCCCTATGGCCGAGCGAAAATCGAGCAGGCCAAGGACGCAGCGAGGGGCAATAGTCGGGACTATTGCCCCGACCGAGGACGCCGGCATGCGAAGGTTTGCAGCCGGCCAGAGGGTGCAGAGACTTACCGGAGCGACCACTAGACCTAGAGGCTTGGGGCAGGCCGCCAGAGCGCTGCGACGAGCACGGTGAGCACAGCCCACAGAGTTGCTGCCAGCGCGACGTGGATCAGGACGAGCCACCAGACCATGTCCACCCGGTACTGGATCTCGCCCACCGCCATCTGCGCGCCCAGCACACTCAAGACGAGAACAGCCAGCAGCGCGAAGCGGCTCTTCACCCGTGCCAGCCACACGAGCAGAACGAGAAACGAGATCCCGAAGACGGCCACCGCGCGCACGTGGAGCCACATCGCCGGGTAGAACGATCCGAGCCGCTGCACGGGCACGCTCCCGAAGCTACCGGGGAACCGGCCGGCGGCCGTCGCAAACGTCCCGCTGACGACGAGCGCCGCACCGGCGGCGCCGACGAGCAGCGCGAGCTGGCGCAGGCGAGCCGGCAGCGCCTCGCCGCGCATGCTCCAGGCTTCGAGAGCGACGATCACGCCGAGCGTCAGGATGGCCAGCGAGAGGAGGAAGTGCGAGAGCACGAGCCAGGGGTTCAAGTGGTAGTAGACGGTGATCGCGCCGAGCGGGGCCTGGCCGAGGGTGCCGACGAAGGTGGCGGCGGCCGCCCAGCGCGCCCAGCGCGCGAGCGTCGGGGTCCAGAAGGCGGCGAGCGCCGTCGCGAGCGTCAGGAAGATCGTCACCGCCGCCACGATCCGGTTGCCGAACTCGATGAACGAGTGGTAGCCCTTCTCGGGCAACTGGGTCGCGCCTTCGCAGCCGGGCCAGTGCGGACAACCGAGGCCGGAGGCCGTGAGACGCACGGTCGCACCACTCGCGACGATCACGAGGAGCAGCAGTGCGTTTGCGAGAGCAAGCCGGCGAAACGCCGGCGCCGAGACCACGATCCCGCGCAAACGCGGCAGCGATCTCTCCATTGCGCCACTGTAGCGACCTTCCGAGGCCGCCCCCGCATGAACCATGCAGGGCTCGTGCCGGGGAGAGCCGCGGCACTGCCGTGGGGGCGGAGGTCACCGTGACCCTACGCCCCCACGCTGGAACTGCTCGAGCGAGCGGCTGGAGATGCCACTGCTCAAAATCGGCGAGATACCGCCTGCCTTGACCGCCATTTCAGGTTACGCGAACGGCAAGCCGCGCCGAAGCGTGAACCGAGAACATGCGTCGCTAGGGACCGTCGAAGAACCCGGCCGGATGGACGTGGACACCAAGCTTGCCGCCAATCACAGCCGCCGCAGCGGCAACAAGCACAAGCAGGAGCTTGCGGTTGCTGACGAGCCGTGTGTATTTAGCCACAGTAGTCACCTCCTCTCGAGCTTCTAGAGCCGATAATCCTGAAGGGCTTCGGCGGAACGCCGGTACAGCGCCGCCGCGCCCCTGTCGTCGCCCTGGCGCTGCGCGAGATCGCCCTGGGCGAGCCAGGCCGCGGCAGAGTGGGAGCCGGACGAAATCTGGGCGAAGGCATCCTCGGCCTTCGCGAGCATCTCGCGCGCCTCGTCGAAACGGCCGAGCTCGAGCAGCGCCCGGCCCAGTGTGAGGTGCACGTTGCCGATCTCCTCGGTCCTGTCGTCGCGGCCCCCGAGCACGGTCAATGCGTGTCGGGCGTGCTTCTCCGCTGTCTCCGCATCGCCTGTGCGGAGACAGACCTGCGAGAGCGACGAGATCACCGTCGCGAGGTCGTCGTCGTCACCGGTGTCGAGCACGATCGCGAATGCCTCGTTCAGCCGCTCCACGGCCTGCTTCGGCTTCCCGAGCATCAGCTCGAGCAGTCCCAGGTTGTTCAGCAGCTTGCCGACGATCGCTCGATCGCTCGATTCCTCGAACTGCAACTTCGCGCGCTCCGCGTAGGTGCGAGCGAGGATCCATTGTCCATCGCGCTCGGCGATCAGCGACGCCTGGAAATAGGCCTCGCCGAGCACACGCGAATCGCGCATCGACTCCGCGAGCTCGAGTGCACGATTGATGTCTTCCCGCGCCGCCTCGTAATCGCGCTGCCGCCGATAGCACCGAGAGCGCCAGGTGAAGATGTTCGACCGGAGCGCATCCGACGGAAGCGGGGAGCCCTCGACGAGCGCGAGCGCCTCTTCGAAGAGCGCGACCGCGGTCGCGACGCTCGCGAGGAGGTAGCGGCAGGCGCCGAGCCGGAAGATGACCTCCGCGCGGTCGAGATCCGAGAACTCGGGCCCTTCCGCGAGCCCGCGCGCCTGGGCCAGCAGCTCGACCGCCGTCCGCGCATCGCCGCGGTTGGCGCGCGCCCACGCCTCTCCCGAGAGGACGCGTACCTGCAGCTCGACGGCACCGGTGGCGACAACCGCCCCGAGCGCGTTCGTGTACTCGTCGACCGCACCGTCGAAGTCGCGCTTCTCCGAGAGCGCCTCGGCTCGCGCGAGGATCGCCTCGGCTCGCGCGCGCTCGTCGGTGGAGACGCCGCTCGCGAGGAAGGTCGGATCGACGCCGAGCCGAGCGGCGAGCCATTCGACGGTCTCGCGGGTGGGGCGGGTCTTGCCGCGCTCGATCTGGGAGATGTACTCCTTCGAGAACCGGTCGCCGGCGAGGTCGGACTGCGTCAGCCCGGAGGACACCCGAAGCTGGCGGAGGCGTTCTCCGAGCCGGGATCCCCGTAGCGCTACCGGCGCCGCGTGTTCGGTACGAGTAGCCATGCTGACGGAAGTTTGCCGCACCGGGACTGCAATAGCAATCCCCCGAAAGCCCCGTCCCTCGAACGGGCCCGTCGGAAAACGAGCTCGTCCCTCGAAAGCGCGATGGACAGACGGGTTTTCTCGGGTGAAGCGGCAAACTCCCCTCTGCACTTGACCGACGCACTTGACAGGTCGGGCGTCTCGTTCTAAAGTGCTGACACCCTTGCACGTGACCTGACCTCAGGTGACGCGCGGGGGGATCGCCGAGGCAGACAACCGAAGGCGTGGCCAAGCCGCAGAGTCACGTCTCTCGGGTTCGCCTCAAACGGCGTCTAGCAAGACCAGAGAAAGCCCCGGGTGCCGCAGCCGGGGCTTTCTCATTTTCTCGACGGTCTAGACGTCCGAGTCCGGCTCGCGCAGCATCCAGGCGCGCCGGGAGGCGCGCACGAGCTCGAGATCGCTGCCCAGGAGGCCGCCCAGACGGTGGTCGATCGTCGCCAGCAGGCCTCCGCCGATGAAGATCCACGCCTCGGCCACCGGGTCGCGGTCGGGGTGGACGACACCCGCCTCCTGGCCGTGACGGATCACGCCGGCGAAGAACTCGTGCACCTCTCGGATCTGCTTGCGCACGGCCTTCGCGATCGTCGCGTCGTCGGAGGCCTCCGTGATCGCCTGGATCCAGAGGTCGACGAGCCTGACACGCGCACGCTGCGCCATGTACATGTCGGCGATCGCCCCCAGGCAGCCTGCGGGATTGGCGCGCTCCGCCTCTTCGGCGAACACCCGGAAGCTCTCCCAGGCCTGGTCGAGACAGGCGAGGTACAGATCGCGCTTCGAGCCGAAATGGCGGTAGAGGATCGGCTCGGTGATGCCGGCCTCTCGCGCGATCTCGGCAGTCGTCGCGCCCCGGTAGCTCGACTGGGAGAAGACCTGGCAGGCGGTGTCGAGCACCGCCTGCCGGCGATCCTCCGCGCGCAGACGTGGCCGGGTGGCGCTCACTCAGGACGCCTCGGCAAACGTGGGCGCCGGAGCGGGCTCGTGATGCGGAGCCTTGCGGATCGTCAGCACCGCGATCAGCGCACCGACCAGCGCGACGAGCGCGGCGACCTCGAGCGCACTGTGCAGCCCGTGGACGAACGCGACCGGCCGCGGGTTGCCGAGCTTCAGCGAGGCGGCCGTCCCGGAGCTGACGATCGCGCCGATCAGGGCGATCCCGAGCGAGCCGCCGACCTGCCGCATGCTGTTCAGCACCGCCGAGCCGACACCAGCCTTGTCACGCTCGACGGAGCCCATAGCCGCCGCGGTCGTCGGCGTCATGGTGATCGCCATGCCCGAGCCGCCGAGGAGCATCGCAGGGAGCAGCGTCCAGAAGCTCGAGTGGACACCCATCCGCGAGAAGAGGAAGAGCGAAACCGTCAGCAGCAGCATGCCGCCGCCGACGAGGCCGCGCGCGCCGACCCGGTCCACGGCCCGCCCGGCCTGCGGCGCGATCACGATGATCAGCAGGGTCATCGGCAAGAAGGACGCGCCCGCCTGGACGGGCGAGTAGCCGAGCACCTGTTGCATGTAGAGCGAGACGTAGAAGAAGACGCCGAACATGGCGAGCCCGACGAACAGCATCACCGTGTTCGCGCCGGCGAAGGTGCGGTTCCGAAAGAGCGAGAGGTCGAGCATCGGCAGGCGCTGGTGCAGCTCGAGCCCGACGAAGGCGCCGAGCAGGAGCACCGCGACCACGAGCGAGCCGATGATCCGCGTCGAGCCCCAGCCGTAGTTGTTCGACTCGATCAGGCCGTAGGTCAGAGCGAAGAGGCCGGCGGCCGAGGTGAGCAGGCCGAGGATGTCGGGCTTTTGCTCGTGCGACTCGTCACGGGACTCGTCGATGAACGCGTACGCGGCCAGGACGGCGATCGCTCCGATCGGGATGTTGATGAAGAAGATCCAGTTCCAGTTGACGTGCTGGGTGATCAGTCCGCCGACGAGCGGGCCGATTGCGAGGGCGAGCGCCGAGACGCCGGCCCAGATGCCGATCGCCGTCCCGCGCTGCTTCGGCGGGAACGTGACCGTGATGATCGAGAGCGTCGCCGGGTTCATCAGGGCGGCACCGAGGCCCTGGATCACGCGGGCGCCGATCAGGATGTTCGCGTCACCCGCAAGACCGCAGGCGAGCGAGGACGCCGTGAAGACGACGAGCCCGACGACGAACATCAGGCGCCGGCCGAAGAGGTCCGCCAGCTTGCCGCCCGTCAGCATGAAGGCGCCGAAGGTGAGCGCATAGCCGGTCACGACCCATTCCAGCTCTGAAATCTTCAGGTTGAGCGAGCGCTGCATCGACGGGAGCGCCACGTTCACAACCGTGTTGTCGAGCATGATCATGAACAAGCCGAACGAGACGGCGACCAGAGTCCACCACTTCCTGTTCTCATCGGCGAAGAGCTTTGCTTTCATCAGGTCTCCTGTTAGTCGGCACTAAGTTAGTGCGCGCTACGTTAGCGAGCGCTAACTGCGAAGTCAAGGGGTTATCCTCGACCGGTGACCGCCGACCGTCTGCGGGTGATCCTGATCGCGCTCCTGGCGGCTGCTGCGGTGCTCGGCGTGCTCGGCCACAAGACGAGCAGCCCCTGGATCGTGTGGGCCTCGTACGTCTGCTTCTTCGTCGCCGTCGGGTTCTTCTTCCGTTGGCGGCAGCGGATCCGCGCTAGAGTTTTAGACCGAGAGGAGAAAACTCCTCGAGGAGAGTGACAGGTGAGACTCGCACTCGCGCAGATCAACAGCATCGTGGGTGACCTCGACGGGAACAGGGATCGGATACTCGCGTCCCTCGCCGAGGCACAGGAGGCGAACGCCGATCTCGTCCTCTTTCCCGAGCTGGCCGTTACCGGCTACCCGCCCGAGGATCTGCTGCTCCGCCCCGCCTTCATTCGAGCGGCCCGCCGGACGCTGGACGAGATCGCGGCGCAGGCGCGCGGCACGGTCGCGCTCGTCGGCGCGCCGCACCTCGACACGGATCTCTACAACGCGTGCTTCGTGCTCGCGGGCGGCGAGGTCCGGGGTGTCTACCGCAAGCGGTTCCTGCCGAACTACGGCGTCTTCGACGAGGATCGCTACTTCGCTCCTGGCCAGGACCTGATGCTGCTGCGCTTCGGCGAGACCGTCGTCGGGCCCACGATCTGCGAGGACATCTGGCAGCCGGGACCGCCGGCGACCGACCTCGCGCTCGCGGGCGCGCAGCTGATCACCAACATCTCAGCCTCTCCGTTCCATCTCGGCAAGGATCGCGAGCGGGAGGAGATGCTGCGCGTGCGGGCCCGTGACAACGCCTGCTTCGTGGCGCTTTGCAACACGGTCGGCGGCCAGGACGAGCTCGTGTTCGACGGGCACTCGGTCGTGATCGACGACGAGGGAGAGGTGATCGCGCGCGCGCCGGGGTTCGAGGAGGTGCTGCTCGTCGTCGACATCGAGCCGGAAGCGGTGATCGGCCGGCGGCTGCGCGACGTGCGACGGCGCGAGCTGGCGAAGGCGCGAACGGCTGCGCCGGCGGTGACCGTGGTCGAGCTCGCCGCAGCGCACGAGCAAGGCGACGAGCTGCGCGGGACCCTTGCGCCGCAGCTCGACGACCTCGAGCAGATGCGCCAGGCACTCGAGCTCGGCCTCGCGGACTACGTCGGCAAGAACCGCTTCGGCGACGTCGTGATCGGGCTTTCCGGCGGGATCGACTCGGCGCTGACGGCCGCCCTCGCGGTCGAGGCGCTCGGCGCGGAGCGGGTGCACGGCGTCTCGATGCCTTCGCGGTACTCGTCAGAGGGCACCCGCGGCGACGCGGCGAGACTCGCCGAAGCGCTCGGGATCGACTTTCAGGAGATCGCGATCGAGCCGGTCTTCGAGGCATTCGAGGCCGCGCTGGCGCAGGCCTTCCACGGGCGCGCTCCCGATCTGACCGAGGAGAACCTCCAGGCGCGGATCCGCGGCACCCTCCTGATGGCGCTCTCGAACAAGTTCGGCTGGCTCGTGATCACGACCGGCAACAAGTCGGAGATGTCGGTCGGCTACGCGACGCTCTACGGCGACATGGCGGGCGGCTTCGCGCTCCTGAAGGACGTCTACAAGACCGACGTCTTCCGGCTGGCCCGCCGCCTGAACGAGCGGGCCGAGCGCGAGCTGATTCCCGTCTCGATCATCGAGCGCGCACCGAGCGCCGAGCTGCGGCCGGACCAGCTCGACGAGGACTCGCTCCCGCCCTATCCAGCGCTCGACCAGGTGCTCGAGGCCTATGTCGAGCTCGACCGCTCGCGCGAGGAGCTCACCGACGACGGCTTCGACCCGGCGCTCGTCGAGCGCGCCCTCTCGCTGATCGACCGCGCCGAGTACAAGCGGCGCCAGGCGCCTCCGGGCGTGAAGCTCCACCCGAAGGCGTTCGGGCGCGACCGGCGCACCCCGATCACGAACCGCTGGCCGGGCTAAAGCGCGGGGGGAAACCTCCGGTGCCCCCCCCGCGAGCCCCCCATCCGACACGTGGCAGCTCGTTGTGGGCGAGCACCGGCAAAGCCGGCACTCGCGTCCATTCTCAGCGCGCTCGCAATCCGCGGAAGATCCTTTAATTCACAAGGTGTGCGAGCACTGCCCCCAATATCGGGACGGTGATCGTCAGCGCGAGGCTCGTCCAGCCGACTACGACCAGCGTCGGTCTCGTCGCCTGCGGGCGGCCCTCTCGGATCTCCTGCTGCAGGCGCGGGCCGTAGACGAAGTTGTGCAGATAGGAGGCACCGACGAGGGCCACCGAGAGCCCGACCTTCACCCAGAGGACGGTGTGGAACGGCGAGCGGCCTTCGCTCCAGTCGTGCTGGGCGAGCGCGACGCCGGTCACGCCGAGCACGAGCAGGGCGCCGTAGCCGAGCGGGCGCCAGCGCAGGCCGAGCTCCTTCATCGCCTTGCCACGTGGCGCTCCCTCGAGCGTTCGGATCGCCGGCACTCCGGCGACGACGAGCGCGATCGAGCCTCCGACCCAGATGCAGGCGGCCAGCAGGTGGACGATCACGAAGACGTTCTCCACGGCCCAAGACTAGTTCGTGACGTCGAGCGGCTTCGCCGGAACGCCGTCGCGGAGCAACGCACGGAGCCGCGTCGCGAGTGCGCGGGGCGCGAGTTGGGCGTCGGAGCTCTCCAGCTCGTCGAGCGTCCACCAGCGGTGGCCGTAGACGTGCTCGCCGACGAGGTCGATCGTCGGCTCGACGTCGTGGCTTCCGACCCGGACGAGGTGGAATCGCTCGCGCTGGCGCCAGAGCTGCCGGTCCCAGGGCAGCACGTGCTCGCGGACCCAGACGACCGGGCCGGGCTCGAAGTCGCGCAGGCCCGCTTCCTCGAGCAACTCGCGCCGGAGAGCAGTTTCGTCGGATTCGCCCTCGTCGATCCCGCCGCCCGGAGTCGCCCACCAGACGTCGCCGGTGGCCGGGTTCTCGAAGCGCATCAACAGCACGCGCTCGTCTGCATCGACGACGAGCGCCCGGACCGCCTCGCGCGGCGTCGGCTCGATCCACTCCCGCAACGTCTCGAAGGAGCGAAGCCGCTCGGGGTACGGCACGGCCGCGTTCGCCGGTGACGTCGAGGGGAGCACGAAGAGCCCGGTCGTTCCGAGCGTGCGGAGCTGCGGGCCGAGCTCGGGACGGTCGCCGAAGCAGCCTCGGTACGCCTCCTTGCCGACGAACGCGATCACGCGCGGGTGGAGCTCCCTCGCGAGCCGCTCGAGTCGGGAGGCGTCGAAGTCGCCGCGCCGGAGCTCGCCTGAGCCGGGTGTCGTCCGGTAGGCCGCGTTCGTGATGCCGTAACCGAGCTCGAGCAGGCCGAACTGCTCGGACGGTGCGAAGAGGCGGGGGGTGAAGCCGGCGTCGTGGAGGAGCCGCCAGAAGTCGTTGCGCGGATTGGCGAAATGGGCGTGGGCCGCCGCCGAGAAGCGCCCCGGGTTGATGCCGCAGAAGACGCAGCTCAGGCCGGGAGCGAGGACGTCGGGGACGTCGGAGACGCTAGAGACGAGATCTGCCACGCGGCTTACAGCGTGGCAGACACGACACCCACGTCGCCGTGCAGATCCAGGAGCTCGGCAGCGGCGGCGCCGGTCGGCCGAGCGGCCGAGCGGCGTAGCGCCGGCGGGAGGTCCAGCTCTTGCACCTGCTCTTCATGCGGCCTCCGCATCCGAGCGCCGGCGCTGCAGGCGCCGCTCGAAGAGCGCGCGCAGGCGCTCTCCGCTGACGTCCCCGCTCTCGGCCGCCCGGTCGGAGCGAACGACGCTGACCTTGTCGGTGCGTGGTCCGCCGTACAAGCGGGAGTAGCATTCGGCCTCCGTCAGCGGCCTGAGTCTCACGGACCGCCACTCTAGGACCCGGACCGGACGGACCCCGAGCGGTTAGGGTCCTCTCGATGGCCGTTGCGCCCACGATCGAGTCGGTGCGAGCGCGCTTCAGCTCGCTGAACGTGCCGCTCGCGTTCTTCGACGGGCCGGGCGGCACGCAGGTGCCCGACTCGGTGATCGACGCGATCTCCACCTATCTGCGGACGGCGAACGCGAATCTCGGCGGGGCGTTCCCGACATCTGCGGCGAGCGTGAAGCTGGTGGACGAGGCTCACGCGGCCGCCGGCCGGTTCCTCGGCGCGAGCGCCGAGGAGGTCGCGTTCGGCCAGAACATGACGACGCTGAACTTCGCCCTCTCACGCACGGCTGCCCGCGAGTGGCAGGCCGGCGACGAGATCGTCGTGACGCGGCTCGACCACGACGCGAACGTGTCGCCCTGGCTGGAGGTCGCCCACGACAAGGGTCTCGCCGTCTGCTTCTGCGAGCTGGACGAACGGTGCCGGCTCGACCTCGACCACCTGCAGTCGCTTCTCTCGGAGCGGACCCGCGTCGTCGCATTCCCGTGGGCGTCGAACGGGGTGGGGACCGTGACACCCGTCGCGGAGATCGCCGGGCTCGCCCACAGTGTGGGGGCTCTCGCCTGGATCGACGCCGTGCACTACGCGCCCCACGGCCCGATCGACGTGGCCGCGGCCGGCGCCGACGTGCTGATCTGCTCGCCGTACAAGTTCTACGGGCCCCACCTCGGGCTGGCGTTCGGGCGCCGCGAGCTGCTCGAGTCGTGGCGGCCCTACAAGGTGCGGCCGTCGAGCGATTTCCCGGTCGGGCACCGGTTCGAGACCGGGACGCTCGCGCACGAGCTGCTGGCGGGGTTCGTCGCGGCGATCGAGTACCTGGAGCTCGTCGGCTGGTCGTTCGTCGTGGGTCACGAGCGCGCGCTCGGACAACGGTTCCTGGACGGGCTCCCGGACGGGTGGGCGCTCCATGGCCCGCCGACGATGGAGGATCGCGTGCCGACGTTCGCGATCACGCACAGCGAGGAGTCGGCAGAGGCCGTTGCGACCAGGCTCGGGCGCGAGGGGTTCGCGGTCTGGCACGGGAACTACTACGCGCTCGAGGTGATGAGGTTCCTCGGGTTGCCGGACGGGGCGGTGCGCGTCGGCATCGTCCACACGAACACGGCGGACGAGGTGGACGCGCTCCTCGACGCGCTCTAGCCTCCGGCTCGGGTCGGGCGCGCGTTGCGGACGCACCCCCACCCAGGGTGGGGAGCCAAATCCCGCCTCCCTCGCGGTCGACATTACCGGCGAATCGCGGGCGATTCGTGCCAACATCGTGAAAATTCAGCGCAGAAAGTGCACGGACTGTCCGCTTCGGACGGTGAAAGGCGGTTAGGCGTACGTCTCTCGCGCGCGCGCCCAGCGCGGGTCATCGCGCCGGATCGGGTCCGGGTCGATTCCGCGCGCCTGCGCAATCGCGAGCGTGAGAAGCTGGAAACGCACGATGTCGAGCGCCGGGTGGCGGGTCGGCACGAGAGTCGTCTCGCAACCGAGCTCCCGCAACGCGGCCACTGCATCCGCGGCTCGCTCGGCGGCGCGCCCCTCGCCCTCTAGGACGTAGGCGCGCACCGACTCGTCGACCGCCGCGAGATGCCCGTGCAGGAGTTGCTCCGTCTGCTGCGCCTCCGCGTTGACCCACGCTCCCTCGTGCAACTTCAGCACCGCCTCCTGGGCGGTCGGCCAGTCCCGGCCGGCGCCCGCGACGAGGATCCGCTCCTGCGAGGGTGCGGGCTCTTCGACACCCAACGCCTCTTGCACCGCCCCGGCCAGCCAGAAGATGTCCTCGCCGTGCAGCGACGCGAGCGACGCTACCGCGCAGACGTAGCTCGCCGTATGGCACCACGACCGCTCGATCTCGGGCGTGCACACGATCACCTCGTCCGAGAGCTCCGCGAGTGGCGACTCGGCTGCCCCGGTCACGAGCCACTTCGGCCCGGGGAAGGCCCGCGCCGCCTCCAAGGTCAGGGGCGTCTCACCTTCGTGACTCACGCACACCATCAGATCCGCCTTCGGCGGCTCGAGCACCGCTTCCAGCGCCTGCCTCGCCGCCCCGCCGGTCTGGGCCGCGTGGAACGAAGTCCCGCAGCCGACGAAGACGACCCGTGCGCCGTCGGGGAGTCGCACGTCGGTCGGCACGCCGCGCAGCCACTCCGGCTGCGCGAACACGGTGCGTCTCGTCTCGCCGGGCATGGCGCTCTCTATACCATCGAGCGCGATGGCGGTGTTCGAGCGGCAGCAGCTCTCCAACGGCCTGCGCGTGCTGACCGCGCCGCTGTCGCATGCCAAGTCGGTCTCCTGTTTCGTGATGCTCGCCGCCGGCTCGCGCTACGAGCACGCCGAGAATCGCGGGATCGCCCACTTCGCCGAGCACATGTTCTTCAAGGGCACGGACCGGCGACCCACCGCCCGCGACCTGACGACGATCATCGACGGCATCGGCGGCGAGTTCAACGCCTTCACCTCGAAGGAGTACACCGGCTACTTCGTCCGCTGCGCGGGCGCCGACCGCGACACCGCCTTCGACGTCCTCCTCGACATGCTCCGCCACTCGAAGTTCGATCCCGAGGAGATCGAGCGCGAGAAGGGCGTGATCCTCGAGGAGATGAACATGTACAACGACACGCCGCGCGACAAGATCGGGACGGTCTACGAGCAGCTGATGTTCGGCGACAACCCGCTCGGCTGGGAGACGCTCGGCACGAAGGAGACCGTCCGCGCCGCGACGCGTGAGACATTTCTGAATTACGTCGACCGCTGGTACACGCCGCAACGGATGGTCGTCGGCGTGGGCGGCATGGTCGGCGACGACCTCCTGCCGAAGCTGGACGAGGTGCTCGGCGCGATGTCCGGGAACGGCAGCGACTCGTTCGCGCCCGCCCAGCTCGACCGCTCGCCCGGCCCGCACGTGCGGATTCACCACAAGGACGCCGACCAGGCGCACATCATCCTCGGCGTCCCGAGCTATCCGAACGAGCACCCAGACCGCTACGCGCTCCAGCTGCTCTCGGTCGTGCTCGGATCGGGCATGTCGTCGCGCCTCTTCCTCGAGGTGCGCGAGCGGCGCGGGCTCGCCTACTACATCTACGGCACGAACCACTCGTACACCGACGCCGGCTCGCTACTCTCGCAGGCAGGCGTCGACATCGAGCGGATCGACGAGGCGATCAAGGTGATCCGGGAGCAGTTCGAGCTGATCGCCGCCGAGCCCGTCCCGAGCGACGAGCTCGAGAAGGCGCGCGCATTCGCGAAGGGCCGCTTCGTGCTCGGCACCGAGAGCCCGCAGGGGCTGATCATGTTCGGCCTGCGCCGCGAGGTGCTCGAAGGGAAGGCGATCGAGCCGGAGGAGATGCTCGCCGAGCTCGACGCGGTGACCGCCGAGGACATCCAGCGCGTCGCCCGGGACCTGATCGCGAACGACAAGCTCCACCTGGCAGTGATCGGCCCGTTCGAGGACGCCGACCGCTTCGCGCGGCTGCTCGCGTAGGACCGTCTCCTTCTTCGGCGGCCCCCTGAGCGCGGCGGCCTCCCGGTTCACCTCACGGTGCCGTCCGTGCCGGTGATGGCTGCGATCGCCGGATGGCTCAGCGCACCTCGTTGATGCGGATCAGGTTGCCCGCGGGATCGCGGAAGGCACAGTCGCGAACCCCGTACGGCTGCTCGGTCGGCTCCTGGACGACGTCGGCGCCGCCGGCTTGGAGCCGCGCGAAGGCGCCGTCGAGGTCGGCGGTGGCCAGGATGATACGCGCGTAGCTGCCCTTGGCCATCAGCTCGGCGATGGTGCGACGCTCGTCGTCGGTGAGGCCGGGATCGGCCGCCGGCGGATACAGGACGATCGACGTGCCGGGCTGGTCGGCGGGACCGACCGTGATCCAGCGCATCCCGCCGTATCCGACGTCGTTGCGGACCTCGAAGCCGAGGCTGTCGCGATAGAAGGCCAGGGAGGCGTCCGGGTCGTCATGCGGGAGGAAGCTCGCGTGAATGGCGATGTCCATGGCGGTCACGCTAGATGGCTAGTCCTCTTTCGCGGCTTCGCCGGTCGAGCGGTGACGAAGCTCGTCGACAACGGTCGCGTCGGCAAGCGTCGTCGTGTCGCCGAGCGGGCGGTTCTCCGCGACGTCGCGCAGCAGCCGCCGCATGATCTTGCCGCTGCGGGTCTTCGGCAGCTCCGGGGTGAAGACGATGTTCGCCGGCTTTGCGATCGGGCCGATCTTCTTGGCGACGTGCTCGCGCAGCTCGTTCAGCTTCTCCACCGTGCCCTCGATCCCGGCCTTCAGGGTCACGAACGCGACGATCGCCTGGCCGGTCATTTCGTCGGCGCGCCGGCGACCGCCGCCTCGGCGACGTCGGGTGGTCGACCAGCGCGGACTCGACCTCGATCGTCGAGATGCGGTGGCCGGAGACGTTCATCACGTCGTCGATGCGGCCGAGCAGCCAGAAGTCGCCGTCGTCGTCGATCCGCGCGCCGTCGCCGGCGAAGTAGACGTCGCCGTACTGCGACCAGTACGTCTCGACATAGCGCTCGGCTCGCCTGTCCAGATGCCGCGCAGCATCGACGGGCCACGGCTGGGTGAGCACGAGGTAGCCGCCGCCGCCGGGCGCACCTGTTCGCCCGTCGTCGTAGACACGTCGGCGCCGACGCCCGGGAACGGCTTCGTCGCGGAGCCCGGCTTGGCGTCGTGACGCCGGGCAGCGGGGTGATCATGATCACCCCGGTCTCGGTCTGCCACCACGTGTCGACGATCGGGCAGCGCCCGCCGCCGATGTGCTCGTGGTACCAGATCCACGCCTCCGGGATTGATCGGCTCGCCGACCGAGCCGAGCAGGCGCAGCGCACGACAGGTCGTGCTGCTGCGCGTACTCGGCGCCCCACTTCATGAAGCGTGCGGATCGCGGTCGGCGCGGTGTAGAGGATCGTGACGTCGTAGCGCTCGACGATCTCCCACCAGCGGTCCTTGTCGGGGAAGTCCGGCGTGCCCTTCGTAGAGCACCGACGTGGCGCGCGTTGCACAGCGGGCCGTAGACGATGTAGCTGTGGCCGGTCACCCAGCCGATGTCGGCGGCGCACCAGTAGACATCGTTGTCGCGGCTTGATGTCGAAGACGAAGTGGTGCGTCGTCGTGACGCCGGTGAGGTAGCCGCCGGTCGTGTGCATGATGCCCTTGGGCTTCGCGGTCGTGCCGGAGGTGTAGAGCAGGAACAGCAGGTCCTCGGCGTCCATCGGCTCGCACGGGGCAGTCGCGGGCTGAGTCGCGTCGCGACGTCGTGCCACCAGACGTCGCGGCCCTCGGTCATCGGCACGTCGCCGCCGGTGCGGCGCACGACGAGCACGTGCTTGACGGTCGGCGACACGGCGCGAGCGCCTCGTCGGCGGTGCGCTTCAGCGGCACCGTCGTGCCGCGCCGCCAGCCTCGTCCTGCGTGATCAGCACCTCGCACTCCAAGTCGTTGAGCCGGTCGGCGAGCGCGTCGGCCGAGAAGCCGCCGAAGACGACGGAGTGCGGGGCGCCGATCCGCGCGCAGGCGAGCATCGCGACCGGCAGCTCCGGGATCATCGGCATGTAGATCGCCGACCGGCGTCCCCTTCCTGACGCCGAGCGCCTTGAGCGCGTTCGCGCAGCTTCACGACCTCGCGCAGCAGGTCGGCGTAGGTGATCGCCCGGCGGTCGCCCGGGCTCGCCCTTCCCAGTGGAAGGCGACCTTGCTCGCCGAGCCCGTCCTCGACGTGGCGGTCGACGCAGTTGTAGGCGACGTTGAGCTTGCCGCCGAGAACCACTTCGCGAACGGGCGCTTCCACTCGAGCACCGTCGTGAACGGCTCGTACCAGCTGACGCGCCCTCGGCCCTCGCGCTCCCAGAACGCCTCGAAGGCCTCGTCGTAGATGCCGGGCTTGGCGTTCGCCTGGGCGGCGAACTCGGGCGGCGGCGGAAAGCGCCGCTCCTCGAGCAGGAGGTGGTCGATGTCGCGGGTCTCGTCGCTCATGGGGTGAGCTCGTAGGGGAAGTCGGTCAGGTTCTCGGCGCCGTCCTCCGTGATCAGCACCAGGTCTTCGAGGCGCAGCCCGCCGAGCCCGGGACGATAGAGGCCCGGTTCGACGGTGACGACGTCACCGGCGACGAGCGCCGTCCTGGAGGTCATGCCCAGGCCCGGCTGCTCGTGCACCTCGAGGCCGACGCCGTGGCCGAGCCCGTGGAAGAAGCCCGACTCGAGCGGCGTGCCCGGCGCCTTGGTGCGCTGGGTCGGATAGCCGGCGGCTTCAAAGATCTCGCAGGTGCCGTCGAAGACCGCGCGGCCCACCGTTCCCGGCTGCAGCTCCGCGTGCGCGCGGTCGAGCGCCTCCTTCACGAGGCCGTGCCATTCCGCGACCTCGTCGGGGATCTCGCCGACGACGAACGTGCGGGTCATGTCGGCGTAACAACCCGACTCGTTGTCGCGCGGCCAGACATCGACCACGATCGGCTCGCCCGCCAGGATCGGGCCCTCGCCCATGTGGTGCGGGATCGCCGACTGCGGCCCGTGCGAGACGATGAACTCGTCGGCGCTCGCGCCCTGCGCGACGAACGCCTGCGAGATCGCGATCTTGACGCGCTCGGACGTGAGCGGCTCGCCGTCCACCTCGAGCGTGTTGCCGCCGTTGACGCGTGCGCGCCGGAGGAGGTCGCGTGCAGCGCTCATTCCGGCCTCGGCGGCAGCCTGCGCCCGCCGGATCCCTGCAAGCTCGGCCGGGTTCTTGACCCGCCGGCGGTCGTCGAAGAGGTCACGCGCCGGCGTCAGCTCGATGCCGGCGGAGCGCAGGAGATCGGCGACACCGAGCGGGAACCCCATCGGGACGACCGCGCGCTCGACCCCGAACGCCCGTGCCGCCCGGAGCACCAGCTCGTCCACGATCTCTGCGTACGACCTCCCCGAGGCGCGCAGCTCGTCGAGGCCGAGCTCGTCGAGGAGATGCACCTCGATTCCGAGACCGCGCAGCCGCGGAGCCTCCATCGAGCTGACCGCCATGTGCCGGACGCCGGCGACCTCTGCGTAGAGGAACGGATCGGGGACGCCGACCGGGATCTCATGCCGGAGCTCCGGCGAGCGCATCGTGTCTCCGTAGATCAAGACGTCGGGCACAAACCGGACTCTAATGGGCCAGCAACCATCTAACCTCATGAGGTGGTGGATCCTCGAGAGCGCGCGCTGCAACTGATCGCCTGGCACGACGCCGAGCTGAGACGGCTGCTGCCCGCCGGCGCCGACATCTTCGACGCGCATCTGCATCTCGGCACCGACATCGACGGCATGCTCGGCGACTACGAGGCGCTCGAGGAGCTCATGGGCCGCTACGGGATCTCGCGCGCGTTCATGTTCTGCCTCGACGAGCCCGACCGGCACCCGGCGTTTCGGGCGGCGAACGACCGGACGCTCGCCTTCGCAGAGCGCTCGAACGGCCGGCTCATCCCCTTCGTTCGCCTCGACCTGAACGAGTCGCCGATCGAGGAGGCGAAGCGCTGCCTCGACGCGGGTGCGCGCGGGATCAAGCTCCATCCGCGGGCTCAGGGCTTCACGGCCACCGACGAGCGGCTCCTGCCGGTGTTCGAGCTCTCGGCGCAGCGCGGCGTGCCGATCCTGATCCACGGCGGGCGCGGGCTGCCGCCGATCGCCGACGGCTTGCTCGCGCTCGTGGAGCGTCATCCGGAGACCACGCTGATCATCGCGCATGCAGGGATCGCGGACATGGCCGATCTGGCCCGCTGCATGTCCGGGCGCAAGGGCGTCGTCTTCGACACCTCGACCTGGAGCCCGATCGACCTGCTCGACTTCTACCGGCTCGTGCCGCCCGAGCAGGTGGTCTACGCCTCCGACTACCCCTACGGCCAGCAGCCTGGATCGCTCCTGATCGCGCTGCGAACCGCTCAGGCCGCCGGGTTCAGCCAGGACCAGCTGCGCGCGATGCTGGCCGGGACGGCGAACCGGATCGCCGACGGCGAAGCCCTGCCCGAGCCGACCCGCCCCGTCGGCGGCGAGACGATCACCCAGACGATGCAACTGGCACGGATCCACCAGTACCTCTCGATGGCGATGCCGCAGCTCTGGCTGCGCCAGCCGGACACCGTCGGCGTGCTCGGCCTCGCGATCAACACCTGCGCCGAGCGCACGAGCGACCACCAGGCGATCGACCTGATCAGACCGCTGCTCGAGACCGCACGCGACCTCTGGGCGCTCCTCCCGGACCTGCCGGACGAACAGGCGCAGATCGCGATGATGCGCCAGGCGTTCCGGCTGATCCACATCGCGGACATCGAGTCCGTGACGGCAACTGTCTAGACCACGCACTACCATCTGGTTCCCTATGCCACTCGAGACGCTCCGCCGGTTGTCGGTGCTCGGATTGGTCGCGCTCGCCTCCGCGGGCGCCGCCACGCTCGGTGCCGGCGCGGGCCGCGAAGCCTCTGCGGTGTCGCCGCCGTCACCGCCGCTTCGGCCGGCCGCCCACGCTCGAGCAGCAACACCCTGCCCGGTCCCGGTGAAGCTCCGCCCAGCCTTCGAGGCGGCGGCGCGCGACACGCATCTGCCGGCGTCGCTCCTCTACGCAGTGGCGAAGATCGAGTCGAACCTGAAGCCCGATGCCACCTCTTCGGCGGGAGCGCAGGGGTTGCTCCAGCTGATGCCGGGGACCGGCGCGATGCTCGCGCTCGACATCCACACGCCGACCTCGAACGTCCTCGCCGGCGCACGCTACCTGCGCCAGATGCTGGACGAGTTCGGCTCGAACGACCTCGCCCTCGCCGCCTACAACGCCGGCCCGACCGCGGTCGCCAGAGCAGGCGGCGCGCCATCCGGAGGCGTCCTGTCGTATGTCGCTAACGTAGATCAGGTATGGCGCTCTCACGCTGGCTGCCGCTAGTCGCTGTCGCCCTGCTCGCCGGTTGCGGGAGCAGCTCGAAGTCGAACGGGGTCACCTACGCACCGACGACTCCGGTGGGCACCGCCACGACGACGGCCAACCCGAACGTCCGCGATGCGGCCGGGTGCTTCCCGGTGACCGCGCCGCCCGCGAAGGCGCGCAGCGAGAGCAAGCCCAGCACGCTGCTCAACCCGTCGAAGACGTACGAGGTGACGATCGCGACGAACTGCGGCAGCTTCACCTTCAAGATCGATCAGAAGCAGTCGCCGCACAACGCCGCCTCGTTCGTCTCGCTCGTCCAGCACGGCTTCTTCGACAAGACGATCTTCCATCGGATCGCGGTCGGCTTCGTGATCCAGGGCGGCGATCCGACCGCCACCGGCAGCGGCGGGCCCGGCTACACGGTCGTCGACACACCACCGACGGGCGCGCTCTACACGCACGGCGTCGTCGCGATGGCGAAGACCGGGACACAGGCCCGAGGAACCGGCGGCAGCCAGTTCTTCGTCGTCACCGTCGCGAACGCGGGGCTCACCGGTGGCGACTACGCGATCATCGGCAAGGTCGTGAAGGGTCTCGCCGTCGTCGACCGAATCGGCAAGCTCGGTGACGCCGACCAGCAGCCGACCGAGACGGTCGAGATCGAGCACGCAACCGTCTCGATCACCTGACCTGATCGGCGCCGTCATCCTCGCGGCCGGAGCGGCGACGCGTTTCGGCTCACCCAAGCAACTGCTCTTCCTTCCGCGCGTGCTCGCGCAGCTGCGCGCAGCCCCGGTTGACGAGATCGTCGTCGTCGAAGGCGCCCATCCGCTCGGGAGCCTTCGACTCGAAGGCGCGCGCGTCGTCCGCTGCGCAGAGTGGTCGCGCGGGCCGGGAGCAAGCTTGCGCTGCGGGCTCTCCGCGCTCTCACCTGACGCCGAAGCCGCGATCGTCGTGCTCGCCGACGGGCCGGACCTCGATCCGCGGGCCGTCGAGCGAGTGCTCGCGCATCGGCACGAGGCCGATGTCGTTGCTGCGAGCTACGACGGCGAGCGCAGCCACCCGGTGTGCCTGCAGCGGTCCGTCTGGCGGGAGATTCCGAACGAAGGCGCCCGGGCCCTCGCGGCGCGACTCATCCCCTGCGACGACCTGACGCCGCCCGGGGACATCGATACGGCCTCCTAAACTTCGGTGAAGCGGAGGCCGGCGAGCTTCGCCTTCAGCTCCTCCGAGATCGGCTCGGAGGCGGCAGTCCGCACGAAATGGCGCAGGCTCACCTCGAACCGGAAGCGCTTCTCGCAAGGCGGGCAGGCGGCCAGATGCTCCTTGGCCTCCCTCACCTGGTCGTCGGAGAGAACGCCGTCGAGATACGGCTGCATCAACGCTTCGCAGTCTTCACAACCGCAACCCATTACGCGGTCACCGCCTTCTCTGCCAGGTTCTTCTTCAGCACGCGCCGTCCGCGATGAAGCCGCGACATGACCGTGCCGACGGGAATATCCAGGATCTGCGCCGCATCCGCATACGAGAACTCGCCGATGTCGACCAGGACGACGACGTCGCGGAAGTCGTGGGGGACGTCCGCCAGCGCTTCGACGACCGCGTTCTGCGAGAGCCGCTCGATCACACGGTCCTCATCCGGGTTCTCATCCGAAAGCGTCGACTCGAGCTTGTTGTAGAGGAAGTAGTCGCCCTCCTCCAACGGCTGCAGATCGGGCGATCGCTGAATACGGCGGCCACGGTCGATGTTCAGGTTCGTGAGGATGCGCAGCAGCCAGGCGCGCAAGTTCGTCCCCGGCTGGTACTGGTGCCACGAACGAAAGGCACGTGCATAAGCCTCCTGCATCAGGTCTTCGGCTTCCTCTCGCGAGCCGACGAGGCGGCGCGCAACACGATAGACCTGGTCACTGAGCTCAAGAGCCTCCTCTTCGAAGCGGACACGGTTTCGTGATTCCTCCGCCAAGCGACGGGCCTCAGTGGCTGTCGGTTCGCTCTCACTCATCCGGCGGCCACCCTAGCAATCAGTTCTAACGTCATTCGCTCCCAGCAGATTCCCAGCCGCGCGAGCTCAAGCGACGACGCGCTCCCGGAAACCGCCCCGCGCCATCGCGGCGAGCAGCGCCTCCCGCGTGGTTGGAGGTTCGTCGTAGGTGGTCGCCCCTCAGGATGCCCGAACGCCGTGAACAGGCCGGCCGGCCGCGATCCAAGCGTAATAGGAGGCGCTCGCGCCGTACTCGGAGCGGTAGCCGACGACGCGGGGATTGCGACCCACGTCGCGGGCGCGGGCGGCGTGCTTGAGCAGGTTCGGGTCGTCCTGCTCCTGCCAGAGGAGGATCAGATGCGCGGCTGTCATGAACCCCGCGACGAACGTGCAGCCGGAGGCGGGACAGGGAAACGGGTCGGTCCGCACGCACCACCATCCTTCGCGGTCGGCATCGTCACCTTCGAGCCAGAGCTCCTCGTCCTCGACGTGGGTCTCTTCCAGCAGCACCTGTCCGCGTTCCATCGCGGGACAGGGTAGACCAGGTTGTTGCCTCGGTGAGTCAGGCAGCCTGCCGAAGCGACCCGAAGAGAAAGGCAATGGCCGCGACCCGGGCAGGCAGGCGGGTCGCGGCCATCTCTGCCGGCGGGCGCGCCACCTCAGCAGCCCGCCGGTTGGGCTCTCCGGAGAGAGCCCAAAAGGCATCAGGTCGGAGGACTGCCGAGCGTCACTCCGATCGTCTGTCTCTTCCCGGCCCGGAAGACCACGAGCGAGATGCGGTCGCCCGGGCTCTTGTCCTCGATCACGTCACGCATCTGCCCGAGCGTCGTCACCGGCGCGCCGTCGGCCGAGACGACGATGTCGCCGCCGACCCGGTAGGACTCGCCGTCGACGACGACCGTCGACGAGCCTGCGCGGATGTCGGCTCTCGCCGCAGCGCTCCCGGCCGCAACGTCCTCCACGAGCAGGCCGGAGGCGGTCGGCAGGTTGAAGAGCCGTGCGAGCTCAGGCGTCACCGGCACCGCGCCGAAGCCGAGATACGGGTGCGAGACCTTCCCGGTCCGGATCAGCTGGGCGACCGCCGACTTGACCGTGTCGATCGGGATCGCGAAGCCGGTGCCGGCATTCCCCTGGCCCCCGGTCGTGAGCTGGGCGCTCAGCCCGATCACGTTGCCGTGCGAATCGATCAGCGGGCCGCCCGAGTTGCCGTGGTTGATCGCAGCGTCGGTCTGGATCGCTTGACCGATCGTGAGGCCGTTCGGCGCGTCGATCGTGCGCTGCACCGCGCTCACGATCCCTGCCGTCGCCGTGCGCGTGAGACTGGACGGGTTCCCGATCGCCACGACCGGGTCGCCGACCTGCACGAGGTCCGAGTCACCGAGCGGGAGTGGCGTCAGCGAGCGCGAATGCGCATCGATCTCGAGCACCGCGACGTCGGTCGACGGATCCTTGCCGACGACCGTCGCCCGGATCCGGTCGTTCCCCGAGAAGCTGACCTGAACCCTCTGAGCGCCGGCGAGCACGCGGTCGTTCGTGACGATGTGACCCGCCTTGTCGATCACGAAGCCCGACCCGCGCGACTCCTGGATTTGCGGCGTCGCGAAGAGATCACTCGGGGGATTCACGACGCTTGTCGCCGTGATCTCGACGACTCCGGGGGCGTCGCGCGTGTAGATCTGCTCGTCGTTCAGCACGCCGCTCGTGTCGAGCGGTACCGGGCTGGCCGACGGGCTCGGCGCCGCGACCTGCTCGACGGTCGTCTCGGTCGTGCCGAGCTTGCCCAGAGCTGCCGCGCCGCCGAGCGCCATCCCCCCGCCGACCAGTGCGCAGACGAGAGGCCCGGCGGCGCGGAAGCCATGGATCTTGTAAGTCACCACGCCCTTATATCCGCCGCGCTGTAGAGAAGTTCGTAGCGGCGATTAACCCTGGATTAAGCGCGCGTCGAGAGGTGCTTCGCCCAGCTCGTCGACGTGATAGGCGCAAGCGCCGGAACGGCAGGTGACGACCTGGCGGAGCTCTGTGCCGACGTAGTGGAGCCCCACCCCGTCGTCGGCGGCGATTCCCTGCGGGAAGCCCCCGTCGAGTAGCTCGCGGTACCGCGGCCGGCGCAGCTCTTCGCCGTCGTAATGCGGACAGGCGCTGCCGGCGAGAAAGCCAAGCCCGTCGAGCATCCCCTCCAGCTGGGGACCGAACGAGTCGGTGACGCCGGCCTCGAACCAGCAGATCATTCCCGCGCTCGCGCCGAAGAGCAGGACGCCTCGCTGCCACGCCTCGCGCAGGATCGCGTCGAAGCCGTGCACGCGCCAGATCGCCAGCATGTTTGCCGTGTTCCCGCCGTGCACGGCGATCGCGTCCTGCGAGAGCGCAAGCTCGCGCAAGTCGGCCGGCGGCCACGGGAAGAACGTCAGGTGCGAGAGCTCCGAGATCCCGCCGAGCAGCTGCGCGGCCCGCGCGATCGCCTCGCTCGAATCGCCGGCCGCCGTGGGAACGTGCAGGACGCGCGGCCGCTCCTTGCCGGTCAGGCCGAGGACGTGCCGGTACAGCGCGCTCGTCTGCTCGTCCGTCTCTCCGTGCCCGCCGAGGCCGACGATCTGGGGCTGCTTCGCCATCTGCCGAGTGTACGACCGCGAAGCTCTGATTGAATCGAGGCGATGTCCCTCTCAGTCGGAAGCCGTTCGTACCGGATCACGCGGATCGCCGGGCTCGCGGGCGAGCCCGATCTCGCGCGCCTGCCGTACACGCTGCGGATCCTGCTCGAGAACGTCCTGCGCAACGGCTCGGAGAGCGAAGCAACGGCGATCACGGGCTGGGACGCGCGCGCCGAGCCGGTGCAGGAGATCTCGTTTCGGCCCTCTCGGGTGCTGCTCCAGGACTTCACCGGTGTTCCTGCGGTCGTCGATCTGGCGGCGATGCGGAACGCGATCGCCGCTCTCGGCGGCGATGCGGCACGGATCAACCCGCTGATCCCCGTCGAGCTCGTGATCGACCACTCGGTGCAGGTGGACGAGTTCGGGTCGCGGTTCGCCTTCGCGCGCAACGTCGAGCTCGAGTTCGAGCGCAACCGCGAGCGTTACGCCTTCCTGCGCTGGGGTCAGCAGTCGTTGCGCGACTTCAAGGTGGTGCCGCCCGGAACGGGGATCGTCCATCAGGTGAACCTCGAGTACCTGGCCCGCGTGGTCGAGTCGCGGGACGGGCTGGCCTTCCCCGACACGGTCGTCGGCACGGACTCGCACACGACGATGGTGAACGGCTTGGGTGTGCTCGGCTGGGGCGTCGGCGGGATCGAGGCCGAGGCCGCGATGCTCGGCGAGCCGCTCTCGATGCTCGTGCCGCAGGTCGTCGGCGTGAAGCTGACCGGGGCGCTGCGCGAAGGAGCGACCGCGACCGACCTGGTGCTGACCGTGACCGAGCTGCTGCGCAAGACCGGCGTGGTCGGGAAGTTCGTCGAGTACTTCGGCCACGGGCTCGCGGGCCTCTCGGTCGCGGACCGGGCGACGATCGGGAACATGTCGCCCGAGTACGGCGCGACCTGCGGCTATTTCCCGGTCGACGACCTGACGCTCGCGTACCTGCGCCTGACCGGCCGCAGCGAGGAGCGGGTCGCGCTCGTCGAGGCCTACTGCAAGGAGAACCTGCTCTGGCACTTGCCGGATGACCATCCGGAGTACACGCAGGTCGTCGAGCTCGACCTCGACGACGTGGTGCCGTCGCTCGCGGGCCCGCGCAGGCCGCAGGATCGCGTGCCGCTCGCGAGCGCGAAGGCGTCGTTCCTGAGCGCGCTCGAGACCTTCGGTGTCGAGCCCGAGGAGGACGGCGGGCTCGAAGAGACGTTCCCGGCCAGCGATCCGACGACGGAGCAGGCGCCGGGCGGGCACCCGGAGCCCCAGCACGAGCACGGGGCGGTCGCGGTAGCCGTGCCGCCGCGCGGAGGACGGGTCAGCGTCACGCTCGCGGACGGGCAGAGCTTCGAGCTGCGCCACGGCGCAGTCGTGATCGCGGCGATCACGTCCTGCACGAACACGTCGAACCCGCAGGTGATGGTTGCGGCCGGGCTCGTGGCGAAGAAGGCCGTCGAGCTCGGCCTGGAGCGCAAGCCGTGGGTGAAGTCGTCGCTTGCTCCAGGCTCGCGCGTCGTCACCGACTACTTCGAGCGCTCCGGCCTCGACCGGTTCCTCGACGCGCTCGGCTTCAACACCGTCGGCTACGGCTGCACGACCTGCATCGGCAACTCCGGCCCGCTCGAGCCCGAGATCTCCGCGGCGATCCAGGACGGGAACCTGGTTGCGTGCGCGGTGCTCTCGGGCAACCGCAACTTCGAGGCGCGCATCCACGCGGAGGTGAAGGCGAACTACCTCGCCTCGCCGCCGCTCGTCGTCGCCTACGCGCTCGCCGGCCGGATGGATCTCGATCTGAACAACGAGCCGCTCGGCCAGACGCCCGACGGCGCCGACGTGTTCCTGCGCGACCTCTGGCCGACCTCGGCCGAGATCCAGGAGGTGATCGCCGGCGCGATCGACAGCGAGACGTTCAAGAGCACCTACGCGGACGTCTTCACCGGCGACGAGACCTGGCGCGGGCTGCCGGCCCCCGAAGGCGAGCTCTTTGCCTGGGAGCAGAGCTCCACCTACGTCAGGCGCCCGAGCTACCTGGAAGGGCTGGCGAGCGACCACGGGGCCGTCCCGGACATCGAGGGCGCGCGCTGCCTCGTCTGGCTCGGCGACTCGGTCACCACCGACCACATCTCGCCGGCCGGAGCGATCAAGCCGGGCTCGCCGGCCGGCGCCTATCTCACCGACCACGGCGTCGAGACGAAGGACTTCAACTCGTACGGCTCACGGCGCGGCAACCACGAGGTGATGGTGCGCGGGACGTTCGCGAACGTGCGGCTGCGCAACCAGCTGGTTCCGGGCTCCGAGGGCACGTGGACGGCGCACATCCCCACGGGCGAGGAGATGACGATCTTCGCGGCCTCCGAGCGCTACCTCGCCGCAGGCACGCCGCTGATCGTGATCGCCGGCAAGGAGTACGGCTCGGGCTCGTCGCGCGACTGGGCCGCGAAGGGCCCGCTGCTGCTCGGCGTGCGGGCCGTGATCGCCGAGAGCTACGAGCGGATCCACCGCTCGAACCTGCTGATGATGGGGATCCTGCCGCTGCAGTTCGCAGCCGGGGAGACGCCCGCAACGCTCGGGCTGACCGGGCGCGAGGAGTTCTCGATCGCCGGGATCGCAAACGGCGACGCGCACGAGGTGACCGTCCGCGCCGACGACCGCGAGTTCCGCGCGCTCGTGCGGCTCGACACCCCGCGCGAGCGCGACTACCTCCGTCACGGCGGCATCCTGCCGTTCGTCGTCCGGCGACTGCTCGCAAGCTAGTCTGAGCACGAAACCGGGGTGCCGCGCGAAGGCGGCTGAGATCAAACCCGTAGAACCTGATCCGGGTCATGCCGGCGAAGGGAGTGCCTTGATTCTCCAGCTGAAAACACCGCAGCATCCGGCGGCGGAGCCGGGCTTGGCCCGGCGGGAGCCTCGCCGCCGGGGTTCCTGTGAGCAAAGGAGGGGGCTCACGGGGGAACCATGGGTTCCCCCGTGCTAAAGGACGCGCCGAGCTGGGGAATCGAGCCTGTGCCACAGCGGCTGCGCGTGCTCAGCTTCTTCGACTCGCTCCTGCTCTGGGGCAACCTCTCGGTCTCGCTGCTCGTGATCGTCGCCGGCGCACTCCTCGTGCCGGCTCTGTCGCTGCCTCATGCGCTGCTCGCGATCCTCGTCGGTGCGCTGGCCGGGAACACCCTGCTCGGCCTGGCGGCGTTGATCGGCGCGGACAGCCGCGTGCCCGGGATGGTCCTCCTGCGCGCACCGCTCGGCCGGCGTGGCTCCTACCTGCCGACCGTCCTGAACGTGGCCCAGAACCTCGGCTGGTCGATCTTCGAGCTGATCATCATCGCCACCGCAGCCGCCGCGGTCTCGCAGCGGCTCTTCGGGTTCGAGGACAAGTGGCTGTGGGCGCTCGTCTTCGGCGCGGTCTCGCTCGCCCTCGGCCTGCTCGGGCCGATCGGCTTCGTCCGCCGGTACCTGCGGAAGTTCGCAACCTACGCCTTGCTCGCGTCGATGGCCTACCTGACCTGGTGGGTGCTCACGAAAGCGAGCCTGCACGCCTACTGGCGCGCGCATGGCACGGGCGGCTTCCCGAGCTTCGGCCAGGGCGTCGACCTCGTGATCGGCAGCGTCGTCTCCTGGACCCCGCTCGCGGCCGACTACACGCGTTTTGCCCGAACACGCCGCAGCGCCGGCTTCGGCGCCGCGATCGGCTACTTCGTGCCGACTCTCTGGGTCTTCGCGCTCGGCGCGCTGCTTGTCCTCTCCCGCAACCTGAGCGATGCGCAGGCGATCCCCACCGCGGTCGCGGCAGGCGGTGCAATTGCCCTCGTCGCGCTCCTCGCGATCACCGTCGACGAGAGCGAGAAGGCGTTCGCCGACATCTACTCGACCGCGGTCTCGATCCAGAACCTGCTCCCGAGGGCATCCCAGAAGCTGCTGATCACGGTCGTCGCGACACTCGCCACTGTGGGAGCGATCCTGATCGACCTCTCCAGCTACCAGAGCTTCCTCTTCCTGCTCGGCTCGTTCTTCGTCCCCCTGTTCGGCGTCCTGCTCGCCGACTGGCTCGCCACCGGAGCCCACTACCGGCACGAGGACATCTTCGGAGCGCCGTCGTTGCGGCTCGGCGGGCTCGCAGCGTGGCTCGCCGGCTTCTGCCTCTACCAGTGGCTGTCGCCGGTTGGGCCCTCCTGGTGGACGAATCTCGTCGAGCGCGCTCACCCGGCGTCGGTCACCTTCACCGCATCCCTGCCGAGCTTCACCGCCTCGTTCGTCCTCACCGGCGTCGCGATCTTCGCCGCGCGCGGTGTCCGGGCGCTCAGGGCACCCGCGCCGCAGCTCACGGACGTCGCGGCCGAGCCCTGAGCGCACGTTCATACTCGCGGTCGTGATCGCGCTCCTCGGCAACCTCGCTCGCGACCTCCTTCCGGGACGGGAGCCGCGCGTCGGCGGCGGACCGTTCTATGCGGCGCGCGCGCTCGCGGTCCAGAGCGGGCCGGTGCGGATCTACGCCCGCTGCGCCGCCGCGGATCGGAACGAGCTCTTCCGGCCGGTCACAGAGCTCGGAACGCCCGCCGAGCTTCTGCCGGGCGAAGCGACGGCGACGTTCGCGTTCTCGTATCAGGGCGACCGTCGGGAGATGGAGGTGCTCGCGCTCGGCGATGTCTGGGAGGCGGACGACGTTCCGAAGCTCCCTGCCACGAGCTGGATCCACGTCACCGCGCTCGCCCGGTCGGACTTTCCGCCGGAGACGATCGCCGCGATCGCGACCCATGGCCAGGTGGCGCTCGACGGGCAAGGGCTCGTCCGCGCCCCCAAGCTCGGGCCGCTCCAGCTCGACGCGGACTACGACCCCGAGATCCTCCACCACGTCACGGTGCTGAAGCTCTCCGACGAGGAGGCAGCCGTCGTGGGCGACCCGGCGGCGCTGCCGGTCCGCGAGGTTCTCGTCACGCACGGGTCGCGCGGTGCGACCGTGTACGCGGGCGGAACGGTCGAGCACGTCGAGTCCGAGCCGATCGATGCCGATCCGACCGGAGCCGGGGACGCCTTCTGCATCTCGTACGTCGTCGGTCGCGCCGGCGGCCTCGGCCCGCTGGTCGCCGCGCAGCGGGCCTGCTGGGTCGTCTCCGAGCTCCTGCGCACGCCGTGATCGCGCTCGTCTCGACAGCCGCCGGCACCTTTGCCGTCGACCTCGAGACCGACGAGGTCGAGCCCGCAGAGCCCTTCGTTCCGGCTCCGGCGCCCGTGCTGAACCTGCCGCGCGTCGTGGCCGCCGCGGCTGCGGGCTCGACCGTGATCGCCGTCGTCGACCTCCGGCCGCCGCTCGTCGTCTCCTACGACGCGGGCGCGACCTGGAACGAGTCCGGCCGCGGACTGCCGGCCGGCCGCGCAGTCGCGATCGCCCAGGAGAGCCCCGACACGATGGTCTACGCAGCCCGCAACCGCCTCTATCTCTCCCGCAACGGCGGGGTCTTCTGGGAGGCGCTCGCGCTCGAGCTGCCCGAGATCGACGCGGTTGTCCTTACGGAAGGTTGAACTCGCCGCGCGCCACGGTCACCGCGCAACCGCCGACACGAACGCGCTCGATCCGCTCGGCCGTGCCTTCAACCTGCGCGTAGAGCTTCGAGGGCCGGCCGATCTCGACGCCCTGCGCGATCTCGATCTCCTCGCCGAACGGGATCCGGCCGTGGCGGGCGAGGTGGATCGCGAGCGGGCCGGCGCCCGAGCCCGTCGCGGGGTCTTCGGGGACGCCGTGGGCCGGGACGAAGACGCGCGCCTTCCAACCGTTGCCGGCGCGGGCAAAGCAATAGGCGCCCGCGCTCGTCACACGCTTCAGCGCCGCGAGATCCGGCTCGAGCGCGGCAACCGCCTCGGGTGAGGCGAGCTCGACGTAGACGTGCGACGGCCCGAGCCGGTAGAGCTCGACCGGCAAGCCCGACCCTTCGACGCCGAGCGCCGCGAACAATTGGTCAGCCTGTTCGAACGGCTCCCAGGGCGGCACCGGCTGATCCATCCAGCCGAAGACGATCTTCGGCCCCTCGCGCTCGAGCTCGACCGGAACCACTCCGGCGCCGGTCTCGATCCGGAGCACGATCTTCTGGAGCGGGCCACCGAGCACGAAGGCGGCGCCGAGCGTCGGATGCCCAGCGAACGGCAGCTCGGAGGACGGCGTGAAGATCCGGATCCGCACGTCGGCATCGTCGACCTGCGGCCGCAGCACGAAGACCGTCTCGGAGAACGCCATCTCCCTCGCGAGCTCCTGCATGGTGACCGAGTCGAGATCGCGTGCGTCCGTGAACACGGCGAGCTGATTGCCGGTGAGCACCGTGTCGGTGAAGACGTCGGCGACGACGTAGCGGAAGCGGCGCATCAGGGCCTACTTGACGGTGATCGTGTAGCTGCCCGTCGCCGCCGGGTACGGGCCGGCGCCGGCCTGCTTCGCGAGGATGCGGCACACACCCGCAGCGACGAACTTCGCGGTGACGGTGTCCGTCGTGCCGGTGACCTTGCAGACCTTCGCGGTGCCGCTCGAGAGCAGCACGGGGTTCCCCGAAGCACCGCCGGTCGCGTGCAGCTTCGACGTGGTGCCGACCTTCGACGGGTTCTTTGGCAGCGGCGCGGAGAACTTGATCGCTTGGGTGGCGCATCCCTTCGCGAGCAGCCCGAACTGATCGAGCCAGGCTCGGGCGTTGGCGAGGATGTCCGGATCGACGTCGGCGATGTTCGTGCTCGCAGTCCCGTTCGAGCCCGTGAACAAGATGTCGTTCGCCGCCGGGCCGTCCACCGAGAGCTGGGCGCTCGCGACACGCGTGTAGCTGTAGATGGTCACGACGGCCGGTTGGTCTGTCGAGACGGTCGAGGGCGCGCCACAGCCGACGACCGAGGTCTTGCCGGTGCTCTGGAGCGCGAAGCTGACCGTGAACTTGAGCGTGTCGGCCAGCGGGCCGCCGGCCCCGCAGGCGGCCTTCACGCTGTCGCAGATGCTGCTGGCGGGAGCGAACGCGCAGGTCGCGGTGATGCCGGTGCCGTCAGCCGTCTTGCCGAAGGCGTTTCCGCTGCTCGTGTCCGCATAGCTCGGCTTGCTCGTCCAGTTCGGGAAGTTCGGACAGGCGGGATAGCACGCGGCGCCGAGCGTCTTCCCCGAAGGGCAGGCGGCCGCAGCGGTCTTCGTCGCAAGCGACGGCGACGCGGACCCGGCCAGGGCGCCGGCGACGACGAGCGCGAACACGACGAGAGCACCCCGCATCACACAAACACTATCCCCGTCTAGTCTTGAAGGAGTGCGCCTGATCCTCGTACGCCATGCGAAGGCCGCGTCGGGGGAACCGGACGAGCTGCGGCCGCTCACGTCGAAGGGGCGCAAGGTCGCCCAGGCGCTCGGCGGGGAGCTCGGCGGGTTACGGCCCGACGCGGTCGTCTCGAGCCCGCTCGTGCGTGCGCGTGAGACTGCAGCGCCGATCGCCGAGGCGGCAGGCGTCGAGCTGGAGCTCGACGCGCGCCTCTCGCCGGGGGCCTCGCTCCCGGACGTTCGCGCGGTCGTCGACGGCCGCGGCGAAACTGTCGTCATCGTCGGCCACCAGCCCGACCTGAGTACGATCGTCTATGAGCTGACGGGGCGTGAAGTCCCGTTCCACCCCGGCGACTTTGCCGAGGTCGACCTTTGAGCGTCGTGTCGGTGCAGGGGCTGCGCAAGACCTACGGCAACGTCGAGGCGCTGTGCGGGATCGACTTCGAGATCGAGGCCGGCGAGGTCTTCGGCCTGCTCGGCCCGAACGGCGCCGGCAAGACGACGACGATCGAGATCCTCGAGGGGTACCGCAAGCGGGACGGCGGCGAGGTCGAGGTGCTCGGCGTCGATCCGCAGCAGTCGACCGTCGCGCTGCGAGAGCGGCTCGGGATCGTGTTGCAATCCTCGTCGCTCTATCCGAACCTGACAGCGCGCGAGAGCCTGGCCCTCTTCGCCGGCTATTACACGGAGCCGCGCGACGTCGACGAGGTGGTCGAGATCGTCGGTCTCGCCGAGAAGGCGGGAGCGCGCGTGCGCACGCTCTCGGGCGGGCAGAAGCGGCGGCTCGACCTCGGGCTGGCGCTGGTCGGCAACCCCGAGCTGATCTTCCTCGACGAGCCGACGACGGGTTTCGACCCGGGGGCACGGCGCACGGCATGGGAGACGATCCGCAACCTCCGCTCCCTCGGCACGACGGTCCTGCTCACGACTCACTACCTCGACGAGGCCGAGCAGCTCGCCGATCGCGTTGCCGTGCTTCGCGACGGCAAGATCGTGCGCGTCGGCTCGCCCGCCGAGCTGACCGGCGGCAGCTCCCAGACGGAGATCAGCTATCGCCGAAACGGCGCCGAGGTCGTCGAGCAGACCACGAACCCGACGCAGCGGCTGAACGAGCTGACCGGCGAGGCGCTCGCCCGCGGCGAGGAGCTCGAAGGCCTCGAGGTTCGCCGTCCCACGCTCGAGGACGTCTACCTGGAGCTGACTAGCGAATGAGGTTGTTCCGGCACGAGCTGCGGGCCGAGCAACGGCTCTTCTGGCGCAACCGGGAAGCGGCGTTCTTCACGTTCTTCCTGCCGGTGATCTTCTTCCTGATCTTCGGCTCGATCTACGGCAACAGCCAGATGTCGCACGGCGCGGGACGGGCTGCGCCGTTCCTCGAAGCCGGGATGATCGGCTACGGCGTCGCTGCGACGTGCTTTGCCGGGCTCGGGATCACGCTCGTCGTCCGGCGCGAGTCGGGAGTCCTGAAGCGCATCCGCGCGACGCCGCTCCCCGCCTCGACGTATCTGCTCGCCGTGCTCGCCTCCACGTTCATCGTCTTCGTGATCGAGGCGGGGATCATCATCGCGATCGGCCGGCTGCTCTTCTCGGTCGCGATTCCGAACCGGCTCTTCTCGCTGGCGGCAACACTGGTGCTCGGCGCGATCGCCTTCGCGGCGATGGGCGTAGGCATCACGAGCCTCGTCCGCTCCTCGGAGGGCTCCTCCGCCGTGATCAATGCCGTGTACCTGCCGATGGCGATCATCTCCGGCACGTTCTTCACGCCGAAGGCGTACCCCGAGTTCCTGCGGGTGATCGCCGAGGCGCTCCCGCTGACGCACTTCACGCAGCTGACCCGGGACGTGATGGTGAATCACCAGCACGTGTGGTCGGACTGGGGCGCGATCGGAATCGTGCTGCTTTGGGGAGCGATCGGGCTCGCCGCGGCGATGCGCGGCTTCCGCTGGCAGCCGCAAGAGGGCTAGCCAAGACCGATCACCGCCAGGAAGTGGGCTTGGACTGGGCCTGTTTCTTGGGTGCCCCAGACCGCCACCACCTGCGAGCAATCCTAATCCGGAATTGGCAACGTGTCTGTCACGGATGCGTGCCGAGACTGCAACGTTTTCGCCCCGCAGCCCGCCGCTCATCTGCCCGGTCTAATCCGGCCGTTCCGCCTCGACCGCCTCGACCCACTTCGCGTGGTGGCGGCGGGCCCAGTCCTCCCGAACCCAGCCACGCGTGATCCCGTTCAGCGAGTGCCGCGTCTTCGGGTAGACGAGCGAGAGGTAGAGGTGGCCGGTCAAGAGGATCACCGACGCATAGGTCAGCCAGTCGTGGACGAGCAGCGCGTTCGGCGACCGGAAGCGCGTGTCGCGCTCGCCGTACCAGAGGAAGAAGCCGGTGATCACGAAGAGCAGCGAGAACGCCGCGGTGAAGATCGTGTTCAGCTTCTGGCCGGCGTTCAGGCGGCCCTGAGGCGCCGTACGGCCGCGGAACCAGCGCCGGTCGTCGGCGTCCCAGAACTCCACCTCCCGCAGGTCGCGGCGCAGGCTGCGCCGGTCGCCGACGACGACGATCGCGACCAGCGCAATCGCCCAGGCGATCGCCGTGTAGATATGGATCGATTTCAGCAGCCCCCGTCGGCCCACGAGCTCGGCCAGGCTCGGCAGGTAGAGACAGAGCCCCGAGCCGAGCAGCACGAAGAACGCCGCCGCGTGGACCCAGTGCACCGCGCGCTCGGTGCGGTTGAAGCGCGGGATCCTCTCAGGTGTAGCCATTCGAGCGCCCCACCCACGCGTCCTGATCGTAGCCGAGGTTCTCCCAGTAGCCGGTCGGCTGGGTCGCGACGAGCTCCATCCGGGTCAGCCACTTCACGCCCTTGTAGCCGTACATCTCGGGGATGACCACGCGCGCCGGCGAGCCGTGCGGACGCGAGAGCGGCTGGCCGTCCAGCTCGACCGCGAGCATCACCTCCGAGAGCTTCGCCTGCTCGAGTGTCAGCGAGTCGTCGTAGGGCACCTCCATCGAGACGAAGCGGATCGCGGTCGCCTGCGGCAGCGGCTCGGCCAGCGCGAGCAGGTGGTCGAAGCGGACGCCGCCCCAGCGGACGTCCTTCACCGTCCAACCGGTGACGCAGTGAAAGGTCGAGACCTGATGGGCGCGGGGCAGCGCGAGCACCTGGTCGTAGGTGAGGCTCTGCGGCTTGCGCACCAGTCCGTCGATCTCGAGCCGCCACGCGTTCTGGTCGAAGATCGGCATCGAACCGGAGATCGTGTAGATCCGCCAGCCGCCGACGGGAAGCAGGTTGCCGAGCAGCTGGGAGAACGCCGAGGTGAACGGCGAAAAGATCCCACTCGCTTGCGACGCCCAGGCGAGCGACGAGATTCCACCGGCCATGAGCGCGAGAAACGCACGCCGCCCATAGGGCCGCCGGTCGTCAGAGTCGGGCTCGCTCACAAGGCCCTCCGTCGGTTCCCCTGCCCGCCGACACGGTAGCGGCCCGGTGACGGTCGCCAGAGCGCTCTAAACTCGATCTCGGGCCCCCGTAGCTCAGTGGATAGAGCAGAGGTTTCCTAAACCTCGTGCACAAGTTCGATTCTTGTCGGGGGCATAACGCGGGGGAGCACCTCCGGTTCTCCCCCGCGGGCCCCCACTCCGACACTTGGCAACTGCGGCTGAGCGAACGCCGGCAAAGCCGGCATTCGCGACGTCTCGCCTTGCATCTGCGACCCGCTTGAAACGCATGAATGCAAGACCTGACACCGGGTCTAGGAGCTTAACTCTCCGGATCCGACTACTGAGACAAGTCGACAGAGGACTCGGCAGTTCCAGTGGCGGCACCGCTGCGGAAGCCGTACACACCGCCCGTCGGATGGACGAGCAGTGTGATGTCCTCGTAGGCACCGCCAGGGCCGAACCGGCCGCGCACGACCTTGCTCTCCCTGTAGCTGAGCCGATGCGCGACGTAGACGGTCATGAAATCGTGGAAGAAGGACTTGCTTCGGTTGATCAGGTCGAGGATCACCGGGAGCTTCAGCGCTGAGGTGCGGATGTCGTTCTCGTCGATGAAGCGCGCCTCGCGCGAGCGGAACTCGTCCCCATGAAGGACGTAGTCGGAGTGAAAGAACGCGTTTCGGACAGCATCGTTGAAGAACGAGCCGAGCAACTCGACCAGCTCAGAGAAGCCGCGCTCAGCTGCCCGCTCTTTCAGCCGCTCGACGACGGCGCGAGCCGAGGGCGGGACACGGTCTCCAAAGGCTCCCCGCGGGCGATAGAGATCGTGGAACGGATTCATGACGCAACGCTCGCCACCCGCGATCTCGACCATGTTGGCGAGGATCATGTAGATCGCATCGACCTCGGTGAGGTGCGAATACAGGAGCAGCCCGAGCCGGATCCGAGCGAAATCATGGAGCGGCGCCTGCATCAGCGAGCCGATGTCGTCATAGAGGCATTGGGTCTCTTCCAGCGGATCCCATCCTTCGTCCTCCATGCCTCGGATCCGCAGGAGGGCACACACGTACTCGAACTCGTCCGCGCCTCGTGCCTGGTTGAAGAGCTGGTCGAAGACGTCTGCCGCTCTCACGCCGTGCCAGTCTGAGACTCGAACGAGGCTAGGAACTTCCCGGGTGCCATCACCGTGATCGGGAGTTGCTTAGCTACGAGCTGGCCCGCTTCGATAAGCCGCTTGTCCCAGGTCAGGAAGATGTCGCGATGCTTCAGGAAGTGGCCGTGCAGGTGGTCCCAGTCGCGCCAATCGGGGACTTCGGCACGGCCGCGACGGCGTAGCTCCACGTCGATTGTTTGTTGCAGGTCGCCGAATAGATCTGACCCCAGCATGTCGGGGCCGCCGATCGCCGACATGCCAATCCGGAACACCGTGCCGATCTCGCCGATGCCGAGATCCGGCAATTCACGCAGCCGGTCGGCGAGCGGTCCGTGTGGGATGTCGCTTGCGATCCGATTCGTCACCACCAGCTCGACCTTCCCATCGTCTCCGAGCTCCAGCAATCGCACGACGACGTCGCGCTTCGATTGCTCGCGCCAGTACTCCTGGAGCAGGTTCGTGTCGAGGGTCAGCCGAATGGACAAACCGGTTAGCACATTAGGTGGCGCGCGTCTCCCGCTGTCGTAGCCTCCACGCGCTGACTCGGCATCGGTCATCGCAGTACTGCCGGCGCCTAGTGACATCCCACGGCAGCGGCAGGCCGCAGTACTGACACTCCTCGTAGTAGGGCTGGTCGCGCCGGCTCGGGGTATCACGTTCGTACCACTTTGGCCTCGGTTCCGGACGCGGAGCTGGGTCGCTCGCCAGTCCGCGTCGGACGGCTGCCGTAACCCATTCAGAAAAGTCGAGGCCGGCGCTCAGCGCTTGGCGACTCCACTCGACGAAGTCCTCCTCGGCTAGATGAATTGTCATCTGCTCCATCTGTTACGGAACTGAACGGTACCGGCGGACACTTGGGAGGGATGGGTACGTCACTTGTGAACCTGGCACTCGAGCTCGGCCTGAGTCCGGTCGGTTACGTGATCTGGAGCCTGATCGGCATGCGGCTCCTCATTCGCGTCCTGCGAGACGCACTCGAGCTTCGCAACGCGTGGTACCAACGCTTCCACGTACCGAAGGACGAACAGGGCAAATCGGTGACGACACTCGCTCACGCGCTGACCGACCGGCTGCCCCGGCGCCGTCGCTGACCGTACCTGGCATAACTGACCGAGTCTTGGCTTGATCTCAGCCTGGACTGCGGCGACGCCGTTCGAGCCTAATCCGGTCGGCCGCGATGGCCGCATGGTTCGGATTGTGACCGGTTGGGAGCACTATACGAGAAGGCCGGCGGCGGCGATCACGCCGGATGGCGCTCCTCGGCCGTGATCCGAGTCCGCCGTCTCACCCCTTCGTGAATCGCGCCGCTTCGTCGGAGCCGCCGGTGGCGTCGCCCGGGCTGTAGGAGTGCGCCCCCGCGCCGGCCAGCTTGCCGCCGTCGACGATCAGGTACTCCTGACGGATCGGGCGGCCCGCAAACCAGCATTCGAGGATCTCGCGCGTCCCGGCGGCGTAGCGGGCCTGGGCCGAGAGGCTCGTGCCGGAGGTGTGGGGGGTCATGCCGTGGTGGGGCATGGTGCGCCACGGGTGGTCCTTCGGCGCCGGCTGCGGGAACCAGACGTCGCCCGCGTATCCGGCGAGCCGGCCGCTCTCGAGCGCGCGGACGACCGCGTCGCGGTCGCAGATCTTGCCGCGGGCCGTGTTGATCAGATAGGCGCCGCGCTTCATCCGGGCGATCAGGGCGTCGTCGAAGAGGTGCTCGGTCTCGGGATGGAGCGGCGCGTTGATCGTGACGACGTCGCAGACGCTCACGAGCGACTCCACCGTCGGGTGGAAGGTGACGCCGAGCTCGCGCTCGACGTCCTCGGGGAGGCGGTGGCGGTCGGTGTAGTGCAGCCCGACCTCGAACGGCTTCAGCCGCCGCAGCACCGCAGAGCCGATCCGGCCGGCGGCCACGGTGCCGACCTGCATGCCCTCCAGGTCGTACGACCGCGAGACGCAGTCGGCGATGTTCCAGCCGCCGCTCACGACCCACTGGTAGGACGGGATGTAGTTGCGGACGAGCGCCGAGGATCATCATCACGACGTGCTCGGAGACGCTGATGCTGTTCGAGTACGTGACTTCGGCGACCGTGATCCCCCGCTCGATCGCCGCCTGCGAGGTCGACGTGGTCGGAGCCGATGCCGGCGGTGACAGCGAGCTTCAGCTTCGGCGCCTTGGCGATCCGCTCCGCGGTCAGGTACGCGGGCCAGAACGGCTGCGAGATCACGATCTCGGCGTCCGGCAGCTCACGCTCGAAGGTCGAGTCGGGCCCGTCCTTGTCGGAAGTCACGATCAGCCGGTGACCCTGCGCCCTCGAGGAACGCGACGCAGCCCGAGCTCACCGGACACGCTGCCGAGGAGCTCCCCGGGAGTGAAGTCGATCGCCTCCGGGGTCGGGGTGGCCTGCCCGTCGAAGTACCGCTCGATCGTCGGGATGTCGTCGCGGGCATACGCGGTCGGGTACCCGTCGACCGGGTCGTCGTAGAGGACGCACAGAACGTTTGCCATCACAGGCTCCTTCGGAAGAACGTCAGCTAGCGCTCCGGCTCCCGGGCACTCACCACGTCGAGCACGATCCTCGCGTCCGGCGGCGCTCGCTCGAATCGGTGTCATTCCGGATCGCCCGGTTGGAAAGTACGCATGCCGGTACGCCGGTTGACAACTCGCCGGCTCGGCTGAGCTGTCGCGGGCGGCCCGCCGGGCAAGAGCCCTGCCGTTGCTAAAGGCAACTGCCCTGATTGTCGATCACTCCTGTCGCGGAACGGATTCCGCGTTGAGCTTTCACGGAGGAGAGCGAGTTGGCACGGATGCCTGGCCGCATGGCACCTCGGTTGCGTTTCGGGGTGCTCGGCTTCATAGCGTTGATCGTCGGGATGTCTGCCTTGCCGGCCGTCCAGTCTGCGCACGCCGCGGCGAGCGCCGCGCAATCCTCGGGAAGGATCCTCGGGCTCGTCCCCGTGCAGGCTCCGCTCGGCGTGATCGGCTCGAATGCACTGCTGGCCGCGCAGCCCAACCTCACCTATCACGGCGGGCCGGTGATGCACACGAACACCACCTACGCGATCTACTGGATTCCGTCGGGCTATTCGGTCAGCCCGAACTACCGATCTGTGATCGACGGCTTCTTCCGCAACGTGGCCAACGCGAGCGGGTCGGGGTCGAACGTCTATGCCGCCGATCCCCAGTACACCGACGGGACGGGGAACGCCGCCTACAGCTCCACCTTCGCCGGCAGCGTGGTCGACACCACCGCCTTCCCGGCCAGCGGCTGTACCGATCCCGGCAGCCGTCCGGTGTGCCTCACCGACGCGCAGCTCCAGACCGAGATCACCAGCGTGATGGCGGCGCACGGCTGGACCGCCGGGGCCACCAAGGAGTTCTTCCTCTTCACGCCGAAGAACGTCGGCTCGTGCGACGGGGGGTCCAGCTGCGCATATACGTCGTTCTGCGCCTACCACAGCTGGATCGGAAGCGGCGCCGGCGCGACGCTCTACGCCAACATGCCGTACGCGGGAGGCAACAACAGCTGCGACGTCGGGCAGCATCCCAACGGCGACGACGCGGACGCAACGATCAACGTCCTGAGCCACGAGCACAACGAGACGATCACCGATCCCCAGGGATCGGGCTGGCTCGACGCGTCAGGAGACGAGATGGGGGACAAGTGCGCCTGGAACTTCGGCACGCCTCTCGGCGGGAGCTCCGGCAGCTACTACAACCAGGTGATCAACGGCGCCCACTACTACCTCCAGCAGGAGTGGGACAACAGCTCGAACGGGTGCATCCTCACGAAAGGGGCCTCAACGACGCAATTCGGCGTGAGCGCGCCGTCGAGCAGCGCCGCAGGCAAGGTGGTTTCGGTGACGGTGACCGCCCGCATCTCCCCGAGCAAGGTCGACACCGGCTATACGGGCACGGTGTATTTCACGAGCTCGGATGCGAGTGCGGATCTGCCGGACGATTACACGTTCGTCGCGGGCGACAAGGGCGTCCACACATTCAGAGTCACACTCTCGACCCCCGGCAGTCAGACCGTGTCGGCGACCGACTCGGTCGACCACACGATCACGGGTGCGAGTGGTGCTGATGTGGTCGCGGCTGGGGCTGTGACGCATTTCAGTGTTTCGGGGCCCGCGTCGGTTGTGGCGGGTTCGTCTGTGACTGTGACCGTGAAGGCGTTGAATGCGTCGAATGGGGTTGTGGCCGGCTATGCGGGCACGGTTGCGGTCACGAGTAGCGATAAGGCGGCGACGATGCCGAGCAGTAACACGCTCACCTCTGGGGTGGGGACGTTCACTGTGCCGTTTGAGACGGCTGGGAGTGTGACGGTGAGCGCGAAGGACACTGTGGCGTCGATCTCGGGCAGCTTGAAGGTTGCGGTTGCGGGTGCGGACGCTGCGACGCTCGGGGTGTCGATTCCGGCGGCGAGCACTGCTGGGCAGACGGTTGCGGTGAAGGTGTCCGCGCTCGATCCGGGCGGGAACATCGATACCGACTACACCGGTACGGTCACGTTCACGAGCTCGGACGGGAGCGCTTCGCTGCCGGACGATTACACGTTCCTGGCCGCCGATCACGGTGTGCATTCGTTCAAGGCGACGCTGGTGACGGCCGGCAGCAAGACGATCACTGCGACCGACACGGTCACCGGCTCGATCACGGGTACCAGCGCTGCGGATGTCGTTGCGGCGGGTGCGGTCACCCATCTGGGTGTGACCGGCTCGGCCACGCCGACCGCGGACGCGGCGTTCTCGGTGACGGTGAAGGCGTTGAACTCCTATAACGTCGTTGTCGCGACCGGTTACACCGGGGTCGTGCACTTCACGAGCTCGGATGCGGGCAAGGGCAAGGCGATCACGCTGCCGGGCGACTACACGTTCGTTCCGGGCACCGACCATGGCTCGAAGACGTTCACGAACGCTGTGAAGCTGGAGACCGCGGGTAGCCAGACGATCAAGGTGGCCGACTTGGCCAAGTCCTCGATCGCTGGGACACTCGCGCTGCGGGTGAGCGGCGCTTCGGCTGCGACGCTCAAGGTCGCGATCCCGGCCAAGGGCACCGCCGGGCAGACCCTGCCGGCTGTGACCGTGACCGCGATCGACGCGGCCGGCAACACCGACACCGGCTACACCGGCACCGTCACCTTCACCAGCAGCGACGCTGCCGCTGTGCTGCCGGCCGACTACACCTTCACCACGGCCGACAACGGCGTCCACAGCTTCCATGCGGTCAGGCTGATGAGCGCAGGCAGCAAGACGGTCACAGCGACCGACACCAGCACCGGCACGATCACCGGCACCAGCGCCGCTGACGTCGTCGACGCCGGCGTCGTCACCCACCTGGGCGTGACCGCCACCGCGAGCGAAGTAGTCGATACCGGCTTCAGCGTGACCGTCAAGGCACTCAACGCCTACGACGCCACGGTCACCGGCTACACCGGCACCGTCCACTTCACCAGCTCCGACGCCGACACCTTCAAGGCACCCACGTTGCCGGCCGACTACACGTTCCTCTCCGGCGACAACGGCGTCAAGGTGTTCGCCGGAGTCAAGCTCGAAACCGTCGGCGCCCAGACCATCACGGCCACCGACACCACCAAGAAAGCAATCACCGCCACCAGGCGGTTCACGATCACCGTCGGTGCGGCCAAGACCCTCCAGGTCACCGCACCCAAATACGCCATCAACACCGTCGCGTTCAACGTGACCATCACCGCCCTCGACGCCGGCGGCAACACCGCCACCGGCTACGTCGGCAAGGTCGACTTCACAAGCACCGACGGCTCAGCCACACTCCCCGCCCAGTACCAATTCCTGGCCGGCGACCACGGCAGCAAAGTCAAATCCGTCACACTCGCCACAACCGGCAACCAAACCGTGACGGCAACAGACCACACAACAGGCACCATCACCGGCACCAGCACAACCACCAAAGTGCACTAAGACCGGGCAGGAGACGAAGATGCGGACGTTGACGGCCAAAGTGTTGCTGGCAGCTCTCGCGGGTGCGGTGTGGGTCACGCCGACCGCGGCCGGGGCGGCCGCCGGCAATCCGGCGTTCGCGTTCGGGCGCACCGGCGGGAACATCATGCCCTGGGCCGTCGCGGTCGCGGCCACCGGCACCGTCACGACGTCCGGGCCGGTCGACGCTGCCGTTGCTCCCCGCGCCGTCCCGGCGACCGCACTGCGGAGGGTCGCCCTCCTCGTGGCGAGCCAGCGCTTCAACGCGCTCCCGCAGCAGCTTCGCTGCCCGGGAGCAAACCCCGACATCGCGAGTCGCTACATCACCGTCACGACGGCCGGACGATCGCGCACCGTCGCCGAGCAAGGCGACTGCAACACGCGCTTCGAGACGCTCTACGCGGCGCTCTCGCAAGCTGCCGGCGTTCGCTGACGCCGCCGCGAACGTGCCACAACGTACGGACGCCAGCACCATCTAGAGTGCGAGCGAGATCGGTCGGATGCGCATTGGCGCTCGGCCAACGACCACCAAGGATCCAGAGTGCCGCGAGCCCTCGTCATCATCGACATTCAGAACGACTACTTCCCGGGCGGCGCACACCCGCTGCCCGGGTCGGCCGCGGCGGCGGTCGCAGCGCGCCGAGTCCTGGACGGGTTCCGGGCCGCCGGCGAGCCCGTGATCCACATCCAGCACGTGTGGGACGCTCCCGGTGCGCCATTCATGCGGCCCGGCACGAGCGGCGTGGACATCCATCCGGATGTGGCGCCGCTCGAGGGTGAGCGCGTGATCCGGAAGGATGCGCCGAACGCGTTCCTGCGCACGCCGCTCGAGCTGGAGCTGCGCGAGCGCGAGATCGACGCGCTCGTCATGTGCGGGATGATGACGAGCATGTGCCTCGACGCAAGCGTGCGCGCCGCCGCGGACCTCGGGTTCAAGGTCACTGTCGTCCAGGACGCGTGCGCCGCGCCGGAGCTCGGTTTCGGAGGCGTCGATGTCCCCGCGGCCTCCGTGAACGCAGCGTTCCTCGCGGCGCTAGCCGACGGCTACGCCGCCGTCGTCCCCGCCGCGGAGATCGTGGAAGGCTGATCGAGGGGCCGGGGAGGGCAACGTCGTCGCGACGAAGAGCTCGACGTCCTCCGTCGCAGAACGACGAGCTATCGGTTCTGGCGGCCTGCGCCCTCGCCGGCCGCTGCGTTCAGCTCAGACTCGTGATGGTGTTCCGGCGTGGCCGCCCTCCAGCGCCGCCGGCGGCGGGTCCGGTCGCCTCTCACGCGGGCCAGGCGCAGAGCCTCGAGCAGGCGCTCGGCGCGGAAACCGTCGCTGGGTCTCTCAGATGCCATGCGTACCTCGTTTCTCGACCATTTGGCACTTCGCGAGCGAGAGCTCACAGTAGCGCAGCACGCCGTGTTCCCTGGTTCCCGAGCGGGACTCACTAGGCTTGCACGCATGAGCGAGAGCCGTCCGCCGCGCGCCGGTGCGAATCCGCAGCTCCTGGCCGGCCTGCCGGCATGAGCGCCGACCTCCCCCGTCAACGGCGGCGAGCGCGGGCGCTGCTGGCGCTCGAGTTTCCCGGCCTCGAGGATTTCGACGATCCGAAGCTGGAGTGGCAGCGCCTCTTCGCCGAGCTTCTCGGGACGTTCCTGCTCGTGCTCGTCGCGGCGGGCGGCCCGGTCGTCGGGGCGCTCAGCCACGGGGCGATCAGCCGTCCGGCCGCCGTCGTCGCGCCCGGCCTGATGGTGATGGCGATCATCCTCTTCATGGGCGCCGTCTCGGGCGCGCACCTCAATCCGGCGGTCACCCTGGCGTTCACGCTGCGCCACGACTTCCCCTGGCGCCGTGTCCCCGGCTACGTGATCGTCCAGCTCGTCGGTGCAACGCTCGCCTGCCTCTTTCTCTGGGCGGTCTACGGCAAGGTCGGGATGCTCGGCGCCACCGAGCCGGGCGCCGGGATCAGCGAGTGGCAGGCCGCCTTGACGGAGGTCGTGCTCACGGGCGGTCTCGTCAGCACGATCCTCGGCACGGCCTCGCGCGCGCAGAACGTCGGCCCGTTCTCTGCAATCGCGGTCGGTGGCTACATCGCGCTCGCCGGGCTCTGGGCGAGCCCGGTCAGCGGCGCCTCGATGAACCCCGCGCGCTCCTTCGGCCCCGACCTCGTCCTGGGCCGCTTCGACCATCTCTGGGTGTATTGGGCCGGGCCGCTCGCGGGCACCCTGATCGCCGTTGCCTTCGCCTGGGTCCTCCGCGGGCCCGGCGGGGAGGCGTCGTGGCCGCCCGCGGCCGCCTCGACTGATAGACACCCTGCGTGTCGCGGCGAGGCTGGCTCCTGTTCGGGGCGATGTGCGTGATCTGGGGGATTCCGTACCTCATGATCCGCGTCGCCGTGCGCGAGCTGACGCCCGCAACGCTCGTCTTCGGACGAACTGCGCTCGGGGCGTTGATCCTGCTGCCGGTCGCCATGGCACGCCGCGAGCTCGGCGCGCTCAGACCCTACTGGCGGCCGCTGCTCGCGTTTGCAGTGGTCGAGATCGCGGTGCCGTGGCTCCTGCTCGCGACTGCCGAGAAGCGTCTGACCAGCTCGCTGACCGGGCTCCTGATCGCAGCCGTACCCCTCGTCGGGGCGGCGGTCACGACGGTCACCGGGGATGACGACCGCCTGACCGCGCGGCGGCTCGGCGGGCTGCTGCTCGGAGTCGTGGGTGTCGCCGCGATCGTCGGGCTCGACGCGAAGGGGACGAGCGTGCTCGCGCTGGCGGAGATCGCTATCGTCGCCGTCTGTTACGCGGTTGGGCCGATCATCCTGACGCGCTCGCTCAGCGAGCTGCCCAGCCTGGGCGTGATCGCCGCCTCGCTCGCCGTCTGCGCGCTCGGGTATGCGCCGGTGGCCGCGTTCCAGCTGCCGGCGGCGCTGCCGGCCGGACGCGTCCTGCTCTCGGTCGTCGGTCTCGCCGCGATCTGTACGGCGATCGCGTTCCTGATCTTCTTCGAGCTGATCGCGGAGGTTGGGCCGGTGCGCGCGACGGTGATCACCTACGTCAACCCGGCCGTCGCGGCGCTCCTCGGCGTGACCGTCCTGAGCGAGTCGTTCAGCATGGGAATGGGGATCGGCTTCGTGCTCGTGTTGTGCGGCTCGGTGCTCGCCACGCACCGCAGCGCCGTCGCCACCGCCGAGGCGCTCTAGATGTAGGACCCGAGCAGGTTGTTCATGAGCGCGTTTAAGCGCGTCATGGGTGCTTGGCGGTTGAGGCTGCCGTGTGGTCGGCGGTGATTGTGGAAGTTGAGCCAGCCGGCGAGAGCTCGTTCGCGTTCGGTTGAGCTGCCGTAGATGGCGCCGTAGGCCCAGCCGCCGAGCAGGGTGCGGATGAAGCGTTCGGCTTTGCCGTTGGTGCGGGGCCGGTAGGGCTGTGTGCGGAGGTGTTTGATCCCGAGTGTGCGGCAGGCGAGCGCGTGGATCGTGGCGCGGTAAGCGGAGCCGTTATCGGTGAGCACGCCTTCGACCTGGACGCCGTAGGCGGCGAAGTGCGCGACCGCGCGGCGTAGGAACCCGATCGCGGTCACGGCTTTCTCGTCTGCGAGTACCTCGACGTAGGCGAGCCTGGTCGCGTCGTCGACGCAGACGTGGACGAACTCCCAGCCGGCGACCCCTACCCGGCGTCCCTCGTGACGGGTCTGGCGTTGGCTGGCTCGGCTGCCGCTGATGCGATGGCCGACACCGCGGATCCGGCCCAGCTTCTTCACGTCGATGTGGATCAGCTCGCCCGGCCGTTGCCGCTCGTAGCGGTTTGGCGGCTCGAGCGGCTCCAGGCGAGAGAGCCGGCCCAGACCGATCCGGGTCAGGATCCCCGAGACCGTCGAGACCGGCATCATCAGCACCTCGGCGATCTCGGCCGCGGTCATCCGCAGCCGCCGCAACGCAGCGACGAGCTCGATCCGCTCCTCCTCGGTGCGGTTCGCGACCTCGCCCGGCGCCGAGGAGCGGTCACCGAGACCCGCCTCGCCCTCGGCCCGGTAGCGGCTCAGCCACTTCGCGACCGTGCGCTCGCTCACACCCGCGGCCTCAGCCGCCTGCTCAAACGTCCAGCCCTGCTCGGTCACACGACGGCAGATCAACAACCTCGAGTGCGGGCACGTCCTAGCGTTACCGTGAATCTTCATCCGGTGTCCTCCTTGGACTGGGGGTCTTCGACAACCACCAGCCTCCAAGGAGGCCCGGATGAACAACGTCCTCAGGAACTACATCTAGAGAATGCGCGCCCGGCAGGCGACCGCGACGTACGGAAGCTCGAACGTCGGCGGCAGCTCCCGCGCGACCGCTCGAACGCGTCCATCAGCCGGGCGGGCTCGTGAGCTGAAGGCCGACGTACCGCTTGCCACGCGAGACGCCGAAGATCACGCGGCGCAGGCCGTCCTTGCTGAAGAACAGGCCGAAGCAGCCCTTCACGTCGCAGTGGTAGGAACGCACGAGCCGGAACGCGCCCGCGTAGGTGGCCGCGATCCTCCGTTGCAGCGTTTGCGGGGTGACGGTCAGCACCCGGCCGAGCTTTGCCTCGACGTCGGTCGGATCGCCGAACTCGAGCGCCCAGGCCGTCCCGTTGAAGATCACCTCGACGCGAGGCGCGGCGTTCACGCCGTAGCCGAGATCGACCCGGTGCGTGTAGTGCTCGACATAGTCCGGCGGGCCGAGGCTGCTGCGGATCGCCGCCACCGTCCGCCCGAGCACGGGCCGGCCCGAGACCGTCCCGGCTGCAAGATCGAAGTGAAGCGGAGCAAGCACGCCGACATCTCAGCACGGAAGTAGGATCGGCGGCTCGTGAAGGTTTCGTTCCTGATCCCGGCCTACAACGAAGCCGCCACGATCGGCGAGGTGCTGGAGCGGATCGCTGGGCTCGGGCTCGACGCGCAGGTGATCGTCGTCGACGACGGCTCGACCGACGGGACGGCGGCGATCGCAGAGGCAGCGGGAGCAACGGTGATCCGGCAGGCCAACGCCGGCAAGGGTGCGGCGATCCGCGCCGCCATCCCCCTCGCCGAAGGCGAGATCGCCGTGATCCAGGACGCTGACATGGAGTACGACCCGGCCGACGTCCCGGCTCTGATCGCGCCGATCGTGGAGGGCGTCGCCGACGTCGTCTTCGGCTCGCGCCTCTCCGGGGGACGGCCTCAGCGCGCGTACCTCTTCTGGCATCTCGTCGGCAACCGCTTCCTCTCGCTGCTCACCTGCGTGCTCTTCAACACGACGCTCTCGGACATGGAGACCGGCTACAAGGCCTTCCGAACCGACGTGCTCCAGTCGCTCGACGCTACGCGAGAACAAGTTCGGGATCGAGCCGGAGATCACGGGGAAGGTCTGCCGGCGGAAGCTGCGCGTCTACGAGCTCCCGATCTCGTACTTCGGGCGCACCTACGAGGAAGGCAAGAACATCACCTGGCGCGACGGGTTTCGCGCGGTGTGGGTCCTCTTCCGCGTGCGAATCGCGGGCTAGATGGTTGATCGGTAATTGGGGTGGTGCCGGGGATGGCCATGACCAAGCAGGGCGGTGGGATCGTCGGTGGTTCGCACCGGTGGGTGCGGACCGCCGGCGAGCGTGCCGGCCTGCGCCGCGTCAGGGCCACCATCCGGCGCCGCCGGAATTACCGATCAACCATCTACTAGTCCTCGCGACGGCGGCGGGCGCGCTCGCGGACGAGCGCCGCAGCATCGATCGGGCTCGGCGCGGTCACCGAGAAGCGGTAGGCAACGAGCCGCACGGTGAACACGACGGCGATCGAAACGGGCGCCGACACCTCGAGCGGCACCGACAGTCCGTGCAGCGCTGCGAAGACCGCGCAGCCGAGCAGGGCGGGAGTCGCGTACAGGGTTCCGGGCTTGAAGATCTCCGGCGTCTGCGCGACGAGCACGTCGCGGATCACTGCGCCCGCGACGGCTGCCACGACGCCCACGATGATTGCCGGGACGACGGCGATCCCGTTCGACAGCGCCTTGCTGACTCCGACGATCGCGTACACGGAGAGGGTGAGCGCGTCGAGGACGGCCAGGGGTTGCTCGAGCCGCTCGATGTGCCGGGCGAAGAAGAACCCGATCGTGGCGGCCACGAGCGCGGTCAACACGTAGGCGTTTCGCTGCAGCACGACCGGAAGCTGGTTCAGGAGCACGTCGCGCACGACGCCGCCGCCGAACCCGGTCACCATCGAGAGCGCGAACACACCGGCGATGTCGAAGCCCCGCCGGACGGCGAACGCCGCACCGAGCACGGCGCCCGCGAAGACGGCCAGCAGGTCCAGCCAGAGCGGGACCTGGACGATCTCGCTCGCGGCGGCGATCAGCACCGGGTGAGCTTGAAACGGGAGGCGGTGCGGTGGCGAGTCGGGCAACTCGCCACCGCACCGCAGCGCGACGCTGCCTAGAACCCGCTGCGGAAGCTGCGCCGCAAGCCGTCCTGTCCACCGGGGCCGTGGGCGGGGCGAACGCCGTTGACCAGGTCGGTGATGTGCGCCGTGAGGTTGGACTCGATCGATGTCTCCTGGGCCGCCGTCAGGTTGCCGGCGGTGACCTGGGCGTCGAGATCCGACTTTGCCGCGGTGACCAGGGCCGAGACGAGACCGTCGACGGTCTTGCCCTGCGCGGCCGCAACCTGGGCGAGCGTCTGGCCACCCTGGAGATCCGTCTGCAGCCCCGCGCTCGTGACGCCGAGGTAGCTCGCCGCCGCGTCGAGGTTGCCGAACGGGCCGCCACCGGGGCCGCCCCACGGGCCGCCGCCGGGGCCGCCGTGCCCGAAGCCGTGCCCGCCGCCGCCTACGCCGACGAGCGGCACCGTCCCGGCCGCGATCTCGGCCTTGATCGCAGCGCCTTGGGCCTGCGTCAGCGTGCCGGCCGTGACCTGGGCGTCGATCTGGTTCTCCTCGGCCTTCTCGAGTGCGCTCGTGAGCGCACTCGACTGGATGCCGAGCTGACTCGCGGCGTCGGCCACGATCGCCGAGCTGGTCGCGGTCGGCGAGTTGTCCGTCGTCGCCGCGATTGCCGCACCGCCGCCTGCAACGGCCGCGACGGCGGCGGCACCGGCGACGAGCTTTCGTTTCAGATGTCCCTTCATGTGGGTCTCCTCGAGCTCGGGGGGGATGGATGCGCCCTCTTGTTCGGGGGCGCACAACCACCCTGAGGCCCGCGCCTAACAGGAGGCTTAGCTCGACCTAAGGGTCGGCTAAGGGGCGACTAAGAATCACGTGAGCGAGGTGATAGCTTCGCACGGTGAAGTCCCGCGCGCAGGTGGTCGTGATCGGCGGCGGAGTCGGCGGCTGCTCGATCCTCTACTGGCTGACGAAGCTCGGCTGGTCGGACGTCGTGCTCGTAGAGCGCGCGGAGCTGACGAGCGGCTCGACCTTCCACTCGGCCGGGCTCGTGGGCCAGCTGCGCGGGTCGCTCAGCCTCACGAAGATGATGATGAGCTCGGTCGAGCTGTACCGAACCCTCGGCGACGAGGTCGGGCTCGAGACCGGCTGGCGCGAGGTCGGATCGCTGCGGCTCGCGTCGGCGCCGGAGCGGATGGAGGAGCTCGCGCGCCAGTCCGGCTGGGCGAAGACGTTCGGCCTGCCGCTCGAGTTGATCTCCGCCGACGAGGCGCAGAAGCTCTTCCCGCCGATGACCACCGACGGCGTGCTCGGGGCTGCCTACCTGCCGACCGACGGCTACATCGATCCGTCGCAGCTCACGTTTGCGCTCGCCGAGGGCGCGCGGCGCGGCGGGGCCGAGATCGAGCAGCACACGCGCGTGACCGGGATCAACGTCGTCGGCGGTCGCGTCACCGGCGTCGTCACCGACCGGGGCGAGATCGAGACCGAGATCGTCGTGAACGCCGGCGGGATGTTCGCGAAGGAGATCGGGGCGCTCGCCGGCGTGAACGTCCCGATCGTGTCGATGGCGCACGAGTACCTGATCACCAAACCGGCCGGCCTGCCGCTCGACATGCCGACGATGCGCGACCCGTCGCTGCTCGTCTACTTCCGACCGGAGTCCGGCGGCCTGATCATGGGCGGCTACGAGCGCGACCCGGCCCCGTGGTCGCTCGACGGGATCCCCGCCGACTTCAACGGGAAGCTGCTCGCCGAGGACTGGCCACGATTCGAGGAGCTGATGGAGAACGCGCTGCACCGCGTTCCTTCGCTCGGCGAGATGGAGGTGATCAAGCTGATCAACGGGCCCGAGGCGTTCACGCCCGACGGCGAGTTCATCCTCGGGCCGACGGAGGTGCGCGGGCTCTGGACGGCAGCCGGGTTCTGCGCCCACGGCCTCGCGGGCGCAGGCGGCCTCGGGCAGCTCGTGGCGGAGTGGATCGTCGAGGGGACGCCCTCGCTCGACACGTGGCACATGGACTCGCGCCGCTTCGGGCGGGCGTACCGGTCGCGCGCGTACACGCTGGCCCGCACCCGCGAGGTGTACGAGACCTACTACGACGTGAAGTACCCGGGCCACGAGCGCCAGGCCGGGCGGCCGCTGCGGATGGCGCCGACCTACTCGCGGCTCGCCGAGCTCGGTGCCGTGTTCGGCGAGAAGTCGGGCTGGGAACGGGCCAACTGGTTCGAGCCGAACGCCGAGCGAGGCGACGGGTCGCTCCGTCCGCGCGGCTGGGCCGGGCGCCTCTGGTCGCCTGCGATCGGAGCGGAGCACATCGCCTGCCGCGAGACGGCTGCACTCTTCGACGAGACGTCGTTCGCGAAGATCGAGATCTCCGGCGACGGTGCCGCCTCCTTCGTCGAGAGCCTCTGCGCAAATGTCGTCGCCCGCGACATCGGCGCGATCACCTACACCCAGATGCTGAACAGGCGCGGCGGGATCGAGTGCGACTTCACGGTCACCCGCCTCGGCGAGGAGCGCTTCCGGATCGTCACGGGAACGGCGTTCGGCCAGCACGACCTCTCGTGGATCCGCGAGCACGCGCCGGACGGAATCGCCGTCGACGACGTCACCTCGACCTACGCCTGCCTCGGCCTCTGGGGCCCGGCAAGCCGCGAGATCCTCCAGCCGCTCACGACCACGGCGCTCGACTTCCCCTACATGCGCTCCTCGGAGCTCTCCGTCGGCGCCGTGCCGTGCCTGGCCTTGCGCGTGACGTACGTCGGCGAGCTGGGCTGGGAGCTCTATTGCCCGACGGAGTTCGGCCTGGCGCTCTGGGACACGATCTGGAGCGCGGGCCGCGAGCACGGTCTCTTGGCCGGGGGCTACAAGGCGATCGACTCGCTTCGCCTCGAGAAGGGCTACCGCGTCTGGGGCGCCGACATCACGCCCGACGACACACCGTACGAGGCCGGCCTCGGCTTCGCCGTGAAGCTCGAGCAGGGCGACTTCGTCGGCCGGGACGCGTTGCTCGCCGCCGGCGAGCCCGAGCGGCTGCTCTGCTGCCTCGTGCTCGACGACCCGCGCTCGGTCGCGCTCGGCTCCGAGCCGGTGCGAGTCGACGGCCGACCCGTCGGCCGCGTCACGAGCGGCGGCTATGGCTACACCGTCGAGCGCTCGATCGCCTATGCCTATCTTCCGGCCGATCGGGCACAGCCCGGGCAACCCGTCGAGGTGGAGATCTTCGGTGAGCTCGTCGCGGGCGAGGTCGTCGCCGAGCCGCTCTTCGACCCGCGGGGAGAGCGCATCCGCGCGTGATCGACAGCGTCGTCGAACGGGTCTGGCCGGGCGGCGTCGATACCGTCTCGCCGCTCGGCGGTGGGATCACGAACCACAACTTCAAAGTGCGGACGGATGGCGAGGACTTCGTGCTCCGGATCGGCGGCAACGACACCGAGCTGCTCGGGATCGACCGCCGGGTCGAGCACACGGCCTCGGTCGCGGCGGCGGGGCTCGGCATCGGGCCGGAGGTCGTCGCCTTCGTCGAGCCCGAGGGCTATCTCGTCACACGCTTCATCGAGGGCGAGGTCGGCCGCGTCGCGATCGAGGAGGCAGCGGCGGCGCTGCGGCGCTTGCACCGCAGCCCGCCGATCGCGGGCCGGTTCGACTCGTTCCGCGTGGTCGAGGTCTACGCGGAGGCGGCTCGGGCCGGCGGCCTGCCGGTGGCCCAGGTGTACACATGGGCCAAAGAGCTCGCCGACCGGATCGAGGCGCGTCGCGGCCCGATCGAGCTGCGCCCGTGCCACAACGACCTCTTGCCCGCCAACTTCGTCCACGATGACCGCCAGGTCTGGATCATCGACTGGGAGTACGCCGGCATGGGCGACCCGGCGTTCGACCTGGCGAACTTTGCTGTCAACAACGGCCTCGATGCCGACGGCGACCGCGAGCTGCTCGCCGCCTACGGCGGAGGCGACCCGGGCACGCATGTCCTGATGCGGTTCATGTCCGACTTCCGCGAAGCGATGTGGGGCGTGGTGCAGCAGGTCGTCTCGGAGCTCGAGTTCGACTTCGCGGGCCACGCGGCCGAGCACTTCGAGCGGCTCGAGCAGACGGCCGCCGAACCACGTTTCAGCCAGGCCCTCCGGTAACGCTGTGGACGATCCGTTCGACTTCCGCGCAGATCTCGCCACAGTTTCGTGACGGTACGTCGTCCCGGACGAGGTGCGGTCACCGCAGTTTCGTGACGGTACGTCGTCCCGGACGAGGTGCGGTCACAGAAGTGCGACGGGGAAACGCCTCGAGGGAGCGCGCCGCCGCGGGCCGCGATCGGACGTTCAGCCTCCGGGGAGGCCTTCAGCCGCATGTGGCGAACGCTACCAACGGCGGTTGACACGCCGACCAAGCCATGCGCTAAATCGTCATTCATTCTCCAACGGAGGGCACCGAATGTCGGACCACCACATTCTGGATATTCACGACGAGACGGGTGCAGACGCGGCCCGCGACGAGGCGGATCTCGCCAAGTTCGGCTACAAGCAGGAGCTTCGCCGCTCGCTCGGCGTCTTCAGCTCCTTCGCCGTCGCGTTCAGCTACATCTCGCCGTCGACGGGCATCTTCACGCTCTTCGCGCTCGGCCTGACGACGATCGGCGGCGTCTTCATCTGGAGCTGGCCGATCGTGGCCTTGGGCCAGTTCTGTATCGCGCTCGGGTTCGCCGAGCTCGCGAGCCACTACCCGGTGGCCGGATCGGTCTTCCAATGGACGAAGTACCTCTCCGGGAAGACCTACTCCTGGTTCGCCGGCTGGATCTACCTCTTCGCCGGGATTCTCACCGTGACGGCTGTCTGCGTGACGCTCCCGCTCGCGCTGATTCCTGCCTTCAACAACATGGGCTGGAACATGGCGAACAGCCTGCACAACCAGCGGATCGTCGCGATCGTCACGCTGATCGTGATCACGGTGATGAACATCTTCGGCGTGAAGCTGGTCGCACTCGTGAACAACACGGGCGTGCTGTTCGAGATCCTGGGCATGGTCGTGTTCGCCTTCATCCTCGCGGCCTTCCATCACCACCAGTCGGCCGGCGTGATCTTCCACACGGGCGGGACGAGCCTGACAACCGGCACGTTCCTCGTCGCGATGTTCATGTCGCTGTTCGTGATCTACGGCTTCGACACGGCCGGAACGCTCGCTGAGGAGACGCGCGATCCGCGCAGGGAAGCGCCGAGGGCGATCCTCGCCTCGATCATCGGCGCGTTCGTGATCGGCGGCATCTTCCTCTATGCCTGCCTGCTCGCGATCCCGAACCTCGGTGACGCGATCAAGGGCGGCTTCGGGCCGGCGAACATCATCGACGCGAACTTCGGCAATGGGTTCTCGACGGTGTTCCTGCTGGTGGTCTCGGCGGCGATCTTCGTCTGCTGCCTCTCGATCCAGACCGCGACGATCCGGCTCTGCTTCGGCATGTCGCGCGACGACAAGCTCCCGGGCTCGAAGGCGCTCGCGAAGGTGCACCCGCAGCTGCACACTCCGATCGGCGCCTGCATCGCGATCGGCGTGGTCGCGTTCATCCCGATGCTCCAGTACGCGGGTGCCGGGATCATCGCGATCGCAGCGACCGGGATGATCTACCTCTCGTACTTCCTCGGCAACATCGCGTTGCTCCGCGCGCGGCTCCGCGGCTGGCCGAAGGCCAAGGCCCCGTTCGCGCTCGGCAAGTGGGGCCTGCCGTTGAACGTGCTCGCGCTCGCGTGGGGCGGCGGAATGCTGATCAACTTCGCCTGGCGCCGCGCAGCGACGAACCCGACTCCGGTCCAGACGAACCTCGGCCTGAACTTCCACTGGCACTGGCTGAACGAACAGCCGGTGCTCTGGACGGTGCTGATCGTGATCGTCGTGGTGGGCGCCCTCTACTACACCGCCGCGCAGCGGCTGAAGCCGTCGCACAACCAGGCGCCCGAAGGCGAGACCGTCTCCGCCGGCGCGACGGCGAGCGGGTTCTAGAAAAAGACAACCGCCTGGGCATCCGAGCGAGCAGTCTCGGGTGCCCAGGCGAGACGCGTGGCGGCCGCTAGCGCCTCGGCGAGCTAACGACGGGGCCGGTAGTCCCTGACGCGCTGGTCTCCGAGCCGATCTGGCGCAGGACGGCGTGCCGCCCTGTCGGGAGCTTGGCGGCGCCACCCTTGGAAGCCGCGGCGCCGACATCGACGAGCCCACCGACACCCGCGCCGGAGATGATCCCGAAGGCCGCCAGTCCACTCAGCATGACCTGCCTGACCGACAGGGCGCGGCGGCGCGACCCCGTCCAGCCTGACGCCTTGTGACTGCCGCGCCGCGACTCGAGCCTGAGCTCGCGGGCCCGGAGCTCCAGTCGCAGGCGGCGCCGGCGGGGGCCGGCAGCCACGATGAAGACCGATTCAGCCGGGGGCGGCTGGTCGGCGTACGCCTCGGTCCCGAAGCGGTCGCGCAGCCAGTCGGGCTTGGGCCCCACCAGCACGGGCTTCAGCGTCGGATCGATGCTGCCGAGCAGGTCGTCGACGCGCCGGTCGAACGTCGACTCGCCCGGCGGCTGGGAGACGAGCACCACTGCGCGCCGCTCGGGCCGCACGACGACCGGCACGGTGGCGTCGACTCCGAACCAGCGGTGCCGCTCGTGGACGAGGTCGACCACGAGGACGTACGAGCCCGGCGCTTCGGGGGCGCGGAAGGACATCGGCACGAGCACGGTCTGGCCGGGCGCCACGTCGGCCGGAAACGCCGACCGAAGTTGCTCGTCGGACGGTGCCAGCCCGTGCCAGCGCGACGACACGCGGATCTCGGGCGACGCATCGGGCCCGCCAGGCCACACGGAGCTTCCGAGGTTCGTGACGCGAACGTCGATCTCGCGAACCTCACCCGTGACCGGCGACGGCGCGCGGCCGAGCTCGATCCTCGCGTGGTACCCATCGTCGGGCAGCGGCGCCTCGGCCCAGTGCTCGTCGATCTCGGCCCGGGTCGCGACGCGCAACTCGATCGGAGCGCCCGCCGGCGCCGGACGGGCGCCGAGCACCCGCGCGATCAGCGCCGTGTCGGACGCAGGAATCGCCTCGACGGTCAGCTCGGGCCGGAGCTCCGGCAGGTAGTAGGCAGCGTTGAGCGGAAGCGCTCCGAGCCGCAGGCCGGGACGTGCGTGCTCGTAGCGGCTCACCTTCGCCTCCCGCGTGTCGCGGTCGTTGGTCACCAGGTCGAGGTGATAGAGAGCGGCCTCTTCGAGGTACGCGTGGGGGCCGGAAGCCTGGACCGGGACGTGCATCAGCCCGGGGAAGCGCGCGGCGGACGGACGGACGAGCCGGAGCTGCCAATCGGGCGCCCATGGATCCGCCGCGAGCCAGCCGCCGTCCCAGAGCCAACGCCGCGGCACCCAGGCGTGCGTCAGACTGGCGTCGGGCTCGCGAAGCGCGTCGAGCAGCGCTGCGCTTGGAACCTCATCGTCGTCGATCCGGAAGATCCAGTCGCCCGTGCAGAGTGAGTGCAGCCAGCCAAACGGGCGCTCCACCGGCTCGGCAAAGGGATACGCGACGAGCGTGTCGGCCAGCTCGCGAACCGCATCGAGCCGGTCCAGGTCGATGCGGTCGTCGACCGCGACCACCAACTCGTCGGCAACGGGTCGCAGCAACGAGAGCAGCGCAGCGAGGCGCTCGCTCGGCCCCGCGGAAAGACAGCAGACCGAAAGCATCAGCTACTCGGCTTCCGGCCGCACGCTTGTAAGGGCGCGCACGATGCCGCTCGACCGAGTAAACCGGGTCTCGATACGCAGCATCGGCGCGAAGGATCGGCTGTGTGGGTCATTCGTTCGTTTGAGGCGCGTAAATTGATTGTAAACCGAGACGCAGGTAGTGCTGTTGTCAGCAGACAAAGCGGAGAAAAGGGGAGATTTTCCTCGCGAAGCTACTATCGACACAGCGCCCGCCGAATTGAGTCTCTTGGCCGACGCTGACAAAAGATTCGCCCACGCGGAGCCGACTCCTCCGACCCCGGCCGCCGCGCAACACCGACGCTTCGATAGCAGCCGCGGCGATCGAGCCCGTAAGCTAATGACGTGGCGAAGAAAGCACGGACACCGCCGCCGCCCCGGCGCGTGCAGGCGCCGCAGCGGCGCGACGGCAAGCAGCCGCGCCAACCGGGCGACGGCATCACTGTCCCGCGCAACGTTCTGCTCGGCGGAGGCGGGGCCATCGTCGTCGTGATCGTCGCCGCAATCCTGTTCTTCGCCCTGTCCGGCGGCAAGAGCTCCGCGGCGAGCGTGAAAGCGACGATGCTCGCGGCCGGCTGCACCTACGAGGACAAGAAACCCCTGCCGCCGCGCGACGCGTCGCCCGGGAACGGCGGCAACTACCACGCCGACGTGCCGACGTTGAGCACGCCGATGAAGGGCCTCTGGAGCACGTTCCCGCCGTCGGCCGGCGGTCACTACCAGCTCTGGGCTGTCTGGGGCTTCTACACGACTCCGTTGAATCCGAGGCAGGTCGTCCACAACATGGAGCACGGGGCCGTCGTCGTCTGGTGGGGCCCGAAGACTCCGGCTTCCACCGTGGCGCAGCTACGCGCGTTCTACAACGAGCCGATTTCGGGCGGCGCCGGGGACGGGTTGATCGGCACTCCACTCACGTCGATCGCGGGCAAGTCGCTCGGGGCCAAGATCGCCCTCACGGCCTGGACAGCGCTGCCCGGAACCTATTACGTCAACGGCGACTACGGCATCGGCCACGTCGCGATCTGCCCGACGTTCAACGAGCACGCGTTCGACGTCTTCCGGGACGCCTACCGAGGCAAGGGACCGGAGGGCATTCCGCTCGCCGACGACGAGCCCGGGATGGGCCCCTAGATGGTTGATTCCACGAGATCGTCTGAACCGGGGCGCGAGCTGGGTGCTCTGGGGCGCCGCGGCGGCTTCTCGGCGATGCTGGCGGCATCGGCGAGGAGACGACGTGGTGAAGCGCAGGCCTGGAGGGAGGCGGCTTCGCCGGCTCCCGTAAGGCCGAAGCGGCCCAGGGCGGCCAGATCGCGCAACCGGGCACGCGAGATCGTGGAATCAACCATCTAACCCGACGGGGTCGAGCCGGGGTACGTACCGATCGTCAGCGTGACGGTGGTCGTCGCTCCGTCCTGACGGGTGATCTTCACGCTCACCTTCTGGCCGGGCTTGAGGTTCGCGACGACCGTGCTGAGATCGCTCGTCGTCGGGGTCGGAGAGCCGTTGATCGCAGTGATCACGTTGCCAACGGCGATCCCGGCCTGGGCAGCGGGGCCGCCGGCAGTCACAGCCGCGACGTAGACCCCCGTCGCGGCTTGCGTGTCGGCGATCTGGACACCGAGGTAGGGGCGATGCGAGTTGACGACGTGGCCGTACTTGATGATCTGGCTCGCGATGTCCGTGACGACGTTGCTCGGAATCGCGAAGCCGATCCCGGCGGCGGCTGTGCCAAGCTGGCTGCTGGTGGCGGCTAGCGTCGGGATCCCGATCACGCGACCGTAGATGTCGACGAGCGCGCCGCCCGAGTTGCCGGGGTTGATCGCGGCGCTCGTCTGGATCGTGTTGGTGAGCGTGACGCCGTTGTCCTCCTGCTCCGAGCGGCCGAGCGCGCTGACGATTCCCTCCGTCACGCTCGACGTGAGACCGAGCGGATTGCCGATCGCGATCGCCAGATCGCCGACCTCGAGCTTGCTCGAGTTCGCGAAGGTCGCGGGCTTGAGGCCGTCGGGCGCGATCTTGATCACCGCGAGATCGTCATCCACGAACGAGCCGACGAGCTTGCCGGTCACTCGCCGCAGGTTCGAGGTCGTGACGGAGAAGGTGGTCGCGCTGCCGACGACGTGGGCGTTCGTGACGATGTCGCCCTTGCTGTCGAAGATGATCCCGGAGCCGAGGCCGGCGGACGTCTGGATCTGCACCACCGAGGGCAGCACCTTGCGCACGACGCTCACGAAGCTGTTCTGCAAGGCGAGCGCACCGCCCGGAGCGACCGAGCCGCTCGCGACCGTCGCCCGCGTGCTGCGCGCCGCCGTGAATCCGACGAGCACCGTAACGCCGGCGATCGCAAGAACGAGGAAAGGAAGCTTGGAGCGTGACATCGTGTAGCCCGCCAACGACGGTAGCAACTTGCTCTCACCGACCGGCGGGATCCTACGGTTCGAGCTGCACCCGCGACCTCGCTGCCCGGCGCCGCCAGAGAAGCTGCACGCCCAGGGCAATCAACGCCAGCGCCAGCGGATCGAGAGCGAGCCTGAACCTGTAGTTCTCGCCGACCTCCGCGAAGTTGCCGACCACGCCGAGATAGAGGATCGACAGCAGCGCGAACGCAACCGTCGCGGTCGGCGCATCGGCGCCGGGCCTCAGTCGCCGGATGACGATCCACGCGCCTGTGAGCACGGCGAACACGTACCCGGCGATCAGGAACAGGCCGTCCTTGCCAGGACCGAGCCTTCCGTAGACGATCCTGCTGAACCAGCGGTCGTAGCCCTCGATCTTGCCCACGTCGCCTCCGCTACCCGCGGAGATCGTCGGAGGCGCGAAGAAGTCGGCGAAACCACGCCCGACCGAGCGGAGATAGGCGCCGGTGCGGTGCTCGATGATCCAGATGTCGTCCTGGAGGTAGAGCCGGGAGATCGTGATGAAGGTGCGGTTTTCCAGGTTGCGTGGGAAGCTTGGCCCGGACGGCTCGTCGAGCAGTGGAATGCCGGTCAACGGGGCCGGCTTGATCCCGACCGCCTCGTAGGCCGGGAGCGGCGAAAGCGGCTTGACGAGGGAGACGCTGTGCAGCTTGCCCTCGCTCACGAGTTGCCGCCGCTCGCTGAGCGGCAGGCTCACGACCGCGGCTCGGGCGAGCATGATCCCGGTCCACGAGGTCGTCGACGGGACGCCGAACATCAGCCAGTTCTTCGCGATCACGCCGAGCACCAGAGCAAGCGGAAGCGCACACGAGACGAGCACGGTGCGGCGGTGGCCTTTGCAGGCGAGCAGGAGGAGTGCGCCCAGCGCCAGAAGCCATGGGAGCTGGAAGATCGTCCTGATCAGAATGAGAGCCGCGGCAACACCGAACACGACCGTCCCCCGCCCAAGCGTCGGCTTCGCGACGAACCGCGCGACGGCAAGCGCCGTCACGGTCAGCAGCACGATCGTCGGGTAGTCGTAGAAGAACGCGTTCTCGTAGACGAGCACCGCAGGCGAGACCGAGAACACGGCGGCGATCAGCACGGCTGAGCGACGCGGAAGCCCGAGCTCGAGCATGAGCGCGAAGAACGCCAGCGTTCCGGCCAGCCCGATGCCGAAGAAGACCAGGTGCCAGAACTGCGGCCAGTGCTGCGGAAAGACCTTCAGCGAAAGGCCGACGAGCAGATTCCAGAGCGGCGGCTGGCCGTGGAGGTTCCACAGGCTCTGTGCCAGGTGGGTTCGCATCAGCTGCGGATCGATGTTCTGGATGGCGACGTTCACCCAGCCGACGTCAAAACGAAAGCCGAGGGCGAGCGTCACGGCCCGCGAGAGGACGAACACGCCAACGAGGAGCGCAACGGCGTGGCTCGGGCGTCGAGCCACGGCAAGTCTGCCCACCAGTCCGGGCCTTGCCTCGTCCGGGGCGACGACCGTGGCCGATTCCGCCCCGCCGGTGACCTCATCCGGTGACATCGGACCATCCTCGCACGGGATCGTTCGCGTCGCGAACGAGTATCGGCAAGCTCGGCGGCGCTCGAGACGCCCTTCCTCGCTTGACACGTCGCATTCGCTGGGCCCCGCCCTCCGGGGCGCCGGGTGTCCAGCGACTACGTGTGCTTGCGCACGGTGAGCGTCGCCTGCATCCCGAGCGCGCGATGGTTCGCGATGCTGCACCAGAGGCGGTACTTCCCCGGCAGCAGCGTCACGGTCAAGTCGTAGTACTGCCCGGGTTGAACCTCCGGCGTCCCGGCGATGTGGGCGCCACCGACGCGCTGAAGACGGAGGTCGTGCGGATCCTCCCCGAAGTTCACGAGCTCGATGATCGCCGGCCCGGCCTTCACCGTCTCCCGCGAGAGGGAGAAGGAGAACTCCTGCGCCGAGACCTGGACACGCGACGGCGGCGTCGCCTCGGCCGACGCACCGGAGGCGAGCACGAGGGCAACAAGCCCAACCGCGACGAGGCTCACTTCAGGAGCAGCGGCCGGGTGTAGGCGGCGACGCTCGGCAGCAGGTTGTTCGCGTCGGTGTCGAACCACTGCTCGAGGAGCGCGGCGTAGACGGCGCGGAAGTCGGCGGTCGGGATCAGGTTGCCCTGCCCGTCGAGGCCGCCACCCGAGAGACCGGGAAACGGGCCGACCTGCTGGCCCTTGACGCGCGTCCCGATCAGGAACCCGATCCCGGCCGAGCCGTGATCGGTGCCGGCGGAGGCGTTCTCTGCTGCGCGGCGGCCGAACTCCGACCAGACCTGGACGAGGACGCGGTCGGCGATCCCCCGCGCTTCGAGATCCCGCTGAAACGCGAGCAGCGAGTCGGACGTGAGCTGGAGCCCGCTCGTGAGCGCCGCCGACTGCGTCGCGTGCGTGTCGAAATGGCCGGGCGAGGTGATCGAGACGACCCGCAGGGGCAGCCCCTGGGCGATCATCGCCGCGAGCCCAGCAAGCCGGTGCGGGAAGGGGTCGGTCGAGCTCGGATAGGCGACCGGGCTCGTGAACCCGTACTTGAAACCGCTGAGCTGAGCCGACAGCCGGTCGGCCTCGAGCGCGACCTGGCCCGCTTGCCGCAATCCGGCGTCCGGCGAGCTCGCGTGCGCCGCGCCGATGTTCGCAGCCTCCTGGAAGATCGAGGCCTCGAGCGGATGCGGCGGCAGGCCGGGAGGCGCAAAGGTGTACTGGTCGGCCGCCTGCAACGTCGCGACGGGAACCTTCGCGGTCGCCAGCGACGGTTGGAGGGTGACGTCGAGCGAGAGCCCCTGCAGCGGGTTGTCGGGAGTGCCGACCTGGTCGAGGTACCGGCCCATCCAGCCCGTGCGCAGGTTCGCGTCGGTCGCCCCGACCTCCCAGTAGTGGCGCGAGGTGAAGTGCGACTGGTCGGAGTTCGCATACCCGATCGCGGGGACGACCGAGACCTTCCCCTCGTCGTGCAGCGTGGCGATGCCCTTCGCGGCGGGATGCCAGCGCAGGGTCGGGTCCTCGGTGTAGGGGATGCCCGTGCTCTGGGCGAGCGCGAGCGTCGGGCGAAGCTGGTAGTAGGCCGGCTGGCCAGCCGGGAAGAGAACGGACAGCGAGTCGATCCCGCCGGCGAGGAAGACCGAGACGAGCACGGGCTGCGTCGAGGCGGCGTTGGCGGCGGCCTGGGCGATCCCGTCGTCGAAGGCGAGGCCGCTGAGCCTCGAGCCGCCGTAGACGGCGAGCGCCAGGCCGGCGGTGCGCGAGATGAACGCGCGCCGGTCGAGCCCCGTGCCCGCGGGCAACGGCATCCCCGGCTCGATCCCGGGCAGCCCCCGGCCCGCCTCGGCGACCGCGCGGCGGATCAGCTCGGTGCGGGTGCAGTCGCGGCAGTCGCTCATGCGCCCCACCCCGCACGTCGTCCGGGACGACGTACCGAAACACGAGTGGAACAAGTCGTCCCGAGGAGCGAACTGCACCTCGTCCGGGACGACGTACCGAAACAGAAGTGTGAAATGTTCTCCACAGCCCGGTTCATGCGGTCTGGAGGTCGGGGGAGGAGGCGACGAGCCGCCGCATTGCGGTCTCGACGACAGCGGGGGCGTTCTGGCGCTTCAGCTGCGCCTTCGCGAACGCGACGAGCAGCGTCCGCGTCTGGGTCGAGACGGTGGGGTCGCCCCAGAACTGGATCGAGCGCTGGACGAGCTTCGCCGGGTCGCTCGGGGAGTCGGTCGGCGAGGCCGAGCCCTGGACGAGCGCAGCGATGAACCAGCGCGCACGGAACGTCGCCGTGTCGAGCCAGCGCGTGTAATCCCAGCCCCCGACGTCGGGCGGGTAGAAGAGCTGCTGCGCCGCGGACTGGTCGAGCGACCACCACACGGACGTGTCGATCCCGCGCCCGCGCATGCGCAGCAGGCCGGCATTGAAGACGACCGGTGACTTCACCATGCTCGGCCCGGTGTAGAGATCCGGGTGCATCAGGATCCCCTCGACGACCGGGAGGATCTGGCGGCCGGAGTACGCCGCCTGGAGCGCGGTCGAGGTGGCGGCATCGAGTGCCGTCGGTACGAAGTAGCTCCACAGCTTCGAGACGAAGAACGAGGGGTGCAGCGGATGGGCGAGGCAGAGGTTGCACGAGTCCTGCCAGCCGTAGTCGCCGGTCTGGCCGAAGATCGTCTTCGTCCCGTTGTCGTGCTGGTTCGGGTCGTAGGTGAACGGGGCGATCACGCCCTTGTTCACCGAGCCGCGCCAGCCCGTGAGCGCGCGCGCGTTCTCGCGCACATCGGTCTCGGTGTAGGCGCCACGGTCGGCGCCGAGGGTGAAGAGCTCCATCATCTCGCGCCCGTAGTTCTCGTTCGGATGGCTCTTCACGTTCTGGTTGCCGTTCAGCCAGAGCGAGCATCGCCGGATCGGTGGTGACGCCCTGGAGCAAGGTGCCAAACGAGCCGAGCGCGTTCGTCCTGAAGAGCTGGTTCTGATTCAGCATCAGCTGCTGGGAGGCAACGCCCTGGTTCGAGGTCGCAAACCAGCTGTGCCAGATCAGCGTCATCCGCTCGACGAGCGGCGCGCGACGTCCGCACCATGCGGTCGAGCCACCAGAGATGGTCGTGGCCGTAGGCGTCGGCGGGCGCGAGCGGGAGACCTTTCTCGACGTGAGGCTCGGGCCCGACGAGCTGCTCGGCAGGCGGCCGCGTCAACGACTGCACGGCGGCTTTGAGCCCGAGCTTCGACAGCTGCTCGGCTTCGCCTTCGCGCGCTCCGAATCCCGCCCGCCAGAGGAGCCGCTCGGCCTGCTGCTTTCCGAACGGGCCGGTGTAGACGGGGACGCCGCTCACGGCCACCTTCTACAGGTTAAAGATCAATTCAGCTACCGAATTGTGTCAGCGGAACGTAATGGCTCAGGCGGGGACCACGTCGGCGTCCCGAGCCGCGAGCGCGGCGTAGCGGCCGCCGCGGGCGAGCAGCTCGTCGTGGGTTCCGAGCTCGACCACCTCGCCGCCGTCGAGCACGACGATCTGATCCGCCGCCTGGATCGTCGAGAGCCGGTGCGCGATCGCGATCGTCGTGCGGCCTTCAACGAGGTTGTCGAGCGCCTGCTGCACGGCGCGTTCCGTTTGCGTGTCGAGCGCCGAGGTCGCCTCGTCGAGGACGAGGATGGGCGGATTCCGGAGGATCGCGCGGGCGATCGCGAGCCGCTGCTTCTCTCCGCCCGAGAAGCGGTAGCCGCGCTCGCCGACGACGGTCTCGTACCCCTCCGGCAGCGACGAGATCAGCGCATGGATCTGCGCCGCTCTCGCTGCCTGCTCGATCTCGGCGTCGGTGGCCTCCGGCTTCGCGAAGCGAAGGTTGTCGCGGACGCTCGCGTGGAAGAGGTAGGTCTCCTGCGAGACGACGCCGACCGCCGCGGCCAGCGCCGGAAACGTCAGCGAGCGGATATCGACGCCGTCGATCGTGACGGCGCCCTTCGTGACGTCGTAGAGGCGGGCGACGAGGTAGCCGAGCGTCGTCTTGCCGGCGCCCGTCTCGCCGACGATCGCGGTCGTCGTCCCGGCGGGGACCTCGAAGTCGACCCCGCGCAGGGCCCAGTCGTGGCCCTCGTAGCGGAACCAGACGTTGTCGAACCTCACGTCGCCGCGGACGCTCGAGAGCGTCCGCGTTCCTTCCTCGATGTCGATCGGGAGGTCCTGGTACTCGAAGATCCGGTCGAAGAGCGCGAGCGACGCCTGCACGTCGACCCCCGCGTTCAGCAGGCTGCCGATCGGGAAGAAGAGGCGCGTCTGGAGCGTCGTGAACGCGATCAGGGTGCCGGTCGAGATCGCGGCGCTGTAGTGCGCGATCGCGAAGCCGCCGAAGAGGTAGGTCGCGGCCGGCATGACCGCGAACGCGATGTTGATCGACGACATCGTCCAGCGGCCCGCCATGCGGCTGCGCACCTCGAGCTTCGCGAGCAAGTGCGACTCGTCCCTGAACCGCTCGGCGAGCTCGGCCGAGCGGCCCATCGTCTTCCCGAGCAGGATCCCGGAGACAGAGAGCGACTCCTGCACGAGCGACGAGATGTCGGCCATCGACTCCTGGCGCAGCGTCGAGATCTTGCGCCGCTGCTCGCCGACGCGCCTCGACATCCAGACGAACACGGGCAGGAGCGCGAGCGAGAACGCGGCCAGGCGCCAGTCGAGCAGGAAGAGCGCGACGATCGTGGCGATCACCGTCGTCACGGTCGAGACCACCGTCGTGGCGGTCGAGGTGAGGACGTTGTCGACGCCGCCGATGTCGTTCGCGATCCGGCTCTGCACCTCACCGGTCCGCGTCTTCGTGAAGAAGGCGAGCGAGAGCCGCTGCAGATGCTTGTAGACCGCAGTGCGCAGGTCGTGCATCACGTGCTGGCCGACCTCCGTCGAGAGGTAGGACTGAAAGACGCCGAGCGCGCCCGTGATGACCGCGATCGCGATCATCCCTCCCGTCAGCTCGCCGAGGAGGCTCATGTGGACCTGCGGCAGCGCGCCCGGCCGGGACCTGATCGCCTTGTTGAAGACATCCCGGAGCAGGAACGCCGGGATCACGCCGAGCCCCGAGGAGAAGACGATCAGCCCGGTGACCGCGAGCAGCTTCAGCCGGTAGGGCCGGAAGAGCATGGAGATGCGGCGGGCGTTCGCACGGCGCACAGCCGGGTCCGCGGGGCGCACAACCGCCTCCCGCGGCCCGAACGGGCCGTTGCGGCCGCCTGGCATGCCCGAACGGTAGCGGGCGAAGGCCAGGAGCCAGGCTCAGGCGTCGGGCCGGCGCGCGAACGCGTCCGGAAGCCCGAGGAAGCGCTGGTCGAGCGAGAGGTAGCGGGCCGGGCGGAGCGCGAGCACGAGCCCCGGGACGCCGAGCGCGGCGTCGCGGGCGATGCTCCAGAAGCCGACCTTCTGCTGGGCGAGCGTTCCGAAGCAGCCGCAGTCGAGAGACAGTCCGCGCGCCCAGGCCTGCGCCTGGGCGATCAGGAACGCCGCCATCAGCACGCAGGTCACGATCGCCGCCGGCGCCACGAGCAGGCCGAGCAGCAGGTAGACGCCGACGAACGTCTCGAGGAAGGGCAGGCCGTAGGCGAACGGCGTCACGAGCGCGTGCGGCAAGAGCTTGAACGCCCCGACCTCGGAACGGAAGTGCTCCAGCTCGAAGAGCTTGGAGACCCCGGCGATGAGCCAGATCGCGGCCGCGACCAGGCGGATCGCGAGCCCGACCTTACTCATCGGCCGCCCGCTTCAACTCCTGCCGCAGCAGCGCATCGGGCTGTTCGCCGTCCCCGCGCCAGACGACCACGCCCCGCCCGTTCAGGATGTAGAAGGTCGGGAACGCCTCCACCTTGTAGGCGAGCGTCACCTTGCCGGCTCCGCCGGGGGAGGTGAAGCTGCCCACGTGCGAGCTCGGATCGAGCACGGCCGGGAACTGGAGGCCGAAATAGGTGTGGTAGGCGAACACGCTCGGTGCGCTCTCACCGTCGGCGTTCACCGAGACGAAGGCGTACCGAGCAGGTGAGAGGGACGCGTACAGCGTGTGCAGGTGCGGTGCCTCGGCGTCGCAGTGCGGGCACCAGGTGGCGAAGAACTCGACCAGCGTCGCCTTGCCGCGGAAGTCGCTCAGGCTGACCTGCTGGCCCTGCGGCGTCTTCAACGTGAAGCTCGGCGCGGTTGTGCCGACGGGAAGGAGATTCGGGTTCTCGGGGGGGTGTGCCGCCGAGGCCGGCTTGCTCTCGATCTGCCCGACACCGGCTTCCACGTTCGGATGGAATCCGACCGCTGCGGCCGCCGTGATCAGCGACTGCGGCGCGCTGGTGTCGGAGGCTGCGATCGAGCTCGCCGGCGGTGGGGCCTTGCTCGTCACGCCTCGTGTGACCGCGAGCACGCCGGCCGCGATCAGGCCCACGATCGCGAGCGCGAGCGTCACGGTCAAGATCACCTTCTTCGGGCTCGATCCACCGCGCTTGCCAACCGGCGGCGGCGGTGCGACCCGTCGCTGCGCCTTGAGACGTGACTGCCTGCCCATGTCAGCTCTCCTTCGTGAGAATCGCGAGGTCGTGAACGATGTCGCCCGGCTTGACGTCCTTGTCGTAGATCAGCCGCTCCTGACCGCTCGGGTCGACGAGGATCTCGAACGCGTCGTGGGTGACCGACCCTTTCGATCCCGGCACCGCGGCGATGTGGAACGCCTTCCAGACGGGGGCGAGCTGGGCGCGCGTGCCGATCAGGTAGTGGAAGGTCGAGACGAGGCCGCGCGCCTGCACGTACTTGCGCACCGCCGCTTCCGTGTCGCCGGTGGGATCGACGCTGATCGCGACGACGCGGAGCCCGGCGCTCCTGGCAGCGGCTGTCTTCAGCGTCTGGTTGAGATTGCCGGCGATGATCGGGCAGACGTCCGGGCAGTGCGTGTAGAGGAAGGTCACGATCACGTAGTGCCCGCTGTCCGCGGCGGAGCTCACGACGCGGCCCGCGTCGTCGTGCAGCGTGAAGGCCGGAGCCGCCTGTGTCGGGGTGATCACCTGCCCGATGAATACCGGCTTCTTCGAGCCGCCGCAGCCGGCGCAGAGCGCCAACACCGCCAGGAGCAGGGCGCCGCGTCTCACCGCGACCGCCAGCGGCGCCGGGCAAACCCGCCGCCGAGGATCAGCAGGAGGACGACGAGCGCGGCGAGCCCGAGCTCGAGCCGCTCGCGATTCGTCGACGAGCCCTGGGACGCGGAGGTGCTCGACGGCAACGCGACGCCGTAGTGCTTCGCGAGCGCCTCGACGGCGCGTGTGCCGGCGGCGGTCAGGACGTTCCCGTTGACCGCCTTCGCCGGCGCCACCTTCGCCAGCACGGCGCGATCCACGGCCGTCGAATGGCCGTTGTCGTAGATCCCGTATCCGTTCGGCATCACAACGAGAACCTTGTGCTTGTAGTAGTAGAAGAGCTCCTGCCCGAGGAAATCGGCATAGCGTTGCGGCTGGCCGTAGAGGATAGGGACCGAGCCGAGGTCATACCTCGACGAGATCACCGCCACCCGGATCTGGAGGCCGGCCTGTTCGGCGCCGAGGACGAGCTTCGCGAACGCCGCCGCCTTGTTCGGCGACACGGGATGGTCGATCGGCAGGAACACCGGCTGCGAGAGCAGGTAGTCGCTCGCCGGGTCGCCGTCGGCCAGCGCCGCCGCGGGCGCTGCGACCGCAGCGACGGCAATGGCGACAAGGGCGATGAGGCGCGATTTAGCCAAGGAGTGTCCGGAGGAGAAGGATGGCGACGACCAGAGCGACGGTACCCGCTGCGAGCGCGGCGGCGGCGCCTGCAAGGCGTGCCCAGGCACCAAACGGGATCCGGGGCCCGCCGCTCATCCGGTTGCGTGATCGACGACGAGCGCCGTGAACGGCTCGCCGCTTCTGGGCGTGATGTCGAAGGAGAGCCCCCAGTGGCCCACCATGACGAGTGCGGGAGCAGCGTGCGAGTAGACGCCGGGCTTCGTCTCGTTCAGCTGGTACTCCTGCTGGCCCATCTCCATGTCGAGCATCAGGAAGGTGAGCGTCACGTTCGCGTGCCGGACCGGCACTCCCCCCTTCGTGATCTGGATGGCGAAGGAGTTCGGTGCGACCGCCCTGTTCGGGTTCACGAGCACGCGCAGGGTGTAGCCGGCCTTGTGCACCGTCTCGGCCACCGGGCCGGGACCGACCTTGGCGAGCGCCGAGCCCTCCTGCGCGAGCGCGGCGGCCGGCGGCGCCAGGCTCGAGAGGGTCGCAGCGGCGAAGACGGCGGCGGTGATGAGCAAGGTCTCGACCGAGATCAGCCGGCGCAGCAGCGTCGCCGTCGGGGCACCGAGCTCGGGCCGGCCGCGAGCGGCGGCAAGCCGTGGCTTCGTCCGGACGAGGTTGACCGCCCCGAGCAGCATCGCTACGAGGAGCAGGCCGATCTTGACGAGGATCGCCTTGCCGTAGGAGGTCGTCCACATCGCCGACAGGATCGGCATGTGCAAGACGGTCGCCCACGTCCCCGAGCCGAGCAGGACGAGCACCGAGACGAACGCGACGTTCGAGAACCGGGGCACGACGACGATCAGCGAGCTCACGCGCCTCCCGGCCGGCAGGCTGCTCCAGAGCACGAGCAGCCCGATCAGGCCACCGAGCCAGAGCGACCCGGAGACGAGATGGAGCCAATCGAGGAGCAGTGAGAGGCCGCGCGGCGCTGTCTGTCCAGCGTGGCCTGAGGCCCCGGGGATGATCAGCACCGCCGCCGCCGCGCCGAGCGCACCCAGCGCGGCGAGGATCTCGGCGATCGAGCGGTGCTCCCGCTCGGGCCTGTCCACCCAGAGCGCCACCCACGCCGCGACGCAGAAGAGCGCGAAGCAGAGCTCCAGATCGACGTAGCCGCGGCCGAAGGCCGTCACGCGGAAGAGAGGCACGAGCGCGCTCACGTCCCAGACCGACCGCAACGAGTCGACCGCCGTCGCGCTCTCGAGGTAGAACGGGATCGCGAGCAGGCCGATCGCCGACGCGACGATCATGGCGACGGTGATCGAGCGCAGGCTCGTCCCCTCGACGCGCCTGACAACCGGGCGGGCGATCCCGAGCCGCAGGAAGAAGAGCCCGATCGCGCTCATCACGCTCAGGAACATGAGCCAGCGGGCGGTGAGCAGCTCCGGCGTCGTCGCCGTCTGCGAGATATGCGGGATCACGAACTGCGGCGCCGGGCCCGGGTTCGGTCCGACGGCGAAGGTGAACGCTCCCTGAACCGGGTGCCCGTCGACCGAGATCGCCCGCCAGTAGACGAGGTACCAGCCTTCCGGCAGGTGCGGCGCAAGCGAGACGACGAGCGTGTCCGGATCCGACGCGGAACGGCGGACAGCGCCCGTGGTCTCCTGCTTGGCGTTCTTGTCGGTGACCGAGATGATGGCGAAGCGCGGCTCAACCGCTTCGTCGTAGGTCAGAGCGACGACGGGGGGCGAGACGTCCACGATGCCGCTTGCCGACGGCACCGTCTTGATCAGATACGCGTGCGCGGACGCTGCGGCCGGCGCGAGCAGCGCCACCGCAACGACCGCACACGCGAGGACGGCGCGCCCCCCGCGTGTCATGCCAGCTGCCTCTTGCCGCTGCTACCGCCGGCAAGCAGAGCGATCCCTGCGATCAGCACCCCGAGAGCGCCGACCACGAGGGCGACGATCGTGAGCAGCGGCGTGCCGCCGCCGCCCAGCGAGCTCTTCGCCTGGATCGTCGGAGCCGGATCCGCGCCGGTCTCCGGATCGGCCCAGTTCACGATCGAGCCGTCGGAGTAGGTCTGCTGGACGGTGAACGTGTACGTCCCGTTCTTGGCCGGCTGGCCGAGAAACTGGAACAGCGAGTCCTCCTCCGACGGGATGTTGCCGCCGGTCCAGGTGACCTTCTGGATCACGGCGCTGTCGCCGGAGCCGGTCTGCTGGAGCACGCGCTTCCAGCCCGGGTTGGGAACGAACGAGTCGATCGAGAAGCCCTTCGGCACGGTCAACACGATCTTGGTCGTGGTGAGCGGCGGGTTCTTCTCGGTCGGGACGGCGAGGCTGTAGAGCTGAAGCGTGTTCGAGAGGGAGACGGGCGGGCTGATCCGCGCATGCGCCGAAGCGGTCGCAGCCGCGACGAGCGCGACGGCCGCCGCGAGTACGAAGGCAACCGGAATCCGGCGCCTGCCTGTGTTGTGAGTCTTCACGTTCCTCGTTCTCCTTTCAGATGGTTGACAGGGAGACGAAGAACCTCGGCGGCCCGCGGGCGACGGTCGTGGCTGTCCGAAGTCGGGCGCGCAAACCGCGAACCGGCGAGGCGCCGAGCGATCCGTGGCGCAGCCGGGGCAGACGGGCCGCGAGCTGGGCGATCGCCCTGCGCGCCCAGGCGAAGAGGTGCTCGACGGCGGCGTGGATCGCGACCGCGACGACCGAGAGCCCCGCGAGGACGGGGATCGCATCGCGATGGACGGGCCCGATCAGGCAGTGCAGCCCGTGCCAGCCGAGCCCCTCGCGCCAGTGGATGTACGACTCGAGCATCGCGAACGAGAACGACGTGACGAGGAAGAGCGCCGGCAGGCGCAGCGCCAGCCGTGCGAGCGGGAGTCGCGGCGCCGCCACGAGCCGCTTTCCCTCGAGCTCCACCCGTTCTCGAACGGCCACGACCGCCAGCCAGAGAATGGTGGCGGCAAGCGCTGCCGCGAGCAGCGACACGAGAGCGAGCGCATCCGCCAGATGCGGCCCGCCGGCCCGCTGCTCGAACTGCATGGCGAGCTGGAGCTCCGAGGGCGCGAACGCGTAGACGACGACCCGGGTCGTCGTCACGACCGCGGCCGCGATCGGCAACCAGAGAGCGAGCCTGACTCGCACCGCTAGTGCACCCGTCCGTAAGTTCGGTGCGTTATCCGGGGGATGAATCGCCGTTCGTGGCAAGGACGCAGGGAGCCTCGATAGCTGTAGCTATCGAGGCGACCGAGGACGCAGCTACGGGCGGCGAGGCGCCGCCGGAGCGGCGACTACGGACGGGGATGCACCACCAGCGTGAACGGCGCCGTCGCGACGCGCCCGCCGAGCTTCAGCTGCAGGAAGAGCCGCCACGTTCCGGGCGCCGGGACGAGCACCCCGACGGTGAGCTTGCCGGGCGTCGTCGATTTGCCCTTCACCGCCTTGCTGCCGAGGAGGCTCGTGCAGTTCGGAGTCTGCGCCGAGCAGATGTGCGTGTGGAAGTAGTCGAGCGAGCCTTGGCGGAAGAAGATCGCGTGCGCGAGCGCTCCGTACCAGGGGACGAAGACGACCGGCTTCCCTTGCGGGTCGGTGACCGTCACGTTGATGAAGCTGGCCTGGATCGCCTTCAGACGGGGCTTGCCGTGCATCACGAACGTGTACCCGCGCACCTTCACCACCGGCGAGAACGGCGGCAGCTTCTTCGGCTGGTAGGCGCCTGCGACGCGAAGCGGATGGAAGAGCTGGAAGTTCGTCTGCGGGCCGGTCGTGTTCGGGTAGACGTCGATCACCGTCCGCCACGGCCCCGGCGCCGGGAAGACGACCTTCAGGTGGATCACGCCGTCGGCGCCGAGGTGCTTCACCGGCGGATGCATGTGGATGATGTACGCGAGGTCGTCGCGTACGAGGATCACGTGGATGCCGGTGTGCGGCCCCGCCCCTTCCTTGAAGCTCGTCATCGGCTTGCCGTCGGGCTGGCGGATTACGAACGAGACGGTCGTCGCCTGGCCCGGCTTCGGGCTGACCGCGGGCTGGAAGTCGACCAGGTCGTAGGACGTGGCGGGCAAGATCGTCGGATAGGGGGTGGTCGACGAGGAGGAGCCGCCGCAGCCGGCGAGCGCGGCGATCGCAAGTGGAGCGATGAGAGCCAGTCGGAGGTCGCGCATCACGATCCCTTCGGGAAGAGGAACGACGGATGAGGCGGCACGTAGCCGCCGAGCTCGAGGACGATCTGCTCGCCGCTGCTCAGCGGAATCGCGCCCGGAGCGCCGCGAACGATCCGTCCGGCCAGATAGGCGCGCACCCGTTCGCGCGAGGTGAACGAGCCGAGGCGGTGGGCGCCGAGCGGCTGGCCCCAGACGCGGAAGAGATCGCCGAGGGTCAGGCGCGTGCCCCGCGCGACGTCGACGACACCGGTCGGCGTCACCGTCCTGACCGGGTAGGCGCAGCCTTGCGGCACAACGGTGCCGAGCGTCGTCCGGTAGGGGTGCGCGACGCCGATCCCGGCCGGAACGGCGATCACGCGCCGGTTCGCGAACAGCTCGACGTGGACAGAGAACGTCTTGCCGCTCGCGCCGCAGCGCAAGCTGCCGAGAGGCGCCCCGGCTGCGACTGCGGCGTTCGTCGCCGCAGGCCGGTAGCCCGGGCCGAGCCCGATCGGCCACGGCTTCACCGACGGATCGACTGCGAGCGCCAGCGCCACCGCGAACGCGATCATCTGGCCGTCCTCCTGGTCGTGTCGAAGTCGCGCGAGAAGCTGAGCGCGCCCGCGGCTATCCCGCCGACAAGCGCGAGCGCGCACGCGAGGCGCGCAGAAGTCGCGGGAAGCGCCGAGATGACGACTCCGTGCCAGAACACCGAGAGCGAGCCGATGCTCGCGGCCGCCGCGATCGCACCGACGATCCCGGCGGCATGGACGCGACGGGCCCCGTCGAGGCGGACGAGCAGCACCGCAAGCGCGATCCCGATCCCGATCCCGGCGCCGATCTGCACCCACGCGACCTGGCCGTTCGGCGCGTCCTTGGCGGCGAACGTCGTCACGGCCGCGAGCGCCGCGAGGCCGGCGGCGGTGCCGAGGCCGATCGCCAGCGGTCCCCGCAGCCGGCGTCGCCGCGCCGCAGCGAGGATCGCGAGCACGAACGCGGCGGCTCCCGCGAGCCACGGCCAGATCGCCGGGCGGGCGACGCGCCAGAACGTCCCACCGATCACCATCGGCTTTCCGTCGAGGGTGATCGGGATCGCGAAGCGCCCCGCAAGCCCCGGCCGGGAGGCGGGTGGCGGGGCAAGCCGATGGTCGTGCCAGGCGAACAGGTGACCGCTGCTCACGTGCACCCAGCCTTGCTTGGACTTGGTGACGAGCTTGTCTGCGAAGGCGGTCGGCGAGTTGGAGTTCACCCAGACTCCCGCCGGCCCGATCCGCAGGACAGGCTCGTCGAGCAGCCCCTTCACGACGAGCGTGTGGCCGCCGTCGACGCGCAACTGGAAGGAGCGGTCGCCGTCGAGCACCCGGACGTGGACGCCCGGGATCGTGAGCGCCGCCTCGTCGAGCTGGAGCCGGAAGTCAAGCGCCACCGTCGCGGTTCGCCCATGCGCCGCCGCCACGGCAGGCAAGGCCAGCGCGGCGAGGGTGACGGCGAGGGCTGCGGCAAAGCGCATCCTGAGAGAGCTCCTTTCCCGGTGTGGTTTCACGAGCGCGAGTTCGCGCAGAGGTGACTGCTCTAGGCGGTCGTGAAACCGAGCGGAGGCGCACGGCCGGCAGCGGAACCGGCGAGAGGCGGAAGCGGAGCCTGCCTGACCGGCGAGCGCCGGCGCAGCGGCGCGGACGATCGGGCTGCGGGGTACGGCTCGGTCGATCGAGCGGCGATCCGAACGAGCGCGTGGGCGACGTGCAGGAGCGCCGCCAGTGCCGCGGCGAGCGGCAGGGCGACGATCGGGGCCCACCAGCCTCCGTGGCCGAAGATGCCGGCGAGCCCGCCGGGATGGCCGACGGCAAAGAAGCCCTCGAGGAACTCCTGCGCTGCGTAGAGCGCGACGAGACCGGCCCAGGTCAGCGTCCAGAGCCCGAAGAACGAGCGGCGCGGCCGGTCGTCATCACCGCTCGCGAACGCACGCGCGACGCGCAACAGGAAAGCCCCGCACGCGATTCCGAGCATCAGCACGAGCCATGGGGCAAGCGAGTCGAGGTACGAGTGGCCCTGGGCGACGAGAATCTCGTTCGCCCGCGAGCCGTATGCGAGCTCGTAGCGCAGCTGATGAACCACGTACGCAGCTGCAGGCAGCAGCAGGAATCCGCGGCCCGAGACGACGCTCTGCAGGCGCCGGTGCGTCATGTTGCCAGTCTAACCTCGGCCGTCCTGGATCCCGCTGCGGCGCGGTTCGGCCATTTCCCTATCATGGCTCGCTGACGTGACCAGGCGCATCGTCCCTTGGCTCTTGTCTGTTCCGCTCATGCTCGCGGGAACGGAAGTGGCGCATTTCGCCGCCTACAGGATCGTCTATCCGAATGCCTGGGAACGCAGCCAGGCGCTGCAGCAGTCGGGGCACAGCTACTTCAGCTGGCTGCCGCTTCTCGGCGGGATCGCGCTCGCCGTGCTGGTCTCCTCTGTCTTCCTGCACGGCCGTGACGCGCGCAGCCGGGAAGCCAGGCTCGTGGGCCACACCTCGCTGCTGCGGTTCGCGGCACTGCCGCCGCTGGCGTTCGCCCTGCAGGAGCATCTCGAGGCGCTCGTTCATTTCGGGTCGATCTCCGGAGTGGTGGCGGCTCCGACGTTCGTGATCGGGTTGCTGCTGCAGCTTCCGTTCGCACTGCTCGCGTATCTCGTCGCGCGCCTGCTCGCAACGGCTGCGGAGCGTGCGGGTCGCGCTCTGGCACGCCGGCCGGCCCAGCCGGCGCCGCCGCTCACCGAGTCGCCTTCCTGGTTCGCGCTCACGGCCTGGCCGCTGCGCACCGCCGTGCTCGCAGACGGCCACGCAGGACGCGGGCCTCCGGTTGCCGGGCTGCGCCTGGCGGCATCGCTTTCCTTCTGCTGACCGCGTCCGCGGTCGAGCCCTTCGGGCGCGGGTCCGTGCCTCGAGCGGCTCCGAGGGCGGTTGAGCGCTGTCGCACGGCGCATGCGGGTCCTCGCGCCGCGTGACGAGCTTCGTCGGTCGCGGCGTCCAACCGTCAACCACGTGAACACTCGTGTTCAGTAAGGAGAAGAGACATGTCGAATGCACCTGTTGGCCCCGACCCGGTCGGGGCAGCTCAGGCTTCCAGCGCGGGCGGCCCCAACCGAGCGGCGCTGCTCGCCGGCGGGATCGTCGCCGTGCTCGTCGGTGTGGTGCTGGTCGCGCACGCTGCCAGGGGCACAGAGGCCTCGCGGACCGGCGCGGCCACGACGACAACGACGAGCTCGATGAACGGGATGAGCGGGATGTCGACCAGCACGTCATCGAGAAGCTCGGCGATGGGCTCGAGCCCTGTGCCGACGATCAAGCAAGCCGCGCTGCCGATGATGCAGACATCGGGTGCGATGCCGACCGCGATGGCGATGGTGCCGCTCGGCCAGGCCGACTGGGAAGGGATGAGCATCGAGGCCCAGACCTCGGCACCCGCGACGTTCGAGCTGTTCAACGGCACGAGCCAGCAGCTCGTCCGCCCCACCGCGAAGACGAGCTTCCACCTGATGGTGCTGCTCTCCGACAAGGCCACCAAGGTCGCGATCCCCTACTCGTCGGTTTGGGCGACGATCAAGAAGGGCAGCAAGATCGTCTTCGACGAGCGGCTCTGGCCGATGATCTCGCGCTACATGGGGCCGCACTACGGCAACAACGTGGCGCTTCCGAGCGCGGGCCTCTACCACGTCTCCCTGCTCGTCAGCCCTCCCGTGGCAGCCCGCCACCTGGAGTACAAGGGGCTCTGGCTGAAGCCTCACAAGGTCGATCTGACGTTTCGCTGGGTGCCGAAGACATGAGCACGGGATCCGCCACCGACCCCAACGCAGGGCTGCCCTTCACCCTGCTCGCCTGGGCGCTCTCGACCGTCCTTCCGAGCGGGACTGGAGGACAGTCGCGTCATGAGCATGCGTAGAACGCTGTCCCGCCGCCGTTTCCTCGCAACCGCCGCCGGCGTCGTCGCCGGCGGCGGGACCGCGGCTCGCGGCCTCGCTGCGCTGACCGGGCGGGACACTGTCCCGCTCGGCGCGCAGCCTGCCGGCCTGCCGTCGCGCCAGTTCGGCTGGGTGGACTCGCTCGCCAAGGACGGTCACGGCAACGCCATCTCCCCCCGCTTCGACCGCCTGCTCATGTTCGACCTGCTGGGCGCGCCGAGCGCCAGCGGCGTGCGCACGCTCGAGGCGTCTTTGCGGACGCTGGAGCGGCTCTACCCCTGGGGTCACGAAGGGCTCCTGTTCACGGTCGGCTGGGGCCCGCACTACTTCGAGCACGCGCTCGGCATCCCGACGCCGGTCGAGCACGCCAAGGGCCTCTCGGACTTCGAGCTGCCGACGTTCGACAACTACGACCTCTGCCTCCACCTCGCCTGCGACAACGAGCAGCGGCTCGCCGAGATCGAGCTCGCACTCGTCCACGGCCGGCGCCTGCCGGGCGCCGGATCGATCGATCTGCGCAGCGTCCTGCGCTGGCGTGAGACACGAACCGGGTTCGTCGGCACAGGCCTGCCCGCTGCCCACCAGCACGCCAACGGCATCCCGGCCGGCAACCCGGTGCCCAAGAGCTCGCCGCTCTTCATGGGCTTCAAGTCCGGCTTCACCAAGAACCAGGCGTCCGAGGACGACGTCACGATCGCCAGCGGGCCCTTCGCCGGCGGGACGACGATGCAGGTGAGCTACATGCGCCTGCGGCTCGACAGCTGGTACCAGCTGCTCGACGAGAAGGAGCGCGTCGCCCGCATGTACGCACCCGAGGTGACTCCCGCCCAGGTGGCCCGCTTCACCGACGACGCCCCGAGCGACCCCGGCAAGTACGCCCTGGCGGCCGCCCGTTACGGCGTCGTCGGGCACTCCCAGACCTCGGCTCGCGCCCGGCGCAAGGGAAAGCCGCTGATCATCCGCCGCGACTTCGACACCGTCGACGGGGGCCTTGCCGGGCTCCATTTCGTGTCGATCCAGAAGACGATCGCGGACTTCGTCACCACCCGGAAGGCAATGAACGCAGCCAACGCCTCCTATCTGAACCCGGCGATCACGGACACGGTCAACAACGGCATCAACGAGTTCATCTTCGTCCTCAAACGGGCCAACTACATCCTCCCGGCCCGGGCAACACGCTCGTTCCCGCTCTATCCAGGACAGGCCGATGCGCTTGCCTGATCGTCGCCATCCCAACCAACAGAGGAGAGACCATGGGTAGGGCCTCGCGCGTCAAGAAGCAACGGCAAGCGGGAGCGGCGATGCCGCCTCCGGTCGGGAAGCACCGCCCGCGCGGCAATCGGCAACGGCTCGTCTGGCTCGCGTCGGCCGGCGTCGCGGTGGTCGTCGCAGGCGTCGTCGTGGCGCTGCTCGCGAACCGCTCGACGCCCTCGGTGCCACCGCCGGCCCAGGCCGTCGCCTCCGACCGGAATGCTCCCGCTGCGCTCGTGGAGGCCGCGAACCTCGTCGGCTTTCATCCGACCTACGAGGCGGGAGTCGGCCAGATCGAGAGCAAGCCGGCCTCGGATGTCCGCCCGCCGGCGAATCCCGACCTGCTCGCGGTGGGCTCGGACGCGCCCGGGTTCACGCTCGAGACGCCGCAGGGTCAGAAGGTGAGCCTCTCCCAGTACCGCGGGAAGGTCGCGTTGCTCGAGTTCTTCGCCACCTGGTGCCCGCACTGCAACGCAGAAGCGCCGCATCTGCGCAAGCTCTACGCGTCACTGTCGAAGGGCGTCTACGCCTTCGTCTCGATCAACGCGGACGGGGAGACGGCGCCGAGCGTCTTCGCGTTCCATCGCTACTACGGCCTGCAGTACCCGGCGCTCGTCGATCCGGGCTCGACCCCTGGGAGCTTCAACGGCCAGGGCTCACCCGGGCCGGTGACCACCGCCTACCGCGTCGAGGCCTACCCGACCTTCTACGTGATCGACCCGCTGGGGAAGATCGCCTGGCGCGGCGACGGCGAACAGCCCGACGCGCTGCTCCGGCAACAGCTGAAGCTCGCCACGGCTCATGACTAGTCGTGCGCGCAATGGCCAGGAGCGTGGTGGTCGTGGTGCGCGTGCTCGTCCATCGGCACGTCCATCATCCGCAGCATCGGGCCGCCGCCGGTCGCGAAGAAGCGCCAGACGAGCACGGTGGAGACGAGCAGCGCCGCGAGGTCGAGGAACGTCGTCGTGTTCCAGGCGACCGCCGCCGAGAGCGTCTCGACCCTCGCGTGGCGACCGCTCGGCGTCAGGCCGAGGCGCGTGAACGCCTCGCCGACGACGACCCCGGCGACCACCATCGCGCCGTACAGCGTCACGAGCAGGAACCCGGCCATCCGCCAGCCGTAGTAGCGGCGGTAGATATCGATGATCGGGAGGATGATCAGGTCGGCGAAGACGAACGCGATCACACCGCCGAAGCTGATGCCGCCGTTCCAGAGCACCGCGGCGAGCGGCACGTTGCCGATCGAGCAGACGAAGCTCAGCATCGCGACGAGCGGCCCGATCACCGGCCCCCAGATTCCGGCGGCGTGGCCATGCAGGAAGAGCGAACGCCACCACGAGCCCGGCACCCAGGCCGCGAGGGCGCCGGCGACGAGGAGGCCGACCGCGATGTCACGCAGGACGGCGGCCCACTCCATCACGTAGACGTGCGAGGTCGCCGTAAACCCTTCCGGCGAGCGCAGGCGCCGCCAGAGCGAGCCGTGCGCGTGGACGGACATGTCCATCGCGGCATGCCCCTCCATCGATCCGAGGCGCCCGAGCTCCGCCTGCGCACGTGCCTCATCGACGAGCCGGCGCGAGAGGAAGGCGCGGAAGAGCAGGGCGACGGCAACGACCATCAGCGGCCCGCCGACGAACTCCCCGAGCGTGAACTGCCAGCCGAGGATCAGGGCGATCGCGATCCCGAGCTCGAGGACGAGGTTCGTCGAGGCGATCTCGAACGCGATCGCCGCGGTGAAATCCGCCCCCTTGCGTACCAGCGAACGTGTCAGTGCGACCGCGGCATACGAGCAGGACGAGGACGCGGCGCCAAGCGCGGTCGCGTTGGCAAGCGAGCGCGGCGAGCCGTCCGGCAGCAGCCGCTCGACCTCGCGCTTCGACACGAGCGCCCCGACGATCGACGAGAGCGCGAACCCGAGCACGAGCGCCCAGAGGATCTCCCAGGCCATCCCGAAGCTGAAAGCGAGCGCCCGCCAGATTTCGTGGGGGAGCCCCGCGGCCAGCATCCGCCCGATCCTAGGCGAACGGCGCGCGAACGGTTCCCCGCCCGCCTCCCTCGCCGCGCCGAGTAGGGTTCCGCGATGGTTTTCGACCGGACAGCAATTGACCTCGGCCGCTTCGCGATCGGCTTCGACCAGCGAGACCGCGCGCGGCTGCACGAGCTCTGGGATCGCATCCTCGACGAGGAGCGCTGGTCAGAGGGCGAGCTGACCCAGCACTTCGAGGGCGCCTGGGAGGGCTGGAACGGGCTGCCCGCCGTGGCGTTCAACGGCTGGACCGGCGGCGCGCTCTCGGTGCTCGAGTTTGTGGGCGTGCGCGGCGAGACCGTGCTTTGTCCCTCGAACACGTTCATGGCCACTCCGCTCACGGCGGTCAACGCCGGTGCGCGCGTCGAGTTCGTCGACTGCAACCGGGACGACCTCTGCATGTCGTTCTCCGACTTCGAAGCGAAGGCCGAGAAGCACAAGCCGAAGGCCGCCTTCATCGTCCACATCGGCGGCCACATCTCATTCGAGATCGAGCAGATCGCCGCATACTGCCGCGACCACGGCATCTTCCTGATCGAGGACTGCGCGCACTCGCACGGCGCCGAATGGAACGGGCGTCGCGCCGGCACGTGGGGCGATGCCGGGATCTGGTCGTTCGCCGCGACGAAGACGATCTCCACCGGCGAGGGCGGCATGGTCGTCTCGCGCCACCCCGAGGTGATCGAGCAGGCGCGGCTCTACCGCAACTACGGCAAGCCCGACTACGCGGCGCACGGCCTGAACTTCCGCCTGAACGAGTTCACCGCTGCCATCGGCATCGTTCAAACCGAGCGCCTCGACGAGATCGTCGCCTGGAAGAACGCGCAGCGCGAAGGAGCAGCTCGACCCGCTCCACCCGGCGCGCCTCGAGCTCCCGGAGGGGATGGCGTCCGGCCTCTACAAGTACATCGTCTTCGACCCGATCGAGCGCTCGACCGGCAAGGTCTACGACGCGCCCTGCCACCGGCTGATGGGCTCGCACGTCGACCTGCCCAACTCGGATTGGGTGGCGGAGAACCACTGGTGCGTGCCGCTCTACTACCGGGCCCCGGAGAACGAGGGGTGAAAGTCGTCGTCACCGGCGCGTCGGGCTTCATCGGCTCGCACGTCGTAGACCGGCTCCGGGCCCACGGGCACGAGCCGCGCAACTTCGATCTGGCTCCGTCTCCATACGACGACGACGTCGAGACGGTGATCGGCGATCTGCTCTCGCCCGACGACGTCAGGCGCGGGCTTGACGGCTGCGACGCCGTCATCCACCTCGCCGCGGTCGCGGACGTCAACGACGTCCTCGCCGATCCGGTCCGGGCGGAAGCGATGAACTCGCGTGGCACCGCCGTCCTGCTCGAAGCCGCCAGGGACGCCGGCACCCGCGTCGTCTACGGCAGCACGATCTGGGTCTACGGCAACGGACAGCCGGGCGAGACGCTGGACGAGGATGCGCCCCTGCCGCTGCCGACGCATCTCTACACGGCGACGAAGCTGGCCGGAGAGGCGTACTGCCGCTCGTACGGGGAGCTCTACGGAGTCGAGCAGACGATCCTGCGCTTCGGTATCCCCTACGGGCCCCGCGCTCGCGGAGCGACGGTGCTGGCGGCGTTCGTCGCGAAGGCCCGCGCGGGTGAGCCGCTGACGCTTGCGGGCGACGGCGCGCAATCGCGCCGGTTCGTCTACGTCGAGGATCTCGCCGACGGCGTCGTCGCGGGCCTCGCGCCGGACGGGGTCGGGCGCATCTACAACCTCGTCGGCGAGGAGACGACGACGATCCGGGAGATCGCCGAGACCGTGCAGGAGCTCGTCGCCCCGGTCGACATCGTCTACGTCGAGGGCCGGGCCGGCGACATCCGGGGCGCGGAGATCTCAGGCCGGCGTGCGAGCGACGAGCTCGGCTGGCGGCCGCGGACAGCGTTCGCCGAGGGTGCTCGCCGCTACGTCGACTGGGTCACGGCCACGCAGGGCGCCCCGCGGGCTGCGACCGCCTCCAGTATCGACGGCAGAGCCGCCGCCGTCTGACGCCAGGATCCCGGCGCCGAGTAGTGGTCGGCGTCGTGGAGCAGAACGACGTCGCCGGGCTCGAGCCCCGTCGTCGCCCGCAGCACGATCCGCTCGGGCAGGTCGTTCGCGCCCCAGTCGTGGCCCCAGTGCGACCAGAGCAGCGGCGACCAGCCGCGCAGGCGGACGAGGCGAAGCGCGTGGCTCGAGAACACGCCGTAGGGCGGGCGGTAGGCGGCAGGCGGCCGCCCGGTCGCCTCCTCGATCACGGCGGCAGCCCGATCGAGGTCGTCGGCGAGCCCCCGCGGCGACCGGCGCAGGAGGAGCGTGTGGCGATAGCCGTGCAGCGCGATCTCGTGCCCCGCTGCCGCGATCTCGGCGGCCAGCGCCGGGAAGCGCTCGACCTGCTCGCCGACCAGGAAGAACGTCGCGGTCGCACCGGCGCGCGCGAGCGCCTCGAGCACGGCGGGCGTCCCCTGCGGGTGCGGCCCGTCGTCGAACGTGATCGCGACCCCGTCGGCGTGTGAGAGCCGGAGCGGAATCCTGAACGCTCGCGCAACGGCCGGTACGACCGGGGCGGGCGCCGGGGCGGCCCAGGCCGCGGCGCCGAGCAGCCCCAGCACCACACCGCGACCGGATGTCCTCACGAGTGCCCTGCGGCGAGCGCGAGCACGACCGACGCGGCGGAAGGCAGCGCCGCGAACGATTCGTCGGGTGCGCCCCGGAACCTGAGCGCCCGGACGAGCGAGTCGCGGAGCTCGCGCCGCGAGGCCGCGACGGCGGCAAGCCCGTGGCGCAGATAGGCCGCGTTGTTGACCCGGATGTGCCCTCTCCCCCAGCCGTAGGAGATCGTCGGACAGCCACGCATCTGAGCCTCGAGCATGGTCAGGCCGCCTGTCGAGTGGATGAGGGCGTCCGCCGCGGCGAGCCAGTCCGGGATCTGCTCGGTAAATCCCTCGACGCGAACCCGGCCCTCGCCTGCGAACTCCTCCAGCAGCCGGGCGCGCAGCTTCTCGTTGCGGCCGCAGAGGCAGACGACGGCCGTCACGTCGGGGTTCTCGAGCGCCGTCTCGACCGCGGCGGAGAGATCGCCGACACCCCAGCCCCCGCCCGAGACCAGCACGACCTTCCCGTCGGCCGGCAGGCCGAGCGACCGCCGCGCCTCGACCGAGTCGTAGGGCGCGATGAACTCGGGGCGCGTGAGCCCGTGCACGCAACGCACCTCGGTCGTCGCGCCGGCGACGGCGCGCACCTCGGCCTCCGACTCCGGATGGGTGATCAGATGCACGTCGATCCCCGGCGCGGCCCAGTAGTGCATCATCGCCAGGTCGGTGATCGCGGCGCACGCGGGGATGTGCAGCCGGCCGCTGCGGCGCAGGTAGCCGAGCACCTCGGTCGTCATCGGGTAGACCGAGACAACAACGTCCGGCTTGATCTCGTCGATCAGGCGCACCACGCCCGGCGAGCCGGCCTTCCAGACGAACCGCAACGCAAGCCGCCGCGTGGGGCCGAAGAGGACGAAGAGCCAGAGCGTCGCGTCCCAGACCCACAGGAACCGGTAGAAGACGACCGTCGCCGCGCGCTGGTTGACCAGCACGAAGAAGCGCCCCATCGCCTGGAGCCCGTCGGCGATGACGACTTCCGTGGCCGGCGACTCGGACCGGATCTGATCGGCCAGCGTGCGGGCAGGCAGATCGTGCCCCTCGCCGACACTCGCCGTCAGGATGAGAACGCGCTCGGCCACTCAGACCGCGCTTTGCGCCGATGCTTCGTCCTTGGCGAGCGACGCCAACTCGGGGGTCAGGGGAGCGTTGCGGTAGGGCTGCTCGTCGGGAACGTCGGTCTCGTGGTAGACGCTCTCGGCGTTGACGTCCCAGATGTCGTGGCGCGAGCCGCTGACGACGTTGTCGACCGCGCGCATCGCCGTCAGCATCGAGTGATCCGAGTTGTTGTAGCGGTGCAGCCCGTTGCGGCCGACCTGCTGCAGGTTCTCGATCGTCTCGAGCCAGGCCCGGATCGTGCGCACGCGCTCGGCGTAGTCGGCGTCGTAGATCGGATAGGCCTTCGGGACACGGGTCGCGAACCCGCGCTCGACCTGGCCGCTGCTGGCGAGCCCGAGCTGTTCCAGCTCCGCCGAGGCGAGGGCGACGAGATCGTCGTCGGCCATGTTCCAGAGATCGTCGCCGGCAAAGCAGAAGTACTCGAGGCCGACGCATGCCTTGTCGGGGTCGGGAACCATCCAGGGGCTCCAGGAGCGGTAGTTCTGGATCCGCCCGACGCGGACTGCCGGCTCGTGGATGTAGATCCAGTTGTCGGGGAAGAGATCGTCGCCGTCCACGACCAGGGCGACGGTGAGGAAGTCGCGGTAGCGCAGCCCGGCCGCGGCGTCGAGCACCTCCTGCGGCGGCGGCGGGCTCGTCATCGCGACCAGCTCGCGCAGGGGCAGCGACGAGATGACGGCATCCGGAAAGTCGTACGTCTCGCCCGCCGTCTCGATCGCGACGACCCGGCCGTTCGCGATCCGGATTCGCCCGACGGGAGCCTCGAGGCGAACGGCACCGCCTTCCGTCTCGATCGCGGCCGTCATCGCCTCCCACATCTGCCCCGGCCCGAAGCGCGGATAGTTGAACTCGGAGATCAGGCTCTTCACCTTGTTGCCGCGGTTGCCGAAGAACGCGGCCTTCGCGGCCGAGAAGAACGAGAGGCCCCTGATCCGCTGCGCGGCCCATTCCGCGCGGATCTCGGTGGTCGGGACTCCCCAGAGCTTCTCGGTGTAGCTCTTGAAGAACAGCTCGAAGAGGCGGCGGCCGAACCGGTTCGAGACCCAGTCCTCGAACGACTCCTCGGGACGCCTCGGGAAGGCTGCGGCTTTCGCGTACGAACCCAGGCAGCGGACCAGCTCGACCGGGCCGAGCTTGCGGATCACGTCCGGGCCGCGCAGCGGATAGTCGAGGTAGCGCTTGTTCCAGTAGATGCGCGACATGCGCGGCCGCAGCAGGAACTCCTCGCCGAGGATCTCGTGCCAGAGCATGTCGACCTCGATCGACTTCGTGAAGAAGCGGTGGCCGCCGAGGTCGAAGCGGTACCCGTCGACCTCGACCGTCTTCGCGAGCCCGCCGACCTGGCTGTCGGCCTCGAGCACGACCACGGGGCGCCCGAGCCTACTCAGCAGGTAGCCGGCGGTGAGACCCGCCGGACCGCCACCGAGGACGAGCGCCGTCCCTTCTTCACAGCTGCCGATTGTCATGGTGTGCCTGCCCAGACCCCTAGTGCATCCGGACGGGTGCACTAGACGGATGCTAACGGCTCCGCACGTAGACCACGGCCTGGAGCGGTTTGAAGAAGTTCCGCTTCAGCAGGATCTCGTCGGTCTGGATGACCGCGACCTGGCGGAACCGCGGGTCGTTGGCGATCTCCCGGGTCCAGACCTGGGAGGTGAGATAGACGAGCCGCGTCCAACGAGCTTCCCAGGCGCGATAGTCGCGGAAGACGGGTGAGATGACGACGAGATCCTGACCGGGCTTCACGCTGCCGAGCACCGGCTCGAGGTCGGCGGCCGGCGTGACCTGCCGCAGCCGGCTCAGGGCATCGCGCCAATCCATGATCTGGGGGTCCGGCACCGGGCCGAGGGTCGTCGCGAAGCGCAGGCCCGTCCCGAGGTAGTAGCGGAGCACCGGCACCTGCTCGGGCTGTGTCGAGAGGACGAGGTCGCCCGGGTGCAGGTACGGGGCAAGCCCGTGCGCGATCTCGCGTGCGTTCTCCTTGTCGTCCTTCAGGACGTAGTTCGACCAGAGGACGCCGATCGCGATCAGCGCCACCAGGCCGATCCGGCCGGCCCGCGCGAGACCCGCGGCGGCGATCAGGAGGATCGGGCCGACGAGGACCGCGAAGTAGCGGGTCGTCCAGGCGGGCGAGATCAGCGAGAGGAGCCATGCGACGAGCACGGTGATCCCGATCACGACAGCGAGCACGATCGCCGTTCGGCGCGCCGGATCGGACCTCAGGCGCACGATCGCAGCGAGCCCGACGCCGCCGGCCAGCACGAAGGCCATGAACGGCCCGTCCCCCGAGAGAACGGCTCCCGGCGCGAGCAGCAACGCATGGAAGCTCGGAACCATCGCCCACGGCGCGGCGGTGTGCTGGCTCTGGTTGAGTAGGGTCGGCAGCCAGGGCGCGTAGAGGAGCAGCGCGATCCCCCCGGCGATCGCCGCCTCGCGCAGCCGGTCGCGGGCGCAGATCAGCGTCGCGGCGACGAAGCCGAGGCAGAGGAACAGGCCCCAGTTGTGGGTGTAGAGGATCAGGTCGAGCGACACCGCAAGCACCGGCAACCAGCGCCGGCGCCCGTTGAGAACACCTTGCACGTACGCACCTGCGGCGACGAAGCTGAGGCAGGCGACCATCGTGTACATCCGCGTTTCCTGCGCGTAGTAGGTCAGGTACGGATCGACGGCGGCGAGGCCCGCGCAGATCCAGCCTGCGACGGGACCGAAGAGCGACCGGGCGACCCAGAAGCCGAGCGGAATGCACGCGAGGGCGAAGATCAGCGACAGCGTGTGCGTCGTCCGCTCGCTGTCGCCGAACCACCCGATCCAGACGTGCAGCAGCAGGTAGTAGAGCGGGGGTGAGCCGTCCTCCCGCAACAGGTGCGGGATCGAGGTCAAGGGGTGGTGGGCGATGCCGACCGAGATCCCCTCGTCGATCCAGTACCCGGCGCCGAGCACACGAGTGCGGAACCAGAGCGAAAGCGCCGTCAGGCCGATCAGCAGCGCAGCCGACTGCCGGGCCGGCCAGTCCTCGACGCGGTCGACCTCCGCGCGGAGGCGCTTGGTCGCAGCCGTCAGGGGGACCACGAGCGCGTCAGGCCTGCTCGCGCGCGACCGGCTGGAGGCTCGCGACGAGCTGCCGTCCGTTCAGCGTGTAGGCGACGTCGATCGAGTCGTTCTTCCGATACGTACCCGCGACACCGGCGAACATCGAGAGCCAGCGCCAGAATCCGAGCTTCCCCTCCTTGGCGAACGACCTGTTGAACACGATCACGGAGCCGACGACCTCGTAGTCGTCGCCTTCCTTCTGCGGCACCCCGTTCACGAAGAGCTCGAACGGCCGGCGAACGTGATCGGGCAACTCGACCTGCGTTCGATTCTCCACGAGCTATACGATGCCAGTCGGCGCGCTCCGATGGAACTGCAAACGCAACTCGACACGCACCAGCTCCTGATCGGGCCGTGGGCCCGGTTGACCGCGTTCGCCGCGGTCGCCGGCACCGCGCTCGCCGTGATCTCGGGCGCGGCAGGCTGGGGCACGGCGCACCGGCTGCTCGCCGCAATTGCCTTGCCCCCGCTCGCGGGGCTCGTCGCAATCGCGTGGGTCTCGGCTCGGAAGCTGCTGCCGGCTTCGGTCGGCGCACTCGTCCTGTTCGGACTGGCGGCGCTCCTGATCGGTCGTGACGTCCATCTCGTGCTTGCCGCGCTCGCCTTCGGAGCGGCCACGCTCACCTGCGTGCAGGTGCTGCGCGGGCACCTGGCCGAGAGCACCGGTGAATGGCGCGACTACGTCGCGCTGACGAAGCCGCAGGTGATGTCGCTGCTGCTCCTGACCGGCGGCGCCGGCGCCTTCGTCGGCGCAGGCGGCGCGCCGCATCCGGGCGTGTTCGCAGTCATGCTCGTCGGCCTCGCGCTCGCCTGCGGCGGGGCAAGCGCGCTCAACCACTACCTCGACCGTGACATCGACCCGCTGATGGGCGAGCGGACGGCGGCCCGGCCGGTCGCCTCGGGCCGCCTGGCTCCCGAGTACGCGCTCGAGTTCGGGATCGCATTGTCAGCGACCTCGTTCGTGCTGCTCGACTCGCTGGTCAACCTGCCGACGGCGCTGCTCGCGCTCGCCGGAAACCTCTTCTACGTCTTCGTCTACACGCGCTGGCTGAAGCGCTCGACGCCGCAGAACATCGTCATCGGCGGGGCGGCGGGCGCCGTGCCGCCGCTCGTCGGCTACGCGAGCGCCTCGGGGCACCTCGGCTGGGCCGCGCTCGTGATGTTCGGGATCGTCTTCCTCTGGACGCCGCCGCACTTCTGGGCGCTCGCGCTGATGATCAAGGATCACTATGCGAACGCGAAGGTGCCGATGCTGCCGGTCGTCCGCGGCGACCGCGAGACCGCGCGCCAGATCGTCTGGTACACGCTCGTGCTCGTGGCGGCGACCCTGCTGCCGGTCGCGTTCGGGATCTTCGGGCTCGCCTATGGGATCGCAGCGCTCGTCCTCGGCGCGCTCTTCACCTGGCTGGCCGTGCAGCTCTGGCGCCAGACCACGAGGCCGCACGCGGTGCGGCTCTTCCACTTCTCGATGATCTATCTGGCCCTGCTCTTCCTGGCCATGGCCATCGATCCGCTGATTTAGCCCTGGCCGAGCCCGGGATCTTCATCACCGAGCTGGAGCCCGGCAGCGGGATCCGGTTGGCGGTCAAGGATCTCTTCGACACGGCGGGCATCCGCACGACGTACGGCTCGGCGGTCTTCGCCGAGCACGTGCCGGCCCGGACCGCCGAGGCGGTGCGGCTGCTCGAGGCCGCCGGATACGTGAACGTCGGCAAGACGAACCTGCACGAGTTCGCCTACGGCGTCACCTCGCAGAACCTCCACTACGGGACGGTGCCGAACCCGGCTGCGCCCGGGCGGACGTCCGGCGGCTCGAGCGGCGGCTCGGCCGCGGCGCTCGTCCTGGGGCTCGCCGACGCGGCGCTCGGCACGGACACCGGCGGCTCGATTCGCATTCCGGCCGCCTGCTGCGGGATCGCCGGCTTCAAGCCGACGTACGGGCTCGTCTCCACCGACGGCGTCTTCCCGCTGGCACCGAGCTTCGACCACGCCGGGCCGCTCGCCCGCGACGTCGCCACCTGCGCCGAGCTGATGCGCGTCCTGGCGCCGGGCCTGGCGACCCGCGAGATCGCCCTGGACGAGATCGCCGTCGCGACGTCCTGGGCCGGGCAGGCCGACCCGCTCGTCCGCGAGCGCGTCGAGGAGGCTGCCGCCCGCTTCCCGCGCCGGCGGCAGGTCGAGTTCCCCGGGGCGTACGACATGACGCCGATCTTCATGCGCGAGGTCGCCGACGTGCACCGCGACCTCTACGCCGAGTACGCCGAGCTCTACGGCGACAACATCCGGCCGAAGATCGAACGCTGCCTGGAGGTCACCGACGCCGAGGTCGCCGCAGCGAGTGCCAGCCGGGCGCGCTACGAGCAGCTCGCGCTCGACGCTCTCGGCGACGCCGAGCTCCTGCTCACACCGACGCTCGCGTTCGTCGCCCCGCCCGCCGACGTCGACGAGATCGCGACCCGTGCCGACTTCGTCCGCTTCACGTTTCCCTTCAACGCGCTCGGCTGGCCGGCGCTCGCGCTCCCCTGTGGCGAGGCCGAGGATGGGCTGCCTGCGTCGATCCAGATCGTCGGCCGGCGCGGCGCAGATGCCCTCGTCCTGGCCGCGGGAGCTGCCCTCGAACGGGCGCTCAAGACCTAGCCGCGCACTGCCGAAGGAGGTGGCATGGGCCGCCTCGCTCTCGTCGTGTCGCTGGCACTCGTCTTCGTGCCGCAGGCGGCGCCACAGACGCGCGTTCCGGGGATCCCCGCGCCGACCGGGCTGCGCGCCTTCGAGCTGCGCGCCGACGAGCCGATCAGCCACACCTACCCTCGCACGCCGTCGTTCTCGTGGCAGCCGGTCGCCGCGAAGGGGGGCCACTACGACTTCGAGCTCGCCACTTCCAAGACATTCGAGGACTCCTCGATCGTCTTCAAGGACACCAGGGTCCCGATCCCGGCCGAGGCGATCGCCCGCCAGCTCCCGTGGCTGACCGGAGATCCGTACGCCCTCTGGGCGCACGTCCGCTGGGTCTCGAACGACGGCCGGCTCGCATCGCAATGGAGCGCTCCGTTCGGGCTCAACCTCCAGTGGGGCGCCCAGGACGTGCCGCAGCAGCTCCCGGCGCCGGAGGGCCTCGTGCGCTGGAAGCCGATCGACGGCGCGACCGGCTACGAGGTCCTCTACCCGGACCTCGTGCCCGCGAAGTCGTTCGAGACGACGACGAACGTCGCCGACGAGCGTGAGTTCTTCACGTTCCACAACACGCTCGGCTACGGGACGATCCATTGGCGCGTGCGCGCGATCCGCACCGTCAGCGCGACAGACACGGCCACGAACGGCCTGCCCGCGGTCTCGTACGGCCCGTGGAGCCCGGTCTTCACGACCGTGAACGCGCCGCAGACGCCCGGGACGCTCGCCCCGACGGACACGGTCTCCGACGCCTGGGACACGGGCAGGACCGCTCACGCGCACGAGCTCACGCCGGGCTTCGCATGGACGCCAAGCGCGCCCCTGATCTCCCAGGGCGTCGATCCCGGCTCGAGCCTCTACCGCGTCTACATCTTCACCGACAAGGACTGCGTCAACCGCGTCTTCACCGGCTCGATCGTCGGCTCGCCGGCGTTCGCGCCGCGCACCGAGGGCGGCCCGATGGCCCTTCCGGCCGACACCGCAGCGTTGACGCTGGCCGAGAGCGCGCCGCCGTTCCTCACGAGCCCGGGCTCGGAGGGCACCGCGGTCGACGCGACGGGCGACCCGGTGTTCTCCAACGAGAGCGCCGGCTCGCAGGTGGGAACGGCAGGCGCCAAGAAATCGCCTGCGGGCGCCGGTCTCGCGGGTGTCGACCTGTGGGACTCCGGCTGGCCGACGGGCCGCTACTACTGGACGGTCGTTCCCGTCTCGGCCGAGGTCCCGAGCTACAACCCGGCCACGACCGACCCGGCGACGGGCCTGCCGATCACCTACCACGACATGGCGGTGCCGCAGGACTCGTGCCAGGCCGGGCACGGGATGAGCTTCGGGAAGACGTCCCAGCCGGTCGTGACCGCCGACGGCGCGCCCTACGTCTCCGGCGTCTCGCCCTCCGGACGCACGATCGCCGCTGCTTCCCGATCGGCTCCGGCGGTCTACGAATCGCCGCTCGTGGCCTGGCAGCCGGCGGTCGGAGCATCGAAATACCAGATCCAGGTCTCACATCGGCTCTACCCGTGGGCGGCGGCGAAGACGCTCTCGACCGCCGCCACCTCGATCGTGTTGCCGCTCTCGAAGAGCGACGCCGGCACGTGGTACTACCGCGTGCGCGGGGTCGACGAGGCGCTGCCCGTCGGCGCGCAGAAGATGTCGTGGTCTCGGGTGGTCGAGCTGAAGGTCACGGGCGACCGCTTCACGCTCGTCAAGTAGCGTGACGGGGCCGATGAGCCCCGATCTCTCCTTCGCACTCGAGCTCGCAGACATCGCCGACGCGATCACGACGGCCCGCTTCCGGGCCACCGACCTGCGGGTCGAGACGAAGCCCGACCTGACGCCGGTCTCCGAGGCCGACCGCGCCGCCGAGGAGGCGATCCGCGCCCAGGTTGCGGCGAAGCGGCCCGGCGAATCGGTCCTCGGCGAGGAATTCGGCGGCGACGGCGGCGCCGTGCGCTGGATCGTCGACCCGATCGACGGGACGCGGAACTACGTGCGCGGGAATCCCGTCTGGGGCACGCTGATCGCGCTCGAGCGCGACGGTGTGCTCGAGGTGTCCGCGGTCTCCGCTCCGGCGCTCGGTCGCCGCTGGTGGGCGGTCCGTGGCGAGGGTGCCTGGGCCGACGGGACGCGCTGCGCGGTCACTGCAGTCTCGCGGCTCGAGGACGCCGTCGTCTCGACGTCCAGGGCCCACCAGATGCCTGCAGCCTGGCGCAGCCTCGCAGCAGCGGCGTGGAACGACCGCGCGTTCGGCGACTTCTGGCAGTACTGCCTCGTCGCGGAAGGGTCACTCGACGTCGCGGCCGAGCCGTCGCTGCACCTGTGGGACTACGCGGCGGTCCAGCTCCTCGTCGAGGAGGCGGGCGGGCGCTGCACGACCTTCGCCGGAGAGCAGCCTGCGCCGGACCGCTCGTTTCTCGCCACGAACGGCGCCCTGCACGACGAGGTGGTCGCGGCTCTCAGCCGACCGGCTGGCGCAGAATCGTCTTGAGCCGCTCCGGCGCGGAGCGGCGAGGATCGCCGAGGTAGATCTCGTGGTGGCGGCCGCGCAACTCGAGGCGGAGCTGTCAGCGGTGAGTAGCCTGACACGATGACCGAGTACGCAATCGAGGCCGAAGGGCTCGTCCGCGAGTTCAAGAAGGGCCCGCGCGCCGTCGACGGGATCGACCTCGCCGGTCGAGCCCGGCGAGATCTACGGCTTCCTCGGCCCGAACGGCGCCGGGAAGTCCACGACCGTGCACATGCTCGTGACGCTGCTGCCTCCGACTGCCGGCACGGCCCGCGTCGGCGGCTACGACGTCGTCCACGACGGTCCGCACGTTCGGATGAACATCGGCGCGGCGCTTCAGGAGGCTGCGCTCGACGGCCTCTTGACCGGCCGCGAGCACCTCCGCCTCCAGGCTGCGCTCCAGGCGCTCCCGCGCGCGGGCCGCAACGAGCGCGCCGAGGAGCTCCTGGCGCGGTCGGCCTCGTCGAAGCCGCCGACCGCAAGGTGAAGACGTATTCGGGCGGGATGAAGCGCCGGCTCGACCTCGCCCTGGCGCTCGTCCATCGCCCGCGCATCCTCTTCCTCGATGAGCCGACGACGGGCCTCGACATCCAGAGCCGGACTGCGCTCTGGGCGGAGGTCCGCCGGCTTGCCCGCGAGGACGGCGTCACCGTCAAGCTGACCCGCAGAACCTAAGAGGCCAAAGCTGGCAGACCGAAACGGGATCATCGACACGGTCAACGTCGCCGAGGAACGCCTGGGCACCGAATCCGAGATCGGCCTGGCGACCGTCGGTAGTTCCGGACAGATCCGGCGCAGCTGAACGAGCGGCCGAGATTCCGCGCAGTTCGGCGAGCCGGCCACCTCGTCGAAGGGCGTCGCCGCCCGGCTCATCCGGAGAGGCCGATCTTGCCGCAGTCGTGCGCGCCCTCGACGCCGCCGAGCTCGAGATCGAGAACCTGCAGCTGCACGCCCTCGCTCGACGACGTCTTCCTCGCGAAGACGGGGCGCTCCCTCGAAGGCTCCGCTGACTGGGCGAAGAGGCAGGGTGAGCGTCGTGCTTCGCGACCAGGTCAACCGGCAAGCCCGGAGGTCGTCGTTCACACCATATGCGAGCCCACAAGTGATCGCCCACGCGGCTTCCCGTTGTCTGCGGCTCGCGGTCAACTCCGGCGGCCTCGTCGGAGACGCATCTGCCGGGCTTTCCGACCCACTCGATGGGCGCGGTCGGTTAGGTAGGCAGGGGCCGACGAGCGGTTTACGCTCTTTCTGAGCGGTGCAGCGTCTCGCCTACGATCATCACCGGCTGGAACGGCGAGGCGCTTGGACTCGGCTTCGGAATCGCGCGGGACTTCGAGGGCGGCTTCGCACGGCGCTTGCTGCTCGCCGCGCCTCACCGCACGGGAATCGTGCTCGGCTATGCCGTGGCCGCGCTCGGCCGCTGGCTCGTCACCGTCTCCCTGCTGACGGCGATCGCGCTCCTCGTCGGGATGAAGGTCGGCGGGGACGGGGTCGACCTCGTCGGCCTCTACGGGCTCGGCTTGCTGATCAACGTCGCGGCCGTGCTCTGGGCTGCCGGAGTCGCGATGCGGCTGCGGACGATGCAGGCAGGCCCCGTGATGCAGATGCCCGTCTTCTTGATCCTCTTCTTCGCTCCGGTCTACGTGCCGCTGACGCTGCTCCAGGGCTGGATCCACGCAGTCGCGGTCGTGAACCCGCTCACCCGCGTGGTCGAGGCGGCGCGCAGCCTGCTCGCCGGCACACCGAGCGAGGTCGCCGCTGCCTACGGCACGGGGATCGTGCTTGCGGCTCTCTTCTCAGTCTGGGCGCTGCGCGGGCTGCGGAAAGCCGAGGCCGCGGGCTAGGCCCGCCGCGCGCACGGCGTCTTCGTAGATGCGGTCTCGATCGAGGCGATCGAGCTCGGCGCTCAGCAGATCGCTCGCAGAGCGCCGGTCCGCCTCCGGAGGCGGCAGCTCCTCGCCCCCGAGCCGTACCGAGAGCTCGCCGGCTTCTTCGATTGCGGCGACCGCCCGGTTCAGCCGCGTCGTCAGCCAGCCGTGGAGCAGCGTCGCCTCGGCCAGCGGCCCCCGGATGTGGATCTCCTGCTCCTGGATCGCGGGCCAGCAGCGGGCAAGCGCAACGCGCCACGGCTGCAGCTGCGACCACGTGATGTCGGAGATCGCGGTCAGGTCGAAGAACAGCGCCAGCTCGGGGAAGCGGGGCTTGCTCCATTCGGAGGAGTTCACGATCAGCCGGTCGACGATCGCCACGAGCTGCTCCCACGCGGGCTCGCCGAACCCGGGCTCGCCGCGCCAGCGGCAGAAGACCGGGAGATCGGAGATCAGCAGCGGCAGCACGATCGACGCCGGCGCGAGCGCCCGGTTCCCGCGCAGGTAGAGCTCGATCACCTCGCTGGAGATGTGGCGGTCGCCGGAGTCGAAGCAGCGCACCGAGACGTCGGCGTCGAGCCCGTTCGGCTCGTCCGGCTTCGGAATCAGGAGCATCGTCCGCGACGGATGGCGCTCGGCCATGCCCGCGAGCGTCGCCTCGGCCGTCTCGAGCCACTCGGGCGGCACCCACGCGCAGTGCGTCATCACGCTCGTGCGCATGTTCGATTCCGGCCCGTCGCTCGTGACGGCGCTGCGCAGCCGGGCCAGCTCGCGCTCGATCTCGGCGATCGACGTGTTCTGGCCCTTCCAGCCTTCGACTAGTGACGGCGCCATGACCTGCCGTCGCGGTGGATCAGCTCGTCGCCGGAGGGCGGCCCCCACGTGCCGGCGGCGTAGTTCGGGAACGCCGGCCGATCGCGATCCCACGGCGCCGCCATTGCGTCGACGAGCGCCCACTGCTCCTCGATCTCGTCCGACCGCGTGAAGAGCGTCGCGTCACCCAGCATCGCATCGAGGATCAGCCGCTCGTAGGCCTCCGGCACGCCCTCCCGGAAGCCGCTGCCGTAGAGGAAGTCCATGTTCACGTTCCGGATCGCCATCCCGAGGCCGGGAACCTTCGCGCCGATCGCGAGCGAGAGGCCCTCGTTCGGCTGGACGTGGATCAGCAGCACGTTCGGGCGCAACGACTCGGCGGCCACCTCCTCGAAGGGAGGGTGCGGCGCACGCTTGAACTGGATCGCGATCGTCGTCTCCCGGCGCGCGAGCCGCTTGCCCATCCGCACGTAGAACGGGATGTCGGCCCAGCGCCAGTTGTCGACGTAGAGCTTCGCAGCCACGAACGTCTCGGTGGTCGAGTCGCGCGAGACGCCGTCCTCCTCGCGGTAGCCGGTCACCTCGTCGCCCTCGACGAAGCCGCGCCCGTACTGGCCGCGGACGACCGACTTGGGGCCGGGCGTGTGGATCGCCTTCAGCACCTTCACCTTCTCGTTCCGGACCGAGTCGGCCGTGAAGTCGATCGGCGGCTCCATCGCCGTGATCGCGACGAGCTGGAGCAGATGGTTCTGGAAGATGTCTCGCATCGCGCCGGCGTGCTCGTAGAAGGCGGCCCGCCCCTCGATCCCGAGCGACTCGGCGACGGTGATCTGCACGTGGTCGATGTAGTGGCGGTTCCAGATCGGCTCGAAGATGCCGTTGGCGAAGCGCAGCGCCAGCATGTTCTGCACCGTCTCTTTGCCGAGGTAGTGGTCGATGCGGAAGACCTCGTTCTCGGTGAAGTGCTTCCCGATCAGCGTGTTCAGCTCGCGGGCGGTCGCGAGGTCGCGGCCGAACGGCTTCTCGATGATCAGGCGGACCCACCCCTGGGCCGAGCGCCGCTCCCCGAGCGCGGTCGATCAGCGTGCCGATCGCGCTCGGCGGGACGGCGAAGTAGTAGACGCGGTTGCCGTTCGTTCCGTGCTGCTCGTCGATCTCCGTCAGGAGCCGGCTGAGGTTGTCCTCGTCGCCGTCGTCGGCGAAGTCGAGCGACTGTAGTGCATTCCGGCCGCGAGCTCGTCCCAGACCTCCTTGTCGACGGGTCGCGCGCGGGCGACTTCACGGCGACCTTCATCCGGGCGCGGAACTCGTCGTCGGCTCGCTCGGTGCGCGCAGACGCCGACGATCGCGAACCGCTCCGGAAGCAGATGCCGTCGATGGGCGAGGATGTAGAGCGCGGGCATGCAGCTTGCGCTGCGTCGAGATCGCCTGAGGCCCCGAAGATGACGACGCGTGCGAGCGGCTCGGCGAGCCGGCCGCAGCGGGTTGCCGCCGACGAGCCCGTCGAGCAGGCGCGGTTGCGCCGTCGCGTCTGGCTCACGAGTCGTCGGCAGGGCTTCACGGCGTGGCCGCCGAACTGGTTGCGCAGCGCCGCGTCACCATGCGCCGCGAACGACTCGTCCTGGCGCGAGCGAAGCGCGCGAAGAGCGACGCCGTGATCACCGGCACGGGAACGTCCTCGGCGATCGCCTCCTCGAGCGTCCACCGACCCTCGCCGGAGTCCTCGACGTAGCCCGGATCGTCTCGAGGGCGAGCCCTCTGCCTCGAAGCGCGGCGTGCAGCAGGTCGAGCAGCCACGAGCGCACGACCGAGCCGTAGCGCCAGATCCCGCGATCTCGTGCAGGTCGAGGTCGAACTCGGACGCGTCGCATCAGCTCGAAGCCCTCGGCGTAGGCCTGCATCAGGCCGTACTCGATCCCGTTGTGGACCATCTTCACGAAGTGGCCGGCGCCGGACGCGCCCACGTGCGCGTAGCCGTCCTTCGGGTGCGAGGCGACGTGAAGATCGGCTCGAGACGCGCGACCGCCTCGGCGTCCCGCCGACCATCAGGCAGTAGCCGTTCTCGAGCCCCCAGACGCCGCCCGAGACGCCGGCGTCGACGAAGTGGATGCCGTGCGTCTTCGCCTCCGCGTGGCGGCGCTGCGAGTCGCGGAAGTTCGAGTTGCCGCCGTCCACGATCGCGTCCCCGGGCTCGCCGAGGGAGATGAGCTGCTGAAAGGTGTCCTCGGTGATCTTCCCCGCCGGCACCATCGTCCAGAAGGCCCGGGGCGCGTCGAGCTGGTCGCGCAGCTCCGCGAGCGACGACGCCGTCCCGGCGACCCCCGGATCGAACGTCCTCAGATCGTGCCCGGCCGCGGTGAGCCGTTTCGTCATGTTGCCGCCCATGCGGCCGAGGCCGATCATGCCGAGCTGCATCAGTGGTTGCTCCGGTAAGTCCGGTTGCCGAGGCTTGCCGGAGTGACCACTCTTACAGTTCCTCCAGGTGGACGCGCGCGACGCGGCGGCCGCGCTCTTTCAGCGAGGCGAGATCGCCGGCGGCCTGGGCGCGGATCAGGCGCGCGAAGCCGAACTTCTGGCCGGGAATCCCGAGCTCTTTCCCGTAGTCCTCGACGACCTGGATGAAGAGCCCCGTGTTCGGGCCGCCCTTGTGGAGCTGCCCGGTCGAGTGCAGGTAGCGGGGCCCGAAGCCGTGGGTGATCACACAGCCGGTCTGGGCGCGGGCCCGGTCGGCGAGCACCCCGAGCTTCTCCTCGGCGGCGGGGGTCGGGTTCACGAACGCCTGAATGCAGACGTAGTCGCCCTCGCGCGCCTGCGCGAGCAGCTCCTCGACCGAGCTCTCGTCGCCGAGCTCGACGTCGCCCGCGGCCAGCACCTCGTTCGTGCGGTCCTTCGCGGCCTGCACGTTGGGCTGGTCGAACGGGTTGATGCCGAGGATCGAGCCGGCCACCGCCGTGCCGAACTCCCAGCGAAAGAACTCTTGCCCAAGCTCATATGGATCCGGAAGCCGAACCTCCTGCGCCTGGCGGTCGGAGCCGTCCGGCGATTCACCGGGCGCCGGAATCAGCCCTTTGCCCTGCTTGCCGGTGGACTCCGCAACGAGCTGCTCGGCCCAGAGCCCGAACCCGTCCTGATTCGGCATGCAGATCTTGTCGCGGCCGTCCTGCCAGCCCGCGCCGAGCGAGAGCCCGAGCTCGAGGCCGGGATTGCCGTCGGCGAGCCGGCAGGCCTCCACCATCTCGTCGCTGCGATCGAGCAGGCGCGCGATGTCGATGTTCATCAGCGCCGCCGGCACGATCCCGAACGGCGAGAGCGCCGAGTAGCGGCCGCCGATCGTCGGCTCGCCGGGGAAGATCGCCCGGAAGTCGCGCTTGCGCGCGAGCTCCTCGAGAGTGGAGCCGGGATCGGTGATCGCGACCCATTGCTGACCGTTACGCGTCTTCGACCAGAAATGGTCGGCGTGCGAGCGTGTCTCGAGCGTGGAGCCGGACTTCGACGCGGCGATGAAGAGCGTGCGCGACAGGTCGAGCTTCGCTTCGAGCTCCCGGATCGCCTGGGGATGCGTCGTGTCGAGGACGTGAAAGCCCGCGGCGCGGAACGAGAGACGCAGGACCTCGGGAGCGAGCGAGGAGCCGCCCATGCCGAGCAGGACGACGGCGTCGAACTCACCGTCGAGCTCGTCTACAAAGATCCGCACGAGGTCGACGTCCTCGCGCATCCGGGCCGGCTCGTCGAGCCAGCCCAGCCACTTCGCCTCCCCGGAGCCCGTCCAGAGCGACCCGTCACGCGACCAGATCCGTTCGACGAGGTCGGCAGCGCTCTTCAAGCGACCGCCAGCTCGCCCCTCTTGGCTTCGATCCCCGCCAGGAGCTCGCCGAAGGCATCCGCGAACTTCTGGACGCCTTCGACTTCGAGCACGTCCACGACGTCGTCGTAGTCGACGCCGGCCTCGGCCAGATCGGCGAGCAGCTGCTCCGCCTCGGGCCAGCCTTCGAGGATGGTGTCGCCGCGAGCCTCGCCGTGATCGCCGAAGGCGTCCAGCGTCTCCGGGGGGACGGTGTTCACCGTGTCGGGGCCGATCAGCTCCTCCACGTAGATCACGTCGCGGTAGGAGGGATTCTTCGTCGACGTGGACGCCCAGAGCGGGCGCTGCTTCGTCGCGCCGGCGGCGGCGAGACGCTCCCACCGCGGCCCGCCGAATGCGTGCAGGAAGTGCTTGTAGGCAAGCCGCGCGTTCGCGATCCCGAGCTGCCCCTGGAGCGCCGTGTTGCCGAGCGCAGCCAAGCGATTGTCGGTTTCGCTGTCGACGCGAGACACGAAGAACGACGCCACCGACGCGACCTGCGAGGGATCGCCGTCTGCGGCGATCAGCCGCTCGAGCCCGGCGAGGTAGGCCTCGACGACGGCCGCGTAGCGCTCGAGCGAGAAGATCAGCGTGATGTTGATCGAGATGCCTCGAGCCGTCGCGTCCTCGATCGCGGGCAGGCCCTCCTTCGTCGCCGGGATCTTCACGAGCAGGTTCGGACGCGCGACCTGCTCCGAGATCCAGACCGCCTGGTCGAAGGTGCCCGCGGTGTCGGCGGCGAGCCCGGGATCGACTTCCATCGAGACGTAGCCGTCCAGCCCGCCGCGCGCCTCCCAGACGGGACGCAGCACGTCGCAGGCGGCGCGGATGTCCTCGAGCGCAAGCTCGAAGAAGACGTCGGCCGGATCGTCGAGCGACGACATGCACGCCCGGAGCTGCTCGTCGTAGGCCGCTCCGGTCGCGAGCGCCTTCTGGAAGATCGCCGGGTTCGAGGTGACACCGGTGACCGCGTCCTCGCTCAGCTTGCGTGCGAGCTCTCCGGAGGCCACGAAGTCGCGCGAGAGAACGTCGATCCAGATCGACTGGCCTCGGTCGGCGAGCCTGCGAAAGCGCGGATTCGTCATGCCGTCCTGTTCATCGACCCAGCGCTCGCTCCATTGAAGCGACCTTCTCGAGCCTGGCGACGTAGCGCTCGCCGCCGTCGAAGCGCGCCGCCACGAAGATCGCGACGAGCTCGCGTGCCACGGAGGGGCCGATGATCTCCGAGCCGAGGCAGATCACGTTCAGATCGTCGTGCTCGACCGCCTGGTGCGCGCTGTACAGGTCATGGCAGATCGCCGCTCGGATCCCGGTCATCTTGCAGGCCGCGATCGCGGCTCCCGCGCCCGAGCCGCAGACCAGCACACCGCGCTCGGCGTCGCCACGCTGAATTGCCTCCCCGACCTCACGTGCCTTGTCGGGGTAGTCGACCTTGACCGCGTCGCTGTCGGTGCCGAGGTCGAGCACGTCGTGTCCCGACAGGACCTCGAGCACCGCGTCTCGCAAGTGCACCCCACGATGGTCGAACGCAACGACGAGCTTCACGCTTCAAACACCTCCACGAGTCGTTTCCCTCGACAATAGCCGCCAGATGGTTGATTCCACGAGATCGTATGAACCGGGCGCGAGCTGGGCGCTCTGGGCGCCGCGGCGGCTCCTCGGCGATGCTGGCTGCATCGACGAGGAGACGACGCGGTGAAGCGCAGGCCTGAAGGGAGACGGCTTCGCCGGCTCCCATAAGGCCGAAGCGGCCCAGGGCGGCCAGATCGCGCAGCCGGGCACGCGAGATCGTGGAATCAACCATCTACGTCCGGCCCACTCAGGACGGCGTCTCCAAACTGTCGCACGAACGGCAGCTCGACCCTGAAGGACGTGCCCTTGCCCGGCTCGGAGACGACGGAGATCCGGCCGCCGTGCGCCTCGGCGATCGCCCTCGAGATCACGAGCCCGAGCCCGGTGCCGGGGATCGCCTGCGCAGTCGCCGACGAGGACCGGAAGAACCGCTCGAAGACGCGCTCCTGCTCGGTCAACGGGATCCCGATGCCGGTGTCCTCGACCTCGATCACGGCGTGCTCGGCGGTGGCGAACACCCGCACCTGCACGCGACCGCCCTCCGGCGTGAACTTCAGCGCGTTCGAGATCAGGTTCCCGGCGAGCTGGGCGATCCGCTCGGGGTCGGCCGACAACACGATCCCCTCGGGCGGAGACAACTCGACGCTGAGCTCGACCCCGCCGGTCCGCGCGAGGGCCGACGCCACCTCGACGGCGTCACGAACGAGCTCGTCCAGCCGCACCTCGGTCAGCTGGAGCTGAATCCCGCTCGCGTCGAGCCGGGCGACGAAGAGCAGGTCGCCGACAAGCCGCTGCAACCGCTCCGAGCTGCGGTACACGATCGCCAGGAACCGATCCTGCTCGGCGGTGAGCTGACCCGCCTCGCCCTCACGCAACATCTCGAGGAAGCCCATCATCGAGGTGAGCGGCGTCCGCAGCTCGTGCGAGACGGTGGCGACGAACTCCTCCTTCAGCCGGTCGAGCTGGCGCTCCTGGGTCACGTCGCGCAGTGTCCAGATCCGGCCGATCAACGCGCCGCGCTCGTCGCGGACCGGCGCCGTGTAGCCGACGAAGACGCGATACGGCTCCACCACCTCGAACTCGTCGGCCGACGGATCCTCGGGATGCGCCGCGAGGCGCTCCATCGTCGCCACGTACCGCTCCTCTTCGCGCATCCTGTGCTTGATCGCGAGCAGCCGCTCGACCGCGGTTCCCTCACCCGGAATCCCGAGCTCCGCCCCGAAGCGAAGCAGCGGCCGGTTCGCGAGCTGGACGTTGCCCTCGAGATCGGTGAGCAGGATCCCGTCGATCGTCGAATCGAGCACCGCACGCAAGACCGTCGCCAGCCGCTCCAGGTCGCGGTTCTGGTCCTCGCGCTCGGTTCGCTGCCGCTCGATCGAATCCGCCATCGAGTTGAAGCTCCGCCCGAGCCGTGCGACCTCGTCGCTGCCCCGAGTCGGCAACCGGTCGGCGGGCTCCCCGCTCGCGAGCCGCTCCGCCGCCATCGAGGCCCGCCGGATCGGTACGACGATCCGCCATTGCAGGAAGAGCAGGGCGCCGACGATCACGAGGAACGAGCCACCGATCCGGATCCCGAACAGCGTGATGATCGTGTCCGCCGTGTCGTCCGCCTTCTGCGCCTGGGTGTTCGCCGTGGTTGTCGCAGCGGCGAGGAACGAGTCGAACTTGGCCCGCAGGATGTCAGGCCGGTTCGTCTGCTCGAGCCGTGCAGCCAGGGCGCGCGCCGCAGCGGGATCATGAGCCGCGAGCGCGAGCACGGGCTCGGCCACGGCGCGCATGTACGAGCTCACACCTGCGGTGAGCTCCCGGGCTCGGGCCTCGTCGGGAGTTTGCATGACCTGCGAGATGAGGAACTGGGCGACCGTCGGCTCGGTGGCCCGATCCTTCCGCCACATCGCGAGCGAGCTCGGGTCGCGGGAGACGAGATAGCTGTTCACGGCGGCTACCATCTCGCCCTGGAGCTGATCGAGCGTCGTCGCCGCGAGAAGCACCTGTTCGGCGTGGTGCTCGGAGCGCGTTTCGGAGCGCAGCGTGTCGACCTGAAAGCCAAGCGTGACGAGCGCCACGCTGACCAGCGCCAGCACAAGCGCCGCAGCCAGAAACAGCCGGAGGCCGAGTCCACGCACCATGTCCACACCATTCTCTAGAGGAATCCGATGGCCGTCCTGATTGCATCGAATCTGCGCAAGGAGCTCGCGGGCGAACCGCTCTTCGACGGCGTCTCGTTCAAGGTCGAGCGTCGCGACCGGCTGGCGCTCGCCGGAGCGAACGGCGCGGGCAAGACGACGCTGCTACGGGCGATCGTCGGCGAGGTCTCGCTGGCCTCCGGAGAGCTCGTCTGGGAGAAGGGTGCGCGCGTGGCGCTGCACGACCAGCGGCCGCCCGCCGGAAGCGACAAGCCGCTCCGCGACTACGTCCTCGCCGGAACGGCCGACCTCGCCGCCGTCGAGGAGGAGCTGCGGTCGCTCGAGCGCGGCATGGCCGCCGGTGCCCATGACGAGAAGACATTGCGCCGCTACGCCGAGGCGCAGGCGCGGCTCGAGCATGCCGGCGGCTACGACTGGCGCGACCGGGCGGCGTCGGTGGTTCGCGGGCTCGGCTTCACGAACGACGACCTGGAGCGTCCGCTCTCGTCCTTCTCGGGAGGAGAGCTGACGCGCGCGTCGCTCGCACGCGCCCTGGCTGCACAGCCCGATCTCCTGCTCCTCGACGAGCCGACGAACCACCTCGACATCGAGTCGATCGAGTGGCTGGAGGAGATGCTGCGGACGATCGACGCCGCGGTGATCCTCGTCGCCCACGACCGCTGGTTCCTCGAATCGGTGACGACGAGCGTGCTCGAGCTCGAGGGCGGCCGGTCGACCTCGTTTGCCGGCAAGTGGCACGTCTGGCGGCTCGAGAAGGCCGCGCGGGCACAGCACGCCGCGAGGACCGCCGAGCGCCAGGCCGACGAGATCGAGCGCCTGCAACGCTTCGTCACGCGCTTCGGCGCCAAGAACACGAAGGCGAAGCAGGCTCAGTCGAAGCGCAAGCAGATCGAGCGGATCAAGGCGAGCCAGGTGGAGTCGGGCGCGGTCGCGCGGCGAACGCTCGGCTTCGAGTTCCTGAAGCCGAAGCGCTCGGGCCGGGTCGTGCTGAACGTGGAGAACCTGAAGCTGCGCGCGGGAACGAAGGAGCTGATCGACGACGCCACGTTCGCCCTGGAGCGAGGGGAGCACGTCGCCCTGGTGGCGCCGAACGGCGCCGGCAAGACGACGCTGCTCGAGACCATCCTCGGCCGCCGCGAGCCGAGCGGCGGCCGCGTCAGCATCGGCCACGGCGTCGAGATCGCCTATTTCTCACAACACGAGTCGGAGCTCGACGAGCGCGGCTCGGTGCTCGACGCGACGGTCGCCGCGACCGGCCTGCGCCGGCCCGAGGCTCAGGCGCTGCTCGGCCGCTTCCTCTTCTCGGGCTGGGAGGCGCACGAGAAGCCGGTCACCGCCCTGTCGGGCGGCGAGCGGCGCCGGCTCGCGCTGGCGCTCGTCGTCGCGAGCGGCGCGAACTTCCTCGTGCTCGACGAGCCGACGAACCACCTCGACCTCGAGAGCCGCGAGGCACTCGAAGCCGCGTTGGAGGCGTTCCCGGGGACGGTGCTGCTCGTCTCCCACGACCGCGCCTTGCTGGATGCGATCGCCGACCGGGTCCTGTCGATCGAAAACCGTGCGCTCGTCTCCTACGCGGGCGGCTGGACGGAGTACGCGAGCCGCGGCGAATCCGAGCCTGTCGTCGCCGCGGCCAAGCCGAAGCGCGAGCAGCCGAAACGGGCCCGGCCCGCCGGCCCGACCCCGCTCGAGCTGCTGGAGCTCGAGATCTCGCGCACCGAGCAGCGGATCGCCGAGCTCGAGCAACAGCTTGCGACCGACTGGACGAACGTCGATCTCGTCTCCTCCCACCGTGCTGCGCGAGACGATCTGGAGGCGCTGCTCGCACGCTGGGAGACGCTCTTCGAGAGCGTCTCGGCGAGCTAGCGCTCGAGCGGCGCCAGCGTCAAGCCGTAGCCTTCGAGCTGGCCGTGATAGAGCTCGGCCTGTTCCTGCTCTCCGGACCAGACGATCGCCTGGCCGGAGGTGTGGATCGTGTTCGCGAGCCGCAGGCCGCGGTCGAAGTCGACGCCGGGAATCACGTTTGCGAGCGCAAACGCAACGCCTTCGAAGGTGTTGTGGTCGTCGTTGCGGACGATCACGCGCCAGGCGCCGCCCGTGCCGGAGCCGCTACCGCGCGAGAGGCGCTCTCTGGGAGGTGTCAGCGTCGTGCTCAGGACGCATCAAAGGTAGCGATCACCGCTTCGGCGATCACCTTCAGGGGCCGCCCGGAGACCTGGCTCGCCTTGCGCAGGCGGGCGAAGGCATCGTTCTCGGAGAGGCTCTCTTTTTCCATCAGCAGGCCCTTCGCGCGCTCGATCGCCTTGCGGGCGACGAGCGCCTCCTGGAGCGAGCCGGCCTCGGCCCGCGCCGCCATGAGCTCGTCGTACCGTGCGCGCGCCGCCTGGAGCGCGGGGACGATGTCCTGCTCGCGGAAGGGCTTCACGAGGTAGCCGAAGACGCCGACCTCGACCGCGCGGGCGACGAGCTCCTGGTCGCCGAACGCCGACAGCATCACGATCGGGATCGGCCGCTCCTCGAGGATCCGCCGCGCGGCCTCGATTCCGTCGAGCCGCGGCATCTTCACGTCCATCAGCGCGAGGTCAGGCTCGTGCTCGCGTGCGAACGCGACGGCTTCTTCGCCGTCGCGCGCCTCGGCGACCACCTCGTACCCGGCCTGCTCGAGCAACCCCCGCAGATCGAGCCTGATGATCGTTTCGTCCTCTGCGATGAGAATGCGCACGCTTCGAGTCTATTCGCCCTCCAGGGCCAGTATCATCGCCGGATGCTCCAGCTCAGCGACGGCGCCGTTGCGGCGATCCTCGAGCTCGGCGGCGCCGGCGGCCTCCGCTTCAGCGGCCACGAGTCCGGCGGCGAGGTCGAGCTGGAGATCGAGCCGGCCGACGACCCGCAGGACGGTGACGAGACCGTCGAGCGCAACGGGGCCCGCGTCTTCCTCGACGCGGTCGCCGCCGAGGCGCTCGACGACCAGGTGCTCGACGTCGAAGAGCACGGCGACCACGTCCACTTCGTGTTCGCAGACCAGGCTGAGTAGCCTCAGTGGTCGCTCCGGTAAGTCGGAGCAACCACTAGGCCGGGAAGCGGACCTCGGCGAGCGTGCCGTTCTCGGCCCGCAGCTCGAGCGTCCCGCGCAGCTCGTCGCGGACGAGCGCCTCGACGATCGAGAGGCCGGTGCCGTGCGTCGGCTTCTCGCTGATTCCGGCACCGTCGTCGAAGATCGTCAGCGTCACCTCGTCACCCGTCGAGGTGAGCCCGACCCGGATGTGCGGGCCGCCGTGCTCGAGCGCGTTCTGAAGCAGCTCCGAGAAGACGAGCGCCAGCGCCGTCGCGCGATGGCCCGCCAGGGACACCGGCTCGAGCTCGGACGCGACCTCGCGGTCGATCCCGACGCCCTGGAGGAGCATCGCGCGCAGCCGGTCGAGCAGCTCCCCGAGGTCGATCACGTCGTCGCGCTGCTCGGTCAGCACCTCGTGCACGGCCGCGATCGCGAGGATGCGGTTGACCGAGTCCTCGAGCGCTTTTCGTGCGTCGACGACGCCGTCGGCCCGCGCCTGGAGCCGCAGCAGCGAGGCGACGGTCTGGAGGTTGTTCTTGACCCGGTGATGGATCTCCTGGGCGAGCACGCCGCGCATCACGGCCCGCCCGTGCTCGAGCGCGACCGCCGCGTGCTGGGCGATCGAGGCGAGCAGCTCGCGGTCGTCCTGAGTGAAGGGGGTCGCGCGGTCGGCGACGAGCTCGCCGATCTGGCGGCCGCGCCAGCGAAGCGGCTGGCGGATCGCATGCGCGTCGGCCCGGCCCTCGGGCCAGGCGATCGCGCCGTCCTCGAGCACCAGCGCGGCACCGGTCGCCGAGAGCGCATCCATCGTCGTCTTCACGATCGCCTCGAGCGACTCCTCGAGGTAGAGCCCCTCGGAGACCGCCTCCGAGATGCGTGCGAGCGCCTCGAGCTCGTGGACGCGGCGCTGCGCCTCTTCGTACACCTTGGCATGCTCGATCGACTGCGCCACCTGGGAGGCAATCGCAAGCAGCAGGTCGATCTCGTCTGCGGAGAACTCGCGCGGCTCGCGCGTGCGGAGGTTGAGCGCTCCCTCGAGCCGCTCGCCGCGGGCGAGGATCGGCACCGCGAGGATCGACTCGTACTCGTCCTCGGGCAGGTTCGGGAAGTTCTTGAAGCGCGGGTCGAGGTGCGCCTGCGACGGGATCATCACCGGCGCGCGCTCCTCGGCGGCCGAGCCGGTGATTCCCTCGCCGGGCCGCATCCGCGGGCGCTGCGTCATCTCCTCGACGCTCGTCCCGTGCGTCGCGCGCAGCACGAGCTCGCCGGAGCGCTCGTCGTAGAGGTAGACGAAGCACGCATCCGCATGCAGCGCGTCGGCGACCTTGGTCGAAACCTGCGACAGCACCTCCTCGAGGTCGAGAGTCGAGTTCACGGCCTCGATCGTGTCGGTCAGCAGTCGCAGGTGGCGTTCGCGGTCATCCATCTGCCTCGAAGGGTACGCGGCCGGCGACAGAGGCCAGTTGACGTTGCCCGGTCCGCGACGCTATAACGTGACTGGTTTTGCCGCCTTCGTGAGCGGCGCTAGGCGATGAGGCCTGGGGACTTTCGAGTCTTCAGGTCTCTTTTTTTTGCTTTTTCGACCAGGAGGATGACGAATGAGCGAGTTGAGAGATCGGAAGTCACCTGCGCGCAGGGTGCGGGTGGCCTGATGGCCAAGTACAAGCTGGAGTACATCTGGCTCGACGGGTACGAGCCCGTGCCGAACCTCCGCAGCAAGACGCAGGTGAAGGAGTTCGAAAGCTTTCCGACCCTCGAGGAGCTCCCGCTGTGGGGCTTCGACGGCAGCTCGACGCGCCAGGCGGAAGGAGGCAGCTCGGACTGCATGCTGAACCCGGTCGCCGTCTACCCCGACCCGGCGAGGGTGAACGGCGCCCTCGTCTTGTGCGAGGTGCTCATGCCGGACCTGACGCCACACCCGAGCAACACCCGCGCGACGATCCCGGACGACCCCGGCACGTGGTTCGGATTCGAGCAGGAGTACTTCCTCTATCGCGACGGCGTGCCGCTGGGCTTTCCGCCGCAGGGGTTCCCGCCCCCTCAGGGCGAGTACTACACGGGAGTCGGCTACAAGAACGTCGGCGAGGTCGCCCGCGAGATCGTGGACACCCACCTCGACTACTGCCTCGAGGCCGGCATCAACCACGAGGGCATCAATGCCGAAGTCGCCAAGGGCCAGTGGGAGTTCCAGATCTTCGGCAAGGGCTCGAAGCGGGCCGCGGACGAGGTGTGGATGGCCCGGTACCTGCTCCTGCGCCTCTGCGAGAAGTATCGCGTGGACGTGAACTTCCATCCCAAGCCGCTCGGCATGGAGTACGACTGGAACGGCTCGGGGATGCACACGAACTTCTCGACCGAGTACATGCGAGAGGTCGGCGGCAAGGAGTACTTCGAGGCGCTGATGGCGGCCTTCGACGAGACCAAGCACGACCACATCGCCGTCTACGGGCCCGACAACCACATGCGCCTCACCGGGCTCCACGAGACGCAGGCGATCGACAAGTTCAACTACGGAGTCGCAAACCGCGGCGCCTCGATCCGCGTCCCGCACAGCTTCGTGAACAGCGATTACAAGGGCTATCTGGAGGACCGACGCCCGAACTCGCTGGGCGACCCCTACCAGATCGCCGGCCGGATCCTCCAGACGATCGCCACGGTTCCGATCGGCAACCCCGGCGCCTCGGCCCAGCCGGCCGAAGCGATGGAGGTCTAGACCCCCGAGTGTTCCCGGCGTGGGGGGAGCACTCCCTCCTCCCCCCGCGCCGGGACCGTTCGTCGTTGTCCGAGCCGATTGCTCTCATTGGACGGTTGGCGCAGGGAGCCCCGCTGCCGCGAGAACTTACAAAGTGCTTACGAGCCAGAGGGGATATTCCTTGTCAAACGGGAATAGGGTGAACAGATGAGCGCTCTCGCCGTCGATCTCAGTCACACCGCGGGCTTCCTCGTCGCGGATGCGCGAGGCAGGATCGTCGGCAAAGTCGAATGCGCGATGTATGGCACCTCACCGGAAACGCCCGACGCCCTGTCGGTCCGCTCGGGCTTTCTTGCCCGACGCCGTCGTCTCGTGCCTGCCGAGTCGATCGAGCTGATCGACGGCGGCTCGAAGGTGATCGGCCTGAGGGTCGATCGCGACTCGATCCGCACCTTCCTGTAGGCCCCGGGGCCGGTTGCATTCCGGCACTTCGATCGGCTAAGGTCCGCAGCACACGCGGCAGCTGATGAGGTCGCGCGGAGGCAATGTGGCCTCACGACGGGAGTCGTGGGGCCTTTTTTGTGGTCAAAACAGCGGGAGGAACCACATGTCGGACGAAAAGCACCACCTGTCGAACGGGTCGGACGCCGCCAAGCACACGCCGGCGGACGCACTCGAGTTTGCGCGCAAAGCCGGCGCCAAGATGGTCGACCTCAAGTTCACCGACCTGCTCGGAACCTGGCAACACGTCTCGCTCCCGCTGTCTGCGATCGACGAGGCGGCGTTCGAGGAGGGGCTCGGTTTCGACGGCTCGTCGATCCGGGGCTGGAAAGGCATCTCGGAGTCGGACATGCTGCTGATGCCCGATCCATCGACCGCGCTCCTCGATCCGTTCACCGAGGCGACCACGGTGTCGCTGCTCTGCGGGATCCTCGATCCGATCAGCCGCGAGCCGTACGACCGCGACCCGCGGCTGATCGCGAAGCGCGCCGAGGCCTACCTGCTCGAGACCGGGATCGCGGACACCGCGTACTTCGGGCCGGAGGCGGAGTTCTTCGTCTTCGACTCCGTCAGCTACGAGCTGGCCGCGAACCGCGCCCACTACGAAGTCGACTCCGAGGAGGGGTACTGGAACTCGGGCGACCCCGGGTTCGGCTACACGGTCCGCGAGAAGCACGGGTATTTCCCCGTCTCGCCGCACGACACCCTGCACGACCTGCGCACCGAGATGGTGCTCACGCTCGAGCGGCTCGGCATCGCCTGCGAATACCACCACCACGAGGTCTCGACGGCAGGCCAGTGCGAGATCGACATGCGCTTCTCGACCCTCACGCGCATGGCCGATCAGCTCATGACCTACAAGTACGTCGTCCGGAACTGCGCCAAGCGGGCGGGGAAGTCGGCGACGTTCATGCCCAAGCCGATCTTCGGCGACAACGGCTCCGGGATGCACTGCCACCAGTCGATCTGGCAGGGCGGCAAGACGCTGATGGCCGACGACTCCGGATATGCGGGCCTCTCGGCGACCGCGCGCGCATACGTCGGCGGCCTGCTGACCCACGCGCCGGCGATCCTCGCCTTTGCGGCTCCGACGACCAACTCCTACCGGCGCCTGGTGCCGGGCTACGAGGCGCCGGTGAACCTCGTCTATTCGCAGCGCAACCGCTCGGCCTGCTGCCGCATTCCTGTCTACTCCCCTTCTCCGAAAGCGAAGCGGATCGAGTTCCGCTGTCCCGATGCGACCGCGAACCCGTATCTCGCCTTCTCGGCAATGCTCCTGGCCGGAATCGACGGGATCCAGAAGGGCCTCGACCCGGGCGCGCCGTCCGACTACGACCTCTTCGAGGAGGCCGGAGCCGAGGTGCCGCAGGTGCCGGGCTCGCTCGCAGAGTCGCTCGACGCACTCGAGGCGGATCACGACTTCCTGCTCGCAGGCGGCGTGTTCTCCGAAGGGCTGATCAAGACCTGGATCGACTGGAAGCGAGAGAACGAGGTCGACTTCGTTCGGCTCCGCCCGCATCCGGCGGAGTTCTCGCTCTACTACGACGCCTAGAGGCTTGATGTGTATTAGACATGCGTTGTGGGGCCGTTCCAGGCCAAGCCAGGGTGGCTCGGCGTCCGCAGGCCAGGCCGGTGGGCCTGGGCAAGGGCGACGAGACGGCATGGCGCCGCGCCTGGGGCGGCACCGCGACCACGGATAATGCACATCTAGCCTCTTCTCATGGCGGAGCGGTGATGCCGGCGGCACCCGGATCTACGCCGCCGGCATCACGAACAGGTGCATTCAGCGGTGATGCCGGCGGCACCCGGATCTACGCCGCCGGCATCACGAACAGGTGCATTAGGCTGGACACGTGCGGTACCAGTTCGTCGACTGCCGTTGGGCGCTCGATGACCCCGGTTGGGGGCGGGCGCAGTACCTCGCCGGGCACATCCCCGGCGCCGTGTTCCTCGACCTCGAGCGTGACCTGGCGGCGCCGTCCGGAGTAGGCGGGCGCCATCCGTTGCCTGCGGCCGGCGACTTCGCCCGCGCTGCGGGCGAGGCCGGGATCGGGAACGGCGTGTTCGTCATCGCCTACGGCACCCTCGGCGGAGCCGAGCGGCTCTGGTGGCTGCTCCGCCATTTCGGCCACGACGAGTGCGCCGTGATCGACCTCGACTCGTGGCACGGTCCGCTGCGTGCAGGCGCCGAAGCGGCCGAGCCCGCAGCCTTCGCGCCCCGGACCCGCACCGACGACACGATCGACGCGGCGCAGCTCGCAGAGCGCCGGGCAGAGCTCGTCGTCGTCGACGCACGAGCGCCGCTCCGCTTCCGGGGCGAGGCGAACCCCGTCGACAGGAATCCGGGCCGGATCCCCGGCGCCCTGAATGCGCCCTGGCCGGAACCGCTCCCGGAGCTGCCCGACGGCGACCTCGTCGCCTATTGCGGCTCGGGCATCACCGCGTGTGTCGTGCTCCACCGCCTGCACCTCGCGGGCCGCGACGGCCGCCTCTACCCAGGCTCCTGGTCGGAGTGGGAGCAACACGACGACCTACCGCGCGAACGCGGCTAGATCCTCTTACAGCGAGCCCTGGGTCAGGCAGCTGCGGCCGACGAGGTCGCGGCCGAATACGCCTTCAGGTACCGCTCCCACGGCTGCGGGATCTTCGGCGTCGCGAGCCGGATGAAGAGCACCGGCGCCGGAGGCCGGGGCGCGTGCGGGAGCTCCATGTGCACCTCGTGCGGGAGGCGATTGCCTTTGCGCAGGTTGCAGGGCGCGCACGAGGTGACGACGTTCTCCCAGACCGACCCGCCGCCGCGCGACCGCGGGATCACGTGGTCGAGCGTCAGCCGCCCACTCGTCGTGCCGCAATAGACACACCGCCAGCCGTCACGGGCAAAGAGCGCCCGGCGAGAGATCTTCCGCTGCACCATCCGCGGCACCCGCACGTAGTTCACGAGCCGGATCACGTGTGGCCACGGGAACCGCCCCGTGGCCGAGCAAAGAGGGCGGTCGAGCTGCTCGATCACCTCCGCCTTGCCCTTGAAGACGAGCACGTGCGCACGCCGCAAGGAGCACACGTTGAGCGGCTCGTAACTCGCGTTCAGGACCAGGACCTGCTGCACGCTGCCCGAAATGTAGCCAACCGGGCGGAGCCGGCCGAGCTAGCGGCCCATCGCACGCTCGACGGCCTCGCGCTCCTCGGGCGAGAGAGCCACCGAGGCCTTGCCGCGGTCGAGCTCCTTCATGTAGATCCGGGCGTAGTCGCGGCCCTGAATCGCAGTCACAACGATGCCGGTCCGGCCGGCGTCGAGCAACGCCAGCGACGCCGACTGGTGACCGCCCGTGTCCTCGTACGCGTCGTAGCGCACGATCGAGCTGTTCGCCATCGCGCCGTCGATCCGACGGTCGACGCGGGAGAGACTCGCCGCGACCTCATCGACAGCTCTGTGGAGATCGTCGATCCGCCCCTGCAGCGAAACGGCGAACTCGACCAGATCCTTCCGCCCGCCGCCGAGCAGCATTCGCTGGGCATCCCGAACACGTCGCACCCTGACCCAGGCGACCCACGCCAGCGCCAGGCCTGCGACCGCCACCGCCGTGCCGATGACGGCGACGAGGCCTGCGACGTTCGCCGACACGTGCACGCCGGCCGCTACCCGCCGGGCAGCGAGAAGATGACCGGGAACTGCGCAGTGTTGTTGGAGAGGTTCACCTCACCGGGCACCTTCTTGACGTCCACGGTCAGGGTCACCTGCTTGCCGAACGAGACTGCGCCGAGATTGCCGAACGTGACCACCTGCTGCTCGCCCGGGTTGATCGTGACGATCAACTGGCGCATCGAGATCTCCGGAGGCCCTGTGATCGTGAGCGACACCGGGATCTTGACTTCCTGCGAGTCGCCCGAGTCCTCGACGGTGACCGCGATCTGCAGGTCCGTCCCCGTGGTCACGGTGTTCAGCGCTCCAGCGGTCAGAACCTGCTTGGCGGGCAACGCCTCGACCGAGACGATGTTCGTCCCGTGAGTGCCCGTGACGGTGCCGCCGGTCGTCGCACCGTTGATCCGCTGCAACACGAGCGACATCTGGTGCGCAGACACGAAGTCGGCGCTCGAGACGGATTGCGACTCGGGCACCTGCACGCCTGTGACGCCGTCGGCTTTGAGCTGGTTGGACGTGGGCGTGGAGAACAGGTCGGCCCAGACGATGTCGCTTGCAAGCAGGCGGTCACCTGCCTGGGCGAGCAGCCCCGACGCGTTCGACGCCTTGGAGTGGCCCGCAAACGCCGTCGCGAGCCCCGCGTACCCGCTGACCCGGAGCTCGAGTGCCTCGATCAGGTGGGCGTTCTCCGGCCTCAGCCGTCCCGGTGGGTTCAGATCCTCGGCCGCGACCACGTTCTGCCGTTCCGCTGAGACGATCCCGTCCAGCTTCGTGACGAGGTCGGTCAGCTTGATGCCGGGCGTCGCCAGATCGGTGGCGAGCGCTTTCCCGTTGCCCGTCGAGCGCGCGGGCGATCGTGTCCACCTTCGTCATGTAATTGAGGTAGGCAGTGTGCCTCGACGTGCTCGAGCACGAGGCGATGAAGAGGGCGAACAGGAGCATGACCGCGACGAAGAAGATGACGAGGCCGAGCAGCCGCAGAAGGGGCGCGGTTCCACGCGACGGCCCGGCCGGTCGGCGCGGGCGGCGGCCGGCCGCGCGCGGCGGGCGCGCACGGGACCCCTGCGCGGACTCGCCCGTCTTGGGCTCGTCCTCGAAGAAATCGAACTCGATGTCGTCGTCGGGTGGGTCCATCGCGAATGCCAGAATCTACCGCGTTCGTTCGGCAAGGAAAGGATTTGTCCTGGGCGCGAAGTACTGCGCAGGGTGTCGTCTCCTGCTCTCGCGCAAGAACTCATCCTCGGGCGCTACCGCCCGCTGCGGCCACTCGGCTCGGGCGGAATGGGGCAAGTGTGGCTTGCGCGGGACGAGCGCAGCGGCCTCGACGTCGCTCTGAAGATCGTGCCTCGCGAGGGAAAGACAGCGGCACGAGCCGAACGGGAGGCTCGGGCGGCGTCGGCCCTGCGACACCCACGCTGCCAGCGCATCTACGCCCTCGCACGCGATTCCGGTCACGTCTACATCGCCTATGAGTACGTTCCGGGGCGCACGATGCGGCAGGCGCTCCAGGCCGGCGAGCTCGACGACCGCCAGTCGGTCGAGGTGGCCGGCCAGGTACTGGAGGCGCTCGCGCACGCCCACGGGCGGGGGATCATCCACCGGGATGTGAAGCCGTCGAACGTCCTCCTGGCCGAGACGGACGGGATCGACGCGCGGCTGCTCGACTTCGGGCTCGCGCAGATGGCCGAGTTCGACACGCTCACCGCCCTCGGCGACGTGCCGGGGACGCTCGGCTACGTCTCCCCGGAGCGCCTGCTCGGCAAGACGGCGACCGAGGCGGCCGACATCTGGGCAGTCGGCGTGCTGCTCTGGGAGTCGCTCGCCGGCGAGCACCCGTTCCGCGAAGGGAACCTGCCCGAGACCTCGCGCCGCATCCAGAGCGGCCCGCCCCCGCTCGCCAGCGTGCGGCCGGACCTGCCGGCCGCGCTCTGCGAAGCCGTCTCCTCGGCGCTCGTCCTGAACCCGGCCCGGCGGCCGAGCGCGCGGAAGCTGGCCGACGATCTCCGCAACCTGCCCCGGAAGCGGCGCCGCAGGGGAAGCGGCGACGGGGGAGGGCGAGCGGTGAGCACTGCGGTGCGGCCGCGGATCCGGGTCGCGGCGCAACTCCAGAACCGGCTTCTCCCCGGAGCGCTTGCCGCTCTTGCGACCGGCTGGGTCGCTGCCGCACTGCCGTTCTACCCCGCAGGCTGGCCTCTCGGGCTCTCGATCGCAGCTGCCACGATCGCCTTCGCCGCGCCGCGCGCGGGCCTTGCGTTCGCGCTTGCAACCGCGATTCTCCCGCTCGGAAACATCTCGCTCGGGCTCGCGATCGCCTACGCCGCACTCGCGGCCGGCTGGCTCGCACTCTCGTGGAATGACGCCCGCAGCGGCTTGCTGCCGGCGATCGGGCCGCTGCTCGCCCCCTTCGGCGGCCTGGGCCTCGTCCCGCTCGCCGCGCAGGCCGTCCGAGGCCGCCTGCGCCGCGTCGCTCAAGCGTCTGCGACGGTGCTGGTAGCGGCGGTCGTCGCAGGCTTCCGCCACGTCCCGCTGCCGTTCGCCGACTCGTCACCTCCACTCGGGCTGGGAATCACCGGGAGCACCCGGCCCGGCGCAGTCGTCCACGAGCTCTGGCGCTCGCTCCTCGATCATCCGGCGGTGCTCGGCGGCGCGGTGGTTCTCGGCTGCGCGACAGCAGTGCTCCCCTACCTCCGCCACCGCGGGCCGTGGGCGGGCGCCGCCTACGGCGCGGCGTTCATGGCCGCAACCGTCGTCGTCGCGCCTGCGGCGGCCGTCGTCCCCCTGATCGGCGCCGCCTGGTTGACGGCCGCCGTGCTTGCGCTCGAACCGGCTAACTAGACTGGTTGCCGGGTATCCCTGGTTCAGATGAGCGTGCTGCGCACTATCGAGTCGAAGCTCGAATCCCTGTTCGAGGGAGTGTTCGGTCGCGCCTTCCGGGCGAACGTCCAGCCCGTTGAGCTCGCCCGCAAGCTGGCGAAGGAGATGGACGAGCACCGCAACGTCTCCGTCTCGCGTGTCTACGTGCCGAACGAGTACACGATCTACCTCTCGACGGCCGATCGCGAGCAGTTCTCGAGCTACGAGGATTCCCTACGTGAAGAGCTTCAGGACTACCTCGCCGAGCACGCTCGCCGCGAGAGCTACGCCCTCCTGAGCTCGCCGAAGGTGAAGCTGGAGACCGACGACGACCTCGAGATCGGCGTCTTCGGGATCGCGACGCGGCTCGCGCGCGGGCCGCGTCCGGCCCAGCCCGACGAGCCCCCGAGCCAGGCCTCCCCGGGCGCGACGATGATCTACACACCCGCGACGCCCACCGAGGCTCCGGCTGCACCTCCCGTCGTGACCGGTGCTGCGCTGACGTTCGCAGGGCAACGGCACGAGCTCACCGAGACCCGGGTCGTTCTCGGCCGCTCGAAGGACTGCGACATCCCGGTTCCGGATCCCAACGTCTCTCGCCGCCACGCCGAGGTGCGCCAGGACGGCTCGGAGTACACGCTGGTCGACCTCGAGTCGACGAACGGGATCGAGATCGACGGCCGGCGGGTCAAGCAGCTGAAGCTCGAGGACGGAACCCGGTTCACGATCGGATCGACCGAGATCGTCTTCTCGCAGGAGCCGAGCTAGTTTGCTCGCCTCGGCGCAAGTCGAAACCGCGCTCCTTGCTCTCAAGATCGCCTTCCTCGTCCTGCTCTACGTCTTCATCTGGCGGATCGTCCGCTCCGCGGCGAAGGACCTGCGACTGCCGCAGGAATCGATGATCCTGCGACCTGCTCAGGTCGCCGCCATGCTTCCCCAGCCCGTCGCGCGTGAGCTTGGACGGCTCGTCGTCGTGCAGAGCCCGGCGATCGCGCCCGGTGTGACCTTCGCGATCGACTCAGCCGCGCTCAGTGTCGGCCGCGGCGGCACGAACGACGTGCAGATCGAGAGCGACGAGTACGCCTCGACGCGACATGCGCGTTTCGAGCCGCGCCGGGACGGCGTCTATCTCGACGACGTCGGCTCCACCAACGGGACGTACGTGAACGGGATCCGCCTCACCCGCGAGCGCAGGCTGGCGCCTGGCGACCTGATCCGGATCGGCGAGACCGATCTGAGGTTCGAGTCATGAGCATCGGCGCGCGCTACGGCGAGACCAACACCGGCCGCAAGCGGCGGCGGAACGAAGACGCCTTTGTCTGCGAGCCGCCGCTCTTCGCCGTCGCCGACGGGATGGGAGGGGCACAGGCCGGCGAGATCGCGTCGTCGCTGGCCGCCGCTGCGCTCTCGGGCGCGCTCAAGGAAGGCGACAACATCACGGCCCCGGCCGCGGTCCTGCTCGTCGCGCAGCTGATCCAGGAGGCGAACCGCCGCGTCCACGACCGGGCGACCCACGATTCCGCCGCCTCGGGAATGGGGACGACGATGACGGTGGCGCTCGTCGGCAGCGACAACGACGTCGCGATCGGTCACGTCGGCGACTCGCGGGCCTACCGGCTGCGCGACGGCGTCCTCGTCCAGCTCACCGACGACCACTCGCTCGTCGCCGAGCTCGTGCGGCGTGGCGAGTTGACCTCTGCCGAGGCCGAGGTCCATCCTCAGCGCTCGGTGATCACGCGGGCGCTCGGCACCGACCCGGAGGTCGAGATCGACGTCTTCGTCGCCAGCGGAGCGCCCGGTGACGTCTTCCTGCTCTGCTCGGACGGGCTCTCGACCATGGTCGACGCCGACACGATCGCCGTGCTCGTCGCGCGCAACCGCCCGGATCTCCGCGGCGCGGCGCGCGCGTTGATCGCAGCCGCGAACGACAGCGGCGGCGAAGACAACATCACCGCCGTCCTCTTCGAGCTCACCGGCGACGGGCAGGGCGCGACCGCTCCCTCCGTGGCCGACGACGAGGAGGACACCCTCCACCCGGAGGACAACGTCGCCGTGCCGGCCCAGGACTGGTATCCGGAGGCCGACACGATGGTCGTGTCGGCCGACGAATGGGGGCGTGCGGTCGCCGGAGGAGCCGCCGCTGCCGCTCGCGCGACTCTTCCTCGCAACGGGCGTGATCGTCGCGCTCGTCGCCCTGATCGTCGTGCTGTCGGTCTGGGGGCTCACACGCTGACCGACCGCAATCGCGAGCTCTACTACCTGCTCGCCGTCGGCGTTCTGACGGGCATCGGCTTCGCGAGCGTGTACATCGCACGCCAGGCGGTCGTCTCGTGGGGATCGCTCTTCTACGCCGGGCTCTTCGTCGCGCTCTACCTCGTGGCACACGCAGTCGCGCGCGTCGCAGTGCCGAACGCCGACCCGTACCTGCTGCCGATGGCCGGCCTCCTGACCGCGATCGGCCTGACCGAGATCTATCGTCTCGGCCCGACCGAAGCGTTCAAGCAAGGGCTCTGGATCGTGATCGGCGTCGCGCTCTTCTCGGCGACACTGCTCGGGCTGCGACGCGACTACCGACTGCTCGAGCAGTACAAGTACCTGTTCGGCGTCGGTGCGATCGTGCTGCTCTTCCTGCCCCGTTTTCCCGGAATCGGCACGACCGTCAACGGCGCGCGCCTCTGGGTCCACATCGGCGCGTTCCAGTTCCAGCCGGGCGAGCTGGCCAAGATCTTCCTGATCGTCTTCCTCGCCGCCTACCTCCGGGACAAGCGCGAAGTGCTCGCGCAGGGCCGCCTGAAGGACTTCGGGCCGCTGCTCCTGATCTGGGGCGCCACGATGCTCGTGCTCGTCGAGACGAACGACCTCGGCTCAGCGCTGCTCTATTTCGGGATCTTCCTGGCGATGCTGTACATCGCGACGGCCCGCCTCTCGTACGTGGCAGCCGGCCTCGCGCTGTCCGCGATCGGCAGCTTCGCGGCCGACAAGGAGATCGCCCACGTGCACGAGCGGATCACGATCTGGCTGGCGCCCTGGACGCAGACGAAGGTCTTCTGCCCACAGACCGGGACGATGCTGCTCCGCCAGGATTGCGAGAGCTACCAGCTCGTGAAGTCGCTGTACTCGATCGCCAGCGGCGGCTTCGGCGGGACGGGCCTCGGGAAGGGAACGTTCACCGACGCCGCCGGGCACCAGTTGATCCCGTACGTCAACACCGACTTCATCTACTCGGCGCTGGCGCAGGAGCTCGGCCTCGTCGGCGCCGCGGCGCTGCTGCTCGTCTTCATGCTCTTCGTCGCCCGCGGGATGAAGATCGCGCTCCAGGCCGAGGACGGCTTCTCGAAGCTCCTCGCCGCCGGGCTCACGTTCGCCTTCGGGCTCCAGACCTTCATCATCGTCGGCGGCATCGTCCGCCTGATTCCGGTCACCGGGATCACGTTGCCGTTCGTCTCGTACGGCGGCTCGTCGATCATCGCCAACTTCCTGCTCCTGGCGGGCCTGATGCTCGTCTCCCACCGCTCCAACTCCCTCGCGTGAACCGCCAGATCTCAACCGTCGCGCTCGCCACCCTCGTCATGCTCTCGACGCTGATCGTCGCGACGACCTACTGGCAGACCTGGGCGGCACCCGGCCTGGCGGCCCGCCAGGACAATGCAATCCAGCGCGTCGCTCAGTTCGAGGTCCGGCGGGGCTTCATCTACGCCTCAGACGGTAAGACCATCCTGGCCAGGAACGTGCGCGAGAAGGTCGGCGGCCAGACGCTCTACTTCCGGACCTATCCGACGAACGGCTTTGCGTCGCAGGTGATCGGCTACTCGACCCAGAGCCGGGCCCGGGCAGGCCTCGAGGAGTCCGAGAACGACTACCTGACCGGGTCGAACAAGGATCTCGGGACGTTCCTCGACACGCTCGGCGACAAGCTCAAGGGAACGACCGTGACCGGGAACAGCCTCGTCCTGACGCTGAACGTGCAGGCGCAGAAGGTCGCCGAGAGCGAGCTCGTCGGCAAGTGCGGCGCCGCCGTCGCCTGGAACCCGCAGACGGGCGCCGTGCTCGCGATGGCGTCGTCGCCGACCTACAATCCGAACCTGATCGAGCAGCCGAACGGCTACGAGAAGATCCTCTCGGCGAAGTCGAATGCTTGCACGGACGCATCCCCGCTGCTCAATCGCGCCACGCAGGGCCTCTACCCGCCCGGATCGACGTTCAAGACGATCACGGCGGCCGCCGCGCTCGACGACGGGGTCTACACGCCGACCTCGACCTTCATCGATCCGGGTTACTGCACGGAATACGGGCAGCAGGTGCACAACGCAAACGACCAGAACGGGCCCGAGGTGTACGGGCAGGTGACCCTCGCCGAGGCGTATCAGCACTCGATCAACGCCGTCTTCTGCAACATCGGGATCAAGCTCACCTCGGCCCGGCTCCTGAGCGAGGCGAAGAAGTTCGGCTTCTACACCGTCCCGCCGCTCGAGACTCCCTCCGATTCGCGCTCCGCGTCGGGCCTCTACAAGGGCTCCACGCTCTACGACCCGAAGGACCCCGATCGGTTCGTCGATCCCGGCAGGCTCGCATTCGGTCAGTCCACGATGCTCGTGACGCCGCTCCAGATGGCAATGGTCGCCGGAGCGGTCGCCGACGGCGGCGTGATGATGAAGCCGTTCGTGTTGAAGAAGGTGCTCTCGCCCGGTGGGTCCGTGATCGAACGCACGAAGCCGCACGTGCTCCGCACGCCGATCACGCCCAAGACCGCCGCCGCGCTGAATGCCATGATGGTCTCCGTCGTCACGGGCGGGACGGGCACGGAGGCTCAGATCCCGGGCGTCGTCGTGGCCGGCAAGACGGGCACCGCCGAGACGAACCACCCCGGTGTCTACGACGCCTGGTTCATCTTCTTCGCTCCCGCCGTGAATCCGACAGTCGCCGGAGCTGTCGTCGTCCAGGACCAGCCCGGCGGCTTCGGTGGCGCGATCGCCGCCCCGATCGCAAAGGCGATCATGCAGGCAATCCTTCCGACCACGTCGAACACGAAGCCGTAGACCTATGGCCACAGATCCCCTGATCGACAGACTCTTCGACCACCGCTACCTGATCCGGCGCAAGCTCGGCTCGGGCGGGATGGCCGACGTCTACCTGGCCGACGACCAGGAGCTTGGCCGCCAGGTGGCGCTGAAGCTCCTGAACGAGCGCCACGCGAACGACGAGCAGTTCGTCGAGCGCTTCCGGCGCGAAGCGCAGAACGCGGCCGGGCTGAACCATCCGAACATCGTCTCGATCTTCGACCGCGGCCAGGGCGAGGGCACCTACTACATCGCGATGGAGTTCCTCGACGGGCGGACGCTGAAGGAGCTGCTCGTCCGCAACGGGCCGACGCCGCCGCCGATCGCGATCGACTACGCCCGCCAGATCCTCGCCGGGCTCGGCTTCGCCCACCGCAACGGGATCGTCCACCGCGACATCAAGCCGCACAACATCGTCGTCGGCCTGGACGGGCGCCTGAAGGTGACGGACTTCGGAATCGCGCGCTCCGGCGCCTCCCAGATGACGGAGGCGGGGTCGATCGTCGGCACGGCGCAGTACCTCTCGCCCGAGCAGGCACGCGGCGCGCCGGTCGATCCGCGCTCGGATCTCTATTCGCTCGGGATCGTGCTCTACGAGATGCTCACCGGCCAGGTGCCGTTCACAGGCGACGCGCCGGTCGAGATCGCGATGAAGCACCTGTCGGCGATCCCGCAGCCCCCGTCGGCGGTGAACCCGGGTGTGCCGCACGACCTCGACGCGATCGTCATGCGCGCGCTCGCGAAGGATCCCGACCAGCGCTACCAGTCCGCCGAGGAGATGGACGCCGACCTCGGGCGGGTGGCGCGCGGCGCGGCCGTATCGCACCGGACGGAAGACGCAATGACGCAGGTGCTCGCGGGCGAGGGGCTGGCAGCCGCACCGACGATGATCAGCCGGCCTCGCACCGTCACCGCGCCGGCCCCGCCGGTCTACCGGCCTCCGGGGCCCTACTACGACTACGAGGAGCCGTCCCGGCGCCGCTCGTTCTGGCCCTGGCTGCTCGGCCTGCTCGCGATCGTGATCGCCGCCGGAGCTGGCTATCTGCTCTACGAGAGGATCCAGAACCAGGTCAACACGAACAAGCCGGTCAGCATCCAAGACGTCAGACTCGAGCAGCAGGCGGGTGCGATGCAGCAGCTCGAGGCCGAGGGCTTCAAGGTCAACGTCAAGACCGCACCGAGCGCGACCGTCCCGATCGGTGCGGTGATCGGGCAGAGCCCGCTGCAGGGGACCTCGGCGCCGAAGAACTCGACCGTGACGATCACCGTGTCGTCGGGCCCGCCGAAGGTGAACGTGCAGTCGGTCAAGGGCTTCACCCTCGCCGCGGCCGAGTCGACCCTCCAGAACCAGGGCCTGAAGGCGGACCCGCACTACGTGTTCTCGGGCGAGCCCGCGAACACCGTGACCGCCCAGGCCCCGCCCGCAGGAGCGCCGGTCGTCGTGGGCTCGAAGGTGAGGATCAACATCTCCAGGGGCCTGAAGCCGATCCCTGTGCCGAACGTCGTCGGCAAGCCGTTCGCGAACGCGCAGAGCGCGCTACAGGGCGCCGGCTTCAACGTCACGAAAGCCGAGGTGCCGTCGCCGCTGCCGGCCGGTGAGGTCGTGAGCGAGGATCCGAAGGGCGGATCGGAGCTCCCGAAGGGAACGACGATCACGCTCACCGTCTCGACCGGGCCTGCGCTCAAGCAGGTCCCGGATGTGACCGGGGATACGCCGACCGCCGCCGAGGCTCTGCTCAGGTCGGCCGGGTTCTCGATCATCACGCTTCAGACGGTGCCCGTGACCGACCCGACCCAGGACCAGCTGGTTCAGAAGCAATCCCCGGTCGGCGGAACGACGGAGAAGCCGGGCACCAGCGTGACGCTGGTCGTCGGACAGTTCACGGCCCCGCCGACGACGACCTCCACGACCAGCACGCCGACGACCAGCACGACCACGACGCAATCGACCAGCACGCCGACGACGAGCACGACCACCCCGCAATCGACCAGCACGCCGACGACCAGCACGACCACCACCACACCCACGGTTCCTTGAGCCAGCGCCGAGTCGCTGTGCTGTTGGGTGGCCGCTCGAGCGAGCACGATGTCTCGCTGGAGTCGGCGCGGAGCGTGATCGACGCGCTCACAGAGGCGGGCGCGACCGTCGTGGCGATCGAGATCGACCGCTCCGGCTCCTGGGCGCTCGGCTCGGCGTCACTGGGGGAGATCGGCTCGCCGGCGGGCGGGGAGCTCGCCCGGCTCCCGGACCACTCCGTCGCCGCCACGCTCGCAGACGTCGATGTCGTCTTCCCGGTACTGCACGGCCCCCACGGCGAGGACGGGACCGTCCAGGGCCTGCTCGAGCTCGCAGGCGTCCCGTACGTCGGCGCAGGCGTGGTCGCATCGGCGCTCTGCATGGACAAGGACCTGTTCAAGTCCGTCCTGCGCGACAACGGCATCCCGGTGACCCGCAACATCACGCTGCGCCTGGGCGACGCGGCGCGCAATCCCTTCGCCTATCCCGTGTTCGTGAAGCCCGCACGGCTCGGATCGTCGGTGGGAATCTCGAAGGCCCACGACGCCGACGAGCTCCGCGCCGCCGTCGCGCTCGCCTTCACCCACGACGAGAAGGTGCTCGTCGAGGAGTTCGTCTCCGGAATCGAGGTCGAGGTCGGCGTGCTCGGCAACCGCGACCCCGTTGCCTCGCTGCCCGGCGAGATCGCCGTCACGAACAACGAGTGGTACGACTACGCCGCGAAGTACGAGCAGGGCGAGATGGAGTTGATCGTCCCGGCTCGGATCTCGGAGGCGCAGGCTGCTCGTGCGCAGGAGCTCGCGGTTCGCGCCTTCGTCGCCACGGAATGCGAGGGCATGGCCCGGGTGGACATGTTCGTCCGTGACGATGGCGAGGTGCTCGTGAACGAGCTGAACACCATCCCGGGGTTCACGGCGACGAGCGTCTACGCGGAGCTCTTCGCCGCCTCGGGCGTTCCGTACGCTGACCTGCTCGAGCGGTTGTGCGACCTCGCGCTGGAGCGGCACGAGCGCCGCCGCGGCTTGCGCTTCTAGCCGAGCACGGCTTCGAGCGAGTCTTCCCAAACGCCGAGCGCCTCGTCGAGCTCCGCGTCGCTGATCACGAGCGGGACGAGCACGCGGATGCAGTTGCCGTAGATGCCGCAGGTGAGCAGGAGCAGGCCGCGCTCGAGCGCAGCGTCGACGACGGCGTTCGTCGCGTCGGCCGCCGGCTCTTTCGTCGCGGGGTCACTGACGAGCTCGATCGCGAGCATCGCCCCGAGGCCGCGAACGTCGCCGATCTCGGCCCAGCGCTCCTGCCACGCAAGCATCCGGGTGCGGATCGTCTCGCCGATCGCCGCCGAGCGCTCGACGAGACCCTCCTGGTCGATCACGTCGAGCACGGCGAGAGCGGCAGCCTGGGCGACCGGGTTGCCGACGTACGTGCCGCCGATCGCGCCCGGCCCGGGTGCGTCCATGATCGCGGCCTTCCCGAGCACGCCCGAGAGCGGCAGGCCCATGGCAATCGATTTCGCCACAATGATGAGGTCCGGCTCGACGTCTGCGTGCTCGATCGCGAAGAACCGCCCGGTGCGCGCGAAGCCGGTCTGCACCTCGTCGACGATCATCACGATCCCGTGCTCGTCGCAGATCCGCCGCACGCCCTGGAGGAACTCGGCAGGCGCGGGAACGAACCCGCCCTCGCCGAGGACCGGCTCGACCACGATCGCTGCGACGGTCTCGGCCGCGATCTGGGTCAGCAGCGTGTGCTCGAGCGCCGCCAGCGCGTCGCTCGCAGAGACGTCGCGGTACTCGTACGGGAACGCCGAACGGTAGATCTCGGGCGCGAACGGCCCGAGGCCCGCCTTGTACGGGTGCGTCTTCGAGGTGAGCGAGAGCGCCATCAGCGTCCGGCCGTGGAAGGCGCCGGCGAACGCGATCACGGCAGGCCGCTTCGTATACGAGCGCGCGAACTTGACGGCGTTCTCGACGGCCTCGGCGCCGGAGTTGAAGAACGCCGCCTTCGCCGGGCCGGTGAACGGAGACCGCTCGAGCAGCCGCTCGGCCAGCGTCACGTACACCTCGTAGGGGACGATCGTGAAGTCCGTGTGGCTGAACCGCTCGAGCTGCTCCTGGGCGGCCGCAACGACCTGCGGGTGCGAGTGGCCGACGTTCAGGCAGCCGATCCCACCGGAGAAATCGATGAAGACGTTGCCGTCGGCATCGGTGATCGTCACCCCCCGCGTCTCGACGGCGATTACCGGGAACGTCAGCTTCAGGGGCGCCGCCAGGGCGTTTTCCATCCGCTCGACGATCTCCCGCGAGCGGGGGCCGGGAATCTCGGTTCGCAACTCGATCGTGCGCGTCGTCGCCACAACCCCAGCGTACCGGAGCCGCTCTGTCCAGAACTCGTCACACGTTCGTAGCCGTACCTCGTCCGGGACGACGTACCGTCACAGAACTGTGACGGAACGCGCGTGCAAGAATCGCGCTGTGGTCCTCTCCGACGTCACGATCGCCCGGCTGCTCGACGAGGGCCGCATCGAGATCGACCCGTACGACCCGTCGCTGCTCCAGCCGTCGAGCGTCGATGTCAGAGTCGACCGCTACTTCCGCGTCTTCCGCAACAACCGCTACGGCTACATCAACGTCAAGGTCGAGCAGGAGGAGCTGACCGAGCCGGTCGAGATCGAGCGCGACGAGCCGTTCATCCTCCACCCGGGCGAGTTCGTGCTCGGCTCGACGCTCGAACGCGTGCGCTTGCCAGACGACCTGGTCGCGAGACTCGAGGGCAAGAGCTCGCTCGGCCGCCTCGGCCTGCTGATCCACTCGACGGCCGGCTTCATCGACCCGGGCTGGGACGGCCACGTGACGCTCGAGCTTTCGAACGTCGCAAACCTCCCGATCACGATCTACCACGGGATGAAGATCGGGCAGATCTCGTTCATGCAGCTGAGCGAGCCCGCGGCGGCGCCGTACGGCTCCGGCGGCCTGGGCTCCAAATACCAGGGCCAGCGCGGGCCAACCCCGAGCCGGTACTGGCAAAACTTCCCCCAGGAGAACGGCAGCTGAAGATTCTCGTCACGGGCGGCACGGGCTTCGTCGGGCAGAAGATCGTCCACGCGCTGCGCGCCGAGAACCGTGACGTACGCGCCCTGGTGCGCACTCCCGAACGAGGCGCTCGCCTCGCCGCGTGGGGCGCCGAGCTGGCCGTCGGCAGCATGGCCGACCCCGAGAGCATCCGCCGCGCGGCAGACGGCTGCACGCACGTGGTTCACCTCGTCGCGATCATCCGCGGCCGGCCCAGCGAGTTCCAGCGAGTGATGGTCGAGGGCTTCGACAACGTGCTCGCCGCGGCGCAAGAGGCGGGCGCCGAGCGCTTCGTCCTGATGAGCGCGCTCGGCACCGACGAGTCCTCGAAGGACACCGTCCCCTACTACGGCGCGAAGTGGCACGAAGAGCAGGCGCTGAAAGGCTCGGGCCTCGAGTACGTGATCTTCCGGCCGAGCTTCGTCTTCGGGAGCGACGGCGGCGCGCTCCCCACCTTCGTCCGCCAGGTGAAGCTCTCTCCTGTCGTCTCGGTGATCGGCCCGGGCCGGCAGCGCTCGCAGCCGATCTGGGTCGAGGACGTCGCCGCGTACTTCGTGCGCGGGGTCGACCTGCCCGAGGCGGCAAACCGCACCTTCGAGCTCGGCGGGCCCGACATCGTCGACTGGAACGAGCTCTACCGGCGGATCGCGACCGCGCTCGGCAAGCGGCGGCCGCTCGTCCACGTGCCCTTCCCGCTCGCCCGCGCGATCGCACTCGCGACGGAACGACTCCCGGCCTCGCCGTTCTCGGCCGACCAGGTGACGATGCTGCAGGGCGCCGACAACGTCGCCTCGTCGAACGCGGCCGTCGAGACGTTCCGGCTCCCGCTCGTCCCGCTCGACGAGCAGCTCCGGCGAGCCGTCGCCTGAAAAAAGGAGCCGGGCCGCACGAAGGCGGCCCGGCTCCCGGTTACTAGCGGTATTTCGTAGGGTCGCTTCCGGCCGACAATGTCAGCGGCGTATGACGCGAGTCCCCCACGCTGGCTAGGCGATTCCCCGTCGAGGTCCCGGGGACACGTCCCTACGAGCTAGTACCTCCACTGCCCGTACTGGAAATCTCCATCTACCGGACCACCTCCTTTCCGCGGTTAGTCGAATTCTAGCCAGAGGGTCAAGACGGAGTCGCTCCGCGCTGGCGCTCGACGTCGTCGCGGACCCAGCAGTCTGCGAGGTGGTCGTTCACGACCCCGCAGGCCTGCATTCCGGCGTGAAGCGTCGTTGGGCCGACGAAGCGAAAGCCTGCGGCGCGCAGGCGCTTAGCGAGCACGGCCGACTCCGGCGTCGCTGTCGCCCAGTCGGCGTGGCTCCGAGGTGCCGTCAGAGCAGCGGGCGCGTGGGCCCAAAGCAGCTCGTGCAGAGGCGTGCCCGCCGCCCGCAGCGCCAGTGTCGCGCGCGCGTTTGCGATCGCCGCCTCGATCTTGCCGCGGTGCCGGACGATCCCGGCGTCGGCGAGCAGCCGCTCGACGTCACGTCCCTCGAACCGCGCGACGGCTTCCGGGTCGAACCCCGCGAACGCGGCACGAAACGCCTCGCGCTTGCGCAGGATCGTCAGCCACGAGAGCCCTGACTGGAACCCTTCCAGGCAGAGCCGCTCGTAGACTCCGCGCTCGTCACGCACCGGGCGGCCCCATTCCTCGTCGTGGTAGGCGAGGTAGAGCGGGTCGGCCGTCTCCCAGCAGCGAACGAGGTCAGTCAACGTCGAGGATGACGGCACCGTCCTCGACGCGAACCGGGAAGGTGCGCACGGGCTGGTAGGCGGGAAGGGTGAGGGCAGCGCCGGTCCGGAGGTCGAAGGTGGCGCCGTGGCGCGGGCAGACGACGCGGCAGTCGCCCTCGTCCCAGAGGCCTTCGCAGAGCGGGCCGTCGTCGTGCGAGCAGCGGTCCTCGATCGCAAAGAGCTCGCCGCCGCAGTTGTAGACCCCGATCGGGATCGGGTCGGCGTCGACGAGCTTGTAGGTGCCGGGCGGCAGCTCCGAGAGGAGAGCGACCGTCAGCTCAGGCAAAGTCCAGGCCCTGCCACTCGTCGGGAAGTGGCGTTCCCTTCGCGCGGTGGAGCGCGACCTTCAGCACCCCGAGCCCGAGGATCGCGCACTTCAAGCGCGCCGGATTCAACTCGAGCGGGATGCCGAGCTCGTCCAGCAGCTCCTGTCGGGGCAGGGCGGCGACATCGGCCGCGGTGCGCCCGACGACGAGCTCGGTCAGCATCGACGTCGCGGCCTGCGAGATCGCGCAGCCGCGGCCTTCGAAGCCGACCGCCTCGATCGTCTCACCGTCGGCGGCAAACCTGACCGAGACCGAGATCTCATCGCCGCAGAGCGGGTTCTGGCCCTCGGCGTGCGCGTCCGACGGCTCGAGCAGCCCGTAGCTGCGCGGGTTCTTGTAGTGGTCGAGGATCACCTCGCGGTAGAGCTGCTCGAACTCGCTCATCCGAGCTTCTCCCGAACGGAGAGGAGGCCGTCCACGAGCTGGTCGATCTCCTCCGGCAGCGTGTAGAGGTAGAAGCTCGCGCGGTTGGATGCGACGACGCCGAGCCTGTCCATCAGCGGCTGGGCGCAATGGTGGCCGCCGCGAATCGCGACACCTTCGAAGTCGAGGATCTGCGCGACGTCGTGCGGATGGTGGGGCGGAAGGTTGAAGAGCACGATCCCGGAGCGCCGGTCGGACGGGGGCCCGTAGAGCTGGATGTCGGGCACCTCGCCGAGACGCTCGAGTGCGTAGTCGACGAGCTCGTGCTCGTGCTGCTCGATCGCAGCGAGGCCGACGGCGCTGAGGTAGTCGATCGCCGCCCCCAGACCGACCGCCTCGGCGATCGGCGAGGTCCCTGCCTCGAACTTGTGCGGCAGGTCGCCCCACGTCGTCTCCGCGTAGCTGACCCTGCGGATCATGTGGCCGCCGTAGAGGAACGGCTCCATGCGCTCGAGAAGCTCCGCGCGGCCCCAGAGAAAGCCGATGCCGCTCGGCCCGCACATCTTGTGGCCCGAGATGGCGACGAAGTCGGCCCCCAGCGTTTGGACGTCGATCGCTCTGTGCGGCGCCCCCTGGGCGGCGTCGCAGACCAGGATCGCGCCGCGGTCGTGGGCCCAGGCCGCGATCCGCTCGACCGGGTTGACGGTGCCGAGCGCGTTCGAGACGTGGCCCGCCGCGACGACCTTCAGGTTGCCGTTGCCGACCGTCTCGTCCAGCTGGTCGAGCCGAAGCTCGCCCGCGTCGTCGAGCAGCAGCATGCGGAAGTCCGCTCCGGTCTTGCGCGCCACGGCCTGCCAGGGAACGAAGTTCGAGTGATGCTCGAGCTCGGTCACGAGCACGACGTCGCCCGGCCCGAGGTTCGCGAGACCCCAGGAGTAGGCCACGAGATTCAGCGCCTCGGTGGCGTTGCGGACGAAGATGATCTCGCGTGAGGGTGCGTTCAGGAACGCCGCAGCCTTGTCGCGCGCGCCCTCGAACGCCTCGGTCGCAAGCTCGGCGAGCTGGTAGACGCTGCGATGCACGTTCGCGTACGACGTCTCGTAGAAGGTCGACATCGCGTCGATCACCTGCCGCGGCTTCTGCGAGCTGTTCGCGGAGTCGAGATAGGCGAGCGGCTTGCCGTGCGGCCTCGTCTCGAAGATCGGAAAGTCCGCTCGGAGCTTGCGCGCATCGAGCTTTGCAACGGCTGTTACGGCCATCTACTTACTGTAGCCAGCCCCCGCTCGCCTACGGCTTCGCTCGCATGGGGGAAACCAGGTTTCCCCCATGTTCCCCCTTCTTCTTGCCGAGCCATCGCAACGCGCGCCGGGCTCCCGCCGGGCAGAGCCCGGCTCCGCCGGCAAATGAGAGCGCCTTGGCCGCCGACAAGGCTGCTTCCCACGGCTACTGTGGCCCGGCTGATGAGCGACTACATCTACACCATGTACAAGGTCGACAAGTTCTACGGGCCCGATCGGCAGGTGCTCGCGAACATCTCGCTCTCGTTCCTGCCGGGCGCGAAGATCGGCGTGCTCGGGCCGAACGGCGCCGGCAAGTCGACGGTGCTGCGGATCATGGCGGGCATCGAGGAGCCGTCGAGCGGCGTTGCCGAGCTTGCGCCGGGCGCGACCGTGGGCCTGCTCGAGCAGGAGCCGCACCTCGATCCGGCCAAGGACGTGCGCGGCAACGTCGAGGACGGGGTGCGCGAGACGCGCGACCTGCTCGACCGCTTCAACGCGGTCTCGGCAGCGTTCGCGGAACCCGACGCCGACTTCGACGCCCTGCTCGAGATGCAATCGAAGGTGCAGGAGCAGATCGACCGCCGCGACGCCTGGTCGCTGGACGCCACGCTCGACCGCGCGATGGACGCGCTGCGGCTGCCCGACGGCGACCGCGATGTGGACACCCTCTCCGGGGGAGAGCGCCGCCGGGTCGCCCTCTGCCGCCTGCTGCTCTCCTCTCCCGACCTGCTGCTGCTCGACGAGCCGACGAACCACCTGGACGCCGAGTCGGTCGCCTGGCTCGAGCGGTTCCTGGCCGACTACAAGGGGACGGTGGTGGCCGTCACCCACGACCGGTACTTCCTCGACAACGTCGCCGGCTGGATCCTCGAGCTCGACCGCGGCAAGGGACTGCCGTTCGAGGGCAACTACTCCTCGTGGCTCGACCAGAAGCAGGCGCGGCTCGCGATCGAGGAGAAGACCGAGTCGGCTCGCCGCCGCACGCTCGCCCGCGAGCTCGAATGGGTGCGGATGAGCCCGAAGGCGCGGCACGACAAGTCGAAGGCGCGCCTGTCCGCTTACGACAAGCTGTACGCGGAAGAGCAGGCGGTCAAGCTCGACAAGGTCGAGATCCACATCCCGCCGGGCCCACGGCTCGGCGACATCGTGATCGAGGCCGAACGGCCTCGCGAAGGGCTTCGGCGACCGGCTGCTCTTCGAGAACCTGAGCTTCTCGCTCCCGCCGGCCGGGATCGTCGGCGTGATCGGCCCGAACGGCGCCGGCAAGACGACCCTCTTCCGGATCATCGCCGGCGAGGAGACGCCGGATGCCGGCACGCTGCGGCTCGGCGACACGGTGCAGCTCGCCTACGTCGACCAGTCGCGCGGTGGGCTCGACCCGAAGAGCACGGTCTGGAAGGAGATCAGCGGCGGCCAGGACATGATCGAGCTCGGCAAGAAGGAGGTGAACTCGCGCCAGTATGTGAGCTGGTTCAACTTCCGCGGCGGCGACCAGCAGAAGCGGCTCAGCGACCTGTCGGGAGGAGAGCGGAACCGCGTCCACCTGGCGAAGCTGCTCAGGTCGGGCGGCAACGTCCTCCTGCTGGACGAGCCGACGAACGACCTCGACGTCGATACCTTGCGCGCACTGGAAGAAGCCCTGCTGGATTTCGCCGGTTGCGCGGTCGTGATCACGCACGATCGCTGGTTCCTGGACCGCGTCGCGACGCACATCCTCGCCTTCGAAGGGGACTCGCAGGCAACGTGGTTCGAGGGCACCTGGGGCGAGTACGCGGAGTGGGTGAAGGAGACCCGCGGCGCCGACGCGCTCGAGCCGCACCGGATCAAGTACAAGCCGCTTGTCCGTGCCTGAGGTCGAGCCGTAGGCCAGATCAGAATCCGGCCCTTGGCGAGGCGGGCCCGGACCGACGCGGTCGTCCTGCTCGGCTACGTCACGATCGCGTTTCTCTACTTCGGCCTGCGCCTGCTGCCGCATCCGGGCCGGGCGATTCTCGGCACCGGCCGGGATCCGCAGATCTACATCTGGTCCTTCGCGTGGTGGCCGCACGCGATCGGCGCCTGGGAGAACCCGTTCTTCACCCACGCCATCTACGCGCCCGACGGGATCAATCTCGCCTGGACGACGACGGTGCCGGGGCTCGCCGTCCTGTTTGCGCCGCTGACGCTGCTCGTCGGGCCGACGGCCTCCTACAACGTCGCCGCGATGCTGATGCCCGCTCTCTCGGCGTTCACCGCCTACCTGCTCTGCCGCCACCTGAGTCGGTCTCTGTGGCCCGCGCTCGTCGGCGGCTACCTCTTCGGGTTCTCCGCCTACATGCTCGGCCAGGAGCTCGGCCATCTGCATCTGACGTCTGTCTTCTGCCTGCCGCTCGTCGCGCTGGTCGTCGTGCGCGGCGCGCAGGGAGAGCTCGCCGCGCGCGGGGTCGCATGGCGGCTGGGAATCTTGCTCGCGTTTCAGATCTATCTCTCGACCGAGGTCTTCTTCACCCTGTCGTTCGTCCTCGTCGTGGCGCTGGGGCTCGCGTTTGTCCTCGTCTCCGACGCGCGCCCTGCGCTGCGCAGGCTCTGGCAGCCGATCGTCGCGGGCTACGCGGCCGGCGCCGTGCTCGCGAGCCCGCTCCTCTATTACGCCGCGACGGGATACATCGGCGGCTCGATCAACGACCCGAAGCTCTACAGCGGCGACCTGCTCGACTTCATCGTGCCGACGCACCTGATCGCTGCCGGCGGGCCGGCTCTCTACGGGATCTCGAAGCACTTTCCGAGCAGCCAGGTCGAGCAGGGTGCGTACCTCGGCGTGCCGACGCTCGCAGCCGTCGCCTGGTTCGGCATCCGTGAGCGCTCCTCTGCCGTCGCGCGCTTCCTGATCGTCGCGCTCGCCGCGACGATGTTCGCAACGCTCGGGACCGCGCTGTGGATCGAGGGCCACAGAGAGTTCTCGTTGCCCTGGCGCTTCGTGGCACGCCTGCCGGTCTTCGACAACGTCCTCCCGGTCCGGTTTGCGGTCTTCACCTCACTCGCAGCCGCCGTGATCGTCACGCTCTGGGCGAGCTCCAGCAGGCGATGGGCCGCAATCACGCTCCCGGTCCTGGCCGTGCTCGCGCTCGTCCCAGGCCTGGAGCAGGCGGACTTCCGCAACTTCCCGGAGCGCCTGGCGTTCTTCACCGACGGCACCTACAGATGCCTGCCGCGCAACGAGAACCTCGCCATCTTCCCCTACGGCTTCTGGGGCGATTCGATGCTGTGGCAGGCGGAGACCGGCTTCTACTTCAGGATGGCGGACGGCTACCTCCGACCCAAGCCGCCGCCTGCGAACATCGCCGACCCGACGATCCGCGAGCTGACTTACACGACCGACAACCCGACGATGGCGCAGATCATGGCCTTCGCACGCAACAAGCACGTCGATCGGATTCTCTCCGTCGAGATGTTCGTTCATCCGAACGGCCAGCAGATGCATCGCTTCGGCCCGCTGCAGTTCGAGGGCGGCATGCTCGTCGCGCCGGCCTGCGGCTATCCGCCGCTCAACGCCCACTCGCGGCTTCTCCCTCCGTGGATCTACGTCAACGGGGTCGGCGTGTATGCGACGAAGGCGAACCTGGCGAAGCTCGCGGCAAGCAAGCACGCCGCGGCGAAGACGAAGCCCTAGCCCTGCGGGATTCGCGCTTCAAGCGCGGCGCCGAGCGCTTCCCGGACCGGCTCGAGGTCGATCCGGTCGAGCACGTCCTGGAAGAAGCCGCGCACGATCAGGCGCTCGGCTTCCCCGCGCGACAGGCCGCGGCTCATCCCGTAGAACAGCTCCTCGCGGTTGACCTTGCCGAGCGTGGCGCCGTGCGTGCAGCGGACGTCGTTGGCCATGATCTCGAGCCCCGGGATCGAGTCGGCGTGCGCGTCGTCGCTCAGCAGGAGGTTGCGGTTCTCCTGGTAGGCGTTCGTCTTCTGCGCTTCGGGCTCGACGCGGATCATCCCGCGCCAGACCGAGCGGGCCGACTCGCGCAGAGCGCCCTTGAAGGCGAAGTCCGACTCGGTGGACGGGGCGATGTGCTCCTGGAAGGTGTCGTAGTCGAGGTGCTGGTCGCCGTCGGCGAAGTACGCGCCGGTGACCCGCGAGGTGGCGCCGGGACCACTCAGGTCGTTCTGGATCCGGACCTTGCCCTTCTTCGAGCCGAAGCCGCCCGCGACCCAGTCGAGCTCGGCGTCGCGCTCGACGCGGGCGTGGTGGCTCGCGAAGTGCCAGGTCTCCTGGGACAGGTTCTGCACCGAGACGTACTCGAGCTTCGCGGCCTGCTCGACGAAGAGCTCGACGACCGCGTTCGTGTAGCCGTGCAGCTCCGGGCTTGCAGAGGCGTACTCCTCGATCAGCGTGAACCTCGAGCCCTCCTCGGCGACCACGAGCAGGCGCCAGAAGAGCGAGCCGCCGTCGACGGTGTTCGTGATCCGCACGTAGAGCGGCTTCTCGAGCACGACGCCCTTCGGCACGTGGACGAAGAGCCCGTGCTCCCAGACGGCGGCGTTGTGCGCGGCGAACTTCTCGCTCCAGCCGACGAGCTCGTAGAGACGGGGGTTGGCCTCGTCGAGGAGGCCGAAGGTCACGCCCGCGGGCGCGCCCGTGATCTCGATCCCGGCCTCTGTGACCTGGGCCATTCCTGCCACGTCCAGATCGAGCATGGCCGCGCCAGACGCGTCGGGGGACTGTCCCCCGCCATGTCCGAACGAGGCGGGGTCGAAGCCCTTCAGGTCGGTGAACCGCCAGGCCTCGTCGCGCGTCGTCGGCAGCGGCAGCGCGGCGTAGGCCTCGAGCGCGGCCGCGCGGCTCACGGCCGCGTCCCGTCGGAGTAGGGGGCGTAGCGGCGATGGAGCATGAGCGCGTTCCCGTCGGGATCGCTGAAGAACGCCATGTGGCAGACGCCGGTGTCGTACGTCTCCCCGTAGAACGTCACACCTGCCGCCTCGAGCTCCTGCCGCGCCTGCGCCACGTCCGGGACGCGAAAGGCGATCGCCGACGGGCTCGGCTTGAACTCGCCGCCCATCGACTCGGGAACGGTGATGCTCAGGGTCAGGTTCCCGGTCTCGAACTCGGGCCACTCGGGCTTCGAGCGCGGGTTCAGGCGCAGCCCGAGCGTCTCGCCGTAGAAGCGCACGGCGCGCTCACGGTCCCGGACCGAAACCCCGACGAAGTCGACCCGCTCGACGCCGAGCATCTGGTTAGCCGACGGACCCTTCCATCTGGAGCTGGATCAGCCGGTTCATCTCGACTGCGTACTCCAGTGGAAGTTCCTTCGTGATCGGCTCGACGAAGCCCGAGACGATCATCGCCGAGGCCGCCGACTCCGAGAGCCCGCGCGACATCAGGTAGAAGAGCTGCTCCTCGCCGATCTTCGAGACCGTCGCCTCGTGGCCGATGTCGACCTCGTTGCAGTCGATCTGGATGTAGGGGTAGGTGTCGGAGCGCGAGTCCTCGTCGAGGATCAGCGCGTCGCAGACGACCTTCGACTTCGAGCCGACGGCGCTCGCATCGACCTGGAGCAGCCCGCGGTAGCCGGCCCGGCCGCCGTTCTTCGAGATCGACTTGGAGGTGATCACCGAGGTCGTGTCCTTGCCGACGTGGACGCATTTGCCGCCCGCGTCCTGATGCTGGCCGGCGCCCGCGAACGCGATCGACAGCACCTCGCCGTGGGCGCGATCGCCGAGCAGCCAGATCGCCGGGTACTTCATCGTCAGCTTCGAGCCGAGGTTCCCGTCGACCCATTCCATGGTCGCGTTCTCGTGCGCGACCGCGCGCTTGGTAACAAGGTTGTAAACGTTGTTCGACCAGTTCTGGATCGTCGTGTAACGGCAGCGGCCGCCTTTCTTGACCACGATCTCGACGACGGCCGAATGGAGCGAGTCGCTCGAGTAGATCGGCGCGGTGCAGCCCTCGACGTAGTGGACGTAGGCGCCCTCGTCGACGAGGATCATCGTGCGCTCGAACTGGCCCATGTTCTCGGCGTTGATCCGGAAGTAGGCCTGGAGCGGCAGGTCGATGTGCACGCCCGGCGGGACGTAGATGAACGAGCCGCCGGACCAGACCGCGGTGTTGAGCGCGGCAAACTTGTTGTCGTTCGAGGGGATGATCGTCCCGAAGTGCTGCTTCACGAGCTCCTCGTGCTCGCGCAGCCCGGAGTCCATGTCGAGGAAGATCACGCCCTGGTCGGTCAGCTTCTTCTGCAGGCTGTGGTAGACGACCTCCGACTCGTACTGGGCGCCGACGCCGGCGACGAGCTTCGCCTTCTCCGCCGCCGGGATGCCGAGCTTGTCCCAGGTGTCGAGGATGTCGGGAGGCAGGTCCTCCCAGTTTTCGACCTGATTCTCGGTCGGCTTGATGTAGTAGTAGATGTTGTCGAAATCGATCCCGGAGAGGTCGCCGCCCCAGTTCGGCAGCGGGCGCGCCAGGAAGTAGTCGAGCGCCTGGTGGCGGGTCTTCCGCATCCAGTCCGGCTCGTTCTTGTGCTCCGCAATGGCTTCGACAACCTCGTGGGAGATGCCGCGGCCCGACTTGAAGAAGTAGTCCTTCGCCTCGTCTGGGTTCGAGAACCCGTACTTGACCCCGTAGTCGGAGCCGATGCCTTCGACGATCTCGGTCTCGGTCTGAGCCATCAGGACCGCCACCTGCTCCCACTGCTCGTAGCCGGACTGCTCGAGCGCCTTCGCCAGCTCGGGCCCGCCCTGCTCGACGATCTTGCCGTCGACGAAGACGTGCACGAAGTCCGGCGTGATGTAGTCGAGGATGCGCTGGTAGTGGGTGATCACGAGTGCTCCCATACTCGGGCCGACGAGCTCCTTCACGCCGCCCGCGACGATCTTCAGCGCGTCGATGTCGAGCCCCGAGTCGGTTTCGTCGAGCACCGCCAGGCGCGGCTTCAGCATCGCCATCTGGAGGATCTCGACGCGCTTCTTCTCGCCGCCGGAGAATCCGTCGTTCAGATAGCGCTGCGCAAGCTCACGCGAGACCTTCAGCCGCTCCATCTGCACGAAGAGCTCGGCGAGGAACTCCTTCACCGGAATCGGATCGTCCTCGCCGGCCTTCGCCTTGCGGATCGAGTTGATCGCGCTGCGTAGGAAGGTGGTGACCGTCACACCGGGGATGGCGTGCGGGTACTGGAACGCGAGGAAGAGACCCTTCTGCGCGCGCTCGTCGGCACCGGCCTCGGTCAGGTCTTCACCGTCGAGCAGAATCTGGCCTTCCGTGATCACGTACGCGGGATGACCGGCGATCGCATACGCGAGCGTGGACTTCCCCGAGCCGTTCGGACCCATCACCGCGTGCACCTCGTTCTCGGCCACGGCGAGATCGACGCCCTTCACGATCTCGGTCCCGTCTTCGAGCGCGACGTGGAGGTTCTTCAGCTCGAGCAACGCCATGTGAATCTATCGTAGCCGCCGCCGGGGTTGTGGGCCGGCACTGATACCCTTCGGGACATGTCGAACATCGGAACCGGAGAGATCATTCTCCTCCTGCTCGTTGCCCTGTTGCTCTTCGGGGCCAAGCGCCTGCCGGAGATCGGACGGTCGCTCGGCTCGGGGATGCGCGAGTTCAAGGATTCGGTCAGCGGAACGACGAAGACGGAGCTTCCCGTCGCGACGCCCGACCCGACGCCCACACCCGCAGCTACGCCGACGCCCACGCAGCACGAGCACGACTCCGCCGTCTAGTAGCTGATGGCGCCAAAGCTGCCGCGCCGGCTCCAGCACGGCGAGGAGGCGACGCTGATCGAGCATCTGGAAGAGCTGCGCCAGCGGCTCTTCGTCTGTCTCGGCGCACTCGCTGTCGGGTTCGTCGTCGGCTACGTCATTCACCGGCATCTCGTTCACTGGCTGACGCTCGACCTGCCGCCGAACCACCGTCGCCTGACCACCCTCTCGATCGGCGAGCCGTTCATGACCTCGATGTGGGTCAGCCTCTGGTTCGGCTTCCTGCTCGCGTTGCCGGTGATCCTCTACCAAGCCTGGTCCTTCTTCATCCCGGCGGTCGACCAGGCGCACACGCGGCTCCTGAAGGCCTTCGTCCTCTTCGCCACCGTTCTGCTCGCCGGCGGCGTCGTGTTCGGGTACTTCGTCGCCCTGCCGGCCGCGTCGCATTTCCTGACGAACTACGACAAGTCGATCTACTACGAGCAGATCCAGGCGAAGCCGTTCCTGACGTTCGCAACCCATGTGCTGCTCGCAATGGCAGTCGTGTTCGAGTTGCCGATCTTCGTGATCGGCCTGACCCGGACGGGGATCCTGACGACGCGCAAGCTGCGCAAGAACCGGCGAATCGGCTACTTCGTCGTGCTCTGCATCGGCGTCGCGCTGCCGGGGGTCGATCCCGTCACGACGACGATCGAGACGATTCCGCTGCTCATCCTCTACGAGCTCTCGATCTGGATCTCCGCGCTGCTCGACAAGCGCGGCACCAAAGCCGCGACGTGACCTCGCTCTCAGCCGACTGGGTGCTGCCCCTCGACGGCCCGCCGCTTCGCGACGCGCACGTCACCTGGGAGAACGGCGTGATCGTCGAGGTCGCAGCCGGCAGGGCCGAGCGCCATCTGGACGACGCGGTGCTGCTGCCCGGGTTCGTGAACGCCCATTCGCACCTCGAGTACTCGGTCTATGCGGGCTTCGGCGACGGGCTGCCGTTCAGCGCCTGGCTGGGGACGCACATCGCCCGGAAGCGCAAGCTCGTCTACGACGACATGCTCGCGATTGCCCGGCGCGGCGCCGCCGACTCGCTCGGCTCGGGGATCACAACCACTGCCGACTACAGCTTCTCGGGCGCCTCCGCAGTCGCCGCCGCCGAGCTCGGCCTGCGGGCGATCGTCTATCTCGAGGTGTTCGCGGCCGACCCGGCCGTTGCCGAGCGCCAGTTCGACGAAACCCGCGCCCGTGTCACCGAAACCGACCTCGTGCGAATCGGCATCTCGCCGCACGCGCCCTACACCTGCTCGCTCGAGGTCTACCGCTACAGCCTCTCGCTCGGAATCCCCGTCGGCACGCATCTCGCCGAGAGCGCGAGCGAGCACGAGTGGCTCGAGCACGGGATCGGCCCGCTGGCGGCGAACCGCGAGCTCTTCGTCGCTCCCTCGGGCAAGCGCGCCGTCGCAACGCTGGCAGACGTCCTCTGTCCCGAGCTGCTCTGCGCGCATTGCGTCGAGGTCGATGCCGGCGAGATCGCGCTGCTCGCCGAGCACGACGTCCCGATCGCGCATTGTCCCAGGTCGAATGCGCTGCTCGGCTGCGGCGCGGCGCCGCTGGCCGATCTCCTGGCGGCCGGCCTGCGCGTCGGGCTCGGTACGGACTCGCCCGCCTCGACGCCGTCCTTCGACATCTTCGACGAGCTCCGCAGCGCCGTCTACGTCGCGCGCGCCCGCGAACGGCGGCCCGACGCGCTGACCGCAGACGCCGCTCTTCGTCTCGCGACCATCGACGCAGCCCGTGCGCTCGGCCTCGACGCAACCGTTGGGACGCTCGCTCCGGGCAAGAAGGCCGACCTAACCGCCGTGTCACTTGCCGGGAGCCCGTACCATCCCGTTGAAGACCCCGCGGCGGCAGTCGTCTTTGGCGGCTCGCCCGAACGGGTGCTCGAGACGATCGTCGACGGACAGACCCGCTACCGCCAAGGAGAGACCGCGTGGCACGAGGTACGCAGCACCGCAAGCGCCGCCCGCCGGCGAATGCTCGCGTAGCGGCGCAGGCCGCGCCGAAGCCCAAGCGCCCGAAGCAGGCGAGCTGGGAAGACCAGCTCTTCTTCTCACGCCTCCGCGGCCACGCGAAGTGGATGTTCGCCTTCCTCGCACTCGTCTTCGGGTTCAGCTTCATCATCTTCGGCGTCGGCTCCGGCTCGACCGGGATCGGTGACGTGCTCCAGAACTTCTTCTCCGGCATCACGAGCACCGGATCGTCGCTCTCGTCGCTCCAGAACGCCGTGAAGAAGACGCCGAAGAAGGCCGCCGCCTGGCGCGCCCTCGCGACGAAGCTGGAGTCGGATCAGAAGGTCGACCGTGCGATCGGCGCGCTCCAGCACTACACGAGGCTGGCGCCGAAGGACGAAGCCGCGCTCGAGGAGCTCGCGGGCCTCTATCTGCGCCGCGCGCGCGACTACGAGACGCTCTACAGCAACTACACCCAGCAGGACCAGCCCTTTGCGACCGACTCGCCCTTCGCTCCCAAGTCGACGACGAGCCTCGGCAAGGCGTACACGGACACGACTGCGCTCGAAAGCCCGATCTCGTCGCTCCAGTCGACTGCGCTGAACAAGGCCGCGACGTTGGCGGTCCAGAAGATCGAGTCGTTCGAGGGCAGCGCCGTCACCGTCTACAAGAAGCTGATCAAGCTCGATCCGACGAACGCCACGAACCAATTCCAGCTCGCCGAGAGCGCCCAGATCGCCGGTAACACCGCCGAGGCGATCACCGCGTACAAGGCCTTCCTCAAGCTGGCCCCCAACGACGCGCTCGCGCCGACCGCCAAGGCGCAGCTGAAGCAACTGCAGTCGACGGCTACTGCTACGTCGAACGCAAAAGCTGGATAGACTGCGAGCCGCAGGTGACCCTCGACCAACGCGCAGCGGGAGACATGAACCCCACCACAACGACATCTCGGTCAGCCACGCGTTTGCGTCGTCCCGCCCTCGTTCTCGTCCTCGCAGCATTCGCGGTCGGTGCGGCCGGCTGCGGCGCGGTCCAGCACATCCCCACCAGCCAGGCAACGCCCGCCAACGCTTCCGCAGGCAAGGCCCTCTTCGTGAAGAGCTGCAACGCCTGTCACACGCTCGCCGACGCCGGTGCGACCGGCACGGTCGGGCCGAACCTCGACGACGCCTTCCGGTACGACAAGCTCCAGGGTTTCAAGCTCTCGACCATCCGCGACGTCGTTCGCGGCCAGATCGCCTACGCGACGTCGAACAGCGGAGCCGACATGCCCGGTACGAACACGCCGAGCGCCGGTATGCCGGACAACATCCTCCGCGGCCAGCAGGCGCGGGATGTCGCGGTCTACGTCGCCCAGTGCGCCGCAGTTCCGCACTGCGGTGTCACAGCCGCGTCCGGCTAGTTGCACTAGACGCCGGCCGCGCGGCGCTCGGCGTCGAGGTCGACCACGACGTGCGTCACCGGCAGCGCGAACCGTTCGCGTGCGTGCGTGACGACGTCTCGCTCGAGCCAGTTCGACCGGCCTTCCGGATGTGTCGAGATGATCACCTCGTCGGGCGCGAACGTCCGTAGCGCGTCGTCGATCGCCTGCAGGGGATCATCGTCGCCGATCTCACCACTCGCCTCCAGGCCGGCGAGGCGCAGCGCTGCGAGTGACGCGTCGAGGCGCTCCTGCGCAGCCACGCGCGCTTCGTCCTCGTCGCTCGTCCAATGCTTCACCTGACCGTTCAGCGCCGGCGCGACAACGAGCAGAGAGGCCCGCGATCCGTCTACCTGGTCCCGGATCGCATTCAGGAGCTCACCGCCGGCGACCGTCTCGTTCGCGATCACGAGAATCCGGCGCTCCCCGGCAGGATGCGCGGGCGGCGCCACCGGGATCGGCTCCTCGTGCTGGCCGTGCGTCGCGAGCCACCAGCCGATCAGCGACGACTCGACAACGAAGACCGCAACCCCGAGCCAGGTGTTGATCGCCGAGCCGAGCACGATCAGCGCCAAATAGCCGATTGTCAGTAAGACAAACCGAAACGCTGCGGCTTCGCTACGGAATGGATTATTCATACTTCGTGTGCATTGACACTAGCAGACGGGTCCGGTCGTCGACAAGCCCGTGGGCCGACAAGACGCCGTGAGGAGTGACGCCGCTCTAGAGAACGTAGACGGTGACGTAGACCACGATCCACATCACGTCGACGAAGTGCCAGTAGATGCCGCCGATCTCGAGCCCGTGGTGGTGCTCAGGGCTGAAGTGCCCACGGAACGAGCGGATGGTCATCGCGAGCAGGATGAGCAAGCCGATGAAGACGTGGCAGCCGTGCAGACCGGTGAGCCCGAAGAACGTCGCGGCGAAGGCGGTGTCGCTCGTGTTGAAGCCGATCCGGTGGTACTCGATCACCTGGGTCAGCAGGAAGGTGAGGCCGAGCAGGAACGTCAGCACCATGCCGGCGCACAGCCCGGCCCGATTGCCGCGCTTCAGGGAGGTCAAGGCCCAGTGCATGGTGAAGCTCGACGTGACCAGGATCAGGGTGTTTACGAGCGCGACGAACCACGGGCGCTCGAACTGGATGCCGGTCGTGGGGTTGAGCGGCGGCCAGAGACCTGGATTGTTCACGACCCGGTCGAAGAAGTAGACCGTGAAGAACGAGCCGAACAGCATGATCTCGGAGCCGATGAAGAGGAAGATGCCGACGAGCGGCGGCGGGATCCGCGAGCTGTAGTGGATCGGCGGCGGACCGTGGTGCTCGTGTGCGACGGCGCTCATGACTCTGACGGCACCGGGGCGGGGACGTCGGAGCCGAAGATCGCGTGGCGTGCTCCGGGGACGCCGTACTCATACGGCCCACCGACGACCTGCGGGACCTCGTCGAAGTTGAAGATCGGCGGCGGCGAGCTGACCTGCCACTCGAGCGTCATCGCGCGCCACGGGTTCGCCGGGGCGACGGGGCCGCGTGCCCACGACCAGATCATGTTGTAGAGGAAGACGAGCGTTGAGGCGCCGAGCGCGAAGGAGGCGATCGAGATGAACTCGTTCAGGCCCGCGAACCGAGGCACGTAGTCGGCGACGCGACGCGGCATCCCCTGCAGCCCGAGGTAGTGCATCGGGAAGAACGTCAGGTTGAAGCCGATGAAGGTCAGCCAGAAGTGGAGCTGCCCGAGGCGCTCGTTGTACATCCGCCCGGTCATCTTCGGGAACCAGTAGTAGAGCCCCGCGAAGATCGTGAAGACCGAGCCGCCGAAGAGCACGTAGTGGATGTGCGCGACGATGAAGTACGTCTGGTTCGCCTGGATGTCGATCGGCACCGAGCCGAGGTAGATCCCGGAGAGGCCGCCGATCACGAACATCGCGATGAAGCCGATCGCCCAGAGCATCGGTGTGTTCATGTGGATCTTCCCGTCCCAGAGCGTGGCGAGCCACGAGAAGATCTTGATCCCGGTCGGCACCGCGATCAGCAGCGTCGTGACCATGATCGGCACGCGGAGCCACCCCGCCATGCCGGCGACGAACATGTGGTGCGCCCAGACGGAGAAGCCGAGCACCAGGATCGCGAGCAAGGAGAGCGCCATCAACCGGTAGCCGAAGATCGGTTTGCGAGCCATGACCGAGATGATCTCGGAGATCAGTCCGAACCCAGGCAAAAGCATGATGTAGACGGCCGGGTGCGAGTAGAACCAGAAGATGTGCTGGTAGCCGATCACGTAGCCGCCGTTGCCGGACTCGAAGAAGTTCATGTGCAGCACGCGGTCGAACATGACGAAGAACTGCGACCCGGCGATGAACGGCGTCGCGAGCACGACGAGCATCGAGGTCGCGAAGTTCGCCCAGACGAGCAGCGGCATGCGCCAGAACGTCATTCCGGGGGCGCGCATGGTGATGATCGTGACCAGGAAGTTGACCGCGGTCATGATCGAGCTGGCGCCGGCCCACTGGACTCCCATGTTGAAGAAGACCTGGCCCATCGGCGAGTGCTCACAGAGCGGCGCGTAACAGGTCCAGCCCGCCGACGGCCCGCCGCCGGGCATGAACATGCCGGCGATCAGCATCGTCCCGGCGATCGGCAGCAGCCAGTACGAGAGGGCGTTCAGCTTCGGGAAGGCCATGTCGGACGCGCCGATCATCAGCGGGATGACGAAGTTCCCGAGGCCGGCGAACGCGGGGACGATGACGAGGAAGATCATCAGCGTCGCGTGGTTCGTGATGAGGCCGTTGAACGTCTGCGGGTTGAAGTACTGCGTGCCCGGCTTCGCGAGCTCCGCCCGGGCGAGCAGCGCGAGGAAGCCGCCGACCAGGAAGAAGAGGATGTTCGTGACGAGGTACTGGACGCCGATCACCTTGTGGTCGGTGTTGATCCGGAAGTAGTCCCGCCACGTCTTCGCGCCGTGGCCGGAGTGGTCGTCCGGAAGGGTTGGCTTACCCGAGGCGTAGCGGACCCAGAAGTCGAAGCCTCCGAGTCCCGCGAGGAAGCCGAACGGAAGCGTCACGAGGCTGACGGCGACGAGCGGACCGCCCTTCCACACCGGATCCCAGTGGGCAGCCCAGCGGATCAGGCAGACGAGCCCGAGACCGACCGCACCGAAGAGCGGCGTGCACCAGATGATGCGCAGCCAGCCCGGATAGGTCCAGCGGTGCCAGCCTGTCGGCCCAGACGGCGCGTGGCCGTGAGCGTCGTGCCCGTGGGTGTCGTGAGCCGTCGAGGTCATTTCGTGTTCGCCGCCAGATACTGCACGAGTTGGTCGAGGGCTGCGCCGGGGATCGAGCTCTTGAACGTGGCAGGCATGATGCCGCCGGAATAGCCGGGAGCGATATACGCCTCGGGATCGACGATCGAGGTCTTGATGAAGTCGTCGAGCGGCTGGCCCGCCGTCGCAGCTTCTGCGCTCAACTTATCGAGGTCGGGACCGACCGTGCCGGTCGCGCCCGCCGCAGTCAGCGTGTGACACGCCGCGCAGCCATTCGCCTTGAACGTCGCCAGCCCTGTGGTGGCGGTGGCGGCCGCCGGCTTCGCGCTCAGCCACGCGTCGTAGGCGTCGGCTGGCATGACGACAGCTTCGCTACGCATCGTCGAGTGCCCGAGCCCGCAGAGCTCGACGCAGATCACCGGGAACGTGCCGAGCTTGATCGGGGTGATCGTGAGCTTGGTCGGCAGGCCCGGCACGGCGTCCTGCTTCTGGAAGAACTGCGGCACCCAGAAGGAGTGGAGCACGTCGAGCGACTCGATGGTCAGCTGGACCTTCTTCCCCTCCGGAAGGCGGAGGATCGGATAGGTCTGCCCGTTCGGGTACTTGAACGTCCACGCGAACTGCTGGCCGATCACCGTGATCTTGACCGGGTTCGTGCCGGCGTTGCTGTTCTGCGAGAGGATCACCGCGCTGATGACCGAGAGCGCGGTGACGAGGACGAAGGGGATCGCCGTCCAGGTGATCTCGAGACCGGTGTGCCCATGGACGGGCGGACCGTCCGAGAGGTCACCGGGCTTGGCGCGGAAGTTGAGGACGGCATAGAAGAGCACCCCGACGACGATCGCGAACATGACGATCGCGATGATCGTCATGAACCAGAAGACCGTGTTGATCCGCTGCGCCTCCTTGCTCGCCTGCTCGGGCAGCCACGGGATGAGGACCGCAACGGCGGTCGTGATCGCGGCCGCGATCAGGATGAACAAGGTCAGCTGAAGTATGGAACCCCGGCGCACCGGTCGGAACCCTACTCGATTGCTCGACCGCGTTGTGGGAGAACCGACAATCGACGCAGACGAAGGCCGAATCGTCGCTTACTCCCACCTCATCGAAGCAGCCCTCCTGGACGGTCGATGCCCGGCGGTTGGTCGCGAGTGCGGGCTCCGCCCGTACTCGCTCACATCGAGACTCAGAAGGTGAGCGCGGAAATTCTCGGATTTCCATGCGCGGAATGATGGGCCGTGAAGGATTCGAACCTTCGACCTTGGGATTAAGAGTCCCCTGCTCTACCAACTGAGCTAACGGCCCGGGAAGGGCGCGTAGTCTAGCGCCGATGCGCGTCCTCTCGATCGTTGGGTAACCGGCCGCAGTTCATCAAGTCGGCGCCTCATCTCGCTCGCCTTGCGGGAGGCCGGGATCCGGAGCTGGTGCTGCACACCGGGTCAGCATTACGACCATGAGCTGTCGCAGGTCTTCTTCGACGAGCTCGGTCTCGGCGCGCCCGCCTACCTGCTCGAGCTTCCGGAGCTCGAGTCATCGAGGTGATGACGCCGATGATCCGCCGAGGTCGTCGAGGAGCGAGAGCCCGACTGGGTGCTCGTCTACGGCGATACGAACTCGACCCTGGCCGGCGCCGAGGGCGCCGGGGATGTACCGGTCGCTCACGTCGAGGCCGGGCTGCGCAGCTTCGACCTCTCGATGCCCGAGGAGCGAAACCGGATCGCGGTCGACCGGATCGCGGCGCTCCTGCTCTGCCCCGACGAGCGGTCGGCTGCGCAACTCACAGCCGAAGGCGTTGCGGGAAAGGCCGAGGTGGTCGGCGACGTGATGGCGGACGCGGCGCGGCTCTTCACCCCGGTGGCGAGAGAGCGGTCGCAGGTGCTGGCGCAGCTTGGGCTCGTGCCCGGCTCCTACGCGCTCGCGACGGTGCATCGCGAAGCGAACGTCACCGACGAGCGGCGGCTGCGCCGGATCGTCGACGGCCTGCGCCGTATTCCCGGCCCGCTCGTCTTTCCGGCCCACCCGCGCACCAGGGAGGCACTCGAGCGGCTCGGCCTGGAGCTGGCGACGATCCCGCCGGTCGGCTACCTCGACTTCACCGCTTTGGCGTCGCAGGCGCGGGTGATCCTCACGGATTCCGGCGGCTTGCAGAAGGAGGCCTACTGGCACGGCATCCCCTGCGTGACCATGCGGCCGTCGACGGAATGGGTCGACACCGTGGCGGCCGGTGCGAACGTGCTCGTGGACGACGATCCCGACGCGATCGAGCAGGCAGCGGGCGCCGCCGCATTCCCGACGGACGCGCCGACGCTCTACGGCGACGGGCACGCCAGCGAGCGCGTGGCGGCCGCTCTGTACGCTTCGCGACCGTGACCTGGGACGTCGCCATCATCGGCGCCGGCTATGTCGGCCTGCCGCTTGCACAGACCTTCGCCGACGCCGGCCGGCGCGCGCTGCTCGTCGACGTCGTGCCCGAGCTCGTCGACGCGCTGAACCGGGGCGAGAGCCACATCGAGGACATCGCCTCGGCCGACCTGAAGCCGCACGTCGACGCGGGGCTGATCGCGGCGACGACCGACTACGGGCAGGCCGCGCAGGCGCACGCGGTGCTGATCGCGCTGCCGACGCCGCTGACCAAGCAGCGCGAGCCCGACCTCACCTACGTCGAGCACGCCGCCCGTGCCCTCGCGCCCGTGCTCCGGCGCGGCCAGGTGATCGTGCTCGAGTCGACGACCTATCCCGGCACGACGCGCGAGGTGCTCCAGCCGATCCTCGAGGCCGGCAGCGGCCTGAAGGCCGGCGAGGACTTCCACCTTGCGATGTCGCCCGAGCGGGTCGATCCGGGCCGTACCGACTGGACGACGAAGACGACGCCGAAGGTGGTCGGCGGCATCACGCCGGCGTGCACGGAGGCCGCCGCAGCCGTCTATCGCACGGCGATCGACACCGTGCACACCGTCTCGGCGCCCGAGGCCGCCGAGCTGACGAAGCTGCTCGAGAACATCTTCCGCTCCGTGAACATCGCCCTGATGAACGAGCTGGCGCAGCTCTGCGACCGGATGGGGATCGACGTCTGGGAGGTGGTCGACGCGGCCGCGACGAAGCCCTTCGGCTTCATGTCCTTCCAGCCCGGCCCCGGTCTCGGCGGGCACTGCATCCCGCTCGACCCGTTCTACCTCTCCTGGAAGGCGCGCGAGTTCGACTTCACCACCCGTTTCATCGACCTCGCCGGCGAGGTCAACAACAACATGCCGTACTTCTGCCGCTCGGTGATCTCGCAGGCGATGAACCACGGGCTCAAGCGCTCGCTCTCGGGCTCGCGCGTGCTCCTGCTCGGCGTTGCCTACAAGGCAGACATCGGCGACACGCGCGAGACGCCCGCCGAGAAGCTCGCCGACCTGTTGCGCAACGCGGGCGCGGAGGTCGGCTACCACGATCCTCACGTGCCCGAGTTCCACGGCATGACCTGTGCGCCGCTCGAGCCCGAGGCCTGGGACTGTGTCGCCGTCGTGACGGCTCACACCTCGATCGACTACGGCGACGTGGTTCGCCGCGCACCGATCGTGGTCGACTTCCGCAACGCGACGAAGGGGCACGAGGACAAGGGCACCGTGTGGAAGCTCGAGGACCCGTCCGGATCGGCCAGGCCGGCCTCGGCAACTGGGGCAAGAACCTCGTCCGGAACATCGACGAGCTCGCCGACCTGCGCTGGCTCTGCGACGCCTCACCGGCACTCCAGGAGCAGTTCGCGAGGCGCTTCCCCGGCACGAAGGCCACCGGGTCCTTCGACGATCTGATTGCCGATCCCGAGCTCGAAGCGGTGGTGATCGCGACGCCGGTTCCGACCCACTACGCCCTGGCCAGGCAGGCGCTCGAAGCCGGCAAGCACGTCTTCGTCGAGAAGCCGCCCGCGATGCGCGCCGCCGAGATGGAGCACCTGGTCGCCCTCGCCGAGGAGAACGGCCTCGTGCTGATGCCGGGTCACCTGCTGCTCTACCACCCGGGCGTGCGCAAGCTGAAGCAGCTCGTCGACTCGGGCGACCTCGGCGACGTGCTCTGCATCTACGGCAACCGCCAGAACCTCGGCGTGATCCGGAAAGACGAGAACGCGCTCTGGTCGCTCGGCGTCCACGACCTCTCGGTGATCCTCTATCTGATCGGCGAGGAGCCGTCCGAGGCCTGGGCGCACGGCAACGCCTTCCTGAATCCCGGCGTCGAGGACGTCGTCTTCTGCTACCTGCGCTTCCCGAGCGGGAAGATCGCGCACATGCACCTCTCCTGGCTCGACCCGCACAAGATGCGGAAGATCACCGTCGTCGGCCGCGACAAGATGGTCGTCTTCGACGACATGGAGCTCGAGCGCAAGGTGACCGTGTACGAGAAAGCGCCCGAGGAGCCGTCGCAGACCTACGGTGAATGGCGGACGCGCACCGGCGACATCTTCAGCCCGAAGATCTCGAACGACGAGCCGCTGCGGCTCGAGATCGCGCACTTCCTGCGTCTGGTGCGGGAGGGATCGACCGGGATCGAGGCCCGCGACGGGCTCGCCGTCGTGCGCGCGCTCGAGCGGCTCTCCGACACGCTCGCGGATCACGCGTAGTGGCCGAGATCCACCCCTCGGCGATCGTCTATCCGGGCACCGTGCTCGGCGAAGGCGTCAAGGTGCTCGAGGGAGCCGTCGTCGGCAAGCAGCCTTCGCTCTCGCCGCGCTCGACGGCGAAGCGCGACCCGCTCCCGCCGACGGAGATCGGGGACGGGACGATCGTCTCGACCGGCGCGATCGTCTTCGCCGGCTCGAAGATCGGCGCCCGCGTCATCCTCGGCGACCAGTCGTGCGTGCGCGAGCGCGTCGAGATCGGCGACGACGTCGTCCTCGGCCGCGGCTCGCTGATCGAGAACGACACCGTCGTCGGCGCCATGACCAAGATCCAGGCTGACGCGTACATCACGGCGTACTCGACGCTCGAAGAGCACGTGTTCATCGCCCCGTGCGTCGTGACGACGAACGACAACTTCATGGGGCGCACCGAGCGGCGGCACGGGCTGGTGAAGGGCCCGACGATCCGCCGCGGAGCCCGGGTCGGTGGCGGCGCGATCCTCTGCCCCGCGATCGAGGTCGGCGAGGAGGCATTCGTCGGAGCCGGCGCGGTCGTCACGAAGGACGTGCCGGCGCGGATGCTCGTCGTCGGGAACCCGGCCCGCGTGCTGCGCGCCGTGAACGACGACGAGCTGCTCGAGAACGCCTGACTTACTTCTTCGCCGGGGCGTGCCTCGTCGCGACGGCGAGCCGGTACGCGACCGGATTCCGGGTCGGAGCGGTGAGCCTGGCCTCGAGGTAGTAGACCCCGCCCACCGGGGCGGCGAACCCGATCCGCTGCTGCCTGCCGACCGCGAGCGTCGCAGCGGCACGCTCCGCGAGCGTCACGCGCACGTCTTGCGGGTTGTCGATCCCGGCGACGTGCTGCGTGCCCGGCTTCCAGAGCATCAGCTTGACCGCGGCCGCCGTCGCCGGTGAGAGGCGGGCGTACAGCCGCTCCCCCTTGAAGAGCTTGATCGAGTAGACGTCGATCTGGTCGTCCCAGTAGTCGAGGGTGGCGGTGATCTTGCGCGGCCGGCCGAAGGGATGCGCCCAGACGCCGGCATCGTCGTTCGGCTCGTACGCATCGGGAATCGGGAGCGGAGCGCCACTCGTGAGCCTGGTCAGCGCAGCCTTCACGTCGAGGCGGCCCCAGCCTGTGAACCTGTCTCTGCCCGGGGCACAGCGAGCGCAGCCGGTCTTGGGAGTCTCGTCGAGCGCCGTGCGCTCGAGGAGCCAGGAGACCTGATCCGGCCGCAGCGAGGGCCGCACTCCGATCAGCAGCGCGGCAGCAGCCGCCACCTGTGGCGCGGCGAACGAGGTTCCGATCGCGCCGACGTACGCCTCGGGGCCGCAGCTCGAGTACGGAACGTGCGCACAGCCGGGACGGGCTGCGTCGACGAGGTTGCGTGGGATCGTCGAGAACATCGCGACGCCCGGCGCAGCGATGTCGTCGTACATCTCGTCGCGATTCGAATAGAGCGGCACGGATCCGTTCCTGCCGATCGCGCTGACACCGATCACGTGCGGAAGCGCGGCCGGGTAGTCGGCGTAGGGCCAGGGCGTGCCGGGGGACTCCGGGCCGTTGCCGAGCGCCGCGACCACAACCGCGCCCTTGGCGTAGGCGTAGCCGATCGCCTGTTGCTCGGCCGCCGAGTAGGAGTCGAGATTCTTGTTCAGCGGGTCGCGGACGCCCCCCAGGCTCAGGTTGATCACACGCGCGCCGTTGTTCGCGGCCCAGCGGATCGCCTTCACCTCGGCGCTGAGCGACGCCGAGCCGGTCTCGGGGCTGACGATCTTGGCGATCAGGAGCTTCGCGTTGAACGCGAGCCCGGCGATCCCCTCGTGGTTGCCGGGATTCGCTGCGATCTCGCCCGCGACGAACGTCCCGTGGCCGTCGGTGTCGCGCTTCCACGAACCGCCGACGAAGCTCTTCCCACCGGCGATGCGCCCGATGAACTCGGGGTGGCCGGCGTCGATTCCGGTGTCGAGCACGGCGACCTTGACCGTCGCGAGCTCCGGCTCTTGCGGCCAGAAGCTCCAGGCCTGATCCTCGGTCAGGTACCACTGCTTCGCTGCCAACGGCTCCGTGTTGTCGAACTGGAGCCGGCGCGGAGGCTGCGCCCGCCCCGCCACCGTCGTCACCGAGGCGAGCGCGGCGACAGCGAGCAGGGCGGCGAGCTTCGTCATTGCACGACCAGGGTGCCCGAAACGCCCGGCGCCAGGCCGGCCCCGGGGGCGCAGACGACGCGATAGGAGCCCGGCGCAAGCGTCATCGTGATCAGGAAGGCGCCCGACGCGTCGGTCGCGCCGGTGGCGACGGTTGTCCACGTGCTGCCGTCCTGCACCTGCAGCGCAACGGGCGAGCCGGCCGCGGCGGGATGCACCGTCCCCTGCACGCTGCCTGCACCGAGTGCCGCCGTCACGAGCGGCACCACCGTCACCTTCACGAGCGCGGCGTGCACGGTCCCCGCCGTGAGCCGGAACTGGGTTGTCTCCTCCGGTGTGACTGCAGCGCTGAACACACCCGACGAGTCAGGCGTGACGGGCGCGACCGTCTGCCAGGTCGATCCCGCGGGACGCTCTTCGAGCACCACATTGGCGACTCCGCGCACGAGCCCGGTGATCGCCGTCGTCGTCCCGTAGAGCAGCGGCGCCGACTGCGGGGCGATCGACAGCCACCCGATCGTCAACCACGTGGAACGGAGACCGAGATCCTGGCGCAAGGCCGGCCCGGTAAGGCTCAGCTGCCCTCTCGTCCCGGTCGCGGTGATGGTGTGGGCTCGGGCGTCGGACGGGTCGATCGTGGGCACGAGGTCGAGCAGCGACCCCGGGAGCTTGATCGCCTTCGCCACCTGCGCGGCGCTGAACAGGACCGGCCCCCAGTCGTGGTGCGGAGAGAGCGTGTCGTACGGATCCGGCACGGAGACGAGGTACGGGATCGACGTGTTCAGCTCGTCGGACGCCGACGCCGTCTGACCGCCCGAGCTCGAGAAGAAGTAGGTCGTGGCCACCTTGCCGTCCGAGAGCACGATCTGGTGCGCCGTGTCCACCACGGCCTGGTTCGTGGCCGGTGTCTCGGCGTCGATCCCGCCGTAGATCTGGCTGCGCTGGTCGCTGTAGAGATCGAAGGTGCTGGCCGTGACGAGGGTCGAGAGGGTCGCGATCGCGTAGGAGCGCGCGGCCACCGCCTGCGCCTTCAACGCCTCGGCCGGCCAATCCGCGGGCATCTCGGCCGGAACGACGCCTCTCAGGTACGCCTCGAGCGTGAGTGAGTTCACCACCTCGAGCGTCGAGTCGGCGGATCTGACGACGAGCTTGCCCCGGTAGGGCGAGGCGCCGACCTGGAGCGGAGCTCCGCCCGGCGAGAAGGTCAGCGGCGAGACGAGCGTCTGGCCGTTCACCGTCAGGTCCGGGGTCAGCACGAGCTTTCCCGGCGCCAGCGCTTCGGTCGTGCCGGCGGCGTCGGTGACATGCCACGCCGCGGCCGAGCTCAGCGCGACCTGCCTCTTGCCGTCCAGGAGCAGGACGCGGACGTTCAGCCCAGGCCTGGTGCCGATCGTCGTCCCCGAGTAGTAGTGGGTGAGGATTGCCGTGTAGCTCCAGCCGTGAAGCGCGTACCCGTAGGCGCCCCACTGGCTCATCCCGAGGCCGTGGCCCCAGCCGTGCCCGTTCAGGACGACGGTCGTCGGCGACGAGCTCGTGGTCGTCGTCGCCGGCGGCGTGGTCGTCGTCGGGGCCCCAGCGATCGGGGTCGTCGCGGTTGTCACCGGCTTCGTCGTCGCCCCGACGGGCTTCGTCGTGGTCGTGCCGGCCGTGGACGTTCCGGTGATCGTGGTGCCGCCGACGGTCGAGGTGACGACCGTCGACGTCGTCACGGTCACCGTCACCGTGGGCGTGTCGGCGCGTGAAGACTCCCCGGCGAGCATCGCCGAGGCCACACCGGCGAACGCCAGCGCGCACAGAGAGCACAGGAAGAGGACGCGCCGGAGCACGGGCAAATCACGGTAGCAACGCCCTCAGCGGGCATTTCTTAGCGTTTTGTGATCTATCAGCCCGCAAGACGAGCCGCGTATTGCTGCTCGTAGTACGCGCGGTAGGCGCCGGATTTGATCGGCTCCCACCACTCGCGGTGCTCGCGGTACCAGTCGACCGTCTCCGCCAGGCCCGCGTCGAAGGAGTGCCTCGGCGTCCAGCCGAGCGAGCGCAGCTTCGTCGAGTCGAGCGCGTAGCGGCGATCGTGGCCGGGACGGTCGGTCACGTGGTGGACGAGATCCGGGTTGCCGCCGGTGAGGTCGAGGATCGCCCGGACGACGTCCATGTTCTCGCGCTCCTGCCCGCTCACGTTGTAGACCTCGCCTGCGCCACCTTCGCGCAGGACGAGCTCGATCCCGGCGCAGTGATCCTCCGCGTGCAGCCACTCGCGCCGCTGGCGGCCGTCGCCGTAGACGGGCAGCTTCTTGCCCTCGAACACGTTCGTGATGAAGAGCGGCAGCAGCTTCTCAGGAAACTGATGCGAGCCGTAGGTGTTCGCGCCGCGCGTGATCGACGCATTGACGCCGTAGGTGCGGACGTAGGCGAGCACCTGCAGGTCACCGCCCGCCTTCGAGGCCGAATAGGGGCTCGAGGCCCGCAGCGGCGCGTCCTCGGAACAGGGCGGAGCGTCGAGGGGCACGTCGCCGTAGACCTCGTCGGTCGAGACCTGGACGTAGCGGAGACCGTGGTGGCGGGCGTGGTCGAGCAGCACCTGCGTCCCGAGCACGTCGGTCGTGATGAACTCGGCCGGGCCGAGGATCGAGCGGTCGACATGCGACTCCGCGGCGAAGTTCACGATCGCCTCGCAGCCGCGGGCGGCCCGGGCGACCGCGGCCGGATCCTCGATCGCGCCGTGGACGAACTCGTGCTCGACCCCGTCGAGGTTCGCGCGGTTGCCCGCGTAGGTCAGCTTGTCGAGGACCGCAACCTCGGCGCCTCCGGCCACGAGGCGGCGAACGAAATGCGAGCCGATGAAGCCGGCGCCGCCGGTGACGAGAATGCGCATGACGGAAGCTTACGCGGCGATCGACACTGCGACTTACACGCGTATCCGCGCGATGCATTCGCGCAGCCCGTCCCGCCAGTGCGGGAGCTCGGGTGCGCCTTTCTCGGAACGCAGGACCGAGTACGCGGGTCGCTGCGCCTTCGCGCCGTAGTCGGCGCTGCTGATCCGGCGCACGCGGCAATCGACGCCGGCCTCCTCGAAGATCGCCTCCGCGAGCTCGGCCCACGTGCAGTCGCCCGCGGCCGCGAGGTGATAGACGCCGAACGGAAGCTCGAGCACTGCGTCGGTCGCGGCCGCGAGATGGCCGACATACGTGGGCGAGCCGCGCTGGTCGTCGACGACCGCAACCTCCTCCCGCTCGGCTCCGAGCCGGAGCATCGTGCGGACGAAGTTGTGCCCGGTCGCTCCGAAGAGCCACGAGGAGCGCACGATCCAGGCCCGGTCGCCGGCTGCGGCCTCGCCGTGAAGCTTCGTCCGGCCGTAGACGCCGAGTGGATTCGGCGGGTCGGACTCGACGTACGGCGTGCGCTTCCGGCCGTCGAAGACGTAGTCCGTCGAATAGGAGACGAACGGCACGCCGAGCTCGGCTACGTGCTGGACGCCGCCGACGTTCACGGCGGCCGCGTCCTGCGGGTCGCTCTCGGCGCCGTCGACGTTCGTCCAGCCCGCAGCGTGGAGGACGAGCTCGACGTCCGCGTAGACCGCCGGGATCGGGAACCGGACGTCCCAGTCGGCGCGCGTGGCCGCGATCGCGTCCGGATACCGCTCGGCCAGCGCGCGGCCGAGCTGGCCGCCCGCGCCGGTGATCAGAGTTGGGCTGATCTGTCCCGGTCCGAGAGAAGCGGCGATCGGGTGCTCCAGAGGTCGACGACGCGCGGATCGTTCCAGGGGAATGTGTTCTCGTCCGGGTCGGCCGGGTCGTACTCCTCCGTGACGAGGTAGCAGAACAGGCAGTCGGTCAGAGCCTCGTATCCGTGCGCGTGGATGCCGGGGATGTAGAGCGCGACCGGGTTCTGGTCGCCGATGTCCTCGGTGAAGGTCTCGCCCGTCGCGCGGTCGATCACGACGACCCGCACCATTCCCTGCAGGCACGCGAACAGATCGTCCTGTCCACGCTCGTGGTAGTGCAGGCCGCGGACGACACCCTGCTTCGACGAGGCGAGGTTGGCCTGCCGAAACGGCTTCGGCAGTGCGCTCGAACGTCCGAGCTCGCTGAACCAGCCGCGCTCGTCGGCGTGGCGTGTGAGGGGGAAGCGCTGGATCACTTGTTGACGCCGGTCTCCTCGATCCGCCGGCCGATGTCCGCGAGGTCGCCCCAGTGCTTGCCGCCGTCGTGCCACCAGCCCTCGACGCGGCGCACCTCCAGCTCTCCACGCCTCGCAAACTCGCGGTTGACGTCGGTGATCTCGAGCTCTCCACGGCTCGACGGCTCGAGCCCGTCGATGATCTCGAACACGTCCGGCGGGTAGCAGTAGAGCCCCACGACAGCGTCGTTCGATGGGGGCGCGTCATAGCGCTTGTCGACGATCCCGGCCTTCTCGACGATGTCGGCGACGTGGCCGTCGGCGTCGTAGGCGACGACGCCGAAGTTCTCGGGATCGGGAACTTCCTTCACGAAGACGAGGGCGCCGCTCGTCCACGACTGGACCGCCGCGGCCTGCGCGTGCTCGAATAGGTTGTCGCCGAGACAGACGACCAGCTGCTCGCCGCGGGCGAAGTCGCGCGCCATCCCGACGACCTGCGCGATCCCGCCGGCCTCAACCTGCACCTTGTAGGAGAGATCGACGTCGAACAGCACCTCGTCCCCCGAGCGCGTACGCAGGTGGCCGTCACCGAGCAGGTCGATGAAGTCGCCGGCGTGCTGCTTCGCGGTCACGAGCAGCACCTCGTGGACGCCGAGGCGCTGCAGGAGCTGCAGCGGGTAATAGACCATCGGCCAGCGCCCGACCGGAAGCAGGTGCTTGTTCGTCACTCGCGTCAGCTCTTCGAGCCGGGTCGCGGTTCCGCCTGCGCAGATGAGCCCCTTCATAGCTAGGCCGATGCTACCGCCGGGCCGGGATCGCGACCCCAGGCCGCAGCTGCGCCGGTGATCGCGGCGAGCACCGAGATGACGGCGACCGCCCTCCACATGACCGCGTCGCCGAACGCGCTGCGCAGCTGAAGGCCGAAGAACGGGGTCAGGGCCCAGGCCGCCTGCCAGGAGCCGCCGAAGATGCCCATGTAGGCCCCGCGGATGTCGGCGGGCGCGAACGCGGCGACGACCGTCTGCGACGTGGGCACCCAGAGCATCTCGCCGATCACGAACACGAGCACCAGCAGCACGAGCATCGGCACCGCGTCGTCGACCGAGAGGACGAGAAATGGCAGGCCCATCAGCGGCATCGCAACGGCAAGCTTGACGGAGGCGGAGACGTAGGCGGTCGCGCGGGTCAGCCGCAACTGCACGAGCGTGACCAAGATCGGATTGACGACGACGAGAAAGCCCCAGGTCGAGGGCGCGATCCCGTGTGAGCTGACGAGCGAGATCGGCAGAAGCACGTCGAACGCGACGTACGTCATCCCCGCGAGCACCGCCGAGCCCATGAAGAGCAGGAAGGCCCGATCGTGCCGGACAACCGCAAACGAGTCACGGGTCGGAGCGCTCTCCGGGGTGTAGCGGCCGCGGCGCGGCAGGAAGCGAAACGCCATCGCGGTCGCCGACCCCGCGAGGACGAACATCCCGAGGAAGAGGTGCGACCACGAATTGCCGAGGAGCAGCACCCCGCCGAGGATGGGCCCGAACGAGACGCCGAGGTTCTGAGCGACCCGTACGCCCGCGTACGCGAGGTCGTGCTTCTCCCGAGCGACGAGGTCGGCGACCATCGCCTGGGTCGCAGCCTGACCTGTCGCCATGAAGAGCCCGAACGATGCTAGGCAGACCAGCCCCAGGAGCACGTGCCGGCCGACGAAGAACAACCCGACCGGGATGGCTGCGACACCGAGCCAACCGACGAGGATCACGGGGCGACGGCCGATGTGGTCCGAGATGTGGCCACCGGCGTACCCGGCCACCCCCGCGATGATCGCGCTCGGCGAGGAACCCGACCGAAAGCTGCGACTGCGACGCTCCGAGGCGCTTGATCGCATAGATGCCGAGGAACGGAAAGCCGGTCCCGGTCGCGACGCCGCCCACGAACGACACTGCGAGGACCGGCCGAAGGGCGCGGTCGACCTCCGCTCCGAAGACGAGGCGGAGAAGTGGGCGCACGAAACGAGGCTAGCGCAGGAGCTAGCGCAGGAGCTAGCGCGGGAGCTAGCGCGGGAGCAGCAAGACGATCGTGGCGAAGGCGCCGCTGATGGCTGCGATGTAACGCATGCCTCTATGTTCGCAGCCACCCGTTGCCGGTCCGTTGCCGCGAGGTATGGAATCCGTTCGGGTCCTGGAGGGTCTGGCGGGTACCTTGTATTGCGTGACCCGGCGCGACTTCGACAAGCTGCACGACGAGATCGAGGAGTTGTTCGCGGACCTCTGGCATGTGCCCCGCTTCTCGGGCGCGCGGCGGGGGTTCCGCCCGAACGTCGACAGCTACCACACCCTCGATCCGCACGAGCTCACGGTCGTGATCGAGCTGCCGGGCGTCGATCCGGCGAGCGTCCAGGTCGTCGCCGGCGAGCGGGTGCTCCTGATCGCCGGCGAGCGGCAGCGGCCGAAGGTCGCGGGCCACGTCTACCACCAGATGGAGATCGAATACGGCCCGTTCCAGCGCCAGGTGCGCCTGCCCGAAGACGTCGATCCCGACGCCGCCCGCGCGCAGTTCGAGAACGGCGTGCTCACGGTCTCGCTGCCGGTTTCGGCGCAGGCCCCGGCGCACGACCGGATCGTGATCCGCGTGGAGCTTCCATGACGAACCTCGGCTTCGAGATCCCCGACCTCGCCGAGCAGGAGATCGTCTTCCCGGCGACGCTCGCCGTCCTGCCGCTGAAGGACACCGTCGTCTTTCCGCAGTCGACGACTCCACTCGCGATCGGCCAGGAGCGCTCGATCCGCCTGATCGACGACGTTGCCGCCGGCGACCGTCTGCTCGCCCTCGTCGCAACGCGCGATGCGTCGGTCGAAGCGCCGGGCTGGGACGACATCTACGACGTCGGCACCGTGGCGGTGATCCACAAGATGATCAAGGTCCCCGACGGGACGCTCCGCATCCTCGTCCAGGGCCTGCAACGGGTCCGACTCACCGAGCGCGTCTCCGCCGACCCCTACCTCGTCGGCACCTTCGATGTGCTGCCGGACGTCGCCGACAACACACCCGAGGTCGAAGCGCTGACGCGAAACGTCCAGGACCTCTTCGGCCAGATCATCGCGCTCGCTCCCTACCTGCCCGAGGAGCTGCAGCTCGCAGTGGCCAACGTCGACGATCCGAGCGTGCTCGCAAGCCTCGTCGCCACGACGCTGCGCTCGATCAAGACCGAGGAGCGCCAGCAGCTCCTCGAGCAGCGCGACGTCGAGACGCGGCTCCGCCACATCTCGGCGATCCTGAGCCGCGAGCTCGAGGTGTTCGAGCTCGGCTCGAAGATCCAGTCGCAGGTCCAGTCCGAGATGGAGAAGGGCCAGCGCGAGTACTTCCTGCGCCAGCAGCTGAAGGCGATCCAGGACGAGCTCGGCGAGGGCGACCCCGAGCATGCCGAGCTTGCCGAGCTGCGGGAGCGAATCGACGCGCAGACGCTTCCCGAGGACGTGCAGAAGGCGGCCGATCGCGAGCTGGGCCGACTCGAGCGGCTCCCGACGGCGGCTGCCGAGTACGGGATCATCCGCACCTACCTCGAGTGGATCCTGACGCTTCCCTGGGGCAAGCACACCGACGACGACTTCGATCTCGACCATGCCCGCGCCGTGCTCGACGAGGACCACTTCGATCTCGAGAAGGTCAAGGACCGAATCGTCGAGTACATCGCCGTTGCGAAGCTGCGCAACGAGATCTCCGGTCAGATCCTCTGCCTCGTCGGGCCACCCGGTGTCGGCAAGACGTCGCTCGGGCAGTCGATCGCACGCGCGCTCGGGCGCAAGTTCATCCGCATGTCGGTCGGCGGCGTCCGGGATGAGGCCGAGATCCGCGGCCACCGGCGCACCTACATCGGCGCGATGCCGGGGACGATCATCCGCTCGCTCCGCGACGCCGAGTCGATGAATCCCGTGATCCTGATCGACGAGATCGACAAGATGGGCTCCGACTTCCGCGGCGATCCGGCAAGCGCGATGCTCGAGGTGCTCGACCCCGCGCAGAACAACACCTTCCGCGACCACTACCTCGACCTGCCGTTCGACCTCTCGAAGGTGCTCTTCATCTGCACGGCCAACACGCTCGACACGATCCCGAGTCCGCTGCTCGACCGGATGGATGCGATCTCGCTCTCCGGCTACACCGAGGAGGAGAAGGTTGGGATCGCGAGGCGCTTCCTGCTTCCGAAGCAGATCCTCGCGCACGGCCTGAAGCGCAGCCAGCTGACCCTGTCCGCGCCCCTCCTTCGCACCGTGATCCGCGAGTACACCCGCGAGGCCGGCGTGCGCAACCTCGAGCGCCGGCTCGCGGACATCTGCCGCAAGGCGGCGACGCAGGTCGCGAAGGGCAAGACGCAGAAGACGCGCGTCGACGAGAAGCGCCTGCGCGAGTGGCTCGGGCCGCGGCGCTTCTCGGGCGAGGTACGCAAGCGGACCTCGGCTCCGGGGGTCGCAACGGGGCTTGCCTACACGGCGGCCGGCGGCGACGTGCTCTTCATCGAGGCGGCGGCCTATCCGGGCAAGGGGAAGCTGACGATCACCGGCCAGCTCGGCGAGGTGATGCAGGAGTCGGCGCAGGCGGCTCTCTCGTGGGTCCGCTCACACGCGGGCGAGCTCGGTGTCTCGGAGCAGTGGTTCTCCGAGCACGACGTGCACATCCACGTCCCGGCGGGCGCGATCCCGAAGGACGGGCCCTCGGCCGGCGTGACGATGGCCACGGCGATTGCGTCCCTCGTCAGAAACGAGCCGGTCGCCGACGACGTCGGGATGACAGGCGAGATCACCCTCACAGGCCAGGTGCTGCCGATCGGCGGCATCCGCGAGAAGTCGCTCGCGGCGCAACGAGCGGGGCTGCGCCGCGTGATCCTGCCGCGCGAGAACGAGACCGATCTCGTCGAGCTCCCGCCGGAGACGCGCGAGGCGATCCAGTTCATCCCGGTCGACACGATCGAGGAAGTGTTCGCCGCGGCTTTCGACGGAAGTCGCCAGACCGGCACCCGCCGCCGCCCGACAGCGGTCGCCGCGCAAGCGGCTCGACCTGCACCTTAGGACAAAGCGAAGCTCGCCAGGAGCTGCTGGCACGCCGCCGTGTCACCGGTCGGTTCACGGCGGCAGAGGAGCTGGTACTCCTCCCGGCCGACGAAGACGAAGGTCACGTCCGTCACGCTCGACGCAGACTTGAGCCGGTACGACCAGCTCTGCCGGCCGGCGACGACGACGCGGCGATGCCCGACGACCGTCCCGCCGATGTCCTTCGCCAGAGAGGCGGCAACCCGGCCGAGCTCTTTCGGCAACTCCGGGAAGAGCGCCGGCCGGTACTGCTTCACGGTTCGAAACGACGCGGTCTCGACGAGGTCGACCTGCCCGTTGCTGGCAACCCAGGTCGTAGGCGTATGCTGGATCGACCACCCGGCCGGTGCGGTGAACTGAAAGCCGTCGCCCCGGACGAGTTGCGCTTTTCCGCCACTGCTGCCGCCGCAGCCGCCGAGGATCGCGGCGACGAGCAGGGCTCCGAGCCCAAGCGGCCACGGCCGCAAGCGAAAGGATCGATCAGAGATGGCGAAGACGAGAGACAAGGTCTATGACACGGCCGAGAACATCAAACCGTACGTCGAGCGGGCGATGACAGACGACAAGCTTCGCAGCGACGTGATGAAAGCCTTCCAGACTGCGAAGGAACTCTACGGCGAGCTCGTCGGCGGCGACCGCGGTGCGGTGACTCTGGCGACGCGCGTTGCGACCGACGACGACATCCGCGACAAGGTGCGAGACGCCCTCGAGGATCTCCGTCAGGCGAGCGACCGGCTCCAGGGTAAGAAGAGCCACAGTGGCCGGGCCACGACGGTGCTGATCGCCGGGCTCGCGCTCGGGATCCTCTTCAACCCGGTCACCGGCCGCGAGACGCGGCGCTTCATCAAGGACATGGTCGGCGGTGGAGGCGAGTCGCCGAGCGACTTCGGCTCCGGCAACGGGCACGCGTAGACAGGAAGGCTCACCGGTAGGCACGACGCAGCGAGCTCGGGGCGAGCCCGTCCGCTGACGAGATGTCCGAGCGCTCGAGCAGGAGCGCGCCCGGCTCGGGGGCCGCGATCGTCCCGGGAATCGTCGGCGCCCAGCCTGCGACAACGGGGAAGGGGACGCTCGCCGGCCGCGTCCAGCTCTCGAGATACGACGTCGGATCGACGGCGCCGTCGTAGCCGAGGTAGAGCAGCGAGACCGGGTGCACCTCGAAATGCAGGTGCGTCGGCGTCCCCTCGGCGTCGCCCGTGTCGCCCATGAACCCGATCACCTCGCCGGCCTTCACGTGCGCGCCGTTCACCGCCAGGCTCGAGAACGCCGAGAGGTGCGCGTAGTAGAACTCGTTCCCCTGCTCGTCGCGGAGCCAGATGCGATTGCCGCCGACCCGGTTCCAGCCGACGCTGAACAACGTGCCGGTTGCGACCGCGAGCAACGGCTGGCCGAGCTCGCCGAAGATGTCGTCGCCGTGGTGGTAGTTCACATCCGCGCGGTAGGCGCCGTAGGTGTCGACGAAGGAGGAGCGGCCGAAGACCGGAAAGTCGTACGGGCCGGGGCGCGCAGCGGCGGGGTGATCGTCTGCGGAACGCCGATCAGCGGGGCCGTCTGCTTGGGCAAGAGCTGGGGTCGATCGCCGGGGAGCGGGTTGCCCGGCGCGAGCGGTAGTGGCGCAGGCTCCAACGCTGGCAGGGGCCGTCTGTGCTGCGGCCTCGGCGTAGCCGACCTGGATCTCGCTCCCGGCCGGCAGTCCACGGTGGTTCGCATTCAGATGGATGTCGAGCTCGGTCACGAACCCGCGGTAGCCGGCTGCACCCTGGGGGGAGCTCGTGTCCACTCCGCGGCCGCCGACGGTCAGATAGCCCCAGTCGCCGAGTGCGAGCCGGTTCCCGCGCACCGGCTGCCCGAAGGCACGGAGGTTGACGACGCCGCTCCCCTCGAAGCCGCCGTCCGCGCCTGCGCCCGTCGTCTGCGCGGACACCTTTGCCGAGACGGCATCTGCGGTGATCTGGCCGCCGAAGATCGAAACCTGCCCGGCGCTACTCGACGCGTCCCCGACGGCGTCTCGGTCGACCTGTGTGGTGGAGGACGCGGTCGTCGCACCGGTCTCGATCACCGACCCGTCGGTCGGCCAGGCGAAGCCCGCTGAACGCGCGAGGCCACTTCCGGGCGGCGACATCACGGTCTCGGTGCTTGCTCCAGCCGCTCCGGCGACCACGACCCGCACGGCCCACGAGCCGGACGATGCACCCGGCGGCCGGGCGGTGCCGGCCGAGACCACCGCAGCGGTAACGGCGGCGAGGCCGAGCACTGCGATGCCAAGTACGGGGAGAAGCGTACGCGGCAAGCGGATTCCATTATCCCGCAGAGGGACGTCACTACTGTTAAGCCGTGGACGCGCTGGCCCGTCTGGTCGCCGAGCCCCGGCTTGCGGCCATCTTCCTGGACGTGGACGGGACACTCGCTCCAATCGTCGCCGACCCGGCGGATGCGGGCGTCCCGGAGGCGACGCGAGCCGAGCTCCGGCGCCTCGCAGCGCGGTACGGGCTTGTCGCCTGCGTCAGCGGCCGGCCCGGCGACGTTGCGCGCGAGATCGTCGGCGTGCCGGATCTGACCTACGTCGGCGAGCATGGGCTCGAGCTGGAGCAGGCGGCGGCGGAGTGGGCGGCGCCGATCCACGCCTTCGCCGCGAAGGCGCCGTGGCCCGCAGAGATCAAACCGCTCACCGCCGCGTTTCACTACCGGGGAAGCGACGACCGTGACGGTGCCCGGAGCCTGCTCGAGGAGGTCGCGACCGCAGCCCGCGCCGAAGGCTTCCGAACCCGCTGGGGCCGACTCGTCCTGGAGGTGCTGCCACCGGTCGACGCCACGAAGAGAACAGCCGTGATCCACCTGCTCGCCGCGCACGACCTGCACCGTGCGCTCTATGCCGGCGACGACACCACCGACCTCGACGGCTTCGCCGCGCTCGACGGGCTCGAGCTCGGCATCCGCGTCGCCGTCAGCTCCGCGGAGGCACCCTCTGGCCTCGTCGAGCGAGCGGACATCGTGGTCGACTCACCGGCCGCGCTCGGCGAGCTGCTCGCAAGCATCTAGATCTTGCGGGCGCGGACAGCGGTTCCGTACGCGCAGATCTCCGTCCAGTTCGTCCCCATCTCCGAGGTGTCGAAACGCATGGCGACGACCGCGTTCGCGCCCTTTGCCTCGGCGTCCTCGACCATCCGCGCGATCACCTGCTGGCGGCTGTCCGCGAGTGCCTTGGTCATCCCCTTCAGCTCACCGCCGAGGATCGACTTCAGGCCGGCTCCGATCTGGGAGCCGACGTTGCGGGACCGGACGGTCAGGCCGAACACCTCACCGTAGACCTCTTCGATCTCGTAGCCGGGTAGATCGTTCATCGTTGAGATCAGCACAGTTCCAACACCTCCGGGATCGACGAGACGCTCAGACCGCTCCACTGTTGCACTTCTGGCCACCGTGGCTCGGCGCCGGTGGCCATCAGCACCGGCGTCATCCCCACCCGGGCCGCGCCGGCGAGCTCGTCGTTAGCGCCGTCGCCCACGAAGAAGCAGTCCTCTGGTGCGACACCGAGCAACGTCGCCGTCTCCAGGTAGATCCCGGGATCCGGCTTCTTCAGGCCCGTGGTGGCCGAGAACGTCTCGACGTCGAAGCAGCCCGCGAGCTCCGTCTCGTGCCAGACCGCGGGCACGTCCTCGGAGCACATCGAGATCAGGCCGAGCCGAACGCCTCGCCGGCGGAGCTCCGCGAGCGTCGCCAGCGCGCCGGCGCGTGGGCGCAACGCCTGACGCGCGAACTCGTGCCGGTCGCTGACATGGGTCTCGACGTGCTCCTCCGGAACCCCGATCGCGCGGTAGAGCGTCGCGAGCGGTTGCGTCTGCGAGAACACGTAGTGCGCCTGCCAGCGGCGCGCGAACTCGTCGTCGGAGAGCCCGATCCGCGCAGCCAGGCCGCGGTTCAGCGCCGCGGCCTCGTCGACGGGCCAGTCGACGAGCGTGTCCCAGAGATCGAAGATCACCGCCTTCATCGGCGCTTCCGCAGGCGCTCGACCTGTTTCCAGGTGTGCGTGTTCACGACGTCGGACTTCGTCAGCCACGCGCGCCGCGCCTGGCCGACACCGAGCTCGACGTAGTCGAGCGCCGCGACCTGGTGGCCGTCGGAGTCGATCGCGAGCTTCAGCCCCGCCTCGCGGGCGGCTCGGGCGTGGACGTCGGAGAGGTCGAGCCGGTCCGGCTGCGAGTTGATCTCGAGGAAGGTTCCCGTCTCGAGCGCCTTCTCGATCACACGCTCGAGGTCGATCTCCGACGGCGGGCGCTTGCCGATCTTGCGCCCGGTCAGATGGCCGATGCAATCGACGTAGGGGTTCTCCATCGCCGCGAGCACGCGCTCGGTCGGGCTCTTGTCGAAGCTCGAGTGCACGGACGCGACGACCCAGTCGAGCGTCGCCAGCTCATCGTCGGCGACGTCGATCTCGCCGTCGGAGCGGATGTTCGCCTCGATTCCCTTCAGAAGCCGGATCGGCACCTGCGCAGCGAGCGCGTCGATTGCCTCGTGTTGCGCGGCAAGGCGGCCGTCGCGGAGGCGGTGGGAGTGGTCGCAGATCGCGTAGTAGTCGTAGCGCTTCTCGATCGCCCGGGCGACCATCTCCTCGAGCGAGCTCTTCCCGTCCGACCAGGTGGTGTGCGTGTGCAGGTCGCCGCGGATGTCCCGGAGCTCCACAAGCGCCGGCAGCTCGCCGCGGCGGGCTGCGTCGAGCTCGCCGAGGTTCTCGCGCAGCTCGGGCGGGATCCAGGCGTAGCCGAGGAAGGCGTAGACCTCCTCCTCCGTCGCGAACGAGTGCACGGTGCCGGTCTCGACCTCCGTGATCCCGTACTCGGAGACCGAGAGGCCCTTCCGCACGGCCGCTTCGCGGAGCGCGACGTTGTGCTCCTTCGAGCCGGTGAAGTGCTGGAGCAGGTTGCCGTACGACTCCGGGGGGACGACGCGCAGGTCGAAGCGCAACCCGTCCTGCGAGACGACGGTCGCCTTCGTCGGGCCCTGCGCTGCGATCTCGACCACCCACGGTGCCGAGCAGAACCCGTCGATCAGAGCCGCCGGGTCGGTGGCAGTGGCGATGATGTCGAGGTCTCGCACCGTCTCGCGGAAGCGGCGCGCAGAACCGGCGATCGACACCTCGACGGCCGCCGGATGCTCGGCGAGGGTGGCGGCCACGGCGCGCAGCTTCGGCAGCGTGTTCCCGAGCAGGGCGCGTCTGGGCCCTTCGGCTGCGCGCGGCTGCGCGAGCGCGGCCAGGATGTTCTCCTCGACCTTCGGGCCGAGCCCGTCGAGGGCGCGCAGCTGCTCGGTCTCCGCCGCGACGCGCAGCGCCTCCACCGTCGTGATCCCGAGCTCCTTCCAGATCCGGCGCGCGGTCTTCGGGCCGAGGCCCGGCAGGCGCATGAACGTGGCGAGCTCCACCGGCACCTCCGCCTTGCGCTTCGTGAGCGCGTGGATCTCGCCGTCGTCGACCACCTCGACGATCTTCTCCTCGATCGTCTTGCCGATCCCCTGGAGCTCCTTGGCGCGGCCTGCGAGCGCCAGCTTGGCGATCGAAGTGGGCGTCTCGCGGATCTGTCCGGCGGCCTTGCGGTAGGCGGAGATGCGGAATCCGTCGGCCCCCTGGATCTCCATCAGATCGGCGAGGAGGTCGAACTGGGCCGCGAGGTCGGCGTTGTTCGGGAGGGTCTCGGTCACCCGCCCGATCATACGCACGGGGTTTTTCGCCACACTGGGGTCGGTGCGCGCGACGATCTGCCTCCCGACGTACAACGAGCGCGAGAACCTGGAGGCGATGATCCGGGCGCTCGGCGCGGTGCTGCGGGAAGGTGACCGCGTACTCGTGATCGACGATGCATCGCCCGACGGGACCGGCGAGATCGCCGACGGGCTCGCCGCAGAGCTCGGATTCGTCGACGTCCTCCACCGCGCGCGGAAGGAAGGGCTCGGGCCTGCGTACCTGGCCGGCTTCCGCCAGGCGCTGGCCGGAGACGCCGAGCTCGTGCTCGAGATGGACTGCGACTTCTCACACGATCCGGCGGACGTGCCGCGGCTGATCGAGGCGGCGGAGGACGGCGCCGACCTCGTGCTCGGCTCGCGCTACGTCCCGGGCGGCTCGATCCCGAACTGGGGCTTCACCCGCCGGCTGATCTCCTCGTTCGGAAACCTCTACGCACGCGCGATCCTCGGCAGCCGCATCCACGACCTGACCGGTGGGTTCAAGTGCTTCCGCCGGGTCGTCCTCGAGACTGTCGACCTGGCCGCTATCGACTCGAAGGGCTACGCGTTCCAGATCGAGACGACCTATCGCGTGCTGCGAGCGGGGTTCCGCGTCGTGGAGGTGCCGATCTCGTTCGTCGACCGCACGGCGGGAACGTCGAAGATGAGCCGGGCGGTCGTGCTCGAGGCGGTGCGCACGGTGCCGCTGCTGCGGCTCCGAAGCCTTGTCGGCCGGCTGTAACCTCAAACGATGCGCGACGTCACCGACGCGAGTTTTCAAGTGGAGGTCCTCGAAGCCGCGAGGCCCGTGGTCGTGGACTTCTGGGCCCCGTGGTGCGGCCCGTGCCGCGCAATCGCGCCGGTGCTGGAAGGGCTCGCGGCCGAGACGGACAAGGTCGAGTTCGTGAAGCTGGACATCGACGACAACCCGGTTGTCGCGTCGCGCTACGACGTGCTCTCGATCCCGACGGTGATCCTCTTCGACGGCGGCGAGCCGAAGGAGACGCTGATCGGCGCGCGGCCGGCGAAGCACTTCCGCGAAGCCTTCGCCTCGTATCTCTGACGTAACGGCGCTGGCGCAGGCGGCTGTCCTGTAACCGCGCCGCTTTGCGCGATGCATGCTCAGTCGGCTACGAGCTTCTCCGGCTCGCAGTCACTAGACTTGAATGGTGATATGGCTTGTCGCCGTGCTTGGCTCGGCTCTCGCGCTTGCCGTGCCGTCGGCGCTCGAGGCGGCGGCTGTCACCTACACCCCCAAGACGGTTGAGGCTGCGTTTGCGATGGCGGGTATCCCGCTCGAGGCGGAGAAGCCGACGAGCCTGGACGCCGCACTCAACATCGTCGGTCACCTCTCGCCGTCAGAGGGGTACATCAACACGAACGGCAATCTGCTCGTGACCGTGTACACGACCGCCGCGGTCGCGCAGCAAGCGCTTGCAGCCGCGCTCAAGCTGCAGAAGCAGAGCCCGGACTCGATGATGGTCGGCCGCTGCTGGCACTACCAAGTGGTCGGCAACGTGCAGGCGAGCTACTGCGCGAACAACGGCGTGAAATCCACTGTCGACCGCTGGTCGACCGTGCGGAGCGCGATGAGCGTCCTCCGCAGCGGCGCGGCCGGCAAGCGGTGAGAATGACGCTGCGTTTGTCCCTAGCCACGGGAGCCGTCTTGCTCGTCGCGGCCGCGGCGGCGGCCGCCGCTGGCAACCCCGTGCAGGGAACGTTCAGGACAGTGATCGCAAATGCTCCCGCGAAGCAGCTCGACGGCACTTGGCAGATCGCCTTTCAGCCCACCGGACGGTACTCGATCAAGCTCAACGGCACCGTGCTCATCAGCGGGCGTGACACGCAGACGGCGACGACGATCGGTTTCGGTCACGAGAGCGGCCCCGCCGCGTGCACCGGGGCCGAGGCGAGTGCGACCTATCGCTGGTCGATGAGCGGCGGCTCACTCCACCTGACACCCGTTCGGGAGCCGTGCGAAGGTCGGCGCGTCGTGCTCACGACGCATCCGCTCACCAGGGTCGGCTAGGAGTGTGGGCATGCGAACGACGACTCGATCGGCGATCGCCTTCGCCGTGACTGTCCTGGCTACGGCTTCCGTGGCTGCCGGGCGCTCGGTGGCTGAACGGGGCTCGCTACCCGGGCTCGGCTGCCTCACGACGGCCCAGCCGACCGCGGAGATGAACGACTGTGTCGGGACTGCGTACGCCACGGCGGCGAAGCGACTCGCCTCGGTTTACGGGAAGGAGCTGGCCGGCAAGGGCCTCGCGCCCGGCGACCGGACGTTGCTCATCCGGGCCGAGCGGAAGTGGATTCAGTTTCGAGACGCCGACTGCTCCTTCGCCGAGTCGTTGAACAAGGGCGGTACGTTTGCCGCGGTCACCAAGGGGATCTGCCTCGTCCGGGACACGGTCGACCGGGCAAACGCGATCCAGGACTATCTGACGACCTCGTAGCACTGAGGCGGCGCTGCACGAGCCGGCGGGAATGGCGCACGGAATGGCGCACGTCGTCCGGGACGAGGTGCGTTCCGGCGCGTGTACGAGGTGCAATGTCACGGTGGTGTGACGGGCTTGCCCGCAAAGTGCGGCCGTGATCCTCTCTCGTGGCCACGTCTTTTGTGACGAAAGCGCCACGTTTGATCCACACCTGTACCACGTCCGGGACGAGGTGCATCCACTCCAAAAGCGCCACGTTTGATCCACACCTGTACCACGTCCGGGACGAGGTGCATCCACTCCAGTCAGTCTTTCGTCAGGTTTACCTCGCTAGCCTCCAGCCGATGACTTTCCTCTCATCCATGGATCCGCGCAAGACAACGGCCCGGAAGATGCTCAACAAGGTGCCGGAGGTGACCCTCTACTTCTGGGTTATCAAGTGCTTCTGCACGACTATCGGCGAGACGTTCTCGGACAACCTCACTTCCAGTTGGGCGGGCGGCGACAACGCCAGTGCCCACGCCCTGGACGTCGCGTCCGTCAAGGTGATGCTCGCCACGGTGGGTGTGCTTGCGGTCCTCCTGGTGATTCAGTTCGCGGGCAGGGGCTACGTCGCAGCGGTGTACTGGGCGAACATCGTGGTCATCAGCGTGGTGGGCACGCAGATCACCGACCAGTTCGAGGGGAACGGTGCGCAGCCCAACAACCTGTGGGCGATCACGATCGTGTCCGTTTCGCTGCTGGCGCTGGTGTTCTTCGTCTGGTGGCTGGTCGAGCGGACCTTGTCGATGCACTCGATCCGGACATTCCGCCGCGAGGGCTTCTATTGGCTGGCGATCCTGATCACCTTCGCCACCGGCACCGCCGTCGGCGACCTGATCGCGGAGAAGTTCAGCTTGGGCTACTTGACCACGCTGCTGCTGTTCGTGGCCGTGATCGCCGTGATCGCCGCGGTCTGGAAGTTCACCAACATCAACGGCGTACTGGCGTTCTGGCTGGCGTACATCATGACCCGTCCGCTGGGGGCCTCGACTGGCGACTTGCTCTCCCAGAAGGGCAACCAGGGCCTGAACCTGGGGACGTCGGTCACGAGCTACTCCTTCCTCGCGGTCATCGTCTGCCTCGTGGCGTTTCTGCAGTTCAAGAAGCCCGACGTCACCCCACTCGAGCTCGTATACGCGGATCCGATCCACCATCCGCACCTACCCCATCCGCATCTGCCCCATCCGCATCTGCCCCATCCGCATCTGCCCCATCTCGACGCCGAAGGAAAGCCGGCGCTCGAGGAGGATTGACCCCGCAAGCGGTTTCTAGCCCGCGGGTCGGCTCCAGTGGGCGCCGAGCGACGGGGTCGACGCGAGCGTCTGGTAGACGACGCAGTAGCGCTCGGTCAGCCGCAGCAGGGTGTCGAGGTCGTCGTCACTCGCGTCCGTCTCCAGCTCGAACGTGAGCCGGATCGCACTGAAGCCGACCGGGGCCTCCCTGCTGACCGCGAGCGTCCCGCGGAAGTCGAGATCTCCTTCGACCCGCACGACCCCGGCGATGACGTCCAGGGCGAGCGAGGTGGCGACTGCGCGCAGCGTGACCCCGGCGCAGGCGGCCAGCGCTTCGAGAAGCATGTCGCCGGAGCACAGGGACAGGCCGTCGCCTCCGGTCGCCGGATGGAGGCCCGCCTCGGCGAGCGCGCGGCCGGTCTTGACCGAGCACGTGATGCCCGCCCCGATCGTCCCGGTTGCTGTCAGGGTGACGAGTGCGGCCTCCGGGTTCTCGCGGTAGTGATCCTTCAACGGTCTCTGCTGCGCGCGAAGCTCTTCTCTGTTCATCGCTCCTCGGCCTCCCTCGAATGTGACTCCAGTGTCGCAGGATCCCTGCGGCCGGTCGGCGGGCGCGAGGTTCGAGCATCAAGTAACAAGTTGTTACTTGCCCGGTCCGGCGAAGTGCTCGAAGCCGCGCAGGGAGTAGGGGGTGCCGTCGAGTCGTAGCTCCACTCCAGCGCCCGCCTCGACCTTCCCGACGACCGTGAACCCGCGTGGGGTCGTCCACCGCCGCGAGCAGCTCGTAGTCCTCGCCGAAGCCCAGGTCGGCAATCGTCGCACCCTCCGCCAGCGGGACCCGCTCCAGGTCGATCACGCAGTGGACGCCCGAGCGGCGGGCGATGTGGCCCGCGTCGACGGCGAGGCCGTCCGAGATGTCCAGCAACGCGTGGGCCGTCGCCGCGAGGCGCTTGCCTTCGGCGATCCGGAGCGGCGGACGGATGTACGACTCGCTCCTGAACGCGGCTCCGGCGCCACCCAGCGGGCCGGTGACGACGAGCGCATCACCCGGTTGCGCACCGGTGCGGCCCGGGACACGGCTCGAGTGGCCGAGGGCGGTGACGCCGATCGCGACGACGGGCGCTGAGCTGGTATCGCCGCCGACGACGCGCACCCCGGTCTCGGCGATGCCCTCGTAGAGCGCGACAACCTCCGCCACGCTCGTCTCCGGCGGCGCCGCCAGCGTCACCAGCAGCGCCTCCGGATTCGCACCCGATGCTGCCAGGTCGCTGAGATTGACCGCTGCGGCGCGCCACCCCAGGTCTCGCCACGTGATCCAGTCCAGCCGGAAATGGACGCCCTCGACGAGCGCGTCCTGCGTGACGACCAGCCCGCCCGCAAGCTGCGCCGCGTCGTGCTCGACGCCGACGATCAGCCGGCGGCGCTCCAGCTCGGCCAGCAGGCCGAGCTCACCGAGCTCCGAGAGCCTCATCGACCACGCGCCGCAGGTTGGGATCGGTTGCCGCACGGATGACGGCGACGCCGGCCGCGCCGGCGCGGATGCAGTCCGCCGCGTTCGAGGCGTCGATGCCGCCGATCGCGATCACGGGGACGCTCACGGCGACCGCGATCCGGGCGAGCTCGTCGAGGCCGAGGGCGGGGTCGGCATCCTCCTTGGACGGGGTCTCCCAGACCGGGCCGACGCCGAGGTAGTCCGCATCGGCCTCGACGGCCTGCTCGAAGTTGACGGCCGAGCGGCCGAGGAGGAGACCCGCAGCCCGCGCCCGACCAGCACCGGCGTCGGCTTGGCCGAGATGCACGCCATCGGCTCCGAGCTCGATCGCCGCCTCGACGTCGTCGTTCACGACGAAGGTCACGGCCAGCTCGCGGAAGCCGCGCCCGCGTGGCGACCACCTCGGCGGTCGGGGCCTTCACACGCAGCTGCACGACCGTCGCGCCGGCCGCGATCGCGCGGTGCGCCGTCTCGAGATCCGCGACGATCGCGTGCACCCTCACGACACGCGGGCGCGCCCGTCGAGCGTCGCCGGATCGAGAGCGGCCAGCGCGTCGTAGAGATTCGCGTGGAACGAGCCGGGGCCCTTCGCGCCGACCGCGGCATCCTCGCCGGCGACGCCGAACGCGACCAGCGCCTCGACCGCGCCGTCGAGCGGCGAGTCGGCCACGGCGAGGAAGCAGCCGGTGATCGCGCTCGACATGCAACCCGTTCCCGTGATCGTGGCCAGCATCGCGTCGCCGTTCGCGATCGCGACGACCGTCTCGCCGTCGGAGACGTGGTCGACCGGACCCGTCACCGACGCAACGAGGCCGAGCGATCGCCCGGCCTCCCGCGCCAGATCGGCGGCGTCGCCACCGGCTCCGATCGACTCGACCCCTCGCATCTCGGCCGCCACGCCGAGCAGCGTCGCCACCTCGCCGGCGTTCCCGCGCAGCACGGAGACCTTCACCTCGTCGAGAATCCGCCTCGCGGTCTCCGTCCGGTACCGCGTGGCTCCCACCCCGACCGGATCGAGCACAACAGGAACGCCCCGCTCGTTCGCGGCTCGCCCCGCCGCCAGCATCGCGTCCACCCACGCGGGCGACAAGGTGCCGATATTCAGCACGAGCGCGCCGGCGAAGCCGACCATCTCCTCGACCTCCTCCCGCGCGTGCGCCATCACCGGCAACGCGCCGAGCGCGAGCGTCGCGTTCGCCGTCTCGTTCATGACGACGTAGTTCGTGATCTGGTGGATCAGCGGCTTGCGCTCGCGCAGCCTGCGCAGGGACTCTCCAGCGTTCACAAAGCTCCTTCCAGGTTGAAGACATCGACGGGGCCGTCTCCGGCCCCCAGATCTGCGAGACCGTGGCGAACCGCCTCCGACGCGGCGCGCGAGGCGCCCACCGCGGCGCCGACGAGCGAGAACCCCGCGGCCAGGAGCGCGGTCAGCGTCGCCGAGTGCGTGCAGCCCGCTCCGTGCGTCGCGCCCGTCTCGTGTCGGGCGACCGGAATCTCGAGGTGCTCGCTGCCATCGAAGAGGTGGTCGACGGGCTCGCCGTGGCCGCCGGTGACGATCACCGCCGGGGCGCCGAGGGCATGCAGTCGCTCCGCGAGCTCCCGCTTGGTTCCGGCGCGACCGACGATCGCCACCGCCTCCTGCAGGTTCGGCGTGATCACCGTGGCGAGCGGAAACAAGCGCACGATCATGGCGTTGACCGCGTCGTCCTCGAGGAGCTGCGCGCCCGAGCTGGCGACCATCACCGGGTCGACAACGAGCGGAACGGGGTGCGCCTCGAGGAAATCGGCGACCGTCTCGATCGCACGGGTCGAGAAGAGCATCCCGGTCTTCGCCGCGTCGACGCCGATGTCGGAGAAGACGGCTTCGAGCTGCGCCGTGATGAACTCGGGCGGCAGCTCGTGGATCGCGGTCACCGCCGTCGTGTTCTGGGCTGTCAAGGCGACCAGAACGGACATGCCATGAGCGCCGGCCGCCGCGAACGCCTTCAGGTCGGCCTGGATGCCCGCGCCGCCGCCCGAATCAGACGTGGCAATGGTCAGGGCTCTCGGAACGGACACGCACACTCCCTTCGCCGGCATGACCCGGATCAGGTTCTACGGGTGTGATCTCAGCCCCGATCGGGGCACCCCGGTGGGGCAACGCTAGCATCGTTAACGCGGGTGAACCCATGGTTCCCCCGCGAGCCCCCTCCTTGTGCACGGAAACTCACTACGAGGCTCCCGCCGGGCCAAGCCCGGCTCCGCCGTCAATCGCATACCCACATTCATCTGAATGAGCGGTCCCTGGGATGGTTTCCTCGAGGGTGAAGAGCTTGCTCACTTGGAGATTGAGCCCTCCCGCGAAGCCCGAAAGGCCGCTCTTCCCGATGAGCTCGACCCGCGCGTTACCGCGGCGATCGGCGTTCCCGAGCTCTACACCCACCAGCGCGCGGCCTGGGAGGCGGCTGCGCGCGGCGAGCATCTCCTCGTCACGACCGGCACCGCCTCCGGCAAGACGCTCGCGTTCAACCTGCCGGTGCTCGACGCGCTCGCCCGCGACCCGAAGCAGCGGGCGCTCTACCTCTATCCGACGAAGGCGCTCGCGCAGGACCAGTTCCGGGCGCTCTCAGCCTACGGCTCGCCGAACGTACGGACTGCGATCTACGACGGCGACACGCCGACCGAGCAGCGCCGCCAGATCCGCACCTGGGCGAACGTGATCCTGACGAACCCGGACCTGGTGCACATCGGCGTCCTGCCCCACCACGACCGCTGGGGCGACGTGCTGGCGAACCTCCGCTACGTGGTCGTCGACGAGGCGCACGTCTACCGCGGCGTCTTCGGCTCGCACGTCGGAAACGTGCTCCGCCGGCTCCGCCGCCTCGCCCGGATCTACGGCGCCGAGCCGCAGTTCCTGCTCGCCTCGGCCACGATCTCGAACCCGGGCGAGCTCGGCGAGCGGCTGCTCGGCGTGCCCGTGACGGTGATCGGCGACGACGGCGCCCCGCGCGCCGAGCGCACGGTCGCGCTCTGGAACCCGCCGCTGCTCGACGCGGAGCTCGGCTTGCGCGGGTCGGCGCTCGCCGAGGCCGCGAAGCTCCAGGCCGAGCTCGTCCAGCGGGGACTGCGCACGCTCACGTTCGCAAAGTCGCGCAAGGCCGCCGAGCTGATCCACCGCTTCACCGCCGAGCGGCTCGGCGACGACTCGCGGCTCTCGCCCTACCGCGCCGGCTACACCGCCCAGCAACGCCGCGAGATCGAACGGCGGCTCGGCGAGGGCGACCTGCTCGGCGTCTCCGCGACGAACGCGCTCGAGCTGGGGATCGACGTCGGACTCCTCGACGCCGTGATCTCGGTCGGCTTCCCGGGCACGGTCGCGTCGCTGCGCCAGCAGTGGGGCCGCGCGGGCCGGCGGGGACACGGCCTGGCGATCCTCGTCGCCTCCGAGGACGCGCTCGACCAGTACTTCATGCGCGAGCCCGACAAGCTGCTCGGCCGCCGGGTCGAGGCGGCGATCCTCGACCACGCGAACCCGCGCGTCCTCGCCGGGCACGTCCGCGCCGCCGCCTACGAAGCGCCGATCGACGAGCGCGACGCCGAGATCCTCGGCCCGGAAGCCCTCGCAGCCGCCGCCGCAGACCCCGAGCTGAAGGCCACCCCGCGCGGCTACGTCTGGGGCGGCAAGGACTCCCCCGCCGCCCGCACCCCGCTGCGCTCGGCCGAGACCGATGCGTTCACGATCGTCGAGGCGGGCACGGGCGCGCTGCTCGGCGTCGTCGAGAGTGCACGGGCATACACGACCGTCCACGAGGGCGCCGTCTACCTTCATCTCGGCGAAGCCTTCCTCGTCCGAGAGCTCGACCACACCGCAATGCACGCGATCGTCGAGCCGTTCACCGGCGACTGGTACACGCAGGTGAAGAAGGACACGAACACCAACATCACCGGCCTACTCCGGAAGGAACGGCGGCGCGACGGGCTCGACCTCTGCTTCGGCGAGATCGAGGTGTCCGAACAGGTGGTGGCGTATGAGCGCAAGACCGTGAGCTCGCAGGAGCGGATCGAGCTCGTCCCACTCGACCTGCCGCAGTCGACCTTCCCGACGGAAGCGGTCTGGTTCTCGCCCGAGCCGGGGCTCCTCGCCGAGCTCGACCAGATGCCCAAGCTGCTCGCGACCCTCCATGCCGCCGAGCACAGCCTGATCGCGATGCTGCCGCTCTGGGCGATGTGCGACCGCTGGGACATCGGCGGCCTCTCGACGAACGTCCACCTCCAGACCGGCAGGCCGACCGTCTTCGTCTACGACGGCCACCCCGGCGGCGTCGGGATCGCCGAGCGCGGCTTCGAGCAGTTCGAAGGCTGGGTCGCGGACACGGCGCGCATGCTCGCCGGCTGCCCCTGCCACGACGGCTGCCCCTCCTGCGTTCAGAGCCCCAAGTGCGGCAATCTGAACGACATGCTCGACAAGGCCGGCGCTCGCACCTTCCTCGAGCGGCTCACGGCGTCCGGCGGCGCAGCGTCGTCGCGGCCAGCGCGAGCGCAGCGATCGTCACGCTGATCACGATCGCGGCGTCGCGGACGATGATCCCGCCCCCATCGCCGCGCACCGCATGCGAGAGGGCGTCAACCGACCAGGTCAGCGGCAGCGCGTACGAGACCACGTCCAGCACGTGCGCCATGTGCGCACGCGGCACGAGCAGGCCGCAGAGGAGGAGTTGGGGAAAGACCACCGCGGGCATGAACTGCACCGCCTGAAACTCCGTCCTCGCAAAGGCGCTCGCGAAGAGGCCGAGTGACATCCCGAGCGCCGCGTTCGCCACTGCCAGGGCGACGACGATCGCGGGTGAGCCCTGGACGTGCAGGCCGAGCAGCTCGAAGGCGACCGTCGACGTGATCGTGGCCTGCACCGCCGCGACGGCCGCGAATGCGATCCCGTAGCCGACCAGGATGTCCAGCTTTGCGAGCGGCAGCGTCATCAGCCGCTCGAGCGTGCCGGTGGTCCGTTCGCGCAGCATCGCGATCGACGTGACGACGAACATGATCGAGAACGGGAAGACGCCCACCATCAGGCCGCCGACGCGGTCGAACGTCGCGGTCTGGCCCTCGAAGACGAAGCGGAACAACGTGACCAGGATCGGGGGAACGGCGAAGACGAGCGCCAGCGTCCGCGGATCGCGGCGGAGCTGCTGGAGCACGCGCAGGACGGTCGCGAAGGTCGCGCGGCGGCTCATGCGCCCTCGACCAGGGCGAGGAACGCATCGTCGAGGCTCTCGCAGCCGGTGCACTCGCGCAGCGAGGCAGGCGTCTCGTCGGCGAGCAGCTCGCCGTCGCGCATCAGGAGCAGCCGGTCGCAGCGGTCGGCCTCGTCCATCACGTGCGACGAGACGAGCAGTGTCACGCCGCCGGCCGCGAGCTGCCGAAACGTCGCCCAAAGATCGCGGCGCAAGACGGGATCGAGGCCGACCGTGGGCTCGTCGAGCACGAGCAGCTCCGGCTCACCGAGCAGCGCCGTTGCGAGCGAGACCCGCGAGAGCTCCCCGCCCGAGAGCGTCCGCACGATTCTCCCCTCGAACTCGGCGAGCGCCACGACCTCGAGCACGTGGCCGATCCGTTCCGGCGGCGCACCGAGCACGCGCGAGAAATAGGCAAGGTTCTCGCGCACCGTGAGGTCCATGTAGACGGACGGTGCCTGGGTCAGGTAGCCGACGTGCCACCGGAGCGACGGCGAGCCCGCCGGGCGGCCGAGCACCTCGACCCGGCCGCTCTCGACGATCTGCACGCCGACGATCGAGCGCATCAAGGTCGACTTGCCCGATCCGCTCGGACCGAGCAGCCCGGTGACGGTACCCGCCTCGACTCGAAACGACACGTCCGGGAGCACGAGCCGCTCGCCCCGGACGACGCGAAGGTGCTCGATCTCGATCGCGGACACACACCGAGAATAGGGGGTCTACGATCGTGACGTGAGCCTGCGCGCCTTCGGTGAGACGTTCGTCACCTTCCTCGTGATCACCGACCCGCTGGGCAACGCGCCGGTCTTTCTGGCGATCACGCGAAAGCTCGCGCCGAGAGAGCGCCAGCGGGCTGCGATCCGCGCCGTGATCGCGGCCGGAGGCCTGATCGTCGGCTTTGCGATCTTCGGCGAGATCGTGCTGCGCTACCTCCACGTCTCGATCGGAAGCCTCTCGATCGCAGGCGGGCTGCTGCTGCTGATCGTCGCCCTGGAGATGCTCCGCGGCACCGACTTCCCGACCGGTGACACCGAGGACGTGGCGCTCGTGCCGCTCGCCACCCCGCTCGTCGCCGGGCCCGGCGCGATTGCGACCGCGATCGTGCTCTGGCGCTCCCATCCGCATGCGGCTGGACACGTCGCGGTGATCACGGCGATCCTGGCCGCGGTCGCATGCGTGGGCATCTGCCTGCTGCTCGCCGAGCGGGTGACGCGCACCGTGAGCCCGTCGATCCTCTCGTTCTTCACCCGCGTCTTCGGTCTGTTGCTTTCGGCAATCGCCGTGCAACTCGTTGTCAACGGCGTGCGTAGCCTCGTCTGAGGCGAGTTATCCACACAGAAACGGGGAAAGAGGACCGCGAACGCGGCTCTTACATGCTTTCGGGCATCTCGTTCCCCGGTTGAAAACCCTGTGGACGCTGTGGAGAAGCTCGAAAGGCCCGAGGCTGCCTACGTCTCGGCGTAGACGCCGATCGCGCGGAACTTCGCGCGCCGGGACCGGCGCAGCTCGTCGCCGGGTAGCTCGGACAGCTCCGCGAGAGCATCGTCGAGCGCCGCCTTCAAGAGCCGCGCGGCTCCCTCGTAATCGGCCTGGGCCCCGCCTGCGGGCTCCGGGACGATCCCGTCGATCACACCCAGCTCGAGCGAGTGGAGCGCATCCGGCTTGAACGCGGCGGCGGCCTTCTTCTTCTGGCCGTCGTCGCGCCACAGAATCGCCGCGCAGCCCTCCGGCGAGATCACGCAGTAGATCGCGTTCTCCTGCATCAGCACCCGGTCGGCGACGGCCAGCGCCACCGCTCCGCCCGAGCCGCCCTCACCGATCACGCACGCGACGATCGGCACGGTCAGGCGCGCCATCAGAGCTTGCGAGCGAGCGATCGCGCCACCCTGCCCGTGCTGCTCCGCGGCGATCCCGGGATAGGCGCCCGGCGTGTCGATGAACGTCACGACCGGGAAGCGGAAGTGGTCGGCGAGCTGCATCACGCGCATCGCCTTCATGTAGCCCTCCGGGTGCGCCATGCCGTACTGGCGGTCGAGGCGCTCTTTCAGGTCGCGGCCCTTCTGATGGCCGATCAACGCGATCGTTCGGCCGTTCAGCTTGCCGAGGCCGGTGACGATCGCGCCGTCATCGGCCCGGCCGCGGTCGCCGTGGAGCTCCACCCAGTCGTCGAGGATCCGGTCGACGTAATCCATCGTGTACGGCCGCTCCACATGCCTCGCGAGCTCGACACGGCCCCAGATCTCCTCTTCGGAGGCCTCCGGCTCGGTCGAGAGCTTCTCCAGCTGGCGCCGCAGGCGGTCTTCCTCGCCGGCGACGCCGGAGCCGCGCAGGAGCGGCAGGGTCGAGAGCTTGCCGAGGCGGGCGCGCAGCCCGGTCTCCGCGTTACCGGCCAAAGAGCCTCAAGAGCCGCGACAGATAGGCGCGCTGCTCGGATCGAGGGACAACCGCGTCGAGATGGCCAAAGCGGAGATTGTGCTCGGCGAGCCCGAAGCCTTCGGGAAGCTTTTCGCGCGTGGTCTTCTGGACGACCCGCGGTCCGGCAAACGCGATCAGCGCGCCCGGCTCCGCAATGGTCATGTCTCCCAGAGACGCGAAGCTCGCGAGCACGCCACCCGTCGTCGGATGCGCCATCACGACGAACATCGGCAGGCCTGCGTCGCGCAGATCCTCCAGGGCGCCGATCGTCTTCGGCAGCGTCATCAGCGAGAGGATCCCTTCCTGCATCCGCGCGCCGCCCGAGCTAGAAACGGTCAGCAGCGGCGAGCGATGCGCGATCGCCGACTCGCACGCACGCGCGTACTTCTCCGCGACGGCGCTCCCCATCGAGCCCCCCATGAACGAGAAGTCCATCACGGCGAACTCGAGCGGCATGCCGTCGAGCGCTCCGCTGCCGGTGACGATTGCCTCACCGAGCCCGGTGTTCAGCTCGGCTTCGCTCAGCCGCTCGACATACGGGCGCAGATCGTAGAAATGGAGCGGGTCGGCCGAGCGAACCTCGGCCGCCTCCTCGACAAACGAGCCGGGGTCGGCAAGCCACTCGATGCGCGCCCACGCCGGCATCGGGAAGTGGTGCCCACACTGGCTGCAGACATGCAGCGCGGCCGCGAGCTCGTCGTCGCGGAAGTGCGACCCGCAGGTCGGGCAGGTGTTCGGGTGCTTCTGCTCGGCCGGTAGCTGATGCTTGTGCTCGACTTGAACGTCGATTCGTGTTTCGGCCATAGCCACCAAGATCTTAGACCGCGACGCGCGCCACTCGGTTACAGCTCCGACATCTCTCGCTCACCGACAACCGCCGCTCGGCGCCCAAACGGAGCAAGTAACACTGTGTTACTTGCTCGGTTTACGGTACGAGCTCGTCGAGCACATCCGCGAGGCCGGTGAGGCCCGGCAGCTCTCGCGTGGGTCTCGCCCGGCCGGCGCGCTCACCGAGGCGGTTGATCCAGACCGTCGGCAGACCGAGGGCGGACGCGGGCTCGATGTCGTGAAAGAGGCTGGCCGCGACGTGCACGTGGCGGGCCGGATCGGCGCCGGTGCGAGCAGAGAACTCCTCCCAGTGCCGGAGCGCCGGCTTGTAGGAGCGGATCTCCTGCGCGACAACCGTCTGCTCGAAAGGGACGCCGATCCGGTCCTTCGACGCCGCGATCAGGTCGCGATCGGAGTTCGAGAGGATCGCCAGCTGCCAGCCTCGCCGCCAGAGATCCTCGAGCGCGGGCGCGACCTCCGGGAACGGGCGCCACGACGGCAGCGATCCCGCAAGGCCCTCCGCTTCACCGGCCGCCGCGCCGAGCCGACGCATCGCCTCGGTCATCACCTCGCGATAGCTGAGCCTCCCGGACTCCTGGAGCTCCCGCTCCAGCTCGTGGTAGCGCGCGAGCTGGGCATCGGCGCGGTCCTCGCCGAAGATCCGGGCGAGCTCCGTCCGGATGCCGGCCTGCCAATCGATCAACGTGCCGTAGCAGTCGAACGTCGCCCACCGGGCCATAGCGCCGCTACTCCTCCCAGCGCCTCAGCACGATCGACGCGTTGTGACCACCGAAGCCGAACGAGTTGGACAGGGCCACCCTCAGATCGGGAGCGGGCCGCGCCACGTTCGGCACATAGTCGAGATCGCAAGCCGGATCGGGGGTGTCGAGGTTGATCGTCGGCGGGACGATCCGGTCCCGCAGCGCCAGAAGCGTGAACACGGCCTCGATCGCCCCGGCCGCGCCGAAGCAGTGGCCGGTCGCGCCCTTCGTCGAGGAGATCGGGATGCTCCGGGCGTGCTCTTCGCCCAGCGCGAGCTTGATCACGCGCGTCTCCGCCGAGTCGCCGACCGGAGTCGCCGTCGCATGCGCATTCACATACCCAACCTCAGTCGGATCGACGCGCGCGTCGGCAAGTGCCATCTTCATCGCCCGCGCCGGGCTGACGCCTGTCGGGTCGGGCTCGGTGATGTGCGAGGCGTCGGCGGAGATCCCGTAGCCGAGCAGCTCACCATAGATCGTTGCGCCGCGGGCCAGCGCACGCTCGTACTCCTCGAGGACGAGCACGGCGGCCGCCTCACCCATCACGAGCCCGTCGCGGTCGGCGTCGAACGGCCGCGACGCGCGCTTCGGATCGTCGTTGCGGCGCGAGAGAGCGCGCATCGAGTCGAATCCCGCGACGCCGACCCGGGTGATCGGCGCCTCGCTGCCTCCGGCGAACATCACGTCCGCACGGCCCATGCGGATTTCATCGAGGGCATCGCCGATTGCCATGTTCGAGGCGGCGCAAGCCGTGCACTGGCTCATCAGGGGCCCTTTCGTGCCGAGCTCGATCGAGACCCAGCCGGCGCCCATGTTCGGGATGATCGAGGGGATCGAGAACGGGCTGACCCGGTCCGGCCCGCGGTCGCGCAGCGTGTCGTAGCAGTCCTGGAAGGACTGGAGACCGCCGATCCCGGTCGCAATCGAGGCGCCGACCCGATCGGCGTCCTCCATGCTCATGTCGATGCCGCAGTCCTGCTCGGCCTGGCGTGCCGCCGCCAGGATCATCTGGGTGAAGCGATCCATCCGCCGCGTCGCCTTCCGGTCGACCCAGACGGTCGGGTCGAAATCCTTCAGCTCGCAGGCGAAGTGGACCTCGTAGCCGGGGTCGCTGTGGTCGAAGCGCGTGATCTCGCCCGCACCGGACTCGCCGGCGAGCAGCGCCCGCCAAGACGACTCGACGTCGTTCCCGATCGAGCTGACCATGCCGAGCCCCGTGATCACGACCCGTCTGCGTCCGTTTTCGTTCGCCATGCCCTACATCCCCAATCCGCCGTCGACGAGCAGCACGTCGCCCGTGATGAACGAGGCCTCGTCGGAGCAGAGGAACCGTACCGCTCCGGCGACGTCGGCCGGCTCGCCAAGCCGGCCGAGCGGCGTGGCGGTGAGCATCGCCTGCTTCGCCTCGTCCGGGAGCACGTCGGTCAACCGGGTCTGAACGTAGCCCGGAGCGACGACATTCGCACGCACACCGCGCGAGCCGAGCTCCCGCGCAAGCGACTTCGTGAACCCGATGATCCCGGCCTTCGAGGCCGCGTAGTTCGTCTGGCCCCAGTTGCCGTGGATCCCGACGATCGAGCTGACGTTCACGATCGAGCCGGCCCGCTTCTTCATCATCGGCCGGGCAACGGCGCGGCAGGTGAAGAAGACGGAGCTCAGGTTCGTGTCGATCACGGTCTGCCAGTCCTCGTCGGACATCCGCGCGAGCAGGCCGTCCCGGGTGAGGCCGGCGTTGTTGACGAGGATGTCGAGGTCGCCGGCCTCCTCGACGAGCCGGGCTGCACCGTCTGCGGAGGACACGTCGGCCTGAATCGCGCGGCCTCCGATCTCGGTCGCGAGCGCTGCGGCCTCATCGGCGCCGGAGTTGAACCCGACGACGACCTGCGCACCGCCGCCCGCAAGCGCGCGAGCGATCGCCGCTCCAATCCCTCTCGACCCGCCGGTGACGAGCGCGAGCTTCCCCTCCAGGGAGCAGAAGCTCATGGCTCGGTCACGTGCAACAGCGATCTCGGTTGCTGCCCGTTTCCCCGGGGAGGGTTTGGCGAAACGATGCTGTGTCTGCCGCACTTGGCGTCTATGCTCCTCATGCGCCGATAGCTTCGGCTATGGGCTGCGTCTGCTGACGACGAACACCCCAACGGTTTCCCCAACCCTCCTAGCCAAGCTCGTGAACCGCAGCGTCCAGCGATTTCAGGTCGTTGACCGAGATGGCACGCACGGAGCTGTCGATCCTCTTCAGTAAACCGCCCAGGACGTTCCCCGGCCCCACCTCGACGAACGTCGTCACGCCCTCGCTGATCAGCTCACCCGCAGCCTGCGCGAAGCGCACGGGAGCGGTCAGCTGCTCGACGAGCAGCCCCGGCAGGCGCTGAGCCCCTTCGAGCTTCGCCGTCACCGTCGAGACGAAGTTCGCCGTCGGCTCCTTGAAGTCGATCCGCTCGATCGCGGGGCGCAGCAGCTCCGCGGCGTGCGCCACGAGCGGCGAGTGGAACGCCCCGGAGACTTTCAGCCGGATCGCCCGGCGGGCGCCTTCGAGCGTCGCGTCCTCGCAGCACTCGTCGACCGAAAGCGTCTGCCCGGAGATGACGATCTGGCCCGGGCAGTTGTAGTTCGCGGGCCACACGTTCGCGATCTTCCGGCAGAGCGCTTCGACCACGTCGTCGGCGAGGCCGAGGATCGCCGCCATCGAGCCCGGGCGCTCCTTGGCCGCAGCCGCCATCAGCAGTCCCCGCTCGCGAACGAGGCCCATCGCCTCTTCGACCGTCAGCGCCTGCGCGGAGCCGAGCGCGGCGAACTCGCCGACCGAATGGCCGACGACGAAGTGGGGCGAGATCCCCCGCGCGCGAAGCGCCGCGTCGATGGCGAGGCTGGTGGCCATCAGCGCCGGCTGCTGCAGCTCGGTCTGCACGAGCTCTTCCAGCGAGCCCTCGAAGCAGAGCGCCTTCAGGTCGAGGCCGGTCACTTCGCTGCCGGTCTCGTAGACGGCCATCGCGGCGGGCTCGGCCTCGGCAATCTCGCGGCCCATCCCGGGCTCGATCGATCCCTGCCCCGGGAACATGAACGCGATCTTGGTCATGCGGTCGCTCCCTTCGTCTCGTGTGTCCATTCGATCAGCGCCGAGCCCCAGGTGAGGCCGGCGCCCATCCCGGTCATCAGCACCAGCTTGCCCGGCTCGAGGCGTCCGTCGTCGGCCGCGTCGGCGAGCGCGAGCGGGATCGAGCCCGACGAGGTGTTGCCATAGCGATCGACGTTCACGACGACTTTCTCCTCCGGAAAACCGAGCTTCTTCGCAGCATGGTCGATGATGCGGACATTGGCTTGATGCGGAACATAAACGTCCACGTCCTCCACTGTCTTGCCGCACTGACCGAGGATCGCCTCGGCGGAGGTGACCATCACCCGCGTCGCGAACTTGAAGACCTCGCGTCCGTTCATCTGGATGAACTGCGCGCCGTCCGGAAAGTGGCGTGACCCACTGCTCGGCAGCGAGAGGTTCATCCCGCCACCGCCGTCGGCGCCAAGCTCGAAGCCGAGGAACCCGCCCTCGGAAACCCGCTCGAGCACGACCGCGCCGGCGCCGTCGCCGAAGAGCACCGCCGTCGAGCGGTCGCTCCAGTCGACGATCTTCGAGAGCAGGTCGGCGCCGACCACGAGGCAGCGATCGGCGAGCCCGCTCGCCAGCATCCCGTACGCCTGAGCCAGCGCGTACATGAAGCCGGTGCAGCCCGCGGACAGGTCGTATGCCGCGGCGTCGGGCATCCCGAGGGCGTTGGCGAGGATCGCGGCGGTCGAGGGGAAGACCATGTCCGGCGTGATCGTGGCGACGATCAGCAGGTCGATGCTTCCCGCGTCGACACCGGACATCTCGAGCGCCCGGCGGCACGCGGGCAGGGCGATGTCCGAGACGGCCTCGTCCTGCGCCGCGATCCGCCGCTCGCGGATTCCGGTGCGATCGCGGATCCACTCGTCATTCGTGTCCATCATCTGCGAGAGGTCGTCGTTCGTCAGCACCTTCGCAGGCGTGTGACAGCCGAGCCCCGTGATCGAGACCCGCGCGAGGTTTGCGCTGCCTATCACTCGTCACCGACCGCGAACATGAGAGTGCCGCGCACGGCGAGCTGGCCTCCGACGGAGGCGCGAACCTTGCCCCGGCCGACCGGGCCGCGGACGGCCTCGACCTCGCAGCTCAGGTCGAGCACCTCGCCCGGCCTGACGATGCGCTTGAAGCGGACGTCGTCGATCCCCGCGAAGAGCACGAGCTTGCCGCGATTCTCGGGCTGGGAGAGCACGGCGACCGCGCCGCATTGCGCAAGCGCCTCGACCATCTTCACGCCGGGCATGATCGGGTTGCCGGGAAAGTGACCGGCGCAGTCCTCGTCGGTGACCGTCTTGCGGGCCACGACCTTCTCTCCCGGCACGAGCTCGAGCACCTCGTCGATGAGCAGGAAGGGATCGCGGTGCGGCAGGATCGCCTCGATCCCGGCCTTGTCGAGCGTGGTGGTCTTCATGCCGAGAGTCGCTCGCGCAACCGTGAACGGCCCCGGTGCGCGTAGCACTTGGCCGTGCCGACCGGGAGGCCGGTCGCCGAGGAGATCTCCTCGAATCCGAGATCGAAGGCGTCCTTCAGCGCGACCACGGTTGCCTGCGCCGCGGGCAGCTCGGCGAGGCAGCGGCCGAGCTCCCGGCGCGTCTCGGCAGAGGTCGCCGCGGCCAGCGGGTCGCCGTCGCGCGCCGGGCGCTCGTCCTCGAGCAGCGGCTCGGTGCGGCGGGCCAGACGCGCCTGCGCCATGTCCTTGCACGTGTTCACGACCAAGCCGGTGCAGCCAGGTCGAGAACTGCGACTCGCCGCGGAACTGACGGATCCGGACGCAGAGCTTCGCGAGCGATTCCTGGGCTGCGTCGCGGGCATCCTCCGGGTCGCGGGTCAGGTGCAGGGCGAGCTTCTCCACGCGCGGCGCGTGCCGCTCGCACAGCGCGGCGAGCGCGCGCCGGTCGCCGTCTTTCGCACGGGTCACCAAGATCGGGTCCGAGAGCTTCTCGTAGACGAGTTGGGCACCGTAGGTTGGACGTGACTGCCCGGAAGGAGGTTGCACGCCGCCTACTCTAGTGACCGTGTCCCTCGTACCCGCTGCGGTTCTGCCCCGGCTGCGCGGCTCATTCGGCAGCGAATACCACTACGCGGCCGCGGCGGGCACGACCCAGCAGATGTTCCCGCCAGACGCCGCGCACGGTGCGGTCGCCCTTGCCGAGCACCAGACGGCGGGCCGCGGGCGCCTGGGCCGGGTCTGGGTCGACGAGCCGGGCGCCGGGCTCTCGTTCTCGGTCGTCGTCTACCCGCAGCTGCCGGTCGCACGCTGGCCGGAGCTGACGCTGGTCGCGGCAAACGCGGTCGCGGTGCGCGATCGGCGACGCCGCCACGATCAAGGATCCGAACGACGTCTTCGTCGCCGGCCGCAAGGTCGCCGGCATCCTGGCCGAGTCGTCGGACCGGGTGGTGATCGGGATCGGCGTCAACGTCGGCTCGGCGCCGTGGCCCGGCGCGGGATTCGTCGAGGCGGACCGGCTCGAGCTCCTGGTCGAGATCCTCGACCGCCTCGAGCGCGCCTACGACGCCTGGGCGGCGAGCTAGCTGATTACGGGCTCGTCACGGCAACGCTCAGGTTCCCGGCCGGATCGGCGGCCTGGGCCGAGACGGTGGCGACCGGCCCGCCCTGCCAGGGGATCGTGAACGCGCCTGCCGGCTCGGAGACGCTCACCTGCGTGCCGTTGATCGTCGCGGTCACGAGCGCCGGCTCGCTCAGCTGGAAGCGCAGCGCCGCCGGATCGAGCAGGGTCAGCACCGGTGGAGTGGTGTCGATCGTGAGGGGGGCGGAGAGCTCCACGCTGCCCACGGCCGCGAAGATCTGGACGACCACCTGGTAGACGCCGTCGGGGACCCGTACGCCGTTGCTCTGCCCGTTCCAGACGACCGACTGCGGGCCCGGCCCGAGCGGACCGGAGAACACCGTGGCCACCACCGACCCCTCGCGTTCGATCAGCAGGGTGACGGGCACCGGCTCGGCCATCGCGAAGGCGATCGTCGTCGCATCCGACGAGCCGTCGCCGTTCGGCGAGATCGCCGCGGGCGAAACGACGAGGCCTGTCACCGTACGGTCGATCCTCACGCGCGACCTCCTCCGAGAGCTGCGGCCGGCCGGCCGGTTTCGCCGTGACGACGAGGTTGTAGTCCCCATCCGGCAGGACGGCGAGGTTCCATTCGAACGAGTTCACCCCGGCCGGCAGCCCCGCCGAGAGGAGCGTCGTCGCCGGCAACGCAGGCGACGTACTCACGACCTTCACCGTCACCGCGGCGGCGACGGCGAGCGTGAAGTCGACGGTCGTGTAGCCGCCGGTGCCGTCGGGGTTCGGCGTGAGCACGTTCGGAGTCGCGTGTAGGTCGGTCAGGGGAGACGCCGCCGTGACGGGCGCGGGAGCCACAACCGGAGCTGGAGCCGTCACAACAGGCGGGACGATCGCCTTCGCCGAGCCGACGCCGAGCGTCCCGGATGCCGGCAGCACCGAGGGCCCGGCGTCGATCTCCCAGCGGTACGGGCCGCTGCCGGCGCTGGTCGCATCCCAGGTCCACGCAACCGTCGCCGTGCGGCCCTTCCCCTGGGCAACCTGAACGCCGTCCCCGTTGCTCACCGTCACGGTCCACGGCAGCGCCGACGAGAGCCGGCCCTGGAAGCGCACCTCGCCCCCCGGCTTGCCGGTCACGAGCGGCGAATACAGCTTGGGGAGGCCGGTCTCCGCGACGCGCTGCGCGATCGTCGGCAGCAGGGCATAGGCGGCATTGCCCGGACAGTCGGTCGGGCCGGTGTCGCGATGACCCGAGATCGCCCGGAGCGTCACCGGCGTGCCCGCCTTGTACTTGTAGTTCCCGCGCGACTTGTCGATCAGTGTCGAGAGCGGATCGATGTGAGCGACGTCGAGGCGCCACGCGAGCAGGTTGACGAGCGCGTTCTGCATCGCCGGTGGAGGTGTCGCCGTGGTGAAGTTCCCGATCAAGGCAACGCCGACCGAGCCGGTGTTGAAGCCCTCCGCGTGGGCCCCGATCACGTTCTTGTCGATGCCTCCCGCCCGGCCCTCGTACACGGTGCCGAAGCGGTCGATCAGGAAGTTGTAGCCGATGTCGTTCCAGCCGTTTCCCTGCACGTGGTAGAGCTCGATCCCGCGCACGATCGCCGGCGCTTCGGCTGCCGTGTAGTTGTTCGAGCCAGCCGTGTGATGGACGATCGCGAGCTTCAGGGTCGGCGCGTAGTGCGTCTTTCCGTGCGTGATCTTCTCGTCAGCTTGCCACGCGGCGCGCAGGACGATCGCGGGCAGACCGGCGACCGCCACCGTGCGCGCGGGCTTCTTCGTGACCTTTGAGAACAGGTAGTAGGCGCGAAGCCGCGAGACGTCGCCGTGCATCCGGAACTGGACCTTCAGCGACGCGCCGACCCAGTCGAGGCCGCCGTCGCGCCAGGTCTTGCTTCGCTCGCTCGACCCTGCGTCAGGCCCGCTGTCGTCGTCGGCGGCGATCCAGGCGCCCCACTTGCCGTGAACCGACTCGGCTCGATACTCGACCCCGCCCGATCCCTGCCAGTGGACACCGAGCATGTTGAAGCGCATCGGGGCCGCCGCCGACTGCAGCACGCGCGGGCCGAGCGGAACCTCGCGCGAGACCATCGTGACGAGCCCTGCCTGGGCGGCCGAGGGGACGACGAGCGCGATCGCGCTGGCAATGAGGGCCTTCTTCATGATGTGCGGCGACGACGGTGCCTGCCGTCGGCTTCGCGGCCGAGGCCTGAGACCCTTTCGGGAATAGACTTCTTCCACCGTGAAACGCCTGCTCCTGCTCGGAGTCTTGACCGCCGCGGTCGCGGCGCCGGGAGCCATGGCGGCATCGACGCCGGCGCCGAAGGTGCTCGCGATCCACTTCGCGCTGGACATCGACCCGGTCACGCAGGACTGGCTCGACAGCGAGCTCAGCCGCGCCGAGAACGGCGGCTACTCCGCCGCGGTGATCGTCCTCGACACCCCGGGCGGCCTCGAAGACTCGATGCGCAAGATCGTCCAGAAAGAGCTCGGGCTGCGCAGTACCGGTGATCGTCTACATCGCTCCGCCCGGGGCGCGCGGGGCATCGGCCGGCGTCTGGATCTCGCAGGCCGCCGACGTGCTCGCGATGGCGCCGGGGACGAACATCGGCTCGTCGACCCCGATCGAGTCGAGCGGGCAGAACATCGGCAGCGACCTGCGGCGCAAGGAGATCAACGACGCGGCCGCCTCGCTGCGCGGGCTCGCGCAGCTGCACGGCCGCAATGCCGACCTGGGCGGACGCTGCGGTTCGGGTTGCCTCCAACCTCACCGACACCCAAGCGCTGAAGCTGAACGTGATCGACCTGGTCGCGCCGACGCTGCCGGCGCTGCTCGCTGAAGATCAACGGCCGCCACACGAAGGCCGGGACGCGCGTCTTCATGCTTCACACGGCGGGCGCCACGATCACGAGCTCGAGCCCGGGATTCTTCACGCGCTTCCTCTCGACCCTGATCGACCCGAACGATCGTCGACGCTGCTCTTCCTGGCCGGGCTCGCCGGGCTCGCCTTCGAGATCTTCCATCCCGGGATCGTGCTGCCGGGCGCGATCGGCGCCATCTGCATGCTGACCGCGCTCTTCGGCTTCTCGGTCTTGCCGATCTCCTGGACCGGGTTCGCGCTCGTGCTGCTCGGAGTCGGGCTGCTCGCGGCCGACGTGCACGTCCAGTCCCACGGCGCGCTGACGGTCTCGGGGTTGCTCGCCTCGGGATCGGCCTCGCCACCTCTTCCACAACGCGCCCGCCCCGTACCACACGTCGATCCCGCTGATCGCAGCTTCACGGCGGCGGTCGGCGGCTTCTGGGCCTTCGCGCTCAGCAAGGCGCTGGCTGCGCGCCGGCAGCCCGTGACGGTCGGGCCTGAGGAGATCGTCGGCATGGAGGGGATCGTCCACGAGGGCGGCTTCGTCCTGGTACACGGCGAGCTGTGGCACGCGGATGCATGCGGAAGAGCCGCTCAAGCCGGGCGAGCGGGTGCAGGTCGACCGCCTCGAAGAGGGCTCATCCTCGACGTGCGGCACCGGGATGTGAGGCTCGAAGGACTTCCATGAATGCCGCGCTGATCGCGTTCGCCGTCGTTCTCTTCCTGCTCGCTGCTCTTCCTGATCAACGCGATCCGGATCGTGCGCGAGTACGAGCGCGCGATCGTCTTCCGGCTCGGCCGCCTGCTGCCGAGCCGAAAGGGCCGGGCCTGTTCTTCATGATCCCGATCGTCGACAAGCTGGTCAGGGTCGACCTGCGGACGATCACGCTGCAGATTCCGCCGCAAGAGGTGATCACGAAGGACAACGTGCCGGTGCGCGTGAACGCCGTCGCCTACTTCCGGATCATCGACCCGAAGGCGGCGATCGTGCAGGTCGAGAACTACATGGTCGCCACGTCGCAGATCGCGCAGACGACGCTGCGCTCCGTGCTCGGCCAGCACTCAGCTCGACGAGCTGCTCTCCGAGCGCGTCCAGATCAACACGATCCTGCAGGGGATCATCGACGAGCAGACCGCGCCCGTGGGGGATCAAGGTCTCGGTCGTCGAGGTCAAGGACGTCGAGATCCCGCAGGGGATGCAGCGCGCGATGGCGCGCCAGGCCGAGGCCGAGCGCGAGCGGCGCGCGAAGGTGATCAACGCCGAGGGCGAGTTCCAGGCGTCGGAGCGGCTGAAGGACGCCGCCGTCGTGATCGAGGCGCATCCGATCGCCCTCCAGCTGCGCTATCTCCAGACCCTGCTCGAGCTCGGCCCGTCGGCGTCGACGACGATCGTCTTCCCGGCGCCCGTGGACATCATCACCGCCTTCATGCCCAAGGGTGACAGACCAGCGCCGTAGGCGCTCGTCCGCACCAGCGGACCGGTGGCAGGGGTCTGGGGGAACCGGGAGGCTCTCCCAGCTCGGAGGGCAGCGAGGTGTTGAGACGCGATCCCGTTGCCGGTCGCTGGGTCGCGATCGCCCCGGCGCGATCGGCAAGACCGGGTGCAGCCGAGGAGGTCGTGGACGAGCTAGACGCCTGCCCTTTCTGCGCGCGGCCACGAAGGCCGCACGCCGCCCGAGACGTTGCGCGCTCGGTCACGGCCCGACGGGCTGGGGAGTCCGTGTCGTGCCGAACCTCTATCCCGCGCTCGAGCGGCAGGAGGTCGTCGTCCATGGCCCGTCGCACACGCGGTCGCTCGCCGACCTCGGCGACACGACCCTCGACCTGATCGCCCAGGCGTGGCAGCGGCGCGCGCACGACACGGTCGGCACCGTCTTCCCGTTCATCAACGAGGGACACGGAGCGGGCGCCTCACTGCCTCACTCCCATTCGCAGCTCGCCTGGCTCCCGACCGTGCCGCCGGCGATCCTGGCCGAGCGAGGCTTGCCGCCGGTCGAGCCGATTCTCGAGCGGGACGGACTGATCGCCGGCTGCCCGACGGCCAGCCGGACTCCCTACGAGGTGCAGGTCGCGCCGGAGCGATCCGAGCCCGAGGGCCTGCGCAGCGACCTGCTGGGCGCAGGTCTGCGCCTGCTGGCCGAGCTCGTGCGGCGTCTGCGCGAGATCCACGGCAGCGAGCTCGAGTTCAACGCGTGGCTGCACGATGGTGTGCACTGGCACCTCGAGCTCGTTCCCCGCCTGACCCGGATCGCCGGGCTCGAGCTCGGCGCAGGGGTGTGGGTCAACTCGGTTGCGCCCGAAGACGCCGCCGCCGCGTACCGGCGCTTCGACGAGCCCGACCGCAGCGTCTAGTCAGAGCGGACGCGCTGCTCACGGAAGCGCCGCGCGGCGTCGATCGCCGCGCCGAGGTTCAGGCCCTTGTCCTTGCCCTGCTTGATCAGCATCACGGTCTCGATCGCGTCGATGTCGTAGATCCGCTGCTTCTTGCCCTTCGTCTGGATCTGCGCCTTGTTCGTCCAGTAGTCGAGCTGCATCTTCGAGATGCCCGCGAGGCGGCAGACCTGTCCGAGGTACAACTCGACCTTGGCCAGGTGCTCGGCCAGGTCGACCGGCTCCAGCACATCGACCTGCTTCGAATACACCATCGCGCGTCCCCCGTCGCACTCTCTGCCCTAGCTGACTTATATCCCTCCGCTCCGGGAAAGGAAAGGGGAAGTCGTGGAAAGACTGTCGCGCTACTCCTCGTCGTCGTCCGGCGCGTCGTCCGGATCGTCGAGCTCCTCGGCAAACGTCGCGTCCGACCTCGACAGGCGGCTCCGAGGACGCCGAGGCCTCGCCGTCCTCGTCTCCGGAGTCGATCACCGGGGCCAGGGAGGACACCGTCTCGCCCTCGCGCAGGCGCATCACGATCACACCCTGGGTCGAGCGGCCGAGCCGCTTCACGTCCTCGACCGGCATCTTGATCATCGTGCCGCCGGTCGAGATCAGCATCATCTGGTAGCCGTCGCGAACGACGCGGGCGCCGACGAGGTAGCCGCGCGCCTCGGTCAGCTTCACCGTCTGGACGCCCAGCCCGCCGCGGCCCTTCGCCGGATACTCGGAGACCCGCGTGCGCTTGCCGAACCCGTTCTCGGTGATCACCAGCAGGTCGGCGTCCGGATGCGCGATCTCAGCAGCGATCACCTCGTCGCCGGCCCGCAGCATCATCCCCCGCACGCCCTCGGTTGCGCGTCCCATCGCGCGGGCTGCCTGCTCGTTGAAGCGGATCGCCTGTCCCTTGCGCGAGACGAGCAGGATGTCGTCGCCCGGAGAGCAGTGCCGCACGGCGACGAGCTCGTCGCCCTCGCGCATCTTGATCGCGATGATGCCGTCGGCCTTCAGCGGCGTGTTGTACTCGCCGAGCTTCGTCTTCTTGACGACACCGTTCTTCGTCGCGCAGAGCAGGAACTCGGCCTCCTCGAAGCTGCGCGTCTGGATCACCGCGCGCACTTGCTCGTCCTGGCGGAACGGCAGCAAGTTGACGATGGCGCGGCCCTTGGACTGGCGCGACCCGAGCGGCAGCTCGTGCACCTTCAGCCGGTAGACCTTGCCTACAGACGTAAAGAAAAGAATGTAATCGTGAGTGGACGCGACGAAGAGGTGCTCGATGTAGTCCTCGTCCTTCAGGTCCATGCCCATCACGCCGATCCCGCCGCGGCGCTGCTCGCGGTAGGCGGTGACCGGCAGGCGCTTGATGTAGCCCGAGCGCGTGATCGCGATCACCATGTCCTCCTCGGCGATCATGTCCTCGAGCTCGAGCTCCTCCTCGGCCGCGATGATCTCGGAGCGGCGGTCGTCGTTCTTGCCGTAGATCGTCTTCAGCTCGAGCAGCTCCTCCTTGATCAGCGCGTCGATCTTCTCCTCCGAGCCGAGCAGGTCCCGCAGCTCCGCGATCCGCTCCTGGAGGTCGCGGAACTCGTCCTCGACCTCCTTGCGGGCAAGCCCGGTGAGGCGGGCCAGGCGCAGGTCGAGGATGGCCGAGGCCTGGATCTCGGTGAGGTCAAACGTCGTCATCAGGCCAGAACGAGCAGTGTCGGTGTCGCTGGCGGCGCGGATCAGCGCGATCACGGCGTCGAGGTTGTCGAGCGCGATCAGGTAGCCGCGCAGGATGTGCGCGCGCTTCTCGGCCTGGCGCAGCTCGAACTGTGACCGTCGCGTGACGATCTGGCGCTGGAAGTCGAGGTAGTGCGTGACGAGCTCGAGCAGCGAGAGCGTCTTCGGCACGCCGTCGACGAGCGCGACGGCGTTGTAGCCGAAGGTCGACTGGAGCCCGGTGTGCTTGAAGAGCTTGTTCAGCGCCACCTGTGGGATCGCATCTCTCTTGAGCTCGATTTGAATGCGCATCCCGGTGCGGTCCGAATGGTCGGCGAGGTCGGAGATCTCGGTCAGCACCTTCTCGTGGACGAGGTCGGCGATCTTCTTGATCACGCCGTTGTCGCCGCCCTTGCGCACGCCGAAGGGCAGCTCGCTGACGATGATCGCCGTCTTGCCGCCGCGCAGCTCCTCGATGTGGGCGCGCGCGCGCATCACGATCCGGCCGCGGCCGGTGCGGTAGGCGTCACGGATGCCGGACCTCCCCAGAATGAGTGCACCAGTTGGAAAGTCCGGGCCCTTGACGTGAGCCATCAGGTCCTCGACGTTCGCGTCCGGCTTTTCGATCAGGGTCACGACGGCGTCCACGATCTCGCCCAGGCGGTGCGGCGGCATGTTCGTCGCCATCCCGACCGCGATTCCGGAGGAGCCGTTGACGAGCAGGTTCGGGAAGCGCGCCGGCAGGACGAGGGGCTCCTTCTTCGACTCGTCGTAGTTCGGGCCGAAGTCGACCGTGTCCGAGTCGAGCTCACGCAGCATCTCCTCTGCGAGCCGCGCGAGCCGCGCCTCGGTGTAGCGCATGGCTGCTGCGGGATCGTCGTCGATCGAGCCGAAGTTGCCCTGACCGTCGACGAGGGGGTAGCGCAGCGAGAAGGGCTGTGCGAGCCGTACGAGCGTGTCGTAGATCGCCTGGTCGCCGTGCGGGTGATGGTTGCCCATCACGTAGCCGACGATGTTCGCGCACTTCACGTACGGCCGGCCGGGCCGGTTGCCGTTCGACCACATCGAGAAGAGCACCCGCCGGTGCACCGGCTTCAGCCCGTCGCGCACGTCGGGGAGCGCGCGGCCGACGATGACCGACATGGCGTAGTCGAGGTAGCTCGTGCGCATCTCCTGCTCGAGCTCACGCGACTCCACGCGGCCGCGTCCCAGGGCGCCGGTATCCACCTCAGACATCGAGGAACTTCACATTCCGTGCGTTGAGCTCGATGAACGCGCGCCGAGGCTCGACCTGGTCGCCCATCAGCGTCGAGAACAGATGGTCGGCGGCGGCGGCGTCCTCGACGTCGACCCGCAGCAGCAGACGCTTGGACGGGTCCATTGTCGTCTCCCACAGCTGCTCGGCGTTCATCTCGCCGAGACCCTTGAAGCGCGAGAGCTGGATCCCCTGTTTCGCGGCGTCGAGCACCTTCGTGCGCAGCGCGTCGTAGGTCTCCGCCTCTTCGACCTCTTTGCCGACCGTCACCTTGAACGGCGGCAGGCCGACGATCTCGCTGAGCCGCGCGTACGCCCTGCGCACATGCGCGTAGATCGGGGACGCGAGCAGCTCGTCGGGGACCGAGATGTTCCGCGAGGTGCCGGTCTCCGTCTGCACGAGACGCACGCGGAACGCCGACTCGCCCCGCTCGAGCGATGAGAGCTCGTAGCCGTTCGGCGCGATCTCGCCGATCGCGCGGGCAATGTCCTCGGGCCGCTCGATCTCGTGCTCGACGAGCCGGTGCTGGATCATCAGCTCCACGGCCGGGATGCCGAAGTCCTCGCGGAGGCGCGCCGAATAGCCCTCGTACTGCGCGATCTCCTTCGTGAAGCGGGCCCATCTCGCCTCGGTGAACTTCACCTCGGCGCCGGTGCGGTCGGTGACGACCGCCTGCGGGATCCGCTCTCGCGCGAGCAGGTCCTCCAGCTGCGCGTCCTTCTCGAAGTAGTACTCCTGCTGGCCGAGCTTCACCTTGTAGAGCGGCGGCACGGCGATGTAGATGTGCCCGCGCGCGATCAGCTCCGGCATCTGGCGATAGAGGAACGTGAGGATCAGCGTGCGGATGTGGGAGCCGTCGACGTCGGCGTCGGTCATCACGATCACGCGGTGGTAGCGGAGCTTCTCGAGGTCGAACTCCTCGCCGATCGATGTCCCGATCGCGGTGATGATCGCCTGGATCTCGGTGTTCGAGAGCACCTTGTTGATCCGGTTCTTCTCGCTGTTGATGATCTTGCCGCGCAGAGGGAGGATCGCCTGGTAGCCGCGGTCGCGGCCCTGCTTGGCGGAGCCACCGGCGGAGTCGCCCTCGACGATGAAGAGCTCGGCCGACTCGGGGTCGTTGATCGAGCAGTCGGCGAGCTTGCCCGGCAGCGACATGCTCTCGAGCGCCGACTTGCGGCGGGTGAGCTCGCGCGCCTTGCGGGCTGCGAGCCGGGCCCGCGACGCGGCGATCGCCTTGGCGACGATCTGGCGTGCATCGGTCGGGTTCTCCTCGAGGAACTCGGTGAGGCCGGCGTTGACCGTCGCCTCGACGAGGCCCGCGATCGGCGGGTTGCCGAGCTTGCCCTTCGTCTGGCCCTCGAACTGCGGGTTCTGGAGCTTGACGGAGACCACGGCTGCGAGACCCTCGCGAACGTCCTCGCCTTCGAGGTTCTCGTCCTTCTCCTTCAGCAGGCCCTTGTCGCGCGCGTACTTGTTCAACGTGCGCGTCAGCGCCGAGCGGAAGCCCTGCATGTGGGTGCCGCCCTCGCGGGTGTTGATGTTGTTGGCGAAGGAGAAGATCGACTCCTGGTAGGAGGTGTTCCACTGCATCGCGACCTCGGCGACCCCCGCTTCGGTCTCGTTCTCGGTGTAGAAGATGTGGCGGTGCACGGGGTCCTTGGACTCGTTCGTGTAGGCGACGAAGTCCTTGATCCCGCCTTCGTAGTGGAACTCGGCCCGCTCGCCGCCGGCACGCTCGTCGGTGACGGCGATGCGCAGCCCGCGCGTCAGGAAGGCGGTTTCGCGGAGACGCTGGACGACAACCTGCGCGGAGATCTCGATCTCCTCGAAGATCTCGTGGTCGGGCAGGAACGAGATCGTCGTGCCGGTCCCCTCGTGCTCGCCGGGCGAGTCGATCGTCTCCACGTCGCCCTGCGGGACGCCGCGCGCGAACTCCTGCCGGTAGGTCTTGCCGTTCCGGTTGACCTCTGCGACGAGCCATTCGGAGAGCGCGTTCACGACCGAGACGCCGACGCCGTGGAGGCCGCCCGAGACCTTGTAGCCCTCGCCGCCGAACTTGCCACCTGCATGGAGCTTCGTCAGGACGACGGTCATCGCGGAGAGCCCGCTGTCGGGCATCACGTCGACCGGGATCCCGCGGCCGCGGTCGCGGACGGTGACCGAGTTGTCGGGGTGGATCGTGACGTCGATCGAGTCGTTGAAGCCCGCCATCGCCTCGTCGACGGCGTTGTCGACGACCTCGTAGACGAGGTGGTGGAGGCCACTCTGGCCGGTCGAGCCGATGTACATTCCGGGCCGGAGCCGGACCGGCTCGAGACCCTCGAGGACCGTGATGTCCTTCGCGGAGTAAGACGCGTCTGCGGTATTCTTAGCCAAGATAGAAAATGCCTGCAAAACACCTGTTTTGCGGGCTGCGCACAGTGTATCAGAAGAGGCGGCTCACGGGGAGCTAGCGAGGCTGAGGCTGACCGCTTTTTGCACACTTCTGCGGAGGTCTTCGTCCTCGATCGGGGCCGCGATCGAGGCCGCTTGCCGCTCCTGCTCGGGGGTGGGCCTGACCGGCGCGGTGGTGGCCGTCTCCACCGCATGCTCGGGGAGCGGCCCCGGGGCGAAGCGGAGCTTCTCGACCCCCAGCCGCGCGGCGATCTCGGCCGCCTGGTGCCCGAGCTCGAACGCCCAGATCGAGTCGGCCGTGCTGACGTGAACGGTCCCGTCGCGCGCGATCCGGGCCGGCCACGCGTTGCGCGCGATCGCCTCGCCGACGGCGGCAGGCCAGAGCGCGAGCACCTCGCCGAGGCCCGCCTGCGGGCCGAAGCGGGAGAGCTCGCTGCGAACCTCGTCACCGAGCCTGTCCAGGGCTCACCTCCACGACCTGCGCCGGCTCGACCGGCAGTGCTGAGCGTTCCGTCGTCGTGATCACGGCCTGTTCCATCTTTCCGATTCTCTCGGCCAGCACCCTACGGCGGCGCTGGTCGAGCTCGGAGAGCACGTCGTCGAGCAGGACGAGGGGAGCCGAAGGCAGCAGCTCGGCCTCCGCGAGCAGGAGCGAGAGCACGGCCAGCCGTTGCTCTCCCTGCGAGCCGAAGCTTCGAAGCTCGCGCGGGCCGGCGGCGATCAGCACGTCATCGAGGTGCGGCCCGAGCCCCGTCGCGCCGCGGGCGATGTCCTTTGCGAGGCGTTGCTCGAGCGCGGCGGCCGACGGCGCCGTCGCGTCGTAGGCGAGCCGCGCGCCGGCCAGGCCGAGCTCCGCAGCGCGCTCGGCGAATCCCGGCGAGAGCCGGGCGACCGTCTCGCGACGGGCGTCAACCAGCCGCACGGCCAGCTCGGCGACGGCCGCCGTCCACGGTGCGACGGCCGTTGCGTCCGACAGTCCGAGCTGGACCCGGCGCAGCGCGGCGTTTCGCTGGGCCAGGGCAGCCGCGTAGTCCTGTGGGTCCGCGAGCCGCGCCGGTTGAAGGCGGCCGAGCACCCGGTCGAAATAGGCACGGCGGACGGCCGGGCCGCCTTTCACGACGGCAAGCCGGTCGGGTGTGAAGACGACCGTCGCGAAGCGGCGGCGAAGCGCTTCGGAAGACGGAAGCGTCGCGCCGTTCACCGTCGCCTGCCTTGCCTCACGGTCGCGTAGGACCAGGCGGACGAGAGCCTCCGTCGGGCCGTCCCGTGCCACGAGCTCGACGGCGGCGGCGCTCTCGCCGAAGCGGATCAGCTGATCGTCCGAGCGCGTGCGGGGCGAGAAGCCCTGGGTGCCCAGGTGGAGCGCCTCGAGCAGATTCGTCTTACCTGCGCCGTTCTCGCCGACGACGAGCACGATCCCCGGTGAGAGCGCGAGGTCGAGTGACGCGTAGGAGCGGTAGTTCCGGAGCGTGACGCGGTCGACGATCAGCCCGCGAGGCGGATCGGCATGATCAGGTACGTGTAGTCGGCGGTCTCGCCCTCGAGCACCGCGGGCCGCAGCGGGCTGATCAGCTTCACCTTCACGGTCGGCGAGTCGACCGAGTCGAGGCCGTCGCGCAGGAACTCCGCGTTGAACCCGATCTCGAGCGGGTCGGCTGCGAAGGCCGCCGGCAGCGACTCGCGCGCCTCCCCGACGTCCTGGGTCACAGCCGAGACCGTCAGCTCGCCGTCGGCGAACCGCAGCCGCAGCGGCGAGTTGCGCTGCGCCATCAGCGACACGCGCCGGACGATGTCGAGGAGCTCTTCGCGTGGAAACTCGAGCTCGTGCTCGAACTGCTCGGGGAGCAGCTGGCGGTAGTTCGGGAACTGCCCGTCGATCCGGCGGGTCGTCAGCCAGGCGCCGCCGCTGCCGAAGACGACGTGGTTGTCGTGGACGCCGAGCTCCACCTCCGTCGAGCCGGCTGCGAGTCGCGAAAGCTCCTGGAGCGCTCGGGCCGGGATGATCGCCTCGAGGTCGGGGAGCGTTCCCGCGGCCGGCGTCTCCTTCACTGCGAGGCGGTAGGAATCGGTCGCCGCCATCACGATCTTGCCCGGCTCGAAGCGGACGAGGATTCCGGTCAGTACGGGGCGGCTCTCGTCGCGTGACGCGGACCGTCCGACCCGGCTGACGGTTTCGAGCAGCGCCTCGCCATCGATCGGATGGAGGTCGATGCTCTCGATCTCGGGAAGGCGTGGGAAGTCTTCCGCCGAGTAGGTGTGGATCCGGTAGCTCGCCCTACCACAGGCGATCAGGACGACAGCTTCGTCGGGTTTGTGCTCGATCGACACCTCCGCCTCGGGCAGCGAGCGTGCGATGTCGAGCAAGAGCTTTCCAGGGACGACCACTTCGCCCTCGCCGCTCACGTCTGCGTCGACGGACGAGCGCAGCGAGAGCTCCATGTCGGTGGCAGCGAGCTGAAGTTGGCCACCCTCCGCACGCAGCTGGATCCCGCCGAGCACGAGCACCGAGGTTCTCGTCGAGACTGCCCGCGCGACGAGTGTCAGACGGTCGGCGAGCACATCTCGGGAGATGGAGAACTTGAGGCCTGTGTCCACGGTTGTTTCTGAGTTAATCATTTAATGAAAACCTCGTCGTAGTACATAGGTGGTGTGGACAGCGGGGACAAGCCCCGCCTGCGCCTGGCAGAACCGCTTTGCCCTGTGGACGGTTCCACGGAACAACTCCAGCCTTTCACCACCGGTCAACGTCAGCGGGCCTGTTTGATGCGTGCGGTGAGTTCTTGCACGAGGTTGTACACAGACCTGTCCTCACGGATCAGGCGCGCGATCTTGGAGGTCGCGTGGATGACCGTTGTGTGGTCGCGGCCGCCGAACTCCCGGCCGATCTTCGGCAGCGAGGAGTCGGTGAGCTCCCGGGAGAGGTACATCGCAACCTGTCTCGGGTAGACGATGTTCTGGGAGCGCCGGTCGCCGGTCAGCTCGGCGAGGCTGACGCTGAACCGCTCGCAGATCAGCTCCTGGATCCGATCGATCGAGACGGCCGCAGCCTCGCCGTGGGGGAAGACGTCTCTGAGCACGTCCTGCGCGAGCTCGACGTTCATCCGCCGCCCGGTCAGAGACGAGAAGGCGACGACCCGTGTGAGGGCACCTTCGAGCTCCCTGATGTTCGTCGAGACGCGGCTCGCCACGAACGTCAGCACCTCGGGGTCGTCGACGTCGATCCCGTCGTATTTGACCTTGCGGCGCAGGATGGCGATGCGCGTCTCGAGATCGGGTGGCTGGATGTCGGTGATCAGCCCCCACTCGAAGCGGGAGCGGAGGCGGTCCTCGAGCGTCGCGATGTCGCGCGGCGGACGGTCAGAGCTCATGATCACCTGCCGGCCGGCTTCGTGGAGCGAGTTGAAGGTGTGGAAGAACTCCTCCTGGATCCGCTCCTTGTGCTCGAAGAACTGGACGTCGTCGATCAGGAGGACGTCGTAGGTGCGGTAGCGCTGCTTGAACCCCTCGATGCGCTTGTCTCGCAGGCTGTTGATGAAGTCGTTCACGAACGTCTCGGAGGTCACGTAGCGCACCGTCATGTTCGCGTTGTGCTGCCCGACGTAGTTCGCGACCGCGTGCAGCAGGTGCGTCTTCCCGAGCCCGGTGTGGCCGTAGATGAAGAGCGGGTTGTAGGCCTGGGCCGGCGCCTCGGCGACGGCCAGGGCCGCCGCGTGCGCAAAACGGTTCGACGATCCGATCACGAACGAGTCGAAGGTGTACTTGGGGTTGATTCCGCCCGGGTCGGGACGCGGAATCGGCGGCGGCGACTGTGCCGGCGCATGCACCGCACCGGTCTCGCTCGCGGCTGCCGGTGCGGAAGCCGGCCGCTCTTCCACGGTCAGGCGAACGCGCCGCTCGCTGCCGGTCGCGTCTTTCACCGCCGCACGGATCAGCTCGAGGAAGTGACCCTCGATCCACTCGCGGGTGAAGTCGTTCGGCACGACGAGCACGAAGGCGTCCTCGTCGACCGAGCTCGCCCCCACCTCGCTGAACCAGTTCCGGAAGGTGGTCTCGTTCAGTGCTTCCCGCAACCGAGCCGATACGTCGTCCCAGAGGCTTTCCGCTGTCAGCTCACCTGCGTGCTCCACGCGTTCAGCCAGCTCCTTCAATCGAGGGGTGCGAAGGGCGACAATAGCAGCGTTCCCACCGGCGCCCAAATCGAGCAACCCCACCGACCGGCGCCCAAAAAACTAGCCCGTTTGCAGGGGAAACACGCTCCTCCACACGAGTCTCCACAGCTGTGGACAGACGGTCTCCGGACCGTCATTTCGCCCGCCGTTTCCACGGCTTTTCCAGATCTCGAAGCCTGTGGACAACCCGTCACGAACGGGTCCGTCTATACTGCGGGCCCGCCGGCGAAATCCCCGGCTCTTTGCACTCTTTCGAGGCTATGAAACGGACCTATCAGCCAAACGTACGCAAGCGGAAGAAGAAGCACGGCTTCCGTGCCCGCATGGCGACGCGTGCCGGGCAGATGGTTCTGAAGCGCCGCCGCGCCAAGGGGCGCAAGCGCCTCTCCGCGTAGCGAACCCAGCGTGCAGCGCAAGAATCGCCTTTCGCGCTCACGTGACTTCGACGCGGTCTATCGTCAGGGGCGGTCGGTGTCCACGCGCTTCCTGACTCTGTACTGGTTCGGCCGGGGCGGCGAGCCCGGCGAGCCTCGCCTGGGGCTGGCCGTTCCGAAGGCCGCCGGCAACGCCGTCGTGCGCAACCGGATCAAGCGGCAGCTCCGGGAGATCTGGCGCGCGAAGCTCGACGCGGAGGCCATAGAGCCGGTGAACGACTACGTGTTGGTCGTCCGGCCGGGGCTCCCCGAAGCCGCGGAGCAGCGCGGCCACGACTGGCTCACGGAGCGCGTCGACGAGGTGCTCGGGAAAGCGGCCGCATGAACGCCCTGCGCCGTACCCCCGCCACAGCCGGCATCGGCCTCGTGTACGCCTACCGCTACACGATCGGCCTCTTCGTCTCACCGGGCACGTGCAAGTACCACCCGAGCTGCTCGCAGTACGCGATCGAGGCGCTGCGCAAGCACGGTCTCGTGAAGGGCTCCGCGCTGGCTGCCTGGCGCCTGCTGCGCTGCAATCCGTGGTCGCACGGCGGAGTCGATCATCCGTGATCGTCGCGAGCTTCCTCCAGCCGCTCGAGAACGTCGTCCTCTGGCTGCTCCACCGCTTCCACGACAACCTGCAACTGCCGTGGGCGTGGGCGATCGTCGCGACCACGATCGTCGTCCGGATCGTGCTCGTCCCGCTGACGGTGCGCCAGATCCACTCGATGCAGGCGATGCAGCAGCACGCGCCGGAGATGAAGGAGATCCAGAAGAAGTACAAGGGCGACCGGCAGAAGCTGAACGAAGAGCTGATGAAGTTCTACAAGGAGAACCACATCAACCCGGCTGCGTCGTGCCTGCCGCTGGTTGCGCAGCTGCCCGTGTTCTTCTCGCTCTACCTCGTCCTGAAGCACTTCACGAAGCATGTGCCGCCGGGGTCGAACCTCTCCTGGCTGCACGTCGTCCCGAACATCACGGCCAAGGCGGACTCGCACTGGTCGGGCTACGTGCTGCTCGCCATCTATGCCTCGAGCCAGGTGCTCTCGACGTACTTCATGTCGGCCACGATGGACAAGATGCAGCGCCGGCTGATGATGGTCGTGCCGCTCGTCTTCATCACCGTGATCGCCCGCTTCCCGGCCGGCCTCGTTCTCTACTGGGTGACGACGAACCTCTGGACGGTCGGCCAGGGCGTGGTCACGCGGCGGCTCGTGCCGAAGACCGTGATGCCCTCGTTCGGTGGTCGCAAGAAGCTGGGCCAGGGTGGCGGCACGTCCGGGGACGGCGCCGTCAAGAAGGAGCCGCCGCCCCCGAAGCCGGCGCCGGCGGCGAGAGCGCAGCCGCCCCAGCCGCGGCGGGTGAAGCGGAGCAAGGGCGGCCCGCGGCGGTGACCCGGGAGCTGACCGCCGAGGCGACCGGGGAGACAGTCGGCGAGGCGAAATGGAATGCGCTCCGGGATCTGGAGCGAAGGGTGCCGCAGCTCGACAAGGCTGCCGTGCGCTTCCAGGTGCTGACGGAGGGGGAGCGCGGACTGCTCGGGGTCGGTTTCACGCCGGCCAGGGTGCTGGCGGCCGTCTCGGCGGAGCTCGGCGAGGCGGAGGAGGCTCCCGAGGCGGAGCTTGACGAGAGCGAGCTCGCACGCAGGGTTCGCGGGGTGCTCACCCACGTGACAGCGGCGCTGGGCCTGCACTGCCGAATCACGATCGTCGAGGACGAAGGCTCGCTGACCGCGACCTGCACCGGCGGCGACCTCGGCCTTCTGATCGGCAAGCACGGCCAGACGATCGACGCGATCCAGACGCTCGCGGGCGCGATTGCCGGCGGAGGCTCCGAGGAGCGAAAGCAGATCGTCGTGGACGCGTCGGACTATCGCGCGCGGCGCCGGGCCACGATCGAATCGCTCGCGTCGAATGCGGCAGCGGAGGTCCGGCGCACCGGTGCCCGCGTCGTACTCGAGCCGATGAGCGCCGCCGAGCGGAAGCTCGCCCACGAGCGCCTGGCCGGCGAGGACGGTGTGACCACCGTCAGCGAGGGAGCGGAGCCGAATCGCTACCTCGTCGTCGAGCCCGCTTGAGCTCTGGCTCCGGGCCGTCGTCGAGACGCCGGGGTTGACGGCGCTCGATCTGCCTGCGGCGCGGCGCGTCTTGTTGGAGGACTCGCTGCGCGCGGTGGAGCTGATCCGAGGCGTCGACGGGGCGATCGTGGACGTCGGCTCGGGCGGTGGGGCGCCGGGAATCCCGGTTGCAGCCGCGTTGCCGGAGCGCGAGGTCGTTCTGCTCGAGGCCGAGCAGCGCAAGTGTGCGTTCCTGACGCGCTGGGCACCCCCGAACGCCCGTGTCGTCTGGGGCCGGGCCGAGGAGCAGGAGACCGACTGGGCCGGAGTCGCGCTTGCGAAGGCGCTCGCGCCGCCGGTCGTGGCCGCGGAGTGGTGCCTGCCGCTCGTCCGGCCGGGCGGCGCCGCGATCCTCTGGGTCGGCGAGACGGCGGATCCCGAGGCCGTCGCGCGAGTCGCGGCGCTGCTCGCCGCCGAGCTCGAGCCCGGCCCGGCGGGGCTGCTCGTGCTGCGCAAGCTCGGGCCGACGCCTCCCGGGTTCCCACGCCGGGTCGGAGTCGCGAGGAAACGGCCCCTGGCCTAGATGGAATCAACCATCGAGAGCAGCGCCATCCGAGGCGACGGCAAGAATCCCCTTGTGTCGGGGAAGGTCTATGCGTTTGCAAACCAGAAGGGCGGGGTCGGCAAGACGACTACCGCCGTCAACATCGCGGCGTGTCTCGCTCAGGCCGGCGAGCGAGCACTCGTCGTCGACCTCGATCCGCAGGCGAACGCGACTTCGGGGCTCGGCATGCGCGCGAACGGCACCTCGAGCTACGACCTGCTCGACGGCGTTCCGCTCGCCGAATTGGCGAAGCCGACCGCGTTCCCGAACCTCTTCCTCGTGCCGTCGAAGCCGGAGCTCGCGGGTGCGGCGATCGAGCTGTCGCGCCATGAGGGTGGCGATCGCTTCCTCGCCGACGCACTGGCGGCCGACCATGGCTTCGACTTCGTGCTGCTCGACTGTCCACCGTCGCTCGGCCCGCTGACCGTGAACGCGCTCGCGGCCACCGACCGCGTGATCGTCCCGGTCCAGGCCGAGTACTACGCGCTCGAGGGACTGGCGCAGCTAGTGCAGTCGATCGAGCTCGTGAAGACCCGGCTGAACTCGCGGCTGGCGATCGCCGGGGTGCTCGTCACCATGACGGACGCCCGCACGCATCTGTCGGCCGATGTGGAAGAGGAGGTTCGCCGCCACTTCGGCGAGCTCGTCTTCCGCACGTCGATCCCGCGCGCGGTGCGGATTGCCGAGGCGCCGAGCCACGGTCTCCCGATCACACACTACGACCGGCGCTCACGCGGCGCCGAGGCCTACTGGAAGGTGGCGATGGAGCTTGTCGAACGCAGCTGACGCGGTCCCGCCGGCGAGCCCCCGGCGCGGCCTCGGCCGCGGCTTCGAGGTTCTGATCGGAGGCCGCACGCCCGAGCTCGCCCACGTCTCCGTCGAGGAGATCCACGCGAACCCGCGGCAGCCGCGCAAGCGCTTCGACCACGAGGCGACGGCGGGGCTGTCCGAGTCGATCCGCTCCCAGGGGGTGATTCAACCGGTCGTCCTGCGAGTGCGCCTGGAGGGCGGCTACGAGCTGATTGCCGGTGAGCGCCGCTGGCGCGCGGCCCGCGAGGCGGGCGTCTCGACGGTGCCGGCCGTGATCCGCGAGGCCGACGACCGCGACACGCTCCTGCTCGGCCTGATCGAGAACGTGGCGCGCGAGGACCTGTCTCCGATCGAGGAGGCTCGTGGCTATGCGCTCCTGATGGACGAGTTCGAGCTGTCGCTCGGCGAGGTGTCGGAGCGCGTCGGCCGGTCGAAGCCGGCGATCTCGAACAAGACGCGGCTGCTCGAGCTGCCGGACGACGTGCTTGCGATGGTCGAGCGCGGCGAGCTGTCGGAGGGCCACGCGCGCGCGGTGCTGGCGGTCCCGGACAACGAGGGCCGCCGCAAGCTCGCACGGAAGATCGTCGCGACGGGAATGTCTGTCCGCGCCGCCGAGCGGGCAGCCCGCTGGTCGGGCGCGAAGACGAAGCCCCGCACGAAGACCTCGGTCGACCCTGCGCTGGCTGCCCGGGTAAAGGACAGCTTGCAGCGCCTGACGGGCCTCGAGGTGCGAGTCGCCCCCGGCCGCGTCGAGCTCGGCTTCGTCGACGAGCACGACCTCGAAGAGCTGGCCGAGATCCTCGACACGCTCTCGCTCTAGCCGTAGTTCCTGAGGACGTTGTTCATCCGGGCTTCCTTGGAGGCTGGTGGTTGTCGAAGACCCCCAGTCCAAGGAGGACACCGGATGAAGATCCACGGTAACGCGAAGACGTGCCCGCACTCGAGGTTGTTGAATCTGCCGTCGTGTGACCGAGCAGGGCTGGACGTTTGAGCAGGCGGCTGAGGCCGCGGGTGTGAGCGAGCGCACGGTCGCGAAGTGGCTGAGCCGCTACCGGGCCGAGGGCGAGGCGGGTCTCGGTGACCGCTCCTCGGCGCCGGGCGAGGTCGCGAACCGCACCGAGGAGGAGCGGATCGAGCTCGTCGCTGCGTTGCGGCGGCTGCGGATGACCGCGGCCGAGATCGCCGAAGTGCTGATGATGCCGGTCTCGACGGTCTCGGGGATCCTGACCCGGATCGGTCTGGGCCGGCTCTCTCGCCTGGAGCCGCTCGAGCCGCCAAACCGCTACGAGCGGCAACGGCCGGGCGAGCTGATCCACATCGACGTGAAGAAGCTGGGCCGGATCCGCGGTGTCGGCCATCGCATCAGCGGCAGCCGAGCCAGCCAACGCCAGACCCGTCACGAGGGACGCCGGGTAGGGGTCGCCGGCTGGGAGTTCGTCCACGTCTGCGTCGACGACGCGACCAGGCTCGCCTACGTCGAGGTACTCGCAGACGAGAAAGCCGTGACCGCGATCGGGTTCCTACGCCGCGCGGTCGCGCACTTCGCCGCCTACGGCGTCCAGAGTCGAAGGCGTGCTCACCGACAACGGCTCCGCCTACCGCGCCACGATCCACGCGCTCGCCTGCCGCAGCCTCGGGATCAAACACCTCCGCACACAGCCCTACCGGCCCCGCACCAACGGCAAAGCCGAACGCTTCATCCGCACCCTGCTCGGCGGCTGGGCCTACGGCGCCATCTACGGCAGCTCAACCGAACGCGAACAAGCTCTCGCCGGCTGGCTCAACTTCTACAATCACCGCCGACCACACGGCAGCCTCAACCGCCAAGCACCCATGACGCGCTTAACCAGCGTCTCATGAACAACCTGCTACGGGTCCTACAAACGAGAGCACAAGCGCGCAGCTGTGCCGCTGCAATGGACGCGAGTGCGGGCTCTGCCCGTACTCGCTCACCAACAGCTGAAAAGCGGCGAGCGCGGAAATTCTAGGATTTCCATGTGCGGATTAACAGTGGGCGATCGTGGATTCGAACCACGGACCTCCGCCTTATCAGAGCGGCGCTCTAACCAACTGAGCTAATCGCCCGCGCGGGGCAGTGTAGCGACGGCGTGTCGAGGTCGATGGCCACGGGGTACTCTAGGGAGGTGATGACGGAGATGGTCATCTACGGCGTTTCCTTCGACCTCGTCGGCAAGCAGCCGATCGTCTTGTTGAAGACGGCCGAGTCGAACAAGTTCCTGCCGATCTGGATCGGCCACCCGGAAGCGGCGGCGATCCTGATGAAGCTCCAGGATGCGACGCCCCCCCGACCGTTGACCCACGATCTCTTGGTGAACATCCTCGGCGAGCTCGACGCGGAGATCGTCCGCGTCACCGTCACCGAGCTGCGCGACAACACCTTCCACGCCTCGATCACGGTCGCGCAGAACGGCGCCGAGGTCGAGATCGACTCGCGCTCATCCGATGCGATCGCTGTCGCGGTTCGCGTCTCGGCCCCGATCTTCGCCGCGGACTCGGTGATCGAGGAGTCCGCGATCGAGTTCGACGGCGAAGAGGTGAACGAGGAGGAGATCGTCGACGAGTTCAAGCGCTTCCTCGAGGTCGTCTCCGCCGAGGACTTCGTCGAAGTCGAGGACGAGGAGCCCGAAGAGTCCTAGTGATGCGTCGCGGTCACGGCCGCGATCAGCGAGATGCTGTTGAACGTCCCGTGCAGGAGCATTCCCGGGTAGACGCTGGTCGTCCTCGCCCGCAGCCAGGCGAGCGCGCAGCCGAAGAGGGCCAGCTCGGGGAACGCCTCGAAGAGACCGTGCGCGAGTGCGAAGGCGACGCCGATCGCCAGGATCGCCGTCCAGGTGCCGAACCGCTCGAGCAGCGAGAAGCCGAGCCCCCGGAACGTCAGCTCCTCGACCATGGGGGCGATCACCGCGATCACGAAGAAGTTCGCCGCGTAGGCGCCTGCGTGGCTCGGCTCCCAGCTCTTCGGGGTCAGACCCTGCTCGCGCGCACCGTGCAAGATCGGATCGATCAGCGCGATCGCGATGAACACGCCGACCAGGAGCAGCACGGCGAGGCCGAGCGCACGCGGCCAGGAGCGAGGCCGACGCAGCGCGAGCAGGTCGCGGCGAGAGCCGGCGATCGCGAGCACGAGGGCGAGCAGGATCGCGTAGACGACGGCGGAGCCGACCGCGGTCGAGTAGCGGTAGAGGACGTCACGGTCGGGCGTGCCCTCGCTGAGCCTGCTCGCGTACTGCAAGGCGATCAGCCCCGCCACGAGAACCGACCAGGCGACGAGGCGGCCCGTAGCCCCAAGCTGCTTCACTTGCGTCGTGTCGAGGTCGTCCATTCCCAGCGAGGCTAACAGCGTCTTCCTGCGGGTTGCGGCGTGACCACCTTCTGGACGCACGTCGTCACCGCCGCGGCCGTGATCCTGATCGCCACGGCCGTGGCGAAGGCGATCGACGCGCGGATCACGCGGCGCGGTCTCACGGCCGAGGCTGCGACGCGCTACGGGGTGCTGCGCCGGACGATCTTCGGCGTGATCATCTTCGTCGGCGTCCTCTCGGCGCTGCTCGTGATTCCCGAGGTGCGCGCGCTGGCCGGAGGAATCCTCGCCTCGTCCGCGGTGGTCGGGCTCGTGATCGGCTTTGCCGCGCAACGGACGCTCGGCAACTTCATCGCCGGCCTGCTGATCGCCTTCGCGCAACCGTTGCGGATCGGTGACGAGGTCGAGATCGGCGGGGACGGCGGTGTGGTCGAGGAGATCGGCCTCACCTACACCTGGCTCCGGACACGGAACAACGACCGCCTCGTGATCCCGAACGAGAAGCTCGCCTCGGAGACGATCCGGAACTCGACGATCCGAGGCACGAAGACGCTCGCCGAGGTGACCGTGCAGGTGCCTGCAACCGCCGACCTCACGGCTGTGGTCTCGGCGCTCGAGCAGATCTCAGCCGATGTTCGGGTCACCGGTCTCAGAGGCGGGCCGACGATCTCGGTTCGCCGCTGGGTCGAGCTCGGCACGGACGTCGACCGGGAAGAGAGCACCCTGCGGATCGCGGTCCACGAATGCCTCCGCGCGCTGGCCGTGGTCGAGGGAGACGCGACGGAGTGAGTCGACGCGACGAGCTCCGCGAGCTGCTCGAGCAGCGCCACCGGCGCCGCCTGCGGCGGGAGCGCGTTCGCCGGCGCCGCCGCGCCGGGATCGTCCTCGGCGGGATCGCGGGCGCAGTGATCGCGATTCTCGTGCTCGGGGGCTTCGGCACCACCGCCGCCCTTTCGGCCGACTGCTCGCTCTCGAGCCTCCAGCAGGTGAAGGTGGGCCAGAACTCCTTCGTCTACGCAGCCGACGGCACGCTGCTCGGCTCGATCCCGGCCGATCAGAACCGCGACCCGGTCCCGCTCGCGAAGATGGGCAGCTGGCTCCCGAGCGCCACGATTGCGATCGAGGACAAGCGCTTCTACCAGCACGGCGGCATCGACTACGTGGGCATTCTGCGCGCGCTCTGGAGCGACGTCAGCGCCGGCAAGGTCGTCCAGGGAGGCTCGACGATCACGCAGCAGCTCGTCCGCAACCTCTACACCGGAAGCCAGCGCACGTTCCGGCGCAAGCTCAAGGAGGCCTGCCTCGCGATCAAGCTGGCCGACAAGCTGCCGAAGCAGCAGATCCTGGAGGAGTATCTGAACACGGTCTACTACGGCAACCACGCCTACGGCGTGCAGGCCGCGGCCGAGACCTACTTCTCGAAGCCCGCCTCGGAGCTCAACCTGCGCCAGGCGGCGCTGGTCGCCGGGCTGCCGCAGGCGCCGTCGACCGACGACCCGTTCCACGACCCGCAGGCCGCGGTCGCGCGCCGAGACGAGGTCCTGCAGGCGATGCTCGGCGCGGGCACGATCACCCCCGCGCAGGAGCGCTGGGCGGCGAAGGGGAGGGATCTCGGCCTGAAGCCCGGCCGCATCTACACGAGGATCCGCGAGCCGTACTTCTTCTCGTACGTGATCGACCAGCTCCAGCAGGCCTACGGCGCGAACACGGTGCGCGGCGGCGGCCTGCGCGTCTACACGACGATCAACCCGAAGCTGCAGGCTGCGGCGAACGCGGCGATCCGGCAGACGCTCTACGAGCCGAACGACCCGGCGGCCGCGGTCGTCTCCGTCGTTCCCGGCACCGGCGCCATTCGTGCCATGACCGCGGTGATCCCCGGAAACACGACGAACCAGTTCAACCTCACCTCCCAGTCGGCACGCGAGGCCGGCTCGACGTTCAAGGCCTTCGTGCTTGCGGCCGCGATCGAGCAGGGGATCGACCCGGATCGCACGTACTACGACTCCGCCCCGTTCACGTGCACGATCGCGGAGTGCCTGACGAACGGCCAGCCGTGGCAGGTGTCGACCTACGACCACACCTACCTCGGCCCGATCTCGATCACGACCGCGACGCTGCATTCGGACAACACCGTCTACGCGCAGCTAACCCTCGACGTCGGGCCCGCGAACGTCTGGAAGCTGGCGACCCGGCTCGGCGTCCACCTGACCCAGCCCCCGGTCGCGTCGATCGGCCTCGGCCCGCTCTCGGTCTCGCCGCTCGACATGGCGGCTGCGTACGCGACGTTCGCCTCGGGCGGGATCTACGCCAAGCCGCGGGCGATCACGAGGGTCACCTTCCCGGACGGCAAGGTCGACACGAGCTGGGCGAAGCCGCAGACGAAGCGCGTTCTCAGCGCGGGGGTCGCCTGGAAGGTGACGGACATCCTCCAGCAGAACGCCCTCTACGGCACGGGCTACGGCTCGAGTGACGGCATCCATCCGGACGCCGGCAAGACGGGCACGACCGAGGACCACGCCGACGGCTGGTTCGACGGGTACACGCGCGATCTCTCGACGTCCGTCTGGATGGGCTACCCGCAGGGGGAGATCCCGATGCTCGACGTCCACGGGTACGAGGTCGCGGGCGCGACGTTCGCGGTGCCGATCTGGCACAAGTTCATGGCCGTCGCCGAGGCGAAGCTGCCGGCGCGGAAGTTCCTCGTCCCGGCGCACTTCCCGGTGCTCCACACGATCACACCCGGCGACTTCGGGTATCTCGCCGTGCCGTCGACGAGCACCACGACCACGACGCCGGCCAAGCCCGCGAAGATCGTGCCGGTCGAGGCGCCTCCGAAGCCTGCTGCAACCGCTCCGGTCCCGTGATCGAGGCTGCGGAAGTCCGGAAACGGATATGTTGGCACATCAGGCAACGCCTTCGTGCCGAGCCCGTGGCGGGCCAGGAGTCGCAGCGGGCAGCCCCATCTCCTACCTCAACCATCTAGGCCCGACCGCCCGTTTTCACGTGAAACGCGCGTTTCGCTCTCGCCGCCGCCGGCTCGCCCGGCTGACGAGCACGACGGTACGAATGGTCTCGCGAATCGGCCCTCGCGGCCCGCGCTGACCCCGCGGCGGGTACGGCGCGTAGCGTCCGGCTGCCGCCGCCGCGAGTTGCGAGGCTCCGGCAGCGCCGGCGAGGGCGATCACGACCGGCGGCAGCGTCACGTACCCGAGGGCGACGAGCTCGAGCAGGTACCACGGTGCGTCGAAGCCGAGCCCGAAGCGCCACGCGAGCGAGGCCACCACGATCGATGGGCCCGCGAGCCCGAGCACGAAGACGACGAGTCGAACCGGCAGCCGCGCCTTCCGCAGCGACGGCAGCCAGAGCCAGATGTGCAACGCGGGCAGGACGAGGATCAGGGCGAACGGATTCGTCGCGACGACGAGCAACGCGAGCACGCCCAGCTCGAGAAGCGCCACCGCGTGGCCGGCGATCTGCTCTTCCGCGTCGGGCAGCCGGAGCGGCCGCAGCCGCCGGCGCTCGATCAGCCAGGCGGCGAAGACGAGTGCGAGCAGCGCGGTCAACGCGATCACCGGCCACTTGGTGGTCCCGGGCAGCGCCGGGTTCGGTGGCCGTGGCTCGCCCTCGGGCCAGGCTCCTGCGAACCGAAACACTTCGAACGAGAGCCCGACGAAGCACCAGAACAGGGCCCGGCTGCGCAGCGCCTCGAGTGCAGGCAGGAGCGCAATTCGCCGCCGGCGGCAGAAGGCGAACAGGTCGACGACGCCGACGAGATAGGGGATGAGCAGCGCGATCAGGACGAGCTCGATCGCCCAACCCGTGATCATCCGGTTTCCGACCCAGACGTAGCTCGTGGTGCCGTGCGTCAGCTCGAGCCCCTGATCGAGCGAGGCCAGCAGTTCCTGTGAGGCCAGCCCGAGCTCGGCCAGCTTCCGGACCTTCAGGAGGCCGACACTGTCCCCGAACTCGGTCGGCGGCCGGTCGCCGCCGGTGGTCAGCGTCACGGCCGAGATGTCACGCGCGACGGCCGGCCCTTGCTCGTAGAGCGTGAAGGGGAACGCCAGATCCACGAGCTGCGCGAGCACACCTGGATGCTGCGGCCGCGTTCCTGCCTGTTCGAGGACGCGCTGGGTGGCCGTCTGCACGAGCGTCGCTGTCGGCGTGTGCGGCAGGTCACCCGCGAGCTCGAGTCGAGGCGGGCCTGGCCCGGCGAGGGCGTCGAGATTGACGAGTGCGACGATCCGCCCGCGGAGCGGCGACCGCTCGGCAAATCGCAGCGCGCCGAGGCCACCGAAGACGCCGCCGTCGGTCGAGAGGAACACGAGCGTGTGCGTTGGCGTGACGGTCACCTGGCTCGACCCCGAGTGGGTGTAGCCGCGTGCGAGCTCAATCAGCTCTGCGGTCCCGGTGGCGTTGTCGTTGGCGCCGGGGCCGGCGCCGGTGTCGTCGCGGTGGGCCATCACGACGATCGCAGCCGGCGATTTGCCGGGCGCGATCGCCCAGATGTTGCGGAGCTCCACGCGGCCGATCCCGGGGATCGCCGCGCTCCAGGCGTCGGTGTGCAGGGCGAGGCCGGTCGGGCGGAGCTCGCTCCTGAGCCAGTCGGCAGCGCCGACGGCGCCGGGCGTCCCGGGCTCCCGATCCGGGTAGGTGTTGGCCAGCTGCTCGGTGAGCTGAAGGGTCGCGTCCGTGCTGCTCGCCGGCGGGAGCAACGGCGCTGGGAGGGCGGTCGGCCGGACGATCGAAAAAGCGCCGATCAGGAGCGGCAAGAGCACGACGAGAAACGCGCTGCGATAGAGGCGCACGTCGACGGGCCGCTCGATTGAGCCGCGCCGCGGCCGCCGCCGCCGTCGTACCGGGGGCTGGGAGGCCGCCATCTCGGGGCTATAGTAAGAAGCAGAGCTACCGCATGCTGCCTCGGCAGGCGCCTGCATCGATCATGGCCGACTCATCCACCATTCTGCTCGTCGACGATGAGGAGGCCGTGCGGAAGCTGCTCGCGTTTCCGCTCGAGCGCGACGGCTACGTCGTCGTGCAGGCGGCAGATGGCGAGGAAGCGCTTCGCTGCTTCGATGACAACTCGGTTGACCTCGTCGTGCTCGACATCATGCTGCCGAAGGTCGACGGGCTCGAAGTCTGCCGCCGGCTGCGCGCGACGAGCGCGGTGCCGATCATCATGCTCACGGCGCGCGACGACGAGCTGGACAAGGTGATCGGGCTCGAGCTCGGCGCCGACGACTACGTCACGAAGCCGTTTTCGATCCGCGAGTTCCGTTCCCGGGTTAGGGCTCTGTTACGCCGGGCGAAGAGCCCGCGCCATCCGGACACCGAAACGGACGAGCGGATCGAGCTCGAGGGGCTGATCGTGGACGGTGCACGCCGCACGGTGGTCGTGCACGACCACCCGGTCGCCCTCACCTACGTCGAATTCGAGCTGCTGCGCACGCTGGCGTCCCAGCCTGGCCGGGTGTTCAGCCGTCGCATGCTCCTGGAATCGCTTTGGGGAAGCGCCGATTTCCGCGATCCGCGGACAATCGACGTGCACGTCCGCCACCTGCGGGAGAAGCTCGAGCCTGACTCACACAGCCCCGAGTTCATCTTGACCGTGCGAGGCGTCGGTTACCGCTTCCGCGATCGATGAACCCGCTGCGTAGCGTCGGCGTCAAGCTTGCGATCGCACTGCTTCTCGTCGTCAGCGGCGCGCTTGCGATCGTCTACCTGATCGTCGTCCCGTCGTATCAGCGCTCGCTCGTCGACACGCGGCTGAGCGGGCTGCAGGCGACTCTGCACACGATCGAGGCGAAGCGGACGGCGGGATACCTGACCCAGTCGTGGGTCGACGCGACGGCCTATCCGATCGCGACGATTCTGAACGCCCGGGTCGTCGTGTTCTCGTACACGCCGACCCGCCCGCCGCTGGTCGATCCGATCGCCGATTCCAGCAAGGGGAGCTCCGCGGCTCTCCAGAACGATCCCGTCGCGCTTGCGGCAGCTGGACAGGCGGAGGCAAAGGGGACCGTGATCCGCGGCGACCAGGAGTTCGCCGAGACCGCGTCCGCGGCGGGCAACGGGATGGTGCTGCTGCTCTCGTCGCCACTTCGGACGGAGCTCGATACGGTCAACGAGGTACGCCGGCGTGTGTTCGTCGCGGGCGGACTCGCGATCGGACTCGCGATCCTGCTCGGGTACGGCCTCGCGAGCCTGTTCACGCGCCGGATCCGAAGGCTCGAGCGGGCGGCCGAGCGGATCGCGGACGGCCGGTTCGACGAAGCGGTCGTCGACTCCGGCCAGGACGAGCTCGGCGAGCTCGCGCGCGCGTTCGAGGGCATGCGGCTTCGGCTCTCCTCGCTCGAGCGCGCCCGGAGCGAGTTCATCGGGAACGCGTCGCACGAGCTGCGCACGCCGCTCTTCTCGCTCGGCGGCTATCTCGAGCTGCTCGCCGACGAGGATCTCGACCCGGAGACGCGGGCCGAGTTCATCGGCGTCACGCGGGAGCAGGTCTCGCGCCTGACGAGGCTTGCGACGGTGCTGCTCGACCTCTCGCGCGTCGACGCGGGACGGCTGACCGTCTTGAGCGAGAGTCTCGACCTGGGCCAGCTCGGAGAGGAGCTCGTGGGCGAGTTCGGCCCGCGCGCGGCTGCAACCGGACATCTCCTCGAGGGGATGCCACCCGCGTTCGTTCCGGCGCTCGGAGACACCGAGCGCGTGCTGCAGATCGGCCGGATCCTGGTCGAGAACGCGCTCATCCACACTCCGGCCGGCGCGACGGTGCGGGTGGCGGCCGCCCGGCAGGGGGGCCGCTCGATGCTGATGGTCGAGGATGACGGCGGTGGGATCCCGGCCGAGACCCAACTGCACGTGTTCGAGCGCTTCTACCGCCTCGACGGGACGGTTGCGTCGGGCAGCGGGCTCGGGCTTGCGATCGCCCGCGAGCTGGCCGAGCTGATGGACGGCAGGATCGAGCTCGAGTCGGCGAACGGGCTGACCCGCTTCACCCTCGTCTTGCACGCCGACGACGCCGGCGCCGATGACGACATCCGACCGATGGCGGCATAAAACACGTGAAAACGGCGGCGGTGTCTCCGGGCCTGCCGCACGCCCAACCACTACGATAGGAGGCTCCGCTTCGACGGCTCTCGCCGCCAGACGGGGAAGGCAGCGACCACGCGGATATGAGCCCCACCCTCTCTGCTTGCCTGATGACGGGCGGCCCCGGACCCCGAGTGGCAGCCCTCCTCGCTCTCTTGCGGCCACTCGCCGGCGAGCTGGTCGTGGCGCTCGACGACCGCGCCGACCCGGCCACCGAGGCGGCGATCTCCGGAGTCGCGGACACCGTCGTGCGGTACGTCTACCGCGAGCCCGTCGATCGCCCTTTGCCCTGGCTCTTCTCGCTCTGTCGCGGCGACTGGATCCTGAATGTCGATGACGACGAGATCCCCAGCACGGCGCTGCTCGCCGAGCTGCCGTCGCTGCTCGCGGCCACGGACGTCACGCACTACTGGCTGTTGCGCAAGTGGCTCTGGCCCGATGCCGGCTCTGCGATCGCGGAGCATCCATGGACGAGTGACTACCAGCTGCGCCTGGTTCGAAACGATCCGACCTTGCTCCTCTTCCCGTCGGAGACACACCGGCCGATCTGCGTGCTCGGACCACACCGGGTCATTCAGGCGCCGCTCTACCACGCCGACGCGATCTTGCACTCGCTCGAGCAGCGAGCGGCGAAAGCGCGGAAGTACGAAGCGCTGCGCCCTGGGAAGCGAATCGGCGGTGGGCCGATGAACCACGTCTTCCATCTGCCGGAGCGCCGGCCCGGTCTCGCCACCGAGCCGCTGCCCGAGGCCGACGCTGCGCTCGTGCGCTCGGTTCTGAACGCTTCGCCTCAGAGCAACGAGCCACGGGCGAAGGCAACCGTGGTCGCCGACGAGGAGATCGAGCGGCTCTGGGCGGGCCGCGTGCTCGGTCCCGGCGACCGCCGGGCAGAGCTCGAGTGGCTCGAGACGCCGCAACGGATGATCGCGAGCGAGCAGCGGACGTTCGCTGTTCGGGTCGTCAATCTCGGCGCCACGACTTGGCCGGGCGGCAAACATGGCGAGCCTCGTGTCCGGCTTGCCCACGAGTGGCTCGACAACGCCGGCGGGACCGCCGAGTCGGGTCTCTGGACGGCGTTCCCGGCCGATCTGGGGCCTGGCACCGAGCAGGTCGTGCTTCTGCACGTGCTCGCCCCGTCCACGAGTGGACGACACCGCTTACGCGCTGACCTGATCCAGGAGCACGTTGGCTGGTTCGGCGCGGCGATCGAGTGCGACGTGGAGGTCTCGCAACGGCTCCGAGTCGCTCTCAGCGGTGCTGCCGAGGCAGTTGCGCGAACCCTCGAGCAACTGGCTGAAGAGGCGCCCCAATTCGAGCCGCTCGTTCTCTCGCCGGAGCCTGTGCCGCTGTTCGGTCCGCCACAGGTGTCTGACTTGCGAGCGTTCCTGCTCGCGGGTACACCACGCGGCGCTTTGCGCGACCTCCGTGTCCTCGTTGCTCGCACGCTGTCACTGACGAGAGTGGCGCGGCGGTTGAAGGCGGACGTTCCGGTGCGACCGCTGCTGCGGGATGCCCAGCAGTTTCTCGAGGAGCTGGGGGCATGCACGCACCTGCTGCTTGTGGGCGGGACGGAGGAGTTCGGCACGCGTGAGCTCTGGTTGCAGCTGGCGACGATCAGGGCGGTCCGCGCGCTCGGGGTCGACGTGGTCATTCAGCGCGGCGCGATAGCACGGCCGCACGGGTTGCTCGACCGCGTCCTGCGACGCAACGTGCTGCGGGGCGCGCGGCTTGTCGAGCCCGGAGAGCTCGGGCTCGGATGATTGCGCCCGAGCTCGCGGAGAGCTTTCGCGGCAAGAACGTCCTGATCACCGGTGGACTGGGCTTCATCGGCTCGAACCTCGCGCGCGAGCTGGTGCCGGCGGGTGCGAACGTCATTCTGCTCGACACGCTCGTGCCAGAGCACGGCGGGAACCGCGCGAACATCGCCGGGATCGAACACGACGTGAAGGTGCGCGACGTCGACGTGCGCGACCGCGAGGCGGTCGCTCCGCTCGTGCGCGGGCAGGACGTGCTCTTCAGCCTCGCCGGGCAGACCAGTCACCTCGACTCGATGACCGACCCGTTCACCGACCTCGACCTCAACTGCCGCGGTCCCCTCTCGATCCTCGAAGCGTGCCGGGAGCACAATCCGGACGTGAAGATCGTGTTCGCGAGCACGCGCCAGATCTACGGCCGCCCGCGCTATCTGCCCGTCGACGAGGAGCATCCGATCGCGCCGGTTGACGTGAACGGCATCGACAAGGCGGCCGGGGAGGCGTACCACACCCTCTACGGTCAGGTGTACGGGATTCCGGTCTGCACGCTGCGGCTCACGAACGTGTACGGCCCCGGGATGCGGGTGCGCGATGCCCGCCAGACGTTCCTCGGCGTGTGGCTGAAGGCCGTGCTGCGGGACGAGGAGATTCAGGTCTGGGGTGACGGGAGGCAGCGCCGGGACCTGCTCTACGTCGACGATGCGACGCGCGCGTTTCTGCTGGCGGCCGCTTCTGCCGAGGCGACCGGTCAGATCTTCAACGTCGGAGTCGACTCGTCGATCTCGCTCCTCGAGCTCGCCGAGTTGCTGGTCGCCCTGCAGGGCGGCGGGTCGTTTCGGACGGTCCCGTTTCCGGCCGAGCGAGAGACGATCGACATCGGCGACTACTTCACCAGGGCCGACAAGATCCGGGCAGCGCTCGGCTGGGAGGCCGGAGTGGCGCTCGAAGACGGGCTCCGCCGAACCCTCGCCTACTACGCCGAGCACGGCGAGGCGTACTGGTGAGCGACGCGAACGTTCCGTTCCTCGATCTGTCACGCGGCGTACGCGCGCTGCGGCCCGAGCTCGATTCAGGGCTCGCAGGGGTCCTGGACAGCGGGCGGTTCGTGCTCGGCGAGCGGGTCGCGGCGTTCGAGGCGGCGTTCGCCGGCTACTGCGGTGCGGGCCACGCGGTTGGAGTGGCGTCCGGGACCGACGCGGTGGCGATCGCGCTGCGCGCGCTCGGGATCGGGCCCGGCGACGAGGTGATCGTGCCCGCGAACACCTGCGTGCCGACGGTCGCCGCTGTCGAGGCTGCGGGAGCGTCGCCTGTTCTTGCCGACGTCGACGCGCAGACGTGGACACTCGACCCGGCTTCGGCCGCGGCCGTGGTCACCGACCGGACGCGGGCGGTGATCCCCGTCCACCTCTACGGCCTCTGTGCCGATGTCGATGCGTTGCGGAGCCTGGGACTCGTCGTCGTCGAGGATGCGGCGCAGGCCCACGGTGCCGAGCTCCGCGGTCGTCGCGCCGGCAGCCTCGGCGACGCGGCGGCGTTCAGCTTCTATCCGACGAAGAATCTGGGTGCGCTCGGCGATGGGGGGGCCGTCGTCACGAATGACCCGGCCGCCGCCGAGCTGGCCCGGTCGCTGCGCACCTACGGTGAGCGAGAGCGGTACGAGTCGGTGCGCCACGGCTGGAACAGCCGCCTCGATGAGCTTCAGGCGGCGCTTCTGCTCGTGAAGCTCTCTCGGCTCGACGCCTGGACTGCCCGGCGCCGGGCGATCGCCTCCGTCTACGACGAGGCTGTTCGTCACGCCGGGCTCGCGGCGCAGCCCGAGCCGAACGGGTTTCTGCACGCACGGCATCTCTATGTCGTCCGTGTGCCCGATCGAGACGGCTTCCGCGCCAGGCTCGCGCAGCGCGGAATCGAGACGGCGGTGCACTATCCGCGGCCTGTGCACGGGCATCCGGCCTATGCGCAGCTCGCCCGGCCCGGGCTCGTCGAGAGCGAGCGCCTCGCCGCGGAGGTTGTGAGCTTGCCGCTCTACCCGGAGCTGAGCGACGCGGAGGCGGATGCGGTCGCAGCCGCGGTCGCCGAGAGCGCCGCGTGAACACCGAGTATCTCGGCTGGCTGTTGAAGCGCGGCGAGCCTGTCGCGAGCGCTCGCCGCTCTTGCCGCCGGCGTGGCTCTCTGCGCCCGGTGCGCCGGAGAACCCGGTCGAGCATCGCGGCTTGCTCTTCGCGTTCCCGGGCTGAAGGCCGCGCTCACTCGCCGGGTGAGAGCCGCCGCTACCGTTGCGCGGAGTGAGCTCGGCCAGGAAGCTGATTGTCGTCTCCAATCGTGGGCCGGTCTCGTTCGCCCGGGTCGACGACAGCACCAGGATCGCGCGGCGCGGCGGCGGCGGGCTCGTGACCGCGCTCCGCGGGCTCGTCACGAATCACGAGGTGACGTGGATCGCGAGCGCGATGAGCGACGAGGACAAGCTCGTTGCGCTGGAGTCGGAGGGTGCGGCGATCGACGAGACCTCACGCCACGGCGTGCCGTACCGCCTGCGGCTCGTCGCCCACGATCCTGTTGCCTATTCCGGCTACTACAACGTCGTCTCGAACTCGCACCTCTGGTTTGTCCAGCACTACCTCTGGGGGCTCGCCGGCGCTCCGAACACCGGCCGGAGCCTACGCGCCGGCTGGGTGGAAGGGTACGAGCCTGTCAATCGCGGCTTCGCGGACGCCGTTGTCTCCGAGCTTGCCCGCGACCCCGAGGCGGCCGTCTTCTTCCACGACTACCACCTCTATCTCGCTCCGCAGCTCGTGCGCGAGCGCTGCCCGGCAGCACTGCTCACGCACTTCATCCACATCCCGTGGCCTGCGCCGGACTACTGGCGCGCGCTGCCAGGGGACATCCGGCGCGCCGCGCACGAGGGGGTGCTGGCGAACGACCTCGTCGGCTTCCACACCGATCGGTGGCGACTGAACTTCATGCGCGGTTGCGTGGACATCGTCGGTGCGGAATGCGACTTCGACGCGAGCGTCGTCCACTGGAACGGCCGGCAGACTCGCGCCGTGACGCGTCCGATCTCGATCGATCCGGTGGAGTTCGACGAGTTGGGCATCGATCCGGCCGTGCTTGCCGAGGAGCACCTGATCGTCGAGAGCCGGCCGGAGTTTCTCGTCGTACGCGTTGACCGCACCGACCCGTCGAAGAACATCGTCCGCGGCTTCCGGGCGTTCGAGCTCTTTCTCGACCGCTGGCCCGAGTTTCGCGGGCGCGTGGTCATGCTGGCGCTGCTCGACCCGTCTCGGCAGGACCTGCCGGAGTACGCCGACTATCTCGCCGCGATCGAGCGCGAGGCGCAAGCGGTGAACGAGCGCTTTTCCGAGGGCCGCTGGCGGCCCGTCGACCTGCAGATCGGCGATAACTTCCCGCAGGCGGTTGCGGCGTACAAGCAATACGACGTGCTGCTCGTGAATCCGATCTTCGACGGCATGAACCTGGTCGCGAAGGAGGGGCCGCTGGTCAACGATCGAGCGGGCGTGGTGATCCTGTCCGAGAATGCCGGCGCGCACGCCGAGCTCGGCGAGTGGGCGCTCGGCGTCAATCCGTTCGACATCGAGTCGCAGGCGGAGGCGCTCCACCTCGCGCTGACCATGCCCGAGCCCGAGCGGCGGCGCCGTGCGGAGGCGATCGCGCGATTCGTGCGCGAGCACGATGTCGAGGCGTGGATCGGGCACCAGCTCGCCGATCTCGATCTGCTCGCACCCGTGCAATAGGATCGCCGTCGTGACGGAGCTTTCCCACGTCGACGAGGCTTCCGGCGCGCTGAAGATGGTCGACGTCGGGGGGAAGGCCCTGTCCCGGCGCCGCGCCGCTGCGCGCGGGAGCGTGCGGATGGCGCCGGAGACGGCGCGGCGGCTGCGCGATCTGCCCAAGGGCGACGCCCTGGCTGCGGCGCAGCTGGCCGGGATCATGGCGGCGAAGCGCACGAGCGAGCTGATCCCGCTCTGCCACCCGTTGCCGCTCTCCCACGTCGAAGTGGAGCTCGAGGTCGGCGAGGGCGTGGTCGAGATCGTTGCCTCCGCCGAGACGACCGCTCAGACGGGAGTCGAGATGGAGGCGCTGACGGCCGTGACGGTTGCGGCGCTGACGGTCTACGACATGGCGAAGGCGATCGACAAGGGAATGACGATCACGGATGTGGCGCTCGTCTCGAAGACGAAGGTCGACGTTTGAGGGCGGCCGTGCTCACCATCTCCGACCGCGTCTCGCGCGGTGTCATGGACGACACGAGCGGCGACGTGCTGGTCGAGCGTCTGGAGGCCGACGGCTATGCGGTCGAGCGGCGGGTCGTTCCCGACGATGCGTCCCGGATCTCGGCTGCGATCCGGGAGCTTGCGTCGGCGGCCGCGGTTGTGCTCACGACCGGCGGCACCGGGCTCGCGCCGCGCGATGTGACGCCGGAGGCGACCGCCGCGATCCTGGATCGGGCGGTGCCCGGGATCCCGGAGGCGCTGCGCCGCGACTCGAGCTCGAAGACCCCGCACGGGCTGCTGTCGCGCGGCGTCGCAGGGGTCGTCGGAAGCGCGCTCGTGGTGAACCTGCCGGGCTCACCCGGTGGCTGCCGAGACGGCTACGAGCTGTTGCGGCCGGCGCTTCCGCACGCGCTGTCGCTCCTTGCCGACGCCCCGACCGAGCACGCCCAGAGCTGATGCGCCACGCCTCGCTCTTTGCGCGTCTGATCAAGATCGAGCACACGGTGTTCGCGCTCCCGTTCGCTTATGTCGGCGCGTTTCTCGCCGTGCACGGCGTTCCGTCGGCTCACGATCTGGTCTGGGTCACGGTGGCGATGGCGGGGGCCCGGTCGCTCGCGATGGCGCTGAACCGGCTGATCGACGCCGGAATCGACGCGCGGAACCCGCGCACGGCAGGACGTGAGCTGCCGGCGGGGAAGCTCACGATCGGCGCCGTCCTCGCGTTCTGCCTGGCGTCGCTCGTCGTGTTCCTTTTCGCGGTCTGGCAGCTCGATCCGCTCGTGCACTTCCTCTGGCCGATCCCGGTCGCCGCGTTCGTCGTCTACCCGTACCTGAAGCGATTCACGTGGCTCTGCCACCTGTGGCTCGGCGCGGTCGACGGGCTGGCGCCGGTCGGGGCCTGGGCGGCGGTGAAGGGAAACCTCCCGTGGCAGGCGTGGGCGCTCGGCGGGGCGGTGGCTGCGTGGGTCGCCGGCTTCGACCTCTTCTATGCGCTGTTCGACATCGAGGTCGATCGGGAGCAGGGCCTGCATTCGTGGGCGACGCGCTTCGGTGAGCGCGGCGCGTTTGCGGGTGCACGGGCGTTGCATCTCGCAACGGTTGCGCTCCTGGCGGTCGCCGGGATCGGCCTGCACGTGGGCGGGCTCTACTGGATCGGCGTCGCATGCGTGGCGTCGCTGCTCGCCTACGAGCACTTGCTCGTGCGGCCGAACGACCTGCGCAGGCTGGATGCCGCGTTCTTCACCATGAACGGTGTGATCAGCGTCGCGTTCTTTGCCTTCGTGCTCGCCGACGTGGCGTAGGTGGTTTTTCTAAAGGCGGCGCTTGAAGACGAGCGCCACCCCGGCGGTGTCGGGCACGACTCCCGCGAGCTCCCAGCCCTCGGACCCCAGCTCGTTCAGCGAGTCGATGGAGAGTGCGCCCGCGTCCGGTGTGCGCTCGACCCAGTACTCCCAGTTCGGGCCGCGAACTCCGGGCGGAGGGCGAACGGCCGGGCTGGCAGGCTCGTGCGGACCCTGCTCCGAGAGCATGACGATGAGGCGGTTTCGGATTGTCTCGGCGTCGGCGCCGAAGTGGCGCAGGACGCGGCAGGCGACGCCCTCGTTGTCATGAGCGAGCGCGAGGAGGATGTGCTCGGCGCCGACGTCGGTGTGGCCGAGCGAGAGTGCTTCGCCCACGGCGAGGTCGAGCGTCTTCGTGGCATGCCGCGTGAAAGGGATCTCGCCGGGTGGGACCCCGTCGCCGCGCCCGACGATGCGCTCGACCTGCGCCTGCACGCCGCTGAAGGTCAGGTCGAGCGAGGAGAGCACTTGTGCGGCAAGGCTGTGTTCTTCGCGCAGCAGCCCAAGCAGGAGGTGCTCGGTGCCGATGTAATCGTGCTGCAGCGCCCGTGACTCCTTCTGGCTGAGGACGATCACCTCGCGGGCCGAGTCCGTGAACCGTTCGAACATGCGTTGACGTTAGCGCTCCTGTCCTCACTGCGCGACTCTGGGTGCCTGTGGACGAGTCGGCACGCTCTTGGCGCGAGGCTGTGACAGACACGGCACGGGATCGCGGGTAGCGTTCAGGTAGGGGCGCGCGCAGGGCCCCCCATGAGAAGCGCCCCGATGATCAAAGCCAGCAATCTCTCAAAGCGCTACGGCGAGAAGCGCGTCTTCCGGCGTGTCGACGTCGATCTGCCGAACGGCGGGTTTCTGCTCGTCACCGGCCCCAACGGCTCGGGCAAGACCACCTTGCTCCGGGTCCTCGCCGGGCTGGCCGCGCCGAGCGGCGGGCAGCTCGAGCTGCCGAGCCGCGAGCTCGTCGGCTACCTCGGCCACGATCCGCTCGTCTACCGGGAACTGACGCCGCTCGAGAACCTGACACTCTTCGGCCGGCTCTACCGTGTGCCGGAGCGCGCCGAGCGGATCGGGATGTTGCTCGAGCGGTTCGGCCTCTGGGAGGTCCGCCACCAGCGCGTCGCAACCTTCTCGCGCGGGATGCAGCAGCGACTCGCTCTCTGCCGCACCCTCCTGCACGAGCCCCAGCTGCTTGTGTTCGACGAGCCGTTCAACGCGCTCGATTCGGCCGGCGGCGAGCTGCTCGACGAAACGCTCATCGAGCTTTCGGGCCGGACGCTCGTGGTCGCAACCCACGATCCCGACCGCGTCTCGCACCTGGCCACACAACGTCTGGCGCTCGCGTGAGATACGTTGCCGATGTCGGTGCGCTCGTGCGCAAAGACCTCCTGCTCGAGCTTCGCGCCAAGGAGACGCTGCCGGCGATGCTGATCTTTGTGATCTCGGCGTTGACCGTGTTCCACTTCGCGCTGCCGGAGGGGTCGAACCACACCGCTGCGCTCGGGTTGCTCTGGATCGCGATCGTGTTCACGGCGCTGCTCGGGCTCACCCGTGCATTCGTGCCCGAGCGCGAGCAGGGGACGATGGACGCGCTCGTGCTGACGCCGTGCGACCGCAGCGCGATCTGGGCGGCGAAGGCACTCTCGGTGATGGCGTTCCTCGTGCTTGCCGAGGCCGTTGCGCTCCCCGCCTTCGCGGTCTTCTTCTCGGGGGTCAACGGCCGGACGGTCGCTGCCGTCGCCCTCGCGAACATCGGCATCTGCGCGGTCGGCACGCTGACGGGCGCGATGGCGGTTGCGGGTCGCGCCCGCGAGCTGATCTTGCCGTTGCTCTTCCTGCCGCTCTCGATCCCGGTCGTCGTCGGCGGGATCGGTGCGAGCACGGGAAACGGCGGGAACTACATGCTGCTCCTCGTGCTCTACGACGCCGTCTTCGCGCTCCTGGCCTGGGGTGCGTTCGAGTACGTCGTGGTGGAGACGTGAGGACGTACGATTCTCCGGTGAGGTCGAGACTCGACAACAACCGGTTGTCTCTGCTCGCGGGCTTGACCACGGTGCTCTTCGCAGTCGCGATCGCGCTGATCTTCTTCTATGCGCCGACCGACAACAATCAGGGGCTGTCGCAGCGAATCTTCTACTTCCACGTCCCGCTTGCGCTCACGGCCTACGTCGCGTTCGGTTGGGGCGCCTGGAAGGCGCTGCTTCATCTCTGGAAGCGGCCGCCCACGGCGGATCTCGAAAGTTACGTCGCGATTCACCAGGGCGTGATCTTCGGCTCGCTCGTGCTCCTGACCGGCTCGCTCTGGGCGAAGATCTCCTGGGGCGTCTGGTGGGTCTGGACCGACGACGAGCTTGTGCTGTTTCTCGTGCTCTTCCTCTTCTACTGCGCCTACTTCATGCTCCGCTACTCAGTCGGCCAGGGGCCGCAACGCGAGAACATGTGCGCGGTCTATGCGCTCTTCGGCGTCGTGCTGATCCCGATCTCGATCCTCGCGATCCGCCTCTCGCGGACGATCGCCACCCAGCACCCCGTGATCTTCAAGTCGACCGGGCCGGCGATGGCCGGCTCGCAGTTCTTCACGTTCTGCGTCGCCTGGGCGGCGATGATCTCCTTGTTCGCAACGCTGTACAACCTCGAATTAGCAGGAAAGCGCCTCGATGCGCACCTGCGTGAATTGCGGGAGATCCTCACATGACCCCATCCGAGAAATACACCGCCGCCGCGTATCTCGTCGTCTTCATCGGGGTGCTCGCCTACGTCCTGATCATCGCGTCGAAGCTCCAGCGGCTCCAGCGGGAGGTCGCAGATCTGGTCGAGATCGCGCGTGCGCACGACGAGGCCGGTGGCAACAGCAGTGGTTGAGCTCCTCTTCTGGCCCGCGCTGATCGGCTACGGCGAGGCGGCACTCGCGTACACCTCTCCGCGCTTCACGCGCTTCGGGACCTGGGGCGTGCGACTCGGCTGGATCGCGCAGACCGCGCTGCTCGCGTTGCAGGCGGCGCGCGCCGACGGCTTTCCCTGGTCGACCTGGGCCGGCTCGCTCAGCCTCTTCGTCTGGTTTGTGGTCGGGATCTACCTGATCTGGGGCTGCCGCGACCGCTACCGCCTGCTCGGCCTCGCGCTGATGCCGCTCGCCGCCGTGCTCTTCGTGGTGGCCCGGGTCGGCGGGGGAACCGCGGCCGGCGAGCGGTCGCACTACGGCAACCTCTTCCTCGTGCTCCACGTCGGCTTCGTGCTCGCCGCGTTCGCCGGGTTCACGGTCGCCGCGGCGCTCGCGGCCCTCTATCTGTGGGAGGACCGGCGGCTGAAGCGGCGCTCGGCAGACATCCTCCGCCTGCGCCTCCCGCCGCTCGCAACGCTCGAGCAGCTCACGGCCCGGACGATCACCTACTCGCTGCCGCTCCTCACGCTCGGGCTCGCCGCGGGGTTCGTGCGGCTCGACCAGGACGGTGGCGGCCCCGACGCGTTGATGGCGGTCACCGGCGCAACGTGGCTTCTCTACGCGGGTTTTCTGACGCTCCGCTTGACCGGCCGACGCGCCGCCTACCTCGCGCTCGGTGGGTTTGCGCTGGTCATCCTCGTGCGCATCGCACTGGCCGGGAGCCACTTTTGAGGCTGTCGCTCGTCGGGATCTCGCATCACGTGGCTCCGGTCGAGTTGCGGGAGCGCGTCGTGCTGCCATTCGCGCGCGCTGCATCGCTCGCGCGCGAGCTCGGCGACGCCGTCTGCCTCTCGACGTGCAACCGCACCGAGATCTACCTCGCGAGCGGCGGCGAGGATCGCGCTGTCGCCTCGCTCGAGGAGCTCGCGGGTGAGCCGCTCGACCCGGTCGTCTACCGGCTCCACGACGAAGCCGCCGCCGTCCACCTCTTCCGCGTGGCGGCCGGCCTCGACTCGCTGATTCCGGGCGAGGGCGAGATCCTCGGACAGGTGCGCGCGGCGTTCGACGCCGCGTCGCCTGGCCCGCTGCTCGACCGCGTCTTCCGGCAGGCGCTCCAGATCGGCAAGCGGGTGCGGACCGAGACGGCGATCGGCGAGAACCCGGCGTCTGTGCCGGCCGCCGCGGCCGCCCTCGCGCAGCAGGTCTTCGGCAACCTCACCGGCCGGCGCGTCCTGCTTGTCGGCGCCGGCCGGATCGGCGAGCTGGCGGCTGTGAACCTCTCGTCGCGCGGAGCGACCATCGCCTACGTCGCCAACCGCAGCGCAGAGACCGGGCACGAGCTGGCGACGCGTTTCGGCGCGACGGCGCTGACGCTCGCCGAAATGCCGTCCAAGCTTGGTGACGTCGACGTCGTTCTCTCCTCGACCAGCGCTGCCGACATCGTGGTCGGGGCTCACGACGTGCCGGCGCAGCGCCACCACCCGCTTTTCTTCATCGACATCGCCGTCCCGCGCGACGTCGACCCGGCAGTGCATTCGCTCGATGGCTGCTACCTCTACGACATCGATGACCTGGAGGCCGTGGTCGCCGAGACGCTGTCTGACCGAAGGGTCGAGGCCGCGCAAGCCGAGCAGCTCGTCGCGCTCGAGGCCGAGCGCTTCCGCGACTGGCGTGCGTCGCTCGACGTCGTGCCGGCGATCTCCGCGCTGCGCTCGCACGCCGAGGAGATTCGCGCCGGCGAGCTCGCGAAGCTCAGCGGGCTTTCCGACAAGGAGCGCCGCACCGTCGAGGCCGCGACCTCGCAGATCCTGAACAAGCTCCTCCACCTGCCGACCGTCCGGATGAAAGAGGCCGCTGCGGCCGCCGAGGGTGAGACCTACGCCGACGCGGTCAGGCATCTCTTCGGGCTCGAGGAGGAGCGTTGAGCGCGGAGCGGCCGGCCCGGGTCGACAGGCCGTTGCCTGTTCAGACACCGGCAGCGTTCCTGCGCGTGCGCCCGCGCAAGAAGATCTGCGGCACGCCCCAGACCTCGAGAGGACGAAGCTGTGCTCGTTCGCATCGGGTCACGCGGATCTAGGCTCGCGCTCGTCCAGGCCGAGCTCGCCGCCGCGGCGATCCGGCGGGCGGGATACGACGTCGTGCTCGTGCCGATGACGACGGCTGGCGACCGCGACCGGACGAGCCCCTTCGGCCAGATCGGCGAGCGCGGCGTCTTCGTGAAGGAGATCGAGGAGGCGCTGCTCGCCGAGCGGATCGACGTGGCGGTTCACTCCGCAAAAGACATGACCTCGACGGACACGAACGGTCTCGTCGTCGGCGCGTACCTGGAACGGGACGATCCACGCGATGCGCTGGTCGGCGCTGCCGAGATTCGGGCGGGAATGCGGATCGGGACGGCGTCGGTACGCCGGCGCGCGCAGTTGCTCGCGCTCGAGCCGACGATCTCGGTGGAACCGTTGCGGGGCAACATCGACACGCGTCTGCGCAAGCTGACCGAGCGTGGGCTCGACGCGCTCGTGCTTGCGTCCTGCGGGCTCGACCGGCTCGGTCTGGGCGACTCGATCGGGTTGCGGATCCCGCCCACCGAGATGCTTCCCGAGGCGGCGCAGGGAGCGGTGGCGCTCCAGGTTCGCGCGGGCGAGGTGGAGGTCGTTGCCCATGCCGACCACGCCGAGACCCGGCGGCGGGTCGAGGCCGAGCGCGCCTGCGTCGCGGTCGTCGGCGCCGGCTGTCTCGCCCCGGTGGCGGCGCACCACGACGGTGAGCGCCTGACCGCGCTGATCGCGGCGGAGGACGGCTCGTGGCTCGAACGCGCGACTGGTGACGATCCGATCGAGCTGGCCGAGGCGCTGCTCGCCGCCTCCGCGCTCAGGGCGGCATGAAGGTCATCGTCACCCGCCCGCGCGCTCAGGCGGGTCCGCTGGTCGGCCGCCTCGAGGCGCTCGGCCACGAAGTCGTCGAGTGCCCGCTGATCGAGATCGAGCGCATCTCGGATGAGCCGATCGACTGCGCCGGCTACGAATGGGCGATCGTCACGAGTCCAAACGGGGCCGACGAGGTAGCTCGGCGCGCAGTGAATCTGCCCAAGGTCGCGGCCGTCGGTCCCGGCACCGCCGAGACACTGCGCAAGCACGGGATCGAGCCCGCCTTCGTCCCTGCGGTTCATTCCCAGGACGGGCTGATCGCCGATTTTCCGGCGCACGAGGGGCGCGTTCTCTACCTGGCCGCCGAGAACTCGCGCCGGGGCCCGATCGACGCCCTCGGCGCGGACTTCATCCCGCTCTACCGAACGCGCCTGCTCTCACCCGAGGCGCCGGAGGGCGACGTGATCGTGCTCGCGTCGGGCTCGGCCGCACGCGCGTATGCGTGGACCGGCGGCACGACGCCGGCGGTCTCGATCGGGCCGGAGACGTCACGGATCGCGCGCGAGGTGGGACTGGACGTTCGCGTCGAGGCGGAGAGCCACGACCTCGACGGTCTCGTCGCTGCGGTCGAGACCTTTGCGAGGTTCGAGTAGTGGTCACTCCTGGAAATTCAGCACCCTCTGGCCGGCTGCAAACGCTTCGCATGCCGTCGTCCTTGGTCGGCCGCATACCTTTGGGTGTGCGGCCTCCCTGCGTCCTAGGCTTGCTCGGTTTTCGCTCGGCCACCGGGCACCGAATTTCCAGGAGCAACCACTAGGTGTATCGCTACATCACCTTCCTGACCGACTTCGGTCAGCGGGACGACTTCGTCGGAGTCTGCCGCGGGGTGATGAAAGGGATCGCACGCGACGTGGAGATTCTCGACATCACACACGGAATCGCGCCGCAGGCGGTGACGCAAGGGGCGCTCCTCCTGGCGCGCGCGGTGCCCTACATGCCGCCGGGCGTCCACCTTGCCGTTGTCGATCCGGGTGTCGGCGGCGACCGGCGCGCGATCGCGATCCGGACGACGGACGAGCGCGTCTACGTCGGGCCCGACAACGGCCTCCTGTCGCTCGCGGCTCCCGCCGGAGCCGTCTCGGCCGTTCGTGAGCTCACGAACCCTCGCTACCAGCTCGAGCGCGTCTCTCGAACCTTCCACGCCCGCGACATCTTCGCACCCGTCGCGGCGCATCTGGCAACCGGGGTGCCGTTCGACGAGCTCGGCGGCGAGGTCGACCCCGGCACACTGGTGCGAATCGAACTCCCGGCAGTCGCCGTCGGCCCGGAGCAGCTCGGCGCGACCGTGCTTGCGGTCGACCGGTTCGGGAATCTGCAGCTGAATCTCACGAGGGAGCACGTCGATGTCGCCGGGCTGCGTCCCAGCGACCGCGTCGAGCTCGTGCTTGCGGTCGACTCGTATTACGCGGTCGTCGCGGAGACGTTCGCGGACGCGAGTCGGGGCGACCTGATCCTCTATGAGGATTCCTACGGCGCCTATGCGATTGCGATCAGCGGAGGGGACGCGAGTAAGCTGACCAGTGCTCAGCCTGGCGACGAGTTGGGCATCAGACCTCTTCTCGACTGACTCATCGACGCCGCGTCCGATATGGCGGGCGCGGCTAATCATGGCGACTCGATAGCTACCCGAAACGAATCGTCATGCCGAGCGGAACGATCCGGGGATACGCTCATCCGTGAACCGCACGTCGAACGAAGGAGACACCATGAGAACCAGCATGTGGATCGCAGCGACTCTCGCAACGTCCCTCGCGCTCGCGCCCGTCGGTTCGGCGGCCGGGCCGAGCCGGAGCATCGCCTTCACCGCCGTCGCGAAAAGCCAGAAGGAGACCATGTCCACACGGGTCGTGCACGACCTCGACTACCTCGGCAGCACGCAGATCGGCACGGACGTGTTCACGTGCAAGGCGGCCACGAGCACCTGCGTCGCCGTCTTCACCTTCTTCACCCTCCCCAAGGGGACGATTACGGTCCAGTCGGTCGGTCAGGGCGCCAACGGATCAGGGAAGGTGGTCGGCGGGAGCGGCGCCTACGCCGGGGTCAGCGGCACGTTCACCTACATCGACCTGAACACGGCGAACACGATCACCGGCATCACGATCCAGCTGTCCTGATACGCCCGGCGCCGGGCGACAGCAACCCCGACGCACCTCTCAGGTGATCGAGGGTCATGGCTGCGCTTGCTCGGGAGCGAGCAAAGCGTGACGTTCGACCCTGGAATCGGAGAATCTCCGTTGACCCGAGGACTCCCAAGCAGCCGGAGGATCGTGCGTTTCGCCGAGGAGATGTCCTGGGCGAAGGGTTCGTAACTGCCCGGTTTCCTCGTGGAGACCGGAGCACTTTCGAACCCAATGGCGAGGGCCGGACTTGAACCGGCGACACCACGGTTTTCAGCCGTGTGCTCTACCAGCTGAGCTACCTCGCCTGGCGGCGGCAGTCTAGCCGCCCCTCGCGTTCCGACGTGGGAACACGCAGCGGGCACGACCCGGCGCGGTTAGCCTGACGAGGTGGGGACTGCAGAGACCACGCGGCCGGTCGCCGTGATCGGAGCCGGGCTCGATCTCGGAGCCGGACGCCGCGGCGTGGGCATGGGCCCCTCGGCGATTCGGCATGCGGGGCTCCACGAGCGGATCACGGGCCTCGGCCGGGTCTGGGTCGACCGGGGGGACGTGGTCGTGGACGTGCCCGAGGCGACCGAGGTCGGGGATCCACGCGCCCGTTACCTCGATTCGATCAAGCGGTCCTGTGCACGGGTCGCCGAGCTTGTGGCGCAGGCGCGGGCGGAGGGCTTCGTGCCGCTCGTGCTCGGCGGCGACCACTCGATCGCGATCGGCACCCTCGGCGGGATGGCCCTTGCGAACGGCCCCGGCGGTGTCCTCTGGGTCGACGCGCACGGAGACCTGAACCGCCCGGCGACCTCTCCCACCGGGAACGTCCACGGGATGTCTCTGGCCGCTGCGTTCGGTGTTGCGGGACCGGAGTTCGAGTCGAGCGCCTGGCCGACGCCGTCGGTCGAGCGGGCGGCTCTCGTCGGGGTTCGGTCCCTCGACGCCGGCGAGCGCGCGCTGATCGACGAAATCGACGCGCGGGTGTTCACGATGAGCGATGTCGACCGTCTTGGCGTCGAGCGGGTGTTGCGGGAAGCGCTTGCGTTCCTCGCGGGCACGGCCTTCTTGCACGTGAGCTTCGATCTCGACGTCGTCGATCCGATGTTCGCGCCTGGAGTCGGCACGCCGGTCCGCGGCGGGCTCTCCTACCGCGAAGCGCATCTGATGCTCGAGCTCGTGGCCGAGGCGGGCTCCCTCGACTCGCTCGAGCTGGTCGAGGTGAATCCGATCCTCGACCGCGCGAACGAGACCGGGCTGCTCGCGGTCGAGTTCGCCGCGAGCGCGCTCGGCGCTCGGATCCTCTAGTCCCTGACGCGCCAACGCGCCGGGCGATCTCGCGATCAAACCGTCCGGCGTGCACAGTCAGGCGGCCTTGCACCGCGTTTGCAACCGTGTCTGACACCGAACGATCTTCGAAGAAGCGGCCCCTGTCCACGCTTTTTCGAACATTGGCGCAAAGTTGTCACACTTTCGTGACGGTGTCTGACACCGGCCACGGCTGTTTAGGACGCGTGGCCTCCCGAGCCTCGCGGCCGTTCGGTCTCCTCGCCGTTCCCGGAGGGTTCGAAGTAGATCCGGCCCGTCAGCTCCTCGGGGAGGCAGTCGACCTGGAAGCCTTCCGGGTCGTCGTGCGGGTAGACGTAGCCCTCACCGCGGCCGAGCTTGCGGGCGCCCGGATACGCCGCCGACCGGAGCGCATCCGGCGGGCGCAGGTGGCCGCGCTCGCGCACGTCGGCCGCGGCCGCCCCGAGCGCCTTGTACGACGCGTTCGATTTCGGTGCCCGCGCGAGGTAGGTCGCCGCCTGCGCCAGGTTGATCCGCGCCTCCGGGAGCCCGACATGCTCGACCGCCTGCGCAGTGGCGACCGCGATCACGAGCGCCTGCGGGTCGGCGTTGCCGATGTCCTCGGAGGCGAGCACGATCATCCGCCGTGCGATGAAGCGGGCATCCTCGCCCCCCTCCAGCATCGCCGCGAGATAGTAGATCGACGCCTGCACGTCGCTTGCGCGGGTCGACTTGATCCAGGCCGAGATGAAGTCGTAGTGCGCATCGCCGCCCTTGTCGTAGAGCAGGGGCCGTTTGCGCGAGGCATCCTCGACGTGCCGCACCTCGACGGTGCTCCCAGCGGCGGTGTCGACCGAAAGCTCGAGGATCCCGAGCGCCGAGCGGGCGTCGCCTCCGGAGCGACGCACGATCAGCTCCTCGACGGCCGGCGTCAGGGCGGCGCCGAGTACTGCGGCGCCGCGGCGCACGACTTCGCGAAGCTGTTCCTCCGAGAGCGGCTCGAGCTCGTAGACCTGCATTCGCGACAGCAGTGCAGAGTTCAGCTCGAAGTACGGGTTCTCCGTCGTCGCGCCGATCAGCGTCACGAGCCCTTCTTCGAGACCCGGCAGCAGCGTGTCCTGCTGCGCCTTGTTGAAGCGGTGGATCTCGTCGAGGAAGAGGATCGTCCGCCGGCCCGACGCTCCGAGCCGCTCGCGCGCCCGCACCAGGACCTCACGAACGGTCGAGACCGTCGCCGACACTGCCGAAAGCTCCTCGAACTCGGAGCCCGTGGTACGGGCGACGATCCGAGCAAGGGTCGTCTTGCCGGACCCCGGCGGCCCGTAGAGGATCAGCGACGGGACGCGGTCACCTTCGATCGCCAGGCGCAGCGCACGACCCGCGCCGACGACGTGCTCCTGGCCGACGAACTCGGCGAGCGTCGCCGGGCGCAGCCGCTGCGCGAGCGGCGCCGTAGCCCCCAGGCGCTGCGCTGCGGCCTCGCTGAAGAGATCGCCCACGCCGCAAGTATGCTCCGCCGCCGCGCTAGGCTCGGCAGGGTGCTGGAGCTCCACGACGCAGCAGACGCATTCGCCAAGCTCGAGGACTACCTCGCAGCCGAAGGCTTCTGGGGCCGCAACGGGGCGGTCGCCGATCTGTATCTCGGGTACGGGCTCTCGGAGCCGCTCCGGCGGACGCCCGTCCCCTCTCCGCCCGAGCCGTGCCCGCTGCCGCTGCTCGCTTGCCGCATTCGTCCCGCGCCCGAACACCGGCCCGCAACACGCTGTTACAAGCTCGGGGTTTGGGAGCGGACCTGGGACGACGAGGAATACGCGGCGGCGGTGGACGGTGTGCGCGCTGCGATCGAGCGCGGCGACGTCTACCAGGTGAACCTCGTGCAGCATCTCGCGGCGGACTTCGGCGGGGATCCGGCCGGGCTCGCGCCCGCGCTTCTGCGGTTGGCGCCGCTGCACGGCCGACCCCTCCTGGGCGACGGCTGGGCGATCGTCTCCGCGTCGCCCGAGCGCTTCCTCAGGCGGCGCGGCCGGCAACTCGTCACGTTGCCGATCAAGGGCACGCGCCCGGCCGGCGTCGACGTCGACGCCGAGAAGGACGCCGCGGAGCACATGATGATCGTCGATCTCGAGCGGAACGACCTTTCGCGCGTGTGCGAGCCAGGGTCGATCCGCTGGCCGGAGCTGATGGTCCAGCGCCCGCTCGCCGGCGTCACGCATCTCGTCTCGACAGTCGAAGGCCGCCTGCGCGAGGATGTCGCCTTGAGCGAGATCCTGGCTGCGACATTTCCCGGCGGCTCCGTGACCGGGGCGCCGAAGATCGCCGCGCTCGATCTGATCGCTGCGCTCGAGCCCGTCGGGCGCGGCGCGTCGATGGGCGCGCTCGGCGTCGTCCACTCGAACGGCGACTTCGACCTCGCGCTGACGATCCGAACGTTTGCGGTTGCGGAGGATCGCATTCACCTCTGGGTCGGCGGCGGGATCGTCTGGGACTCCGAGCCGGAGGCCGAGATCGAGGAGTCCTGGGTCAAGGCGCGGCCGCTGCTCGCGTCGGTCGGCGGGCTGGTGCTCTTGTGAGCCTCCTCGCGGCGGGCGTCGCGGGCCGGGGGCTCGTCGATCCGAGCGAGCCGGTGTTCTTCGCAGACGACGAGGCGCTGCTGCGCGGCGCGGCCGCTTTCGAGACGGTGCGGCTCCGCGGTGGGCGCGCGGTTCTGCTCGCCAAGCACGTGGCGAGGCTCGAGCGTTCGGCGCTCGCGCTGAGATTGCCACCGCCCGAGGATGCCGCTGCGCTCGCAGAGCAGGTCGTCGCCGCCGCTGCCACCGACGAAGGGGCGCTCAGGCTCTTCCACACCGGCAGGACGCTCCTGGCGACGGTGGCACGTTTGCCGCCGGGGCTCGATGCCTTGCGTGCTCGGGGGCTGGCGCTGATCACGCTTCGATCCGGCGCCGTTCCCACGCTGCTCGCGGGTGTGAAGGCGACGAGCTACGCGGCGGCGATGGCCGCGGTCGCGTTGGCAGAGAGCGAAGGGGCCGACGACGCGCTCTTCCTCGGCGAAGGCGAGACGGTGCTCGAGTTGACGACGGCCAACATCTGGTGGCGCACCGACGACACGCTCTTCACGCCCGCGGTTGCGACCGGCGTGCTGCCCGGGGTGACGCGCGGCGCGCTCGTCGAGCTCGCGCGCGGAGCCGGCTACCGCGTCCAGGAAGGGCTGTTCACGCTGCCGGCGCTCCTGAGCGCGGAGGAGGCGTTCGTGAGCTCGGCGGTGCGCGAGGTTGTCCCGGTGGTCGCAATCGACGGCCGAGAGTTGGCCCGGGGGCCCGTTGCGGCAGAGCTCCAGGCCCGCCTCGAGTCAGTACGCTAGAGCGATGTCCGACGAGAAGGTCCGGCTTGGTGGAATGGCACTCTCGAACGGCGTGCTCGTGCATGGGCCGACGTCCTGGGCCTGCGCGATTCGCACGGCCGACGGCGAGTTGAAGGTGGCCGCCGAGCGCAAGCGGCTGATCTCGTCGAACATCGGCAATCCGCTCCTGCGCGGTCCCGCGAAGCTTTTCGAGGCGGTGGCGTTCCTGCCGCGCCTGAAGAAGCTCATGCCCGAGGCGAAGCTGCCGTTCGAGCGCCGTGACGTGATCGCGTCGATGCTCGCGAGCAGCGTGGCGATGACCGGTATCCGCCGCTCTCGTCTCGGCGACGCCTCGAAGGAGCTCGTCGGCGCATTGCTCTCGTTCACCCCGGCGATCCTCGCGCTGCGCAGCGAGTCGCTCGCGGCCTACCACGGCGCCGAGCACATCGCGATCGGCACCTACGAGCACGGCGAGCCGCGCGCGAAGGAGCACGAGCGCTGCGGGTCTCACCTCGTCGGCCCGCTCGTCGCGGCGACGGTCGTCGGCAACACGCTCGCCGCGAAGGCGCCGGCGCGCTTCCGTCAGCCGGCCCGCGCGGCTGCGGCTTTCGGGGCGGTGGCTGCTGCGACCGAGGTTTTCGGCTGGATGCAACGCAACCCCGATCACGCGCTCGCGCACGCGCTCGCCCGCCCCGGCCACGAGCTCCAGCACCGGGCGGGGACCGCGGAGCCGAGCACCGCCCAGCTCGAGGTCGCGGAGGCTGCGCTCGCCGCCTGCCTCGCGCTCGAGGCCGCTGCGCTTTAGCCGACGCTCTCCGCTGCCGATGAGTCTCCCGATGCCGCCGGTCGCCAGCTTCGGGTCCTTCATGCAGGACTTCGCTCTGACCTGGCTGCCGGTCATGTTCTTTGGGCTGATGTGCATCGTCGTCTGGCTGCTCTGGCGGACGATCAAGCTGATGCCGCGCGTGAAGCCGATGGAGATCACGCCGGGCTCGTCGTCCTCGGTCACCTGGGCGGAGGTGGCAGGGCTCGACGAGGCGAAGGAAGAGCTTCAGGAGGTCGTCGACTTCCTGCGCGACCCGAAGCGCTTCGAGCGGATGGGCGCGCGCGTGCCGAAGGGGATCCTCTTCTACGGCCCGCCCGGCACGGGCAAGACCCTCGCTGCGAAGGCGGTCGCGAACGAGTCGGGAGCCCGCTTCTACGCGCAGAGCGCCTCGGCGTTCGTCGAGATGTTCGCCGGTCTCGGTGCGGCGCGAATCAGGAAGCTGTTCGAAGAGGCCCGTTCGAACGCGCCGTCGATCATCTTCATCGACGAGCTCGACGCCGTCGGCCGGGCGCGCAGCGGCAACTCGTTCAACCGCGAGCAGGACCAGACGCTGAACCAGCTCCTCGTCGAGCTCGACGGCTTCGGCACGCGCGACCAGGTCGTCGTGATGGGCGCCTCCAACCGGCTCCAGGACCTCGACCCGGCGCTGCTCCGCCCGGGACGCTTCGACCGCCAGATCCTGATCCAGCCGCCGGACCTGAAGGGTCGCTCCGAGATCCTCGCCGTCCACACGCGAGGCAAGCCGCTCGCACCCGACATCGACCTCACCTCCGTCGCCCGCCAGACGGCCGGCTTGACGGGCGCCGATCTGGCGAACATCTGCAACGAGGCTGCGATCGCGGCCGGCCGCACCGACCGCACCGTGATCATCCAGGCCGACTTCGAGTCGGCGATGGACCGCGTGATCGCCGGCCTGCAGCAGCGCCGCGTGATCACCGACAAGGAGAAGCGGATCCTCGCCTACCACGAGGGTGGTCACGCGTTGATGTCGCATCTGATGACCGAGGCCTCGACGGTGCAGAAGGCGTCGATCATCGCCCGCGGCAGTGCCCTTGGTTACACGCTCAGTCTTCCCGAGGAGGAGCGGTACCTGCATACCAAGGAGGAGCTCGTCGACTGGATGGTCGTCGCGCTGGCCGGCCGCGCGGCGGAGCAAGTCGTCTTCGGACGGGTCACAAACGGTGCCGCCAACGATCTGGAGAAGGTCACCTCCCTTGCCCGCTCGATGGTGTTCGAGTACGGGATGGGCGAGGGCGCGGCTTCGCGCACGATGCGGGCCGACAACTACGCGCTCTCAGAGGCCTCGAAGCAGATGCGCGACCACGAGCAGACGCGGCTCACGGATCACGCCTACGAGGAGGCGCTGCGGCTGATCCAGAAGCATCGCGCGATCCTCGACCGCGTCGCGAATGCGCTGCTCGAGAAGGAGACGCTCTCCCGTGAGGAGCTGCTCGAGCTGTTCGGCGACGTCGCCCCGGAGTCGCGTGCGTCGGAGACCGTCGGCGTGATCAGGGTGTTGAACGCCGATCCAACCGGTTAGCTCCTAGCCCGGCTTGAGCTTGTCGAGCTCGACGGCGTTCTTCGGCGCCTGGAGCGAGACGGGCTGATTCCACCTGTCGAAGGTGACCGAGCCGCCGTCCTTCTGTGCGAGCTTGAGCGGATAGGGTGGCCCGTTCGCCGCGACGAAGATCGTGTCGTTGGAACCGGAATCGATGATCGCGATCGCCGCTTGGCCGTTGATCATGAGCTGGTTTGTCGCCTTCTCGAGCGGCCCATGTGAGCCGAGCACGCTCGTGAAGAGCTGCTTCACGTCGGTCAGCGGGGTGAACGAGGCGAGGTCACCTGTGGTGGCGGAAGCTTCGATCCAGCGCCCGTTCAGCAGCGTCCCGAGCCCCGAGGCTCCGAAGTGGCTCCAGAACGCCGCCCCACCCTTGAAGTACGCCTTTGCGCCGATGCGGACGATCTGGAACGCAAGCCCGTTGGCGGTGACCGTCCCCGCTCCGCCCTTTCCGGTCGCCAGGTCGAGATCGAGCTTCAAAGGCTTGCCGGCGTTCGAGACAGACCCGACGATGTGGACTGTCGTCGCACCGCTTGCAGCGGCAATCGCGTCGTTGATGATCGTGTCGGGGAACTTCGAAGCCTCGCCGTTCGGCAGTGGCGCGTACGGCGATGCGGTCGACGTGCTCGACGCCGTGGGGCTGTTCGAGGAGCCGCCGCAACCTGCGAGGAGCGCGGCTACGGCGACCGCGATGACGAGCGCACGGAGTCGCATGCCGCGATGGTGACACGTTTGCGTCCGCCTCGCAGGGAGGAGCGGATAGCATCGCCGTATGGCGGCCCGGGGAATCCATCACCTTGGTGTGGCGGTCGAAGACCTCGATCAGGCCGTCGACACCTACCGGCGGCTCTTCGGCGCCGAGCTCGAGCACCGCGAGACGGTGGCCGACCAGGGGATCGAGGCCGCGTCGATGCTCGTGGGCGAGGGACGCGTCGAGCTGCTCGCCTCGCTCGGGCCCGAGACGCCGGTCGGGAAGTTCCTCACGAAGCGCGGGCCCGGGATGCACCATGTGGCCTTCGAAGTGGACGACGTCGGCGATGAGCTGGCGCGCCTTGCCGCCGAGGGCGCCGAGTTGATCGACGAGCAGCCGCGACACGGCCTCTTCGGGCTCGAGGTGGCATTCGTGCATCCGCACGCGACCGGCGGCGTGCTCGCAGAGTTGGTGTCCCGTGGCTGAGCCCGAGCGGATCCGGATCGAGATTGCCTTCGAAGGGGGGCAGGCGCTGAACGTCTTCGTCCTGCCGGCGGTGGCGGATGAGCTCGACCGCGCCTTGACCGACAGGGCCGAGGGCGCCGTGTCGTTCGAGGCCGAGGACGGCCGCTACTCGGTGGCGGTTCGCAAGATCGTCTTCGTCAAGCGCTTCGCGCGCGAAAGCCGCGTCGGCTTCGGCGCGGCCTCCTAGACCACCCGTATGGCACTCGAGGTCGGGATCGTCGGCCTGCCCGGCTCAGGGAAGACGACGCTCTTCACCGCGCTCACGAAGACCGTGGGCGGCGAGTACGGCAAGACGAACGTCGGCATGGCGGCGATCGCGGATCCACGGCTCGCTGCGCTGGCGGAGGTCGTGCACGCGAAGAAGGTGACCCCCGCGGCGATCCGGGTCCAGGACGTTCCCGGGACCGGGCCGGCGCTGCTCGGGAACCTGCGCCAGGTCGACGCGCTGCTCGTCGTGCTCGACGGCTTCTCGCCGGGCGCCGATCCGGCCGGGGACCTCGAGAACCTGAAGCTGGAGCTGCTCGTAGCCGACCGCGATCACGTCGAGAAGCGGCTCGAGCGGATCGTCAAGCAGGCGAAGTCGGGCGATCCGAAGCTGCGGGTCGAGGTCGACACGCTCGAGAAGGTGCTTGCGCACATCGACGCCGAGAAACCGCTGAGCGAGTGGCCCGGCGAGTTGCCGGAGGGCCTCGAGCCGCTGACGACGAAGCCCATGATCTCGGTCGAGAACGGGCCCGGCGGCATCGACCTGGCGCTGGAGGCCGAGCTCGCGGAGCTGTCCGAAGAGGACGCGGCCGCGTTTCGTGACGGCGGCGGCTCGGCGCTGGAGGAGGTCGTCCGGCGCTTGCGCGACGCTCTCGACCTGATCTCGTTCTTCACCGCCGGTGAGAAGGAGACACGCGCGTGGACGCTCCGCCGCGGCTCGACTGCGCTCGACGCCGCGGAGTCGATCCACTCCGACATCGCTCGCGGCTTCATCCGGTGCGAGGTGATTTCCTGGCAGGACCTCGTCTCGGCGGGCTCGCACGCAGAGGCCTCGCGGCAGGGGCTCCAGCGGCTCGAGGGGAAGACGTACGTCGTGCGGGACGGCGACGTGCTGAACATCCGCTTCAACATCTAGATCTGGACGCCGCGCCGCCGCCGCCCGCGAGCCCGGCGACGGCGCGTCATCTGGAGCTGCTCATGCGGCCTTGGGCCGGTCCGGGGGTGAAGCCGGCGGCCGGGGGTCGTTCCGTGCCTCGCGCCGAACGCGGAGTGCGATCACCCTTGCCGACCGCTTGTCCGCAGGCGATGGTGTCGAGGCGACGGACCGAACAACGAACAGACGATGCACGATCGCCTCCTCTCGGTTGTCGTCGGGGTTGGCGAGCCTCGCTCGGGTGAGCGAGCGGGCTCGGGCCGAGATCAGGCTTGATCCCGGGTCTTTGCAAAGGTCGCGCGGGTGGGATTCGAACCCACGATCTCGAGCTCATGAGGCTCGCGAGGACAGCCACTCCTCCACCGCGCAGCGAGCGGGGACAGTCCCCTAGACACGGCCCCTTTGGACACGGCTGTTTGGGACATGACCGGGGACTGTCCCCAGCTACGCGGTTGAGCTCGGATGCGCTCGACCCAGCCCTCCAGCCAACTCCGATGCCGGAGCTCGCTGCAATGGCGGGACGCGCGGAGGGCGGCTCCGTTACGACGTTCTGATCACGCCCGCTCTCTGCCGTGGACGATCTTGTCTATGCCACTCGCCTGCCCTTCGACCCTGGATCACCGAACCTCCGCTGCAAGCTGCGGGATTCGGCGTCCGACGTGGAGGAGCTTTGGAGCCCGGCGGATCTGTCGCGTCGGAAAAACGGCAGGCTAAAGCAGCAGCAGCTTTTGTCTGCGGTTTTTCTCTGCAAAGCACAGAGGTGCCTTTCTCTCTCAGGCGGGGCCTCAAGTAGACCGATGGATTGTCACGCTGAGCATCACCTTTCCTAGCGACGTGTGGTTTGGGTTCCAAAACGACGAAGGCGACCCCCGGGTCGCCTTCGCTTCCGTTCATATGGCTCGTTTCCTAGCGCATATGCCTTTCAGCGAAGGCCCGTACATTTCCCGTCCGAGACTCGTAACCGGCGATCGGCTGCTTGCAGCGCAGCGCGACTGGGGCCATCGAGGCTTCGGGAAACAGTGGCTGGATTCGGTGGGTGTTCATAGATTCTCGCGGAGAACATAGAGCATCGGAGGAGCGAATGCAAGCGAATCGCAAAGATCGGCGCCGAAACGCAACGAGCAAGTACGAAAAGCTCCGGAAAAACAGGAGCGCGCTTTACGCAGAGATCAACCCGACGCCGGCAAGCGTCAGGACGATGCCGATCCGCTGGAGCCCGGCGACGCGCTCCTTCAGCGTCAACGCCGCGAGGGCGACGGTCACGACCGGATAGAGCGATGCCAGAACCGAGGTGAGGCTGACGAGACCGTGGCTGGCCGAGCCGGCGAAGAGGACGTTGCCCAGGGTGTCGCCGAGCCCGACGCCGAGCACGATCCAGAGGTTTCGGCCGCCGAGGCGGATCGGCGGCCGCCGGAGGATGACCGCAACCAGGACGATCGCTGCGGCAACGAGCCGGAAGATGAATGAAGCCCAGAGCGCATCCGCCTTCCCGGCCGCGTGCATCGCCGGGAAGTACAGGCCGAAGCCGATCGCGGCGAGGATCGCGAGGCCGACGCCGTTCGCCACGCGCCGTTCGCCCTCCTGGTGCTCCTGCGAGGCGAGCACGACTCCGACGAGCGCACACGCGATCCCGGCGATCTGCGCGGTCGAGGGTCGGTCGCCGGTCGCAAGACCGAAGATGACGGGCACGATCGCGGAGGCGCCTGCGATCGGGGCGACAACTGCCATTGCTCCGATCGCCATCCCGCGGTAGTAGGCGTAGAGGCCGAGCGTTCCCGAGAGGGCAGCCGGGATTGCGAGCAGCAGCGCCCAGTTGTGGGGCGGTGTGGCGCGGATGGCGATGACTGCGGTGACCGCGGTCAGGCCGCCGAACTCCGCCCAGAGCAGGACGCGTAACGCGCCGAGCGTGCGGCCCTTCCAGGGGCCCACGAAATCGGCGACGCCCCAGACGAGGCTCGCGCCGAGCGCGAGCAAGACGCCGGTCATTCGACCGGTTTTGTCGCCGCGATCGCGTCGAGCTGGTTCGCGTGGTAGAGCACCGCGGCTTCAGCCGTCCGGGCCGCCCGCGCGTCGTGATGAGCCGCGACGCAGTGGAGCAACTCCGCCTTCTGCCCGGGAGTGAGCCCCTCGGCGCGCTCCTCGATCAGCCGCAGGCCCAGGTGGACGTGGCCGAGCAGCCGGCCCTCCTCCGTCGCCGTGAAGGCGGGGCCGCGGGAGAGCTCGAGGGTTCGCCCGACGTCGTGGACGAGTGCCGCGGCCAGGAGCAGGTCCGAGCGCAGTCGCGGATGAAGTTGCGCCGTCTCGCGGCAGAGCGTCGCGACCCCGACGGTGTGCTCGAGGAGCCCGCCCGCGTAGGAGTGGTGATCGTCCGGTGTGGCCGGATAGGCCGCGAGGTCGGCGTCTCGAAGCGTGGCTGCCACGGTTGCAGCGAGCCCCGCGTGCGAGATTTCGGCGACCAGGAACTCGAGGAAGCCGGTCAGCTCCTCGGAGTCGCGCCGCATCGCCGGCGTGAGGCTGGACGGGTCGACGTCGGCCGCCTCGAGAGTGCGCACGTCGAGCTGGAGCCGATCGCGGAAGCGCTCGACGCGTCCCAGGACTCGCACGGCATCCCCTTCGCCGAAGCGGCCGTCGAGCAGCTCGACGTCGTTCCAAACACGCGCCTGGATCTGGCCGGACTGATCGACGAGCTCGAGGGCCAGGTAGGTGGCGCCGCCCTTCGTGCGCAGCTTCCGCTTCGTCTTCACGGCGAAGATGCCTTCGACGGTGCGGTCTTCCGCTAGCTCGGAGATCACGAGCCGAGTCTACGGTAGCCTCAGGTCGTGCCCTCGCTCCGCCCGTTTCGTGCGCTGCGGTACGACGAGATGGTCGCCGGCCCACTGGCGGATCTCGTCGCTCCGCCCTACGACGTGATCGACGACGCTGCGCGCCGTGACCTGCTCGCGCGCAGCCCCTACAACGTCGTCCACCTGACGCTGCCAGACTCGGAGGCGGCCGCGGCGGCCGCGCTTGCCGACTGGCGCAGGGCCGGCGCGCTCCGCGAGCAGGAGCCGGCTCTCTGGTGGGTTGCCCAGGACTACGTCGGCCCCGACGGCGTGGCGCGCACACGTGAAGGAATCGCAGGCTCGGTCGAGGCGACCCCGTATTCCGCCGGTCAGGTGCTTCCGCACGAGCGCACCCACGCGGGCCCCAAGGAAGGCCGCCTGCGCCTGCTCCGCGCGACCCGCACCCAGCTCGAGCCGATCTTCCTGCTCTACGACGCCGAGCCGCCGGTCGAGCGTCCCGGCGGCGACCCGGCCATGGACGTCGAGGAGGACGGGGTGCGCACACGCGTCTGGCCGGTCGAGTCGGGCGAGCTCGCGATCGATGCCCCGTTCCTGATCGCCGACGGCCACCACCGCTATGAGACGGCGGTCGCCTTCCGCGAAGAGGACCCGTCGGCGACGCACACGTTTGCGGTGCTCGTCTCGTCGCGCTCGCCCGGCCTGGAGATCTTTCCGACCCATCGCATCGTCCAGGCGCTGGGCGCCGAGCCGACTTTGCAACACAGTGTTACTTGGGACAGAAGCGGCCTCGCGCTCTACCGGGACGGCGCCTACTTTCGCGTCGAGTCCGACGACGAGCTGGATGCGCGCGCGATCGAGCGGTACGCCCCCGAAGGCGTGACCTACACCCCCTATGCCGAGGAGGCCGTCGCTGCGGTCGACCGCGGCAACGGCGCCGCGGCGTTCCTCGTCCGCGCCCCGACCGTCGAGCAGGTCGCCGAGTTCGCCGCTCGCGGCGAGACGATGCCGCAGAAGTCGACGTTCTTCTACCCGAAGCTCACCTCCGGCCTGCTCTTCCATCCAATTTGAGCCCCTGGCTGGAGATCTGCCGCGCCGCCGTCGTCGACAGCCGCGCGATCCTGGCCGGGATGCCGGGGATTGCGGAGCGGTCGCGCGCGATCGGCCAGGGGGAGGGCGGCGACATCACCTCGGCGATCGACCAGGCGATCGAGAGTGCGGTTCTGAGCCGGCTCGCGGCCGAGGATGTCCGCGTCGTCTCCGAGGAGCGCGGCCTCTACGGCGACGGTCGGTGGACGGTCGTCGTCGATCCGATCGACGGCTCCCAGAACGCCGAGCGCGGGATCCCGTACTTCGCGCTCTCCGTCGCCGTCGCCGAGGGGAACACGATGGATGACGTGGTCTTCGGCTTCGTCTACGACTTCGGCGCGAACGAGGAGTGGACCGCAGTGCGCGGCGGCGGGGCGTTCCTGAACGGACGGCCGCTCGCGCCCGTGCCGAAGCGAGACACGATTCAGTTCCTCTCGATCGAGGCGACGAAGGCGACGCTGGTGGCGGAGAAGCTGCCCGCGCTCGCCCAGCTGACCGACCGCGTGCGGATCATGGGCGCCCAGGCGATCACCTACTGCCATCTCGCGGCCGGTCGCACCGACGCCGTGGTCTGCCTCAAGCCCTCCCGCTCCGTCGATGTCGCCGCCGCGCAGCTGCTCGTGCTCGAGCAAGGCCTGGCGATCCACCTCGCCGACGGCGGCACGCTTGGCGAGCATCCGCTCGATCTGATCGGGCGCTCGAGGTTCATTGCGGCGGCGACGCCGGAGCTCTGCGCCCAGCTGGCTGCAGCGATCTAATACCCTCAGGGGATGGTTTCGCGCGACGAGATCCTGACCGCGCTCTCGCGGGTGATCGACCCGGAGATCCGCAAGCCCGTCACCGAGCTCGACATGGTGCGCGCGATCGAGATCGACGGCGGCGCCGTCACGGTCACGATCGCGCTGACGGTTGTCGGCTGCCCGCTGCGCAACTCATTCCAGGAACAGGTCGCACGCGAGGTGGGCAGTGTCCCGGGCGTCGCGACCGTGAAGCTCGAGTTCGGCGTGATGAGCCCGGACGAGCGTGCTGCGCTCACGACCAGGCTCCGCGGCGGCCGCTCCGAGGAGGAGCGGACGATCCAGCTCGATCCGCGAACACGCGTGATCGCCGTCGCCTCGGGGAAGGGCGGCGTCGGCAAGTCGTCGCTGACGGTGAACCTGGCGGCTGCGCTCTCCTCGCTCGGCCGCAAGGTGGGCGTGCTCGACGCAGACGTCTACGGCCACTCGATCCCGCACATGCTCGGGATCCAGCAGAAGCCGGTGCTCGTCGACCGGATGATGATCCCGCCGGTCAAGCACGACCTGAAGCTGATGTCGATCGGGTTCTTCCTCGACGACAACCAGCCGGTGATGTGGCGCGGCCCGATGCTGCACAAGGCGCTCGAGCAGTTTCTCCAGGACGTGCACTGGGGCGAGCTCGACGTGCTCGTCGTCGACATGCCGCCCGGGACCGGGGACGTCTCGATGTCTCTCGCGCAGCTGCTGCCGCGGGCCGAGGCGGTCGTGGTCACCACGCCGCAGTTGCTTGCCCAGGAGGTCGCGGTGCGTGCCGCTTCGATGGCGGAGAAGACCGGTATGCGAGTGCTCGGGGTCGTCGAGAACATGACGTCCGAGGTCTTCGGCTCGGGCGGTGGCGAACGCCTCGCCGCCGAGCTCGGCGTGCCGCTGCTCGGCTCGGTGCCGCTGGATGTGCGCCTGCGCGAAGCCGGCGACTCGGGCGTGCCGCTTGTGCTGTCGGATCCGGACTGCGAGGTCTCGGAGGCGATCTTCGAGATCGCCCGGGCACTCGACGCCAGCCGCAGCGGCGGCTTCACGCGCACGCTCCCGCTCGTCGGTTAGTGCACCCCGACGAGGCTCGCCCCCGTCTTGCGGCGCTCGGCTTCGGTGCCGAGGACGTCGAGGTGCTCGCGGATCACTTTCTCTGGGCCGAGCTGCGAGGAGCCACGAGCCATGGGCTGATGCGGATCGAGTGGCTGGAATCCGAGGTGCAACTCGATCCGGAGGCCCGGCCGCGTCGCGTTGTCCACGAGCATGGATACCAGCGCTGGGAGAGCAACGGCGCGCTCGGCTATCTCACGCTTGCGGCGATTGTTACCGCGCAGTTGGCCGATCCGCCGACCACGGCGCGCGTTGTCGTTGCCTCGCCGGTCTTCCCGACGGGAGCGCTTGGCTACTGGACGCGAAAGCTCGCCGAGGGTGGACTGGTTGCGTTGCTCACGGCCACGTCCCCACGTCGCCTGGCCCATCCCGATGGCGGCCCGAAGCTCACGGGAACAAACCCCCTCACGGTCGCGATCCCTTCCTCCGACGGCCCGCCGCTCGTCACGGACGTCTCGATGGGCAAGGTCACACACGGAGACGTCCTGCTCGGTCGCGCGTCGGAGGACGATCTCGTTCCGTTCGGCGGCGAACACGCGCACAAGGCTTTTGCGCTCGCGGTCGGGCTCCAGCTGTTCGTCGATGCGCTGGTTCCCGGCGACGGCTTCGGCGCCGTGCTCGTCGTCGCCCGACCCGAGAGTGACCCGGTCCCGGCGTTGCGCGAACTGGCCGCTGGCGCGAGACTTCCGGGAGATCGTGGCTGACGACATCATCGTCCGCGTGCTCGAGTCGTCGGAGGCGCGCGGCCAGCTCGACGCTCTGGCAGCGGTCGTCGTCGACTGCGTCGAGGGCGGCGCGTCGATCAGCTACCTGGCGCCGTTCTCACTCGCCGACGCCCGAGCAGCGCTCGAGCCGATGGTGGCCGAGGCCGAACGGGGCCGCCGCCTGCTGCTCGCCGCGTTCCTGAACGGCGACCTCGTCGGCACCGTTTCGGTGCTGCTCGCCTTTCCGCCGAACCAGCCGCATCGCGGCGAGATCGCGAAGATGCTCGTCCACCGCTCGGCCCGCAACCGCGGGATCGGGCGGCTGCTGATGGAGCACGCCGAGAACGCTGCCAGAGCCGCAGGGAAGACGCTGCCCGTGCTCGACACGGCGAACGGGACGGCAGCGCGCCTCTACGAACGGCAGGGCTGGGTGAAGGTCGGCGAGATCCCGAACTTCGCGCTCTACCCCGACGGGACGCCCTGCGCGACCGTCTTCTATTACAAGGAGCTCTAGGCCGGAAACCCGGGCTCGCCGCGGATCGGATCGAAGTCGGGATCGACGCGGGCTCGCTCGGCGTAGGTCGGGTTCGCCGCGAGCGACTCCCTGAGGTGCGTCAGTGCCTCGGGCGTGCGGCCCTCGAGGGACTCGGCACGGGCCAGGTTGTAGAGCAGCGACGCATTGCCATGATGCTCGTCGAGCCCCTTCTGGATCAGGGCGATCGCCTCGCGAAAGCGCCGTTCGCGCAGCAGCGGCATCGCGCCGAAGTTGAACTCCCACGGCGAGATCTCGTAAGCGCTGCCGGCCTCTCCGCCGATCGCGAGCACGAGCGTGCCCTCCTCCTCGGCGACCGCGACTCGCTCGAGCGCCGGATCCCGCACGAAGATCATTGTGCCGGCGGGAGCGTCGACGCTCTCGCCGGCGACGGTGAAGGTTGCCCGTCCGCGCACGACGACGTAGAGCTCCTCGTGCCCGCCGGCGCCGCTGCCGAGCTCGTGGTGCTTCTCGATGATGTGCTGGCCGACGGCCTCGCTCGTGTACGCGTTGATCCCGAACGCGCGGATGTCGAACTGCCGCCGCAGGGGCCGCCAGACGACGCCTTCGCCGACCGGGATCGCGTCGAGCGAGTCGAGGTGTGCGACCTCCCAGCCGGTCATCGCCGTCTCAGCTCCTCGAGCACGACCGGGTCGATCCGGGCGATGCCGTCGACGCGCTCCTCGAGGTTCTCGGTCCCGGCCCAGGCGGCGAACGTCGTCGCCAGGTCGCCTTTGTAGCCCAGCCGCTCGAGTCTCTGCTGGAGCTCAACCACCAGCTCGGCGTCGACATCGAGCCACTCAGAGGACGGTGTCTTGCCGAAGAGCGCGCTGTGAATCGAGTACAGCCGCTCGAGCTCGTCCACCGGCGCAGGGTGGTCGTCGGTGCGCAGGTCGACGACGACGTCCGTGAGCCCGGCATAGCCGCCGTCTGCCTCCACGACGAGCAGCGCTGCCGACTGCTGGCCGCGCCGGTCGCCGCCGGCGGCCTGGGCGGCCGCGAGCGAGGCGATCAGGCGCTCGGCCAGAGCTCCCCTGGTCGTGACGAAGGCCGAGGCGAGCGCGTCGACCGTCTCGGCCGAGACCAGGATGTTGCCCTGAGCAGCAAAGCAGGGCCCGGCGACGCCGCCTGCCCAGTCCATGCACTCCGATCCCGTGTGGGTGGCGCTGCCGCCGTGCGCGTCGACGACGCCGAGCTGGCGGTGATCCCGGCCATCATCCGCTGCCGTCAGCCGCTCCACGACGGTGCCTGCGGCGAGCCCTGCCCGGAGCAGGTCCAGGCCGTCCGGGCCGTAGCGCGGGTTCGCGGAGGCCTGGGTGGCGACTGCGCCCACCCCGGGCGCCGCCCAGGGGACGATGGAGCCGACGGCGAGGAACTTGGACTGCGTCGCGACACCCCATTGCCCGGCCTCGAGATCGCAGGCGGCGATCGAGTAGGTCACAGCTCGATCGTATCCCCCGGCTCGAGCTGCTCGACGACGGCGCCGGGCGCCAGTCGCGCCAGCTCGTCGGGCCTCCCGGTGAGGAGACCGAACGTGCCCCAGTGCGACGGCACGCAGCGCGGGTTGCCGAGCAGCTCCAGCGCGACGGCCGCCTCCTTCGGGCCCATCGTGAACCAGTCGCCGATCGGCAGGACAGCCACGTCGGGTGCGTAGATCCGCCCGATCAGCGCCATGTCGCCGAACACACAGGTGTCGCCGGCGAAATAGATCGTCTTGCCGTCCTCGAGCCGGATCACGATCCCGCACGACTCTCCGAGGTACTCCCCGTCGTCCGAGCTGGAGGAGTGGTGGGCGTTTGTGAGCGTGAAGCGGATCCCGTCGATCTCGCGGGAGCCGCCCTTGTTGATCCCCGGCAGCCCGCCGTTCGAGGCGCCCTTCGCGACGAGCCAGCCGGTCAGCTCGACCTGCGCGACGAGCGGGGCATCGGGGAACTTCTGCGAGAGGGCCACGGTATCGCCGACGTGATCCGAGTGGCCGTGCGTGACCGCGATGATGTCGATGCGCTCGGGGGTGAGCTCTCCGTCCGGAAGCTTCGGGTTTCCGGTCAGGAACGGGTCGACGTAGATCCGCTTGCCGCGGTCGCTGTCGATCCGAAATGCCGCGTGTCCAAGCCAGGTGAGTGTTGTCATCACGCAAGGATACGAAAGCGGAGACGCAAGATCATCTCGATGGCGACCGGGAGCCCCAGTGCGGGTTGCGACGGCACGGCGAGCAGAAGGGGGCCCGCGCGGGAAACCCGGCTTCCTCGGCGTGAGCAGGACCATCCGACCCGGGCGCGAAGCTATGCACACATGGGACGTCGCGTGCTTCCGGCCGTTCTGGTGCTGCTCGCAGCAGTCGCCGACTCGTACGGCGCCCACGCACTGGCGCTCGATGCTCTGCTCGGCGCCGTGCCGTTTGCAGCGGTCGCCGCGCTCGCCTCATTCGGCGACTATCTGGACACGCGCGACGACACGCTGATCGGGCTGCAGTCGCTGCTCTGGGGTGTCGCGGTCGCGCTGCTCGTCCTCTCGTGCGCGATGCGGAGCACCTCGATCCACGGCGTCCCGCCGCTGGCGATCTCATCGCTCGTCGCCTGCCTCCTCGTGTTCGCGCTCAAGACGGTGCTCGCGGTCGCGCCCTATGCGCTTCGCCTCACCGATCTTCGCCCCGCGAAGCCCTAGTGCACTAGTCAGAACGGCAGCGCGTTGGCAGCGGAGCGCGCGACGTCGATCAGCGGCGTCACCGCGAAGAACGAGCCGACGGTGACCACGAGGCACGCGCCGACGGCGATCCCGAGCAGGAGCTCGCGTGGCGGCGAGCCGCCGGCCGGGGCGAGCCGGTACTCGACTGCCTCCCGCATGTACATCGCGCGGATCACGCCCAGGTAGTAGACGGCGGAGACCATCGTCCCGAGGACGCCGGCCACGATCAACCACCACCAGCCGTGCTGGTACGCCGCTGCGAAGGCGTAGAACTTGCCGATGAAGCCGCCGGTGAGCGGGAAGCCGAGGAAGCCGAGCATGAACGTCCACATCGCGATCCCGAAGAACGGGCGCTCCCAGCCGAAGCCGGCCATGTTGTCGAGCGTCACCGGCTCGCGGAGCTCTCGCTCACGCGCGGCGACGATCGCAAACGCCCCGAGCGACATCGCGCAATACGGGATCAGGTAGTAGAGCAGGGCCCGCCCGCCGAGCGCATTCGCAGCGGCGATCGGGATCAGCATGAAGCCCGCGTGCGAGACCGACGAGTACGCGAGCATCCGCTTCACGTTCCGCTGCGTGAGCGCGGCGATGTTGCCGACCGCGAGCGAGGCGCAGGCGATGATCGCGATCGCCCACGTCCAGAGCCGCTCGTCGTGCGGGAACGCAGTGATCAGGATCCGGTAGGCGACGACCAGCCCCGCGACCTTCGTCGCCGACGACATGAACGCGGTCACCGGAGTCGGCGCGCCCTGGTAGGCATCCGGTGTCCACATGTGGAACGGCGCCGCGGAGACCTTGAACGCGAGCCCGGCAATGATCATCGCGAGGCCCGCGACGAGCAGCCCGTTGTGCGAGGGGACCGCCGAGGCCCCGATCTTGGCGAAGGAGAGCTGCCCGGTCGCGCCGTAGACGAGCGCCGACCCGAAGAGCAGCGTCGCCGAGCCGACGGCACCGATGATCAGGTACTTCAGCCCCGCCTCGAGCGAGCCGACGAGGTCGATGTCGATCGCGCACATGATGTAGAGCGAGATCGAGAACCACTCGAGGCCGAGGAAGAGCGTCATCAGGTTCGACGCCGAGACGAAGAAGACCATTCCGGCACCGGCCGCCGCGAGCAGGGCGTAGTACTCCCCGACGTGCTCCTCGCGCCAGTGCTCGCCGTAGGAGATGAGGACGGCCACGACGCCGCAGGCCGCGATGATCGCCTGCGCGGTCGCCGCCCAGCGGTCGCGGAAGATCGCGTCGGCGATGATCGCCTTGCCGTGCGGGCTCTTGTCGTCGAGCCAGATCGCGAAGGCGAGCGCGGCGACGAAGCCGGCTCCGCAGACGATCGCGGACGCAGGCTTGCGAATGCGCTTCGGGACGAGCACCGCGACCATCAGCAGCGTCGCCGCCGCGCCGAGCAACGCCAGCGACGGTGAGAGCGCGAACCAGTCGACGTGCGGTTTGACGATCATTTCGGCCTCCAGCTGAAGCTGATGGTGGATCCGGCACTGCCGCTATTCGCAGTGACGACCACCCGCAGCTGCGCGCCGCCTGCGCACGGGATGATCGTCGTGCCCGGCTTCCCCGGGTTCGGGTGGGCGAGCTCGTATTTCTGCTGGGCGGCGTTACACGGAATTCCGGTACCAGGGAGCCAGGCGCTGGAAGGCGTCGAGGCCGCGAAGGCGAGGTTGCCGCCGAACGCGTGGCCGCTGATCAGGTTCGGGCTCGCGGAGAGCACGAGCAGACAGGCGATCAGCGGCACGACCATGCCGAGCTCGGCGTCGCGAAGGTCCATTGCGGCCTCGCTGACGGCCGGGCCGACCTTCTCGTGCAGGACGGCCGAGATCAGGCGCAGGACGTACATCGCGCCGAGCACGATCGAGCCGGCGCCGATCGCCGCCCAGGCCCAGCCCCGCTGGAAGACGCCTGCCAGGATCAGGAACTCGCCTGCGAACGCGCTCGAAAGCGGCACTGCGAGCGCGAACATCCCGGTCACCATCAGGGCGGTCGCGAGCGCCGGCCGGCCGCGGGCGAAGCCGCCGAGCAACGCGAGCTCCCCCGTCGAGGCGCGTCGTTCGACCATTCCGGCCATCAGGAAGAGTGCGGCGGAGATCAGGCCGTGGTTCACCATCTGGAGCACGGCGCCGTTCGAGCCGAGGTTGTTTCCGGCAAAGAGGCCGAGCGTGATCAGGCCCAGCTGGGCGACCGACGAGTAGGCGACGACGCCGCGAAAGTCGGGAGCCCGGAACGCGAGCAGCGATCCGTAGACGAGCCCGATCGTGGCGAGGACGAGGATCGGAACCCGGAAGTCCTGTGTCGGCCCGGGGAACTTCGCGATCGCGATCCGCAGGAAGCCGTACGCCGCGACCTTCGAGATCACGCCCGAGAGCAGAGCCGCCACTTCGGGCGGTGCCTCGCGGTAGGCGTCGGGCAGCCAGCCGTGGAACGGGAAGAGCGGCGCCTTGACCGCGAAGGCGACGGCGAAGCCGAGGAAGATCCAGTCGTTGATGCTCGCGCTCATCTGCGTCAGGTCGAAGGTCCCCTGCTGGAGGCCGTAGACGACGATCGCGGCGAGCATCAGCAACGACCCGGCGACCGTGTAGACGACGAACTTCAGCGTCGCGCCGAGCCGGCCCGGCCCGCCCCAGACGCCGACGAGGATGTACAGGGGGATCAGCATCGCCTCGAAGAAGGCGTAGAAGAGGATCAGGTCCTGGGCCGTGAACACGCCGACGACGGCGCCGAGCAGGAAGAGCATCAGCCCGAAGTAGGCCCGTGCCCGCTCGCGGTTGACCCACCAGCCGTAGGCGATGCAGGCGGCGGTCACGACCGTCGTCAGCCCGACGAGCCAGACCGAGAAGGCGTACTGGCCGACGTGGTAGCTGACGTGCAGGTCGGAGAACCACGAGGTCTGCTGCGAGAGCTGGAGACCCGAGTTGCTGAAGTCGAACCGGCCGAGGGTCGAGATCCAGACGTAGACCTCGAGCATCGCGACGAGCGTCGCGAACGCCCCGACCCACGTGCGCGGCAGCGGCACGAGCCAGACCACGAGCGCTCCGACGATCGGCAGGAAGATCTCGATGGTGGTGACGGAGAGGCTCATTTCACCGAGAGGAAGACGATCATGAGGACGGTGAGCCCGACCGCGAGAGCGAGGGCGTAGGAGCGCACGAGGCCGTTCTGGGCCCGCCCGAGCTCACGCGAGCCGAGCCCGAACCCGCGTGTGAGCTCGCCGATCGAGCCTCCGATCAGAGGCCGTTCGACGAGTCGCGCGAGGGCGCGGGCGATCGCGCCTGCGGGCCGGTAGAAGATCGCGTCGTAGAGCTCGTCCCAGTAGAACTTGTGCTCGAGCACCGGCAGCGCCTTCGGGACGCCGAGCGACTTCGCCGAGTAGAGCACCCAGGCGAGCCCGATTCCGGCGAGGCCCGCCACGACCGCGCAGACCGAGGCCACGAGCTCGTCGCGATTGGACGCCTCGGTGAACGGCGTTGCGACCTGTGAGAGCCAGTCCGAGAGCGGGTGCCATTTCGGCGCGAACTGGAGGAACCCGCCGACGGCCGAGAGGACGGCGAGCACGCTGACCGTCCAGACCATCGAGAGCGGGCCTTCTTTGCCGTTGTGGTCGTGGAAATGCTCCCGGGCGAACGCGGATTGCTCCCCCGTGAAGACGATGAAGAAGAGCCGGAACGCGTACACACCCGTCAGGAACGCGCCGAAGATGCAGGCTGCGAAGAGCACGTAGCCGAAGCTGCCGCGCTCGAGTGTGGAGGCGATGATCGAGTCCTTCGAGAAGAAGCCGGCGAACGGGGGGATCCCGACGAGGGCGAGCGAGCCGATCAGGAACACCGTCCGCGTGTGCGGCATCGCGCGGCCCATCCCGCCCATCTTGCGGATGTCCTGCTCGCCGGTGAGCGAGTGGATCAGGAGGCCGGCAGCCAGGAAGAGCAGCGCCTTGAAGAACGCGTGCGTCATCAGGTGGAACATCCCGGTCGCGTACGCGCCGCTCGCCGCCCCGACGAACATGTAGCCGATCTGGGACATCGTCGAGTAGGCGATCACGCGCTTGATGTCGGTCTGGACGAGCGCGATCAAGCCGGCCATCACGAGCGTCGCCGCCCCGATCCCGGCCGCGACGTTCTCGACAGCCTTCGCGTCCTCGAAGAGCGGGTGGCAGCGCACGATCAGGTAGACGCCGGCGGTGACCATCGTCGCTGCGTGGATCAGCGCGCTGACCGGTGTCGGGCCTTCCATCGCATCCGGGAGCCAGGTGTGGAGCGGGATCTGGGCGGACTTCGCGACGGCGCCGCCCAGGAGACCGAGCGCGATCAGCGTCGCGGTCGTGCCCCCGCTCGGCGCGAGCTTGAAGACGGTGGCGTAGTCGAGTGCACCGGTGCGCTTGACCAGCATGAAGAGCGCGAGCGCCATCGTTGCGTCGCCGAACGCGTTCATCACGAAGGCCTTCTTCGCGGCGGCGATCGCCGCGGGGCGGTCCTGGTGGTAGCCGATCAGGAGGTAGCTCGAGAGCCCGACCATCCCCCAGCCGGCGAGCAGCAGGAGGAGCGTCCCGCTTTGCACGAGCAACAGCATCGAGAAGACGAAGAGCGACATGTAGGCGAAGAAGCGGCGTTCCTCGTCGTCGCCGTCCATGTAACCGACGGAATAGGCGACGATCAGCGAGCCGACCCCGGTGACGATCAGCATCATCATCACGCTGAGCGGGTCGCTCAGGAGCGTCAGGCCGAAGTGGTAGGTGCCGGCCGAGAGCCAGGTCCACGAGGTGGTCGTGTGGCTGCGGCTGAAGCTGCCCTCGCCGTGCAGCTTGACGAAGACGACGATCGCGGCCGCAAAGGCGCCCATCGTCGTTGCGGTCGAGAGGAACGCGGCGAGCCGGCGCGAGATGCGCTGATCGGCAGCCGTGATCGCGACGGCCGAGCCGAGCGGCAGCAGCAGGCAGACCCAGGCGGCGGCGTTGAGGGTGCTCATCCGCGCAGCGTCCGCAGGTTGTCGACGTCGAGCTCGATGTTGCGCCGGCCCATCGCCACGATCAGGCCGAGCCCGACGACCACCTCGGACGCTGCGATCGCCATCACAGCGAGCGCGAACACCTGGCCGTCCTCGTGGCCCCACTGGCGCGAGAACGCGATCAGGGCCAGGTTCGCCCCGTTCAGCATGATCTCGACGGAGAGCAGGATGATCAGCGGGCTCCGGCGCAGGAAGACGCCCAGCGAGCCGACGACGAAGAGCATCCCGGCGAGCACGATGTACCAGCCGACGTGCGGCCCGTTCACGTGTGCTTCCCCATCGCCGGGTTCTCGGTCATGTGCGCGTGCGAGCCGAGCACGACGCCGCCGACCGCTGCGATCAGGAGCACGATCGACGTGATCTCGAACGCAAGCAGGTGGTCGGTGAGGAAGAGCTTCCCGATCGACTCGGGCGAGCCGAACGAGCGCGCGATCTGGTGCGGATGCGAGAAGGAGCCCTTGGCCTTCTCGGAGATCGCGAAGACGATCTCGACCAGGATCGCTCCGGCCGCGAGCGCGGTCACCGCCGGCTCGCCGGCCCACGACGGCTGCTCGGTGCGGTCGCCGAGGTAGGCGATCACGAAGAGGAACATCACCATCACCGCGCCGCCGTAGACCAGCACCTGAGCCGCGGCGACGAACTCGCCGCCGAGCAGCAGGTAGAGCACGGCGAGCGAGGCGAGGTTCCCGATCAGCGCGAGAGCCGAGAAGAAGGGGTTGCGGAAGCTGACGACGGCGATCGCGCTTGCGAGGCAGGAAAGTGCGGCCGCGAACCAGACGACCCAGACGATGAAGTTGGCCACGCGTCCTAGCTGTTCGACTTGTAGTAGGGGATAGGCGTGTCGTAGAGGTCGCGGCTCGCCACCGGCACCTTCTTCACCGGCGCGGCGAGCAGCATCGACTTGTCGTAGATCAGGTCGTCGCGGTTGTGCTCGGCGATCTCGAACTCGTTGCCGAGCGTGATCGCGTCGAACGGGCAGGCGAGCTCGCAATAGCCGCAGAAGATGCAGCGGCTCATATTGATCTCGTAGATCCGCGCGTAGCGCTCCCCGGCGGAGACCCTGTGCTCGGCGGTGTTCTCGGCCGCCACGACGCGGATGCAGTCGGCGGGGCAGGCGGCGGCGCAGAGCGAGCAGCCGACGCACTTCTCAAGCCCGTTCTCGTGCAGGTGCAACCGGTGCCGGCCGCGGAACCGCGGGTAGATCGGCCGCTTGTACTCGGGGTACTGCTGCGTGATCGGCTTCTTGAAGACCTGCTTCAGGGTGACGCCGAAGCCCTTGAACGTGTTGGGAAGCAGGGCGCTCATGGGCGGGTCCCCAACCAGCGCCGCACAGCGGCCGCTTCGCGGCGCAGCCGGGCCTCCCCGGGCGGGAGCCGAAGGCGATCTGCCGGCAGGCGAAGCACGGAGGCCCCGTTCTGCTCGGGGAGCTGCCGCGCCGTCGGCTTCCCGAAGACCGGCAGCAAGATCTCGCCGAGGCTCTTGAACGTGCTTGGCGGCAATGTGCTCACTTGACGAGCACCACCAGGAAGGCGGTCACGAGCGCGTTGATCGTGGCCGCCGGGAGCAGGATCTTCCAGCCGAAGCGCATCAGCTGGTCGTAGCGCAGGCGCGGCAGCGAGGCGCGCAGCCAGATGAAGACGAAGACGAAGATGCCGAGCTTCGCGACGAACCAGATCGGCCCGAGGCCGTCGAGCCCCTTCACGAAGGGGAAGTGCCAGCCGTCGAAGAAGAGCGCGACGGCCAGGCCGGAGAGCACGATCATGTTGATGTACTCGGCCGTCTGGAAGAGGCCCCAGCGCATCCCGGAGTACTCGGTGTGGTACCCGGCCACGAGCTCGGTGTCGGCCTCGGGCAGGTCGAACGGCGGCCGTGACGTCTCCGCGATCGCGCAGAGGAAGAAGATGGAGAAGCCGACGAACTGCGGGATGAAGAACCAGAGGGTCTGCTGCTGCTTCGCGACGATGTCGACGAGGTTCAGCGACTGGCCCATCAGGACGACGCCGAGCACGGAGAGCGCGAGCGAGACCTCGTACGAGACGAGCTGCGCGCAGGTGCGCATCGAGCCGAGCATCGAGTACTTCGAGTCGGAGGCCCAGCCGCCGACGATGAACCCGTAGGTGCCGATCGCGCCGAGGGCGAACAGCAGGATCAGGGAGATCGGGACGTTCACGAGCTCTCCGGCGACGTAGTAGCCGTCGATCGTCCAGCCGCGCCCGAACGGGATGACGCTGAAGGCGAGGATCGCGGTCGCGCACGAGAGTACCGGGGCGACGATGTACGGGACGTCGTGCGCGGTGGCAGGGAAGAACGCCTCCTTGCGGACAAGCTTCACGAGGTCGGCGATCGGCTGCAGCAGGCCGAACGGGCCGGCGCGGTTGGGCCCAAAGCGCCGCTGCATCCGGCCGAGCAGCTTGCGCTCGAGCCAGGTCGTATAGGCGAACGCGCCCATGACGAGGTTCACGATCACGCCCGCCTTGATCAGCGATATCCACCAGACCTCGTGCGGATGCATTACTTCTTCACCTCGACGAAGGAGTGCAGGCCCGCGGCGTCGCTGCCCGCGACGCGCACCGTGCCGGCGGCGAGGTCCTGGGCGATCTTCGCGCGCAGGGCGACCGTCGTCCCGTTCGAGCTGACGTGGACGTGGTCGCCGGTTGCGATCCCGCGGGCGCGCGCGTCGGCGCGCGTGAGCTCGATCTCACCCTGCGGCGTCTGGAACTGAAGCTCGGGCGTGCGCTCGACGGCCGGCCCGGAGAAGAGCGGGCGGTAGGTCAGGAGGCGCAGGCCGACGCCTTCGGGCGCTGCGTCCTGCGCAGGCTTCGCGATCGGCGGTGGAACGTCGGCGCGTGGCGGGAGCGCTGCCAGCTCTCCGACCTCGCCGTAGGTGATGCCGCCGTAACAGGCCGCCGAGACCGCTTCGAACACCGTCGAAGCGTGCGGCGAGAGCTGGACGCCGAAGCGCTCGGCGAGCTTGGAGATCCAGGCGAGCTCGTCGGGGCAGGGGCCGATCACCACGCGGCGCTGGCGCTGCAGCCGCCCCTCGAGGTTGACGGTCGTCCCGTCGCGCTCGAGATAGCTCGTACCCGGGAGGACGAGGTCGGCAGAGCCCGGTGAAGGAGCCCTCGAACATCCCGATCCCGATCACGTGGTCGGCGTGTGCGGCGAGCGCCCGGACGGCCGGATCGGCGGCCGCCTCGTCGCCCGAGATGACGAGCAGCTTCGGCTCGCCGTCCGGCGCCTCGCCCTCGGCCGCGACGCTCCAGGCGTCGGCGACGCCGCGCCCGTTCGGCGTGCGCGGAAGGTAGAAAGCGGCGGCGGCACCGAGCTCCTGCGCCTGCCAGGCCGCGGCGTCGGCGTTGTCGCTGACGAGGACGCTGCCCGGGATCGGTGTGGATGGAAGCTCCAGCAGGATCTTCGCTCCCTTGCGGCGGGCGGCCTTGATCCAGAGGTCGACGACCGGGGCGCGCTCGACGACCGGCTCCTCGCAGAGGACGACGACCGCGCTTGCGTCGCGGATCGACGAGAGCGGCGCGCGCAAGGCGTCGAGTGCGTCCGGGACGCCTTCCGGCAGGACCGCCGCGTGTGCGCCGAGCCCGGTGCGGAGCAGCTTCGCGAGCCCGTAGGCCTGCTCGACGGTCTCGTTGCCGGAGAGCGCGGTCACGATCCCGGAGCCCGCAGCGCGGAGCAGCCGCTCGGCTTCGTCCAGGGCGTCGTCCCACGAGATCGCCTCGAGGCTGCGCAACCCGTCGGCACGCATCGGGTCGGTGATCCGGTCGTCGGCGTGGAGGTGGCCGTAGGCGAACCGGCCCTTGTCGCAGAGCCACCCTTCATCGACCTCGGGATGGTTGCGGGAGAGGATCCGCTTCACCTTGCCCTCGCGCGTCGTGGCGCTGACGTTGCAGCCGACGGGACAGTGCCCGCAGACGGTGGGGACGTTCTGGATCTCCCACGGCCGCGCTTCGAAGCGGTACTGCGTCGAGGTCAACGCGCCGACCGGGCAGAGCTCGATCACATTGCCGGAGAACGTGCCGCGGTAGGGCTCGTCTTCGAAGGTGGCGATCATCGAGAGCGAGCCGCGGTTGATCGCGACGAGCTCTCCGTCCTCGGCCACTCCTTCCGAGAAGCGCGTGCAGCGGTAACAGAGGATGCAGCGCTCGCGGTCGAGCGCGATCGTCGGAGAGATCGGGATCGGCTTCTCGAGCGTCTTCTTGTCGAAGCTCATCCGCGTCGAGCCGGGGCCGTAGCGGAAGGTCAGATCCTGAAGCGGGCACTCGCCGCCCTTGTCGCAGACCGGGCAGTCGAGCGGGTGGTTGACGAGGATGAACTCGAGCGTCGAGTTCTGGCCGTCGGCCGCCTGCTCGGAGCTGCGGGCGGTCTTCACGACCATCCCGTCCTGCGCGGTCAGGGTGCAGCCCGCCTGGAGCTTCGGCATCCCCTCGATCTCGACGAGGCACATGCGGCAGGCGCCGACCGGCGGCCCGAGCCGTGGCTCGTAGCAGAAGACGGGAATCTCGATCCCGGCCGCCTGCGCCGCCTCGACAAGGCCCATCCCCTTCGGCACCTCCACGGTGCGCTCATCGATCGTGAGCGTGACCTTCTCGGCGGCGCTCATGTCAGCCACCCCCTGCACCTCGTCCGGGACGACGTACCGTCACAGGACTGTGACAAAGCGTCCCCAGGTTGTGAACCGCACCTCGTCCCGGACGAGGTGCGGTCACAGAAGTGCGAAATGTCGTGCACAGGCTCATGCGAACACCGGCCGGAGTGAATGCGCGTGCTGGGCGACAGGGGCGAGGACGCCCTCGAGGGGCGAGTCGTCGCACGGGCAGCCGGCGCCGTCGAGATGGGCGACGAACTCGTCGCGGAACTTGGCGACGTAGCTCGCGACGGCCATCGCAGCAGTGTCGCCCAACGGGCACAGGCACTTGCCGTTGATCCGGTCGCAGACGGAGAGCAGCAGGTCGAGCTCGCTCTCGTCCGCCTCGCCGGCCTCGAGCTTGCGGAGGATCTGCGTCATCCAGCGCGTGCCCTCGCGGCATGGCGTGCACTTGCCGCACGATTCGTGCTCATAGAACTCCGAGACGCGGATCCCGAGCTGCACCATGCAGACGCGCTCGTCGAGCGCGATCACGCCGGCGGAGCCCATCGCCGTGCCGAGCTTCCCGAGCGAGTCGAAGTCGTAGCCGACGTCGATCTCGTCCGCGGTCAGGATCACCGTCGAAGAGCCACCCGGGATGACGGCCTTCAGCTTGTGGCCGCCGGGGATCCCGCCGCCGAGATCGGGCGCGTACAGGAGGTCCTCGCAGCGTCACGCCCGGCTCGATCTCGAAGTTGCCCGCATTGGCGACGTGGCCGGAGACCGAGACGAGGCGCGTCCCCTTCGAGCTCTCGACGCCGAGTGAGGCGTACTCGCTGGCGCCCATCGCGATGATCGGCGCCACGGTCGCCATCGTCTCGACGTTGTTCACCACCGTCGGCGCTGCGTAGACACCCGAGATCGCGGGAAACGGCGGCTTCGAGCGCGGCTGCCCGCGCTTGCCCTCGAGCGACTCGATCAGCGCCGTCTCCTCGCCGCAGATGTAGGCGCCGGCGCCGCGGTGGACGACAATCGTCACGTCGCCGCGGATCTCCGGCCGGTCGCGCAGCTCGTCGAGCGCGGCAACCAGGATCTCCCACGGCTCGAAGTACTCGCCGCGGATGTAGATGAAGACGCTCTTCGCCGAGATCGCGTGCGCTGTGATCAGGCAGCCCTCGATGAAACGGTGCGGCACCTTCGTCAGGATCTCGTTGTCCTTGAAGCTTCCGGGCTCGGATTCGTCCGCGTTGATCACGAGGTAGTGCGGGTTCGGGTTCTGCTCGGGCTTCGGCACGAAGCTCCACTTGCGGCCGGTGGCGAAGAACGCGCCGCCGCGGCCGCGCAGCTCGGACGCGATCAGCTCGTCGGTCACCTCGGCCGGCGTCATCGCGCGAGCTTTCGCAAGCGACTGGTAGCCGCCGACGGCCTCGTACTCGGCGAGCTTCGTCAGGTCGTGCTTCGCGGTGTCCGCGAGAACGACGAGCGGCCGGCTAGCCACGGAGCTCCTGCACGATCGCCGGGACGTCGGCGGCCTTGCACGCCGTGGCGGTAGCGGTGGTCGACCGAGACGATCGTGCCCCAGCCGCAGCCGCCGAGACACTCGATCGTCGAAAGCGTGACCTTGCCGTCCGAGCTGGTCTCGCCGGCCTCGCAGCCGAGCGCCTTCTCGAACGCGTCAACAACGCCCTGCGCGCCGTAGAGCGCGCACGAGATGTTGGTGCACACATCGACGCGGTGCTCGCCGACGGGCTCGAGGTCGAACATGTCGTAGAAGGACGCGATCGACTTGCAGAAGGCAGGCGTCACGTCCAGGGCGTCGGCGACCTCGCGGAACGCGGCGGGCGACAGCCAGCCGTGCTCTTCCTGCGCGAGCTGCAGCGCCGGCAGGACGGCCGAGCGTGAGCCGGCGGGATAGAGCCCGCGGATCTCCTGGATCTGGTCGTACAGAGCTCACGTTCCTGACGCCCTCCTGCGCGTGTGGTGCCTGAGGGAACAGTGCGCTGCACGGGCCCGAAGCGCAGCGCGCGCGCAGGAGGGCGAGCCAGCCGCGGAGCCCGGCTCTGCCGGGCGGGAGCGGTGGGCGGTCAGGGGCGTGAGGCTCATCTGTCCACCTCGCCCATCACGGAGTCGAGCGAGCCGACGATCGCGATCATGTCCGCGATGTAGGCGTTGCTCATGCAGGTCGCGGTCGCCTGGAGCGCGACGAACGACGGCGCCCGGAACTTGACCCGCCACGGCTTCGGGCCTCCGTCGGAGACGACGTAACAGCCGAGCTCGCCGCGGGGCGACTCGATCGTCGTATAGATCTCCCCCTCGGGAACCCGGTAGCCCTCGGTGACGATCTTGAAGTGGTGGATCAGCGACTCCATCGAGGTGTGCAGCTCCTCGCGCGGCGGCAGCACGACCTTGCGGTCGTCGGCGATCCAGGGCTCCCCTTCGAGCTGCTCGAGCGCGTCGATGCACTGCGAGATGATCTTCGTCGACTCGCGCATCTCTTCCATGTGCACGCGATACCGCGCGTAGACGTCACCTTCGTAGTAGACGGGGACGCGGAAGTCGACCTCGCCGTAGGAGAGGTAGGGCGCCACCTTGCGCAGGTCCCAATCGCCGCCCGAGGCGCGCAGCACCGGGCCCGACTGTCCGAGCGCGATCGCGTCGTCGAGCGACAGGAGCCCGACGCCCTGCGTCCGCTCGAGCCAGATCTTGTTGCGGTCGAGCATCCGGTAGTAGTCGTCGATCGCCTTCGGCATCCACTCGCAGAACGTGCGCGCATCCGGGTAGAAGCCGTTCGGGATGTCCTCGGCGAGGCCACCGGCCTGGAAGTAGCGCGTGTGCATGCGCGAGCCGGTGACCATCTCGGACAGGTCGAGGATCTGCTCGCGCTCGCGGAACGCGTACCAGAACATCGAGATCGCTCCCAACTCGAGGGCAGACGTGCCGAGCCAGATCAGGTGCGAGTGGAGGCGGTTCAGCTCGCAGAGCAGCGTCCGCATCCAGGAGGCCTTCGGCGGGATCTCGAGGCCGAGCAGCTTCTCGATCGCGAGCACGAAGACGAGCTCGTTGTTCTGGAAGGAGACGTAGTCGATCCGCTCGGGGTAGGTGATCGCCTTCCACCAGGTCTTCTGCTCCATCGTCTTCTCGAAGCCCGTGTGCAGATAGCCGACGACAGCCGCGAGCCCGACGACGTCCTCGCCGTAGAGGTCGATGATCAGCCGGAGCACGCCGTGGGTCGAGGGGTGGTTCGGCCCGAAGTTGACAGTCAGGATGTCGCCGGTATCCAGGAGGTCCTGCGGAACGTGGAGCAGCGTCGGCGTGGGCTTCGGGATCCGCGAGCCCTCGTAGATCGGTGCCCGAGTCTTCTCGGGAGCGACTGTCACTATGTCTCCTCCGAGAAGCGCACCGGCTCGCCGCCGATCGGATAGTCCTTGCGCAACGGGTGGCCTTCCCAGTCGTCGTCCATCAGGATCCGCTTCAGATTCGGGTGGCCCGTGATGTTGATCCCGAGCATGTCGAACGCCTCGCGCTCGTGCCAGTCGGCCGTCGGCCAGACCTCGACACCGAGGCGACCGGCTCTCCCTCGTCGAGCCAGACCTGCACCCGGACCCGGCGCGGGTTGGCGGACACCGAGAGCAGGTGGTAGTTCAGCGCGAAGCGCTTCGGCTTCGGTTCGGGAAGCGCCTGGTAGCCCTGGGTCATGGGCGTGTTCAGGTCGCGGCCGGCGCCCAATCGAACATTGCTAGAGCCGATGTAGCCGGAGACGCCCTTTTCGCCCCAGCCGAGGTAGTCGGCGGCGGCGACGTCGGAGAGGAAGTTGAAACCCTCCTCGTCCCGAAGGTAGGTGCAGGCCTCGACGATCCGCGCCGGGTCGACGACGAGCGTCGTCTCGCCGTGCGCTTCCTGCTCCGCCACCAGACCGGGAACTGCGGCGTAGCTCACGCCCAGCCCTCTTGTGCACGTCGGTGGAGAGAGCGCATTCGGTGGTCGGCGAAGCCGGGCTTTGCCCGGCGGGAGCCGCGGACGCCGCTTGGTGATGCCTCGGCAAGAAGAAGGGGCAACATGGGGGAACATGGTCTCCCCCATGGGAGCGAAGCGACAATCATGACGCGACGCTCCGCAGCTCGTACGCCGGAGGAATGCCTGCCTGGACGGCCTCGTGGAGCCGGATGATCCCTTCCATCAGCTGCTCGGGTCGCGGCGGGCAGCCCGGGCACGTAGATGTCGACCGGGACGATCTTGTCGACCGACTGGACGATCGCGTAGTTGTTGAACATGCCGCCGGAGCTCGCGCAGGCGCCCATCGCGATCACCCATTTCGGCTCGAGCATCTGGTCGTAGATCTGGCGCAGCGGCGCAGCCATCTTGTGGCGACGCGGCCGGAGACGATCATCAGATCGGCCTGGCGCGGCGAGGCGCGGAAGGCCTCCATGCCGAAGCGCGCGATGTCGTAGCGCGACCGCGACGATCGACATCATCTCGATCGCGCAGCACGCGAGGCCGAACGTGTCGGGCCACATCGACTTCGTCTGCGACCAAGCGACCGCCTTCTCGAGCGTCGTCAGGCTGACGTCCTGCTCGAGATCCTGGACCTCCGTCTCGAACTTGCCGGGCCCCTTCGTCGGCCAGAGCAGCCGCTCGGACTGCAGGCCCAGGTCGCGCAGGCGCTTCTCTACCGCCACTCGAGGGCTCCCTTCTTCCAGACGTAGACGTAGGCGATCGCGAGGATCACGAGGAAGGTCAGGAACTCCACGAACCCGAACCACGACAGCAGATGCAGGATCACGGCGAGCGGGTAGAGGAAGACGATTTCGATGTCGAAGAGGATGAAGAGCATGGCGGTGAGGTAGAAGCTGACGGTGAAGCGCTGTTTCTGCGGTGAGCCTTGCGAGACACCGGACTCGAACGGGATCGTGCGGGCCTTGACGGCCTTCTTCGGGCGCGTCGAGAACTGGAAGCTCGCGATGATCATCGAGGCCGGGATCATCAGAGCGAAGAACCCGTAGATCGCGAACGGCAACCAGTCGTCGAACAAATCCGCCTCCCTCCCCTGTGTACGGGAACGCAAAGCTAACAGGATCGAGCGGGGAATACGACGCGGAACTACTTGCCGAACCCGCAGACGCGGTGGCTACACTGTCCCCGTGGCAACGATCGAAACCGACCAGGCGGCTCTCGTCAGCCTCACCGAGGCTGCTGCCGACAAGGTGCGCGCGATGATGGCGCAGGAGCCGGCCGGCGAGGCCGAGGTGCTCCGGGTCGCCGTTCGCGGCGGCGGCTGCAGCGGGTTCGAATATGCGCTCGGCTTCGATCGCGGGGCGAGCGAGGGCGACTTCGAGTTCCAAGCTCACGGCGTCACCGTGGTCGTCGATCCGTTCAGCGCGCCGTATCTGAAGGGCGCATCGGTCGATTTCCTCGAGACGATCGCGGAGGCCGGCTTCAAGATCGACAACCCGAACTCGGCCGGCTCGTGCGGTTGCGGTCACAGCTTCCAGCCCGCCGACGGCGCAGCCGAGGGTGCAGCCGAGGACTCCGGCAGCTGCGGCTCGGGCTGCAGCCACTAACACTCTCCTCTTCAACGGAGCCCTGTGAGCGCTGAGCGCACTCTGCGCGTGGCCGTCGTCGGGTCAGGCCCTGCGGGCTTCTACACCGCCGCGTCTCTCCTCGGCGCCGACCTGCCGGTCGCCGTCGATCTGATCGAGCGGCTGCCGACGCCGTGGGGTCTCGTTCGCCTCGGCGTCGCGCCCGACCACCCGAACATCAAGGCGGTCTCGCGCGCATTCGAGCGAATCGCCCGCGAGGAGGGATTCCGCTTCTTCGGGAACGTCGAGGTCGGACGCGACCTGAGGCACGCCGACCTCGTGCGGATCTACGACGCCGTCGTCTACACGGTCGGCGCGCAGACCGACCGGCCGATCGGCATTCCGGGCGAGGATCTGCCGGGATCGTGGCCGGCAACCGAGTTCGTCGCCTGGTACAACGGCCATCCCGACTACCAGCACCTGTCCTTCGACCTTTCGGGCGAGCGCGCGGTCGTGATCGGGAACGGGAACGTCGCGGTCGACGTCGCCCGGATGCTCGCGCTGACCGCCGACGAGCTGGCGCCGACCGACGCCACCGACGAATCGATCGCCGCAATCGGCAGCTCGAGGATCCGCGAGATCTTGATCCTCGGTCGCCGCGGCCCCGTCCAGGCGTCCTTCACCCCGCCGGAGCTGCAAGAGCTCGGCGAGTTGGCAGGCGCGGACGTCGTCGTCGATCCCGCCGCCCTCGAGCTGGATCCTGCGAGCGCCGAGGCCCTCGCCGACGACCGCGCCCTGGCGCGGCGCAATCTCGAGATCTTGCGCGAGTACGCCGCGCGGGAGCCCGGCGGCAAGCCGAAACGGCTCGAGCTCCGCTTCTCCGTCTCGCCGGTCGCGATCCTCGGCGAAGGCCGCGTCGAGGCGATCGAGGTCGTTCGGAACGAGCTGATCGCCGACGAGAACGGGACGCTGCGCGCGGTCCCGACGGACGAGCTGCACGTGATCCCGTGCGGAATCGTCTTTCGGAGCGTCGGCTACCGGGGCCTGCCGCTGCCGGGCGTTCCCTTCGACACGCATCGCGCGACGATTCGCAACGACGCCGGCCGCGTGATCGACGACGACGGGAACCGCGTCACCGGCGTCTACTGCGCGGGCTGGATCAAGCGTGGGCCGAGCGGCGTGATCGGCACGAACAAGAAAGACGCGGCGGAGACGGTCGAGCTTCTGCTCGAGGACGCCCACGCCGGCCTGCTCGGGCGCGGATCCGACGAGAACGTCGAGGACCTCCTGCGCGAGCGCGGCGTCGACTTCATCGAGTACGAGGGCTGGGAGGCGATCGACGGCCACGAGCGCGCCCGCGGCGCCGAGCAGGGCCGTCCGCGCGTGAAGCACGCGACCTGGGACGCCCTGCTCGCGAAGGCTCGAGAGCTAGACTCGCTCCCATGAGCGACACCGGCGTCCGGCAGGAGCTCTGGGGCGCGGAGACGGCCAAGGCGATCGCCAACTTCCCCGTCTCGGGCGAGGGCATTCCGGTTCCCGTTGCCCGCTGGCTCGGCCGGATCAAGGGTGCCGCGGCCCGCGCGAACGCCGAGCTGGGCTTGCTCGAGCCCGCCAAGGCCGAGCGCATCGCCGCCGCCGCCGAGCGGATCGCGAGCGGCGAGCTCGACGACCAGTTCCCCGTCGACGTCTTCCAGACCGGCTCCGGGACGTCGTCGAACATGAACGTGAACGAGGTGATCGCGTCGCTGGCCGGCGACAAGGTGCATCCGAACGACGACGTGAACATGGGGCAGTCGACGAACGACGTGTTCCCGTCAGCCGTTCATCTCGCCGCGCTCAGCGAGATCGTCTACGACCTGCTGCCGGCGCTCGACCAGCTGGCGCGGTCACTCGAGGCGAAGGCCGTCGAGTTCGACGACATCGTCAAGTCGGGCCGGACGCACTGGATGGATGCGGTGCCGATCATGCTCGGCCAGGAGTTCGGCGGCTATGCGGCGCAGATTCGCGAAGGCGAGGCCCGGGTCGCGGCGACGCTCGGTCGCCTCGGCAAGATCCCGCTCGGCGGAACCGCGGTCGGCACCGGTTTGAACACGCATCCCGAGTTCGCCGAGCGCGTGCGGGCCCGGCTCGCGGCGGACACGGGCCTCACGATCAACCCACCTGCGAACGCGTTCGAAGGGATCGGCGCGCGAGACGGCCTCGTCGAGGCATCCGGTGCGCTGAAGGTCGTGGCGGTCTCGCTGACGAAGATCGCGAACGATCTCCGCTTCATGGGCTCCGGCCCCCGCGCCGGCCTCGCCGAGATCATGCTGCCCGAGCTTCAGAAGGGCTCGTCGATCATGCCGGGGAAGGTCAACCCGGTCATCCCCGAGGTCGTGACGCAGGTCGCGGCCCAGGTGATCGGGAACGACGCCACGATCACGGTCGCCGGGATGCAGGGGCATTTCGAGCTGAACGCCTTCATGCCGGTGATGGCGCGCAACCTGCTCGACTCGATCAAGCTGCTCGCGTCCGCATCCCGGCTTCTGGACGAGAAATGTGTCGCCGGGATCGAGGCGAACCGCGAGCAGTGCGAGCACTACGCCGAGCTGACCCTCGCGGCCGCAACGGCGCTGAACCCGTACATCGGCTACGACAAGGCGAGCGAGATCGTGAAGACCGCGCTCGAATCAGGCCAGTCGCTGCGGGTCGTCGCGCGTCAGGAGGGCGTCTCCGACGCCATCCTCGACAAGGCGCTCGACTACGTCGCGATGGCCAAGCCGCACTAGTCCACATCCCTCATTCAAGGGATCGACAGCGAACTGCGGAACTGGTTAGGCTAGCTCTCGGTTCCACCGGCATCGGGTCGGGAGAACAAGCGGCGAGGTGTCGAAGATGCGGGTTCGGCTCTGGTGTGTTGCGGTAGCTGCGGCTGCGAGCCTCGTGCTCGCAGGAGGCTCGGCTGTCCCGGTGTTGGCATCGAGTCACACCGATCCCGACGTCGGCACGCCGCCACATCTCGTGATCGGAACGGCCGCGTCGTTCGTCGCGCCGGCGTTCGGCCGCGGTGCCCCGACGTGCCCGTCGAGCGACGGGTCGCGCATCACCTGCTACTCGCCCGCCTTCATCCAGCAGGCCTACGACTATCCATCCGGCCGCAACGCCCCCACCGGGGCCGGTCAGACGATCGTGATCGTCGATCCCTACGGAAGCCCCACGCTCGACGCCGACCTGAAGGCCTTCGACGCGACGTTCGGGATCGCCCCGGCCTCTCTGACGATCGTCGGGCCGAACGGCTCGGGAGACCAGACAGATCCCGACGTCCTCGGCTGGGGTGTCGAGACGTCGCTTGACGTCGAGTGGGCGCACGCCATGGCTCCCGGAGCGTCGATCGTCCTCGCTGTCGCGCCGAGTGACGACCCGGCCGACATCGTCGCCACCGAGGCGGCGGTGCTGCCCCACTACCCGGGCGCGATCGTCTCGCAGAGCTTCGGCGTCGACGAGAACGACCCGGATCCGGACACGCAGGCGTTCATCACCGGCCTGCACGCGCTCTACCAGTCGAGTGCGACGGCGGACACCGTGATCGCGTCGGCCGGAGACTACGGCGCGACCGACGGGACGGACACGATCGTCGCCGCGTACCCGGCCTCCGATCCGCTGGTGCTCGGCGTCGGCGGCACACAGGGGCAGCCGTATCCCGACGGCCTCTGGAGCTTCCGCGGCGGGTACGGCGGAGAAGCAGTGTGGAACGAGAGCCGGCAAGGCACCTACTACGCGGCGACCGGCGGGGCGCCGAGCATCCTCTTCTCCGCGCCGAGCTGGCAGCGGAGCTTCAGCCGCAACGCGGCGCGCACGGTGCCCGATGTCTCCTACAACGCCGCGATCGACGGCGGAGTGATCGTCTTCTACGGCCCGAATGTGTTCACGGTCGGCGGCACGAGCGCAGGCCCGCCGCAATGGGCCGGGATCATCGCCCTCGCCGACCAGCTTCGCTCACGGACCGGCAGTGGGCCGCTCGGCGACGGGGCGGACGCGGCGCTCTACGGGATCGCCGGCAACAGCTGGGAGTCTGGGAACGATTTCCACGACATCACGCAAGGGAACAACATCCTCGTCGACCAGAGCCTCGGCTTCCAGGCCGGGCGCGGGTACGACCTGGCGAGCGGTCTCGGCACCCCCGACGTGGCGAATCTGATCGGCGATCTCGCGCACGGCTCGTCTCCGCAGGTCGGGCACGGTGACGACAGTTTCTTCGGCAACGCGAACGGCTCGTTCGGCAAGGGCGGCTGGTCGCGCGGCGGCCACGTCACCCCCGCGGGCTAGGAAGCGCTGATCGCAAACGAGACGCGGAAGCTCTCGCTTGCCCGTTGCGCCGTTACGACGGAGGTTCCTGCCGCGAGTGGGCTGCCGAGGTTTGCGCCGCGGGTGAACTGAATCGTCAGCGTTCCCGGCCCGATCACGTCGCACATGATCTGCGGCCGTGGCGCGAGCCCGACGGTGACGCGATGACCCGAGACGGAGGCCGAGACCGCGGCCTTGCCGTTCACGAGCACCGGCGTCGCTCCGAGCGTTGCGGGGAGACGCCAGGCCGCCGGGAACGTGATCACGACCGGGCCGGGACCGGGGTAGCCGCACTGCATCTCGTAGCCGAGCTTCAGCGTGAGCGTGACCGGACGCGTGCCTGCGCGGTGGCTCGAGATCGTGCCCGATGCAGACTGGCCGAGCCCAGCGCCCGCGGCGGCGGCGACGACACCGGCCGTCAGGAACGCTGCGGCGATCGCGCTAGTACGCAAGCGCGCCGCGACCTGTCGCGGCAGCGTGCTGCTGCTCGTCGGCGCGGTAGCTGGAGCGGACGAGCGGGCCGGAGAAGACCGAGCCGAAGCCGAGCGCCTCGCCCTGCTCGCGCAGCCAGCGGAACTCGTCGGGGTGGACCCAGCGATCGATCTGCGCATGCTTCGCACTCGGTTGGAGGTATTGCCCGATCGTGACGACGTCCACATCGTGTGCGCGAAGATCTCGCATGGTCTGGACGATTTCATCGTTGCGCTCGCCGAGGCCGACGATGATCCCGCTCTTCGTCAGGACGGGGTAGTCGGCGATCTCCTTGGCGCGGCGCAGGAGCTGCAGCGCGCCGTCGTAGCTCGCCTTGCCGCCGCGCATCTTCCGGTGCAGGCGGCGGACGGTCTCGATGTTGTGGTTGAAGACGTCGGGACGCGCTCCGATCACGGTCTGCAGTGCCGCCTCTTCGACTCCGAGGAAGTCGGGCGTCAGCACCTCGACGGTCGACTCGGGCAGCTTCGCCTTCAGTGCCCGGATCGTCGCCGCGTAGTGGCCGGCGCCCTTGTCGGGGACGTCGTCGCGGTCGACCGAGGTGACAACGACGTGCTTCAGTGCCATCTCCTTCGCCGTCTGCGCTATCCGGAGGGGCTCGAGAAGGTCAGGCGGGTCGCTCGGCGTGCCCGAGTTGACGTAGCAATAGCGGCAGGCGCGGGTACACGTCTCGCCGAGGATCTGGAAGGTCGCCGTGCCGCGGCCCCAGCACTCGGCGATGTTCGGGCAGCGTGCCTCTTCGCAGATCGTGTTCAGGCTCGCGCCGTGAATCAGCTTCTTGACGTCGAAGTAGCGCGTGTTCGCGCTCGGGGCGCGTACCTTCATCCACTCCGGCCGGCGAGGACGTTCTGCGACTGGGAGCGAACCTTGCATCCGGACTGAGGTTACCGCGCCGCGAGCTGCCGGTGGAGTGGCTGGGCCCAGAGGCCGGGCTCGTCTCCGGGCAGCTCCTCGAACGCGATCTCGAAGACCTCGGCGAAGGCAGCGGTCGCGGCCGACCGGGCTTCCTCGACCCTGACGCCCCGGCCGAGCTCGCGCGCGATCGAGGTGAACATCGCGTCCTCGATCCCGCACGCCGTGATCCATTCGGTGAACGGCGCCGGGTCGAGATCGACGTTCAGCGCGTAGCCGTGCGTCGTCACCCACTTCGTGATGTGGATCCCGATCGACGCGATCTTGCGAGGTGGCGACTCGAGCCAGACGCCGGTGAGCCCCTCGATCCGGGTCGCCTCGAGCTCGAAGCCGGCGAGCGTCCTGATCAGCGCCTCTTCGAGGTCGCGGCAGTAGCTTCTTCACGTCCTGGCCGTGGCGCTTCAGGTCGAGGATCGGGTAGCAGACGAGCTGTCCCGGCCCGTGGTAGGTGGACTTGCCGCCCCGGTCGGTCTCGACGATCGCGACGTCCACCCCCTCGGGAACGTGCACCTCGCCGTCCTCGGTGCGCCGGCCGAGCGTGATCGTCGGCGGGTGCTCGAGAAAGAGCACGGTGTCGGGGATCGCACCCTGGGTGACCGCGGCCGCGAGCGAGCGCTGGAGGTCCCAGGCCTCCTGGTAGCCGACGAGGCCGAGGTTCATCAGGTAGGCCCCGCGGCTAATAGTCCGACTCTCCCCAGCTCTGCAACCGGTGGGCGAGATCGCGCAGGAACTGAGCGCCGTAGGCGCCGTCGACGAGGCGGTGGTCGTAGGTCAACGTCAGGTTCATGATCGGCCGGATCGCGATCGCGTCCTGGCCCGGCCTCGTCCTGGATCACCCACGGGCGCTTCACGACCGCGTAGGTGCCGAGGATGCCGGCCTGCGGCTGGCTGATCACCGGGGTGCCCATGAACGTGCCGAAGCTGCCGGGGTTCGTGATCGTGAACGTTCCGCCGGTGACGTCGTCCGGGCTCAGCTGCTTCGAGCGCGCCCGTGCGGCAACGTCGGCGATCGCGCGGGCCATCCCGAGCAGGTTCAGGCCCTCGGCGTTCTTCACGACCGGGACGATCAAGCCCTTGCCGTCCTCGAGCGAGACGGCGAAGCCGAGATTCACGTAGCTGTGGGTCACGATCGACCCGTCGCGCAGCTGGCCGTTCACCCAGGGCCAGTCGCGCAGGGTCTCGACCGTCGCACGGGCGATGAAGGCGAGGTAGGTGGGGTTGACGCCGTAGGCGGAGACGTACTCGCCCTTCAGCCGCTCGCGGATCGCGACCACCTTGGACATGTCGACCTCGATCGCGCTCGTCACATGCGCAGCCGTGTCGAGCGATCGACGCATGTGCTCTGCAATCCCGCGTCGCATCGCGTTCATCGGCTCGAGCGTCTCGCCCGGCTCGGGAGCGGGTTGCGCGGCGGCCGGTGCGGGTTGCGGCACGGGCGCGGCGGGCGTCGCCGGAGTCGCTGGCGCCGCCGGTTCGGGGAGCGCTTCGGGGATCGCTTCGGCCGTCGGGGCCTCGGGGAGAGGTCCGGATTCGACGACGGCGAGGATGTCTTTCTTCGTGACGCGGCCGCCTCTGCCGCTCCCGGCGATCGCCGCCGGATCGAGCCCGTGCTCGGCTGCAATTCGGGCGACGACCGGCGAGACGAACGTGTGACCTTCGTCGTGGCCGTTCGTGTGCGCCTCGGGCGCGGGCTTCGGCTGGGCTGCCACGACGGGTGTGGGCTCGACCGCCGGCGTCGCCGGGGCTGGAGCCGCCGGCGCCGCTGGAGCCGCCGCCCCCTCTCCGATCCGCGCGAGCACGGTCCCGACCGTGACGGTCTCGCCCTCGTTGACGAGGATCTCGGTCACCACGCCGGCGGTCGGGCTGGGCACTTCCGTGTCGACCTTGTCGGTCGAGATCTCGAGCAGCGACTCATCGACCGCGATGTTGTCGCCGACCGTCTTCAGCCACTTCGTGATCGTGCCTTCGGAGACCGAGACACCCATCTGCGGCATGACGACGTCCACGATCGTTCCCGCCGGCACCGTCTAGTACTCGGCCAGAGAGCGGAGCCCGGCGACGACGTCGGCGACCTGGGGGATGAACGCCTGCTCGAGCTGCGGTGAGAACGGGACTGGTGTGTCGGGTGCCGTGATCCTGCGCGGCGGTGCGTCGAGGTGCTCGAAGGCCTCCTCCGCGATCGTCGCCGCGATCTCGGCGCCGAAGCCGCCCGTGTGGGTGTCCTCGTGCAGCACGATCACCTTCGAGGTCTTGCGCACCGAGGCCAGGACGGCGTGCTTGTCCCAGGGCAGGATCGTGCGGAGATCGATGATCTCGACGGAGAGATCCGGGATCTGCTCTGCGGCCTCGGCGGCGGTGTGAACCATCGCGCCCCAGGTGACGACCGTCACGTCGTCTCCTGCGAGATGAATGCGTGCCTCGCCGATCGGTGTCGTGTAGCGCTCGTCCGGCACCTCGCCCTTGATCCGGCGGTAGAGGTGCTTGTGCTCGAAGAAGAGAACGGGGTTCGGGTCCTCGATTGCAGCGATGATCAGCCCCTTGGCGTCCTCCGGCGTCGACGGGCAAACGCACTTCAGGCCCGGGATGTGGGCGAACGACGACTCGGGGTTCTGCGAGTGGAACGGCCCGCCCGAGAAGCCGCCGCCCGACGGGAGGCGGAGCACGATCGGTACCGGCGTTCCGGCGCGCCACCGCTGCTTGGCTGCAACGGTGACCAGGTGGTCCCAGGCGCACGAGACGAAATCCGCGAACTGCATCTCGGCCACGGGCCGCATCCCCATCAGCGCCGCGCCGGTCGCCCCGCCCACGATCGCCGTCTCCGAGAGCGGCGCGTCGAGGACGCGCCACGGGCCGAACTCCTCCTGGAAGCCCTGCGTGACCTTGAAGGCACCGCCGTAGGCGCCGACGTCCTCGCCGATGATGAAGACGCGCTGGTCGCGCCGCATCTCCTGCCGGAGCCCGTCGCTGATCGCCTGGAGGTAGGTCTTCTCGGCCATTACTTCAGATGCGGGGTGTCGAGGTCTTCCGGAGTCGCATAGACGCCCTCGAGGAGCGTCGAAGGGTCGGGTGGCGGCGAGTCCTCGGCGCGCTGGAGCGCGTCGTTCAGGAGCTTCTTCACGTGCACGGCGATCTCGTCGTCTTCCTCGTCGGTCATCCCGACCTCGTCGCGCAGCCAGGTGCGGTAGCGCTCGACCGGGTCCCGCTCGGCCCACTGCGCGAAGAGCTCCTTCGGGACGTAGGAGGCGTCGTCATGCGCGGCGTGGCCTTCCATTCGCAAGGTCAGGGACTCGATCAGCGTCGGCCCGCCGCCGTCGCGCGCCTTCTCGATCGCACGTTTGGCCTCCCGGTAGACGGCGAGCAGGTCGGTGCCGTCGACGAGGACGCCCTCGAAGCCGTATGCCGCCGCTCGATCGGCCAGATGGTCGACGGCGTACTCGAGATGCGTCGGAGTCGAGTACGCCCACTGGTTGTTGTCGCAGATGAAGACGACCGGCAGCTTGCGGACGCCGGCGAAGTTCATTCCCTCGTGCGTGTCGCCCCGTGAGGACGCACCCTCGCCGAACCACGTGACGGCCACGCGCCGCTCCTCCCTGATCCGGAACGCGAGCGCGCACCCGACCGCAACCGGGAGCATCGCCGGCAGATGGGAGACCATCGAGATCATCCCGAGCCGCGAGTCGGCCATGTGCATGTTCCCGTCCTTGCCCTTGGCCGGCCCGTCGGCGCGTCCCATGAAGTTCGCGAAGATCCGCCAGGGGTCGACGCCCCGGGTGACGTGGACGCCCATGTTGCGGTGCAGCGGCGTGCCGACGTCGTCGGGGCCCATCGCGGTCGCGATCGCGACCGACGAGCCTTCGTTGCCGCGGCCCGTGTAGAACGAGCCGGCGATCTTCCCCTGCTTGTAGAGGATGTGCCCGCGTTCCTCGACGCCGCGCGTGATCAGCAGGTTGCGGTAGATGCCGAGTAGATCCTCGTGATCGAGGCCCCATCCCTTCACTTCCTGCAACGAGCCGCTCGGCTCGGCCACGCGCGCGAATTCCATTGCCGCCGCACTCTAACGCTCGCGTCACGCTTGCGGTGTCACCGTCGCTGGGTGAGGCGCCGGGCTGGCTACGAGGGGAGCGGCGGAGGCTGCTGTTGCTTGCCGGCTGCGGCGGCTCGAACCCGGGCAAGTAACACAGTGTTACTTGGCCGGGTTCCGCGCTCGAGGTCAGAGCCCGAGGCTGGGGCGGATCGCCGAGAAGCGGATCACCGTGACCATGTCCTCGTCGGTCACCTCGCGGTTGTAGAGCTGGCCGAGGAAATGGGCCATCTCCTCCGGCGCGGCGGATCTCGGGGTTGTCGTGCTCGATCTCGCGCGGCGAGAGCTCTCGAAGCTGCTTCACCTCGACCCGGTCGATCACCGCGTCGAAGACGTGCTGGCGCGGCCCGTAGCGCGCGCCGACGAGCACGGAGACGATCATCCCCTTCGCATACTTGTGCGACTTGTCGCCGAGCCGGATCGTCGCCGTCTTGCGATGCGAGCGCAGCTGCGCCTCGACGATCGGGGAGTAGAAATTGAGGGCGAACGCAGGCACGGGCAGCCGCCGATCATACGTTCTCTTCGGTGAGCGCGGCCAGCGCCTTCACGGCCATCTCCCGCTCGCCCTCGTAGGCGAGCAGCCTGGGCGCGTCGTCGAGTGGGAGCCAGCGGGCGTCGGCCACCTCGTACCGGAACTCCTCCGGGATGTCGCCGAGCTCGCCCCCTTCATACCGGACGAGGAAGAAGGAGACGGTCTTGAAGATCCGCTCGCCCTCCCAGTTGAACCAGTACTCGACCTCGCCCAGCTTGCAGACCAGGCCCCCATGGGCGCCGGTCTCCTCGGCGACTTCGCGCAGCGCGGTCGCCGCGCCGGTCTCGCCCTTGTCGATCCGGCCCTTCGGGAGTGCCCAGACCCCCTCCGGCTTCCCGGCCGGCCGGATGGCCGCGACCAGCCAGCGTCCGTCGATCTCCCGGACAAGCAGGCCTCCTGCGGAGAACTCGCGCCGCATGCCCGCAGCGTATCCCTCGGCCGCAAGCGTTTCGCTATGCTGCGGTCGCTGGCACTCTCATGTCGAGAGTGCCGAAAAGTGTCACGAGACTGTCACAAAGTGGAGGTCAAGGAATGAATCTGAAGCCGCTAGGCGATCGCTTGATCGTAGAGCCCCTCGAAGAGGAGCAGACCACGGTCGGCGGCATCGTCCTGCCGGACACCGCGCAGGAGAAGCCGCAGCGCGGCACCGTTCTTGCCGTCGGTCCGGGCGCGCGTAACACGGACACCGGAGACCACATCCCCATGGATGTCGCCGAGGGCGACGTTGTCGTCTACTCCAAGTACGGCGGAACCGAAATCAAAGTTGGCGCCGACGAGTACCTGATCCTGCGCGAGAGCGACGTTCTCGCCAAGGTCACTGACGCCGGCAAGAAGAAGAAAGGCTAGGAGGCACACATGGCTCACAAGGAGCTCAAGTTCAACGAGGACGCACGCCGCGCGCTTCAGCGTGGTGTGGACATCCTCGCCGACGCGGTCAAGGTGACGCTCGGCCCCAAGGGCCGGTACGTCGTCCTCGACAAGAAGTTCGGCGCGCCGACGATCACGAACGACGGCGTCACGATCGCCCGTGAGATCGAGCTGGAGGACGTGTTCGAGAACCAGGGCGCACAGCTCGTGCGCGAAGTCGCAACCGCGACGAACGACGTCGCCGGCGACGGCACCACGACTGCGACCGTTCTCGCCCAGGCGATCGTCCGCGAGGGCCTGAAGAACGTCTCGGCCGGCGCGAACCCGATGGGGCTCAAGCGCGGGATCGAGAAGGCGGTCGAGGCAGTGACCGCCAACCTGAAGTCGCAGTCGGTCGAGATCAACGGCAAGGAAGACATCGCCCGCGTCGCAACCATCTCGTCGCGCGAGCGCGAGATCGGTGACGTGATCGCGGACGCGATCGAGAAGGTCGGCAAGGACGGCGTCGTGAACGTCGAGGAGGGCCAGACCTTCGGCCTCGACCTCGAGTTCACCGAGGGCATGCAGTTCGACAAGGGCTACCTCTCCCCGTACATGATCACCGACGCCGAGCGGATGGAGGCGGTGCTCGACAACCCGTACATCCTGGTCGCAAACCAGAAGATCGGTGGCGTCAAGGATCTCCTGCCGGTGCTCGAGCAGGTCATCCAGGCCGGCCGGCCGCTGCTGATCGTGGCCGAGGACGTCGAGGGCGAGTCGCTCGCGACGATCGTCGTCAACAAGCTCCGCGGCACGTTCCAGGCCGTCGCCGTCAAGGCGCCCGGCTTCGGTGACCGCCGCAAGCGGATGCTCGAAGACATCGCGATCCTCACCGGTGCGGAAGTGATCACCGAGGAGCTCGGCCTGAAGCTCGACAACACGAAGATCGAGCAGCTCGGCACGGCCCGCAAGATCGTCGTCGACAAGGACTCGACCACGATCATCGACGGTGGCGGCAAGAGCGACGACATCAAGGGTCGCATCAAGCAGCTGAAGGCCGAGATCGAGACGACCGACTCCGACTTCGATCGCGAGAAGCTCCAGGAGCGGCTGGCAAAGCTCTCCGGCGGCGTCGCGGTCGTGAAGGTCGGAGCCGCGACCGAGACCGAGATGAAGGAGAAGAAGCATCGCGTCGAGGACGCACTCCAGGCAACCCGCGCAGCTCTCGAAGAGGGCATCGTGCCGGGCGGCGGAGTTGCGCTCCTGAACGCGACGAAGGCGGTCAAGGCCGCAGCCGAGAAGCTGGAAGGCGACGAGAAGACGGGTGCGCAGATCATCCTGCGCGCGCTCGAGGAGCCGCTTCGCCAGCTGGCGATCAACGGTGGCCTCGAGGGCTCCGTCGTCGTCAATCAGGTGCGCGGCGCCAAGCCGGGCTTCGGGCTGAACGTCGACAGCGGCGAGCTCGAGGATCTCGTGAAGAACGGGATCATCGACCCGACCATGGTCACCCGCTCGGCGCTGCAGAACGCCGCGTCGATTGCGAAGAACATCCTCACGACCGAGGCGATCGTCGCCGAGGCTCCTGAGAAGAACGGCCACGGCGGTGGCGGTGGCATGCCCGATATGGGCGGAATGATGTAAGGAGCACGGGGGAAACCATGTTTCCCCCGTGAGCCCCCTTCTTCCTGTTTGCGCTTGGCGATTGCCTTCGTGATTCGGGAAGGAGATCGGGTGTCTGCTGTTTGCTCTAGCGGAGGTGCGGGCTTAGCCCGCACCTCCGTCGTTAGAAGCTGTACCTCTCTTCTTGCCAGGGGTCGGCGTCGTTGTGGTAGCCGTAGCGCTCCCAGAAGCCCGGCTTGTCGACGGCGGAGAGCTCGATCGCCCGCAGCCACTTCGCGCTCTTCCAGAAGTACTTGCCAGGGGTCACGAGGCGCAGCGGGCCGCCGTGCTCGGGCGTCAACGGCGCGCCGTCGGCATGGGTCGCGAGGAGCGCGTTCTCGGCCTCCAGGAACGAGAGCGGGACGTTCGTCGTGAAGTCGTGCTCGGCGATCGCGATTGCGAAGCGGGCGCTCGGCTTCGGGCGGCAGAGCGCTGCCAGTTCCCGCCAGTGCACACCCGCGAATTCAGCGTCGAAGCGGCTCCAGCGCGTCACGCAGTGGATGTCCTGCACGTTCGAGCTTCGCGGCAGCGCGTTGAACTGCTCCCACGTCAGCTCGAGGGGCTCCTCGACCTCGCCGGAGACTCGAAACGTCCAGGTGGCGAGGTCGATCCGCGGTATCGAGCCCGCGTGCAGGACGGGCCACTTCTCGGTCAGGTACTGGCCTGGCGGCAGGCGCGCCGGGTCGTAGCCTGCGTCGGCGACCTTCCGCTCCGCTTTCGACCGGAACACCGCGCCTACACTAGAGCAATGGCCCAGGCAACCGTGCCGGCGTATTCTCGACCGCGCGCCTACGTCCGGGTGAGCGGCCCGGAGGCGGCTGACTACCTGCAGCGGATGGTGTCGAACGATGTGCTCGCCGCGCCGTCCTGCGAGGCGATGCTGCTGACCGCGAAGGGCCGTGTGATCGCGCCGCTCGTCGTCTGGCGGCGGGGCGACGACGACTTTCTGCTGCTCACCGAGCCGGAGCTCGGCGACACCGTCGTCGCGCATCTGACCCGGATGCGCCTCGCGGCGAGATGCGCGATCGAGCGGGAGGAGCACACCTCGACGATCGTCTTCGGGGAGGCCGACGGGATCCCGACCGCGCGACTACGGCGTCCCTGCCGTCGAGGTGCTCGACGCCGGCCGGCCCGGCCGCGGCTCCGGACGACGAGCTCGAGCGTCTGCGGATCCTCGCCCGCACTCCACGCTGGGGGAGCGAGATCGACGGTGAGATCCTGCCGGCCGAAGCCGGCCTCGACGAGCGGGCCGTGTCGTTCACCAAGGGCTGCTATCCCGGCCAGGAGCCCGTGGCGCGCCTGCACTACCGCGGTCACGCGAACCGCACGCTGCGCGTGCTCGAGCGCGACGCCCGTCCCGGGGCCGAGATCCGCCACGGAGGCCGCGTTGTCGGCCGCGTCACCAGCTCGGTGCCGGGGCTTTCGCTCGCCTACGTCAGGACGGATGTCCCCGAGGACGCCGACCTGAAGATAGACGGCAGTCCGGCGCGGCTACACTGACCCGCCCGCGCCCGTAGCTCAGGGGATAGAGCGCTGCCCTGCGGAGGCAGAGGTCGCAAGTTCGAATCTTGCCGGGCGCATCCTGGTCGCGAATCCAGCCCCGCTTGCCCGGGGCTATCACGATCGGATCAGCCTCTCTTGAAGACGCAACTCAAGTTTTCGCCGCTGCGGGCGATAGATAGGCACGCATGGTAACCCGATCGCATCTCGATCGAAACGGATTTCAACTGAGCTTCAAGGAGGAAGCAAAGCGATGAGTGCAACCAGCTACGGGACGGTGCATCTGCGCCACCCATCATTTCGAGTGATTTTGCTTGTAGGCATCGCCGCGCTTGTGGCGTTGCTGACGGCGCCCGCCGGATCGGCGGCGCAGTTGCGTTCCGCAAGGAGCGCGACCGCATCTGCAACACACTTCAGCATCACGGGCCCGACCACGACTGCCGCCGATGCGGGTAACTCGTTTGTGGTCACGGCGCTCGACGCGACTGGTGCCACGGTGACCGGCTACACGGGCACCGTGCACTTCACGAGCACGGATGCGGGAGTGAGTTCCGGGAGTGGACTCCCGGCTGATTACACGTTCCTGTCCGGCGACAACGGCGTCAAGACGTTCGCCGGAGTCAAGCTGGAGACGGTCGGGAGCAAGACGATCACGGTGACCGACACCACTACGGCGTCGATCAAGGGCACGACTGCGGCAATCGCCGTCACGCCCGGAGCCGCGAAGACGCTGAGCGTCTCGATTCCCACCGCGAGCGCGGCGGGTGCATCGGTGGCGGTCAAGGTGACCGCACTCGATGCCGGCGGAAACACCGCGACCGGCTATACGGGCACGGTGTATTTCACGAGCTCGGATGCGAGTGCGGATCTGCCGGACGATTACACGTTCGTCGCGGGCGACAAGGGCGTCCACTCGTTCAAGGCGACGTTGGTGACGGCCGGTAGCCAGACCATCACGGCCAAGGACACGACGACGGGCACGATCACGGGTACGAGTGGTGCTGATGTGGTCGCGGCTGGGGCGGTGACGCATTTCAGTGTGTCGGGGCCTGGGTCGGTTGTGGCGGGTTCGTCTGTGACTGTGACCGTGAAGGCGTTGAATGCGTCGAATGCGGTTGTGACCACCTATGCGGGCACGGTTGCGGTCACGAGTAGCGATAAGGCGGCGACGATGCCGAGCAGTAACACGCTCACCTCTGGGGTGGGGACGTTCACTGTGCCGTTTGAGACGGCTGGGAGTGTGACGGTGAGCGCGAAGGACACTGTGGCGTCGATCTCGGGCAGCTTGAAGGTTGCGGTTGCGGGTGCGGACGCTGCGACGCTCGGGGTGTCGATTCCGGCGGCGAGCACTGCTGGGCAGACGGTTGCGGTGAAGGTGTCCGCGCTCGATCCGGGCGGGAACATCGATACCGACTACACCGGTACGGTCACGTTCACGAGCTCGGACGGGAGCGCTTCGCTGCCGGACGATTACACGTTCCTGGCCGCCGATCACGGTGTGCATTCGTTCAAGGCGACGCTGGTGACGGCCGGCAGCAAGACGGTCACTGCGACCGACACGGTCACCGGCTCGATCACGGGTACCAGCGCTGCGGATGTCGTTGCGGCGGGTGCGGTCACCCATCTGGGTGTGACCGGCTCGGCCACGCCGACCGCGGACGCGGCGTTCTCGGTGACGGTGAAGGCGTTGAACTCCTATAACGTCGTTGTTCCGACCGGGTACACCGGGGTCGTGCACTTCACGAGCTCGGATGCGGGGAAGGGCAAGGCGATCACGCTGCCGGGCGACTACACGTTCACGCCGGGCACCGACCATGGCTCGAAGACGTTCACGAACGCTGTGAAGCTGGAGACCGCCGGTAATCAGACGATCAAGGTGGCCGACTTGGCCAAGTCCTCGATCGCTGGGACACTCGCGGTGCGGGTGAGCGGCGCTTCGGCTGCGACGCTCGAGGTCGCGATCCCGGCCAAGGGCACCGCCGGGCAGACCCTGCCGGCTGTGACCGTGACCGCGATCGACGCGGCCGGCAACACCGACAGCGGCTACACCGGCACCGTCCACTTCACCAGCACCGACGCTGCCGCAATCCTGCCGGCCGACTACACCTTCACCACGGCCGACAACGGCGTCCACAGCTTCCATGCGGTCAGGCTGATGAGCGCAGGCAGCAAGACGGTCACAGCGACCGACACCGGCACCGGCACGATCACCGGCACCAGCGCCGCTGACGTCGTCGACCCCGGCGTCGTCACCCACCTGAGCCTGACCGGCACCGCGAGCGAAGTAGTCGATACCGGCTTCAGCGTGACCGTCAAGGCACTCAACGCCTACGACGCCACGGTCACCGGCTACACCGGCACCGTCCACTTCACCAGCTCCGACGCCGACACCTTCAAGGCACCCACGTTGCCGGCCGACTACACGTTCCTCTCCGGCGACAACGGCGTCAAGGTGTTCGCCGGAGTCAAGCTCGAAACCGTCGGCGCCCAAACCATCACGGCCACCGACACCACCAAGAAAGCAATCACCGCCACCAGGCGGTTCACGATCACCGTCGGTGCGGCCAAGACCCTCCAGGTCACCGCACCCAAGTACGCCATCAACACCGTCGCGTTCAACGTGACCATCACCGCCCTCGACGCCGGCGGCAACACCGCCACCGGCTACGTCGGCAAGGTCGACTTCACAAGCACCGACGGCTCAGCCACACTCCCCGCCCAGTACCAATTCCTGGCCGGCGACCACGGCAGCAAAGTCAGATCCGTCACACTCGCCACAACCGGCAACCAAACCGTGACGGCAACAGACCACACAACAGGCACGATCACCGGCACCAGCACAACCACCAAAGTGCACTAAGACCGGGCAAGAGAGAGCGTTGGGAACTGGAGGGCGGCCCGGCGGGCCGCCCTCCAGCCTTTTCGGAGCCAATGCCGCGTTGAAGAGGCTCCGTCTCGGCTCAACCAGGCCGTTCAGGGGCCTGCCGGGTGGGCTGTGGCATACTGCACATGTGAGGTTGTCGACGGTATTCGCGCTCACTCTTGCCTCATTCGCCGTACTTGTCGTTGCGGGCTCCGCCCTGGCGAATGTCGCACCGAAGTCGAAGCGGATCGTGGTGCCCAAGCACACGAAGCTCTGCCCGATCGTCGAGGCGGACGGCGTGCTCGGAGCATCCTCGGGCGGTTTCGCAGGGGGCACCCCGCTCGGTGTCAACGCGTCCGGGATGCTGACCCTCGACTGCGGCTACATCGCGCAGGAGCTGAAGATCCAGGTCCCCGGCCACCAGCTTGCGGCCGCCAAGCCGCCGTTCACCGGCAACTCGTGCAGCGTGCACGGCGATACGATCACCTGCCTGCTCAACACCGACGAGCAGCAAGAGGGCATCTCGGTGGCGGGCGCCTGGGAGAACGACTTCATCTGGACCTTCAAGTCCACCGACCCGGTCGCCTCGAACACGAGGACGGGCAGCTGTGGGCTGAAGGTCAGGATCACGGTGATGGCCGAGGGAACGTCGAACCTGACGAAGACGACGCACACCGTCTGCGCCTACGCCTACGGCGACGCGCTCCAGTAGCACCGGACCCGCCGGCCCGACTGCCGGTCGCTGTTTGCAATACTGAGATCGATGCGGTCGCGCACCATTACGTTGCTTGTGCTGGCCGTCGCGGCGGCGTGCCTGGTGGCGAACGCGGTTGCCGCGACGCCGAAGGCCAAGCCGAACTACTGCCCGATCGTTGCGGCGAGCGGCGTGCTCGGGCAGAGCAGCTCCGGCGGCAGCGCCAACCTGGGTGGTGTTGCGGGCGGGCTCGCCCTCGGCGCGAACGCCGTCGGCGGACTGTCGCTCGACTGCGGCTACGTCGCGGACACGCTGACGATCCAAGCTCCCGGCCACACCTTTTCCACGTCCGCCCAGGTCAAGTGCTCCGGGGCGTGCGGAACCTGCAAGGCGACCGCGACGACGGTCACCTGCAGGCTGAGCGCGAGCTCGCAACAGCTCGGCATCTCCAAGGTCGGCCTCTGGGCCAACGCGGTCAACTGGACGTACGCGCCCACGGACTCGGCCGCGACCAACACGAAGACCGGAACGTGCGGGATCACCGTCAAGGTGACGCTCGCCAAGGGTGGCGCGACGACGTACTCGAAGACCGCGCTCAGCGCCTGTGCTTATTCCACAGGCGACGTCATGCGCTAGCGGGACGCGCTGTGACGTGGTCGGCGCGAAACCTGTCCCGGCGGTTTCGGCCGATCGATGTAAGGTTCGCCTTACATGATTTTCGAGTCGGTCCTGACAAACGGCTGGCGCACGGCGCGCGGCCTCGCTGCTGCCGGCGGTGCGACGTTGCTCGTCGCCCTGGCAGCGGGCTGCGGCGGCTCCACGTCGGGCCGGACGATCACGATCTACAGCGGGCAGCACCCCCAGACGACGGCGCTGCTCGTCGCCGACTTCGAGCGGCGAACAGGGATCAAAGCGCTGGTGCGATCGGGCGACGAGGGGGAGCTGGCGAACCAGATCATCCAGGAGGGCAAGCACTCGGTCGCCGACGTCTTCTACACGGAGAACTCGCCGGCCTTGACCGCGCTCGGCGAGCGCGGACTGCTGGCGCCGGTTGACCCGGCGACGCTCGCGGTCCCGCCTGCCTCCGACAGCTCGCCGGACGGCGACTGGGTCGCGGTGTCGGCCCGTGCCTCGGTGATCGTCTACAACACGAACGAGATCTCGCCCTCGCAGCTGCCGACGCACCTGCTGGACTTCGAGTCGCCCGCCTGGAAGGGCAAGCTCGGCTACGCACCGAGCGAGACCGACTTTCAGCCCCTGATCACGTCGATCGTGAAGCTGAAGGGCGAGGCGGCCGCGGTCCGCTGGCTCGAGGCATTGAGGCGGGACGGGACGACCTACCCCGACAACGAGTCGCTCGTTGCCGCGGTCAACCGTGGGGACGTCGCCGTCGGGCTGATCGACCACTACTACTGGTACCGCTTGCGAGACGAGCTCGGCACGGCGCACATGCATTCGGCCCTGGCGTACTTCGCCGCCGGCGATCCGGGCGACCTCGTCGACGTCTCCGGCGCCGCCGCGCTGAAGGCGAGCCACCACCCGGAGCTCGCGCAGCGGTTCCTCGCCTATCTCGTGAGCAAGCCGGCCCAGACGATCATCGCGACGAGCCACAGCTACGAGTATCCGCTGCGACCGGGGGTTTCAGATCCGCGGCTTTCGCGAACGCTCGCCTCGCTGCACCCCGCGCCGGTCAGCGTGGCCGATCTCGGCGACGGCGCGAAGTCGCTCCAGCTCCTCGAGAAGCTCGGCTTGCTCTGAGCGCTCGCGTGATCCAACTGGGCGCGAGCTTCGGCCGACGCCGCTCCAGGTATCCACGAGCGCTCGCGGTGGCCGCGATCGCTGTCGGCGCGCTCGCGCTCCTGCCGATCGTGTTCGTGCTCCTGCAGGCGAGCCACCTGGGGCTGCATCAGGCCGGAACGCTCCTCCGGCGGCACCTGGTCCTGGAGCTGATCGTCAACACGCTGCGGCTCACCTTCACCGCCACGGTGCTCTCGATCGTGCTCGGTGTCTCGGCGGCGTGGCTCGTCTGCCGCTCCGACGTGCCCTTCCGGCGCGTCTTCGGGATGCTGCTCGTGCTCCCGCTCGCGATTCCCGACTTCGTCGCGGGGTATGCGTGGGTCTCGCTCGACTCGGGGATCCACGGCTTCCCCGGCGCTGTGCTCGTCACCACGTTTGCCTACTACCCGTTCGTCTTCCTGCCGGCCGTGGCGACGCTGTCGAGGCTCGACCCGGCGCTCGAAGAGGTCGGCCGCAGCCTCGGGCTCAGCCGGGTCGCGGTGTTCAGGCGGCTCGTGCTGCCGCAGTTGCGCCTCGCGATTCTCGGCGGCTGCATCGTGATCGCGCTGCATCTGCTCGCGGAGTACGGAGCCTTTTCGATCCTCCGCTACCGGACGTTCACGACGGAGATCTTCACCGAATACAACCTCGGCTTCGACGGAGCGAGCGCATCGCTCCTCTCGCTCGTCCTGCTCGCGATCTGCGTCGTGCTCCTCGGTGGCGACCTGCGCCTGCGGGGGCGGGCGTCCTATGCGAGCGTGAGCGGCGCGCCGGCTCGCACCTACACGCTCGTTCGGCTCGGCAAGTCCCGCCTGGTGGCGTTTGCCGGCCTCGCCGCGCTCGTCGGGCTCTCGATCGGCGTTCCCCTCTCGTCGATCGGGTACTGGCTCGTGCAGGGCAACTCGTCGACCCTTCCCTCGGGGTCGCTCTTCGCCGCGACACGGACATCGCTCTTTCTCGCTGGCACCGCTGCGCTCGTGACGACGGTGCTTGCCCTGCCGGTCGCGTTCCTCGCGGTGCGGCACCGGAGCGCGTTCTCGGCGCTCGTCGAGCGCAGCACGTACCTCGCGCGGGCGTTGCCGGGGATCGTCGTCGCGCTCGCCTTCGTCTTCTTCGCGACGCGGTATGCCGCGGCCGTGTACCAGTCGACGTTCCTGCTGATCTCGGGCTACGTCGTCCTGTTCCTGCCACTGGCGCTGATCGCTGTCGAGGCGGCACTCGCTCAGGCTCCGCCGTCGCTCGAAGAAGTCGCGCACTCGCTCGGCAGCGGGTGGTTCAAGGTGCTCTGGAAGGTGACGCTGCCTCTGATCGGCCCGGGCCTGCTCGCTGCCGCCGCGCTCGTCTTTCTCTCGACGGCGACCGAGTTGACGGCGACGCTGATCCTCAGCCCGACCGGCACCGTGACGCTTGCGACCGGATTCTGGTCGTACACGACGGGCCTTTCCTATGGCGCTGCGGCACCATACGCGGCGGTGATGGTCGGTCTGTCCGCGATCCCGGCGGTTGTTCTCTCGCGCTACCTCGGTGCGGGCCGGGTGGCTTCGGCGACGTGAGCGAGATCCGGATCGCCGGTCTCGAGAAGTCGTTCGGCCGCCACCGGGTTCTGAGCGGCGTCGACCTGACGGTCCCCGACCATGCGATTGCAGCGGTCCTGGGGCCGTCGGGCTGCGGCAAGACGACGCTCCTGCGAATCATCGGCGGCTTCGAGGCGGCCGACCGCGGCACGGTCGAGATCGGCGGCGTCGTCGTCGACGACGGGCGCCGGCAGGTCCCCGCCGAGTCCCGGCGGATCGGTTACGTCCCGCAAGAGGGGGCGCTGTTCCCGCACCTGAGCGTGGCTCAGAACGTCGGCTTCGGCCTCTCGCGAAACGATCCGGATCGCGAGCGGACGATCGCGAACGCGCTCGAGCTCGTCGGCCTCAGCGGCTTCGAGCCCCGCCGGCCCAACCAGCTCTCAGGCGGCCAGCAGCAGCGCGTCGCGCTTGCGCGGGCGCTTGCGCCGGCGCCGCAGGCGATCCTGCTCGACGAGCCGTTCGCGGCGCTCGACCCGGCCACCCGGACGTCGATGCGGGCCGAGATCGCCGCGGTGCTGCGCAGCATCGGGACGACCGTGATCCTCGTCACGCACGACCAGGCCGAGGCCCTTTCGATCGCCGACCTCGTGGCGGTGATCGTCGACGGCCGGATCGGACAGGCCGATCCACCCGCCGAGCTCTATGCCCATCCGGCGAGCCGCGAGGTCGCCCAGTTCGTGGGCGAGGCCAATCTCGTCCCCGCGCGGATCGAGGGCGGCTCGGCGCACAGCGCACTGGGCACGTCGCCGCTCGTCCTCGACGGCGAGCACGGAGTCGCCGGCGCGGCGACCACCATTCTCGTGCGTCCCGAGCAGCTGCTGCTCGAACCGTGGGATGACGGGGCTAGCGGCGCGGCTGCCCGGGTCGTCTCGACCATGTTCTTCGGCCACGACGCGCTCGTCGTGCTCGAGCTCGAAGATCAGAGCGCGCCGCAGCTGCTCGAGCTTCGCACCAGCGGCCGTGTGCCCCGTGCCGGCGAGCGCGTCCGGGTTCGGGTCGAGGGCGGCGTCGTCCCGATGGCGACTAGGCCGGCTCCCCGATCGGCGTCGCCGCCGTCGCGCGCCTGGTGGGTGCGCCGCCGATGTAGCCGGCGATCCCGATCAGGACGATCACGCCGAGCGTGCCGAGCGTGTACACCTCGAACTTCAGTCGCGAGACGCCCCAGGCGTCCTTGAACGAGCCGTAGTCGACGCCGACCACCTTCTCGATCGTGTCCGGGAAGACCGCCACCCACGACCCGAGCAGGACGAAGAAGGTGACGACGGTCGTGCCGATCCAGACGCCCGCCTTGCCGAAGGGGAAGACGTAGGGCCGGTGCACGTCCGCGTGGCTGTACCGGAGCTTCAGGATCGCCGGGAAGATCAGGATGTACGACAGGAGCGTGGTCGAGATCGCGATGTCGAGCACGACCTGGAACGTTGCGTCGGCGCCGCTGTTGAAGAAGGCGACCGCCGCGACGCAGAAGGCCGTGGCGACGAGCCCGGAGAGGACGTTGACGCGGACCGGGGTTCCGAGCTTGCGGTTGAAGACGCCGAAGAAGCCGAAGAACGCGCCGTCGTAGGCGGCGACGGCCTGGACGCGATCGGAGCCGATCATCCACACCGCGCCCGAGGTGACGAGGCTGCCGACGAACCCGAGCGTCATGATCAAGAGCAGCGTGTGCGCGGCCCCGCCGTAGACGCTGAAGACCTTGGTCACGGCGTCGATGAAGCCGCCGATTCCCGTCACCTGCGAGAGCGGCAGCACGAGCAGGATGCCGAGGATCGGGATCACGTAGCTGAACACGCCGAGCACGGCGCTCTGGAAGACGGAGATCGGCACGTCGCGGCTCGGGTTCTCCATCTCCTCGGCGGCGCCGTTCTGGAGCTCGAAGCCGACGTAGTTGAAGAGCAGCACCGGCACGAGCCCGATGAACACCGCTTTCGAGGGCGAGGCGTCGTGGCCGGAGAAGCCGTGGAAGCCGTGCTTCGCGCCGTAGACGACCACCGTGATCGAGAAGAACCCGAGCGTGAAGAAACGGAGGAATGCGCCGGCGTTCGGGATCCACTTTCCGTAGCGCAGCGATGCGATTGCGACGCCGATCGAGATCCAGATGAAGACCAGCTTGAAGAGGTAGTCGCCGAAGCTCCCGTGGCCGATCCCCGAGACGTTCGTCCTCCACGCGTCCGTGGAGATGAACGCGAGCGAGCCGCCGACCCAGAGCGGGTTCGTCACCCAGTAGAGAACCGCGCCGATCCCGCCGGCCAGGCGGCCCCAGGCGAGCTTCATCCACTCGTAGGGCCCCCCTTCTTCGGTGAAGCTCGAGCCGACCTCGGCCATCAGGAGCGCGTAGGGCAGGACGAAGACGACGGCGAGCACCACGAGCCAGACGAACCCCTGCGGGCCGTTCGAGGCGACCGTTCCGAGTGTGTCGAGGCCGACGAACGCGCAGACGGTGAAGAACACCATGTCGAACCGCCGCAGCGACTTGATCAGCTTGCGCTTCTCCTCGAGCGCGAGCGCCGTGGTCTGCTCGAGGTGAACCGGGATGGTCGTCACGTCATCCTCCTGTGGTCACGCGCTGCCAGGCCTCGGTGAGAACGTCACCCAGGATCCCCACGATCCGCTCGAACTCCTGCGGGCCCGCGATCAGCGGCGGCGAGATCTGGATCACCGGATCGCCGCGGTCGTCTGCGCGGCAGATCAGGCCGCGCTCGAACATCCGCCCGGAGAGGAAGCCGCGCAGCAGCGACTCGCACTCGGCGTCGTTGAAGGTCTCGCGCGTCTCCTTGTCCTTCACGAGCTCGAGCGCGTAGAAGTAGCCCGTCCCTCGCAGATCGCCGGCGATCGGCAGCTCGAGCAGCTGCTCGAGCGTCTTGCGGAAGACGGGGCCGTTCTCGTGGACGCCCTCGACGATGCGCTCGCGCTTCATGATCTCGATGTTCTTCAGCGCGATCGCGGCGCCGACGGGATGCCCGCCGAAGGTGATCCCGTGTGTGAAGCTCGCCGTGCCTTCGAGGAACGGCTCCATCACGCGGTCGGACGCGATCACCGCTCCGATTGCCGCGTAGGCCGACGAGATCCCCTTTGCGCAGGTGATCAGGTCGGGCCGGATGTCGTACTTCGCCGAGCCGAACCAGTCGCCGAGCCGGCCGAAGCCGGTGATCACCTCGTCGGCGCAGAGCAGGATCCCGTGCTCGTCGCAGATCGCCCGGACGCCTTCGAAGTAGCCCTTCGGCGGCGTGAACGCGCCGCCGGCGTTCTGGACCGGCTCCATGATCACCATCGCGACGGTTCCTGCGCCGGCCTGCTCGATGGCGCTGGCGAGATCGTCGAGCAGGAACGCGGTGAACTCCTCCTCGGTCTCGTCCGGCGGGCGGTGGTAGCGGTTCGTGTTGCGGACGTGGATCGCGTCGGGGACGAGCGGCTCGAACGGCGTGCGGAGCGCCGCGATCCCGTTGATCGAGAGCGCGCCCATCGTCGTGCCGTGGTAGGCGAGCCGTCGCGCGACCACCTTCCAGCGCCGCTCGCCGCGGGCGGCGTGGTACTGGCGTGCGAGCTTCCAGGCCGACTCGACGGCCTCCGAGCCGCCCGAGACGAAGAAGATGCGGTTCAGGTCGCCCGGGGCCAGCGAGGCGACCTCGGCTGCGAGCTCGATCGCGCGCGGGTGGGCGTACGACCAGTTCGTGTAGAAGGGCAGCTCGCGCATCTGGGCGAGCGCCGCCTGGCCGACCTCCTCGCCGTGGGAGTAGCCGATCTGGACGGCGAAGAGCCCCGCCAGCGCGTCGAGATAGCGCTTGCCGTTCGAATCCTCGAGGTAGCAGCCGTCACCCCTGACGATCACCGGGACCTCCGCGTCGCGGTAGCCGCCCATGCGCGTGAAGTGCAGCCAGAGGTGGTCTCGAGCAGCTTGCTGGAGATCGAGATCGGCGCCGCCCACGACGAGGGGATATCACGAAAGTGGCACCGGAGGCAACGAGCGGGTGCTGCTACGGGCATTCTCCCGGGGATGCCGCTGTATCTGACCGAGGCCGACGTGGCCGGGCTGCTGACGCCGGAGGATGCTGTCGAGGCCGTCGAGGCGAGCTTCCACCGGCTCGCGCGAGGTGCCGTCGACAACCTGCCGCGCGCTCGGCTCCCACTTCCGGACGGCGTGTTCGCCGTGATGGCCTGCGTCGACCGCGAGCTCGGGTACGCGGGGCTGAAGAGCTACGCCTGGCTTCCCGGCGGGACACCGTTTCTCGTCGTGCTCTTCTCGGTCGAGCAGGCGCGGGTCGAGGCCGTGATCGAGGCGGACAAGCTCGGGCAGCTGCGCACGGGGGCGGCGTCGGCCGTTGCCGCCCGGCACCTCGCCAAGGAGGGCGCCGCGACGCTCGGCGTGATCGGAACCGGCTGGCAAGCCGCGTCGCAGGTCGCCTGCATCCGCGCTGCCCTGCCGTCGCTCTCGCGCGTCGTCGTCTACGGACGCGACCCGGCTCGGCTGGCCGCGTTCTGCAAGGCGAACGGCTGCGTGGCCGGAGAGTCCCACCGCGAGGCCGCCGAGCAGGACATCGTCGTCACCGTGACGACCTCGAAGGATCCGGTGCTACGCGGCGAGTGGCTCGCCGAGGGTGCGCTCGTCTGCGGGGTCGGCGCGAACGACGCGTCGCGGCGCGAGCTCGACAACGTGGTGCTCGAACGGGCGGCCTTCGTCTGCTGCGACTCCCGCGAGCAGTCGAAGCTCGAGTCCGGGGACCTGATCGAGCCGGTTGCCCGAGGTGTCCTGGACTGGTTGGAGGTGCACGAGCTGCAGGAAGTCGTCGCCGGCGAGGTCTCGGGGCGGGCTTCCCAGGACGACATCGTCCTCTTCAAGTCGAACGGGATCGCGGCGTGGGACCTGGCGGTCGGGGCGCGCGTGGTCGAGCTGGCGCGCGAGCGTGGAGTCGGCCGGGAGGTCTAGCTGCTTGACGCTGCGGCGCGGTGTGCGGCGATCAGGTCCTCGCCGACCGCGTGGACGATATCCGGGTTGTCGAGCAGCCGGTCGATCTTTTGCGGCGAGAGGCTGTTCGTGACATGCGGGTCCTTCAGGATCTCGCCGAGGGCGCGTCCGCGGCGGTGCTCGCGGATCACGTACTCCGAGATCACGTCTTCCTTGTTCGACCCAAACAGGAATGAGAAGCGGCGAAGGCTCGGCATGCCCTGATTCTACGTCGGGGCTGCGAGATCAGGCGGGGGAACCTCCGGGTTGCGCACGGCCGACGACGTCGTCGGCCATTCCAGGTTCGCGTCGGGGATCGGCTCGCCGTGCGGATCGCGCATCGGGTAGCCGAGCGCGCTGTCGATCCGGGCTTCGAGCTCCTCGGAGATCACGTGCTCGAGCCGGTCGGCTTCGGCATGGACGTCGTCGACGTGCAGGCCGAGCGTCTCCGCGAGGTAGAGCTCGAGCAGGCGGTGGTGGCGGATCACCTCGATCGCGACACGTTCGCCGGCTTCGGTCAGCCGGGCGCCGCGGTAGGGCTCGTGGTCGAGCAACCCGAGTGCGGCGAGCTTCTTGACCATGTTCGAGGCCGAGGCCGGCGAGACCTTCTGCTCGTGCGCCAAGGCCGTGATCGTGGCGCGCCCTGCGGTCTCCTGGAGCTTGAAGACCGCCTTCAGGTAATCCTGGATCGCCTCTGAAAGCGGCGGTTTCGTCACGACGATAACCGTACCGTTGCTAGCGTGAGGCCCGTGCGGATCCGTGTCGGACACAGTGCTGACCCGGACGACGCGTTCATGTTCTGGGCGCTCGAGGCGGGTCGCGTCGAGACGCGCGGGCTCGAGTTCGAGCAGGTCGTCTCCGACATCCAGACCCTGAACGAATGGGCGACGGAAGGGCGGCTCGAGGTGACGGCGATCTCGATGGGCGCCTATCCCTACGTGGCCGACAAGTACGTGCTCCTGCCACACGGGGCGTCGATGGGGTTCGGCTACGGGCCGATCGTGGTCGCGCGCGAGCCGCTGGACGTGGATGCGCTGCGCGGGCTCGAGGTCGTGATCCCGGGCCGGATGACGACGGCGTATCTGGCGTTGAAGCTCGCGGTCGGACCCGACGTGCGGGTCCGCGAGCTGCCGTTCGACGAGATTCTGGACGAGGTCGTGTCGGGGCGCGCCGACGCCGGTCTGCTGATCCACGAGGGGCAGCTGACCTACGGCGGCGCCGGGCTTTCGAAGGTGCTCGACGTCGGGGAGTGGTGGCTCGGCGAGACGGGCTTGCCGCTGCCGCTCGGGGTGAACGCCGTGCGCCGGGACATCGGCGACCGTCTGGCCGACGTCTCTGCCGTGCTCGGGGAGGCGATCAACGTCGGGCTCGACAACCGCGAGGAGGCGATGGCCTACGCGCAGCAGTTCGGTCGTGGCATCGATGCCGAGACCGCGGACCGGTTCGTCGCCATGTACGTCAACGACTTCACGCGCGACTACGGCGAGGTGGGCCGCCGCGCGGTCAGCGAGCTGCTGCGCCGTGCCGGCACCGACGTCGTCGCCGAGTATGCCTAGTGGTCGCTCCGGCAAGCCTCGGCACCCTCTGGCCGGCTGCAAACCGGCGCATGCCGGCGTCCTCGGTCGAGCCAATAGTCACCACTATTGGCTCTCCCTGCGTCCTTGGCCTGCTTGGTTTTCGCTCGGCCATAGGGCACCGGACTCACCGGAGCAACCACTCATGACGCTGGAGCTGAGACCGGCGTGCGAGCGCTGCGGCGCTGCCACACTCGCCGACGGCGAGGCGTTCATCTGCTCCTTCGAGTGCACGTTCTGCCCGACCTGTGCGGCGGCGCTCGAGCATATCTGCCCGAACTGCAGCGGTGAGCTGGTGCCCCGGCCGCGCCGTCGCCACTCGTAGCCGCGCGTGCGGTACCGCTGGGTCGTCCTCGCCGCCGGAACCTTCGCGCAGGCCACGTACGCGGCGAGCTTTCTGGGTCTGGCCGTCCTGGCGCCGGCGCTTCGCACCCGCTACGGGCTGAGCCTGAGCGAGATCGGCGTTCTGCTCGCGGCGCCCAACCTCGGCTCGATCGCGACGCTCTACCCCTGGGGTCTCGCAACCGATCGCTGGGGCGAGCGGACGGTGATCGGGGCCGGGCTCGGCGCCGCATCCGTGTGCCTCGGCGTGGCCGCGTTCGTGGGATCGTTCGCCTCGCTCACCGCGCTGCTGTTTCTCGCGGGGGCACTCGGGGCGAGCGTCAACTCGGCGAGCGGGCGCGCGGTGATGCACTGGTTCGGCGCGAGCCAGCGGGGATTCGCGCTCGGCGTGCGGCAGACCGCAGTGCCGATCGGCGGCGCCTGGGTCGCGCTCGGGCTGCCGCTGCTCCTGTCGGCCGGCGGTGTACGTGCTGCGATCCTCGCGCTGGCGATCGGCTGTCTCCTGGGCGGGCTGCTCGGGCTGATGATGCTTCGCGAGGGGCCCGAAGCCGATCGAGAAGCGGTGCAGCCGCGGGTGCAGAGGGTGCTCCGCGACCCCAGCCTCTGGCTTCTCGCGGCGGCAAGCAGCTTGCTGCTCGCGCCCCAGGCGTGCCTCGTCGGCTTTCTCGTCCTCTTCCTGCACGAGCACCGCGGCCTTTCGACGGCGTCCGCAGGCGTCGCGCTCGCCGTACTGAACGTGCTCGGGATCGGGACCCGGATCGGTGCCGGCCGCTGGTCGGATGTCCTTGGCAGCCGGGTACGGCCGCTGCGGCGGATCGCGCTGCTCTCGGCGTCGCTGATCATCTGCTGCACCGCGCTCGTGTCGGGTCCCGCTCGTGCTGCTCGTGCCGGCGCTCGTGCTCATGGGCTGCATCACGATCAGCTGGAACGGCCTCTCGTTCGCAGCCGCCGCAGAAGCGGCCGGCCACGCGAGAAGCGGGACGTCGATCGGCCTGCAGCAGACGGCACTCGCGATCTCGGGCTCCGCCTTCCCCGTCGCATTCGGCGTGCTCGTCGCCGCGACATCGTGGCGGGCCGGCTTTGCCGTCGTTGCGGTGTTTCCGCTGATCGGCTGGCGTTTGCTCGCGACTGTTCCCGGCTGATTTTCGGGACATGTCCAGGGGACTGTCCCCAGACATGGCCAGAATGGGGGCGTGGACCGGGTGAGTGAACGACTCGACGCGCTCTACGCGATCGGCGCAACGCGGGTCGGCGCAGGAGGATGCGGCTCACGAGCTCGCGACTCAGTGGTTGGCCGAGGCCGGGCTTCGGGTCGCCGGTCGAGTCGGTCCTGATCGAGGATCCCGAGCCGGACGCGCCGTACGGCCAAAGGGCGTCGGCGAGCCACCGACGGTCGTCTCCACGGCCGCGATCGTCTCTGCGCTCAGGGACGCGACGGGGCTGGAGCTCGCCCGCGTGCCGGTCCGGGCCGACGACATCGTGCAGCTCTGAGACAGAGACGATCGCGCAGTCGAGAGCCACCTCGCGCGGCCGCATCTGCTACTCCATCGGGACCTGGTTTCGCTGCAGAGCCCACCCGCGATCGTCCGTCAGCTCCACGCCGACGAGCACGCGCTCGCGACTGCGATGGGTGCGAGGTTCGTTGCGGTTGCGCGTGACCGGCAGCTCGTGATCGGCGCCCTCGCGGCCAGGGCGGCGGAAGCCGCGGCGGTGGCCAAGCTCGCGCCCGGCGAGCGCGACGACATCGACGCGCGCCGGGATCTCAACGGGCTCTCGGCCGAGAGCCCGCCGCAGGTCGGCGGCGTGAGCGTCGGCACGGCGAGGCGCGCGAGCACGCTCCTCTCCTTCTACCGCGAGGCGCAGCGGCGGTTCGGCATCCGCTGGGAGCTGCTTGCGGCGATCAACTTCGTCGAGAGCGACTTCGGGCGTGCGCGGACGACGGCACGGGCGGACGCGCAGGGCCCGATGCAGTTCGAGCCCGCGACGTGGCGCGAGTACGGGCTGGGCGGCGATGTCTACCAGGAGCACGACGCGGTCCTCGCCGCCGCCAACCTGCTCGCCGCCAACGGCGGGCGCACGAACGAGCGCGCGGCGCTCGGGCACTACAACCTCTCGCCGCTCTACTGGGACGCGGTGCTGCACCTCGCCCACCGCATGGCCACCGTGTCGGCGGCGTTTCGCGAGTACTACGCCTGGAAGCTCCTGCTGCGCAAGAGCTAGCGCGACCGCGAGGTGGCATAGTCGCGCAATGAAGCCGGAGCGCATGATCGCCTTCACCGACGGCGTGGTCGCGATCCTGATCACGATCCTCGTGCTCGAGCTGAAGCCGCCGGCGGGGCACCACCTCGGGGACATCCTGCACGAGCAGGGCCGCCTCCTCGCCTACCTGCTGAGCTTCGTCTTCCTGGCGATCTACTGGGTCAACCACCACCACCTGACGCAGGTCGTCCACCGGATCGACGGGCGGACGCTCTGGGCCAACATCCACCTGCTCTTCGGGCTCTCGCTGACGCCGATCGCGACGGCCTGGCTCGGTGAGGCGGGTGTCCAACCGGGGCCGGTCGCCGTCTACGCGATCGTGCTGCTCGGTTGCGCGATGGCGTACACGCTCCTGACCCTTTCTCTGCTGGCGCTGCATCCCGCCGACTCGAAGCTCGCGCAGGCGATCGGCAGCGATCGCAAGGGCAAGGTGTCACTCGCGGCTTACGTTGTCGCGTTCGCGTGCTCGTTCGCCGTCCCGTGGGTCTCGGTCGCGCTGTTCGTGACCGTCGCGCTGATCTGGTTCATCCCGGACCGGCGGATCGAGCGCGCCGTCGTCGACTAGCGCACGCCTTCCTCCGGCTCGGTTGCGGTCGCCGGCTCCTGGCGGACGACGACGGCCACCGCGACGACGACGATCGCCGCCCCGATCAGGATCTGCGTGGTCAGATGCTCGCCGCGGAACGCCACGCCGAGCGCGATCGCGACCACCGGGTTCACGTACGCATAGGTCGAGACCGTCCCGAGCGGCGCGTGCGCCAGCAGCCACGTGTAGGCGGTGTACCCGACGACCGAGCCGATCGTGACCAGATAGAGCCAGCCGAGGATCGACGCCGTCGAGGGCGCGAACGTTCCCATCGTCGCGATCCCGAACGGCAGGATGACGAGACCGCCCGCGAGCATCTCGTACGAGGTCGCCGTGAACGGATCGGCGGGCATCGGCAGGCGGCGCGACAGCACCGAGCCGACTGCCCACATCACCGCCGACAACACGCAGAGCGCGATGCCGGTCGACGTCGCCCCACCCGATGGGCGGGCGAGCACGGCGACGCCCGCGAATCCGACGCCCACACCCGCTAGAGCCCAGCCGCCGAGCCGCTCACGGCCGATCAGCCGCAGCAGCACGACCCAGAGCGGCACCGAGGCGATGAGCAGCGAGGCGAGCCCGGTCGGGACGTCCTCCTCTGCGTAGAAGAGAAGCGCATTCGCGCCGGGCAGCAGGATGCCGACCACCACGCATGAGCCGAGCGCGCGCCGGCTGACCCGCATCGAGCCGCCGCGCCAGCGAACGACGAGCGCCATGATCGTCCCCGCCAGGATGAACCGCGTCGAGACCGCGAACATCGGGTGAAGCGTCTCGACCGTGACCGCGATCGCGAGGTAGGTCGAGCCCCAGATGATGTAGACGGTCCAAAGCGCGGCCCACGCTCTTGAGCTCATCGGACGAGCGACAGCGCGGCGCCCACGCCGAGCAACCCGATCCCCAGGGCGCGAGGCCATGAGATCGCGATCTGGTCGACACCGAAGAGCCCGAAGCGGTCGATCGCCGCACCCATCACGAGTTGCCCGCCGATCAGAATCCCGATCGTCGCGGTTGCGCCGATTCTCGGCTGGGCGAACGTGATCGTCCCGACGACGATCAGGCCCATCAGGCCTCCGGCCCACATCCAGGTCGGCGCTCGGAGGGCGCCGCCGAGACCGCCGAGACCGCCGCGCGCGACGACGAGGATCGTGGACGCGAGCACGAGTTGCACCCCCGTCGCGAACGTGAGCGCCTCGACGATCCCGATCCGCGAGCCGAAACGGCCCATCACCGCGACCTGCACCGCGCCCGCGAGCCCGGCCAGGACCGCGAGGCCGATCGCAGCGGCGGTCACCCGATTACCGACTCGTCGCTCTGGAAGACACTGAAGTCGTTGCCCTCGGACGGCAACTCGAAGTGGACCACTTTCCCCGCCATGACTCAGGCTCCCTCTACTCGCGGACGGAACGTCGTACTGTAATCACGGCCGGCGGCGGGCCAACAGCTGTTTTCCAGGAAGGCACGGATCTTCGGCGGAAGCCGGTCCGGCGTCGCGGCCGGCCGTACGATGCCTGGCATGCGCCGCGCGGTCTTGATCGTCAATCCCTACTCGACAGCGGTGACGCAGGAGCGGGTTGCCGAGGTCGAGGCGGTGCTCCGTGCGCGTGTCGAGCTCGAGACGCAGCACACCGAAGCGCCCGGGCACGCGACCGAGCTCGCCGCCGCCGCCGCCGCTACGGCGGACGCCGTGGTCGTCTTCTCCGGCGACGGGACCTACAACGAGGCGATCAACGGCGCCGCGGGTTCGATTCCGTTCGGGTTTCTCCCCGGCGGGGGGGCCAGCGTCTTGCCGCGCGCGCTCGGCCTGCCGCGCGATCCGATCGAGGCGGCGAGACGCGTGGCGGCGGCGCTCGCCGAGAACCGGACGCGCTCGATCGGCCTCGGCCGTGTGAACGGCCGGCGCTTCTGTTTCGCCGCCGGGATCGGGCTCGATGCAGAGGCAGTCCGGCGTGTCAACAAACGCGGCCGGAGCGTCGACGGGCGGCGTGCACGCAATACCGCCTTCGCAACCGCCGCCTTCGGCTCCCTCGCCGAGACCCGATTCAGGCTCGAGCCCCAGCTCGAGATCGTCGGTCACGGCCGGGCGGTCTTTGTTCTCGTTGCGGTCGGGCGGCCGTACACCTACGTCGGGCCGTTCGCGGTCACGCTCGGCGGTGAGACCCGCTACGACGGCGGCCTCGACTTCGCCGGGCCGAAGCGGGTCTTGCCGCTGACGGTCCCGCGTCTGCTCACGCGCGGGTTGCTCGGCAACCTCGACCGCGATCCGACGATCGTCTCGGCCCAGAACATCGACCGCTTCGAGGTGCGGTGTGAGCGGCCGCTGCCGCTCGAGGCCGACGGCGAGGATCTCGGCGACGTGACCGAGGCGATCTTCGAAGCAGAGCGCAACGCGCTCGACGTGCTCGTCTAGTTCTGGCAGCAAGCATCTAAGCTGGGGACGTGGGAACCTGGTACCTGATCGGGCTCTTCGTCGGCCTCGGCGCCGCGCTCGGCGCTGTCGCCGCAGGAATCGTCCCGCGCGCGGTCGTGGCTGCTCTGCCGGCGCTGGTTGCTGCCGTCGTGGCGGGTCTCGTCGTCGAGAAGTGGCCCGAAGCGGTGGGAGGCGCAGCTGGGGCGGTCGCCGGTGCGCTCGGCGCCGCGCCGGTCGTCGCGGGCGCGCTCCGTCGAGGCGGAACCCGCGCCGGGCTCGCGCTCTACGTCGGAATCGGCGGGCTCGCCCTCGCCGGGCTCGCCTTCGTGCCTGTCGTCGGCTATCTCGAGGCGATTGCACTACCTGCGCTCGGGTTGCGGCTCCGCTCACGGGAGCCGGACCGGCACGCGGGTCTCCGCACCCTCGCGCGTGACTGACAAGCCGAAGCCAGTCGTCCTGGTCGTGATCGACGGCCTGACGCCGTCGATGCTCGAAGCCACCGACACGCCGGCCATCCGCTTCCTGCTCGAGCAGGGCAGCTACCGCCGGGCGACATCGACGTTCCCGTCGCTGACACCGGTCTGTCTGGCATCGATCGCGACCGGCTCGCATCCCGACGGGCACCACATCCCGCACCTCGTCTGGTGGAACCGCGAGGAGCAGCGGCTCGTCGAGTACGGGTCCTCGTTCGGAGCGATGTGGGCCGCCGGGCTCGCCCAGGGCCTGCGCGACACCATCGTCAATCTGAACGAGCGGCATCTCTCGAAGGGGGTCGAGACGATCTACGAATCGCTCGAGGACGCCGGCTTCGTCACGGGGGCGATCAACATCACGACCTACCGTGGCCGCAACCGTCACCTCTCGACGATCCCGGGTCTCCCCGCGGTGAACGGGCCGAAGCGGTTCTTCTTCTACTCGATCTACGAGTCCGACAAGACGGGTGCCCCGATCGCCTGGCGCAACCGGGGGGCCGGGTCGATCGATGCCTACGCCGCTACGGTCGGGCGCTGGCTCGTGACCCGGGACGGGTTCGACCTGCTGGTCTTCTATCTCCCCGACTACGACTATGCGTCCCATGCGCAGGGTCCCGACGCAGCTCACGAGGCGCTCGCGCGCAGCGACGCTGCGATCGCTGCGCTGATGGACGCGGCAGGAGGCCCCGATCAGTTTCTCGAGCGCTATGCGGTCGTCGTCTGCTCGGATCACGGGCAGTCGCACGTCGAGCGGCCGGCCCGGCTGGAGGTGGAGGGCGCGCTCGTGACCGCGTCCAACCGGGCAGCGATGCTCTACGGTGCCGACCCGCGCGCGCTCGCGGAGGCACTCGACGGCGAGCCTTCGGTGGGCGTCGCGCTCTTCCTGGAGGACGGTGAGATGGTGGCGCGGCGGGCCGGCGACGAGGATCTCGCGCTGCTCGACGAGTATCCCGACGGGCGGGTGCGCGCCGAGGCGGCGTTGCGCAATCCGAACGCCGGCGAGGTGCTCGTCTCGGCCGCCGCGGGTTGGGAGTTCGTCGACCTTGCGGGTCGCCATCACGTGGGCGGTGGCAGCCACGGTTCGCTCGAGGCTGCCGATTCCGAGGTGCCGATGCTGACGGTGGGGCTCGGCGATCCGCCGGCGTCGATCACCGGAATCAAGGGCGCGCTGCTCTCCCATTTCGGCGTCGCCGCAGAGCCTCCGCGAGAATAACGCCCGTCAACCTGGCTCGAGCCCCTAGATGCCTGCGATCAAGTGACCCAGAGGCCGCCTCACACCGCTGGTAGCCTCGACGCGGGGTGGACGCCATCGTGAATCGCGCCGTCGGGGCGCTCAAGCTGCGGTCCAACTGGATCCAGCTCGCGAAGTTCGGCGTCGTCGGGCTGAGTGGGTACGCGATCAACCTCGTCGCGTACACGCTTCTCCTCGGACTCGGGCCCCACAGCGCCGCCGCGATCTCGTTCATCATCGCCGCCGCGAGCAACTACTGGTGGAACCGGCACTGGACGTTCGCGGCGACGAAAGGTCACTTCGGATACCAGGGGATGAGGTTCTTCGCCGTCTCCGGTGTCGCCCTGATCGCAAATCAGCTGTGGCTGGTCGTCTTCCTCGACTGGTTCGGATGGGGCAAGGTCGTCTCACAGGCGCTGGCGCTGGCGCTCGTGGTGCCCCTCAACTTTCTGGGGAACAAGCTCTGGTCGTTCCGAGGCTGACTCCGAGGCTCGTTGCCGTGCTTGCCGCGGCCCTCGTGGTGGTACCGGTCGCGTCGGCGGGAACGACGACACCCTCGTCGACTGCCTCGCTGCCGGCTGCGCCGGTCGGCACGGCGCCGGCACCGCCGACCTTGAGCGAGAGCCTCGCGGAGAAGGTCTTCCTGACGACGCCGAAGGTCGCGTCGTGGCTGAAGCGCTATCCGCCGAACCCGCAGGTGACGGCCACCTTCGCCGACGGGGCGTGGACGGTCGACGTCTTCTCCGGGAAGGCCGGCGAGATCGCGACGGGCCAGGTCGACGACACGCAGGGGATCGTGACCGAGGCCTACACGGGGCCACAGGTCGCCTGGTCGATGGCCCGCGGCATCCCGGGCGCGTTCGGCGGGACGAAGATCAACAGCTATCCGGTCTGGCTCGGGTTCTGCGCGCTCTTCCTGCTCGGCCTCGTCGACTGGCGGCGCCTGCGCTCGCTGCGGAACCTGGACCTGGTGGTGCTGCTCTCGTCCTCGGTGTCGCTCTGGTTCTTCAACCACGGCCACGTCTTTGCCGCGGTGATCGCCGCGTACCCTCCGCTTTTCTGGCTGCTTGCGCGCTGCGTGTGGATCGGCTGGAACGACCGGTCGCCGCGTGGTGCCGCCGTCTGGCCGGTCTGGGTGCTGGCGGGGGCGGCGGTCTTCATCGGAGGGTTCCGGATCGGGCTGAACGTGCGCTCGTCGAACGTGATCGACGTCGGCTACTCGGGCGTGATCGGCGCCGAGCGGATCGCGCACGGCCAGATCCCTTACGGAAACATGCCGATCGAGGACGACCTGAAGCCGTGCGGCCCGGCCGACTCGAGCGGCGAGATCCGCAACCGGATCCAGACGAACGGCCGCTGTGAGAGCGCGAACCCGGACGGCGACACGTACGGCCCCGTCTCGTACGAGGCCTACATCCCGGGTTACTGGGTCTTCGGCTGGAGCGGCAAGTGGGACACGCTGCCGGCGGTTCACGCGACCACGATCCTCTGGGACCTGATCTGCCTGCTCGGATTGGTGCTCGTCGGCCGAAGGTTCGGTGGTGAGCGGCTCGCGGCGACGCTTGCGTTTGCGTGGGTCGCGTATCCCTTCACGCAGTACGCGTCGAGCTCGAACACGAACGACCTGATTCAGCCTGCGCTGCTTGTCTGGGGCTTCTTCTTCGTCACCTCGCAGTTCGCGCGTGGTGCGCTGGCCGCGCTTTCGTCGTGGGTGAAGTTCGCGTCTCTGATCGTCATCCCGCTCTGGGCCGGCTACCCCGAAGCCCGCCGCTTCCGGCCGACCTTGCGCTTTGCGACCGGATTCCTGATCGCCACGGTCGCGGCGTTCTCGATCATGTTCCTCGAGCCGTCGCCGTTGCACGCGCTGCGGACCTTCTACGACAAGACGTTCCCCGTGCAGATCGGCCGTAGCTCGCCGTTCTCGCCCTGGGACTGGGGGCAGTACTACGCCAAGGGGATCCCGAACCTCCGCTGGGTGCAGCACCTCTTGGAAGGGCTGCTCGTCGTCGGCGCCCTCGCGCTCGGCTGGTGGCCGCGGCGGCGCTCCGCGCTTCAGCTCGCGGCGTTCACGGCCGCACTGCTGATCGGCTTCGAGATCGTGCTGACCCACTGGTCGTGGCTCTATCTGCCGTGGTTCTATCCGTTTGCTGCGTTCGCGCTGCTCGTCTCGAGGCATGAGCCCGAGCCGGAGGTTCCTGAGTTCGCCGGCGAAGGGATCGCGTAGCCCCCGTGGCCCATGTGTACACATGGGCCACTTCTAGAGCAGGTTGGGTCCGATGCAAGAACTCTTCCTACGCGGAGGGCACGTCAACCCGCACGGCTTCGCAGCTCGTCGCCCGCCCATCCGCTCCACACTCCACGAGGACGCCTTCGATGCGCACGCCTTCGGTCGCAGGCTCGAGCCGGACCGGCATCCCGGTCACGAAGCGGCGGATCGCGCCTTCGGGAACGCTGCCGATCACGGAGTCGTGCGGCCCCGTCATCCCTGCGTCGGTGATCGCGGCCGTGCCGCCGGCGAGGACGCGGGCGTCGGCTGTCTGCACATGCGTGTGGGTGCCGAGCACCGCCGTCACCCGGCCGTCGAGGAAGTGGGCCATCGCGACCTTCTCGCTCGTCGCTTCGGCGTGGAAGTCGACCACGATCACCGGCGTCTCGCGCCGGGCCTCCTCGACCAATCGGTCAGCGGCTGTGAAGGCGCTTTCGAATGGGTTCAGCGTCAGGCCGCCGAGCAGGTTGATCACGGCGACGCCGTCATGTACGGCGATCCCCTTGCCCGGCGAGTGTGGCGACATGTTCGCCGGACGCAGGACACGGTCGGTTCCCGAGAGGTAGGGCGAGAAGCCGTGCTGGCCCCAGGCCCAGTTGCCGAGCGTGATCACGTCGGCGCCGCTCGCGAGCAGCCGCTCGGCGATCTTCGCCGTAATCCCACGGCCGTCTGCCGCGTTCTCGCCGTTCACGATGCAGAAGTCCGCCGCGAGCTCTTTGCGGAGCGACTGCAGCCGCGACTCGAGCGCTCGCCGCCCGGGCACACCGAAGACATCGGCGATGAAGAGCAGTCTCAGAACGCGGCTCCGACGGGTTCTCCGTCGCCGGCGTGTGACGGCCGAGTACGAGCCAGTGACCCGATTGAGGACGCGGGATCGTGCCGGGCAGCGCGCTCCGCCGACTCGAGGCTCATCTGGGTCGCGTTCCTAGAGAACCTGGAGCGTTGTCGCCGCGTGGACCTCGAGCAGCACGTGATTGCCGGCGTCGTTCGTGTAGCGCGCGAGCGCCTGGCTCTCGACGCGCGCGAAGTTCCGCACCGTGCCGAGCTTCGAGCCACCCGCGGTGACCGTCATGCCGACTGCGAGCGACGGGTCGGCGTTCAGCTGAGAAACCGAGACGACGAGCGACGGCGCGCTGGTCGGCTGGATGTCGACGCTTGCGCCCTGGACGGTGCCGTTCACGACCACCTTGTCGATGCCGACCACCGTGCCGTCAACCGGGGAGTAGACGTCGGTGCCGGGCGCCGCGCCGACGTCGAGCGCGGAGGTGGCCGGGCCCTGACCGCCCGGAAGCTGGTACCAGCGCGGCGTGCCGCCGCCGCCGCCGATCACCGTGTGCCAGAGGCGTTTGATCAGACCCTGGTTCGCTTGCGCCCCGAGCGGCGTCAACGCAAGCGAGCCGACCGTGCCGCCGTGATATCCGATCGCGGTCACGCGGCTCCGGTTGATCGGAAGCTGGATCCGGAGCGTTCCGATGCGCGCCAGCACCTCGAGCCCGGGCGGCCCGGCCGGCAAAAGCCGCGCCGCGCTCGCCGGTGGCGCGACCGTGAGGGCGGGGTGATCGCCGCCTCCGAAGGCGGTCACGAGCAGCGTCGCGACCGCGACGATTGCGATCACGAGGACGACTGCGAGCTTGCGGCGCCGGGCTTCAGACTCGGCTTGACGGCGCCGGAGGCGCACCGCGCCGCCGTGGGCCATTGGCGATGACATCTCCAGGACCGTATCGGACCCCCGGCGCTGCTTCAACCGAACCGGCTCTGACAGCCAGATTTCAGGCCCTGGACGCGGGTCGAGGGCGAGCGCCCCGTCCTCTGCGAATGACCAGTCCCAGGCCGGAGGCCGGAGGTGGTGGACGCCGGGGGCCGCGGTAGCATCGACGGCATGAGCGCCTCGGCCTCCGGCCCGCCGCGGATCCAGATCCCGCGCTGGATCCAGCTCGTCGGCTTGCCGATGCTGCTGCTCTTCGCCTGGGTGTTCACGACGACCGCCGGTCACGTCGTCTTCCTCTTCCTGATCGCGGCGATCCTCGCGCTGCTCTTCGATCCGATCGTCCGGCTACTCGAGCAGCTCCGTCTTCCGCGCGGCCTCTCGGTCGCGTTCGTATACCTGTGTTTTATCGCGGGACTCTTGATCGCCATCATTGCTCTCGCAACCGCCGTCGTCGGTCAGACGAAGTCGGCGGCGAACAGGTTCAACGACTATTTCACCGTTCCGCACGGACGGAGCCACATCACCTCGGCCGATCGGGACGTGAACCGCCTTCAACAGTGGCTCGATTCGCACCACCTGCGCTCGATCAAGATCGAGAAGAGCGGCCACCGTCTGGTCTCCAAGATTCGCCAGCGCGATGTCGGGAAATACACCCACCGCGTGATCGACTTCGTCGAGGGCGCGGCGATCTCGATCGGCAAGGGGCTCTTCGACGCCGTGCTCGTGTTCGTGATCTCGATCTACATGCTGCTCGGCCTGCCACGCCTCGCCGCGCGCCTCGACCGGCGCTTTCCGCCGCACGGCGGGCGCCCGCTGCTCTCACGGATCGAGCACGCTCTCGCCTCATACGTTCGAGCACAGCTGCTGCTGAGCCTGATCATCGGCACAAGCGCCGGAGTCGGAATCTGGTTCCTCGGCCTGGCCGGGCTGCTGCCCGGTGGGGAGCGCTACGCCCTCGTCTTCGGCTCGTTCGTGGCGGTGACCGAGGTGTTGCCCTACGTCGGGCCCTGGCTCGGGGCGATTCCGCCCTTCCTCTACGCCGTCGTCGTCCATCCGATCTCCGCGATCTGGGTCGCGATCCTCTTCCTCGTCATCCACCAGCTCGAGGGACACATCGTCGTACCGAACGTGATGGGGAACGCGCTGCGGCTGCATCCACTGCTCGTGATCTTCGGGCTGCTCTCGGGGACGGCAATCTACGGGCTTCCGGGCGCGCTGATGGCGCTGCCGCTGCTCGCGGCGGGCCGCGCGATCTGGGAGTTCTTCGGCGAGCGGGTCGTTTTCGAGTCGTGGTCGAGCGGCGGGACGGTGCCGGTGGAGATCGAGCCGGCGGAGACACCAGCCGAGGGCTAGTACCCTTCTCGGCATGAGCGCCTTCCCGGCCACGCGTCTGCGCCGCCTGCGACGAACGGGCTCGCTCCGCGATCTCGTGCGAGAAACGTCCCTGTCGCTGGACGATGTCGTGATGCCGCTCTTCGTTGCCCCCGAGGCCAAGCCGAACGAGCGGCTGCCGGCGCTTGCCCGCTTTACCGTCGAAGGCGTGGTTTCCGAGTGCGAGGAGATCGTCCGTGCCGGTGTGAAGGCGGTTGTGCTCTTCGGGATCCCGGAGGAGAAGGACGACGTCGGCTCCGGTGCCTGGATCGACGACGGGATCGTCCAGCGAGCCTTGCGCGCGTTGCGCCCGCGCTTCCCCGAGCTGGTCTTGATGACCGACGTGTGTCTTTGCGAGTACACGGCGCACGGCCACTGCGGCGTTCTGCGTGGCGACGAGGTGGACAACGACGCGTCGATCGAGCTGATCGTCCGGGTCGCCGTGTCGCACGCCGAGGCGGGCGCCGATGTCGTCTGCCCGAGCGACATGATGGACGGCCGGGTCGGCGCGATCCGCAGCGAGCTTCCCGAGTTGCCGATCATCGCCCACGTTGCGAAGTACGCGTCGGCGTTCTACGGGCCGTTTCGCGAGGCGGCGGGCGCGACTCCCGCCTTCGGCGACCGGCGCGGCTACCAGATGGATCCGAGGAACGTGCGCGAGGCGCTTCGGGAGGCGGAGCTCGACATCGCCGAGGGCGCCGACGTGCTGATGGTGAAGCCGGCGCTGCCGTACCTCGACGTGATCCGCGCGCTGCGTGAGAGCTTCGACCACCCGCTTGCCGCCTACAACGTCTCCGGCGAGTACGCGATGGTGAAGGCGGCCGCGGCCGCGGGCGATCTGGACGAGCGTGCAGCGGCGCTCGAGGTCCTGACCGCGATCCGCCGCGCGGGGGCGGACATCGTCTTCACCTACTGGGCGAAGGAGCTCGCGCTCTGGCTCTAGTCGAAGAGCGAGCTCTGGCACCGCGCCCAGAAGCTGATCCCCGGCGGCGTGAACTCGCCGGTCCGCGCGATGCGCTCGGTCGGCCTCGACGAGCCGTTCTTCGCTGCCCGCGGCGAGGGCGCGTACCTGGAGACGACCGACGGACGGCGGCTGCTCGACTGGGTGCAGTCGTGGGGCCCGCTGATCTTCGGGCATGCCGACCCTGAGACCGTCGAGGCCGTGCGCGAGGCGGCCCTCGCGGGGACGACCTTCGGCGTGACGACCGAGAGCGAGGTCGAGCTCGCAGCGGAGATCGCCGACGCCGTCCCCTCGATCGAGCAGGTCCGGCTCGTCTCGTCGGGCACGGAGGCGGCGATGTCGGCGCTGCGGCTGGCGCGGGCGTTCACCCACCGCGACCGCGTGATCAAGTTCGCGGGCGGCTACCACGGCCACGCCGACGCATTCCTCGCCAGCGCAGGCTCGGGGCTCGCGACGCTCGGCATCCCGTCGTCTCCCGGCGTGCCGTCCGGCGTGACCGCGGACACGGTCGTCGTCGACTACAACCACATCGACGCCGTCGCCGCGGCCGTCGAGCGCTACGGCGAAGGGCTGGCGGCGATCATCGTCGAGCCGGTGGCCGGAAACATGGGCTGCGTCCCGCCTGCGCCGGGCTTTCTCGAGGGATTGCGGCTGCTCTGCGATGCGTGCGGCGCGCTGCTCATCTTCGACGAGGTGATCACCGGCTTCCGCGTCGCCCGCGGCGGCGCCCAGGCGCGCTTCGGGGTCAGACCCGACTTGACGATCCTCGGCAAGATCGTCGGCGGCGGACTGCCGCTGGCGGCGTTCGGCGGCCGCGCCGAGCTGATGAGCCGGCTCGCGCCCGCCGGCAGCGTCTACCAGGCCGGCACGCTCTCCGGGAATCCGCTCGCGACGGCGGCCGGGCTTTCGGTGCTGAGGCGGCTGCGCGACCAGTCTCTCTACGACGAGCTGGAACGGCGCTCGGCTCGCCTCGCAGCGGGCCTGTCGGAGTTCGGCCGCGTCCAGCGGGTCGGCGCGATGCTCACCCTCTTCACCGGGGACGATCCGGTCACCCGCTTCCAGGAGCTCGACACGGCCCGCTACGGCGAGCTCTTCCGCCACCTGCTCGAGCGCGGGATCTACATCGCGCCGAGCCAGTACGAGTGCCTCTTCCCGTCGCTCGCCCACGGGGACGAGGAGATCGACCGGACGATCGAGGCGGTCGGTGAGCTTCTTGGCGGTTGAGACGGCTGAGGAGATCGCGGTCGCTGCACGCAGCGAGAGCCCGCTCTGGGGTGAGGCTCTCCGCGCCGAGCCCGACTGGCAGCCCGTCTTCTCGCCGCTCGCCCCGGAGAGGTTTGCGCTCGGGCTGGAGACGGTCTACGAGGCCTACCTCGTCCACTACGGCCGCTCGCGCCTGTTCGACGCGCCGGCCGAGGACGAGCGCGTCCTGCTCGGCGATTACCTCTATGCCCACGGGCTCGTGCGGATCACGGAAGCGGGTGGCGTCGAGGCGGTCGCCGTGATGGCGGAGCTGATCTCGCGCTGCGCGTCGCTGCGCGCGACCGGCGCCGACGGCGACGGCGATGCCTGGCTCGACGCCGTGCGCGCGCTCGGCGGCGAGCCGGGGCAGGACGACATCGCGCATGCACTGACCCTCCACTGCGCTAGAGTCGCGCCATGATGATCTTCGAAGAGACCGCCGCTTCGGACGGCTTGCATGTGATCACCGGCATGCTCGTCGTCGGCCTCATCTTCCTCGCCGTGATCGGCATCGGCGAGCTCGTGCGCCGCTCCGGCCACCGCCACTAGTACTGCCGCATGGCGCTTCCAGCCGACCTACGGGAGTGGATCGGCCTCCTCGAACGCGAGGGTGAGCTCGTGCGGGTGTCCGCCGAGGTCGACCCGCACCTCGAAGTCACCGAGATCGTTGCTCGCACCGTCAAGGCCGGCGGCCCGGCGCTCCTCTTCGAGCGGCCGAAGGGAAGTGCGCACCCGCTCCTGATCAACCAGTTCGGGACGGAGCGCAGAATGTGCCTGGCGTTCGGCGTCGACCGGCTGGACGACGTCGCCGCGAAGCTGGCCGACGTGCTCGAGATGCAGCCCCCGGAGGGTCTCGCCGACAAGCTGCGCGGCCTGAAGCAGCTGAAGTCGATCGCCGACTCGCGTCCGAACGTGGTGCGCAAAGGCGCGTGCCAGGAGATCGTGCTTCGCGGAGACGACGTCGATCTCGGAGCGCTCCCGATCCAGACGTGCTGGCCCGGCGACGCGGCGCCGTTCATCACGCTGCCGGCCGTGATCACCCGCGATCCGCGCACCGGCCAGCGGAACGTCGGGATGTACCGGATGCAGGTGCTCGGACCGCGCTCGACCGCGATGCACTGGCAGATCCACAAGGACGGCCGCAGCGACTACCTCTTCACGGAGGGCCGGATGGAAGTCGCCGTCGCGCTCGGGCTCGACCCGGTGACCGCCTACAGCGCCAGCGCCCCGCTGCCCAAGCACATCGATGAGCTGATGTTCGCCGGCTTCCTGCGCGGGGACGCGGTGGACGTCGTGAAGGGCGTCAGCGTCGAGCTCGAGGTGCCCGCCGCTGCGGAGATCGTGCTCGAGGGCTACGTCGAGCAGGGCGACCTCGCCGAGGAAGGGCCCTTCGGCGACCACACCGGCTACTACACGGCGGCCGAGCAGTTTCCCGTCTTCCACCTCACGGCGATCACGATGCGGGCAGACGCGATCTACCCCTCGATCGTCGTCGGCAAGCCGCCCCAGGAAGACGCCTGGCTCGGCAAGGCGACCGAGCGGATCTTCCTGCCGGCGATTCGCGCGACGGTGCCCGAGGTCGTCGACTACGACCTGCCGGTCGCCGGCGCCTTCCACAACTGCGCGATCGTCTCGATCCGCAAGGCGTTCCCGGGCCACGCCCGCAAGGTGATGCACGCCTTCTGGGGGCTCGGGATGCTCTCGCTGACGAAGTCGATCGTCGTCGTCGACGCGCACGTCGATGTCCACGACTACGAGCAGGTGTTCTTCTACGTCGGCGCGAACGTCGACCCGGCGCGTGACGTCGTGCTCGCCGACGGGCCGACCGACCAGCTCGACCACTCCTCGACCCTGCAATTCATCGGCGGCAAGCTTGGAATAGATGCAACTGCAAAGGGCCCGGACGAAGGCGCTCGCGAGTGGCCGCCCGAGATCGAGATGAGCGAGGACATCCGCGCCCTGGTCTCTTCCCGCTGGCCCGAATATGGGATCTAGTAGGGATTCGAGCGATTCCCCGTGCGGAAATCGCGGTAATACGTCATAGTTGCGGTTCGAACGAGCTTGATCGTGTCGGGTGCGACCAGTACGAGCGTTGCGTGAACTTGGAACCGAGCCGTGAACATATCCACGCCCCGGGCCCCCGCCTTTGGCCGGTCGGCTTCGCCATTGGCGTTGTGCTCATGGTGGTCGGCCTCTACCTCACCTGGCCGATCGTCATCCTCGGCGCGATCATCTCGGTCGTCTTCGCGTCGCTCTGGGTGCGTCACGCTGCCGCCCGCCGCGAGCTGACCGCCACCCCGGAGGTCGCCGCAGAGACGCGCCAGGAGCTCAAGGTCGAGCGCGAGGCGATCGCCGCCGCGTCGTCCGGGCACTACGTGAACCGCTCCAAGTTCCTCGAGCTCTCGACGCTCGGCCTCGGCGGCGTGATCGGCGGCTTGATCAACGTGCCGATCCTCGGCTTCATGATCGGGCCGGCGTTCCTGAAGCAGGGCGCGCCGGACCACGACATCGGGCCGCTCACGAAGTTCCCCGAGGGCCGGTTCGTGATCACGACCTTCACCTCGCAGCCGTCCGAGGGCGACGTCTCTCGCCGCACCGCGTTCGTCCGTTACAACGGCAAGGTCGGCAACCTCCCGAGCTTCACGATCATGTCGAACCACTGCGCTCATCTCGGCTGCCCGGTGCAGCCGAACGGCCCGCCCGTCGGAGGCTCGTCGACCTATCAGGACGTGACCTGGCAAGGCGTCCAGCCGTCCGGGTTCGGCTGTCCGTGCCATGGCGGCCAGTACGACGTCGAGGGGAACCGGATCGCCGGCCCGCCCGTGCGCTCGCTCGACCGCTACTCGTTCTCGGTCCGGAACGGGCGCCTCTTCGTGGGCGCGCCGTTCTCCGTCTCTCACGTCGACGGCACGGGAGCGAACGCGATCATCCACAAGTACACGTACGCCTTCCCCGGTGAGCACATCAGCGGGATCGAGTCCTGGCTCTATCCGATCCAACCTCCCCACTGATGGCAGCGCGCCGAGCCCCAACGCCGCAGGAGTTGATCAACTACCCGCTCGACTGGATCGAGGAGCGGTCGGGCCTCGTCGGGGGGATCAAGTTCTTCCTCTTCCGGAAGATCCCGCGTGACGTCAACTGGTTCCAGACGCTCGGCTCCGCGACGCTGACGGCCTTCCTCGTGCAGGCGATCACCGGCGCGATCCTGGCGATGTACTACCAGCCCGGCCCGACCACGGCCTACCCGTCGATCCAGAAGATCACGAACGACGTCTTCATGGGCTGGCTCGTGCGCGGGATGCACAAGTGGGGCGCGTCCTGCTTCATCATCCTGATGTTCATGCACATGGGGCGTGTCTTCCTCTTCGGCGCCTACAAGTACCCGCGCGAGCTGACCTGGATCCTCGGCGTCCTCCTCGTTGCGCTCGGCCTGCTCGAAGGCTTCACGGGCTACCTGCTGCCGTGGGACCAGACCGCGTACTGGGCAACGACGGTCGGGATCAACTTGAACGGGACGGCACCGTTCCTCGGCCCGTTCATCGCGCAGTTCTTACAAGGTGGGACCTACATCGGTCCCGACACCTTAAGTCGCTTCTACGCGCTGCACATGCTCCTCTTGCCGGGCGCGATCATCGCGCTGATCGTGCTGCACCTCCACCTCGTGATCCGCCTCGGCGTCACGTCGCCGCCGTGGTCGAAGGAAGCCGCCGGCACCGGCCCGCTGATCGAGGGAGAGGGCGAAGCGCATGAGTAGCGAGCCGCTCGAGCAGCGCCGCAAAGTCTTCAAGCAGTACAAGGAGGACGTCAAGGAGCGCGGGAAGCCGTTCTACCCGTACGCGATGCTCCACGACACGATCATGTCGCTCGTCGTCGTGACCGTGATCATCGGGCTCGCGGTGATCTGGAAGTTCACGACGCCGGGCCATCACACGGGCATCGCGATCGTCGACGGTCACCCGAGCACGGCCAATCAGGCCGGCTGGCTCGGCAAGCTGATCGACGATCCCGCCGACTCGGGCACCACGAGCTTCGTGCCGCGACCCGACTGGTACTTCTACTTCCTCTTCTATCTGCTCCGGATCTTCAAGTGGCCGGAGTCGGTGCTGCTCGGGACGATCGGCGTGCCGACGATCTGCCTGATCCTGCTGCTCGCGATGCCGTTCGTCGACCGCCGCGCCGAGCGACGGCCGCTGCGCCGCCCGGTGGCGCTCACAGCAGCGATCCTCGCCGTCCTGTCGATGGGCGTGCTGACCTACAAAGGCGCGATCGCCAAGGAAGCGCTCGGCTCCGAAGAGGTCGCCAACGTGCCGGCCTGGGCAGCCAAGGAAGGGTTCACGAACAACAAGCCTGCGCTCGCGGGGGCGGCGCTCTTCGCCGAGTCGGGCTGTCTGAACTGCCACACCTATAACGGCGCCGGCGGCCACAACCTCGGTGCGCCCGATCTCACGGCCGAAGGCGCGAAGAACAAGGGCATGGCCTTCGAGATCGCGCACCTCAAGTGCCCGTCCTGCGTGCATGCGGGCAGCCCGATGCCGTCGTTCGCGCTGCTCGGGAACGCCGATCTGAACGAGCTCGCCGCGTTCCTCGTCGCCTCGAAGGGCGACATCGCGACAAGCGGCAAGTAGCGCTCGCATAGGCTGTAGGCCGAAGTGCGCGTCTTTGTCGGGATCACCGGCGCTTCCGGAGCGCCCTACGCGAAGCGTCTCATCGAGGCGCTGGCTGCGGCCGACTGCGAGGTCGGCGTCTGCGCGTCCGCGGCGGCGGTCGAGGTGCTCGCGGTCGAGCTCTTCGGCGACGCGCGCCTCTCACGCGACGAGGTGCTCGCCCGCCTCGTCGAAGGGGCTCCCGGCGGGGCGGTCACGATCTACGACGAGCGCGATTGGCGCTCGCCCTACGCGTCGGGCTCGGCGCAGGTGGATGCGTATGTGATCTGCCCCTGCTCGTCGGGGACGCTGGGCGCGATCGCCTCGGGTCTGAGTCAGAACCTGATCCACCGCGCCGCCGCCGTCGCGCTGAAGGAGGGGCGCAAGCTCGTGCTCTGCCCGCGCGAGACGCCGCTCTCGTCGATCTACCTCGAGAACATGGTCACGGCCCAGCGAGCCGGCGCCACGATCCTCTTCCTCGCGCCCGGCTTCTACCACGGCGCCGAGCGCGTGGAGGAGCTCGTCGACTTCATCGTCGCGCGCGTGCTCGACCAGCTCGGCCTGGAGAACACGCTCGCGAAGCGCTGGGGGGACTCGTGACCGTCCGATGACCCTCGCGCCCGATGCCGTACGGACGATGTTCGACCGGATCGCGCCGGTCTACGACGTGATGAACCGGGTGATGACGGGCGGTCTGGACGTCCGCTGGCGCCGCCTCGCAGCTCGCGCGGTCGTCGTTGCCGGCGATCGCGTGCTGGACGCCGCGTGCGGGACCGGCGATCTGGCGCTGGCGGATGCTCGCGCCGGCGCGGCCGCGGTGACCGGGCTCGACTTCTCGGCGGAGATGCTCGCGCGCGCCCGGCGCAAGGCTCCGGGGCTCGAGTGGGTGCAGGGAGACCTGCTGGCGCTGCCCTTCGCGGACGCTGCATTCGACGCGGCGACCGTCGGCTTCGGCATCCGCAATGTCGCCGATCTCGAGCTGTCGTTGCGCGAGTTGCGGCGCGTCCTGCGCGCCGGGGGACGGCTGGCGATCCTGGAGATCACGCCGCCGCGAGGCATCCTGCGACCGTTCTTCTCGCTCTGGTTCGAGCGGGTCGTTCCGGTGCTCGGCAAGCTGCTGCCCGGTGGAGCGGCCTACGCGTATCTTCCTGCGTCGGTGAGACGGTTCCCGGCCGCGGAGGAGCTGGCCGAGCTGATGACGGAGGCCGGTTTCGGAGACGTGCGCTTCCGGCTGCTCGGCGGCTCGATCGTGGCGTTGCACACCGGGGTGGGCGTATGAGCTCGCTCGCCGCCGTCGACGCGACTCCGGGGCTCGCCGCGTACATGGCCGAGCTCGAGGCCCGGCTCGCGCAGGGGATCAACCGGCGGCCGGGCTTCGCAGCCGAGGTCGCCGGGGAGGCACTCGCCGCAGGCGGCAAGCGCCTCCGGCCGCTGCTCTGCTTTCTGGCGGCGCCGAAGGCGGCGGAGCCGCCGTTCGCCGCCGGGGTCGCCGTCGAGCTCGTGCACATGGCGACGCTCGTCCATGACGACCTCGTCGACGGCGCCCGCCTCCGCCGCGGGGCGCCCGCCGCGTGGTCGGTGTTCGGTGCGGGAGCTGCCCTTGCTGCGGGGGACTATCTGTTTGCGTGCGCCTTCGCCGAGCTCGCGGGGACGGGAGACGCCGCCGCGCTCGCCACCCTGGCCGACTCCTGCCTCGGTCTCGCCCGCGGCGAGGCGATGCAGCGGCGCCAGACTCACGACCCGACCACGACGATCGACGCGTACCTCGAGCGTTGCTCGCTGAAGACGGGGAAGCTCTTCGAGGCTGCGTGCCTGCTCGGCTCGGGCGGCGACCCGGCTCTTGGGGCGTACGGGCTCGCGCTCGGGATTGCGTTCCAGATTGCCGACGACATCCTGGACTGCGCCGGCCAGACGCAGGAGACCGGAAAGATCCCCGGCACCGATCTGCGCGAGGGTACGCCCACGATGCCTCTGCTCTATGCGGCCGAGCAGGACGAGACGGTGCGCCGGGCGCTCGGAGGCGGCCCACTCGACGGCGTGCTCGTCCGGGTCGCCGCAACCGGTGCGCTCGCCCGCTCTCGAGAAGCCGCGCTGGACTACGCTTCGAGGGCCCGTTCCTACCTGGGCCCCGAAACGTATCGAGAGGAGCTCGAAGTGCTGACGTACGCGGTCGTGGATCGGGCAAGCTGAAGATAATGGCGATGCAGTCGGCACATCGCTCGACCAGATCCGCGACAAGGTCGAGGCGGGCGAACGGCTCGACCTCGAGGACGGGCTCACCCTGATCGAGTCCGACGATCTCCTTGCGCTCGGCGAGCTGGCGGATCTCGCACGCCGTCTGCGCGGCGGCGACGACCGCGTCTACTTCATCCAGAACATCTATTTGAACCAGACGAACGTCTGCCGCGTGAAGTGCAAGTTCTGCGCGTTCGCCGCGACCGAGAAGCAGGCGAAGGCCTACACCATCTCGCCCGACGAGCTCGTCGCCGACGCCGTGGCGCAGCACGAGCTCCTGGGCTTCTCGGAGATCCACATGGTGAACGGGGAGAGCCCCCACATCGGTTTCGACTTCTACCTCGAGGCGATCCGGAAGCTGCACGAGGCGCTGCCGGACGTGTTCCTCAAGTGCTACACGGCCTCGGAGATCCATCACATGACCACCATCTCCGGGCTGACGCACGAGGAGGTGTTGCGCGAGCTGCAGGGCGCCGGGCTGGGTGCACTGACCGGCGGTGGGGCAGAGATCTTCGCCGATCGTGTGCGGCGGCTCGTCGCTCCCGGCAAGGAGCATCCCGACAGGTGGTTCGAGGTGCACGACGCCGCGCACCGGATGGGGATCCCGACGCACTGCACGATGATGTACGGCCACGTCGAGACGTACGAGGAGCGGATCGAGCACCTGCTGCGGCTCCGTGACCAGCAGGACGCGACGGGCGGTTTCCTGGCGTTCATCCCGCTCGCGTTCCATCCGAAGAACACCGTGTTCGAGCGGCGCGGCTTCACCTTCCAGACCGGGGCTTCGGACCTGAAGACACTGGCGGTCTCACGCCTGATGCTCGACAACATCCCGAACATCAAGGCGTACTGGATCAGCCTGACGATGCCGGTCGCGCAGGTCGCGCTCCACTTCGGCGCGAACGACGTTCAGGGGACGCTCGTGCGCGAGGAGATCTTCAAGGCGGCCGGCTCGACCGCGGGCACGGAGCAGAAGCTCGAGGAGCTCGTCCGCGTCGTCAGCGCCGCGGGGCGCATTCCCGTGCAGCGGGACACGCTCTACAACGAGCTCCGGCGCTGGGACGACTGAGGTGGCCGTCGTGGCCACGAACCCGCCTGTGGGCAACCCGGCACACAATCGTCACGGGTCGTCACAGACACGTGCGTCTTTCGGCGGTAGCCTCGACGGCATTGGGGAGGGAGGTGGGGTCCCGAGTTGCAGCCACGTCTCGAGCCGAGGGCTCTTCAGGCGGGTTGCCGATGCACGCGCAGGAGCCGCGAGTGCGGGCTGCGCCCGTGCTCGCTCACCACGAGTTGCAACGTGTCGGAGTGGGGGCTCACGGGGGAGAACCGGAGGTGCTCCCCCGTGCTGATCCGGCTCGGCCGCATCTCGTACGCGAACATGGCGCCGGTCTTCTTCCGGCTCGCTGCGGACGTGGACGAGGTCGTCGGCGTTCCGACCGTGCTGAACCGGCAGCTCGTCGCGGGGGAGATCGACGTCGCGCCGATCTCGTCGATCGCGTACGCGCGCGACGCCGCGACGCTACGCCTCTTGCCGCGGCTCTGCGTCTCCTCCGAGGGCGCCGTCGAATCGATTCAACTGATCACGAAGCTGCCGCTCGACCGGGTCCGGGTCGTCGCCGTCACGCCCGAGTCCGCGACATCGGTCGTCCTCACCAAGGTTCTGTTCCCGGACGTCGAGCTGGTGCCGCTCGGCGAGGACGCCGAGGCGACGCTGCTGATCGGCGACGCCGCGCTGAGGTCGGCGTTCGAAGACCCGACGCCGCACCACGACCTCGGGCGGTTGTGGCTCGAGCGCACCGGGCTGCCGATGGTGTTCGCCGTCTGGGCGGCACCGGAGCCGGTGCATCCCGATCTGCTCGAGCTGGAGGATGCGCTCGTCGCCTCGGTGCGAGCCGCTCGCGCCGAGCCCGAGCTCCTCGCGTACGAGTCCGCCGAGCGCTACGGCTATCCGGCCGGATTCCTCGCCCGGTACTTCGAGAAGCTGCGCTACCGCTTCGGCGAGCGCGAGCGCGCAGGCCTGCAGACGTTCCTGGAGCTCGCCCACGATGTCGGCGAGCTCGACGAGGTGCCCGAGCTCCGCTTCGTGACGGCGACGGAAGCGGCGGTCTGAACGATGGCAAGTAACACCGTGTTACAAGCCCGGACCGGCGAGGTGCTCGAGAAGGCGCTCGACGGTGAGCGAATCACGCCCGAAGAGGCAGTTGGGCTACTCGAGTCGCGTGACCTCATCGCCATCGGGCGCGCAGCGAACGAGCTGCGCGCGCGCCGCACGGATCCGAGCCGGGTCACGTTCATCATCGACCGCAACCTGAACTACACGAACGTCTGCGTCACGGATTGCGACTTCTGCGCCTTCTATCGCTCTCCGGGCGACCGCGCCGAGGGGTACCTCCTGCCGAAGCCGATCATCTTCAAGAAGATCCAGGAGACGCTCGACCTCGGCGGCACCGGTGTGCTGATGCAGGGCGGCCACCACCCCGACCTCGACATCGGCTACTACGAGGACCTCTTCCGCTCGATCAAGGAGCGCTACAAGATCCATCTGCATGCGCTGTCGCCGCCGGAGGTCCAGCACATCGCGCGCCGCTCCAAGCTCTCGGTCCCGGATGCGCTGACCCGCCTGCGCGACGCCGGCCTCGACTCGATCCCCGGCGGTGGCGGCGAGATCCTCGTCGACCGCGTCCGCGAGATCATCGCGCCGAAGAAGACGAAGTCGGCCGAGTGGCTCGGTGTGATGCGCTACGCGCACCGGCTCGGGATGTCGACGACGGCGACGATGATGTACGGCCACGTCGAGACCGTCCCGGAGCGCGTCGAGCACATGCGCCTGATTCGCGAGCTCCAAGACGAGACCCGCGGCTTCCGGGCCTTCATCTCGTGGACGTTCCAGGACGACGGCAACCGCCTCGGCGCGCTCGTCCCGCGCGAGACGATGCCGACGAGCTTCGACTACCTGCTCACCCAGGCCGTTTCGCGGATCTTCCTCGACAACGTCGATCACATCCAGTCGAGCTGGGTGACGCAGGGGATGAAGATCGGCCAGGTCGCACTCGAGTTCGGTGCCGACGATCTCGGCTCGATCATGATCGAGGAGAACGTCGTCTCGGCGGCCGGGACGACCTACCAGGCCTCGGCGGAGGACTTCGTCCGCACGATCAAGGGGATCGGCAAGACGGCGGTGCAGCGAGACACGCTCTACCGTGACGTCCGGGTCTGGAATTAACAGAACCTTTCGGAACCTCGGCTAGCCTCGTTCGTGGTCATGCGGTTCTCGCTTCTGTTCGCGCTCCTCGCGGGCGTGCTCGTGCTCGCTGCGTCGGCGTCCGCCCAGACGCCGACGATCCTGATGCCGAATGTGACCTTCCAGCAGGAGGTCGACTTCACGCCGCACGGGCCCGTCGTCGTGAACGTGATCACCGCCCCGCCGCCCGTCGGGGATTACGCGCTCCAGCCGGTGCTCGCCGGCGGGACGACCGTCGGGGCTAAGGAGACGGTGCCGCAGCTCGAGACCGACGTGTCGTCGGCCGCGACGGTCGCGGGGATCAACGGCGACTTCTCCAACACGACGAACGGCAACCCGAACGGGATCTACATCCAGGCCGGAACACTCGAGCACTGGTCGTCGTCGAATCGCTCCTCGCTCGGCTTCGATTCGTCGGGCACGTTGCACGTGAAGCGCTTCGCGACGCTCGGTACCTGGCACGGCACCGGGCAGCGCCGACCGTTGAACGGCATGAATCAGCTGCCGACCAAGGGTCAGGTCGTTGTCTTCACGCCCGCGTGGGGGCCGACGACCCCGGTGGTCGCGAATTCCTCGGAGGTCGTGTTGGAGCCGTTTCCCGCCACCGCGCCGAACACCGATCTGGCCGGCACCGTGACGGCGTTTGCGTCGGGGGGTGGCACGCCGATTCCGGCGGATGGGGCGGTGTTGATGTCGGTGGGCTCGATCTCCGCGAAGCTGCCGACGGTGCAGGCGGATTGCCCGGTCGGGTCGTCGGTGACGCTGCGCTTCATCCTCCCGACCGACTGGCAGAGCATCGTCGATGCGATCGGCGGCGGCCCCGTGCTCGTGAAGAGCGGGAAGCCCGTGTTTCGCGCCGGGGAGAACTTCATCTCCGACCAGCTGACCGAACGCGACGCGCGCGCCGCTGTCGGCCAGCTTGCCGACGGGCGAGTGATCCTCGTCGCCGTCGACGGCGACCAGCCGGGCTACAGCGCCGGGATGACGACCTACGAGCTCGCGCAGGAGATGGTGCGGCTCGGTGCGGTGACCGCGGGTGCCGTCGCCTTCGGCGGCGGCGTCACCGCGGCCTTCGACGGGCAGCTGCTGAGCAAGCCGAGCACCGCAGGGAACGCCCAGGCGGTGCGGGAGGCGTTGCTCGTGCAGTACTTCGGGGTCTACGCATACCCGCCTTCGGTTCCGGTCATCACCCAGTCCACCTATGGTGCCGGAGAGCAGCTGAGCTACAAGCTCGTGCGCCCGTCGACCGTGAACGCTGTTGTGATCGGCCCGGACGGGACGACCTATCCGGTCGACAGCGGGAGCCGCGCGCCGGGGGTCTATCGCTTCACCTGGTCGTCGTTCAACGTGCAAGGCACGTGGCACTGGAACGTCCATGCCACCGACGATCTCGGTCGCCAGTCGACCGCCGACCAGCCATTCTCCTACAACCTCACGCTCTCCGCATTGAAGGTGCCGGCGATCGTTGCCAGGAGCAAGGGCGTGCCGGTCAGCTTCACGCTTTCCCAGCCTGCAACCGTGACGCTTCAGATCGAGCGGCCCGGTGGCGCCGTCGTCAGGACGCTCCCGTCGCAGCCCGCACCGGCGGGCCCGCTGACGCTGACCTGGGATGCGACCCTGGACGGTCAGACGAAGGCTTACACGGGCACCTACGTGATGCGTGTGACGGCGGCGAACGCGATCGGGACGATGAGCCTGACTGCTCCGTTCACGCTCCGATAGGCTCGTCTCGTGACCTCGTTCATCGGCGACCATGGCGTCGTCGCGGTGTTCCTGCTGATGACCGTCGCGGCGGTGCTTCCTGCGGCGAGTGAGTTGACGATGCTCTACGGCGGCGCACTGGCTTCCGGCGCGCTCGCCGGCCGGGTCGGTCTCTTCGGCCACCACTTCGGCTCGGGCACGGCGGCCTATCTCGCACTCGTTGTCGCGGGGATCGCCGGGAACCTGCTCGGTTCGATCGGCGGCTGGGCGATCGGCGTCTACGGCGGTCACCCACTCCTCGAGCGCCACGGACGCAAGCTGCACGTCACCCCGGAACGGATCGAGCGGGCCGAGCGGTGGTTCGACCGCTTCGGCGCCGTCGCCGTCCCCGCCGGTTTCGCGACACCGGTGATCCGCTCGTTCGTCGCGATCCCGGCCGGGATCGCGGAGATGAGCCTGCGTCGTTTCTTGCCGCTCGCCGCAGCCGGGATCACGCTCTTCTGCCTCGTCCTCGGCGCTGCCGGCTGGGCGGTCGGCTCGAGCTGGGACACCGCCCGCCACGACCTCCGCTATCTGGACTACGCGGTCGTGGCGGGAATTGTCCTCCTCGCGGCGTACTTGGTGGTCCGCTATCGCCGCTCGACTACCATGAGTCGCCGTGTCTCCGATACCCCACGTTGACGTCAAGGCGCAGTACGCGCCGCTGATCCCCGAGCTGAAGGAGGCGTTCGCGCGGACCCTCGAGAGCGGCCGTTTCATCTTCGGGCCGGAAGTCGCAGCGTTCGAGCGCGAAGCTGCCGAGTTTCTCGGCGTCGAGCACGCGATCGGCGTCGCGAACGGGACCGACGCGATCGTGCTCGTGCTCGATGCGCTCGGGATCGGCGAGGGCGACGAGGTGATCTGCCCGTCGTTCACCTTCTACGCGACGGCGGAGGCGATTGCCCGCCGCGGCGCGACCCCGGTGTTCGCCGAGATCGACCCGGTGACGTTGAACATCGATCCGGCCGACGTCGAGCGGCGGATCACGCCGAAGACGAAAGCGCTGCTGCCGGTGCATCTGTTCGGCCGTCCCGCGCCGGTCGCGGAGCTCGAGCGCTTCGGCCTCCCGATCGTCGAGGACTCGGCGCAGGCCTTCGGCTCCCCCGGGATCGCGACGAGCATCGCAGCGACGTTCAGCTTCTTCCCGACCAAGAACCTGTTCGCGCTCGGCGACGGCGGCCTCGTCACGGCGAACGACTCGGAGCTCGCCGAGCGGATCCGCATGCTCGGCTTCCACGGATCGAAGTCGAAGAAGGAGTTCGAGTACGTCGGCTACAACTCGCGCCTCGACGCGCTCCAGGCGGCGATGCTGCGCATCTTCTTGCCGAAGCTCGACGGCTGGAACGCACTGCGCCGTGAGGCTGCCGCCCGCTATGCGGACCTCGGACTCGGCGAGATCGTCGAACTGCCACCCGACGAGCCGGGGCACGTCTACCACATGTACTGCGTCCGCTGCGCCGAGCGCGATGCGCTCGCTGCGGCGCTCGGGGCCGCCGGCATCGGCTTCAACCACTACTACGAGCCGCCGCTCCATCTGCAACCGGCGCTGCGCTACCTCGGCTACTCGGAGGGCGACTTCCCCGAGACAGAGAAGGCCGCACGTGAGAATCTCTGCCTGCCGATGTGGGCAGGGGTCACCGAGGAGCAACAGGCCGAGGTCGTCGGCGTCCTGCGCCGCGCTTCGAGCCTCGCTCGGGCATGATCGCCTTCCCGATCAACAGGCACCGGATCTGGCAGATTGCCGCCGACGCCCTGCTGATCGTGGTGGCCTGGCGCCTGACGTTCTTCCTGGTCTTCAACACCGTCCCGTCGTACTACCGGAACTTCCTCACCTGGCAGGTGTTCGCGGTGATCGTCGCGATCAACCTGTCCGTCTTCATCGTCTTCGGCTTCTACAACCGCTGGTGGCGCTACGTCTCGACCCGTGACATGTGGGGAGCGGCGCGCGGCGTGGCGGTCGGCTCGCTGCTCGCCTATCTGGCGCTCTACGCCTTTCCACCCGCCGACACGTCGAAGCTGCCGGCCCGGATCGCCGCAGTCGACCTTCTGCTCCTCCTGGCCTTCGTTGCAGGGGTTCGGCTGCTCGCGCGCACGCTGATCGAGCGGCCGCAAGGAGCGATCGTGGCGCGCGGCAAGGAGGTGCTGATCGTCGGCGCGGGTGACGCCGCCTCGATCCTGATCCGCGAGATCCAGCGCAACCGCTATCTCGCCTACACCCCGATCGGCCTCGTCGACGACGATCCCGGCAAGAAGAACCTCCGCCTCCACGGCGTGCGCGTGCTCGGCACGACCGACGAGCTGACCCACATCCTGCGCGACAACAAGCCCGACGAGGTGCTGATCGCGATGCCGTCGGCTCCGGGCGAGGTGCGCCGCAAGATCGTCGAGCTGACCCGTGCCGAGGGCGTGCCGGTGAAGACGCTGCCGGGCCTGCACGAGCTGATCAGCGGCGATGCGACGCTGACCGGCCAGATCCGCCCCGTGCAGGTCGAGGACGTGCTCGGACGGGAACAGGTGGACGTCGATCTGGGCGAGATCGCGGCCTATGTCCGCGACCGTTCGGTGCTGATCACGGGCGCGGGCGGGTCGATCGGCTCGGAGCTCTGCCGCCAGCTCGCGCGGCTCGGCGCGAGCCGGCTCGTGCTGGTCGAGCAGGGCGAGTCGGCGCTCTACGAGCTGGAGCGCGAGCTCGTCGACGAGCGCGATTACGCGGCGGCCTATCCGGTTCTCGCCGACTGCGGCGACCGTCCGAAGATGCGTCAGGTCTTCGAGCGCTACCGCCCCGAGGTCGTCTTCCACGCCGCCGCCTACAAGCACGTGCCGATGCTCGAGTCGAACCCGCTGCAGGCGATCACGAACAACGTGCTCGTCACGCGGGCGATCGCCGAGGTTGCGGTCGAGTTCGGCGTCGAGCGGTTCGTCCTCATCTCGACCGACAAGGCGGCGAACCCGAAGAACCTGCTCGGCCAGTCGAAGGCGGTGTGCGAGTGGATCGTCGAGTCGTTCGCGCTCCGCGACGACGTGACAACACGCTTTGTTGCTGTTCGCTTCGGGAACGTGCTCGGCTCGTCCGGCTCGGTGATCCCGATCTTCCGCCGCCAGATCGAACGAGGCGGCCCGCTCACCGTCACCCATCCGGAGATGACGCGCTTCTTCATGACGATCCCCGAGGCTTCGTCTCTGGTCATCCAGGCCGGTGCGATCGGCGGCCGCGGTCAGGTCTACGTGCTCGACATGGGCAAGCCGGTGAAGATCCTCGACCTCGCGCGCCAGATGATCGAGCTCTCGGGCCGCACCGAGGAGCAGGTGCCGATCCAGTTCACCGGCACGCGCGCGGGTGAGAAGCTGCACGAGGAGCTCTGGAACGAGGGCGAGGAGGTCGGGCCGACGTCCCACCCGAAGATCATGCGCGCAGCCCGCGCGCCGATCGACAGCGCCTGGCTCGTGGACGAGCTTGCTGAGCTCGAGCGCCTGGTCGCCGAGGGCAACACGCTCGGCGTGGTCTCGAGGCTCGGCCAGATGGTGAAGGCGCCGCGCCGCGCGGGCACCGCCGTCCTCGAAGACACACTGCACTGACGCCGGCCTTGCGGCGCGGGTTGTGACCCTTGCGATCGCCGCAGGTGTCGCCTAAGGTGTCACCGACTCAGGTCGTGTCTGGCGCTTCGAGCCCGGGGATGGGAAACGGAGAAGTGGCCGCTCGCAAGAACAACAGGGGGTTGGAATGAAGCGTCTCGTCCTCGCTGCAATCGTCGGAGCGGCGGCGTTGCTCGCGCCTTCCGCGCTGGCCGCCCAGTCCAAGGCGCCGTCCTGCGGCCTGCTCTCGGCCTCCAAGATCGCGAGCGTGCTCGGCATCCCGGTCGACTCGTCGACGGTCTTCAACGCCGTTCCCAACGAGCTGACCTGTTACTACGCGACGAAGACGAACCCGGACGCGGTCACGGTCATCTTCCAGACGCAAGGCGGGTACTCCGCGTACCTGACGGCGAAGGCGCAGGCAAAGCCGTTCGTGAAGACCGTGAAGGGCATCGGTGGCGGAGCGTTCTACGACTCGGCGGCCGACTTCGCGACGGAGCCGCAGCTCAACGTGCTCTACGGCGACGTCTGCATGACGATCGACGCCTTCGCCCCGCTCAAACGGGTCGAGGCGCTGGCGAAGACGTTGATCGGGGCGCTCTGATGGCTGCGAGCCCAGCCGTAGCCGGCTCGCCGGCGCCCGCCGACTGTGGGCGGAGAGTACGATGACCTTTCTCGTGTTGAGCCGAGCTCGTCTTCGGAAGACGCTTGTCGCCGTTCTTGCGACGAGCGTGGTGTGGGCCGGGTGCGTCACGGCTGCGGCAGCGGCGAAGCCGAGCGGGGCTTCCGTGACGAAGTACGGTGCGACGACGGTGGTTCGCGCCTTCCGCGCTGCCGGGATCGGCCTCTATGACCAGGGGTACGGGGCAGTCCAGCCCGTCACGGTGTTCGCCTCGACCGAGGCTCATCAAGGGTGGAACGTTGCCGTCTACATCTACTTGACGCCGGGAGCGGCCGCGGCGTCGTACAGGGGCAACATCGACGCCTGGCGTGGCGCCGGCATGGCAGCCGCGGTGAAGAAGAACGTCGTCGTCGCGGTCGTGCCCAAGCAACGGGTCACGATTGCGAAGAAGGCCAAGCCCTGGCCGCTGCCCGACCTGATCGCGAAGACGCTCGCGAGCCTGCCCGCGTAGCGAGCGGAGCGTGGAACTGCGATCCTCTGCGCGCGCTCCGAATGACTCGCGGCTCCCGTCCAGAATCGGAAGGAGCGAGCATTGACGCGGCGGAGCAGTAGCTCCCGTGCGGTTTCGCTCCTGGCCCTGCTTGCGCTGGGAGCATGGGCGATCGCCGCTGCACTGGTCTCTGCCGGGATCGCGCCGGGCTCGGCCCAGGCGGCGGTGCGCTCGCAGAAGCTCACCCTGTACGCCACCGCGGAGCAGGAGCAGTACGTCAACAACTCGGACAGCCTGCAACGCGGTGAGGGCAACAACCCGTTCGGGAACTACAAGGATCTGGAGCCGCTGGCGAACAAGAACGCGAACGGCCCGTTCCCGGGCGATGAGGCGCTCTTCTCGTTCAATCTCTACACGGGGCCGAACCTCGCGAAGAGAGCCGGGACGGCGCTCTTCACCTGCCAGTACAACTTCAACAAGAACGCCTTCTGCGATGCGTCTTTTCAGCTGGCGAACGGAGGCACGATCATCGCCTCCGGGGCGTTCAACTTCACCGCGTCGAAGTTCTCGCTCGCCATCACCGGCGGCAACGGTGCCTACCTCGCCAAGAAGGGCTCCCTGACGGATGTCCCGAGCCCGAACCACGCCCAGAAGCTGAGCTTCCAGTTTGACTGAGCGCAAGCCGCGGATCTTTCCCGCGACACGGCTCGTGGTTGTCGTGCTTGTCGTGGGAGCTGCCCTGCTCGCTGCCGGGATCGGCTCGAGCGCGACCCGGGCGGCAACCGGTTCGGCCAAGGCCGCGGCGGGAGTCCAGAGGTTCACCCTCTACTCCGACGTCAAGAACGAGCGCTTCATCAACAACGTCGACGACCTCTCACGCGGCGAAGGCCACAACCCGTTCGGGAACGTCTCCTCCGTCAAGCCACCGACGAACGAGAAGGTCTCCGGCCCGCTCGCCGGTGACGAGGCGATGTACGCGTTCGATCTCTACACGGACGCGGGCCTCAAGACGAGCGCCGGGAACGTCATTTTCGTGTGCTGGTACAACTTCAACCGGAACGCCCTCTGCGACGCGGCCTTTCAGCTGAACGGCGGCTCCCTGATCGGGAAAGGCGCGTTCAACTTCAGCAACCAGAAGTTCACGCTGGCGCTCGTCGGTGGCACCTTCAAGTACCGGAGCATGGGAGGCGCCGTCGAGGTGACTGCGCTCGGGGCCAAGACACAGTCGCAGCCGGTCTTCCGGGTCGTCCCGATGCTCCAGGCGCAGAGCCTCTCGTTCGCCATCCAACCCGATTGACGTCGGCGCAACCGTTGTGAAAGGAGCGATCGTGGTACGTGGCAGTCGTAGTTCCCGTACGGTCTCGCCGACAGCTGTGCTTGCGCTGACGGCGTGTCTCCTGGGCATCGCGCTGCTCGCTGCCGGCGCTGCGGCGGGCGCACCCAAGAACGCAGCAGGCACGCTGAACATCACCGTCTACTCGCTCCCGACGCACGAGGCCTTCGTCGCCAACGCCGACGACGAGCTGCGCGGCGACGTCAGCAACCCGTTCGGCACGCACATCAGCAGGGCGGCGTCGGGCCTGGGAGCGCTGAACGAGAAGCAGGGCCCGTTCCCCGGCGACGAGGCGCTGTTCTCGTTCGCCGTGTTCAAGACCGGGAATCTCCAGACGACCATCGGGTCGGCGGTCTTCACCTGCCAGTACTACTTCAACAAGAACGCCTTCTGCGACGCTTCTTTCCAGCTGAACGGCGGCACGTTGATGGGGGCCGGCGCATTCAGCTTCAGCGCCACGAAGTTCGCGCTCGCGATCACCGGCGGGTACGGCAAGTACAGCGGCGTGACCGGCGACGTGGAGGCAACTCCGAGCGGGAAGTACGCGCAGCGGCTCTCCTTCGTGCTGAACTGACTCTCTAGGGGAGCGCGGCGCCACGAATGCGCGCAGCCCCGATGCCGGCGACGAGCAGCGCTGCGGCGACGACGTCGAACCAGGAGCTGATATCCGCCAGTCTGGGATGGCGCGTGATGCTGCCGCCGAGCTTGCGATAGATGGAGTTGAGGCTGGCGGAAGTTGTTGCGTTGAACGACTCGCCACCGGTCTGGTGCGCGAGCGAGTCGACGGTCGAGGGATCGGGCATGGCGCGGATGACCTCCCGCAGGAGGCCGCTGCCTTGCACGATGTAGCCGTGCGTCGTCCCGAGGGCAACGCCGTAGATGCGGATGCCCGCCGCCTGCGCCATCGAGGCGCCCTGGAGGGGACTGACGCTGCCGCGGTCCTGTGCGCCGTCGGACTCGAGCACGATCGCTGCGGGGAGATACTGGCCGGGCGTGTGATAGATCCCGTCTGCGGCCAGGCTCGACAGGATGAGCTTCACGGCCGTCTGGACGCCGATCCCGAGCGCTGTGCCGCCTTCGGGGCTCAGGCCGTCGAGCGCATTGTCGACGGCGGTGTGATTGGTGGTGGGCGCGGCGAGGATCTTGGCCTTGTCGCTGAACGAGATCAGGCCGACCTTCTCGCCGCCCGGCAGCTCGTCGACGAAGTCGTGCATCGCGTTGACGGCCGCGTAGATCCGGGCCGGGTGGACGTCGGTTGCCTGCATGGAGCCGGAGACGTCCGCGAGCAGGACGAACGTCCCGCTGCGGTCTGCGCTGACCAGCTGGATGCGGGGATGTGCAAGAGCCGCGACCGCGGTGGAGAGCGCGAGCGCGATCACGATCAGCGGCACGCGCCGGCGCCAGTGGGGGCGCCGTTTCGCGGCCACGCCGGTGAGCATCTCCAGGTTGGTGAAGCTGACGGTGTAGCGCGATCGCCGCCGGCGGATGACGTTCGCGAATCCGAACAGGAGCGGGGCGACGAGCAGCCCCCAGAGGTACTGCGGCGAGCCGAAGCTGAAGTGGTCGAGGGTCAGGATGCTGCTCATGGCTCGCACATCGCGCCGACCTGGGCCCACGCCACGGGGGCCAGAACCCCAAACAGCCTGCGGAGCGCGAACGTTGCGTGCACCGTGTTGCCTACGAGCGTGGTCTCGATCGCGATCGCCTTGGCGAAGGAGGGGTCGGGTGGCGTCGCCGTGCCGAATGCGGCCGCGCTCCAGCTCCCGACGAGCCGCTCGCTCTTCGGGCAGGCCACGTTGTAGGTCGGGATGCGCAGTCCCGTGGCCAGCCCGAGCTCGACCTGCGAGGAGCGGAGATCGACCGGCACTCCGGGGGCCGTTCCGGGTACCGCCGCGGCCAGTCGCGCCGAGACCGTCGAGCGCTTGCTCAGGTCGGTGAGCGAGACGCACCCGAGGATCGGCTGGAACGAACCCGGCTTGTGGTTGTCCGCGGCGGCGTGAAAGAGGATGACGCCGCCGTTCTTGGCGCTGATCCTCGGCGCGCCGATCGGCGCGCCGAGCTGCCCGTCGAACCAGACACGAATGTCGCTCGAGCTCGCCCGCGCGTCGGTGCCACCGACGACGAAGCTCCGGCGCATGGGACAGCCGAACAGGTAGGTCGCCTCACCGTTCGCGGGCACGGCCACCCAGGGGCCGGACACGCCTTTGCAGTGGGTGACGTTCTGGCATTCCTTCGTCGCGGCAGGTAGGAGGTAGAACGGGGTCGACGCCGGCATGGCCAGGCCGCCGGCGGCGAAGGCTGCGGCCCCGAGCGCGGCGAGGCTCGGCGCGACCACCAGGAGTCGGAGCGCGCGCCTCACGCGACTCTGCCGAACCAGAGGCCGGACAGCGCGAGACCGGCGAGGATGAAGGCCAGCGCCACCCCGGTCGCGGCCGTGTCCAGCGCATGCGTTCTGCGACCGCTCGCGGTGTTCGAGTGGAGGTTCTTGTAGACCGCCTTCAGCTGGGTCGGCGATTCGGCCACCGCGGATCCCTGGAAGAAGGTTCCGCCGGTCTGCTGCGCGAGCGTCGCGAGCGTCGCCGGCGCGACGGGGACCGGGAAGACGGCCGAGGTCTCCAGGTCGTTCAGCTTGACCGGCTGGGTCACGACACCTTTCGACGTCCCGAAGGCGACCGTGTCGACCGGGATGTAGTCGACGAGCGCGGACACCGCCGCCTCCTGGGGCGTCGTGCCACCGGCCGTTTGCCCGCCGTCGGAGAGCAGCAGCACCGCCCCGGGGCGGTAGAGGTGCCCGCGCCCGTTCTGCTGTGCCGCGTCGATGATGACCGCGATCGAATGGCTGATCGCGTCGCCGATCCCGGTGCCGGCGAGCGGCGTGACGTGACTCGGCAGCTTCCCGATCGCGCTTGTGTGGTCGAAGGTCGGCGGGACGACGAGCTGCACCTTGTTTCCGAACGTGATCAGCGCGACGCGGTACCGCGACGGCAGCTCGTGCAAGAACTGAGCCGCCACGCTTCGGGCCGCGCGCAGACGTGTCGGCGCGACATCGGCCGCATCCATCGAGCCCGAGACGTCGACTGCGAGCACGATCGTCGGCGCCTGCGGGCGCGCGTTCGCAAAGACACGCTCCGGGCGGGCGAAGCCGACGAGCAGGAAGGTCAGGCCGACGAGGAACAGGGCTATGGGGACGTGGCGCAGGCGGCTCGCCGGCTGCCGCACGATGTTCGGCAGCATCGCCTGCCTCGACCAGGGGGCGGAGCGCCTCCTGCGCCGGCGGTTGAGGATCCAGTAGCCGAGGGCGGCAAGCGGGACGGCGATCAGCCCGAAGAGCAGGTCCGGCGACGCGAAGGTCACCGGCGATCGCTCCGGTTCAGGAACGCGGCGAGCGGCCGCAGCCAGTCGCCTTCGGTCGAGAGCGCGATATGCGCCACCCCCACGGCGGCAAGCATCGTCTCGAGCTCGTGCCGGTTCTCGGCGGCGGCCGTCGCGAACCATTCGCGCAGCATCGCGTCGCTCGTGTCGACGACCAGCTGCTCGCCGCTCTCCGGATCCTCGAGCCGGAGCTCGCCGATGTCGACCAGCTCCTGTTCGCGGGGATCTCGGATCTCGATCGCAAGCGTCGGGTGGCGCCCCGCCACCCGCAGCAGCGCCGGCTGCCAGTCGAAGGGGCCGCGGAAGTCGGAGATCACGACGACGAGCGACCGCTGGAGGGCGAGGCCGCCGACGAGCTTCAACGCGTCGCCGAGGCCACCGCTTCCGGCCGGAGCGTCCCGGATCGCGTCGAGTGCGTACAGGAGCTCACGGCGGCCCTGGCGCGGACGGCGGAAGCGCGGCTCGTCGGGGCCGAACGCGACGACGCCGAGCCGGTTCCCGCGGCGGCTGGCCACGTGCCCGAGCGCGATCGCCACCCCTTCGGCGACGTCTGCCTTGCGCCGGTCGGCGGTCCCGAAACCCATCGAAGCCGACGAGTCGAGAATGAGCCAGGTGACGAGCACGCGCTCTGCGAGCTCGACCCGGATGTGCGTCTCCCCCGTGCGTGCCGTCACGTTCCAGTCGATGCGCCGCACGTCGTCCCCCGGCTGGTAGACCCGTACCTGGTGCAGCTCGGTGCCGATGCCCCCGGACCCGGAGCGATAGTCGCCCGAGAGCAGGCCACTGACGCGGCGGCCGATCGCCAGGTCGAGCGCCCGCAGGCTCTCCGACGAGAGCGGCCCGGGTCCCGGCTCGGCCGGGGTCCGGACGCGATCGAGAACATCGACGATGCTCCTGCTCACGGGGCCTCTTTCGCGTTCGTGACCTTCGTTGCCTGCTCGGCCCTCACGCGGCAGCCGGCGTGGCGTTGCGCTCGGACCTGCTCGAGGGAGGCCAGCCGCTCACTGCGACAAGGCAAGGCGCAGATGGCCATTTTCGAGAACCTCGCAGGTTTCGGCGGGTTTCGCCAACTCCGCACGCACGAGGCTTGCCTCGACACTCACCGGTTCTGGCTTGGGGTGGCGGCCCCCGCCTCCAAACGAGGTGATCTGGAACCGATCGTTCTTGCTCGTCGCCTCGCCGATCGTTGCCAACAGCACGCTCTGCGGCACGGACATGAAGTCGGGGCGGTTCGGCTTCCAGGCCACGAAGAGGTCGAAGACGCCTGGGGCGCCGGCCTTCGGGAGGACGATGCACGTGGTGGGAGCCTGTCCGGACTGATAGCTGATCGCGACCACGGACCTCGGAATCGTCGTCTGCTGCAGGAGGTCGAGGGCGGTCTGAGCCGCCTTTCGCTCGCCGCTCGTGAAGCCTCCCTTGTCGACGCTTTGCGCTGACCCGCAGGCGGTGGCTGCGAGCGAACACGCCGCCAGGACACTTGCTTGCCCCACCGTCAGGCGACGCACGTCGGCGCAGCGAGAACTGTTGTGGCGGGCCCCTCCCTCACAGGAAAAAGATATCAGCGAGGGTCGTTTACGACTCCTGCCGGGACAGCCGCCGGGTCAGTGCAGGCAGGCTGTGACCTTCGTGCGCTCGCCCTGGGTCAGCGCCCCGCTGGCCGAGTAGTAGAAGACGTTCTTGGTCAATCCGACGCCGGCTTTCGCGGCAGCGCGCGTCATCATCACGGCGTAGTGCTCGGTCGACTGCACTGCCAGCGTCACCGCCTTGTTCTCGATCGCGAGGCCCGCCGCGGGATCCTTGGTGAAGACGAGGAAGACGTACTCCTGGTCCGGGCCGCCGCCGGCGGGAGAGTTCGGCGTGAGCAGGTGGACCGTGTTGGTCAGCTTGACCCGGAGGTTCCCGCCGGTCCCTGGGAGATACGGATTCTTGACCTGGGTCGTCTCGTAGCCGGCCTTCTGCAGGCACGACTGAGTGGCCGCGAGGGTGAACAGGTGGCTCCCTCCGCCCCCTCCGCACGCTGCCGCGCCGATCGCCACGAGCACGGCGCCGCCGATCGTCCCGAGCCGTCGCATCATCCCCATCTCGTCGTCGTAGTGTGCCCCAAACGGCCTATCGTCCCGCACGGACAGTGATCTTCTTCGAGCTGCTCGTCAGCGTGCCGGCCCCGAAGGTCGCGGTCGCAACGATGCGCACGGTGTGCTTCGCGTCGTTCGCGGTCAGCGTGAGCGCAAGGGACGTTTGGCCCTTGATCGGCAGGCAGCGGGCCGTCGTGCAGAGCTGCCACTGGTAGCCGACCTGCGTCGGGGTCGCGTTCCAGGTCGGTGCCGTGGCGGCCAGGTGTCCTCCGACGACCGGCGTGCCACGAATTACAGGAGGCCTGGTAGCCGCCGGTGGGACGGCGGCGCAACCGCTCGCAGAGACGGCATCCCCGGCGGGCGTGTACGGCGGGATGCCGGTCGAGCTGACAGCGAGCTGGAACGTTGCGCCGCAGCTCGGGGTGGTGCTGACCGTGCCGATGAACGCGACGCGCGTGGCCGGCGCCAGTCCCGCCGCGGAGAGCGGGCCGCATTCGATCTCGTTCGCGCCACCATCGGGCTGGCCGACGAGGCAGCGGGCCGTGATCTCGCCGATGGTCGCACCGCCCACGAAGGTCGTCCCCGCGGGGCCGACGAGCTCGAAGTACTGCCAGGCGGTTGTTCCCGTGTTCAGCAGGTTGAAGTCGTAGGTCTGCCCGCTCACGATGAAAGTGCCCGATCCGCCGTCCCCGGCCGCCGCCGTGCCGGCGCAGGCGAGAGCGACCCCGGCGCAGACGAGGGCCACTGCGGCTCTCATCGGCCAAGCCTGTGAGCCCCGACCAAGACGCGGCGGGCTCGGCCTACTTGCGAAGGCAGGAGCCGATTTCCTGCCGGCCGACGACGGTCAGCGGACCGCGGTCGGAGTAGTAGAAGACGTTGCCGTTCACGGTGATGCCGGCGAGAATGGCGGAGCGGTCGAGGTGCTCGTTGAGCTCCGTTTGGGTGATCGCACGATTCTCGAGCGCCGTTGCCTCGGAGGAGTTCTTGCCGAAGACGATGTAGATGCTCTCGGTGCCGTAGCCGAAATCGACTTCGAGGTTGCCCTGGCTGCCCGTGAGGATCGGGTTCTTGACCGGGTAGGCCTTGTGGCCGGCCGCGTTCAGGCATTTCTCGGTCGGGCCCAGGCTGTAGGCAGGGTCGCCTTTCGAGCCGCAGCCGGCGGCAACGAGGACGAGCAGGAGCGCGAGTGAGGAAAGCGTCAGGAAGCGCATACCTGGGCTCAGTCGTCCGGGACGCAGAGTGCGCACTGCGGTCCGACGAGGAAGACGCCCTTCATCTTGGGCGAGGCGTGCTTGGCTGTGGCGCCGCCGTAGTACGGCAGCGCGCCGCGCGCGTTGAGATAGATCAGCAGGATCTGATGCTGCTTGGGCTTCACGACGCGGGTGAAACCGGACTGGAAGTTGGCCCCGAGCTTGTTCGCGCCGAGCGTGAACGTGTGCGGCTTCGTTCCGGTGTTGCTGATGATGAAGCGGGCGTCCGACCCACGCGGTGCCGACTTCGGCGACAGGATCACCTTCGAGTCCGTGAGCGTCACGTGGACGTTCACGAAGATATTCGGAGCGGTTGTCTGCGGTCGGGCTGCGGCCGACGGCGCCAGCAAGACACCGATGACGAACCCCAAGGCGAGAGCACGCCAGACCATCCCCTTCCCCATGAGCGCAAGCATAGCGCATCCCGCCCGAGCCCTCTTGCAATAGTCAGCATGTAACTACCGAAAGCTTCCTGATTAGCCAGAATTAACTACCGATAAGGATCGGTCGAGAGTGCAAGGCCACGATGGCTCCAGTGGCGAAAAGAGAATATTCAATCAGTATTTTCTTCGCGAACATTACTAAGAAGATTGCATCACGAAACCAAGCCAACCAGATGGTTAAATCTGCCGCGAAAACTTGCACGAGCGTCAGATGAGTGCCATATTGCACCAGCAGTAATTGGCGATTGCCATCTCAGGGAGGGAATATGCATCGCAAGCTTTTGCTACCACTCGCACTTTGTGGTGTGTTGTTCGCGGTCGGGGCCGGGGTTTCGTCGGCTTCTACCAAGAGCTCGAAGGTGACGATCACGCCGGCTCCGTTCTATACGGGTGCCCAGCTTTCTCAGTACGCAGGCAATGACTGGCCGACGGTCGGTGGCGATCTGCAGAACGATCGCTACTCGACGCTGACCCAGATCACACCCGCGAACGTCGGGACTCTGAAGCTGGCGTGGAGCCAGGACATGGGTGTCTGTGCGGCGACGGTCCAGGTTTCGGCCTGTCCGGGGCAGGAGGCGAACGCGGTCGTCCAGAACGGCGTCATGTACCTGTCTGACGCAACGAGCCACGTTTGGGCGATGGACGCGACCACCGGCCAGATCCTCTGGACGTACACGCCGACGTGGGACACGGGCTTCGCGATCGGCAGCGGTGGCCGTCAGGCCGGCGTCTCGCTCGGTCAGGGCCTGGTCTTCCTCGGTCAGCGTGACGGCAAGGTTGTCGCTTTGAACCAGGGTGACGGCAGCATCGCGTGGACGGCTTCGGCCGGTCCGTGGCAGAAGGGGATCCGCCTCTCGGCGACCCCGATCTACCTGAACGGCGAAGTCATTGTCGGCAACTCCGGTGGTGACGGTGGTTCGGAGAGCAACGCGATGATGGCGTTCAACGCCACCAGCGGTGCTCTGATGTGGTTCTGGAACAACATTCCGGCTCACAACCAGCCGGGCGGCAACACCTGGCCGTGGTCGGGGGCGCACTCCAACTACGGCGGTGCCGCGATGTGGCAGAACGTCTCGGTGGACGCGAAGAACAACCTCGTGATCTTCGGGACGGGCAACCCGGTGCCGTGGAACTCGCGCGGGCCCGGCTCTGACCTCTGGACGGACTCGATGGTTGCGCTCGACAGCAACACGGGCGCGTTCAAGTGGGCCTACCAGTCGGTGCACCACGACCTCTGGGACTCGGACCTTCCGAACCAGTCGATCCAGTTCGACATGACGGTCGGTGGGAAGACGGTTCCGGCGGTCGCCTGGGTGGCGAAGTACGGCTGGACGTGGGTGCTGAACCGGTTGACGGGTCAGCCGCTCGAGCCGGTCGTGCAGGCGAAGGTGCCCACATTGCCCAACTCGGCCGACGTGAACGCGTGGCCGACCCAGCCGATCCCGCAGACCCCGAACACGCTCTCGGGCTGCATCGCGGGCGATCCGACCAGTGGTGGTGGCGCGAACGAGTGCTATGACCAGCCGCTGAAGGGTGGCAACGGCCGGCTGCAGACCAATCCGATCCGCTGGACTGGTCTGACGGCTCCGGACGGCAAGCCGTACAACATCTGCGCTCACATGTGCCCGTACGACACGACGCAGTACGTGACGCAGCCGTTCGAGTCGATGGACTGGCCGGAGAGCTCGTACAGCCCGTTGACGAAGGAGTTCATCACTTGTGGTGTGACCAACCGGACCTATGCCAAGGAGCAGGTGCCGGCTGCGTCGCAGGTCGTCGGCTCGGCCGGCGGGATCGGTTCCGGGATCCTCTCGGTCGCCGACTCGGCGATCGACCCGCTGAACCTGAACGACTTCGGCAACTTCTCGGCGCTCGACATGACGACGGTCTCGCCGACCTCGGGCGGCAAGTGGGCCTGGCACCAGATCTGGCCGACGGTCTGCTACAGCGGCACCGTCGACACGGCCTCCGGGCTGACCTTCGTCGGCCATATCGGCCCGGGGAACGGCCAGACCGGTCTCGGCTACATGGCCGCGGTCAACACGAAGACCGGCGCGGAGCTGTGGGAGTCACCGGCAGGGCAGATGAACGCTCCGGCGGCCTCGCCTCCGATCACCTACTCGGTGAACGGGACGCAGTACGTGTCGGAGTTCGTCGGTGGTGAGAGCCACAACGACCCGACGCGGCCGAACCCGGCTCTGCCGAACGAGCGGGTTCGTGGCGACACGGTCTACACCTACGCACTGAACGGGTAACAGCGCGACGAGTGTCGGTGGCGGTGGTCGCTTCGAGCGGCCACCGCCACCGTCTTTGCTTTGACTCACTGAGGGGAAAGGAGATTCACGTGGGGGTTCGCTCGATTTGGCGGCTGGTGCCGCTCTTTGCCTTGCTGATCGTTGTCGTCTCGGTTGTGTCGGCCGGCGCGTTCGGTCATGCGGCGGCGACACCGGTGGTCGGGAACGCGACTGCCGGGAAGGCGGCGTTCACCTCGGCCGGCTGTGGCTCGTGTCACGCGTTGGCGGCCGCGAAGGCGAAGGGGACGATCGGTCCCAGTCTCGACACCGAGAGCTTGACGGAGGCGAAGATCATCGCGCAGATCACGAACGGTGGCTACGCGGTGATGGGCGCCGCGGCGAAGAAGACCTATCCGTTCCCGATGAGCGCGTTCAAGGGCAAGCTGACGACGGCGCAGATCCAGAACATCGCCGCGTTCGTGGTCACGAAGCGGACCGGAGGGACGCCCGCGCCGGCCACGAGCTCGAGTTCGAGCTCGGCGTCGACCACGACCACCGCTCAGCCCGGCTCGGCACCTGCAGCCTCAGCGTCGACGAACAACGGCTGTCCGGCCGGTGTGACGATCGCGACGTCGGGAAGCACCGACAACGACACCGACGAGAACGGTGACGTGAGCGACAACGACGGCTGCATCTAGCCGATCCGCACGTTCCGTCGGCCTCCGGCCGAAGCCCCCATGTTGGTCAAGGCGGCGAGCCACGCAGAGCGCGTGGCTCGCCGTTTCTCGAACGGAAGATGTTGCTGATCAAGCCTGGACGGCGAGCAGGAGCACCTTGGCCTGGAGCTGCTCGTCGTCGCTGTCCTGCGCGACCTGCTTCAGATCGGTGACCCACCCGGCCGCATCGTCCTGTGGAGCTCGGTCTGCAGCTTCTCGAGCTCCTGTCGATCGTCTGTGGATCCACACTCCCTCTACGTCGATGTGCCCTGCGCCACTGAGATGATCTTCTGGAAGCTCGCGGCCGGCACGACCGAGGTTCCGCTGACGCTCGTGGCGCCGTAGATCACGGAACCGATGTTTCGCTGGCGGCCCTGGCCGTAGTTCGCCTTCTCGGCCTTGCGGCACGAGGCCAGTGCTTTGCACGCAGCGGCGTTGTGCTTCAGGAACAGCTTTGCGTCCTTGGCCGAATGGAAGACGAGCACCGTGACGACGAAGCTCTCGGGGGACTTGGGATCGATGGTGATCGTGAACGCCTGCTCGGGGACGGGCGGATTGCTCGCCGAGCCGATCAGCGTGCTCGGCGGGGCAGGCGTGTAACCCGCTGCGGTCAGTCGCGCTTTGATCGTGGTCGCGAGCCGGGAGGCGGCGTCGCCGTTTCCCAGCGGCTGTGTTGTGCCACTGCCACCGCCGCATGCGGCCAGTCCGGTGACGAGGAACAGTCCTGCAATCGCGGCGCACCATTCTCGACGCGCGGGCACGGAATGATCCTACCGGCGCGACGGGATCAGGCTTCGCATGCTTCGGCGCGCCGGGAGTTGACGGCGAAGCTGTCTAGCGACAACAGCGCCATGTTGGCGTGTCGACGCGTGTGCGCCGGTCTAAGCTTCCCGGTATCAGGCGCACGCGCAGTCATCGGCCCGGAGCGCACTGGCGCAAGGCGCCGCTCGCGCTCACGAACCATCCGAGTGTCCTCGTCGCGGCGTTCGTGGCGGCGCTGCTGATCGCGCTCGCAGCGGCCGCGGAGCCGTTCGTGACGACGGCGGCGGCAAGCGCGGCGCTGAAGACGAAGCTTTCCCAGTTGACGCCGTTCGCGACCGGGCTGGAGGTCCGGGATCACCTGTTTGCGTACACGCCGGCGCAGCTGGCGAACGCGCTTCCACAGGCGCGAGAGCGCGAGGCGACTGTCGAACGCCTCGCAGCCGGCTTGCCGTTCGCCGGGAAGCTCGCCGTGGCCGACATCCTCGATCCCGTGCCTGCGACCACTCCGACTGCGTATAGCGATGTTCGGTTCTTTGCGAGCGCAGGCGCGCTTGCGCACGTGAAGGTGCTTGCGCGCACGAGCGGGCCCGGCGTGTGGATCGCCGATCTGACGGCGAAATCGCTGCACGTGAAGCCGGGAGGCAGGTTCGACCTTGCCGGCTATCGCTTCAAGAACAGACGGGTGACAGAGAGGGTCAAGCTGACGCTCCGTGTCAAGGGGATCTACCGGGCACTTGCGTACGAGCCGGAGAGCCCGTACTGGGTCAACTTCTACGAAGACGTGTACCCGCAAGACCCGAATGACCCGCCGCCCGCGCCCTTCGTGTTCCTGAGCCAGCCCGACCTCTTTCAGCTCGTCAAGGAGATCGGCGGCTCCGACTTCGACGAGGTCTACCAGCTGCCGGTCGACCCGAGCGGCTTGACGCTCCAGGACGCCCGCGGTCTTGTTCATCGCTTCGCTGCCGTCGAGTTGGGTCTCAGGCGTGCGCATTCCTCGCTTGCACGAGCGCTCAGCTGCCGGCCTCAGTCGCGCGGAGGCGTCGGCTTCCCGACGCCCGCCTCGTGCGTCGGCCTCAGCTCGCTCGGCCCGGCGGTGATCCTGGCCGACGAGAACGTGAGCGCGATCTCGCCGGCGATCACGCTGCTCTCGGACGCCGGGATCGCGATCGCGCTCGCGGTTGCCGCCGCCGCCGGAATCTTCCTCGTGCGGCGCCGCCGCGCCGAGGCCGCCCTGCTCTTCGCGCGCGGCGAGGCGGTCGCGACGTTCGCTGCCCGGACGGCGACCGAGGCGTTCCTGCCGACCCTGCTCGGCGGCGCGGCCGGCTTCGGTCTCGCGCTCGGCCTGACGGGCGTCTTCGCGCCGAACGGCTCGACCGACAACGGGACACTCGCCTCGGCGCTCGCACATGCGGGGATCGCGGTCGCCGTCGGGCTCGCGCTGCTGACGCTCACGGCCGCGTCGGCCTTCCTGAGGCTGTTCGACACGGGCTCGCGGCCCCTGCCGTGGCTGCGCTTCCTCCCGTGGGAGTTGCCGCTGCTCGTGGTCGCCTTCTGGCTGCTCCACCAGGTGCAGTCGGGTGGCGGGCTCGCCGGGAGCGGCACGTCGGACACACACCACCCGACGCTCGCGGTCTTCATCTTCCCGCTGCTGCTCGTGGCGGCCGCGGCCGGCCTTGCTGCGCGTCTCGTGCGACGGCTTCTGCGCGGGCGCTCCTGCCGGCGCGTGCGGGCGCTGCCGCCGGCGCTCTATCTGGCGGTGAGGCGTCTTGCCGCCGCGCGGGGCGTGCTGGTCACGCTCGCGGTCGTCTCCTCGGTGGCGTTCGGCGCCTTCTTCTACGCCGAGACGCTTGCCGCGTCGCTCGCCAAGACGACGAACGAGAAGGCCTACATCGCCACCGGCAGCGATGTCTCGGCCCAGATCCTCGACGGGACATCTCTGCCGCGCTCGTTCCCGTATCCGATCACGGAGCTTCAGTACTCCAACGACGACGGCGCGCTTGCCAGCTCGGTCGGGACACAGACGGACGTGATGACCGTCGACCCGGCGAGCCTCCAGCGGGCGCTGCACTGGAGCAGCGACTGGGGGCCGAGCCCGTCCACCTTCCTGCCGGAGCTCGCGGCCTCGCCGTCGCTGCCGCTGCCGGTGATCGTCACGACCGACGTTCTCGCAACGACGAAGGCGATCTGGATCCAGGGCGTCCGCTTCCCGGTGCGGCTCCTGGCGCGCGTGAAGGTCTTCCCGGGGATGAGCGAAGGCGTCCCGCTCGTGATCACGTCGGCGCGCGCGCTCGACGCCGCCTCTGCGAAGCTGCACCTCTTCGACCCGCTCGACGTCCCGGCGACGTACATCTGGGTGAAGGGTCCGCCAGCGGCCGTGGAGCATGCGTTCGGTAACACGCTGCTCCACCCGTACTTCGTCGTCTCGGTCGAGACCTACCAGAGGAACTCCGACTTCCTGCTCGCGACGCGGACGCTCTCGTACATGCGGACGGTTGCGATCGCGGCGGGGATCCTCGTGCTGATCGGCCTGCTGCTCTACCTCCAGGCGCGGCAGCGCTCGCAGGCGATCGCCTCGGCGCTCGCGCGCCGGATGGGGCTTCGCCGCCGGACGGAGATCCTGTCGCTCTCGCTCGAGCTGGCGGCGATCGTCTTCTTCGCCGCGACGCTCGGCGCCGCGATCGCGATCGCGGCCGCCGCGCCGATCGCGGGCCACCTCGATCCGCTGCCGCAGTACCCGCCCTCGCCGGTGTTCGCGATCCCGACCGGCGCGATTCTCTGGAGCGCGGGCGCGCTCGTCCTGCTCTCGGTCGCCGCCGGCGCGCTGACGAGCTGGTTCGCCGGGCGCACCGACATGAGCGAGGCGTTGCGCGTTGCCTGAGCCGCTCGTCACCGCTCGCGCGCTCTCGAAGACGTACGTCACGCCGAGCGGCGGGATCGAGGCGCTGCACTCGGTGGACGCGTCCTTCTCCCTGGGCGAGATCACAGCGGTCGTCGGCGCCTCCGGAAGCGGCAAGTCGACGCTCTTGCGGGCGCTGGCCGGGCTCGACCGGCCCACGACCGGCGACCTGCTCGTCGGCGGGCGCGACATCGGCGCGGCGGCTCCGGCGGAGCTCCGCCGGCACCGCCGCGGGCGTGTCACCTACGTGAGCCAGAAGGCCGCCGACAACTTCGTTCCCCACCTCACGGTCAGCGAGCACGCCGAGGCTGATCCGGAGGCGGCGGCGAGGCTGCTGGTGGATTTCGGGCTCGGGCACCGGCTCGCTTCGAAGCCGATCGAGCTCTCGGGCGGCGAGCAGGCGCGGGCGGCGTTCGCACTCGCTCTGGCGCGCGGAACACCGCTCGTCGTCGCCGACGAGCCCACGGCGGAGCTCGACCGCGACTCGGCCGGCCAGCTGCTCGCCGCGATCCGCAGCCACGCGGGAGCGGGGGTGGCGTTCGTCGTCGCCACGCACGATCCCGACGTGATCGCCGTCGCCGACCGGGTCCTCCGGCTCGACCGCGGGCGCGTCGTCTCCCAAGGCGACGCCGTGGTGCTGCGCGCCGGGGTCGGGCCGGCTGTGGACGAGGAAGCCGCCGCCGTCGCTTCGGCGCGCGGCGTCAGCAAGGCCTACCGCCGCGGCCCGGACACGATCCATGCGGTCAGCGAGGTGAGCCTCGAGCTGCGCCGTGGTGAGATCGCCGTCCTGCTCGGCCGGTCCGGCTCGGGCAAGTCGACGCTGCTGACACTGCTCGCGGGCTGGCAGCCGCCGGACACCGGCGAGGTGCGGTTCTTCGGCGGCGAGCTCGACCCGGCGGAGCTGCCGTGGGCCGAGCTGAGCTTCCTGCCCCAGCGGTTCGGCCTGCTGCCCGAGCTGAGCGTACGGGAGAACGTGGAGTACCCGGCGCGCCTGCTCGGGTCGCTCGAGGACCGCGCCCCGGCGGTCGAGCGGCTGCTGGACGAGCTGGGTCTCGCCGAGCTCGCCGACCGCCCGCCGAGCGAGACCTCGATCGGCCAGCAGCAGCGGGCGGCACTCGCCCGTGCGCTCGTCCTCGGCCCGGCTGTGCTGCTTGCCGATGAGCCGACCTCACACCAGGACGCCGGCTGGCGCGACGCGGTCTGGCAGCTCCTGCTGCGCGCCGCAGCGGAGGGCACGAGCTGCCTCGTCGCCACGCACGAGGAGGAGGCGGCGCAGTACGCGACGCGGCTCTGGCGGGTTGCGGAAGGCGCGCTGATTGCTGGGATGTGAGGGGTGTGGAAGAGAAGTTCCACCCTTGTCACGTCCGCCTGACACTCCCGTGACACTTTCGGGCCGACTCCGGCCGGGGGTGCCGGTACGGTGGCTCGATGGACGTTCTCGAGGGACTGAACCCAGAGCAGCGCCGCGCCGCGGAGGCCGTTCGCGGGCCCGTTTGCATCCTCGCCGGTGCCGGCTCGGGCAAGACGACGACGATCACGCGGCGGATCGCGCGGCAGGTCGCCTCGGGGGCGTTCGGCGCCGGCGAGATCCTGGCGGTGACGTTCACCGACAAGGCGGCGGGCGTGATGAAACGGCGGCTTGCGGCGCTCGGAGTCCGAGGGGGTCGAGGCGCGGACGTTCCACTCGGCGGCACTCGGGCAGCTCCATCGCTACTCCCCGGGCTCGGTCGGGCGGATCCTGCCTACGAAGGCGCTGCTCCTGCGGCAGATCGCGAACTCGCTCCCGCCTCCGTATCGGTTCCGCCCGGCGATCGACCTCGCGACGGAGATCGAACGGGCGAAGAACAGCCGTGTCTCGCCCGACGCGTATCGCGCCTCGCTCGGCAGCCACGAGCCGCCGATCCCGGCTGATCTCATGCACACGGTCTACCGCGAGTACGAGCGGCGCAAGGCCGAGCGGTCGGAGCTCGACTTCGAGGACGTGCTCGAGCTCGCGGTACGGATCTTCGAGTCCGACGAGCACGCGCGCACCGACCTGCGCGAGCGCTACCGCTCCTTCACGGTCGACGAGTACCAGGACGTCAACCTGCTCCAGCAGACCCTCCTCGACCTCTGGGTCGGCCCGCGCGACGATCTCTGCGTCGTGGGCGACGACTACCAGTCGATCTACGCGTTCACCGGCGCCTCTCCCGGCTGGCTACTCGGGATGCACGAACGGTTCCCGCACGCGACGGTCGTGCGGCTGGAGGACAACTACCGCTCGACGCCCGAGGTGCTCGCATTGGCAAACCGGCTCGTGCCGAAGCTCGGTGGAGCGGAAAAGGTGCTGCGCTCGACGCGGGATGCGGGGCCCGAGCCGGCGGTCCGCCCGTTCGCGAGCCCCGAGGCGGAAGACGAGTGGGTCGTCGGCGAGCTGAAGCGCCTTGCGGCAGAGGGCGTGCCGCTCGAGGAGGCGGCGATCCTCTGCCGCACGAACGCAAGGCTCGCCGATTTCGAAGAGGTGCTGCACGACGCCGAGCTTCCGTTCCAGGGGTCGTCGCTGCTCGGGCGCGAGGCGGCACGAAGGCTGCTCCGGGCGCTCGAGGGGATCGAGACGACGACGGTCGCCGATCGCGTGCGGGCGCTCGCGGTGGACGCAGGCTGGCTCGAGGAGCCGCCCGACAAGCTCGGCGAGCGCGAGCTGACCCGCCAGGCCGACCTTGCCCGGCTCGTGCGGCTGGCCGCCGAGTTCGACGACGGCACGCGAACGTGCGCCGAGTTCGCCGCCGAGCTCCGCCGCCGCTTCGATCCGGGAGGAGAGAGCGCCCGCGGCGTGCATCTGCTCACCTACCACCGCTCGAAGGGGCTCGAGTTCGAGGCGGTCTTCTTGCCGCGGCTCGACGAGAAGGAGTTGCCGTCGCGTCTTGCGCGCACCGCGGCCGATCAGGCCGAGGAGCGCCGCCTGCTCTACGTCGGCATGACGCGCTCGAAGCGGTGGCTGTCGCTCACCTGGTCGAAGCGGCCGAGCCCGTTCCTCGCCGAGCTCGGCGTCGAGCTGCGTCGAGCTCCGCCCGCGGCCGGGTCAGGCGTGCGGGCAGAGCGCGACCGGTCGCCGGCCGCCGAGGCGCTTCGCCGCTGGCGGCTCGAGCGGGCCCGCTCCGAGGGCGTTCCCGCGTACGTGATCTTCCCCGACCGCACGATCGACGAGCTGCTCGCGCGACGTCCCTCGACGTCGTCGGAGCTCGCCGCGATCCACGGCCTCGGGCCGTCACGCCTCGGACGGTTCGGGCAGGAGCTGTTCGTGGCGCTGAAGGAGGCGCTCGCGGCCGCCTAGATGGGCTCAGGCTGCGGCGGAGAGGAGCAGGTCGAGCAGTAGCCGAGGGTCGCGGCGGATCCGGTCGCCGGCTCCAGGGGCGCGCTTCTCGAGGGCGAGCCCGCGCGGATCGGTGAGCCGGCGCAGCCGGCCCTGGCTGATCAGCTCCTCGTCGACGCCGCCGAGCCGGCCGCCGAAGGTCGTGTAGACCGGCGCGCCGAGCGCCACCGCCTCGCGGTTGATCGTCCCACCTGCGGAGACCACGAGGTCTGCGAAGGCGATCAGGCTCTGCGCGTCGACGGCCTGGTCGGGAACGATCAGCGAGGGCAGCGCGAGCGAGCGGACGTAGTCGCGCTGGTCGTCGGTGCGCGGCAGCACGACCGCCGAGACGTTGTCCTGCCGACCGACATGTTCGAGCGTGAGCGGGAAGAGCGGGTTCGGGTTGCGGTGGTAGAGCGACACGTCGGGCGGCGGGCGCAGCACGACGAGCGTGTGCTCCGGGTCGATCCCGAGCGCTGCGGGCACCGCAGGGTCGGGCACGAAGTCGGCGAGGTAGTACTCCTCCTTCAGCCCCGGGTAGCGTAGGAGCTTCGGCGGCACGGCGCCGTAGCGCCGCAGGCGCTCGACCGGGATCGAGTCCGGTACGACGACCTTCGTGGCCGCGCGGCAACCGAGCTGGTGCTGGAGCCAGGCGAACTCGTAGTCGAAGGTGGTCGCGCTCGGAATGCCGAGCCGTCGCGCGGTCAGCGTCAGCTCGTGCGAGCCGTGCGCGAGGGCGAGATCGAAGTCGCGTCCCCGAGCCCAGCGCCGCAGCGCCCGCAGGCGCGACGACATCTGTCGCGCCTTCTCGAGCCGGGAACGGCCCGCGTGGTGCCCGATCGGCGTGGCCGTCATGCCGTGCTGCTCGATCAGCTGCAGCGTCTGGCCGTACTCGCGTGAGGTGATCTCCACCTCGTCGCCACGCGCTCGCAGCAGCTCGACCAGCGGCCGGAAGACGAGCGGGTGCGCGCTCGCCGTCATATCGATCCAGACCCTCAACGGGCCGAGTCTATGCGGCGACTAGACCCGCAGGACGCGGGCCGCCCAGCCGGGCAGCCACCAGTTCCAGCGGTCGAGGAGGTGCATGATCGACGGAACGAGCAGGGCGCGGATCACCGTCGCGTCGAAGATGATCCCGGCGGCGAGGCCGATCCCGAACTGCTTGATGTCCACGCCCGGGCTCGACGAGAGCACGAAGAACGCGAACATCAGGATCGAGCGCGGCGCTCGTGACGAGCTTGCCGGTGCGCGCGAGCCCGAGCGCGATCGCCTGACTCGTGTCGCCGGTCTCGTCGTACGCCTCGCGCATCCGGGTGAGCATGAACACCTCGTAGTCCATCGAGAGGCCGAAGAGGAAGGCGAAGATCATCAGCGGGATCCACGGGATGATCGATTGCGTCGGCGTGGACGCTCCAGATCGCCTTCGAGCCGTGGCCCTGCTGGAAGATGAAGACGATGATCCCGAAGGCGGCACCGAGCGAGACGAGGTTCAGGATCACCGCCTTGAGCGGCAGGACGAGCGACCGGAACGCCCGCGCCAGCAGGATGTAGGTGAGCAGGACGACGAACCCGAGCACGTACGGGAAGTTCGCCGTAGACGGCGTTCACGAAGTCGCGGTCCTCGGCGTGCGACGCCACCGAGCACCGAAGCGGGTGCCCGGCGAGTCGGCTTGAAGCTGCGGTAGGAGGTTCTTCTGGAGCAGCGAGATCGTGTGCTTGGCAGCGCCGCTGGCGCCGTCCTCCGAGGGGAACGCCTCGATCACGGCCGCGGTCGCATTGCTCCAGGCGCCCGGCGCGACCGCGCCGCCGATCGCCGGGCGTCCGTTGCAGCGTCTTCGCGGCGACGTCGACGACATCCGTGCCGAGCGGCTCGCTTCGAGGTCGACTGGACGAGGATGTCGAACGGCTTCATCACGCCCGGCGAGATGCCGGCGTCGGCGAGCACGGTCGCGCCCGACGATCGCGTCGCCGGTGCCGGGCAGGTCCTTCACCTGCGCCTCGCTCGGGTTCAGCTGGAGGCCGTAGAAGACGAGCACGGCGACCACGGCGACCCCGGCCGCGGCAATCGGCACGCGGCCGGCGCAGGACGAACTCGCGCCCAGCGTCCCCACCAGCCGTCCTCGGGATGGCCCTGGTCGACGAGGCGGCCGGGCAGCACGCGCACGCTGTTGATCCGCTCGCCGAGCACGGCAGCAGCGCCGGCAGCAGCGTGATCGCGGCGAGCACCGAGACGGCCGGGATCAGCATCCCGCCGATCCCGATCGAGCGGATGAAGGGCAGCGGCAGGACGATCATCGCTGAGCAGGCCGACGGCGACGGTCGAGCCGGAGACGATCACGGAGCGGCCGGCGTGCGTCATCGTCTCGACGAGCGCAGTCTCGACGTCCGTGCCTTCCCGCAGCTCGTCGCGGAAGCGGAAGATCATCAGCAGCGCGTAGTCGATCGCGACGCCGAGCCCGACGAGCGCGATCAGGAACTGGACGATGATCGACACGTTCGTGACGTAGGTCAGGAGCCAGACCAGCGTGAACGTGTTCAGGATCGAGGCGACGGCGATCACGAGCGGCATCGCCACCGCCGGCAGCGTCCCGAAGACGAAGAAGAGGATCACGAGCGCTCCGAGGCCACCGATCAGGCCTTCGGTCAGGATGCTCGGGCCGCCCCCGCTCGCGCCGGCGTTCTCGAGCGGGTCGCGTCCGGTCAGGTTGACGGTCACCCCCGGCGGGACGGTTGCCTTCAGAGCGGCCCTGGTCTTTGCGATGAAGCTCTCAGATCCGAACCCCGGCGTCCCCGCCGGGTAGATCGTCGCGAACGTCGTGTGCTTGTCCGACGAGACGTAGGCGTCGTTCCCGGTCGAGAAGTACGAGCTGATCCGCGAGCCCGGGTTGACCGCCTGGGCGCGCGAGAGCGACGGAGCGATCTGATCCTCGGTCGTGACGTCGCCCGAGGTGTGGAAGACGGCGATCAGAGGCGCCTGCTCTCCGCTCCCGAAGATCTGCAGCGTGCGCTGGTTCGTCTCGTAGGCGGAGTAGCCGGGGATCGAGAACTCGGTCAGCCAGCGCTTCGAGACCGCCTGAGCCGAGTACATGCCGAACAGTGTCAGCAGCAGCCAGACGCCGATCACGACGCGCCGCCGGCGGACGATCAGATGCGTGAGGCGCGCGAGCAAGAGGGGCAGGATACGTCGAGCCGCGGGTCGGTGGTAGACCTTCGGCGGTGACGATCCTGGGAATCGACCACGTTCAGATCGCAGCTCCGAGCGGTTGTGAAGCTGCGGCGCGCGCGTTCTACGGCGGGCTGCTCGGGCTCGAGGAGATCTCGAAGCCCGAGGCCCTGCGTGCGCGCGGCGGTGTCTGGTTCCGTGTCGGCGCCCAGGAGCTGCACGTGGGTGTCGCGGAGCACTTCACCGCAGCCACCAAGGCACACCCGGGCCTCGTTGCGGCGGATCTCGACGCCCTGCGGCGCCGCTTCGGCAGTGCGCTCGTCACCTTCGAGGACGACCGTGCCATCGCAGGGGTCGACCGGCTGTTCGTCGCCGACCCGTTCGGCAACCGGGTCGAGGTGCGCCAGGCCGGCTGAGCTATTGTTCCGCGGCCGGCGCCGTGTTCTACTTGGCCGGTGAAGTTGAGCAAGCTGGCAGGCGCCGGTGCAGCCCTGGCGCTGTGTGCGTCTGCGCCCGCGGCGGCCGGTCCCGTTCACGGCTCGACGCGAACGCTCGGCGCGGCCACGCTCTCGGTTCGAGACTTCGTCGTCCCGCGCGGGCGCACGCTCGTCGTGGAACGCCGTCTCGACGTCCGGGCCACCGGGTTGATCGAGGTCGAGGGCTCGATCGAGGTCGATCCAGGCGCTGCACTGAGCCTCAGCGCCGACCGGATCGTCGTCGACGGCCGGATCGTCCCGGCGCCGCAGGCGCGGCTTCCCTTGTCCGCGACGGGTCGGCCCACGAAGATGCCGGTTCAGATCGAGCCTCTGAAAGGCAGGAAGTCGATCGTCATCAACGGGATGCTCGAATCCGGCCCGTCTCAGTCGATCGTGGTCTACGTCTCGTCGATCGGGACGATCACAGTCAACGGAACGGTCAAGACGGACGACGGGATCGCCGCAGCAGACCCGCAACAGATCGGAGGCAACGCCGGCGACATCATCATGACGGCCGGGCCGATCGACAAGGCGGCGGCGATCACGATCTCGGAAGATGCCGTCCTGCACGCCGGAGACGGCGGCGCCGGCTACTCGGATACCGGGGCGGATGAGACCGAGTCCGGCAATCCGTGCGGGCCCGCGGGCGGCCGGAACGCGCTCACTCTCACCGGGACGCGTGGCGGCGACGGCGGCTCGATCAGGCTGCTGGGCGAGAAGATCGCGGACGAGGGCACGATCGAGGTCGGCAACGGCGGGAATGGCGGCAACGCCGGCGACGGCACGCACGCCCCGAGCGGTGGCGCGGACCAGGGCGGCGTCGACTTCAAGGCGCACTCGGGCAACGGCGGCAACGGCGGTGCAATCGAGACGCCGGGGAACACGCTCGAGGACACGATCCACGCCGGTACGGGTGGCAACGGCGGCAAGATCGACGGGGCGGCCGGAGATGGGGGGCCAAACTGCGACGGGGGCAGCACCGCCGTCTCGCTGGGTGACGTCGGACACAACGGAACCTCCGGCAAGGAGCCCGAGACCCAGCCCCACGTCGGTGCGCTCGCGCTCGAGAAGGGCGGCCGCGGTGGAGCGGCCGCCGATGCAAAGCACCCGGGCGGCGACGGCGGCTCGGTCCTGATTCGCGAGCCTTCCAACCACCTGGCAGGCCCCGTCGACCTGCTCGCGTATGCCGACGGCGGACACGGGTTCGACGCCTGTGGCAACGCGTCGACCAACGCGACCGCCGGCGGCGACGGTGGCGGGCTGACCGTGACCGGCCAGCAGCGGCGGTCGGCGGACGTCTCGAACTCGTTCGACGGCGGCGACGGCGGCGACGGGCACCCGCCCGGGCTCGGCGGCGAGCGCGGCTCCGCGTCCGCGGTGATCAAGCGCGCTGTGGACTCGTTCCAGGCGGGCGATTCGGGCCTCCCGTGCGGCGTCAAGCACAAGAAGAAGGGTGGCACGGTGGTCTCGATCACCACGACGACCACCTCGAGCACCGCGGCGACGACCACGACGGCTTCGACGTCCGGCACGACCGGAGCGGGCGCGGCTGCGACGTATACCTGCAGCGGCAAGCAGATCACGCTCTTCGACAACACGAACGGCAACCCGGTCGGCAACGGCGGCGCTCCACCGACCTTCGGCACGGGCGGCAAGGCGTACTGCGTCACCTACATCCAGACCTATCACTGGAACAACGGTGCAGGCGCGCCGCCCGGGACGCTCGGCCTGAAGAGCAGCGGCGGCTCGGGGGCTCTGCCGGCGACGATCGGCCCGTTTGCTGCCAAGGCGAGCGCGGGCCAGAACAACGCACCGAACGTCAACTGGTACGTGTACGTCCCGGAGTCCCCGGCGCACGTGATCGATGGCAGCTATACGTGCACGGACTCGGGCGTCGCCACGTGGTCGTCCAACTCGTCCTCCGGCGGCGCGGGCTTTTGCATCGTCTACGCGGTGCCGGCTATCAAGAGCTGACGGGCCTCCGCTAAAATAAGCATTCCTTATGGACACGCGCCAACTGGCAGCGTTTTGTGCCGTCGTTGAACTCCGGTCGTTCTCGCAGGCCGCCGAGCGGCTCGGGGTGACCCAACCCGCCGTCAGCCTGCAGGTGCGCGCGCTCGAGAAGCGTCTCGGCACGCAGCTGCTCGACCGCTCGGGCCGGCGGGTCGAGCCGACCGAGGCGGGCCTGCGGCTCTACCGCGGCGCCCAGCGGCTGCTCGCGCTCGAGGAGCAGCTCGTCGCCGAGGTCGGAGGCGAGAGCGAAGGCGCGCTCGAGGGGACGTTCCAGATCGGCGCCTCGACCGGCCCGGGCGGGATCGTGCTCGCGCAGCTGCTCTGCGAGTTCCAGGGGCGGAACCCGGCGCTGCACATCTCGCTCTCCGTCTTCGACACCCAGACCGTGGTCGAGCTCGTCGCGAACCGCGAGCTGGAGCTCGGCGTGGTCGGCGCCGCGCGGCGTCATCGAGGCGTCGTCTTCGAGCCGTTCTTCCACGACGAGGTGATCCTCGCCTGCCCGCCGGGCCATCGCTTCGCCGGCAAGACCGTCACGCTCGACGAGATCCGCTCCGAGCGGTTGATCGTCATGCAGGAGGGCGCCGGTGTCAGGCAGATGATCGAGGACGAGCTGCGCCGGGTCGGCACGCGGCTGCGCGACCTCGACGTGAAGATCGAGCTCGGGCTTCAAGAGTCGGTGACAAGCGCCGTGCGCGCGGGCTTCGGCGTCACGTTCATCTCGCGCACCTCGGTCGCATCCGATCTCGCGGCCGGAGCTCTCAGCGCCGCCCGGGTCGAAGGGCTCGAGCTCGAGCGCGAGATCTACCTCGTGCGCGCCAGTGGCCGCGCCGAGACGCGCTCGGCCCACGCATTCGTCGAGTTCGCACGAGGCCGCGTCAAGTGATCGTCCGCTGGTCGCTCGAGGAGCTGCCAGCCGTCTTGAGCGAGCTCGGGCTCGGCCGCCCGTGCCTCGTGGCCAGTGCGCGCTGGACCTCGCTCGACGTGCCGCGGGTCGGGCAGTGGACAGAGGTCCCATCGCACCGGATCGAGGTCCCACCCGCTGCCGACTCCCTGCTGGCCGTGGGCGGCGGCTCCGCAATCGACACGGCGAAGGCGGCGTCGGCCGCCACGGGCCTGCCGCTCGTCTCCGTGCCCACGACGTACTCCGGCGCAGAGTGGACCGACGGCTTCGGCATCAGGCAGCCCGACCGGCGAATCGTCGGCAGGGGCCGAGGTGCCCAGCTCGCCGGGATCGTCTACGAGGTGGCTCTGACGCTCGAGCTGCCGCTCCCCCAGACGGTCGGTACGGCAATGAACGCGCTCGCGCACTGCGCAGAGGCGCTCTACGTGCGCGGGCGGACCGACGCCGGCGACCTGCGTGCGCTCGAGGGCGCCGAGCTGATCGCCCAGTCGCTGCCGCGCGTCGTGGCAGCTCCGGGCGATGTCGAGGCGCGGACGCGGCTGCTCCGCGGCGCGTGTTTCGCCGGCGAGGCGCTGGCACTGGCCGGCCTCGGACTGGCGCATGCGCTGGCCCAGACCCTCGGCGGCATCTACGGCCTCCCGCACGGCGCCATGAACGCGCTCACGCTGCCCCCGGCGCTTCGCTTCAACGCAGCCCTCGCGCCCGAGGCGGTTGCACGCTTCGGCCACGCGATCGGCTCGGGGAACAACCCGGCGGCCGGGGTCGAACAGCTCGCAGGCCTCGGCAACTTCGGGCGGCTCCGGGATTACGGCGTGCGGGAGAGCGACTTGCCCGGGATCGCCCTTTCGACCACGCAGCGTCCGGGCAACGAGCAGAACCCGCGCCCGGCGACTCCGGACGAGATCGAGGAGCTGCTCCGCCAAATCTACTGATAAGTAGAAGTTATCGTATGGATTAGTCCGAACTGGTAGAATCCGCTCCGTGGGCGCTCCAGCCTCCTTCGATGTGCTCGTGATCGGCAGCGGGGCCTCCGGCCTTGCGGCCGCGGTGTCCGCAGAGCGTGCCGGAGCCCGTGTCGCCGTCGCGACGAAGGGCTCGTTGCAGGCCAACAACTCCTCCAAGGCCCAGGGCGGGATCCAGGCCGCGTTCGGCGCCGAGGATTCTCCCGAGCAGCATGCGACCGACGTCTGGAAGTCGAGCCACGAGACGGCTGACCTGCGCCTCGTCGAGACGCTGACCTCCGAGGCGCCGAGCGCGATCCACTGGCTCGAGGAGCTGGGCGTCGAGTTCACGCGCGAGAACGGCGGCTACCGGCTCGCACGCTGCGGCGGCGCGTCGCAGCCGCGCCTGCTTCAGGTCGGCGATCGAACGGGGCACGCGATCACGAAGGCGCTGCGCGAGGCGTGGGAAGCGGGCTCGGGGACCTCCTACGAGAACTCTCCGCTCCAGCAGCTCGCGCCGACCGAGAACGGCTGGCGCGCGATCTGCGGCGAACATGCGATCGAGGCGGCGACCGTCGTGCTTGCCGCGGGTGGGCGCTGCTATGCCGAGGCGCAGGCGCGCGGCGAGCTCTCCACCAACCATCCGAACGCGACCGGCGAGGTGACGCGCCTGGCGCTCGACCTCGGCGCGGAGGCGCGTGACCTCGACGCGCTCCAGTACCACCCGAACGGCGGCGCGTGGCCCGCGAACATGCAGGGCTACTCGATTCCCGAAACCACACGCGCGTACGGCGCGGTGCTTCTGAACGCCGACGGCGAGGAGTTCACCGACTCGCTCGGCCCGCGCGACGTCGTCTCGCAGGCGATCTTCGACGAGGTCGAGCAGGGCCGTGGTGTCGAGACTCCCGACGGCCGGCCGGCGGTCTACCTCGACACGACGCGGATCGCGCCGCAGGACGCGGAGCTCTCGCTGCCCTACATGCTGCGTCGCTACCGCGGCGCAGGCATCGACCCGCTCACCGAGAAGATCCTGACCTACCCCGTTCTCCACTACCAAAACGGCGGCCTCGTGATCGACACGGACGCCGAGACGACGCTCGAGGGCGTCTACGCTTGCGGTGAGATCGCCGGCGGGACGCACGGGCGCAATCGCATGATGGGCAACTCGCTGCTCGAGTGCGTCGTCTTCGGACGGCGCGCCGGTCGAGCGGCGAGAGAGAAAGCGCTGGCATGAGTATCGACACGACCATCGAGCTCCAGCACACCGTCGAGGACGTGGCGGCGCACCTCTATGTCTGGGCGCTGAAGGACATCCCGCAGGATCTGCGCGACGCGCTCGCCGCGGCGCGCGACCGCGAGACCTCGATTCCGGGGAAGCGCGTGCTCGAGACGATCCATCGCAACGTCTCGATCGCCGACGAGCAGCGCAACCTCGTCTGCCAGGACACCGGAATTGCCGTCTACCACTGCCGCGTCGGCGAGCACTTCCCGCTGCATCCGTCCCGGATCTACGAGGGGCTGCGCGACGGAACCGCCCGCGCGACCGTGGAGCATCCGCTGCGCTCGAACGCAGTCCACACGATCACGCGCGAGAACACCGGCCCGAACATCGGCTATCGGCTGCCGATCGTGCACTGGGAGTTCATCGCCGACTGGGATGGGCTCGACGTGAAGTGCGTGCCGAAGGGCTCGGGCTCCGAGAACATGAGCTTCCTGAAGATGTGCGTCCCGGCCGACGGCGTGAACGGGATCAAGAGGTTCGTGCTCGAGTCGATCGTCGGTGCCGGCGGCAAGCCGTGTCCCCCCGGGATCGTCGGCGTCGGAATCGGCGGCTCGGCCGACTACGCGCTAAACCTGGCGAAGGACGCGATCATGCGCCCGATCGGCACGCGGAACCCCGACCCGTATGTCGCGAAGCTCGAGGATGAGCTGTTCGGCCTGCTGAACGAGACCGGCATCGGCCCGATGGGCCTCGGCGGTGACGTCACGGTGCTGGGGTGTCACATCGAGCACGCCGACACGCACATGACGCTGAACCCCGTGGCCGTGAACTACCAGTGCTGGGCCGCACGCCGCGCGAGCGCGCACGTCTCGCCCGACGGCGACATCGACTACGACCGGGAATTCTGATGGAGGCCACGTTCCGCGCGCCCGTTGTGGATGAGATGTTCCAGAGTTGGCACCGTTCCCCCGCTCCGAGCCGCGTAGAATTTGCAGTGAGGGTGGCGGGTTGGCACCCCACCCAGGGTGGGGGTTCGGCTGCGGAGACCGTCTCTCCAGGCCAGTGGAGGTACGGACATGGCCGTTCATGAGCTGACCTTCCCCGTCACCGACCCGCAGGAGATTTTGAAGCTGCGCGCCGGCGACGAGGTGATCGTCCAGGGGCACATCATCGGCATCCGCGACCGGACGCAGATCCGCATCTTCGACGAAGGCGTCGAGCCACCGATGGACCTGAGCGGCGCGTTCCTGCTCCACACGGCGCCGAACGTGCGCAAGCTCGGGCCCGGCCGCTACAAGAAGCTCTGCATCGGCACCACCACCTCCGCGCGCATGGTGCGCTTCACCGAGCCGCTCGGCAGTCGATACGGCGTGCGCGCGATCTGCGGCAAGGGCGGCTTCCCCGACGAGGCGATCGAGCCGATGCGAAGGCTCGGGATGGTCTACTTCGCGATCGTCGGCGGCGCTGCGGCGCTCGAGACGACGCAGATCGAGGAGATCGAAGAGGTGATGTGGGAAGAGCTGATGCCCGAGTGCCTCTGGAAGTTCCGCGTGAAGGATTTCGGCCCCCTGACGGTCGGGATCGACGCCCACGGCGGCTCGCTCTACCACGACGTCCAGGCCGCTGCGAACGAGAAACTGAAGGAGATCTTTGCCCGCCTTTGACCTCGAGCTCATCCGCGACGGCGGCCTGACGCACGTGATCGACAAGGGTCTCGGCCCGCGCGGCTGGGAAGACGTGCTCGAGACGAGCGGCGACTACATCGACATCGTCAAGCTCGGCTGGGGCACCGCCTACGTGACCCCGAACCTGAAGCGCAAGCTCGAGGTGCTGAAGGACAAGCCGGTCGTGCTCGGCGGGACCTTCTTCGAGGTCGTGTATCTCAAGGACAAGCTCGACGAGTACAAGTCGTGGCTCAGCGAGCTCGGGCTGACGCACGTGGAGATCTCCGACGGGACGGTCGAGATCCCGCGCCAGCGCAAGCTCGAGCTGATCGCAGACTTCGCGCGCGACTTCACGGTGCTCTCCGAGGTCGGCTCGAAGGACGCCGAGGTCGTCTTCGCCCCGTACGAATGGGTGCTCTGGATCAAGGAAGAGCTCGCCGCGGGCGCTTGGAAGGTGATCACGGAGAGCCGCGAGGGCGGCACCGCCGGGATCTTCCGTCCGTCGGGCGAGATGCGCACCGGCCTCGTCGATGAGATTGCCCACGAGATCGACTTCCACGACCTGATCTGGGAGGCCCCGACGAAGGCGAGCCAGGCCTGGTTCGTGAAGCACTTCGGCTCGTCGGTCAACCTCGGGAACATCCCGCCCGACGAGGTGATCCCGCTCGAGACCCTCCGTCTCGGCCTGCGCGGCGACACGTTGAAGGAGGTGCTGATCGATGGCGACCCGGCCGCAGCTTCCTGAGCTCGACTACGAGGCGATGACCGCCGAGGAGATCGTCGGCACGTTCCTCGAATCCTTTCCCGGCCGCGTCTCGCTCGCCTGCTCCTTCCAGAAGGAGGAGTCCGTCCTGCTCGACATGCTCTTTGCGCTCGACCCGAAGGCCCGCGTCTTCGCGCTCGACACGCACGTGCTCTTCCCGGAGACCTACGCCGTCTGGCGCGAGGTCGAGCGGCGCTACAACACCAAGGTCGAGGTCTATGAAGGCCCCTCGCTGGGGCGGCAGGCTGCGAGCCACGGTGAGGCGCTCTGGGAGCGCAACCCGACGCTTTGCTGCGCGATCCGGAAGGTCGAGCCGCTCGGGCGCGCGCTCGGCGATCTCGACGCCTGGATCACCGGCCTGCGCCGCGACCAGTCCCCGACGCGCGCCGACGCACCGAAGGTCGGCTGGGACTACCGCACGAGCTCTGGAAGGCAAACCCCCTGGCTGACTGGGACGACGACCGGTGTTGGGCCTACATCCAGGAGCGCGAGCTGCCCGTGAACGAGTTGCACGAGCGCGGCTACGCCTCGATCGGCTGCACGCACTGCACGCAGCCCGGGACCGGACGCGAGGGCCGCTGGACAGGGCTCGACAAGACCGAGTGCGGCTTGCACGTGGAGCCGTCATGACCACGGGTTACGTGATCTGGCTGACCGGCCTCTCGGCCGCCGGCAAGTCGACGATCGCGCGGCTCGTCGCGGCCGAGCTCGAGGAGCGCGGCGCGCTCGTCGACCGCCTCGACGGCGACATCGTGCGCGAGCACCTCTCCAAGGGCCTCGGCTTCTCGAAGGAAGACCGCGACACGAACATCGCGCGGATCGGCTGGGTCGCCTCGCGGCTCGCGCGCGCCGGCGCGGCCGTGGTCGTCTCCGCGATCTCCCCGTACGAGGAGGCCCGGCAGCGTGCACGGGCGCTCGCGCAGGAGCACGGCGTCTTCGTCGAGGTGCACGTCGCGACCTCGCTCGACGAATGCGCGCGCCGTGACCCGAAGGGCCTCTACGCGAAGGCGTACGCCGGCGAGCTCGCCGAGTTCACCGGCGTCTCCGATCCCTACGAGGAGCCGTCGAATCCCGAGCTGCGGCTCGAGACCGAAGGGCGCACGCCGGAGCAGTCGGCCGCGCTCGTCCTCGAACGGCTCGTGCAGCTCGGCCTCCTCCCGACCGAGGTGGCCGTATGAGCGTCGCTCGCCTTCGGCGCGCTCCCGTGGGGGAAACCATGTTTCCCCCACGTTGCCCCCTTCTTCTTGTTTGTGTGGGGGAACCTCCCGGTTCCCCCACCCCCCCTCCACACGCTCATCGGCCAAAGGGCGGCCAATGAGCGCCCCCGCGGTCCCGCACACCCTCTCGCACCTCGACGAGCTCGAGGCCGAGGCGATCCACATCATGCGAGAGATCGCCGCCGAGCGCGAGCGGCCCGTGCTGCTCTTCTCCGGCGGCAAGGACTCGATCGTGATGCTGCGCCTGGCGGAGAAGGCGTTCCGCCCGGGCGGCTTCCCGTTCCCGGTCATGCACATCGACACGGGCCACAACTTCCCCGAGGTGATCGAGTTCCGCGACCGCCGGGTCGCCGAGCTCGGCGAGCGGCTCGTCGTGGCGAGCGTCCAGGAGTCGATCGACAAGGGCCGGGCCGTCGACCAGACCGGGCCTCGCGCCTCGCGCAACCAGCTCCAGACCGGCACGCTGCTCGACGCGATCGAGGAGCACTCCTTCGACGCCGCGATGGGCGGCGCTCGCCGCGACGAGGAGAAGGCACGTGCCAAGGAGCGCATCTTCAGCTTCCGCGACGACTTCGGCCAGTGGAACCCCCGCCTCCAGCGGCCCGAGCTCTGGAACCTCTACAACGCGCGGATCCGGAAGGGCGAGCACATCCGCGTCTTCCCGATCTCCAACTGGACCGAGCTCGACGTCTGGCAGTACATCGCCCGCGAGCAGCTCGAGCTGCCGTCGATCTACTTCTCTCACGAGCGCGAGGTCTTCCGCCGCGACGGGATGATCTACGCGGTCTCGTCCTACGTCGAGCGGCTCCCGGGCGAGGATCCATTCACCGCGTCGGTGCGCTTCCGGACCGTCGGCGACATGACCTGTACCGGCGGCGTCGAGTCCCATGCGGCAACGATCGACGAGGTCGTGACCGAGATCGCCGCGACCCGCGTCACCGAGCGAGGCGAGACCCGCGCAGACGACAGAGTTTCGGAAGCCGCGATGGAGGACCGCAAGCGGGTCGGCTACTTCTAATGAGCTACATCCGAGCAGATGATGCAAGCCGAGCTCCTGCGGCTCGTCACCGCAGGCTCCGTCGACGACGGCAAGTCGACCCTGATCGGGCGGCTGCTCTACGACACGAAGCAGATCCTCGCCGACCAGCTCCAGCAGATCGAGGAGACCTCGCAGCGCCGCGGCGACGGCTACGTCAACCTCGCCCTCCTCACCGACGGCCTCCGGGCCGAGCGCGAGCAGGGGATCACGATCGACGTCGCCTACCGCTCGTTCGTCACCGCCCGCCGCCGTTTCCAGCTCGCCGACGCACCCGGGCACGTCCAGTACACGCGCAACATGGTCACCGGCGCCTCGACCGCCGACGTCGCCGTGATCCTCCTCGACGCGCGCAAGGGCGTCGTCGAGCAGACGCGCCGCCACGCCTACATCGCAGCGATCCTCGCGATCCCGCACATCGTCGTTGCCGTGAACAAGATGGATCTCGTCGATTTCTCGGCCGCGCGCTTCGCGGAGATCGAAGCCGACCTCCAGGCGCTCTCGGGCCGGCTCGGCCTGCGCGACCAGCGCGCGATCCCGATGTCGGCGCTGCGCGGCGACAACGTCGTCGACCGCGGCGACGCGATGCCCTGGTACGACGGGCCGACGCTCCTCGAGCACCTGGAGTCGATCGAGCTCTCCGGCGACCGCAACCTCCTCGACCGCCGCTTCCCGGTGCAGTGGGTGATCCGGCCGATGGCCGACTCCCACCACGACTACCGCGGCTATGCCGGTGAGGTGGCCGGCGGTGTCTGGCGGGCCGGCGACGAGGTCGTCGTCCTCCCGAGCGGGCGGCGCACCCGGGTCGCCGCCGTCGAGACCCTCGACGGCGAGCTCGACGCCGCAATCGCGCCGCAGTCGGTCACGATCAGGCTCGAGGACAACGTCGACGTCGGCCGCGGCGACATGCTCGCCGACCCGGAGCGGCCGCCGACCGTCGCCAACGAGCTGACCGCCGAGCTCTGCTGGATGAGCGAGCGCCCGCTCGAGCCGCGAGCGAAGCTCGCCGTGAAGCACACGACCCGCGCAGTCCGGGCCGTTGTCGACGAGCTCGTGTCTGTCGTCGACATGGAGACGCTGGAAGACCGTCTCGCGCCCGAGCGGCTCGAGCTGAACGACCTCGGGGTCGTGAAGCTGCGCCTCGCCGAACCGCTGGCCGTCGACCCCTATGCGCGCAACCGCGCGACCGGGGCCTTCATCCTGATCGACGAGGTCACGAACGACACCGTCGCCGCCGGCATGGTGCTCGAGGCGTCATGAGTGCCGTCGCCCGCTCCGCCGACCCGTACCGCGACCTCGCGGTGATCGACTCGCGCGCCCCGCGCTTCAACCAGACGGTCGTCGGGACGGTCTCGCTGCTCGCGGTCGCGACCGGCTGGTGGTGGCTGCTCGCCCTGCTCGCGCTCCAGCTCGCGGTCGGCCTGACGCTCGGCCGCCGCTTCTGCCTGCCCTGTCTCGCCTACTTCGAGCTGATCCAGCCCCGCGTCGGAGAAGGGCCGCTCGAGGACTCGCGGCCGCCGCGGGCCGCCAACATGGTCGGGCTCGTCGTCCTCAGCGCCGCCTCGATCGGGTACGCGCTCGGCAACGGCACGGTCGGCGGCTTCCTCGGGCTGCTCGTCGCGGCGCTCGCGCTGCTCGCTGCCTCGACCGGCTTCTGCACCGGCTGCGAGGCGTACAAGCTCTCCTGCCGGCTGCGCGGCCATCCGTTCGTCTCCTGCCCGATTCCACCGAAGCCCGCATGACCTGGCAGTTCTCGCTCGCCGGCCTCCTGGTCGGCATCCTCGTCGGCATGACCGGCATGGGCGGCGGCAGCCTGATGACGCCGATCCTGATCCTCATCTTCGGCTTCAACGCGAAGGTCGCCGTCGGAACGGACATCCTCCACGGCGCGGTCTTCAAGTCGTTCGGCGCGGCCCGCCATCGGATGCTCGGGACCGTCCATGCACGGCTCGCGCTCTGGATGCTGATCGGCTCCGCTCCGCTCTCGCTGGTCGGCGTCGAGGTCGCGAACTCCTTCGGCGAGAGCAGCATGACGACCTTCCAGCAGATCGTCGGCGGGGCTCTCGTCGTAGGCGGGCTCGGCTTTCTCGCGAGGATGTTCGTCAAGAGTCACGGGAGCGACGCGCCGTTCCTGCTCGGCCGCCGGGACAAGCTGATCGCGATCGCGATCGGAGCTGCCGGTGGCTTCGTCGTCGGGCTGACGTCGGTCGGCTCGGGCACGTTCTTCGGGCTCGCGATGCTCTTCGCCTATCCGCTGACGGCGAAGAAGATGGTCGGCACGGATCTCTTCCATGCGGCCGTGCTGCTCTGGGTGGCCGGAATCTCCCATCTCCTCCACGGCGATGTCGACAAGCACGCGATTGCCTGGCTGCTCGTCGGGTCGATCCCGGGTGTGCTCATCGGCTCTCACCTCTCGATCCGCGTGCCGGAGCGTGAGCTCCGGATCGCGTTCGGAGTGGTGCTCATCCTCTCGGGGATCAAGATCGTCGACGTCCCCTACTCAACCCTCGTGATCGGGGTCTCGCTCTGTCTGATGGCCGCAGCGCTCGCAGCCTGGCTGACGCGCCAGCACCTGCTGCGCCGCATCGCGGCCCAGAACGCGACGTAGAATCCTCCGGGCTGTGGCCCGGGTGCTCTCGACGGCGTTTCTCGTGGCGCTTCTCGCAGCGACTGCGGGGGCATTCGCGCTCACGGAAGGGGCGAAGCTCGAGGTCACCCCGATCTACCAGACGAAGGTGGCGCAGGTCTTCTCGCCAGGGATCTCGGTCGGCTTCATCGACTTCCGGCTCCGCAAGGCCGATCGCCTCACCGTCTGGATGACGCGCGGCGGGAAGAAGTACCCGGTCGTCCACAGCCGCAGCTATCGCGCGGGTGAGGTCGAGCTGGCGTTCTCGGGAGTCTCCTCGGCGGGCTTCACGCTGCCGCAGGGGATCTACGTCCCGGTCGTCCATCTCGCGCGTTCGCATCGCACGATCACGATCCCGAGCAAGATGCGGCTCGACACGACCCCGGCGGTGATCCACTTCCCGCACCGCCAGCACGCCGTCATCTCGCCCGACGGCGACGGCCACAAGGACGTCTACCGCGTCCGCTACACGCTGAGCGAGCCGGCGCACGGGATCCTGCTCGTCGACGGGAGGCAGGTCGAGTTCACCCACGGCGAGAAGACCTCGGGCGAGCTGAGCTGGAACGGCAAGTTCAACGGCGTGTCGGCCTGGCCGGGTACCTACGTGCTGAAGATCTCGGCCAGCGACCTGGCGGGCAACGTGACGAAGCCGGTCCAGTTCGCGACCGTCCAGGTCCGGTACATCACGCTCGGGCGCACGAAGATCCTCGTCCGTCCCGGCGCGCGGTTCGCGGTGCGCATGTCGCACGACTCGCCGACGGTGACCTGGCTGCTCCACGGCAGGCACGGAACCGCGCGCGGGGTCACGCTGCATCTGCGGGCGCCCGCGACGCCGGGCGTCTACCGGCTCTATGTCACCGCGGCGACCCACACGGCGAAGGCGCTGGTGATGGTCGGATGAGCGGCCTCGCGCACATCGGCGGCACGGTCGGCTGCCTCGGTCTGGCGTTGCTGTTCGTCGGGCCGACCCGCCGGGTGCGGCTCGCCGGGCTCGGCGGCTGGGCAGTGGGCTGCGCGACGCTCGCGCTCTGGCTCGCCCCGGCCGGCCACCACCGCGCCTACGCGGCCGCCGCGGTCGCGGGAGTCGTCGCCGCCGGCCTGCTCGCCTGGCTGTTTCTCCGCGTGCCGTGGGCGCTCGCCGTTGCAGTGCTGGCCTGCGCCCCGGCCCGGATCCCGGTCTCGATCGGGTCGAGCAAGGCCGCGCAGGGAAACCTGCTGCTCCCGCTCTACCTGGTCGTCGCCGCCGCGGCGATCGCCCTCCTCTGGGAGCTCTTCGGAGACGACGAGCGGACGCGGGAGCTCGGTCCTCTTGCGTGGCCATTGGCGTGCTTCGTCGGCTGGACCGGCCTGACCTTCCTCTGGTCGATCGACCACTCGGAGGGGGCGAAGTACCTCCTCTTCTTCATGCTCCCGTTCGGGTTGATCGCCGTCTCGCTCGCGCGGCTGCCGTGGGCGGATCGGCTGGCTGAAGGGCCTCTACGCGCAGCTCGCGGCGATGGCGTTCGTCTTCGCGGTCGTCGGCGTCTACCAGTACGAGACGCGGAACGTCTTCTGAGAACCCGAAGGTGATCGTGGACAACGCGTATGCGCCGAGCAGCTGGTTCTTCCGCGTCAACTCCGTCTTCTGCGACCCGTCGATCTACGGCCGGTTCCTCGTCGTCGGCGATCCTCGCGAGCCTCGTCGCTCGTCGCTCGCCGCCCTCGCTGCGGGTCGCCTGGGCGGCTGCGGTGCTCGCGATCGTCACCTGGCTCGGTCTCCTGCTCTCGTTCTCGCAGTCGAGCTTCGTCGCGCTCGTGGTCGCCGTGCATCGTCGCCGCGCGTGCGTGGCGCTGGCGGCGCTGCTGGCGGTCGGTCGCTCGCGGTCGCCGTCATCGTGCGGCGTGGCGTTCGCGCCCGGCGGTGCGCCGGTCGATCCGGCACCACATCGCGAGCGGGCTCGCACACACCACGAGCGGCCGATCGAAGCTCGTCGCGAACGGGATCCGCATCGCGATCGCACCACCCGGTGATCGGGGTGCGGCGTCGGGCGGCTTCAAGCACGCTACGCTGAGCCGTGACCGGCCTGAAAGGAAAGGAGCCCAAGGCCGCCGCGTCGCACGACACGCCGGTGACGGTCGCGGCGGAGACCGGCCTCGTCGGGCTCGCGCTGTTCGTGTGGCTGCTCGCGGCGGCTGGGGCCGGCGACTGCGCAGCGACCGGGAGGCACCGCGATCGGTCGCGCTCGGCCCGCCTCGGGCTCGCCTGCGCGATCCTCGTCCACTCGCCTCTTCTACAACGACCCTTCGAGGACCCGCTCATCTGTGGCTGCTGATCGGCGCTCGTGGCGCGTCGCGCTGCTTCGAGGAGCGCGAGGCGGTGGCGGCGTGATCGAGTCCTGGAAGCGCGCGCTCGTCCTCGCGCCGCACACCGACGACGGCGAGTTCGGCTGCGGCGGGACGATGGCGCGGCTCGTCGAAGCGGGCTGCGACGTCCGCTACGTCGCGTTCTCGATCGCGACGCGCTCGCTGCCCGGAGGGCTTCCCGCCGGACACGCTCGCGCGCGAGGTGCGCGAGGCGACCGCCGAGCTCGGGATCCCGCCGGAGCGCCTCACCGTGCACGACTTCGACGTGCGCACCTTCCCCGAGCACCGGCAGGAGATCCTCGAGCTGCTGATCGCGATGTGGGAACGACTGGCAGCCGGACGTCGTCTTCCAGCCGAGCCTGCACGACATCCACCAGGACCACCAGACGATCGCCGCCGGAGGGCCTGCGCGCCTTCAAGCGGACGACGATCCTCGGCTACGAGATCCCCTGGAACAACTTCGACTTCAGCTTCCAGGCGTACGTCGCGCTCGAGCGCGACGCACATCGAGCGCAAGGTCGCGGCGCTCGAGAAGTACGCCTCCCAGCAGCACCGGCGCTACGCCGACGCCGACTACATCTGGAGCGTCGCGCGGACGCACGGGATCAACGTGAACCGCGAGTACGCCGAGGTGTTCCAGGTCTACCGCGTCGTCGCCTAGTACTAGTTGCGTCGACGCCGCGACGCGAGCAGACTTCCTGCGCGCACGTTCCGCACTGGAGGTCGGGATGGCAGGACCCGGAAGGCTCAGGATCGAACCCGCGTGGTGGCGGGAGCATCGTCCGATCCTGCTCGCCACGATCCTGCCGGTGCTGGCCGCGCTCGGCGCCTTCGTCGCGGTGACGACGATGCACACGGGCCAGAATCTCGCCAATCGGCCGAGCATGGCGCTCTTCTCGGCCTGCCTCGACGCGAACAACCTCGACCCGATCGGCGGCTACACGACCCAGTTCGACGCCACCGAGGCTGCGCAGCAGGCGATGAAGCTCTGCGGCAGCAAGCTGCCGGCGAGCGTTCGCAACGGGAGCGAGCAGCAGAATCCCGGCGTCGTCGCCTTCAACACCTGCCTGAAGAATCTCGGTGGGGAGCGCCACGGCGGATTCTTCGGGGGGCGCTTCGGCGGCGGCAGCAGCTTCCGGAACGCTTATCTGACCTGTCGGAGCTTGATCGTCGGCAACGCGCCCGATCAGGCCCGGGGCGGGACGCCGACGACTACGACGACGCCTGTGGCGCCCGTCGCCTGACGCGCGTCGCGCGACGCATCCGACCGTCTCTTCGCGACTCCAGACGTCCGCTACTCAGACTCCGCCCGGTCGATAACAGGAGCACGTCATGCGGCAGCGGATCTCCATCGTTCTCGGTCTTGGCGTCACCACCCTCGTGATGGCCTCTGCTGCGGGGGCCGGGACCGTCACCGCAACCGCGACGATCGCCGGCGCAGGCGCGATCTCGCTGACGAGCGGCTCGACGGCAAGCATGAGCGACTCGCTCGACGGAACCGACCAGACGGTCAGCTGGTCGATCCCGCTGACCGTGATCGACGCGCGCGGGACGGGAGCCGGCTGGAACCTGACCGTCACCTCGACGAGCTTCACCGACAGCTCGGGCCATGCGCTTGCGAGCAGCGCGTCGCAGATGACCGGCGTCGCGTCTTCGTGCAACTCCGGCGGCACATGCAGCAGCCCGGCCGACACGATCGCCTATCCGATGACCGTCCCGGCTGGGGCAACCGCGCCGACCGCGGTCAAGTTCTTCAACGCCGCCACGGAGAGCGGCATGGGGCGGTTCACCGTCACCCCGACGATCAGCGCCACCATCCCCGGCAACGCCTTCGCCGGCGGCTACCTCAGCACCTGGACGATCGCCGCCGTCTCCGGCCCGTAACGAGCTTCCTCCCGCACGAAGCGCCGCCGGCACCGGTCTTGTGCCGGCGGCGCCCCTCCCTTCCTCGTGTGTTGCCCGTTTCGGCCTCGTCGGCTACCCTGGGAGCGATGGTCAACTCACGCGCACAGGCTTCACCGGCTGCTTCCGGCCTGGCTGCGCTTGCCCTCCTCCTTCCCCGGTAAGGGGAAGCGACTGCTCGACATACCCGTGCCGCGCTCCCGCATCCAGGGAGGAGTCCGTCTTCAGAGGAGCTAACCAGCCATGACCATGCCGTTCTGGAAATACCGTCCGTATTCGACCGTCGATCTGCCCGACCGCACGTGGCCCAACCACGTGCTCGACCATGCCCCCGTCTGGTGCTCCACCGATCTGCGCGACGGGAACCAGTCGCTCGTGAAGCCGATGGACCCGGCGCGCAAGCAGCGGATGTTCGAGCTGCTCGTCAGGCTCGGGATCAAGGAGATCGAGGTCGGCTTCCCGGCCGCCTCGAAGACGGACTTCGACTTCGTCCGCAAGCTCATCGAGGAGGATCTGATCCCGGCCGACACGACGATCGCGGTCCTGACGCAGGCCCGGCCGGGCCTGATCGAGCGCACCTACGAGGCGATCGACGGCGCGCGGCGCGCGATCGTGCACCTCTACAACTCGACCTCCGAGACCCAGCGGCGCGTCGTCTTCCGGCTCGACAAGGCCGGAATCACCGATCTCGCCGTTCGCGGGACGGCGCTCTGCAAGGAGCTCGCCGCCCAGACCGGGACGGAGATCGTCTTCGAGTACTCGCCCGAGAGCTTCCACGGCACCGAGCTCGACTACGCCCTGGAGATCTGCGAAGCCGTGATGGCCGAGTCGGGGACCGACTCCGGACGCCAGGATGATCCTGAACCTGCCGACGACGGTCGAGGCGTTTCCACCGAATGTCTACGCAGACCGCCTGGAGTGGTTCCAGCGCCACGTCTCGGCGCGCGACCACTTCATCCTCAGCGTCCACCCGCACAACGATCGTGGCACGGCCGTCGCGACCGCGGAGCTCGGCCTGATGGCCGGTGCGGAACGCGTCGAGGGCACGCTCTTCGGCAACGGCGAGCGCACCGGCAACGTCGACCTGATCACGCTCGCCCTGAACCTGTTCACCCCGGGGTCGATCCGGGCCTCGACCTGTCCCACATCGATGAGGCCGAACGCATCGTTGAGGAGTGCAACGAGCTGCCGGTGCACCCGCGCCACCCGTGGGCCGGCGAGCTCGTCTACACGGCGTTCTCCGGCTCGCATCAGGACGCGATCAAGAAGGGGATGTACGCCCAGAAGCGCTCCGAGTCGGGCCTCTGGGACGTGCCGTATCTGGCCATCGACCCGATGGACGTCGGGCCGCACCTACGAGGCGATCATCCGGGTCAACTCGCAGTCGGGCAAGGGCGGCGTCGCCTACCTGATGGAGACCGAGCACCACCTCGAGCTGCCGCGCGGGCTCCAGGTCGATTTCGCGCAGCAGGTGCAGGCGATCACCGACGCCCGCGGCGACGAGCTGAGCGCGGACGAGCTGCTCGCAGCATTCCACGACCACTATCTCGCGCACACGCGGCCCTACGAGCTCGTCTCGTACTCGCTCGCGAGCGCCGAGGACGAGGACCGCATCGTCGCGAAGATGCTCGTCGCGGGTGAGCCGCAGGAGATCGAGGGTGTCGGCAACGGGCCGATCGCAGCGCTCGTCGACGCCTTCGAGCGCCAGTTCGGAGTCAGCATCTCGCTGCGCGACTACCACGAGCACGCGATGGCGGCGAGCGCGACTGCGACAGCCGCGGCGTACGTCGAGGCGGATGTCGACGACGACTCGGTCTGGGGCGTCGGCCTCCATCCGAGCATCGTCACCGCGTCGCTGCGGGCGGTCGTGAACGCGGTCAATCGCGCGATCGCGGCTCGGGAGGCTCTCGCGGCGGCGAGCGCGGCGTTCGAGTCGCGGTAACGCGTCCGGCCGTGGCCAGGACAAGCTCGACGTAGAGCATGTCGGCCCACGAGAACCAGCGTCGAGTCCAGCGGCGGGGATCGGCGGGATCGACGGACTCGTGGACGAGGAGCTCGCCGGTCACGGTCGCCTCGATCCTGCGCGCGGCGTCCTCGCGCTCAGCGTCGTCGGTAGCCGTCAAGCCCTCGATCGCGATCGCGAGCGGCCAGACCCAGCCCCGCCTCGTGTGGGTGCTGCCGACGCCGCGGACGGCGCGGCCGCTCGCCCAGGTCGGATTGCTCGGTCCGAGCAGCCACGACCGCGTCGAGCGGTAGAGCGGATCGCCGGCGTCGCAGAAGCCGAGGTAGGGCAGCGAGAGCAGGCTCGGCACGTTCGCGTCGTCGAGCAGCAGCGCGTTGCCGAGGCCGTCGACCTCGTAGGCGTAGATCCGGTCGCCGGAGGGCGTCTCGACGACGGCGTGCCGCGCGATCCCGGCCCGGATCTCGTCCGCGAGTGAGCGTGCGTCTGCTTGTAGCGCAGCATCGGATCCTGACGCCTCGAGCAGCGCTGCCAGCTGCGTGAGGCTGACCGCGGCGAGGGCGTTCGCCGGCACGTGATAGCCGAGCGCGCAGGCATCGTCGCTCGGGCGAAAGGCGGACCAGGTCATCCCGGTCGGCGCCACGGGGGCGCCCCGGCCCCGATGCGAGAGCGAGTCGCGCCGCCGGGCCAGGCGGCGCCGGAAGCGAAACGACTCCGGGTCGTGCTCCTGTTCGCGCCGCCAGAGGGCGACGATGGAGCCGGCGGCGTCGCGGAAGCGGCCGTCGACGTGCGCGACCGATCCCGCCGATTGCCAGAGGAGCCATGCGAGCACGAGCGGCGCGCACAGCGAGTCGGCTTCGTACTTGCGCTCGAACACCCAGGGCGACTGGTCGTGGAAGTCGCGGCGGACGCAGGCCCCGGTCGGTCCGGGATTGAAGGCGTTCGCGCGGGGGTCGATCAGCACCTGCTCGACCTGGAGGCGCAGCACTCCGGCGACGAGGTCGATCACCTCCGGGGCCTCGTCTGCGAGCGCGAGCAGCGGCCGGACCTGCGCACACGAATCGCGCAGCCACATGGCCGGGATGTCGCCCGTGGCGACGAAGACGGTGCCGTCGTCGCGCTCCGTCACGGCGTCCCGGAGCAGACGCTCGGTCGCGCGGACCGCCAGCCCGGTGCGCTCCGGTGGGATGTTCCGGTCCTCCAGGACCGTCCGGAGGGCATCCACGACGGGCCGAGGGTCCACGAAGAGAGGCTAGTGGCCGCGTTCGCGGCGTGCGGGCAGCGCGACGCTCGCTGCGCAGGAGCTGGCGTCGGCGTCCGTCGCAGCCCGCACGACCGCGGCGGCGTTCGGGTCGACGGTCATCGAGAACCGGCCGCTCGCAGCCACGTCGAGCCAGGTCATCCGGTTCGGGGCCGGGCGGATGCAGACGTCGCCGGCCAGCTTCCAGAAGGGCATGTAGTGGTCGCGCAGCAGGTACTGGCCCGGGGCCGAGACGACGCCGCGGATCGTCGTGTGGCCGAACGCGACCACCCGCGCCCGTCCCGGGCCGGTGATCAGCGGCGTCGCGTCCGGGAGCTCGTAGATGGTCGCGTTCGAGCTCTGGTAGACGATCACGAGCCCTGTCGACCCCGAGCGCAGCAGGCTCGCTTCGCGTGGCCCCCCGTCCGGGTCGAGCCGGGTCGAGGGCAGGAGCACGTAGTCGACCGCCGACTCGCGCAGCCAGCTCACATAGGTCGCGGCATCGAGCTGCTTCGAGTACAGGACGGTGTTGTCGACGATGTCGACCTGTCGGTACCAGCCGCGGGCGAGCGCGAGGCCGGCTCGCGGGATCCAATAGGACTCCCAGTGCGCGGCTGTCGGCACCACCTCGACGCGGAACCCCGGCTTCGTGTGCGCCTTCAGGTACGCGACCGCCGGCCGCCAGAACTGCTGCGTCGCCGGCCGGTTGTCGAGGCGATACGGGATCAGCAGCAGATACGGCGTGACGTTGTAGGCGAACGCGCCCGCGAGGGCGAGCGCGACGAGGCGCCGCGGCCGGAACCTGGCCAGCACCGCGGTGAGCAGCATGAGCGGAAACGCGAACTCGTTCAGGCGCGTCCAGTTGTCCCCGATCGGCGTCTGGACGAGCGAGGCGACGATGCTCCCGGTGCCCCAGAGCACGAAGAAGGCGACCATGAATGCTCCGTTGCGGGCACGGCGGGCCAGGAGCGCGCCGAGCGTCGAGACACCGAGCACGCCTGCGAGGTTCACGAGGTGGAACGGGTAGACCCCGCCGGTCGGAAACAGGTGGAGAACCAGCAGCTCGAACCCTGCGATCAGCGCGAGGGCGGCCGCGAGACCGACCACCGACGCTGTCAGCCGGCGGCGCGAGACGAGGATCGAGGCGAGCAGCAGGCAGAGGAACATGAACGCGAGTGGGCTGAACCCGAGCGTGAGCGCAGCGAACAGTGCGACCAGGCCGGTGCGCTTCGCCTGGAGCGCGCGCACCGCCCCGAGCAGCGCCGTGACGCCGAGCGAGTAGCTGAAGAGCCCGGTGAAGAGGGGCGCTGCTGCGCAGACGCCGAAGATCCGGCTCGGCCAGAGCGAGGCGGTTCCCCACTCCCGGCGGACGATCGAGGCGAAGAGGAACGTGGACAGCGCAGCCGCCGCGACGACGAGCGGTACGTTCCCGACCAGCGCCGCCGGCAGGTAGTAGAGCAGGCTGTAGGAGGCAAGCGGGTACTGGCCGGCGTACCAGTCGTTGTCCCAGAGCAGCGCACCGTGGTCGACGAGGAACGTCCGGTAGAGATGCACGGCTGCGTCACCCGGCGCCGGCCCGAACGCCAGCAGGAGCGCAGCGGCGGCTCCCGTCAGCGCGACGCAGAGGAGGCGCTCGCCCCCGAAACGGTTCAGTGCGGGCTTCAGGGCCGGATCGAGCATCCGCAGCTCACTCTTACGTGCTCCAGGGCGCTTCCCTTGCAGCCACCTGGTGGTGAATCGGTGTCGAGGTGGTTCACGGCGTCCCGGGCGCGAGTCGGCGCAGCCGGGCAAGCTCCGCGCGCTGGTAGAAGCCGAGTGGCCACAGCGCGACCGGATAGACGAGCACGAGCAGGATCGAGGGCGCGAGCGACAGGTGCGCTGCCCGCGCCGCGACGTTCAGGGCGACAGCCGTCCCGACTGCCGTCACGATCCGCCGCCATTGGTACGGCACCGGGTAGACCGAGTGCGCATAGATCGTCATCCCGACGAACAGCACGACGTATGACGCGGCGGTCGAGATCGCGGCGCCGACCATGCCGTAGCGGGGGATCAGCCAGAAGTTGAGCGCGATGTTCGCCGCGGCGCCGATCCCGGTCACGACCCAGTTCATCTGGGTGCGCCGGGCGCGGCCGCTGCCGATCGCGAGCACCGTGTAGCCCGCGTAGACGGCAAACGCGAACGCGAGCAGAGCGACGCCCTTGTCCGCCCGCTGGTAGCGAGAGTTCGCCAGCAGCGAGACGAGCCAGGGCGCGAGTGCGCCGAGGGCGAGCGAGAGCCAGGAGGCGAAGGTCAGCAGGTAGGTCAGCACGAAGGCGTAGGTCCGCCGGGCTTGACCGTCGTCCTCGATCGAGTAGGCGAACGCAGGCCAGGCTGTCCGGAAGGCGATCATGACGAAGGTGACGACGGAAGCGACCTTGATCGCGGCGGAGTAGATGCCCGCCTCGGCGAGACCGTTGTAGTGGATCACGAAGCGGCGGTCGACGAAGTTGATCACCCACAGCGCGAGCGCCGACGGCACGAGCGGCAACCCGAAGCCCTGCATCTTGCGCAGCAGCTCGCGGTCGAACTGCAGGCCGAGCTGCTCGCTGCGGTAGGCGAGGAGCACGAGATAGACGGCGAGCGTGCCGACGAAGTTGCCGACGACGAGCCCGACGGCGCCCCACTGCAGCACGGCCACGAAGACGACCATCGAGGCGATCGTGATCAAGACGTTCGCGAGGCTCGCGATCGCGTACGCCACTGAACGCTCCTCGACCCGGAAGAGAGCGGTCAGCTGCTGGTAGTTCGTCTGGGCCCACAGGCCGACTGCCCCGGCGCGGACGAGCGACGGGTCGTGGCCGAGGCCGAGGGCGCGGCCGACGGAAGTGGCGAAGACAAGGCCGAGCACGAGCCCGAGCGTCGACATCCCCATCGTGAACCAGAACGAGGTTCGGACGACGACGAGGCGTCGTGCAGCGTCCTTCGTGTCGAAGTAGAAGCGGAAGAAGGCACTCGAGATCCCCATCTGGAGGACGATCGACAGCACCGCCGTCGCGGCCGTCACGCTCTCGACCCGTCCGTACGCGTTGGGCGGGAGATAGTGCGTGTACAGCGGCAGCAGGATCACCGCGAGGATCCGCGAGACGAGCCCGCCGATCCCGTAGATCGCCGAGTGCCTGACGAGGCGCTTCAGTTCGCGCGCGAGGCTCATCTAGATGGTTGATTCCACGATCTCGCGTGCCCGGCTGCGCGATCTGGCCGCCCTGGGCCGCTTCGGCCTTACGGGAGCCGGCGAAGCCGTCTCCCTCCAGTCCTGCGCTTCACCACGTCGTCTCCTCGCCGATGCCGCCAGCATCGTCGAGGAGCCGCCGCGGCGCCCCAGACCACCCAGCTCGCGCCCCGGCTCAGACGATCCCGTGGAATCAACCATCTAGAGCTGAGCGTAGATGTCGATCAGGCGGTCGGCGACGCGGTCGATGTCGTGGACCTGCTCGACGTAGGCGCGGCCGGCGGCGCCGAGCTCGCGCCGGAGCGCCGGGCTCTCGACGAGTGGGCGCAGCGCGTCGACGAGCGTCTCCTTCGTTGCGGTGACGATCGGCAGGCGGACTCCGAAGCCCTCGGCGCTGCGCTCGAGCGTCGCCGGGTTGATGTGGGCGACGACCGGCTTGCCGAGCGCCATCGCCTCGAGCGCGAAGACGCCGTGCCAGCCGGCCTGCAGCTGGTCGACGACGATGTCGGCGCGCGCGTACCGCTCGCGCGCGATGTCGTGGGGGACCCCTTCGACGATGTCGAGCTCGACCGGGAGCTGCTCGCAGGCCTCGATCACGTAGCGGGTGCCCTTCTTCTCGCGGCTCGACGGGGCGTGCACGACGAGCGGGTGTGGGTTGTCTGAGGGCGGGTGCGGGGTGAACGGGCGCAGGTCGAGTCCCGGCGGGACGACGTGCGCCTCGGGGACCCAGCGCAAGGCGTCGTAGGAGCCGACGATCTGTGCGTCTGCGCGCCTGCCGTAGGCAAGCTCCTGGGGCGTCTTGCCGCGGATGTCGGTGCCGAGGAAGTGGTAGACGCTCTTGCGGCGGGTCGCGTGCAGGATCGGGAACTGGAGCGACTTCGGGACCAGCGTGAGCCCGAAGTAGAAGTGGAAGATGTCGGTGCGGGGGAGCAGTCTCGCGAACGCGCCCCACTGCGTGAGCTGGCGGCGGGCGAAGCCGCCGCGGCGGTCGAGCGACCAGTCGGCCTCCGGATGGAGCTTGCCGCGCTCGAAGACGACGAGCCGGGCGTCGAGGCCCTTCCGCCGCAGCGCCTGGACGTTCTCCCAGGGGATCCCGGCGATGTTGACCGGGCAGTGCGTGACCCGGAGCGGTGCAGAACGTTTCACGAAGTTGGCACGAAGGCGTTGCGATCGAACCCTTGACGCGATCTACGCTTCCGTTGCCCCGTGGGTGGGTGGGGGTTAGGGATGGGGAAGAAGGAGAGACAGGGAAGCGAGGCCGCGCTCACGAGTCCCACTCGAGCTGGTCGAAATAGCGCAGCGTGGTGCGGCCGGGGCGGATGCGAGTCGAGAGCGCCCGCAGCTCGTCGTCCGAGATCTCGCCGATCGCGCGCTTGACCCCGAGATACGGGAGGTTCAGGTCCTCCTGGTAGACGATCGTCGAGATCCTCGGGTTGATCTCGATCACGTGCTCGCCGACGAGCTGGATGTTGAAGAAGTGCTCGATCCCAAGCTCGGCGACGATCGTGTTCGCCAGTTCCAGCAAGCCCGCGTCCTCGAGCGTCACGAAGTACATCGCGAGCCCTGCGCGCATCGCCTCGCGGGTCTTCGGGTGCCCCAGCACGACCTCGCGCCCGTTCGCGATCCCGTCGATCGTCCGTTCCGGGCCCGTCGCCAGCTCCATCACGAGCAGGTCGGTCTGGTCGTCGACCGACGCCAGAATCTCGACCGCATCCTCGAGCAGCATCGACACCGACCCGGGCCGCTCGCGTAGGAGCTGGTTCGCGCGGTCGACCGTCGGGTCGAGCATCCGGAACCCGCGCGAGCCGGACGAGAAGACCGGCTTGAAGCAGACCGCGCGATCGGGATACCCGAGCTCGCGCGCTGCGGCCTCCACCGCCGCCGCGCCGCGGACACGCCGAAACGCCGGCGCCGGCAATCCGAGCCGGTGCAGGAGCTCATAGGTGGAGGCCTTGTCGTTCGAGCGCTCGCTCGCCTCGAGCGGAGAGACGAGGACGGGGATCCCCTCGAAGAGATCGAGCGCGCCCGCGAGCCCTTCCAGATCGAAGGACGACTGGGGTAAGACCGCCGCCGCTCCTTCGCTGCGGGCAACCTCCAGCACCGCCTCGGGAAACGAGGGGTCAGAGCCCGCGGGAACGAGGTGGAAGGCGTCGCACAGGTGCCGGCCGACCGACCGCTCGCTCATGTCGGTGCCGACGAGCCGCACCTCGCGCTCGCCGTTCTCGCGCAGCCCACGCAGCAGGGCTGCCGTTCCGGGCGCTCCCGATGCGGTCACGACGACGGTGATCGGCTTCATGACAGGTCGATCCTGTCAGCCCGCAGGTGCTCGAGGCGCGCTGCTCGATCTGCGTCCAGAAACGCGACCATCGTCTCGCCCATCGTCGCGCCCTCGTAGACCCAGATCGCGGGATGGATCAGCAGCTGGAGCCACTCGAACTCGCCGGCGGCAAGTGCGTCGTGCGGGCAGCCGTGGCGCCAGTGCCCGTTCGAGTCGGAGCGGTAGTGCTCCGGGTCGAACCAGGGCGCCGTCATCACGTTCGTCGCGCCCTCGATCGGTGCGCCCATGTACTCGGGGTCCGGGTTGTGCCAGGCGACGACCGGATCGAAGCGTGCGTCGAGATCGACGTTCGGCCAGACCGCGTGGTGGGCGACACAGTGGCCGAGCTCGCGCAGCCGCGCGAGCGCGGCGACTCCGACAGCCGAGTCGAGGTTGTAGAAGACCGAGCGCGTCATCAGGAACCAGGTCGACCACGCCCCGGCCGCGGCTTCGACCTCGGCCATCTCCACGGCGGCCTCGAGCGACAGGTCGACGTCGTGGCGCAGGATCAGATCGCCCGCCTGCGGCGCCGAGTCGAAGCCCGCGAAGCGGTAGCCGCCGCTCCCCGCCGCCCCGAGCAGGTCGCGGTAGTGGTCGAGCGAGAAGTCGCAGCGCTGCGAAGCTGTCACTGCACCTCGTCCGGGACGACGTACCGCAACGAGAGTGCGACATTCTGTCCACAGGCGGCGATCACGCCGGCTCGACCTCCACCTCGACGAGTCGCGCCGCGGCCTCGGCGCGGTCGAGCGCATCGAGATTCGTGTCCGCGATCGCGATCACGTAGCCGCGCCGGTCGCCGTCGACACGCACGGGGCGGATCGTCTCGCCCACCTGCAGGTACGTGTCGGCTTGAACGACGCCGGGAAAGGCGAGCACCTTGTCGAGCGACCCGATCCGCAGCACCTTTCCCGTCGGCAGCGGCCCCGGCTCCGCCGTCAGGAAGCGGATCGCCAGCGGCTGGCGGAAGTGCGGCAGGACGAGCGCGTCGGGAAGCGCCTCTCCGAGCGCCATGCGGAGCTGCACCTCGACGAGGTCGACCCCGACTGCGTGCCGCACGAGATCGGCCATCTGACCGCCCGGGATCCGCGCGGCGCACTCGACGACCATCACCCGCCCGTCCGGAGTCGCGATCAACTGCGGGAACGCGATCCCGGTCCGCAAGCCGAGCGCGCGCACCGTGTGCGCCGCGACCCGCTCCGACTCCTCCAGCTGGTGCCCGTAGACCGCAGCCGGATAGACGTGGATCCAGCCGACGCCGAACCCGACCCCGGGAGGGCGCAACCGGTCGGAGAGCGTCAGCGGAATCGCCTCGCCGTCCCGCGCGATCACGATCCCGTTCATCTCGGTTCCCTCGACGAACTCCTCGAGGATCGCCTCGCCGGTCGGCGATGCCGTCAGCGCCTCGTGGAGATGCGCGTCGATGTCGTCGACCGACTCGACGCGGAAGACGGCACGCTGGCCGCCGGAGTCGGCCGGCTTCAGCACGGCCGGAAACCCGACCTCAGCGGCCGCGCGGCGCCGCTCCGAGAGCGTCCGGATCGCGGCGAAGCGCGGCTGTGGGACGCCTGCGTCCGCGAGTCGCCGCCGCATCGCGACCTTGTGCGTCATCAGATGCGCAGTCTCAACCCCGATTCCCGGCAGTCCGAGCGCCTCGGCGACCGCGGCGACGACCGGGACGGCGCGATCCGCCGAGACAGTCAGCACGCCGTCGATCGTGAGGCCGCGGACCGCTTCGAGCACCGCTGCCACGTCCGAGAAATCGACGACGCGGACGATGTCTGCCTCCGCGAGCCCGAGCGCGTCCGGATTGCGGTCGACTGCCGCCACACGCAGCCCGAGCTCCTTCGCGCGCAGGATCGCGCGGCGCTGATGGCGACCCGCGCCGACGAAGAGAACGGTCCTCTGCACGAACCGCGATGCTACTCGGAGGCTAGGCTTGGCGGTGTGGCCCTACAAGGGAAGCGGATCTTCATCACCGGGGGCGCGGGCTTCATCGCGACGACGCTCGCGCGCACCCTCGTGGACGAGAACGAGATCATCGCGGTGGACAACCTCCACCGGGACGCGCTGAGCGGAACGCCGCTCGCCGACCATCCGAACTTCATGCTGCACCGCGGCGACATCCTCGACGCGCCGCTGCTCGCCGAGCTCGCCCAGGGGGCGACGCATTTCGTCCACTGCGCCGCGATCGCCGGCGTCGACACGGTCCTCGCGAGCCCGGTGCGCACGATGCGCGTGAACGTGATCGGCACCTACAACGCGCTCGAGGCCGCGACGGCCACGCTCGACACCCTCGAGCGCTTCGTCGACTTCTCCACGAGCGAGGTCTTCGGCACGCACGCCTTCCGGGTCAGCGAGGGCCAGGTCTCGACGATCGGCTCCGTCGGCGAGGCGCGCTGGACCTACGCCGTCTCGAAGCTCGCCGGCGAGCACATGGCGCACGCCTACCACGACGAGCTCGGGCTCCCCACCGTCACGGTGCACCCGTTCAACGTCTTCGGCCCGGGACAGATCGGCGGCGGCGCGATCCGCGCCTTCATCGAGGCGGCGCTCGACGGCCGCGACCTCACGATCCACGGCGACGGATCGCAGATCCGCGCCTGGTGCTACGTCAGCGACATGGTCAGCGGTGTCCTGGCCTGCCTCGAGCGGCCCGAGGCGGTCGGCCAGGCCTACAACATCGGCAACCCGCGCTCGTCCGTCACGATCTTCGACCTCGCGCAGCGGATCAAGCGGCTCGCAGGCGCGAGCGGCGAGGTCGTCTTCACCCCGCTCACCTATGCCGACGTCGAGCTGCGCATCCCGAACGTCGAGAAGGCGCTGGAGCAGCTCGGCTGGTCTCCGCAGGTGGAGCTCGACGACGGTCTGATGAGGACGATCGAGTGGTTTCGAGAGAAACAGACCGCATCCGCCTAGCCTGGCCCGACGTCGGGCAGGAAGAGCTCGACGCGGTCGCCGACGTGCTCGCGAGCGGCATGCTCACGATGGGGTCGCTCGTGGGCGAGCTCGAGGACGAACTGGCGCGGGCCTGCGAGACCGAGTACGCCGTGGCCGTCTCCTCGGGAACGGCGGCGCTCCACCTCGCCGTGCTCGCGCTCGAGCTTCAGCCCGGTGACGAGATCCTCGTTCCCGCCTACACCTTCCCGGCGACGGCCAACGTCGTCGCGCTCGCCGGCCTCAAGCCGGTCCTCGTCGACGTCGACCCGGAGACGATGAACATCGACCCGGCGCGCGTCGAGGTGGGGCCGCGGACGAAGGCGATCCTCCCGGTGCATCTCTTCGGCCGCCCGGCGCGAATGGAGGATCTGCCGGATCTGCCGCTGATCGAGGACGCCGCGGGGGCTCTGGGTGCTCGTCGAGGAGACAGGGCCTGCGGATCGCTCGGCTTGATGGCGTGCCTCAGCTTCCATCCGCGCAAGATCGTCACGACCGGCGAGGGCGGTGCGATCACGACGAGCGACGAACGGGTCGCCGGCCTCTGCCGCCAGCTTCGCAACCACGGCTGGCGCTCGCTGGCCGACGCCGACATGCCCGCGCCGGGGCTCAACTACCGCCTCTCGGACATTCTCTGCGCCGTCGGCCTCCCCCAGTTGCGCCGCCTCGACGAGCTGCTGACCACGCGCACACGCATCGCGGCCGGGTACTCGGAGCGGCTCGCGGAGCTGCCGGTGACGGTGCCGCGCGCCGACGACGGCGACGTCCACGGCTGGCAGGCCTACGTGATCCAGGTCGAGCGCCGCGACGAAGTCCTCGCCGCGCTCCGCGCCCAGGGGATCGAGGCGCAGATCGGCACGTTCGCGCTCCAACTGCTCGGCGCCTACCGCGACCAGGGGTTCTTCCCGGGTGCCGAGCACGCCTTCGAGCACGCGCTCGCGCTGCCGTTCCATTCCCGGCTGACCGAGTCCGATCTGGACCGGGTCGCAGGGGCACTTGACAAGTTAGTGAGTCACCACTAACATCCGCCTCATGGTCGTTGCTGAACGCAAGACGAAGGAGGAGCGCCGTGAGGCAGTACTCGAAGCGGCGCTAGAGGAGTTCGGCGAGCGCGGCTTCCACGGCGCCTCGACGGAGAACATCGCCCGTGCCGCCGGCATCTCTCAGCCGTACGTCTTCCGTCTCTTCGGCACGAAGCAAGAGCTCTTCAAGGCTGTCGTCGAGCGCTGCTTCAGCGAGACCTTGGAGATGTTCCGGCACGCGACAGAGGGGCTCACGGGGCGCGACGCGCTCGACGCCGCCGGAATGGTCTACATGGAGACGCTCCAGCACGATCGCGTCAAGCTGCGGATCCAGATGCAGGCGTATGTCGCTTGCGACGATCCGGAGATCTGCGCAGTCGTACGGGCCGGCTACGGAGAGCTCGTCGCCTACGCGGAGCGTGTGTCGGGACTACCCGCGGCCACGGTCGCCGCGTTCTTCGCACAAGGAATGCTGCTGAACGTCTTTGCCTCCATGGGGTTGACGGATGACTCCACGGAGCCGTGGGCGACGCGCTTGCTCGACGCCTGCAAACAGATCCGCTAACCCTTTTTTTCACCCGGAGGTAAGTGATGAGTCACAAAACAATCTGGACCTTTGCGATCACCTCGCTGGCGCTCTTCATGGTCACGCTCGACAACCTGGTCGTCACGACGGCGATCCCGGTGATCCGGCGCGATCTCCACGCGGGGATCAGCGGGCTCGAGTGGACCGTGAACGCCTACACCCTCACCTTCGCCGTGCTGCTCCTCACGGGAGCGGCGCTCGGCGATCGGTTCGGGCGGCGGCGGATGTTCTCGATCGGGGTCGGGATCTTCACGCTCGGCTCGGCTGCGGCGGCGCTCGCGCCCTCGATCGGCGCGCTCGACGCGGCCCGCGCGGTGCAAGGGCTCGGCGGCGCGATCGTGATGCCGCTGACGCTGACGATCCTCTCCGCGGCCGTCCCGGCGAACCGGCGCGGGCTCGCCCTCGGCGCGTGGGCCGGGATCAGCGGTCTCGCCGTTGCGTTCGGGCCGCTCGTCGGCGGTGCTGTCGTCAGCGGCATCTCCTGGCACTGGATCTTCTGGCTGAACGTCCCGATCGGGCTCATGCTCGTGCCCGCAGCCCTGCTGCGGACGGATGAGAGCCGCGGCCCGTGGGGGCGGCTCGACCTGCCAGGCCTCGTGCTTGCGAGCACAGGGCTGTTCGGGATCGTCTGGGCGCTCGTGCGTGGAAACGCGCAGGGCTGGGGCTCGCCCGAGATCGTCGGCGCGTTCGTGATCGGCTCGCTGCTCACGCTCGCGTTTGCCGCGTGGGAGCTCCGGGCCGAGACGCCGATGCTGCCGCTGCGCTTCTTCCGCAACCGGAGCTTCGCGCTCGCCAACGTCGCGTCCCTCTTCATGTCCTTCGGGATGTTTGGCTCGATCTTCCTGCTCGCCCAGTTCTTCCAGACCGTGCAGGGCTACTCGCCGCTCGCCTCCGGCCTGCGGATCCTGCCGTGGACGGCGATGCCGATGCTCGTCGCCCCGATCGCAGGCGCTTTCTCGGACCGGATCGGCGGCCAGAGGCTGATGGGCGCCGGGCTCGCGCTGCAGGCGCTCGGCCTCGCGTGGATCGCCGCGGTCTCGACCCCGACGACCGCCTACATCGAGTTGGTCGCTCCGTTCACGATCTCCGGGATCGGGATGGCGCTCTTCTTCGCACCGGTCGCGAACGTCGTGCTCTCATCGGTTCGCCCCGAGGAAGAGGGCCAGGCCTCCGGAGCGAACAACGCGATCCGCGAGCTCGGCGGCGTCTTCGGCGTCGCGGTGCTGGCGACGGTCTTCTCGCACTACGGCGGCTACCGCTCAGGCCAGGCGTTCACGAACGGGATGGTTCCGGGCGTCTCCATCGGAGCTGCGGTGGTCGCCCTCGGCTCGCTTGCCGCCTTCTCGATCAAGCGCCACCGCCGTGCCGAGAGTGCCGAGCCCGCATTCGAGCTCGCCGCCTGAGGGGTCGAAACGGGCCGCGGCCCGGATCCGACTGGGGATCCGGGCCGCGGCCCGCGTTGTGCCGTCAGCAGCCTTTACGAGCTGGTGACGTCGAGCGAGCCCACCATCCCGAGGGCGGCGTGCTCGGGGACGTCGCACTGGAACGCGTACGTCCCGGGGTCGAGCGTGACCGTCATGGTCGAGCTCGAGTTCGGCTCGAGGAACGGGCCGATCCCGCTGCCGGTCAGCGTCGCACCCGCCAGGTAGCTGATGTCGAAGTTGTGGACGATCGCTCCTGTGTTCGTCATGTCGAAGGTGACCGAGCCGCACGGAACCGAGCTGAGCGGCTTGCCGTTGACGTCGGTCAGCGTGAAGCCGTACTCGAACTCGTTCACGTTCACGGTCGTGGCCACCGGTGCCGTGCAGCTCGTGGTCGCGAGCAGCGTCACCGCAGGCGCCGGGACCTGCGGGACTGCGAGCGTGGCGGGCGCCGCCTTGTAGCCGACGCCGATCGCACCCTTCATGCCGGCATTCGCCTGTCCGGGCACCGTGGAGAGGTACTCGTAGATCCCCTTCGGCAGGGTGACCGTGATCGTGGCCTTCCCTCCGGGTGCGAGGATCTTCGTCGTCTTGCCGACGCAGGTGTTCGGATACGCTGCGCCCGTCTTCGGGCTCGTGCAGATCTCGAACGAGTGCGTCGCGACACCCTTGTTGGTGACGTCGAACTCGATCGCGCCGGCTGCGGGCTTCCTCGTCGAGAGGTTGATCCCGAGCTCGGTCGGCTTCCCGAGCAGGACGGTGACGAACGTCGGGTTCGACGCGGTTGCGTGCTTCGTGGCCGCGAGCGCCGGCGCTGTCCCGAATGCGAACAGGCCCACGCAGCAGGTCACGAACAGGGCGAGACGCGTGGCCACCTGCGAGTGGCGCCGCGTGCTCGCGCTTCGGTTCGGGTTTCTCTTCAGCGATGCCATGGTGGGTACTCCTTCTTGGTGGTCAGCTGTCTTCGAGCAAGCCTGACCTGGTGCGGCTGCCTTGGCATCCGTACAACGTCCCAGCGAAGTTGTGGCTTTCTTGTGAACAGCCTGCGGGTTTCCGCGCCGCCCGCTCCTGCGGCTCCCGCGTAAACTCGGCGCCCAATGGCCGAGGAGCCCTCTCTGTCGGTTGTCGTCACGGTGCTGAACGAGGCCGGCTCGGTCGAGGAGCTCTACCGCCGAACCGTTGCCGTGCTCGAGCCGCGGACGTTCGAGCTCGTGTTCGTGGACGACGGCTCGACCGACGGCACGTTCGGGGTGCTCACGCGCCTGCACGCCGCCGACCCGCGCGTCCGGGCCGTGCGGCTGAAGCGGAACTTCGGGCAGCACCCGGCGATGCACGCTGGTCTCGTCCGTGCGCGCGGAGCGGCGATCGTGACGATGGACGGCGACCTGCAGAACCAGCCCGAGGACATTCCGAAGCTGATCGAGGCGCTCGGTCGGGCGGATGTCGCGTCGGGCCGACGCGTCGGCCGCCGTGACTCGGTTGCGCGAACCGTCCCGTCGCGGTTCATCAACGGCCTCCTGCGCCGGTTCACCGGCGTGCCGATCTCCGACTTCGGGTGCGCGTTCAATGCCTATCGGCGCGACGCCATCGAGCCGCACTTCGGCGCGATCGGCAAGCAGAAGTTCACCAAGGCGCTCGTCCTCCGGGGCGGGGCGACCGTCGAGGAGGTCGACGTCTCGCACGTCGCCGCGGCCGGCGGCTCGCGCTACTCGCCGCTGCGGCTGATCCGTCTGGCGCTGCACGTCGTCGCCGGCTTCTGGCCCCAGCCGGTGCAGTGGATCGGCGTCTGCATCGGCCTCGTCTGCTCGCTGGCGGCCCTGATCCTCGGCGTCTACGGCGTCGTCTACTGGATCGCCAACGACAACTTCCCCGGGCCGCTCTTCGCGGGTGTCGGCATCATCTTCGTTCTCGGCGTCCAGGGCTTCATCCTGGCGCTGATCGGCGAGTACCTCGGGAGGATTCAGCGAGACGTGGAAGGGACGCCTTTGTACATGGTGGCGGAAGAGCTTTGAAACGGGTCCTCGTCACCGGCGGGGCCGGGTTCATCTCGTCCGGGATCGTCCGGCACCTGCTCGAGGCGACGCCGCACGAGGTCGTCTCGCTCGATGCGCTCACCTACGCCGGCAACCTCGAGAACATCGCCGACGTGATGAGCCATCCGCGCCTCTCCTTCGTGCACGGCGACATCCGCGATGCGGCGCTGATGCAGGAGCTCGTCGAAGGCGTCGACGTGATCGTGAACGCCGCCGCCGAGTCGCACGTCGAGAAGTCGATCGAGCACGGCGCCTCCGAGTTCGTGACGACGAACGTCGAGGGGACGCAGATCCTGCTCGACGCGATCCGGCGCACACCGGTCGAGCGCTTCATCCTGATCTCCTCGTCAGAGGTCTACGGCACCGCCGAGTACGCGCCGATGGACGAGCAGCACCCTCTCAACCCGCGTTCGCCCTACGCCGCCACGAAGGCGGGTGCCGACCGGCTCGCCTACTCGTACTTCGTCACCTACGGGCTGCCGATCGTGACGCTGCGGCCGTTCAACAACTACGGGCCCCGCCAGCATCCGGAGAAGGTCGTGCCGCGGTTCATCACGCAGGCGCTTCGCGACGAGCCGCTGACCGTGCACGGCGACGGCCACGCCTCGCGCGACTGGCTCTACGTCGGCGACGACGCGGAGGCGATCGAGGCCACGATCGAGGCGCCGATCGAGGAGGTCGCCGGCGAGGTGATCAACGTCGCGACCGGCGTCGACATCTCGGTCGCCGAGATCGCCGGGCTCGTGCTCGACGCGGTCGGCAAGCCGCGCGACCGGGTGGTCTACGTCGATGAGCGACCCGGGCAGGTCGACCGGCACATCGGCACGACCGATCGCGCCAAAGAGCTGCTCAGCTGGGAAGCCCGGACGACCTTCGCGCAGGGCCTCGAGCGCACCGTCGCGTGGTATCGCGAGAATGAGTCCTGGTGGCGAGGGATCCTGGCGAGAGAAGTCCGCGCGTTCTCGTCTTAGGGGCGGGCCCCGCACAGCTCGGCCTGCTCGAATCCGCACGGGCGCACGGCTTCTGGACGGCTGTTGCCGACCGCGATCCGAGCGCGCCCGGATTCCCGCTCGCCGACCGACGCTGCATCGTCTCCACGGAGGACGAGCCGGCGATCGAGCGGCTCGCGGCGGCGCTCGACCTCGACGGCGTGATCGCACCCGGGACCGACTGGCCCGTGGCGGTCGCGGCCCGGGTGGCGGAGAAGCTCGGCCTGCAGCATCCGCTCTCGCCGGCGACGGCGGTGCTCGCGACGAACAAGCTGCGGCAGCGCGAGCGCCTCTTGGCAGCCGGCATTCCGCAGCCGCCGTTTCAACTCGTGACCGACGCAAGCGTTGACCTCGAGCCGCCGCTCGTCGTGAAGGCGCCCGACCGCCAGGGCCAGCGCGGGATGTCGCTCGTGCTCGAAGGAGCCGAGCTGCCCGAGGCGGTCGAGCTCGCACGCGAGTCCTCGCGGGCAGGCACAGCGCTCGTCGAGCAGCTCGTCGAGGGCCCCGAGGTGACCGTGATCGCGTTCTCGGTGGACGGAGCGTTCTTCCCGCTTGCGGTCACGGATCGCCTGACGGCCGAGCCGCCGGCATTCGGTGTCGCGCTCGCGCACGTCTTCCCGTCGGCCCATGGGGCGGCGGCCGCCGAGGTTGCGGGCCGCGCGGTGGCGGCGCTCGGGATCGTGAACGGCCCGTCGTATACGCAGCTGCGGATCGGGCCGTCGGGCCCCGAGGTGATCGAGGTCGCCGCCCGGCTCGGCGGGGGCCACGACGCGGAGCTCGTCGAGGCGGCTGTCGGGATCGACCTGAACCGGCTTGCGCTCGGGGCCGCGGTCGGTGAGGTCACGGCTCCGGGGCCGGTTCAGGCGAACGTCGGGGCGGCGGTGACGCGGTTCCTCGTCGCGCCGTCCGGGACGATCGAGTCGGTCGACGTGCCGGAGCACCTCGAAGGCGTCGTTCGCGTCCGGATCTACCGCGGCGCGGGCGCGGTCGTGGGCCCGTTGCGCCGCGGGACGGATCGTGCCGGCGCAGTGCTCGTCGTCGCCGCGTCCCGTGCCGAGGCGCTCGCGCTCGCCGACGCCGCGGCCGAGAGGATCCGGTTTGCGACGGCCGCTGCCGGAGCCCTCGTTTAGGTGGTTACCCCGGGAAATCCGGCACCACCTCGCGCGGCTGCAAACGCTTCGCATGCCGTCGTCCTCGGTCGGCCCCATACCTTTGGGTATGTGGCCTCCCTGCGTCCTAGGCCTGCTCGGTTTTCGCCCGCGTTGCGGCCCCGGATTTCCCGGGGTGACCACTAATGATCGCGGAAGCGCGCCGCGCCACCTTCCTCTCCTTCCAGCCGCCGGCGGTCGGCGAGGAGGAGGTCGCCGCCGTTGCCGAGACGATCCGCTCGGGCTGGCTGACGACGGGCCCGCGCGCCGCGGAGCTCGAGCGGCGGATGGCGGAGTACCTCGAGGCGAAGCACGTGCTCGCCGTCTCGTCCGGGACGGCGGCGCTCCACCTCGGCCTGCTCGGGGTCGGTGTGGGTCCGGGCGACGAGGTGATCACGACCTCGATCACCTGGCCGGCAACCGCGAACGTGATCGTCCACTGCGGCGCGACGCCGGTCTTCGCCGACGTCCGCGAGGGCGATCTGAACATCGATCCCGAGCGCGTCCGCGAGCTCGTCTCGTCGCGGACGAAGGCGATCCTGCCGGTGGATCTCTACGGTCAGCCGGCCGACCTCGAGCCGCTGCTTGCTCTCGGGCTGCCGGTCGTCGAGGACGCGGCTCACGCCGCCGAGTCCCGCTACCGCGGCCGGAAGATCGGCGCGATCTCCGCCGTGACCTGCTTCTCGCTCTACGCGACGAAGAACATCGCCGCCGGCGAGGGCGGGCTGCTGGCGACAAACGACGACGCGATTGCCCGGGCCGTCGACGACCTTCGCGTGATGCGGCGCGGGCACGGCTCGACCTACGACATTGCCGTTCCCGGCTACAAGGCGAACCTCTCGGACGTGCTGGCTACGATCGCGCTCGTCCAGCTCGACAAGCTCGAGCGGCACGGGGAGATCCGCGCCGCCCATTTCGCCGCCTACGACGAGGCGGTCGCCTCGCTGGACGGGATCGAGCCGCTCGCCCGCGACCCGCGCGACACCCACGCGCACCACCTCTACGCCGTCCGCATCGACGCGGAGCGCGCCGGCGCGACGCGCGACGAGTACCAGCAGGCGCTGACCGAGGAGAACATCGGCACCTCGATCCACTTCCTGCCCGTGCACACGCTGACCGCGTACCGCGACCGGCTCGCGCCGCACCAGCCGCCCCTGCCCGTGGCGGAGCGTGCGGGCGCCGAGGTGCTGTCGCTGCCGCTCTCGCCGGCGCACTCGGCCGCCGACATCCAGGACGCGATCGACGCGCTGCGCCGCGTCCACGCGCGGTTCACGCGATGAGGGGAAAACGCTTGCTCCGCGTCGGCGGCACGCTCACCGTGACCGGCCTCGCCGCCGCGTATCTGATCTGGAAGATCAACGTCGGGAAGACGGTTCACATCATCGACTCGGCCCATCCGGGCTGGCTCGGGCTGTCGGCGTTCTTGACGCTGGTCACGGTCGTACCGATGACCTGGCGCTGGCAGAGGTTGCTCGCTGCGCGCGGCATCCACGACAGCTACGCCTGGCTGACGCGCGCCTACTTCGTCTCGTATGCCGTCGGGCAGGTGCTGCCGACCTCGGTCGGCGGCGACGCGTCGCGGATCTACGAGACGGCGCGCCGGCATCCCGGGCAGATCACGCCGATCACGGGGTCGGTGCTGCTCGAGCGCGCGCTCGGCGGCGCGATCACGCTCGCGCTTGCGGGTCTCGGCTTCGTGCTTGCGATCGGGCGCTACAACATCGGCCCGTATCTGTGGGTGGAAGGGCTCTTCGTGGTCCTGACGATCGGCGCCGGGTTCGTCTTCTTCTCGCGCCGCGTCCGGGGCTGGCTGCGGTTCAGCGTGCCGCTGGCACGACGCCTCCGGATCGAGCGGCCGGCGCGGGCGGTCTACGAGGGAATCCACGGCTACCGGTATCACGTCCCCACACTGCTCGTCGCGTCGCGTGGCGACGGTGATCGCCCAGGCCGGCCGGATCGTCGCGATCTGGGCGGCGTCGGAGTCGGTCGGCATCCATCTCTCGCCGCGGCCCTACGTGGTGCTCGGGCCGCTGCTCTTCCTCGTCATGCTCGTCCCGTTCACGATCAACGGGCTGGGCGTGCGTGAGGCGTTCTTCGTCAGCTTCCTCGGCCGGCTCGGCGTCGGCGCCGATGCGGCGTTCGCGACCGGGTTCCTGTTCTTTCTCCTCACGATCATGCTGGCTCTGCCCGGGCTGGCGGTGATCCTGTCTGGAGGGCGCGCGGCGCGCTCCCGTGCCCGATGACTGACGCGCCCGGCGACGTCTCCGTCGTCGTCGTGACCTGGAACGCGCTGCCGTGGATCGAGCGCTGCCTCGAGTCGGTCGCGGGGTACGAGACGATCGTCGTCGACCACGGCTCGAGCGACGGCACGCTCGAGCTCGTGCGAGAGAAGTTCCCGGCAGTGCAGGTGATCGAGCAGGAGAACGTCGGCATGGGCGGCGGCAACAACGCGGGGATGCGCGCCGCCCATGGCCGCTACTTCTTCCTGCTGAACGCCGACGCGTGGGTGACGCGACGGCGGGCTCGAGCGCCTCGTCGAGTTCGCGGACGCGCATCCGGAAGCGGCGGTCGTCGGGCCGCGGCTCCGCAACCCCGACGGGACGCTCCAGCGCTCGGTGCGCGGCGACCCGACCTGCTGGCGGCTCGCGACCGAGTACCTCTTCCTCCGCAAGCTCGCTCCCCACTCGAACCTGCTGAACCCGCTCTACGCCGGCGGCTTCGCCCACGACGAGACGCGCGAGGTCGAATGGCTGACGGGAGCGGCGCTGCTCGTGCGGCGCGAAGCGGCGGATGCGGTGGGCCTCTTCGACGAGGACTTCTTCATGTTCAGCGAGGAGGCGGACTGGCTGCTACCGCTTCCGCCGGGCGGGCTGGAAGGTCTTCTTCTACCCCGGCGCCGAGGTCGTGCACGTCGGCGGCGCGTCGCACGGCGGCTCGCTGTACGTCGAGAACCTCCGCGGCCATCTGCGCTTCCTCGCCAAGCACCGCGGCCTCGCCCACGCCGAGCGGGCCCGGCTGCTCCTGCTCTGGTCGCTTCGCGCTGCGCGCGCTCGTCTTCCGCGGCGAACGCGGCCGGGCCTACCGCGAGGGCGCGCGCTTCCTGGCCGGCGGCAAGGTGCGGGACCTGATCTCGTGATCGAGTATCTGCGGCTCGCGTTCGGAACGGTGCTCGTGCTGATGCCCGGTCGGCTGATCGCGCGCTCGTTCGGGCAGCGGAGCACCTCGACGACGCTCGCGTGGGGCATGGCGGCGATCTTCGTCGCGTGGGCAATCGTCTTCACGATCCACGGCACGATCTGGCTCGCCGTGCTCGTGCTCCTGCTGATCGGCGTAGCGGCCGCCATCGTCTCGCACAGGCGCGGACGGGGACGCAAGATCACCCTGCGGCCGCACGGGCACGGAACCGTGCTCGCGCTCGGCGCCTTCCTCGGGATGCTCCTCTGGCACGTCGCCGGGATCGTCTCGGGGGACGGCCTGTTCCACCTCGCGCGCGTGCGGAAGCTGGCCGACCTGGGCGATCTGCACCTGCGGACGGTCGACGAGTTCAAGGACGGCGGCCTGCACCCGGGCTACGCGTTCCCGCTCTGGCACGGCTTCCTGGCGCTCGTCTCGAAGCTGTCGGGACTCGATCCGACGATCGTCGTGGCGCACGAGGCGTCACTGCTCGTGCCGCTCGCCTGCGCGGTCGGCTGGGAGGCCGGCGTCGCGGTGTTCGGAACCTCGGGCGGCGGCTTTGCCGTCGTCGCCGCGCAGGTCGCGCTCTACTGCTTCGCAGCGGGGCACGGAGGGTCGTACACCTCGCTCGCGCTGCCGGCGACCGCGTCCCGCCAGTTGCTCGTCCCGGTCTGCATCGCGCTCTTCTTCGGCTATGCCGGCTCACGCCGCTGGCCGCTCGCGGCTGCGCTCGCCGCGGCGTTCGGGGCGCTGCGCGCTCGTCCACGTGACCTATGCGCTGTTCGCGCTCATTCCGCTCGGCGCCTACGCCGTGGTGCGGCTCGGCGAGTGGCGCTCCTCGGCGGTCGCGCTCTTGGCCGCGCTCGTGCCGACGCTCGCGGCGGTGCTCTGGCTGAAGCCGATCGTCGACGAGACGCTCTCGCACAACCCGAAGGCCGGCGCGCTCGCAGCCGGGCTGCGGCAATACGCCTCCGAGCTCGACGTCTCGTCGCTGCACAGCTACCACCTCGCGCCGGAGGTGATCGGACGCACGGGCGCCGTCGCTGTCCTCGCCCTGTTGCTCGTGCCGCTCGCGGGGCTCGCGATCCGGCGTAGCTGGGGGGTCTTCGTGCTCGCCGGAACGGTCTCCGTGCTCGCGCTGATGCTCGTGCCGGTGCTCTTCACGCACTTCTCGGACGCCGTCTCGCTCTCGCAGTCGCGCCGGGCCGCGGGGTTCGTCCCGTTCGTCTTCGCGTTCGCAGGAGGGCTCGCGCTGCTCGCGCGCTCGATCATGGTGATCCCGGCCGCGTTCGTCGTCGGTGTCGTCTTCCAGGAGCTCTGGCCGGGCGACTTCGGCTACGGGCTCGAGCACGGCGGGCCGGCGGCAGCGACCTGGATCGCGTTCGTCGGCGGCGCGGTCGCCCTTGTCGTCGGACTGATCCTGCGCCGCCCCGCCCCGCGGGAGCGCTACGGCGTCGCAGCATTCGCAGCGTGCGCGTTTGTCGTCCCGGTCGCGTTGCACAGCTTTTCGCACTGGAGCGCGCGCGTCACGAGTGACAGGGTACGCGCTCTCACCGACCCTCGTGCATGAGCTGAAGGCCGTTCCGCCGCGCGCGGTCGTGCTCGCGCCCGTCGAGCTGAGCTACCGGATCCTCGCGGCGGCGCCCGTCTACGTCGTCGCGGCCCCGGTCGCGCACGTCGCCGACACGAAGGCGAACCGACCCTACCAGCGCGTGCGGGACGTGCGCCACTGGCTGGCGACCGGCGACCCTGCGATTGCGCGCAAGTACGGGGCAACCTGGGAGGTCGAGGCGGGCACCTCTACCCTCTCTCTCTGTGAAGGTCCTGATCGTGACGATGTACTTCCCGCCGTCGGGCGGCGGCGGCGTGCAGCGGCCGCTCAAGTTCGCGACGCCATCTCCCGGCGCTCGGGATCGAGACGCACGTCCTCGCCCCGGACGATCCGAAGTGGATCCACCGCGACGACGACCTCCAGCCGCCGACGCTCGGCCTGGGTGCACCGCGCGCGCTACATCGGCCCGGTCGGCCGCAAACCGGCCGAGGAGCTGCACGGGACGACCGGCCTCGATCGCGTCACGCGCCAGGCGAGCCTCTTCCGCCGGCGCCTGCTCGTCCCCGACGAGAACGTCGGCTGGAACCTGACCGCGATCCCGGCCGCGATCCGGATCGTCCGCCAGGAGGGGATCGACGTCGTGCTCACGACCTCGCCTCCGTCCTCGGTCCATCTGGTCGGGCGCAGCGGTCAAGCGCGCGACCGGGGTGAAGTGGGTCGCCGATCTCCGGGACTCGATGGTCGCCCATCCGCACCGGGCCGCCGAGCGGCTGATCGTCCGCGCGAAGGAGCAGGGCGAGCAGCTGACCGCGCGCCTCGTCGCGCGCCACGCGGACGCGATCGTCGCCGTTGCCGAGGCGATCGCGGACCGAGATGCGCGGCGCAACCCGCGCGGCTCCGTCGCGCACGATCTCGAACGGCTGCCGACTTCGACGACTTCGCCGGGCTCGAATACCGGCGCGGCGAGCGGTTCCGGATCACGCACGCGGGCTCGTTCTTCGGCAAGCGCGACCCGCGCCCGTTCCTGACCGCGCTCGCCCGGGTCGAGGCGTCGATCGCTGCGCTTCGTCGGCGACTTCCGCGCGAGTGACCGCGAGTGGGCGGACAGACCTTGGTCTCGGTGACCGCCTCGAGCTGCTCCCCTACGTCCCGCGCCGGCGCTCGCTCGAGCTGCAGCGCGACTCGGAGGCGCTGCTGCTCCTGATCCCCGACGCAGGCGGCCGCGGCCGCGGCGTGCTCTCCGGCAAGGTCTTCGAGTACCTGGCCGCGGAGCGGCCGATCCTCGCCGTCGTGCCGCCGGACGGCGCCGCCGCGGCGCTCCTGCGGGAGGCAGGCGCCGGAGTGGTCGTGGCACCCGACGACGTCGACGGGATCGTCGCGCGAGCTGACCGCGCTCCGCGACCGCTGGCAAGACGGCGAGTTGACGGAGCCGCCCCTCTCCGACGAGTGGCGCAAACGGCTCTCGCGCCGCACCCGTGTCGAGGAGCTCGCGAGCGCTCCTGGACGAAGCTCGCATGAGGACGCTCGCGAGCTTCTTCTTCCTCGCGACGATCTTCTGCTGCACCTTCGAGAAGATCCACTGGAGCATCGCCGGCTCGGTGGGGATCGCGGACATGTTCGCGATCCTGTTCCTCGTCTGCTTCGCCGATGATCTCGTACTCGCGGGTGCCGCGGACGACCGCGCGTCGCGCTCGGTTTCTTCGCGGCGCTTCATGCTCGTCTACCTGATCGGCTTCTTCAACCTCGAGACCTCGCAGGCGCTCGCGCAGTTCGTGAAGGGGATGGTGAAGTTCGTGATCCACTTCCTGTTCCTCGCTGCGGCCGTCGCCTGGCTCGCGCGCCGGGGCCAGCGCTTCTACTGGCGGACGTTCGCCTGGTTCTGCGGCGGGATCGCCGTGAACGCGCTCTACGGCGTCTTCCAGCTGCTCGACGCGCGCCGGGGCGGGAACCTCGACGCACTCGTCCTCTCGCCGATCACCGGCGGCGCGAGCCAGATCAACATCTACGGCGCGGTCGAGGGGGCGAACGTCTACCGCCCGAATGCGCTGACCGGCGACCCGAACCACTCGGGATCATGCTCGACGTCCCGCTCCTCCTCCTCATGCCGCTCTACCTGCGCCTGGAGGCAGGGCACCGACTGCGCCGCCGCCTCGGGCTCGCTGATCGCGTTCCTGCTGATCGTCGAGGCCGCGACGCTCTCCCGCAGCGGCATGCTCGGGCCTGGTGTCGGCGCGCTCATCCTCGCTGTCCCGTACCGGCGGCTAGCTGAGAGCCGGGCGCTGCTCGTCCCGGTGGGCGCGCTCGCGCTGCTCTGCGTCGTGTCGCCTCGAACTGGCATTTCTTCTCGGTCGTGCTCGCTCGCGGATCGAGACGGGCGGCAGCTCGACCTCGGCGCACTTCAGGTCTACGCGCTTCATCCCGCGACGGCTGCACGCCCACCCGCTGTTCGGTCTCGGCCTGAACAACTTCTCGGTCTACTACCAGTTCGTCACCGGCAAGACGAACTGGGGGCCGCACTCGTTCTACGTCGCGCTCGTCGTGGAGACGGGCGTCGTCGGCACGCGGTCTTCGTGGCCTTCCTCTGGTACGTCTTCCGGCGGCTGAGGCGGCTCGGGCGCTCGGGCGGGCGCTCGCCGGCGCCGGCGACCCGCTCGCGGCGCGGGTGCGGCCGCTCGCCTGGGGGATGACCGCCGCGCTCGCCGGGACGATGGCGTCGAACGTCTTCTACCTGACGATGAGTTCTATTACTTCTACGCGTTCGTGGCGCTCGCGCTCGCCGTGCCGCTCGTCTTCCGAGCGCGCGCACGCCGGTGAAGGTCCGTCGTCCTCACCACGTCGTACCCGCGTCGCCCGGCGAGTCGCCGGGCTCTTCGTCGCCGACGCCGTCGAGCACCTGCGGGCTGCGGGGTCGAGGTCGAGGTCGTGTCGCCGGCGTCGTTCCGCCACCTCGGGATCGCGTACGGCTCACGGGATCGTCGGGAACCTGCGCGCGGCGCCGTGGCAGTGCCTCACGCTGCCGGCGTTCCTCGTGGCGTCGTCCGCGCCGCGCGGCGCGCGGCGCGCGACGCCGACCTCGTGCACGCGCACTGGCTCGCCGTCCGGGCTCGCGGCCCGCTCACGGGAAGCCGTACGTGCTCCAGGTCTGGGGGACGGACGTCGAGCTCGCGCCGGCGCGTGCCGTGGCTCGCGCGGCCGGATCCGTGCGCCGCGCGCGGCTCGTGATCGCAGCGTCGGCCGTTCCTCGCGGAGGAGGCCGAGCGGCTCGGCGCGCGGCGAGGTGCGCGTGATCCCGAACGGCTTCGAGCTCCCCGAGCAGGTCGGCGAGCCGGACGAGCCGCCGCACGTGCTCTTCGCCGGGCCGGCTGTCGCGCGGAGAAGGGGATCCTCGAGTTCGTCGAGGCGACCGCGGGGCTGCCGCGCGTGATCGTCGGCGACGGCCCTGCGCGACCGCGTGCCCGAAGCGTCGGCTTCGTCCCGCACGACGAACTCGGCGCCTACTACGAGCGCGCCGCGGTCGTCTGCCTGCCCGTCGCGGCGCGAGGGCTACGGCGTGGTCGCCCGCGAGGCGATGGCATACGGGCGGCCGGTCGTCGCGACGCGGTCGGCGGCCTGCTCGACGCGGTCGACGACGGCGTGACCGGGCTGCTCGTGCCGCCGGGTGACGTCGCCGGGCTCCGGCGTGCGCTTGAGACGCTCTTGGCGGAACCGGGTCTCCGCCGCGAGCTCGGCGGGAAGGCGAGCGAGAAGGCCCGAACGACGCTGTCGCCCGGCGTGACGATCCGCGCGCTGCTCGATGCGTACGCGTCCGCGCTCGAGTAGCTATGCGGCTGCGATTCTCCGGGCCGCGTACCGCTCTCCGAGCAACATGAGGCCGGCGAGGTAGACGATCGCGAACACGGCACAGGCAACCGTCAGCGAAATCGCCGGCGACCAGGAGAACGAGCCGGTCGCGGTCGCGGCGGCGCAGGCGGCGGCGCCTGCGAGGCAGCAGCGGGCGAGCGTTCCCCACGGAAACGCCCAGACCGCGAATCGCCGTGACCACGCCTCGAGTCGCGAGCGCGATGCGGCCATCCCGAGCGGTGTGGCCACGGCGGCTCCGACGATGCCGAAGGGGGGAACGAGCGCGAAGTTCGCGGCAACGTTCACGACGAGCCCGATGCCGGCGCCGTACAGCATGGGCGTCGTCCTCTTCCCCACGATCAACCCCGTGTAGCCGATCAGGGCGAGGGCGTAGATCAGCGAACCCGCCGCGACGATCGCAACGACCGCGCCCGCGTGAGAGTAGCTCTTGGGCGCGATGAGGTCGACGATCGTCTGACCTGTGGCGGCCAGCAGCAGCACGGTCGGAACGCCCATCAGGAGCAGGATCCGCGTGTAGGAGCGCATCAGCCGCTCTACCTCGGCGCGGCCGTGCTTCTCCCACGCCGCAACGAGCAGCGGGCCCGCCGCGGTGCCGAAGGCCATAGCCGGAATCGTGATCGCCTTGTCGCCGATCATGTTCCCAAGCGAGTAGACGCCGACCGAGCTCGCGCCTCGCAGGCCCGCGAGGATGTACCGATCGGCAAAGGCGAGCCCCCACGTTGCGATCCCCGCCGCGGCGCTCGGGACGCCGAACCGCAGCCAGGGCGACAGGGGCAACGGGGCGGAGGCTCCGGCGTGGCCTCCCTGCGGCCATCCCGCCCGAAGTCCCGCAAGGCCGGCGACGAACGAGGCGATCGCAATCCCCGCGAGGTAGCCGCCCACGCCGTGACCAGCGAACACGAGCGCGATGCCGAGGGCGATGCCGCCGACCCTGGCGCCCGAGTCGACTGCGAGATAGAGCCTCGGGCGAAGGCTGCCGGCGAGAAGGGAGTTCGCGGTGTTCTGGAGGAGGAGGCCGGCTGCCGCTGCGTCGATCAGGAGCTCGTTGCGGCCGATCGCCGACGAAAGGGCCCCGCCGGCGGCGATCAGGCCGGAGTAGGCGCCGAGTGCGAGGAACGCGACCCCCAGCCCGCGGGAGAGCGTCCGGCGGAACGCGGCGAGGTCGCCCGCGAGGCGGTGGCGCGGAAGCTCTCGAATGATCGCCGAGCCGAGCCAGCTTCCTACGAGCACCCAGCCGAGGCTGATCAGGGTCTGCGCGATCGTCAGGACGCCGAGGTCGAGCGGATGGAGCTTGTGGGCGAGCACGGGAAGGGCGGCCGCGCCCGCGAGGGCCGCGAGCGCCTGATTCGGGAGGTACGAGTGGGCGAAGTCGCGCAGGACCCTGCCGGCGTCCCCGATGCCCGCGAGGCGCGCAAGCCGGATTCCGAGCGACTCGGCGGGGATACCCTCCGGCGCCATGAGTCGCATCGTACCCAGGGTGAGCTTGCGCCTCAGGGCCGCGCCCGCGGCCGGCGAAGCCGCGCCGCGAGGGCGAGAACGTCGCCTGCGGCGACGCCGAGGAGCCCTCCGGCGAGCGCGAGAGCAGCCCGCAGGTAGCGGCTTCCCCGGGAGGGCGCCGACACCACGATCGCGTCTGCGGACTCATCGGTCCGGGCGTCGACGAACGTCAGTGAGCGGCGCGTGCCGCTCCAGCCGCACGTGGCGCAGTGAAGCGCGAGGAGCGCGGAGCCGCACCGGGGGCAGCGCGTGACGAGGGTCTCCAGATCCGCTCGGTCGACGGGCGCCCACCGCTCGTGCTGATTGAGCGCCCAGATCGGCCCGTACTCCCCGAGCGCGGCGCCGGCCAGGCTGCCGAGTGGCCGGAGCGGGATCTCCCGCTGGGCCGCCCAGCGCAGGAGACCTTCGACGCGGCGGCCGACTGCGGTCAGGCGGCGTCCGCGCGCGACGCCGTAGGAGTGCATGAGGATGACGACGAACGCACGGCGCTCCGCGATCGACTCGAGATGCTCGATGCCGCGGATGAGGGCCTCGAGCGTCAGGCCGTGGACGTCGAGCAGGAGCGGCCGCGGCTCCAGCTCCTCGTAAAGGACGGCCGCGATCGGGGCCTCAACGACTCCTCCCTCCCCCGGGACGCACAGGCTGGTCGCACCCGTGGGATAGGCGCCGGCCACCGGCGCGCCGCGGTAGTCGTACTCGACGCCGTGTCCGCCCCAGAGCTGCGCGTCGTATGCTGCGCCGCGCGCGGCATCCCAGCTTCTCGCCGTCGACGCGCCGGGCCAGACGCTCGAGTCGACGCGAAGCTCCGCCTGGCGGAGCGCCTCGATCCAGGACGTCTGCGCTCCGGTGTTGTAGCCCCCTGCACGAACGCTCACGACCGTCTTCGCGGCGGCTTGCTCGAGCAAGAGCCTTTCGGCTGCGAGCGTCGAGGCGATGCGGTCTGCCGACCAGTCCACGAACGGGTGATGGAGATGGAGGCCGAGCTCGTGCTTCCCTGCGAGCTCCGCCGCGAGGCTCTCGGCGCGAGGATCGGATGCGGCCAGCTCGGACAGGGGGTAGAAGAACGTGAGCTCCGCCCCGTAGGCCCTGCCGAGCGCATCGAGGGCGCGGCATTGCGTCCAGACGTCACCCTCGAAGTCGCGATGGACGAGCCGTCCGTCGCGGATCTCTTTCGAGGACTCGGCGTCGATCGTCAGGCAGAGCTCGATCATCTCCGTCGCGCCACGATCAGCTGCTGGGAGGCGAGCCGTGGAAACGCTTCGGCGGCCGTGGCGAGCCGTCTGTCGCGGCTCCGTGTGAAGAGAGGACCGGTGCTGATCTCGAGGCCCTCGCGCCGCACGACGTCGAAGCCGTTGCGCTCGAGCGACGACCGGAGCGTCCGCCAACGCTCCCTGCCCCACGGGGTACGGAGCCGCATCCGCCCGGGCAGCCGTTTTCTGAGCCCCCAGTACGTCATCAGCGGCCAGAGGGAGAAGTCGATCGCCATCGCCCGCTCGATCACCAGGTGGCCGCCGGGCCGCGTCACGCGGGCCAGCTCGGCGAACACGGGGTCGAGCGGCACGCCGTGGATTGCCTGGCTCAGCGCCACGACGTCGAAGCAGCCGTCGCAGAACGGCAGCGCTCGCGCATCGGCGACGACTGCGAGCCCGTAGCGGGAGAAGCTCTCGAGTGCCGCGGTGTCGATGTCCACTCCGACGAACCGGTGGCGCTGCGCGAGCATGCGCGCGACGGGGCCCTCTCCGCACCCCACGTCGAGCACGAGGAGGTCGTCACCGAGCGCGTCGATTGCGGCTGCGACGCGCCGGTGCCGGTCCCACACCGCGAGTCGCCGCACGAGCCCTCCGCCCGCCGCGGCCGCGCGGTATGTCGGTCCGGCGGGCACGCGAATCGCGACCGACCGCAGGTGGGCCCGGACGCTCAGAGCGACGACCCCGTTCCGTCGAACGCCTCGCGTGCCCAGAGCTCGAGGTTGAGCGCGCGCCAGAGCTGGTACCCACGCGCCGGCGTTCCGTCGCGGTGGCGCTTCAAGAGCTCTCTGGCCGCCGCCGGGTCGACGAGTCCGCGGTCGGCGAAGCTCCGCGAGGCAAACGTGTCCGCGGCGAGATCGCCGAACGGGCCCCGGAACCACTCCGCTTCGGGTGTCTCGAATCCGACCTTATCCACCCGGTCCCGAACGGTGGCCGGGAGGAGGTCCCCGAGCGCTTTCCGGAGGACATCCTTCGTCCGGCCCCGTCGGATCAGCTCTCCTCCGTCGAGGGAGAAGAGCAGCTCGACGAGGCGGTAGTCGAGAAACGGAAGTCGCGCCTCGACGCTGTGGGTCATCGAGTTCCGGTCCTCGTACCGGAGGAGTGCGGGGAGGCCCTGCCGCGTCAGGATGAGGTGCAGCTGCGAGTGCAGGCGGTCGGCGAAGTCGCCTTCGTCGGCCGGCCGTGCGGTCACCGGGCCACGGATCTCCGAGCCCGCGAGCTCCTCGGTGCCCGCTGCGCGCGTCCGGAACCGGCGTTTCAGTCCTGCTCCGAGAAACGGCCGGAGCAGACCGGCCGCGATCGCGCCTCCGGAGGTGCCGTGCGCGCCGCGGTACGAGGCGATCTCGGCGGCCAGTTCCCGCAGCCGGCGCTCCGCGAGCAGGTCGGCGAAGCGGTAGCCGGCATACACCGGGTAGCCGGCAAGCGTCTCGTCGCCACCCTGGCCGTCCAGCATGACCTTGACCCCCGCGCGGGCTGCCGCCCGCATCACGAACCACTGGGCGACCATGCTCGTGGACGCAAACGGCTCGTCCTGGGCCCCGACGATCGCGGGGAGCGCGTCGAGGGCCTCCTCCGGCGTGAACGTGACCCAGTGGGGCTCGACGGCGGTCGCGTCCACCACAGCCTGCGCGTACGGGCGCTCGTCGAGACGCCCCCGGCCCTCGAAGAACGCGGTGAATGTCGCCTGTTTCTCGCCCACGGCGGCGGCCGAGTCGGTTTCGGTGCGGCGGAGATGGTCGACGGCGCAGACGACGGCCGACGAGTCGAGCCCGCCCGAGAGCGCCGTGCCCACCCTGACGTCGCTGCGGAGCCGCAGCCGAACGGCGTCCAGGAAGAGGCTCCGCACCTCCTCGGCCCGGTCCGCAGCCGGCAGCTCGCGCTGCTCGAGTCGCCAGTAGCGCCCGACGGTGAGGCCGTCTCGCCCGAACCGGAGCGAGTGAGCGGCCGGAAGCTTCACGATCCCGTCGAAGAACGTCTCGTCGGTGTGCTCGACGTAGCCGAGCTCGAGGTAGTCGCGGCACACCCGCGGATTCGGTCTCAGGTGCGTCTCCGGGTCGAGCCGGAACGCTTTCGGCTCGCTTGCGAAGACCAGGCGGTCGCCGGAGAAGCGGTAGTAGAACGGCTTCTCGCCCAAACGGTCGCGTGATGCGAACAGCTCGCCTTTCTCCGCGTCCCAGATCGCGAACGCCCACATGCCGTTGAAGCGAGACGTGCACGCGTCTCCCCACTCCTCGTACGCGCGCAGGACGACTTCCGTGTCCGTTGCGCTCCGGAACCGGCGCCCGCGCTGCTCGAGCTCGGCGCGGAGCTCGCGGTAGTTGTAGATCTCGCCGTTGTGGACGATGTGGAGGCGCCCGTCGTCGGTCGAGAACGGCTGGTGCCCATCGGCACTCAGGTCGATGATCGCAAGCCGTCGGCTCCCGAGCGCCGCGCCGGGCAGCCCGACGACGCCTGCGTCGTCGGGGCCGCGGTGCGCCAGGCGTTCCGTCATCCGCTCCACGACTTCGCGTTCCGGTGGGGCGCCGATGCGGACGATGCCGCAGATCCCGCACATCAGCCGGCCTGCTCCACGGCGAGATGCGACGCGAGGGCGAGCAGCATCGGCGCTTCGTTCCAGCGCAGAAACGGAAGCCCGAGCAGGCGCTCGCGACCGAAGCGGCGCACGAGCAGCTGTGCGAACGTCCCGTCGGAGCGCCGCATGTGCGCGAGCGTCCAGCGGACCGCGTCGCCTCCCCGCGCGCGGGCTTCGAGGATCTCGTCTGCGAGCAGCGAGCTCGAGAGGATCGCCTCCGCGCACGCATGGATGTCGATCGGGTAGCTCCGTCCGGCGTACATGAGCGGTGTGCGGCCCCCATCGCGCTCCTCCCACAGGTTCCTGCAGACGAAGGCATAGAGCCGGTCGCGCGCGTCGCGATAGCGGGGATCTCCCGTTCGCTGCCACAGGCTGTGCAGCGAACGGAGCGCGTTCCCCGAGTGGTACTGGTCGACGCGCCCGCCGCGACCCGCCGTGACGTGCCGGGAGAGATAGTCGAAGGCTCCGTCGCCACGCTGCTCGGCGAGCGTGAACGCCGCCGCCCGTTCCGCGAGGTCGACCCACTCGGCGCGGGCGATGGCCCGTCCGATGCGGTCGAGGAACTCGGCCGCCAGCAGGTTCGTGTTGTGCACCCAGAGCTCGTCGAGCGGCGTGTAACTGAAACAGACGCCAGCGTCGGTCTCGAGCCGGCGCAGATCGGTGGCGACGAATTCGCAGACGGCGATGCAGGCGTCGAGTCGGCCCTCCTCGCCGGCGCGGTCGGCGCGCCAGAACGCGTCGCCGGCGACGACGCTGACGAACCCGGAGGGGGTCCCACGCGGGATGAACGTCAGCGACTGCCAGTCGAACGGATACCCCCACGAGAGACCGGCGTGCCCGCCAGCGGCGTTCGCGGTGAGCCAGTCCAGGCACCGCCCGCCTTCGCGCCGCGCGTCAGGGTCGCCGAGCGTCCAGTACGCGGCGGCGAGCAACGCGATCCCGTGGGCGTTGATCGAAGGCTCGACCCCGAGCAGCCGGCGGGCGACCCGCGGCACCTTCTGGACGATCTCGCTTGCCGCGCGGAGCGGGATGCGGCGCGCCCGCGGCCCGCCCATGGCGGTGCGTTGCAGCGCAAGGAAGAGCCGCGTCCCGCGGATGTCATACGGGTCGTAGCCCGACCAGCCCCGGGTGCGCACGAAGCGGCGGATGTCATCTACCGCAACAGCTGCGAGCTCCGCCGAATCAGGCAAGGGACCCGTACACCCCGAGCAGTCGCTCCGCGCTCCGCGCCCAGTTGTAGGTGCTCGTCGCGGCGGCCCGCCCCGCCTCTCCGAGAGCGCGGCGCCTGTCCGGGTCGGTCAGGGAGAGAACGGCCGATGCGAGCGACCCGGGGCTTCCGGCCTCGAAGACGACACCGCCGCCGCCGTCCCGGATTACGCGCGCGAGCGGCCGGCAGCTCGACACGACCACCGGCTTTCCCATCAGCATGTACTGGTAGAGCTTGTGCGGCGAGGTCGCCTCCGTATGGGGGTGAGCGGCATGGGGGACGAGGCAGACGTCGCTCGCGGCGATCAGCGAGGGCACGCGTGACATCGGCTGCCAAGCGAGGAAGCGCACGCTTCGCTCCAGCGAGAGATCTGCTGTGATCTGCTCGAGGCGAGGTTTCATCGGCCCGTCGCCGACGAGCACGAGCAGGGCGTCGGGCCGTTCCGCCAGGATCGCCGGCATGGCCTGGATCGCCGTGTCGAGCCCGCGGTGGCTGCCGCCGAAGCTGCCGACGTAGAGGAGCACGAATGCGCCGGTGGCGTCTTGCAGCTCCGTGACGGGTTCGACCGGGATGGCCAGGAAACGGCCGACGTCTTCTGCGTTCTCGACTACGGTGATCCGGTCGGCAGGCGCACCGGCCGCGACGAGCCGCTCCTTCGCCTCGTCGACGACGACGAGGACGCGGTCGGCTCTTCGTACGGCATCGCGCTCGTACGCCTCCCAGCGGCGGATCCCGCTTACCCGGTCGAGCGCCGCCGCCCGCCAGCGCGGCCCGTCGAGCCGGTACGAGTCGAGCGCGGCCGGATAGTTCTCGTGCAGGTCGGCGATCACAGGCAGTCCGCGAGGGGTCGCGACGGCGAGAGCCGTCTTCACGAGCGGCAGGTCGTGGACGTGGAAGACGTCGGTCGTCGCCGCCTCGCGCTCGAGCGCGCGCTGAAACCTGGGGTCGCGCATCGCCACCACCCTCACGATGTCGGCAAGCCGCGCGCCCGCCGACCGTGTCGGAAGGCGGAGGACCCGGCAGCCCTCCCAGCTACCCGCGCCGGTGGGACGCGTCCTGCTCTCGCAGACGATTGTCACCTCGTGCCCGGCCTCGGCGAGGGTGCGGGCTTCCTTCTCCACGCGAATGTCTGGTGGAAAGTCCTGGCCGCCGAGAACCATGCAGATCCGCACGCACCCATTGTCGCGGCACGTGCGGCTTCCGGCGGTGCGGTCGGGCGTGCTTCAGCCCGAACGGGCACCGGCACCGACCCACGCTTGCGGTGCGAGGGCGAGCGGTGAACGGCCGAGGAGCTGTTCGTAGACGTGCTCGATCGCAGCGGCGTTGCGTTTCGGGTCGAATTCCGCCGCGGCGTGCTCAGCCGCCGCCTTCCCCATCCTCTGACGCAGGTCGGGGTCGAGCGCGAGCCGCTGGAGCGCGTCCGCGATCGCCAACGGGGTCGGCTCGCGCAGGAGGATCCCCGTTACGTCGGGCACGAGCACCCCGCCGCCGTCGCGCGAACCGCTTGCGACGACGGGCTTCCCGTAGATGGCCGCCTCGAGCACGGGCCGTCCGAGGCCGACGCCCTGGTTCGGGAAGGTCATGATGTCGACGCGCCGGTAGATGTCGGCGGTGTCGGAGGTGAACGGCAGGAACGAGAAGTGGTCCTCCAGCCGCGCACGCGGCGACTGCGTCGTGCATCGCCGATTCCTCGTCCCTGACGAGCCCGAATGCAGCGACGGCATGGCCGCGGAGCGTCCGGAAGAAGGCGGGCGGCCGCACGCCGCCGCCGAGAACCACGCAGTGGACAGGGACGCCGCGGTCCGCCAGGAGCCTCATGGCCGCGACGAGCTCGGGCCAGCCCTTCTGGCGCCGGATGAAGCCCGCGAAGCCGACGAGCACGCGGTCCGCCGGAAGGTGGAGCACGTCCTGGAGCGGGGGCGGCGAAACCGCGTTCGCCGGAACGGCCGAGGCGGAGTTGTGCACGATCTGTGATCGGCAAGTCGACGCGGAAGGTCGCAGCGACGTCGACGTCGATCGCGACGGCGGCGTCTCCCCAGCGTTTCATCAGAGCGACGATCGCCTTGCTCCGGCGGTCGTCGCCGTCATGTGCAAGCGCCGAGCGGAGGTGCCAGACCACCTTGGCTCCGTGCCTGTGCGCCATCCCCGCTGCGGGGAGCATGGGCGAGTCGTTGATGTGGACGATCGGGAATCCGTGCGTGCGCATCAGCTTTCGGAACTGCCTCACGTGCGGCGGAAGTGCGAACAGCTCTCGCAGGAGGATGAGCCAGCGGATCCCCGAGTACGGGTTGTCCCACGTATGCGGGAAGGTCGCGACGCGACCGGTGTGCACCACCGCCCCTGCGCTCGAGAACAGGGCGGCGGCCGGTCCCGGCGGAACGAGGACGTGGGGCGCGATAGCCGTCGCCGATGTTCTCGATGAGCTGTCCGAGGCTCACGGGCGCGCCGCCGAGCTGCGGCCGGTGGTGTACGTAGAGCACCGGGATGCGCCGGTCGAGCGCCGGAATCGCCCTCAGGTAGACGTCCTCGACCCGGTGGGCGTTCTTTGCCGCGTCGAACTGCTCCTCGGCGTATGCACGTGCTGCCGTCCCGAGCCGCTGCCGGTATTCGGAATCGTCGAGCAGGCGCGAGATCGTCTCGGCGAGAAGCGTCGGCTCGGTTCCGTCCACGAGCACGCCTGTCTCGTCGGGGATGATGATGCCGCCGCCGTCTGTCGATCCCGAAGCGACTGCCGGAACACCGCACGCGGCGGCTTCGATCACCGGCCGTCCGAGCTCCGGGCCGCGTGAGGGGGCGACGACGATGTCGCTCGCGCGGTAGATCTGCGCCGGGTCCGGCGTGAACGGAACGAACCGGACGACGTCCTCGATCCCGAGGGTCGCGACGAGGAGACGCGCCTCTCGCTCGTAGTTCCGCACGAAGTTCGCGCCCTGGAGGATGCGCCCTCTGAGCGTCGAGAAGAACTCCTCTCCCCGAACCGCTCCGCCGACGACGAGGTACGTTGCCTCGACGCCGCGTGCGCGCAGGAGAGCCGCGGCGCTCAGGAACTCGCGGAATCCCTTCGATGGATAGATGAACCCGAAGAAGGCGATCGCCGGACGGCTCGTCGGAAGGCCGAGCGCGCGCTTTGCGGCATCCGAGTCCCCGGGAGGGAAGCGGTCCAGATCGACACCGTTCGGGATCACCTGCGCTCCGACGTCGAAGCTCTCGGCGACGTCCTGGTTGATTGCGATCGACATCGTGGCGAGCCGGCGGATCGCTCGGCGGATGAGGCGGCCCCGCAGGCTCGTCCGGTCGGCGAGAGCAGACCGGAGATGCCAGATGACGGGGACGCCGCGGCGTCGCGCGATCACCGCCGCGGGGAGCAGCGGGGAGTCGTTCAGATGGACGGCCGCGAAGCTCTCACGCCGCAGCAGGGCGTTGAAGCGGATCGCGTGCGGGCCGAGCCGGGCCGCCTCCCGGCCGAGCAGGAGCCAGCGGCGGCCGCGGTATGTGCTCGCCCAGATGTGGGTGAACGCCGCGACGGGACCGGGGTGGACGATCGCGCCTGCGCTGCGAAAGAGATCTGCTGCGGCCCCTTCCGGGCAGTAGACGTGCGGCTCGAACCGGTCCCGGTCGAGGTGCGCGATCAGGTACGAGAGGCTCGTCGGCGCTCCGCCGAGCTCGCTGCGATGGTGCACGAAGAGGATCGGCGTCGGCACCCGCGCACCGTACCGCTTCCCGGGGCGACGAGGCCCGGCGCTACGATGGGCTCTCGTGGGTGTGGCCGTCCCCCAGTCCGAGGCACGAGGGAAAGCGTCGCCCGTTCTCCTCGGGGCAGGGATTCTCCTCGCGGTCGCGGCGGCGATCGCGGCACCGAGCGGGGAGCTGCTACCCGGGCCGCAGACTTCCCTCCAGGTCGCCCTCGCCGCGATTGCTCTCGGCGCAGTCTTCCTGGTAGGCATCCGCCTGCCGGTCCAGAGCTTCTACGGCGTGTTTCTCCTCACCGTCGCCGACGGCGCAATTCGGAAGTGGGTCTACAACGACATTGTCGTCTACCTCCTGAAGGACTTCCTGCTCCTCGGCGTCTACGCCGCGGTTCTGCCCCGACTCTCGCGCGAAAGGCTGACGCGTCCCTGGTGGCTCATCGCCCCGCTTGCGGCCCTGTTGCTGCTTTCCGTCGTCTACGTCTTGCGGAGCCCGTCGTTGTCGCTCGCCGCCGTCGGCCTCCGGAGCTACTTCATCTACTTCCCGCTGATCTGGGTCGCCCCTGCGATCGTGGACAGGAAGAGCCGGGCGACGAAGCTGCTGGTGATGATGGCAGCCGTCGGCGTCGCCGAGGCGCTGTTCGCCTCGATTCAGAGCCTCGCAGGCCCGGGTGTGCTGAACAAGCTCGTGTCGGGCGCGCTCCCGGGAATCATCACCGTCGCCGGTGAGCCGTACCTCCGTCCGACCGGCACGTTCATGCAGACCGCCGACCTCTCGTACGTCCTCGTGCTCGCGCTGATCGCGGCTGTGGCGCTCCTCGCCTGGGCGAGCTCCCGCCGCTACCAGATCCTCGCGGGCGCTGCGATCTTTGCGTCCGTCGGATCGATAGCGGTGACCGCAGCACGGACGCTCCTCGTGAGCGGTGCCCTGGTGATCGGCGGCTCCGTGCTGAACCTGGCCTACCGCCGTCGGCTTGTGCTTGCAGCGCTCGTCCCGGTCGTGGCGGCGTTTGGCCTCCTCTCTGCCGTCCAGGGGATCCCGTACCTCAAGCGCCATGCGGTTCCGACGGTGAGGAGCTGGCTCGTCCATCCTCAGCGGCTCCTGCCCCTGGCGGAGTTCAACAAGCTGACTCCGGTGACGCTCTACGACGGCAACCAGCACATCACCGTCCGCATCGACAAGGCCAACCTGAACGCAGGCGCGGGACACACCGGGCGCGTCACGATCGACGCGTACACGCCCGACCGACGAGAGGTGCTCGTGAAGGTCTCTGCGGCAACGCTCCGAGAGGCTGCGAAGCTGGCCGAGGGAGGGAAGGTAGTGGGCGGGAAGCACGTGCCGAGGGGAAAGCACGTGACCTTGTCGGCCGCGGGCTTCTTGCTCACGCCGACGATCGGGACAAGCGGGTTCGTCTCGCGGGCGACCGACATCAACACGGCCGCCTCGCCGGACTCCGGGAGCCTCTGGTCGAAGCGCCTCGCGCCGCTCGGCCGCCTCTTCACGCACCCATGGTTGCTCGGTCACGGAACCGGCACGATGACGCTCGGCGCGCAGTACGTGAGCCCGTCGACCAAGCTCGCCGCGGAGAGCTCGTACGTGAAGGCCGAATATGAGCTGGGACTCCCGGGCTTCGTCGTGTTCGCATGGTTTGTTCTCGCCGTTGTCTTCGTTTCGTTCCGAGCGTTCCGGGCGTCAACCGGGTGGGCGCACGCATGCTCCACCGTCGCGCTTGCCGCGACTGTGATCGCATCGCTCTGGATGCTGCTGACCTTCACGCTCGACACGCCGGTCGTTGCGGAGGCTTACTTCGCGTTCGTCGGGCTTGCCGTCGCGTCTGCACTCGGCTGGAGCCGGGGCGACAGCGGCGAGACGGGGCCTGTTCGGGCGTAGTCGAACGCGGAGCGGAGGCCTTCGAGCTTTCCCTGGAATGCCGGAGCGAGTTGCCGGTGAACCGACGGGGGTCGCCCGAGCGCGAGGTCGGCGAGAGCCGACGCGACGCCGTAGGACTGGCGGCTGCCGACGAGGAACGCGCCTGCGACCGCGAGCGGCCGTTGCCAACGCGGAAGCGCGGTCGCGGAGACGTAGACGAGGTTGTGGCTGTAGTCGCGGATCGCGCGCTCGTCGACCTGCCGGCCGATCTCGGGTCGCGGCCCGACGTGGTGCGTGACGGCTGCGCCGGGGTCGAACACGATGCGCCGGCGCTGCGAGCGCACCCAGGCGCACAGCGCGATCTCGTAGTCGGTCGCCGCGCCGCGGTTCAGGCGTCCATCCCACGGATAGCGGAGGAGGAGGTCGCGCCGGAAGCTCATGTTGGTCCCGCGCAGGGCGTGCACGTCGCGCACGTCCCCCTCCGCGGGGAGGCGGTGGTGATGCAGGCGATCGAAGCGGCCGGACCACGAGATGCGGCCGACGCGGTTGGTGGGGACGTGTTCCTCGAAGCCCGGCTGGACGACACGGCCGCCCGCTCCGCCGATGGTGGGGTCGTCGTAGTGCCGCGCGAGCCTCTCCACCCACTCGGGCCAGGGCTCGGCGTCGTCGTCGCAGAGGAGCACGATCTCGCCTGTGGCGGCTTCGACGCCGGCGACGATCGGAGGGAGGTGGCCGGGCTCGTCGACAACGACGAGCCGAACCGGGAAGGAGAAGACGCCGCCCGCGGTGCGAGCAGTCTCGTCGTCGCCGCGCCGGGCTGCGACGACGACTTCTCCCGGGAGCTGCGTCTGGTTCGCGAGAGCCGCGAGGCAGCCGCGAAGGAATTCCGGTCGGCCGAAGGACGGAACGACCACCGATGTGGTCGGCGCGACTGACACCACGGCGTCGGCAGCGGCCAAAGTGAGTTGAGCGTATCCGTCCGCAGTGGCTCCCATCGATACTCTCGTGCGCGATGAGCATGATCCTCGTGGCAGGAGCCTGAGTGGCTCGCGTGCGGATCGCATACGTCGTCGGGGCGCGCCCGAACCTCGTGAAGATCGCACCGTTGCACCAGGCCCTCTCGGCGAGCCTGCCCGACGCACGCCACGTGCTCATCCACACGGGACAGCACTACGACGACTCGATGTCCGGGGTCTTCTTCCGCGAACTGGGTCTGCCGGAGCCTGATCATTCACTCGGAGTTGGCTCCGCGTCGCACGGCGCCCAGACAGGAATGATGATGGAGCGGCTCGAACCTGTGCTCGAGCATGAGCAGCCGGAGCTCGTGATCGTTCCGGGTGACGTGAACTCCGCACTCGCGGCGACGCTCGTTGCGGTCAAGCTTGGTTTCCCCCTCGTCCACCTCGAGGCGGGGCTGCGCAGCTTCGACCGCACGATGCCCGAGGAGATCAACCGGATTGTCGCCGACCAGTTCTCCGATCACCTGCTGACTCACTCGGCCGAGGCGATCGACAACCTGCGCGCCGAGGGGATCCCCGACGAGCGGGTGCATTTTGTCGGCAACACGATGATCGACACGCTTGTCGCGCTCGAGGACCGGTAAAATTTCGGCACTTCGCAAGCTTACTCTTAGGCTTTTTAGTATTTAAAGTTCGTATAGCTTTATGTTGGAGTAAACGGGCAACCACAACCCTAAAATTCAGGTTATCAGGCAACCGCAATCTTAAAGTTCCAACTTACAATAATTGTATTAGGTGTCTTTGGTTTGACAACTGAAGATGAAATGTTATCAGAGTTAAAGAAAATCAGAGAAGCATTGGAAAAAGCTCCGCCGCCTCAGCCTCCCAAAGGCTTATGGAATGAATTCAAAGATTTCCTATCGAAATACAGGTTCTAGGCTTAGCTGTTGCTTTCGTCTTAGCATGTATTTGGGTGCTTTGGTTCTTGCAGTCGTCAAAGACTTCATTATACCATTATTAGGTTTAGCCATCCCAGGAATAACCAACCTGTCAACATATTCATAACAGTCACGAAACAGTCATTCGGCATCGGCGACTTCTTGGTTGCATTGATAACGTTCATAATAGTTGCTTTCATCGTCTTCTTGATCGTGAAGATTGCGAAACGCTGGAACATTGAGTAAAAGCGAAAACGGGACGTTATACTATTAAGCAAGGCAAAGAACTCTTAGACTGAAAAGTATGCCGCATATCTCTCCCGAAGCAATTTGGAACCTGAGCGGAAAAGAACTCTTAACCTTACTTGAATCGGGCTTCTTTACGCCCAAGCCCAAAGAAATCCGCTTTTACGC
>CAVWXR010000009.1:0-143682 GCA_963759085.1 uncultured Actinomycetes bacterium
GCGCAGTCGTCGTGATCGCGCCCATGTGTCTGTTTGCCGCTTGGGGGCTCGCCGCGCTTGTCGAGCGCTGGGATCACAACCGCGCATCTGAACCGGGCGAAACTCGTGTCGTAAGATGACTGGTGAGTAGAGCGTTTGCGACGGCTCGACTCCGCCCCGACCGTGGCAAACAACGCTTGAAGGCGTTCTGAGAGGTTTGCAAGCTGCCCGGTTAGGTCCACTCGTTGTCGTTATTACATCAATGTCGCTGCTCAGCGGCCCTTTTTGGTGTCCGCCTGCTACGAGAGCAATTGGCCGTTACTCAAACCGCCTGATCGGTTGCTGGCGCCTGTGCGTACTCCTCGTCGCTGACGTGGTCACCCAACCGCGTGCTTCCGTGGTTGGTGTCAGTCGGACAGAGCTCGTCGCAGGATGGAGGCGGCGCGTTCGGGATCGGGTGCGTCGGCGATCGCGCGGATGACGGCGAGTCGGTCGGCGCCCGCTCGGACGACCGTGGTTGCGTTGTCGCTGGTGATGCCGCCGAGCGCGAACCACGGTTGCCGTGCGTGACGGGCAGCGTGGCGGACCAACTCGAGCCCGACCGGTCGTTCGCCGGGCTTTGTCGGGGTCTCGTAGACAGGCCCGACGCCGATGTAGTCGGCGTCGGCAGCTCGGATCTGATCGGTTGTGTGCGTCGAGAGGCCGACGGGTAAGCCGAAACGACGTGCAGCTGCGGTCGGAAGGTCGTTCTGGCCGACGTGGACGTAGTCGGCCTCCGCGAGGACGGCGAGATCGGGCCGGTCGTTCACGACGAGCGGCACACCGAGGCGGGCGGTCAGCTCCCGTGCTTCGGCGAGCGCCGCGAGGAGCTCCCCGTCGGGAAGCGCCTTCTCGCGGATCTGGACGAGGTCGACGCCGCCTCGGATCGCCGCTTCGAGGAGCGCGGGCAGATCGGGCCGCACGCCGACGATCAGGTAGAGGCGGCTATCCACCGGCGACCGGCCGCGCGACGATGATCTTGTCGCCTGGAGCGATGAGCGCCGTCGGGTAGTCCGCGCGGTCGACGGGCGCTCCGTTCCGCTCGACGAGCGCATAGGGGCCGCGGAGCCCGAGCCGCTCGAGCAGGCGGGCAACCGTCTCGCCCTCCTCGATCTCGTGTACACGTCTGTTGACGGTGCAGGTGCTCACGACTCACCGATGACGCCGGCAAGGGGGCTCGAGGCCTCGGCAACCTCTCGCTCCTCGATCACGCCGGACAGGTATCCCAACCGGCCCGCCTCGACCGCCTGGCGGAAGGCCGCGGCCATCCTGGCGGGATCTCTGGCCAGCGCGATCGCGGTGTTGACGAGCACTGCGTCGGCGCCGAGCTCCATCGCGGCCGCCGCTTCGGACGGCGCGCCCAGGCCGGCGTCGATGACCACGGGCACGCCGGCCTCCTCGATGATGATCCGGATCGATTCCAGCAGCCTGAGCCCGCGCCCCGAGCCGATCGGAGCTGCGAGCGGCATCACTGTTGCGCAGCCGACCTCCTCGAGCCGCCGCGCGAGCAGCGGGTCCGGGAACATGTACGGCAGGACGGTGAAGCCCTCGCCGACCAGTGTCGCCGCCGCTTCGAGCGTCCCGAGAGGATCGGGCAGCAGGTTGCGTGCGTCGGGAATCACTTCCAGCTTGATCCAGTCCGGCAACCCACCCGCCCGCGCGAGTCGAGCGACACGCACGGCCTCCTCCGCCGTCCTTGCCCCGGCCGTGTTCGGCAGGAGCAGCAGATCGTCGGGCAGGAAGCTCGTCAGGTCCGCAGTGCGTTCGTCGAAGTCGACCATGCGCACCGCGACCGTTACCATCTCCGCCTGAGACTCGGCGATCGCCTCGGCCATCAGCGGCAAGCTCGCGTACTTCCCTGTACCCACGATCAGCCGCGATCCAAACGATCGACCAGCGATCGCAAGCGAATCAGCACTCTGCACCTGGCTCCTCCCTTCGCTGGCATAACCCAGATCAGGTTCGACGGTCGCAGCCGAAGCCGCCTCTCAGCCCGAACGGGCTCCCGTGTGTGATTCATCCAAGTCTAGCCCGGCTGCCCACTCACCACAGGACGCAATGGAGTCTCCACTACGGCGCCCGATCCCACGAATGGGGTCTGGATCTCGACAGGCTTGTGTCGTAATATGAGTTACAAGTAGGGCGTCTGCGACGGTCCTACTTGGTCCCGACCGTGGCTAGCAGGGTTTGAAGCCGTTCGGAGAGGACGTTCCTATAGATGTCAAGTCCCGTTGAGCGCGTTGAGGTCGGCGCGGAGGGTGTGGTAGGTCTCGCGGGCGATGTAGCGTTTGAGGCAGCGGAGGATTTCGCGTCTGTTGAGTCCGTCGGCGGTGCGTTTGTTGGCGTAGGCGCGGGTGCGTTCGCAGTGGCGGAGTCGGCAGACGGCGATCATGTGGAGTGCTCGGTTGGCTTGGCGGTCGCCGCCGAAGTCGAGTCGGTGGCGGGTGGTTCGGCCGGAGCTGGCTTGGATCGGGGCGGCGCCGCAGATCTTCGCGAAGGCGGCTTCGTTGCGGAGCCGGTCGATGTTCTGGCCGGCGGTGACGAGGAGCTGGCTTGCGCCTTGGATGCCGACTCCGAACAACTCGATGGTGTGCGGGGCTGCGACCGTTGACGAGTTGCTCGAGCTGGCGGTCAAGCTCGACGATCTCGTCCTCCAGCTGGCGGATGCGGCGGGCGAGGCTGCGGAGCGCGAACTTCGCGGCCTGCGCCGGCTCGTGGAGCCGCTCCCGATCGGGGCGCAGCTGGTGGCAAAGGGCGGCTCTCGCCTTGAGTGTGCGGCCACGCCTGAGTTCGCCGCGCAGCGGTTCGGGGGCGGTGATGAGCAGGTCGTCGAGCTGTTGCAGCGCGGCGGTGCACGCCTTCAGCGCGCCGGTTCTCGCGACCCTCAGCTGACGGATCGCTTCCACGATCCCGTTCGTCTGTTTGGGCGCTGCGGTCGCGGTCCCGCTCAGCGCCGCTCGAGCTGCGAGCTCAGCGTCGATCGGGTCGCTCTTGCCGAGCCGCTGGCGGGTGTGTGGGTGTGGCTGGTTGACCTCAACGATCTGGATCCCATCGGCGAGCATCGCCCGGACGAGCCCGGCCGCGTAGGCGCCCGTCGATTCGACCCCGACCCGCTCGACCTCGCCGTAGTCGCGCAGCCAGCCGATCAGACGTCGGTAACCGTCTGCTGTGGTCGGGAACGCGGACGAGCCCAGTAGACGTCCCTGCAGATCGACCACGGCGACGTGATGCTCGTCGGTGTGCGCGTCGACGCCGCCAACGATGCGGCCTTCCTGATTTGTCATCCTTCGCTTCACCGTCCCTTCGGTTCGGGGCGGCAGGCCGGGACGGGCGGACACAACAGTGACGAGGCACTTGCAGCGAACAGGTTCCTATCAAGTCACGACCGCCCGGACCGGCCGCCCACAACGGCCGGAAACGGGCGCTCACCGAGACCGACACGTCCCCTCAACGACACGAACTCGGTCAGTTTGAAAGCAAGTCAGATCCCGACGAGCACCCGCCAGAGATCTTCACTGTTTGAAAGCTGCCCAGTTAGGACCACTCAAAAACCCCTGCTAACGCGGGGGTTTCTTGTTGGGGGTCGGCTACGCGGTCAGATCAGAGCTGGACCTCCTGCCGATCATCGGCCCGTCCGCGAGCGAGCCGTGCCGGGTCGAGGCGGTTCGACGGAGGCGCCTAGTGCCTCCGCGTCCAGGAGTCGAGCGCCACGGCACCGAGCAGGATGACGCCCATCGTGATCTGCTCGTAGAGCGGATCGAGGCCGAGGAGGATGTAGCCGTTCCCGATCAGTGCGATGAACAGCACGCCGACGACCGATCGCCACACCGCGCCGTCGCCGCCGAGGATGCTCGTGCCGCCGACGACGATTCCGGCGAGGACGGTGAAGGCGAGCGTCGTGTTCTCGGCCGACGCCGACGCGCTCAGCACCCGCGAGGCGTCGATCACGCCGGCGAGCCCGGCCGCGGCGCCGCTCAGGACGAACGTCAACACGCGCACCGCGTTGACGCGCACGCCGGCGAGCCGCGCCGCCTCGGCGTTCCCGCCGGCCGCGTACATGTAGCGGCCGACCGTCGTGCGCGCGAGCACGATCGTGAGCACGATCACGGCGCCCAGCATCAGCCAGATCGAGGTCTTGACCGTGAGCCACTGCGTCTGGGCCAGCTTCCCGAACGCCGGCTTGTTGAAGAGGACGAGCAAGTTGCCCGAAGTGATCCGGCTCGCGAGGCCGCTGATCACGAACGACATCGCGAGTGTCGCGATCAGCGAGTTGATGCGCAGGAGCGTGGTGACGAGCCCGTTGAGGACTCCGACCAGGACGGCTGCGCCGATTCCGAGGAAGATCGCGAGCCAGGCGTTGTGATGCTGGGCAACCTCGGCGGCGGTGACGCCGGCGAGCGAGTAGACGGCCCCGACCGACAGATCGATCCCTCCGGCGACGAGGACGAGCGTCCCCGCGGCGGCGATGATCAGCGTCGCCGACTGCTGGTCGAGGATGTTCAGCATGTTGACCTTCGTGAAGAAGGCCTGGCTCGCGAACGAGAGCGTGAGGAAGAGGGCGACGAACGGGACGAGGATCCCGAGGCTGCGCGCGCGGTTCAGGTCGATCCGGCTCGCGGTCGCGACCGGGTCGGTGACGTTGCTCACGCCGCCCCCACCGCCTGTTGCGGCTCCGAGAACGCCGCAGCGAGGATCGCCGCCTCGGTCAGCTCCGAGCCTTCGAGCTCGGCGACCGTTCTCCCGCGCCGCATCACGACGACGCGGTGGGCTAGGCCGAGGATCTCCTCGATCTCCGAGGAGATCAGCAGGATGCCCATGCCTGACTCGGCGAGCTCGACGAGCATGTCGTAGATCGCGCGCTTCGCTCCGATGTCGACGCCTCGCGTCGGCTCGTCCGCGATCATCAGCCGCGGCTCGAGCAACAGCATCCGCGCGAAGAGCACCTTCTGCTGGTTCCCGCCGGAGAGCGTCCCCACGCGGGCGCTCGGCCGCGAGCCGCGCACCTGGCAACGGTCGAGGATCTGCGTCCCCGCCAGCCGCTCGTCCCGGCGGCGTACGATCCCGAGCCGGCTCAGCTCGGGGAGCTTCGCCAGGGTCGCGTTGTCGAGCACCGAGCGCGTGAAGATCAGGCCGGCGTCCTTGCGCGACTCGGGGATCATCGCCACGCCCGTCCTGCAGCCTGCGGCGCGGGCCGCCGCGCAGCGGGGTGCCGTCGTCGAGGAGGATCTCGCCGGAGACGACGGGATCGGCGCCGAAGACGGCACGCGCCAGCTCGGTGCGCCCGGCGCCGACCAGGCCCAGCGAGGCCGACGATCTCGCCCCTGCGAACCTCGAGCGACGCGTCGGCGACGCCGCGCGCCACGAGGTTGCGCACCGAGAGCACGACCGGCGCGTCTGCCGGGGCCGGCTGCTTGAGCGGAAATGCGGCGGCGAACGGCCGGCCGAGCATCGCCTCGACGAGTGACTGCTCGGTCGCGTTGGCCACCGGCAGCGACTCGACCACACGGCCATCGCGCAGGACCGTCACCGAGTCGGCCAGCGACAGCACCTCGTCGAGGAAGTGGGAGATCAGGACGATCGTCTTCCCGCTCGCGCGCAGGCCACGCACGATCTCGTGCAACCGCTCGGCCTCAGGGCCGCTCAGGGCGGCCGAAGGCTCGTCCATCACGATCACCCTGCGCGTCGCGAGCGAGCGCGCGCAGGATCTCGACCTGCTGCTGCTCGGCCGTTCGCAGCCGCCCCGCCGGCGCGCTTCCGGCCAGGTCGAAGCCGGCCTGCTCTGCCAGCTCGCGGTAGCGGCTGCGGAGCGCGCGCCGGTGCACGAAGCCGGTCCGGCGCGGCTCCGACCCGAGGAGCACGTTCTCGGCCACCGTGAGCATCGGGACGATCGACGGCTCCTGGGCGATCAGCGCGACGCCGCAGTCGAGCGCCTCCTTCGGCGTCCGGAACGACACGTGCCGGCCGTCGAGCGTCATCGCGCCGGCATCGGCGACGACCGCGCCCGCGACGACCTTGCCCAGGGTCGACTTCCCGGCCCCGTTCTCGCCGATCAGCGCATGCACCGATCCGCGCGCGATCGTCAGCGAGACACGATCGAGCGCCAGGACGACTCCGTAGCGCTTGGAGACGTCCTGGAGCTCGATGTGCTGCTCGTCGCTTCCGGGTGGGGCTTCCGACATGCGCCTAGCCCGGCCACTCCCCCTTGAACTTCGAGACGTTCGCCTTCGAGACGACGCCGGACATGCGGGACGGCGTCGACCGGGTCGACCCCGCCGCAGCCCTTGCCCGTGCGCACTGCCTTCACGGCGCACTGCACCGCGAGCTTCCCCTCGGTTGCCGGGAGCTGCATGATCGTCCCGTACCACGTCCCGGCGGCGATGCCCTTGAGACCGCTCTCGCTGCCCCCGTAGCCGATGAGCGTCACCTTCGACGGGTCGACTGCCTGCACCGCACCCTCGATGCCCTGGTCAGAGCCGGCAATCAGGTTGATGCCGGAGTTCGCTTGCATCATCGTCTGCACGGCTGCGAGCCCCTTCGACGGCGTGAAGTAGCTCTCGCCCTCGGCGACGACCTTGATGTTGCTGTGACCGGCAATCGCCTTGTTGAAGCCGCTGCGGATCGCGACGTCGAGCGCCGAGGCCTTGATGTCGTACAGGTAGCCGACGTCGCACGGGTTGAGCTTCTTCGCCGTGCACGCTTGTACGACGAGCTTGCCGAGCTTGGTGCCGATGTTCGTCGGCACGAAGACGACGTTGCCGGAGAGGCCCGCCACCTGCGGTTTCGACGTGCCGAGGTTCGGGCCGAGCTCCTGGTCCATGTTCACGACCTTGACGCCGTTCTTGATCGCCTGCTTGACGACGGTGATCAGGCCCGTTCCGAAGATCGGCTGCACGATGATCGCGTCGTACTGCTTGGAGGTCGCCGCGGTCTGAAGCTGTGCGAACTGCGTCTTCGGGTCGTTGTTCGCGTCGAAGACGGTGATCTTGGCGTTGCCCGCTGCAGCCGCCGTCTTGGCCGCTGCGAGCATCGGGGCGTCGTAGCTGTTCGCGACCGCGAACGAGAGGTACGCGATCCGGACGGGTGAAGACGCGGCATGCGATGCCGTTCTGGCAGAGGCGACGCCGGCGAGGGCGGCGGTCGCGAGGACGCCGGCGACGAGCAGCGGCACTGCACGTGCCCGCCCTCGCAGAAGTCCTCCTGGACGGATGCGGTTCATTTCGACTGAACCTCCTATGGCACTCGGTTGCTTGTTGTCCCAGCCGCGAGCGGCGGGTGGGCGGTGCGGGCGAGTGTAGGACTACTGAACATGTGAGTCAAGCGATTAGTCCCGCTGCACTAGCTAGTGAGCGTGTCCGGCGGGCCGCGCGCTCTGCACCCAGCCCGGCTGGATGGTCGTGTGGGTGAGCAGATAGTCGAGCGACGTCGCCGCCAGATCGCGTGCGTGCCTGAGGTCGCCGCCGACGAGCTTCCCGTCTCGCTTCAGCGGCTCGCCGGCGACGAATACGGTGTCGACGTTCCTGGTGTCGGCCTGGAGCACGACGGTCGAGACGGGGTCGATCACCGGCCACGTGTTTGAGTGATCGCAGCGGATCACGACGACATCCGCCTGCTTGCCGGGAGTGAGGGAGCCCGTTCGCTCCTCGAGGCCGCAGACCCGAGCCCCTTCGATCGTGGCGAACTCCAGCACCTGGCGGCTCGTGAGCAGGACCGGCTCCTGCTCGTTGCCGGCCGCAAAGGCGGCCTCATGCGCGAGCAGGCGATCCTGCGCGAACAGGAGGCGCATCTGCGTGAACATGTCGCCGGAGACGGTCGTGACGACGTCGATCGACAAGCTCGGACGGAGCCCGAACTGGAGCACCTTCGCCGTGGGCGGCGTCCCGTGCCCCATGATCATCTCCACCGTCGGCGAGATCGAGATCTTTCCGCCGGTGTCGGCGATCAGCTTGAACTCCTCGTCGGAGAGGTAGTTGCAGTGGAGGTAGGTCGTGTCGTCGCCGAGCAGACCCAGGTCGTCGAGTTGCTTCACCATGGAGAAACGCCCTGCATACGGGCCCATTCCGACGTGGACGCTGATCGGGGCGCCGACATCGCGGGCGAGCTCCCAGTCGTGGCGGACGACCTCCGGGGTGCAGAAGCCCGGCCCCCGCGTCCCCATCGCGAGCGTCAGCAAGCCGGCGTCGCTCGAGAAGTACCGGTCGCGGACGCGGCGGATGTCCTCCGGAGCCTCGAGCGTGCTCGTGTACCACCAGTCGGCAAGCGAGGTGTTCGGGTTGCCGTAGCAGTAGACCGCGCGCAGGCGCGCGTCGCGGAGACCTCGGATCGCCTCGTCCGCATGCTCCGGCGTGTTCGAGATGTGCGACCAGTCGAGCACGGTGGTCACCCCGGCGTCGATCGCCTCGAGCGAGCCGAGGTAGTTCCCCGCGTAGACGTCCTCCGGACGGTAGGCCGGTGCGAGCTGATCGAGAACGAGGTCGAAGTAGCCGGCGAGGCTCACGTCCGGAGCGATGCCGCGAATCACGGTCTCCCACGTATGGCGATGGGAGTCGACGAACCCCGGGATCACGATGCAGTCGGAGGCATCGAACACCTCCGCGTCGCCGGCCTCGACGCCCGCCGCGACCTCGGCGATGCGGTCGTCCTCGATCAGGACGTCGCCGCCGTAGATGTCACCGATCCGGGGATCCATGCTCAGGACGTAACCGCCCCGGATGAGCACGCGCTTGGGCATTTCGCCTCCCTTTCTCTCTCGGTTTCGTGCAGTTTGACTGAACTCAGCGCGGAAGTGTTACCACCTTTGCAGGCGGGAAGCAATGGCCCTTAATGGCTGGATTGCATCGATTTGGGGCTGCGCCGGCCTCCAGGCGACCCCAGTCGATAGTTGACTCACACTGCACGCCGCCTCTATCGTGCTGTCTATGAATGACGGAGCCGTAGTGATCGTCGGCGGCACCTCGGGGATCTGTCTGGGTCTTGCCGAGGCGTACGCGGCACGGGGACGCGATGTCGTGATCTCGGGACGTGACCTCGAACGCGCGGCGGAGGTGGCCGTCGGCATCCCTGGATCGGGAGCGGTTTCTGCCTGCGCGTTCGATCTCGCCAACCCGGAGTCGATCGCTACGTGCCTCGCCGGGATCGGCGCGGTCGACCGCCTCGTGCTCGGTGCGATCGAACGCGACGAGAACTCGGTGACCGACTACGACCTCGCGCGGGCGATCCGGCTGATCACGCTCAAGCTCGTCGGGTACACGGAGGTCGTACACGCACTGCGCGGGCGCCTCCACGCGAACTCGTCGATCCTCGTGTTCGGCGGCCTCGCGCTCCGGCGTCCGTATCCCGGCTCGACGACGGTGACCACGGTGAACGGCGGCGTGACGGGGATCGTGCACACCCTCGCGGTCGAGCTGGCCCCGATCCGCGTGAACGGTCTGCATCCAGGGGTCGTCGGCGACAGCCCGTACTGGGCCGCGAAGCCCCCGGCGGTGCTCGAGGCGCTCGTCGCGCGGACTCCGATCGGCCGGCTGATCACCATGGACGAGGTCGTCGACGCGGCGATCTTCCTGCTCGAGAACGGGGCCGTGAACGGAGTCAATCTCGAGCTCGACGGCGGCTGGTTGCTGAAGTGACGCACATCGCCTCACGCGGCGCGACGATGGCGGTCGACTGGGAGCAGCGAGTCGACTTCAACCGCCTGCGCACCCACCGGCTCGCCCGCACCAAGCAGATGCTCGCCGGCTCGGAGCTCGGCTGCCTCCTGCTCTTCGACCCGAACAACCTCCGCTACGTGACGAGCACGGCGATCGGCACCTGGGAGCGCGACAAGAACATCCGCTTCGCCCTGGTCTTCCGCGAGGACGACCCCATCCTGTGGGACTTCGGCTCCGCCGCGCGCCACCACCAGCTCTATTGCCCGTGGCTGCCCGAATCGAGCTGGCGCGCCTGGGTGCCGCCGATGCGCGGCGCGATGTCCGACCCGACCGGGGTGCCGGACGCGCTCGCCGACATGATCTGGACGGAGCTGCACGAGCGCGGGCTCGACCGGGAGCCGATCGGCATGGACGTGCCCGACATCACGACGCTGCTCGCGCTCCAGCGCAAGGGCCTCGCGATCGCGGACTCGCAACCCGTGATGCTCGCTGCGCGGAAGCTCAAGTCCGACGACGAGCTCGCACTGCTCGACCAGGCTGCCGGGATCGTCGACGCGGCCTACGAGACGATCTACCGGATGCTGCGGCCCGGAGTGCGCGAGAGCGAGGTCGTCGCGGCAGCGATGAAGGTGCTCTTCGACCTCGGCTCCGAGCACGTCGAGGCGATCAACGCGATCTCCGGCGACCGCTGCAACCCGCATCCGCACACGTTCTCGGACCGGCTGCTCCGGCCTGGCGACCAGGCATTCTTCGACATCATCCACTCCTTCATGGGCTACCGCACCTGCTACTACCGCACGTTCAACGTCGGGTACGCGACCCCCTCGCAGCTCGACGCGTACAAGCAGTGCCGCGAGTGGCTCGACAACGCGATCGAGCGCGTGCGGCCGGGAGCGACGACCGACTCGATCGCCGAAGTCTGGCCGACCGCGCACGAGATCGGGATGAAGGACGAGCGCGCCGCGTTCGGCCTCCAGTTCGGGCACGGGCTCGGCGTCGGGCTCTACGAGGCGCCGATGATCTCCCGGCTGCACTCGTTCGACGACCCGGTCGAGCTCGAGGTCGGAATGGTGTTCGCGCTCGAGACCTACTGCGCCGCGGCGGACGGCCACTCGGCGGCACGCATCGAGGAGGAGGTCGTCGTCACACCGACGGGCCCGCAGGTGATCACCCGCTTCCCCGCCGCCGAGCTGCTCGTGACCGGACGCCAGTACGTGCGGGGCCGACCGCCGCGACGGGACCGGAGGGGGCCGACTTCGTCGCCGGGGGCGTCGTCGGACTCTAGTGGCGCACCGGACGCGACCTCGCCGCCGCCACGAGATCGAGCTCGTACCCGCGAGGACGCCAGGCGCACAGCGCCGGGCTGAGCCGCGCCGTGCTCGTCGGCGAGCAGACGGGCTCGACCCACACGGCGCTGACGCTGATCGCGCTCGAGGACGGCCACGTCGATAGCCACGTCCATTCGTTCGAGACCACCTTCTACGTGCTCGAAGGCGAGCCGGTGCTCTACCTCGACGGCGCCGGCGTCCGGCTGGAGCCCGGCGCCTGCGGCGCGATCCCGGTCGGTCTCGTGCATGCGTGGCGCGCCGAGGGCGCTGCGCGCTGGGTCGAGATGGCCTCCCCGCGGCCCCGCGGCCCGGGCCAGGCAGCCCGACACGTTCTTCCTCGGGCCCGCGCCGGACGCCGAGCCGGCGCCGCTCAACCTGCGCGACCCGCTCAACCGCCACCTCTTCCTGCTCCGCGACGCCGACATGGACCTCGACCGGCTCAAGCAGGGCGCCTCGGTGGACGCGCCGGCGGTTTCGGCGAGCATGGCGACCGCGGCCTCGCCTACAGCGGCATCACGGTCAAGATGCTGGTCGACAAGCGGCTCGGCGCGCAGCTGCAGACCATGTTCATGGTCGCCTACCAGCCGGGCGCGGTCGCCCACCCGCATGACCATCCGTTCGAGGAGTCGTACTACATGCTCCGAGGGGAGGTCGACGTGGTCGCAGACGGTGAGCGCTATCACTGGGCCCGGCGACGTCTTCTGGACCGGCGTCGGCTGCATCCACGCCTTCTACGAGGTCGACGGGAACAACGTGCTCTGGCTCGAGACCTCCGCCCCGGGCCCGCCCGACCGGCACTCCTATCGCTTCGAGCGCGACTGGGAGCCGCTCGCGCGGCGGCTCGAGTCGACGGCCCCCGCCTCGACCGGCAACGAGACCTGATGGAAGCCGTCGAGCCGCTCCCCGACCTGCCGGCCCCCTCGCCGAATCGGCGAGCGGCTCCGCGAGGCGCGGCAGGCGGGCGACATGACGGTGCGAGAGGTCGCGCGCCGCGTCGGGGTCTCCCCCAGCCTGATCTCGCAGATCGAGCGCGACAAGGTGACGCCGTCGGTCAGCACGCTCTGGTCGCTCGTGACCGTACTCGGGCTCTCGATGAGCGACCTCTTCGCCGACGTCGAGCCGCCCGCCCCCGCTCCCGGGTCGCGCCCGGCCGCCGTAGCGGTCTCGGGCTCGCCGACGACGGAGCCCGGCCGGCGGGCCGTGATCAACCTCGATTCCGGCGTCACGTGGGAGCGGCTGACGGCCGACCGCGACCAGGTCGTGGAGTTCCTGACGATCACCTACCCGGCCGGGGCCGAGTCGTGTGACGAGAACTCGCTGCTGCGCCACGGCGGCAAGGAGTACGGCTACGTGCTGCGCGGCGTGCTCGGCGTCCGGGTCGGCTTCGACGAGTACGAGCTGCACCCGGGAATGGCGATCTCATTCGACGCCTCCTCGCCACACCGGCTCTGGGCTGTCGGCGACCGTCCGGCCGAGGCGCTCTGGGTGGTCGTCGGGCGGCAGTCGGACTCGCGAACGCCGCTCATCTGAGCGCGCGGCTCAGGGAAGACCGTCAGCCGGGGTTCAGTCTGACGTTACGTGCGTGACGGTCGCGACAGTCTGACTTCACGCGCTGCGCGAAAGGCGCATAATGCGGGTCACGACAAATCGCCCGGGGAGGGAACGACGTGCTGATCGCAACCAAGGACCTGCTCCTGCCCACCACCGTCACGGGATCGTGGCCGCGTCCGACGTGGTTCACGGGGAACCTGTACGAGCGACCCTTCTCCTCCGCGATGGCCGACGTCACCTATCGGGAGCAGTTCGTCGACGCGGTCGGCTCGGTGCTGAACGACCAGGAGCTCGCCGGGCTCGACATCCTCACGAACGGCGACTACCACCTCGATGCCGACATCGGCGGCCGCTCGTGGTTCTCGTACCCGTCCGAGCGGTTCTCGGGAATGTCGCGGCACGACACCGAGACGACGTTCGGCTGGCGCTACCCGACCGGCTCCTGGCTGAACGAGATCGTCGGCGGCTGGAAGTATCACGCGGTCACGGGCAAGGTCGGCGCGGAGACGCCGCTCGAGTTCGCGAAGATCTGGCGCATCGCGCAGGCGCGCACCGAACGGCCCGTGAAGTTCGGGACGATCGCCGCCGACCTCGCCGCCACCGTCCTGACGGTGAAGACCGACGCCTACGCGCAGGACAAGCAGGACCTGATGTGGGATATCGCGTCGATCCTCAACGCCGAGCTGCGCGAGCTCGCGGCAGCCGGGTGCAAGGTGATCCAGATCGAAGAGCCTGCAATCCACAGCGCCGCCGCCTACGGAGCGGCACCGGAGTACCTCGACTTCCTGGTCGACCTCTTCAACCACACGGTCGAGGGTCTCGACGACGCGGAGATCTGGGTCCACACCTGCTGGGGCAACCCGGGCGCCCAGCACTGCTTCGACCCGCAGATCTCCTACGAGCCCTCGGTCGACATCTACCTGAACCGGCTCAAGGCCGACGTCTGGACGATCGAGTCGAAGGAGTCGAACCACAGCCTCCTGCCGGCGTTCGCGCCCTACAAGGGCAACCTGCCGAAGAAGGTGGCGGTCGGGATGCTCAGCCACCGGCACCTGCAGGTCGAGACGCCCGAGGACGTTGCGGCGGACATCCGGCTCGCACTCGACTACATCGACGCCGACAAGCTCGTGCTCTCCTCCGATTGCGGCTTCGGCCGGCAGGGCGTGCCGCGCCCGATCGCGATGTACAAGGCGGCCGCGCTCGCGCAGGGTGCGAACATCGTCCGTGCCGAGCTCGGGGCGCCCACGACCGAGGTCAGGGCAGCGGACCCGGGGCTCCAGGTCGACGTGATGGAACGGGAGCCGACGGGGGTCGCTTGATCTTCCCTCGGGAAGGCTCAGGTACCGAGCGCGAGGACGAACCCAAGGGCAGGCCCGAGGCAACAGTTCGGCCCTCTCGGGTTCGAGCTCGCTTGGCTCCACTCAGAAACCCCCGCTAACGCGGGGGTTTCTCGTTGCCGCCGGCCCGGTGGTGCAGGGACGTTCTGCCGCCCTCGCTCCTCCGCTGCTTGCTTCGTCCTCAGATGACACGGAAGCAGCGCACGCGTTCGGCTCCGCTCGGCCCTGCAACGTCGAAGCCCGTCCGAAACCGCGACCCGCAGAGGTGCGCCTCGCGTCGGTCGGCACAATCATCTTGTCCCTCGCATGAACCCCCTCGATCTCCTCATCGCGATCGTCCTGAGCCTCGCCGGGCTCGTCTCCCTTGCGGCCGCCCGCGAGTGGCCGGGTGGGCTCTGGCTCGCGAATGCCTGGCGGCGAATCGAGCCGTTCGTCGTCTGCTACATCCGGCGCTCGCCCGCGACGTTCATCTACTCCGGGATCGTCTTCGTGACGACGTGGGTCGTCGCCGACCTCGGCACGTCCCAGTCGGCCGCCCTGCTCCGCTCCCAGAGCACGAACCTCACCAATCTGCGCACACATGCCGGCGACGTGCTCTTTGCGAGCGCGTTCTGGTCGGGACAGCGAACGATCCTGCCTGTGATCGCCGTCCTCGTGCTCGTGCTCGCTCCTGCCGAGGTGTGGCTCGGATCGGCTCGGATGATCCTGGTCTTCGCCAGCGGCCACATCGGCGCGACGCTGATCACCGCCGCGGCGATCGGCGCCGGGTACTTCTCGTCCCACGGCGACCAGGGAATCACGCGCGCGGTCGATGTCGGCGTGAGCTACGGAACGCTCTGCGTCGCCGCGGTCCTCACCCAGCGGCTGCCGGGAAGCTGGCGGCTCATCTCCGCCACGACGTTGCTGCTGACCTGCGCACTGTTTGCGTTCGCGATCGGCCAGACGTTCACCGACTTCGGCCATTTCGTCTCGGTCGTGATCGGCCTTGCGCTCTACCCGGCAATTCGGAGCCGACGCGTCGACGAGCGCGCACGGATCCCGCTCTACCGCCCGTGGTTGCAGGTCGACGAGGCAGAGAGCTCGAGGCGCTAGTCGAGGCGGCGCTGCCCGCGCCGCCTCGGTCGCGGTAGCTGGCCTTCGAGCCAGAGTGCGGCGATGCCTGCGCGCGGGAGCCCGAAGCGGCGCTCGTACATGAAGTACCGCGGCTGCCAGCGAGGGAAGAACTTCGCGTTGAAGCGGTAGAGCCGCTCGATCTGGAACCAGGTGTCCCCGATCGTGAGCGCCCGGGCGGCAAGCCGCTCGAGCACACCGTCTGGCTCGCGCAGCAAGCGAGCGAAGACGGCGAAGTTCAGGGAGACCTCCTCGATCCCGCGCGCGCGGAACTCCTCGATCGCCTTCACGATCATGAACTCGGTGAGGCCGTTCGGCGTGCCCTGCTCGCGCCGCATGAACGACAGCGACGCCGCAGGCCGCCCGTAGACCGGCACGAAATGCAGGAAGCCGCGCACGACGTCGTCCCGGTCGAGCGCAATGACGACGAGCGTCTCGGCATTGTGGGGGTTCCTCAGGGCATCCATCGCCATGCTGAAGCCACGCTCCGCCGCGCCGTGGCGCCAGTCGCTCGCGATCCGCTCGAGCGCCTCGACCGCATCCTCACCGAGCGAGCTGAACTCGGCCGTTCGCGTCCGGTACCCGGCGGCTTCGAGCCGCGAGACGGACTGACGCACCTTGCGGATCGCCCGCCCTTCGAGCGAGAACGTCCGCGTCTCGACGATCGCCTCATCGCCGAAGTACAGGGCCCGCAGCCCTGCTTCCTCGAAGAGCGCACGGCCCGCGGCGCTGACTCCCAGCGCAGCGATGCGGAGGTCGCGGCTCTCCGCGAACGTCGTGACGATCGGGATCAGCCTCCGAACGGCGTGGGCGTCCCCGACGGGGTCACCCGAGACCACCATCACACCGCCCTCGACCCGGTAGCCGACGAACGCCGTGCGCTCGGGATCGAAGAGGTAGTGCTTGTCGCCGCGGAGCTTGAAGAACGAGAGCGTGTCCGTCCCGTGCCCTCGGACCAGCGCTGCTGCTGCGCGCCGCAGCTCTGCGTCCGGGAGATCCCGCGGCGCGGCGAGCGGCCGGAAGAGCAGGTAGGCGACGCCGCCCACCAGCGCAAGCCCCATCAGCTCGACACCGAGGGCCGCATGCGCGAACTCGTCGTGGAAGCGGATCGGCCCGGATTGCCAGACGAGGAGGTCGAGCGTCTCGCGCAGGATGGCACCGGCGGAGGCCCCCGAGGGTGCCGCCACGGCGACGACGAGCAGCGAGGCTGCGAATCCGCCGACGAGGAGCAGCGGCACGCGCCAGACCGCCGAGCGCAGCGACGACGGCTCGTGACGAACGTAGAACGACGAGCGGCTCGCCCAGAGCAGCGCGCCGGCGGCTGCCGTGACCGCGGCCTGGTCGAGGTCGAAGCCCTTCACGAGGTTGAACACCGTCAGGGCGACCATCAGCACGACGGCGACCCGAAGCGCGAGCGCGCGACGGTGGAGCAGGTAGTACGCCGTGAGCACGAGCCCGATCGAGACCGGGATCGCGAGCGCGTGCGCGCTCCGCATCAGGCCGACCGGCTCGACGTGGACGGTCCGTCCCCGCCAGGAGACGTTCGGGGTCAGCGACGAGGCCAGGTCGGTGAGGCCCACGATCGCGGTCGCGAGCGCCGCAATCGCAGGCACGTCGTCGAGCCGCCGGCCGGGGCGCAGCGGGAGCGGACGCCGATGCACCCAGAGACGCCAGCCCGCGGTGTCGCGCCTGCTGCGGGTGAGGTCGGGCCAGTCCTTCGCTATCAGCCAGACACCGGCGACCGCAAGCGCGCTCGCAGCGAAGGGCCCGATCCAGCCGAGCAGGCCGGCAGCGACCGCCAGCGTCCCGACGAAGAGGCCGAGATGCCACTCGTGGACTCGCCAACCGAGCACGTAGACACGGGGACCGAGGCGGTGACGCTCGAGCTTCAACAATAGGGCCGTCCTTTTCGTACCGAGCCGCTGAACTCGAGCATCGTGGAAGGGCAGAGCGTGCGCATCCGTGAGTCGATCGAAGCGTGCTGCTTCAAAGTACGGACTGGGACCCTATGCGAGGCGAATCGGCGTGCTTGATGAGAATCTCTCAACTCGACACGGGGAGCGCCGAACATGCATGGCGAAGGATCTATCCACGCCAAGGAGGGCATCATGTCAAGCATCTCACCGGTTTCTGGCAGCACCTATCCGATCGGCCAGACCAACTCGCAGGCCGCGCCCACCCCGGCGCCGGCCCCGGCGCCGACCGCCGATGCGGACCACGACGGCGATCACGACAAGGCCGGCACGGTCGACGTCAAGGCCTGAGCCGGTACCGACACCGACTTCTCGCAGTACGGCAAGCGGGCCGGCCCCTGGAGAGCGATCTCGGGGCCGGCCCTGTCGCCGGGCACGCTCGCAATCGGCGTGAGACGGCACGACCCTCAGGGCAGCGCTGATTGCACGCGTGCTGCATGCAATCTGTGTCCTTAGAGCCGTCTTTTCGCTCTAAATCGCCGCGATTGCATGCAACACCGCTTCGGCTGTATACTCGCGAGATGTCGTCCGGAAGCCCGGAGCGCTCGCAGACCACGAAGGCGACGCTCGGTGTCCGCGAGCTCGTGCTCGACGGCGAGCTCGCACCCGGCGAGCGCGTGCCCGAGGTCGGGCTCGCAGAACGGCTCGGCGTGTCGCGGACGCCGTTGCGGATCGCCCTGACGACGCTGGCGCACGAAGGCCTCCTCGAGCGGCTGCGCGGCGGCGGCTTCGTCGTGCGCTCGTTCACGCGCGCCGACATCGCCGACGGAATCGAGCTGCGCGGCGTGCTCGAGGGCACCGCGGCGCGGTTTGCCGCCGAGCGGCTGCAGTCGCCGAGCGAGCTCGCCCGCCTGAACGACGCGGCGACGCAGCTCGACCAGGTCGTCGACGACCTCTCGCCGGAATCGCTTCATCGCTACGTCGAGCTGAACGACGGCTACCACGCTGCACTGCTCGAGCTCGCGAAGAGCGAGACCCTGGCGCGCGCGCTCGCAAACGTCGTCGTGCTGCCCTTCGCCTCGCCGGGTGCGCTCGTCGCGTCGCAGGCCGTACTGCCGCGGTCGCGCGAGATCCTGGTCGTTGCGCAGCATCAGCACCGGGCGCTGATCGCCGCGATTCGCTCCGGTCACGGCTCGCGCGCCGAGGCGATCGCGCGCGAGCACGCCCGCCTCGCGCAGACGAATCTCGAGCTCGTGCTCGAAGACCACACCGCGCTCGGCCGCCTGCAGGGCGCGCCGCTGCTGAGAAGAGTTGTCTGACCGGACGGCGACGCCGTCCGTGTTCGTCCCATCGTTCGAAGGAGGTCGGTTGTCCATGAGTCAGCGAAGCCTGGAGGACGCAATCGCGGCGGCTGGAAGCGCCGTCGAGCTCGCGCGCCACTCACAGATCGGCCCGTACGTCTATCCCGCGGTCCCGGCCGAGTTCACGAACTGGCGGGAGGAGCAGGTGTCGTGGCGCGAGACCTGCGCGCTCTTCGACCAGTCCCACCACATGACCGATCTCTACGTCGAGGGGCCGGATCTGATCCGGTTGCTCTCCGACGTCGGCGTCAACTCGTTCGCGAACTTCGCCGTCAACAAGGCGAAGCAGTTCGTCGCCTGCAACCCCGACGGCTACGTGATCGGCGACGGGATCCTCTTCTTCCTCGACGAGAACAGGGTCTCGCTCGTCGGCCGGCCCTCGGCGCACAACTGGCTGGCCTACCACGCGGAGACAGGCGGCTACGACGTCACGCTCGAGCGCGACGAGCGCACCGCCGTGAATCCGACCGGCAAGCGCAAGCTCTACCGCTTCCAGGTGCAGGGACCGACGGCGCTCGACGTCCTGCAGAAGGCGACCGGCGGGCCGCTGCCGGAGATCAAGTTCTTCAACATGGGCGAGCTCACGATCGCGGGGCACACCGTGCGCGCGCTGCACCACGGAATGTCCGGCGCTCCCGGGATGGAGCTCTTCGGGCCCTGGGAGCAGCGCGAGGACGTGCGGGCCGCGATCGTCGCGGCCGGCGGCGACTTCGGCCTGCGCCAGGTCGGTGCCCGGGTCTATGCGACGAACACGCTCGAGTCCGGCTGGATCCCGTGCCCGCTGCCGGCGGTCTTCAGCGGCGACGAGCTGCGCCCCTACCGCGAATGGCTGCCGGCAAACGGCTACGAGGCCACCGGCTCGCTCGGCGGCAGCTTCTACTCGGACAAGATCGAGGACTACTACCTGACGCCGTACGAGCTCGGCTACGGCTCCTTCGTGAAGTTCGACCACGACTTCATCGGCCGCGAGGCGCTCGAAGCGATGGCCGAGACCCAGACCCGGCGGAAGGTCACGCTCGCCTGGAACGGCGAGGACGTCGCCCGCGCGATCGGCACGCTGTTCGAGAAGGGCAACGCGGCGAAGTACATCGACTTCCCGCTCTCCAACTACTCGACCTGGCCGAACGACCGGCTGATGAGCGGCGACCACATGGTCGGCGTCTCGACGTTCTCGGGCTACAGCTACAACGAGCGCTCGTTCCTCTCGCTGGCGATCGTGGACTCCGACGTCGAGCTCGGCAACGAGGTCGTGCTCGTCTGGGGCGAGGAGGGCGGCGGCTCGCGGAAGCCGGTCGTCGAGCCCCACTCCCAGGTCGAGATCCGGGCGATCGTCAGCCCCTGCCCGTACTCGGAGGTCGCACGCACCTCGTACGCCGAAGGCTGGCGCACCAAAGCCGCGGTCTGAGGGACCGAAGAGCCCCCGGACCGTGACGCTTCGCGAGCAGCTCGCCCAACCGGGCGCGTTCGTGGTCGCCGCGGAGCTCGTCACGACCCGCGGGCTCGCCACGGCAGCGCGCGGCCGAGACGTGGTCGAGACGGCGCGGGAGCTGGCGGCCGACCCGCGCGTGCACGTGCTCTCGATCACGGACAACCCGGGCGGCCGCGCGATGATCGCCCCCGACCTGCTCGGGGGCGATCTGCTCGAGCGCGGGCAAGAGGTGATCATCCACCTCTCCTGCAAGGACCGGAACCGAAACGCGCTCGAGAGCCGGGGCTGGACGCTCGGGTCCGAAGGCTTCCACAACATCCTCGCGCTCTCGGGCGACTATCCGGTGAAGGGGCACGAAGGGGTTGCCGCGCCGGTCTTCGACATCGACTCGGTCGGGCTGCTCCGCCTCTTCTCGGCGATGAACGAGGGGCTCGCCGACGAGCGCAGGCCCGCCGAGCGGCTCGACCGCACCGACTTCTTCCTCGGCTGCGTCGTCACGAACCACAAGCGTCACGAGCGCGAGGTGATGCCGCAGTACTTCAAGCTGCGCAAGAAGGTCGCTGCGGGCGCGCGCTTCTCGATCAGCCAGATCGGCTGGAACACGAGGAAGGACGACGAGCTCCTGCGCTGGATCAGGCACGAGCAGCTGCAGGTATCCGCGCTCGCGAACGTCTACCTCCTCTCCGGGCCCGCCGCCCGCGTCTTCCACGCCGGCAAGATCCCGGGCGTCGTCGTGAACGACGAGCTGCTCGCGCTGGCCGAGCGCCAGGCGGCCGCCGCCGACAAGGGACGAGCCTTCTTCGTCGATCTCGCGGCCAGGCACGTCGCGGTCGTGCGCGGCCTCGGCTTCGACGGTGTCTACCTCGGCGGGCAGATGTCGGCCGCGACCTTCGGCGAGATCCTCGACCAGGCGGGCTCCTACGCCGACGACTGGCGCGGCCTCGCCAGGGAGATCCAGTTCGGCTTCCCCGACGAGTTCCATCTCTACGACGAGGATCCGGAGACCGGCCTTTCGTCCGGCCAGACGAGCGCCGCGTACCTGGAGTCGAAGCGCCGGCGGCGAACGGAGCTCCGCGTCCCGCTGGGCTACCGGTTCAGCCGCCGCGTGCACTCGGCGGTCTTCGCTCCCGAGGCGCCCCTCAACCCGGCCGGTCGCGCCCTCTACCGCGCGGTCGAGCGCGGGCCGCGCCCGGTCGCAAAAGCGCTGCACGTCCTGGAGCAGACGGTGAAGGTGCCGGCGTTCCATTGCCGGGACTGCGGCGACTGCTCGCTGCCGGAGATCGCGTACGTCTGCCCGGAGTCGATGTGCGCGAAGAACCAGCGCAACGGCCCCTGCGGCGGCACGCGCGAGGGGCTGTGCGAGGTCTACGACTCCGAGTGCATCTGGTCGCAGGCCTACGAGCGGCTGAAAGCCTACGGTGAGGAGGAGACGATGCTCGACGGGCCGGTCGTGTTCAAGAACAACGCGCTGGCCGGTACGAGCGCCTGGGCCAACGCCTTCCTCGGCCGCGACCACACCGCACCGGAGCGGCCATGAGGAACCCAGACGTCGCCCGCCTGATCGTCTCCTGCCCCGACCGGCACGGGATCATCGCGGCACTCTCGGCCTGCCTCGCGGAGACCGGCGCGAACATCGTCAACTCCGACCAGCACTCGACCGACCCCGAGGGTGGGAGCTTCTTCCTGCGGATGGAGTTCCATCTCGCGGATCTGGCGGGCAAGCGCGAGCTGCTCGAGGCCCGGCTGGCGGCGATCGCGGCCGAGTTCGAGATGAACCTGCAGCTCCGCCTCGCCGCCACGAACAAGCGGGTCGCGCTCTTCGTCTCGCGGTACGACCACTGCCTGCTCGACCTGCTCTGGCGCTGGCGGCGGCACGAGCTCGCGATGGACGTCGCCTGCGTGATCTCCAACCATCCCGACCTCGAAGCCGAGGTGCGCCCATTCGGCGTCGACTACCACCACATCCCGGTCTCCAGGGAGTCGAAGGCGGATGCGGAGGCACAGCAGCTCGAGCTGCTCGCGGGCAAGGTCGACCTGGTCGTGCTCGCGCGGTACATGCAGGTTCTCTCCGACGACTTCCTCGAGCGGGTCGCCGTCCCGGTGATCAACATCCACCACTCGTTTCTGCCCGCCTTCGTGGGCCCGAACCCCTACCAGCGGGCACACGAGCGCGGCGTGAAGCTGATCGGCGCAACCGCGCACTATGCGACCCCTGAGCTCGACGAGGGCCCGATCATCGAGCAGGACGTGGCCAGGGTCTCCCACCGGCACACGCCCGACGAGCTGGCGTTGATCGGCCGCGACATCGAGCGGATCGTCCTCGCCCGGGCCGTCGACTGGCATCTCGACGACCGCGTCCTGCTGCTCGGGAACCGGACGATCGTCTTCTAGCGGCGCTACGTCGCTCGGCCCGACTCCGCGCTCGCGTAGCTCTGCAGCGCCGTCACCACGGCTCGAAGCCGCAGGCCGCGAGCAGTGAGGCGGTACTCGACCCGGGGCGGCCGGGCGTCGATCACGTCGCGCTCGAGCACGCCGGCGCGCTCGAGCTCCGTCAGCCGGCTGGCCAGCGTCGCGGGTCGGGACCCGGCCGAGCATCTGCAGGAATTCGTTGAAGCGGATCGCGCCCTCGTGCGAGGCAACGAGGATCGACACCGTCCAACGCCGCTCGAGGAGGTCCGCCGCGCGGCGGACCTCCTCGGGCAGCGGTGCGCAGCTACGACAGCGCATGAGCCGCCGTCCGCGGCTCGAGCGCAAGCTCGAGAACCTCGTCGAGGCTCATCACCGGATGGAACGACATCTCGCTCCTGACATCCTCCGGGACGTCGTCGAGGTCGGCGCGGTTGCGCTCGGGGATGATCACATCCGTGAGGCCGGCGGCGTGGGCCGCGAGCACCTTCTGCTTCAACCCCCCGATCGGAAGGACGCGGCCTTGCAGCGTGACCTCGCCGGTCATGCCGACCGTATGCTTGACCGGCCGTCCCGTCAGCAGCGAGGCGAGCGCGGTGGTCATCGTGATGCCGGCGCTCGGACCGTCCTTCGGGATCGCACCCGCAGGCACGTGCACATGGAAGCTCGAGTTGTCGAACACTTCCTCGTCGAGCCCGAGCTGGCCGGCATGCGAGTGGATGTAGGAGAGCGCGATCTGCGCCGACTCCTTCATCACGTCTCCGAGCTGGCCGGTGAGCATGAGCCCTTCCTTGCCGTTCATCCGAGTCGCCTCGATGAAGAGGACGTCACCGCCGGTGCCGGTGACGGCGAGCCCGGTGGCCACGCCCGGCACCGCGGTGCGCTCGGCCGCCTCCTGGAAGAACCGCTGCCGCCCGAGTGCGTCGCGCAGGGCCGCGTCGTCGATCTCGATGGGCGCCTGAGTCTCGCCGGTGGCGAGCTTCGTCGCGTTCTTCCGCAGCAGCTTCCCGAGCTCGCGCTCGAGCTGGCGGACGCCCGCCTCACGCGTGTACTGCGAGACGATCGTCTCCAACACTCGATCTGAGATCGAGACTTCAGCTTCGAGCAGGCCCGACCGGTCGCGCTGCCGCGGCCAGAGGTAGCCCCGTGCGATCGAGACCTTCTCGTCGGTCGTGTAGCCGTCGAAGCGGATCACCTCCATCCGGTCGAGCAGCGGGCCGGGGATCGTCTCGGCGACGTTGGCCGTCGCGATGAAGATCACCTCGGAGAGATCGAGCTCGACGTCGAGATAGTGGTCGCGGAACGAGTGGTTCTGGGCCGGATCGAGCACCTCGAGCAGAGCCGCCGACGGGTCGCCGCGCCAGTCGGCGCCGACCTTGTCGACCTCGTCGAGCAGGATCACCGGGTTCATCGTCCCCGCGTCACGCAGCGCACGCACCAACCGGCCAGGCAGCGCGCCGATGTAAGTGCGGCGGTGTCCCCGGATCTCGGCCTCGTCACGGATGCCGCCGAGCGACATGCGCACGAACTCGCGGTTGAGAGCGCGGGCGATCGACTCGCCGACCGACGTCTTGCCGGTGCCGGGCGGGCCGATCAAGGTCAGAATCGCACCCGAGCGCTTGTCCTCGGCGATGCCTCGCTCCTGGCGGAGCTTGCGCACGGCCAGGTATTCGACGATCCGGTCCTTGACATCCTCGAGGCCAGCGTGATCGGCGTCGAGCACCTCACGTGCGTTGACGGGATCGAGCCGCTCCTCGGAGCGGGTGCCCCACGGGACGGCGAGCAGCCAGTCGAGGTAGGTGCGGATCATCGACGACTCGCCGGTCTGGTCGCCGATCCGCTCGAGACGCGTGGCCTCGCGATCGGCCTGCTCGCGCACGTCGTCCGGCATCTCAGACTCGGCGATCTTCTGCCGGTAGTCCTCCGAGGCCGAGGCATCGTCCTCGCCGAGCTCCTTGCGAATCGACTCGAGCTGCTTGCGCAGCACGTATTCGCGCTGCTGCTTGGCGGTGCCCTCCTCGACGTCGTCACGGATGCGCCGGCGCACCTGCAACTCAGCCAGACGTTCCCGCTGCAGGCGGAGCGCGACCTCCAGGCGCTCGACCACGTCGACGGCTTCGAGCAGCTCGATCCGCTGATCGAAGGCGATCTCGGGCGCATAGGCGGCGGTGTCGGCGAGGTTTCCGGCCTCGCGGATCGCGCGCACGAAGGACGCGATCCGTCCGTCGTCGCCGCGCAGCTCCAGGATCTCCTCGACCGTCGCACGGTATTCGCGCTCGAGCTCGCGCACCTTGATTCCCGGCGGCTCTTCGTCCGGACGCTCGACAACCTCGACGCGCAGACCGCCCTGGGAGTCGGTGTGCGCCGCGCCGAGCTCGGCGCGATGCAGGCCTGTCAGGCTCACGGCGCGACCGCCACCGGGCAAGCGAATGCGCTCCCCGACCTCGGCGACAGTTCCGACCTTGGCGTACGCGCCTTCGTGCCGGGGCACGAGGAGGACACGCTCCTCGTCGCCGACGTCGACGGAGATCGTGACGTTCATGTTCGGGAAGACGACGAGGTCGTCGAGCGGTACGAGCAGCAATGAGTTCACCTTGCGATCACCCTTCCAATACGGTTGCTTCGGATCACATAGTAGCTACAGGATATGTAGTGCCAGCCAGGCTGGACATCTGGGGACAGTCCCCTAGACATGTCTGTTCGAGCCACGGCCGGGGACTGTCCCCACGGCCTTCCTTCCGGCCTGATCGAGCACACATCCGCGCCGCCGTCGCTTCGCAGAGGCGGCATCTGCGATCGTGTCCGGCGTTGCCTCTCGCCGACTACCGCCGCAAGCGAAACCCGAAGCTCACGCCCGAGCCGTTCGGCGGCGAGGGCCGGGCCGGGAAGAAGCCGATCTTCGTGATCCAGCGCCACGAGGCGCGGCGGCTGCACTACGACTTCCGCCTCGAGCGAAACGGCGCACTTGCCTCCTGGGCGATTCCGAAAGGCGTGCCGCTCGAGCCCGGCAGCCGCGCGCTCGCGGTGCAGGTGGAAGACCATCCGCTCGCCTACGCGGCGTTTCACGGGGAGATCCCGCCTGGCCAGTACGGGGCGGGAACGGTCGAGATCTGGGACCACGGCGTCTATGACCTGCTCGAGGAGAAGCCGAACGGCCAGCTCACCGTCAGGCTGCAGGGGAAGCGCCTGCACGGCGTCTGGTCGCTCGTGCCGGCGCGGCTCGACGGCGAGGACGAGAACTGGCTTCTGATCAAGCATGCGGGCGCGGAGCCGACCGGCGGGCCAAGGCGCACCTACAGCCCGATGCTCGCGACGCTGGACGAGCACGTGCCGCACAGCGATGGCTGGCTCTTCGAGGTGAAGTTCGACGGCTACCGGGCACTTGCGTACGTCCGCGACGGGGGCGTCCGGCTGCTCTCGCGCACCGATAACGACCTGACCGACCGGTTCCCGGACGTCGCGCGGGAGCTCGGCAAGGCGACGAAGAGCCGGGATGCGGTGATCGACGGGGAGATCTGCCGTCTGGACTCCTCCGGGCGTTCGAGCTTCTCCGAGCTCCAGCGAGGGAGCGGGCCACTCGTCTTCTACGCCTTCGATCTGCTCGAGCTCGACGGTGAGACGCTCGTCGACGAGCCGCTGCTCGAACGCAAGCAACGGCTCGAGCAGTTGCTCGACGGCCGCAATCGGACCGTTCGGTTCTCGTCGCACTTCGACGACGGCGAGGCACTGCTGGCCGCCGCGCGCGAGCAGCAGCTCGAAGGGCTGATCGCCAAGCGGAGCTCGTCGCGCTACGCGAGCGGCAGGCGGACGCGCGACTGGCTGAAGATCAAGCTCCTGGCCGAGCAGGAGTTCGTCGTCGCCGGGTACACAAAGGGCACCGGCCACCGGAGCGGGACGTTCGGCGCACTCGTGCTCGCGGTCAACGAGGGGGAAGAGCTGCGCTACGTCGGCAACGTCGGCACCGGCTTCACCGACAGCGAGCTCCGGACGCTCCTCGATCTCCTACGGCCGCTCGAGCGCGACCAGCCGCCCTTCGCCACCACGCCGAAGCTGGCCCGCGTGCGCGCAGCGGACGTGCAGTGGGTCGAACCGCAGCTCGTCGTCGAGGTCCGCTTCAGCGAGTGGACCCATGACGGACGCCTCCGGCAGCCGAGCTACGTCGGGCGTCGGGAGGATCGGCGCGCGGCGGACGTGATCCGCGAGCGCATCCGTCCGTAAGTTCGGTGCGTTATCCGGCGGATGGATCGTCGTTCGTGGCAAGGACGAGGAGCCTCGATAGCCGTAGCTATCGAGGCGACCGAGGACGCAGCCACGGGCGGCGAGACGCCGCCGGGAAACGTGCCGTACTTACGGACGGGTGCACTAACGCCCCGGCACGGCGACGGGTGGGCATCGGCAGTTTCCGGCGTCGTCGTGACGCCGGAAGCTCGCTCGCTCAGGTAACTCGGCCGAGGACGAACAGCACACCGAGGATCAGCACCCCGAGCCCGACGAAGCGCTGGAGCCCGCTTCCTTACGCTCCTTCCCGATCGGCTCGAGCACCGTCGCGATCAGATATCCCGACGAGGTGCGATGGCGGAATGACTGCCGGCGGCGGGGCTGTCCCTGCGGATCGACAAGCACGAGCGGCGCGCGCGACGCGGCTCAGTGCCGAACCGTTGCCAGCGTAGAGTCCGAGCCGAGCAGGCGGTAGCCGAAGTTCATCAGCCGCGCCGCGTCGTTGTACGGCCTGGCCGAGCTGAGGACGACCGAGATCAGGGTCTTGCCATAACGTGTCGCGGACTCGACGAGGCACCAGCCGGCGCGCGTCGTCCAGCCCGTCTTGACGCCGTTTGCGCCCGGGTAGAGGTTCAGGAAGTCGTTCCTGTTCACGTAGACCTTCGAATAGGTCGGCGCCGGCCACGAGAGCCGCTTCACCTTCGTCTTCACGATCGCACGGAACGTCGCGTTTCGGAGGGTGTACCGGGTCAGAGCGGCGAGGTCCGAGACGCTCGAGTAGTTGCCCTGGTCGATCACACCGCTCGTCGAGGTGAAGTGGCTGTCGCGCAGCCCGAGCGTGTGGGCCTCTTTGTTCATCATCGAGAGGAATGCCTGCCGGCTCCCGCCGGTTCCGATCGCGAGCGCAAGCGCGTCGTCGTTGCCGGAGTAGAGCAGCAACCCGTAGAGCAGCTTCCAGGCCACGATCTGCTCGCCGACCACGAGCCCGTCCCTGACCTCCGGCACGCGAGGGACCGTCCAGCCGATCTTCACCTTCGTCCGCAGCGGCAGGTGCTGGAGCACGAGCAACCCGGTCATGATCTTCGTCAGCGACGCGATCGGCAGCTCCTCGTGCGGATGGAGCGCCCAGAGCACGCGGCCATCCGACGCATCGACCACGATCGCGGCCTTCGCGGCGAGCGCCGGCGAGAAGCGGTGCTTGACGGGGCTGCCGGTGAGGAGCGGCGCCGCGACGACGGCCGGCTTTCGCACCGCATGCACGACGTGCGACGGCGCGGGCGGCGCGCTCGCGGCACTCCCTCCCTTGAACAGCCAGGAGGAACAGAGAACGCCGACTGCGACCAGCAGCAGGCCGGTCGCGATCGGACCGCGCCGCGAACGGCGGCGGCGCCGGCGTCGTCGGTCAACGGGTTGAAGCACGGACTGCACCGAAATCGGTCAGTTGTTCGCCGCGGGACCACCGAAGCCCTGCAATCGGCGCGGGTGCACTAGCCTGGCGCGATGGACGAGCAGTCCGGCCGGCAGGCACGGCCCAGCACGCTCGCGGCCTTTCGCGGCCGCGATTTCCGGCTCCTCTGGAGCGGCCAGGCGATCTCGTTCGTCGGCGACGCCGCCTTCATCGTCGCGCTCGGCTGGCGCGTCACGGACCTCACCGGCAAGGCCAGCTCGCTCGGCTACGTGCTCGCACTGCAGTCGCTCGCGATGCTGACCACCTTGCTGCTCGGGGGCGTGCTCGCCGACCGCTACCCGAGGCGGCTGCTGATGATCTTTTCCGACCTCGCGCGCGCCGTCGTGGTCGGCGTCTTCTTCGCGGTCGACGCCACCGGCCACCTCTCCCTGCCCGCGATTCTCGTCCTGGCAGGGTGCTTCGGACTGGCCGACGGCTTCTTCCAGCCGGCGTTCAGCGGGATCGTGCCGCTGCTGGTCGAGATCGAGCTGCTGCCGTCGGCGAACTCGTGGCTCGCAATCGCGCGGCAAGGGAGCGCCGTCGTCGGGCCTGCGCTCGCGGCGGGCCTCTACGGCACCGCCGGGCCGTCGACGGTCTGGGCGATCGAGACCCTGTCGTTTCTCGTCTCGGCCGGCGCGGTCTGGCTCGCCCGCCCGCGGACCGTCCCCGACGGGCCCCTGCTGGGCATCCGGCACGAGTTGGCGGAAGGCTTCCGTTACGTCGTGTCGGTGCCGTGGATCTGGACGGGGATCGCGGCGGCGACGGTGATCCTGATGATCGCGATGGCGCCCTTCAACGCCCTCCTGCCGCGAATCGTGCGTGACCACTACGAGCGCGGCGTCGGCTCGTACGGGCTGCTCTTCAGCCTGATGGCGGCCGGCATGGTCGTGGGCTCGCTCGTCTGGGCGCGCTGGCGACCGCGCCGCCGGCGCGTCCTGATCTGCTTCTCGTCGTTCGGCATCAACGACCTCGGAATCGTCGCGATCGCGGTCTCGCCCTGGTACTGGCTCGCGACAGTCGCCGTGGTCTGGCGCGGCTTCTGGATCGGCCTCGGGGGCTCCGCCTGGACGACCCTCGTCACCGAGCTCGTCCCGGAGCGGCTGCTGTCACGCGTCTTCAGCTTCGACTTCTTCGGCTCGTTCGGCCTGACCCCGGTCGGCTACGTGGTCGCAGCGGCCGCGGCGACGACGATCGCGCCGACGACGATCCTGGCGATCGGCGGCGCGGTCGCGTTCGCGCTCTGGTTCGCGCCGCTCACGTGGCGGCGCGTGCGGGTTGCCGCTTGAGCTGACGGCTTCCCGGCCCGCTCACGCGCCGAGCAGGCTGCCGATCGCGGCCAGCGCTTCCTCGATGTTCTCGAGCGAGTTCGCGTACGAGAGCCGGAGGTAGCCCTCGCCATAGGCCCCGAAGCTGGTTCCGGCAAGCACGGCGACACCGCCCTCGGTCAGCAACCGGTCGGCGAGCTCCTTCGCGCCGAAGCCGGTCTCCGAGATGTTCGGGAAGGCGTAGAACGCGCCGCGCGGCAGCACGCACGAGACGCCCGGCAGCGCGTTCAGACCCGCGACGATCGCGTCCCGCCGCACCCGAAACTCGGCGAGCATCGCATTCACCTCGTCACGCGGCCCGGTCAGCGCCGCGACTCCTGCGAGCTGGGTGGCGGGCGCCGTGCACGAGAACGAGTTGATCATCAGGCGCGTGACCGGCTCGACGAGAGCCTCGGGCAGGGCCGCATACCCGAGCCGCCAGCCGGTCATCGCGAACGTCTTCGAGAATCCGTCGAGCAGGATCGTCCGGTCGAGCAGCCCCTCGTGGCCGGCGATCGTGTCGTGCTCGGCGTCGTAGAGCATCTCGGCATAGACCTCGTCGGAGAGGATCCAGCAGCCGTGGTCTGCGAGCACGCGTGCGATCTCGACGTTGCGCCCGCGCTCGACGATCCCCCCGGTCGGGTTCGCAGGCGAGTTCAGGATCACGAGCTTCGTCCGCGGCGTCAGACGCGCGGCGAGGTCGTCGGCCGAGAACGCAAACCCCGTGTCCTCGGTCAACGGCAGCGGCACGGGCGTCGCGCCGGCCCAGCGAATCACCGACTCGTAGATCGGAAAGCCGGGGTTCGGGTAGATCACCTCGTCGCCCGGGTCGCAGGTCGCGAGCACGCCGAAGAACAGGAACGGCTTCGCGCCCGGAGCGACGAGCACGCGGGCCGGGTCGATCGCGAGGCCGCGGTGCCGCGAGAGGTGCTCGGCGCAGGCCTCGCGCAGGACGGGCAGCCCCGGCGCCGGGCAGTAGTGCGTGTTGCCGTCCTGGAGCGCCTTCGCCGCCCGCGTCGATGATGTGCCTCGGAGTCGTCGAAGTCCGGCTCGCCGATCTCGAGATGGATGATCCGCCGCCCCTGCGCCTCGAGCGCCCTGGCCCGCGCGAGCACCTCGAACGCCGTCTCCGTGCCGAGCCTCGCCAGGCTCGCTGCCAGCAGGTCAGCTCATCGACGCCGATCGTACGCCCAGGACGCTCACCGGCGGGCTGCCGAACAGAGCCCGGGCAGGTCAGGACCGGCTGCGGCGGGTACTTCGCCGGGATCGCATCGTTTCGGCAGAGGAAGTACCGCTGCCCGTGGCGTCCACGCACCTCGCGGACGAACGCACACGACGGGCACAGGCTCACGCCGATCATTGTTACGGTCCGCCCGGTGGTACGAGTCCGGCGCAGCTACGACCTCACGCGTGACCTGACCACGTTGCTCGTCTGCGCGGTCTCGACCGTCTTGCTGACCCGCTCGTTTCTCGCCCTGGCCGGGTACCCGCAGGTCGGGGGCGGAAAGCTCCACATCGCGCACGTCCTCTACGGCGGGCTGCTGCTCACGGCCGCCTGCGTCTCGCTGCTCGCGTTCCTGAGCCCGCTGGTGAAGATCGTCGCCTCCGTGCTCGGCGGCATCGGCTTCGGGCTCTTCATCGACGAGGTCGGCAAGTTCATCACCAAGGACGTGAACTACTTCTACCGGCCCGCGTTCGCGATCATCTACATCTGCTTCCTCGTCCTCTTCGGAGTGATCCGCCAACTGGGGCGACGTGGCTTCAGCGCCGACGAAGCGGTGCTGATCGCGCTCGAGTCGCTCCAGCGGGCGGCCGTCGGCGGGCTCAGCGAGGAGCACCTGACCCGTAGCGTCGCCCTGCTCGACGACACTGGAGCGACCGGCCCGCTCGCGGGCGGCGTGCGCAGCCTGCTCGAAGCGGCCCACGCGAAGCCCGACGACGTTCCCGGCACCGTCGCGCGCCTCACGGCGCGCTCCCGGACTGCGTGGACGACGCTCACTGCCCACCCCCGCTTCCGCCAGTTGATCTTCGCGCTCCTGATCGCCGGAGCCCTCGTCTCGGCGAGCGAGCTCGCCTGGCTCCTGCGCCACGGTCTCGGCGCGCTCACCTTCAGCCAGCAGGCGTTCGCGGCCACCACGGTCGTCACGGACGCGCTGCTGCTCGTCGGGGCACTGCGGCTGCGCAGCTCGGTTCTGAGCGCGCTGCACTGGTACGAGCATGCGGTTCTGCTCGAGATCGTCGTCGGCCAGGTGTTCCTCTACAGCTCGGAGCAGCTGGCGGCGACGCTCAACCTGGCCGTGCTGCTCGTGCTCTGGGGGCTCCTGCACTGGGGAATCCACTTCGAGACGGCCAGGCGCACCACATGAGCACCGCGACGCAGTAAAGCGCCCGCAGGTCGCCGAGCTCGCGCGGCCCGAGGCCGGTGGCGCGGACTGCGAGCAGCAGCACGACGCCCGAGACTGCGAACAGCGGCACCCGGCTGTCCCGCAGCCAGAGATCGACCACGAGCGCCGCCACGACCAGGCCGGCCACGTAATACGACTTCGTCGCCGGGTCGAGCAGGAGACGCGCGGCCACCCCGGCGAGCAGGACGGCCGGCCAGCGCCCGGCCCGCACCGCGAGCGCAGCCGCGGCCAGCCCGAGCGCGATCTGCGCCGGCCGATCCCAGCTCGGCGTCAGCGCATCGTTCACGCCGAAGACCCTGAGGCTCGACGATGCCGCCGTCGGGATCCGGAAATGCGCTGCGCGCAGCGTCTTCGAGTCGGCCAGCAGGAACGGGGCCCAGACGATCGCGAGCGCCCCGAGCCACACGAGCCCGGCCCGCAACCGGGACGCGGCGGGGAGCGCGAGCAGGAGCGGCGCGAAGACGATCGCCCATGGCTTGCTGTCGGCGGCGGCTGCGAGCAGCAACGCGACCAGGAGCGGTCTGCGGCGCTCGACAGCGACCAGCGCAGCCAGCGCGAGCAGGAGCGCCATGACGTCGTCGAGATGGGCGAAGTGCGTGGCGAGCTCGCACCAGACCGGCAGCAGGACGAGCCCGGCGAGCAGCAGGCGCTCGTTCGCGATCGCCTGCCCGCCCAGCCCGATCCGGCTCAGGAGCCACAGCGCAACAGGCCCGAGCGCGGTGAGCAGGATGGCGGCCGCGTAACGCCCATGCGAAGGCCCGAGATAGCGCAACGGCTCGGCGACCACGAACGCGAGCGGCCCGATCTGGAGGTTCGGCGCCGTCGCGTAGAGATGCAGCCCGCGCTCCGAGAACAGGAGCCGTGCGCCCTTCGGGAAGAAGTTCCACGACGACCCGAGCCAGAGCCTCCGCGGCCAGACGAAGTGCGGCACCGCCCAGACGATCTGCCAGAGCCAGAGAGCGAGCCAGAGACGGCGGCGACCCGCGGTCCGAATCAGCGTCACGGGCGATCCTCCATTGTCTGGATCCGCGGAAGCGGCTGCAGCCGCTCAAACAGAATCTATACGCCGCGCAAATCGAGGCCGTCTATCGTTCGTGTGCCTCGTGGCGCGGGTTGTCCCACCTGCGACCGACACGCCCAGCGATCGGCTCGGCCCCTCACCAGTGCCCATCTTTCGCCCCACTCAGCCAACCCAGCCGATCCGGCGCAGGCCGGGGCGGGTGCCGCTGGTCGTGTGGGCCGGCGCGGCATCCCTGATCGCGGCGCTCAGCCTCCTGTCCGGCTTCGTCGCACTTCCGGCGGCCGCGTCGGGAGACGCCTGGGCGTTCCAGAGCTCGGGGACGACGAACGACCTGAATTCGATCGCCTGTCCGAGCACGACCGTCTGCTTCGCCGCCGGTGCGGGCGGCACGATGCTCACGACGTCGAACGCCGGCGCGACCTGGTCGAGCCAGAGCCTCGGGAACGACGCAGGCGCTCTACGGCCTCACGTGCTCCAACACGACCCACTGCTTCGCGGTCGGTGCCGGGGGCAAGATCCAGGCAACCACCAACGGCACGAGCTGGGCGAGCCAGACGTCCGGCACGACCAACGATCTCCGCTCCGTCGCCTGCTCGAGCGCCACGAGCTGCTGGGTGGTCGGGGCGTCGGGCACGATCAGGAAGACGACCAACGGCACGAGCTGGACGACCGAGACCTCCGGAACGACCAACCTCCTCTCCTCGATCGCGTGCGTCGACGCCAACCACTGCGAAGTCGCCGGCGCCTCGGGCACCGTCCTCGTCACCACCAACGGCGGCACGAGCTGGACGAGCAAGACGTCGGTCTCCGGCACGACCCAGAACCTCTATGGAATCGCCTGCTTCGACCTCAACCACTGCTGGGCGGTCGGCGCAGCCGGGACGATCGTCGCCACGACGAACGCCGGCAGCGCCTGGAGCGCTCAGAGCTCCGGCGTCACAGCCGACCTCCAGAGCGCCAGTTGCGTGAGCAACCTGAGCTGCTGGGCGGTCGGGGCCGGGGGCACGATCCTGAAGACGATCGACGGCGCGACCTGGACCGCCGAGTCCGGGCACACGAGCAACGCGTTGCTCGACGTCAGCTTCCCCTCGGCGACCGTCGGGCTGACCGTCGGGGCCGGAGGCACGATCGAGGCGCTGACCGTGGCCGCAGGGGACGGCTGGGGGTACCAGACCTCCGGTACGACGAGCGACTTGGACTCGGTCGCGTGCCCGAGCACGACCGTCTGCTTCGCCTCCGGTGCCGGCGGCACCATCCTCACGACGTCGAACGCCGGCACGACCTGGTCGAGCCAGACCTCGGGAACGACGCAGGCGCTCTACGGCCTCAGCTGCTTCAACACGACGCACTGCTTCGCGGTCGGCGCCGCAGGCACGATCGTTGCGACGACGAACGGCACGAGCTGGTCGACCCAGACGTCGGGCACCACGAACGACCTCCGTTCCGTCGCCTGCGCGAGCACCACGACCTGCTGGGCGGTCGGCGCCTCGGGCACGATCAGGAAGACGACCAACGGCACGAGCTGGGCGGTCGAGACCTCCGGAACGACCAACCTCCTCTACTCCATCTCCTGCGTCGACACGAACAACTGCGAAGTCGCCGGCGCCTCGGGCACCGTGCTCGTGACCACGAACGGCGGCGGCGGCTGGACGAGCAAGACCTCCGTCTCCGGCACGACCCAGAACCTCTACGGGATCGCCTGCTTCGACGCCGCCCACTGCTGGGCCGTCGGCGCGGCCGGAACGATCATCGCCACGACGAACACCGGCGCGGCCTGGGCCGCACAGACCTCCAGCGTCTCGACCGACCTCCAGTCCGTCAGCTGCGTGACCGTCACGAACTGCTGGGCAGTCGGGGCAGGCGACACGATTCTGGAGACGACCGACGGCGCAAACTGGACGGCCGGGTCGGGAACGACCACGCACACGCTCCTGGATGTGAGCTTCCCCTCCGCGACCGTCGGGCTGGCAGTCGGGGCGGGCGGCACGATCGAGACGCTCACGACCTGCGGCGGCGGCTCGCTGACGCTGGCCACGCCCGCCGCGGTCTCCTGGGCGGTGACACTCGACGGCACCGACCAGACTCTCTCGACGTCGCTCGTCGTCACCGCGAGCGACGAGACGGGCACGAGCGCAGGCTGGAGCATCACGGGCACCTCTACGACCTTCACGAACGCGTCGCTGAAGACCCTGCCGACAACGGCGACCTCGCTCACGGCCGCGTCGGCCGCGGCCGACAGCGGCAACTGCTCGCTGCCGAGCAACAACGTGGCGTATCCGGTGGCGTTGCCGGCGGCGGCGAGCGCTCCAGCTGCAACCAAGCTCTACAACGCCGCTCCACACACCGGGCTCGGCCCCGCCGATGTCACCCTGCTCTTCCAGGTGACGGCCCCGGCGAACATCTTCACCGGCACCTACACCTCCACCTGGACGATCAGCATCGTCAGCGGGCCATAGCGGGAGTCACGCCCCGCGGGTGTCTCCGACCAGCCATACTGGACGAATGCGAAACGTAGACAAAGACAAATGGATCGTTGATGACACGCGCCCGGTCGAGCCGACACCCGGCGCCGACTGTGACTCGTCGTACCTCTTGAAACTCTCACGCGGAGAGCAGCGCGCACAGTCGATGGTCGAGTTCTCGGCGCCGTCCGCCCTGACCTCGATCGGCTACGCCCGCGAGGCGCTCGCGCCGTTCCTCGGCGACGATGAGCTTCCCCTGCGTTTGATCGTCGGCCGGGACGGCAAGGTGCAGGTACCGACCGTCGTCTAGCGTGGATCTCGATCGCCTTCAGAGTCTCCTGCTCGGAAGCCTGGCACGGCTGCTTGCGCTGGTCCTCACCGCAATCGTCGTGCTGAGGTTCCTCCGCGTCTCGGCGCTCACCGGCTTCGTCGTGCTGATCGCCGTGTACGTCGGACTGTCGGCGCTGCAGGTGACGTTGCGGCGCAAGCAGTCGCGCCGAGGCTGAACGAGCCTCAGATGGAGGCGGCGCGCTCGAGCGGGAACCAGGCGTGCGCCGGCGGTCCAGTACGGAGCGCGGAGCTCTTCGACGGCCCTCTCGATCTGCGCGGTCAGCTCCTTCGCGGCCGCAAGCGTCGGCTTCGCCTGGGCGACCTCGATCGGATCGCCGACGAGCACCACGACGCGCGGAAAGCCGATCTTGAACTTGCCCGGCCGAAGCGCACGCTCGCTGCCGACGATGCAGACGGGCACGATCGGCGCCCCCGTCGCGAGCGCGAGCTTCGCGGCGCCGCGATACCAGCGCCTGTTCTGGAAGGGCAGGCACGTTCCCTGCGGAAAGATCCCGAGGATCTCGCCCTCTCTCAGCAACTGCTCCGCCCTGCCGAACGCTTGCCGGTCGCCGGTGCCGCGCGCGACCGGGAACGTCCCGAACTTCTCCATCACCCAGCGCACCCCCGGAATGTCCCAGAGCTCTGCCTTGGCCATGAAGCGGATCGGCCGCGGCGTCGTCAGGCCGAGCAGCCACGGATCGATCATCGATTCGTGGTTCGGGGTCAGGATCGCGCCCCCCTCGAGCGGGATGCGCTCGACCCCGAGCAACTCGACGCGATAGAGCCGCGAGAAGAAGGGGCGAAACCCCATCCACTCGAGCACTCGATAGAGGATCGGATGCTTCACGGCTCCAGCGTACTGAACGCTTGGAGCTGCCCGGTGACGAGCCGGAGCCAGGCGCTCGCCCGGGGCAGCGGGAATGTGCCCCCGCCCGGCCCACGCAGCGCGACGCCGTGCACGGCTCCCCGGATCAACGTGTAGCTTCCCTCGACGCCGAGCGCCTGGGCGCGGTCGAAGCCCCGCCTCGAGCCGGCGGCCGAAACCCCGGGAATGCCGGGAAGGTAACGGTCGAGCGAGCCGTGCAGGACATCGAGGCGCCGGCCGCGCAACGTCTCGAGCCCGAGCTGGTCGGGGATCCAGGGAGCGAGCCCGACCACCCGCTCGACCCCGGGCTCACTCGCGGTCGCGATCGAGACCGCACCGCCCATCGAGAAACCGAGTAGCAGCGTGCGCGCGGCGCCGGCGGCGGCAACCGCGGCTTTCGTGTCCGCGATACAGGAGTCGAGCTGCTGCCAGGACTTGACCCGGTAGCGCAGCTCGGCAAACCCGAGCGTTGGAAACCCGGGCGCAAGGCGCCCCACGAGCCATTCGAGCGTCGCGCTCCACGTACCCGCGACCTCCCGGCTCTGCCCGCCGTTCAGACAGAGGACCATGCGCTCCCGAGGGCCGTTCGTGACCCGCAGCTCGGCGCCGGTCGAGAGCGCGACGAGCTCGCTCACGCGAGAGGTCTAGCCCGACGAGCTGGGCTTCGAGGCTGCCGCGGCTCGCTTGTCGGCGCGCTTCTCCTTCAGCGACTTCTGCGCGACCTTCTTGGCGACCTTCTTCGGCTTCTCAGCACCCTTCATCAGAACCTCCGCTCTCCGTCGACGATCAGCCCTTCCATGGTACTCGCGGCTGCGGCGGACAGGCGTCGGGCTTGGAAGCTATCGAGGCGACCGAGGACGCGGCCACGGGCGGCGAGACGCCGCCGGGAACGTGCCATGACGTACGGACGAGTGCACTAGTAGCGGTCGATCTCGATCAGCCGCTCGTCGCTGATCCCGAAATGGTGGGCGACCTCGTGCAAGACGACGCGCTTGACCTCTGCGGTAAGCCGGTCCGGGTCGTGGCCGTAGAGACGCACGAGCGGCCCGCGGTAGATCGTGATCTTGTCCGGCAGGACGTTCCCGTAGAAGGCGCCGCGCCTCGTCAACGGCACACCCTGGTAGAGGCCGAGCAGCCGTTGCCCGGGTGCGGGCTCGTCCTCGATGACGACCGCGACGTTCGACATCAGGCTGCGGAGATCCTCCGGCAGCGCATCCAGCGAGTCGTCGACGAACCGCCCGAACCCGGCGGCTCCCGTGAGCTGCTCGCTGTCCACCGGGCCAGGGTAGACAGTGCACTAATCCTCGCGGGGCCGGCCTTCCTCGGTGTCGATGTAGCGGTCGGCCTGCTGCTCGACGATCAGCTCGCGCTCGCCTGCCGCCCCGCGCTCCCGCCCCATGTCTGCCGTCCGACGCTCGTCCGCGGTCATCGTGCCAAACTCATCGGCGACGCGGTCGCCGCGGCGGGCGAAGAAACCCTTCAGCTTTTCGAGCACGCTCGTCCTTTCGGTTGCCGAGACGATACTCCAGGCGTCATAGTGGTACCGGTGACGCGAAGCCAACTCCACCTCCAGGCGAAAGCGGGCAAGCGCGACGAGCTTCTGAAGCGGGTCGACGAGCTCGAGGTCTTCGTCGCGCTCCGCGAGCAGCCCGGCTTCCTCGCCGCCACGGTGCTGGTGCCGTCGGGCGACGAGGACGGCGTGGTCGTGGAAGGTTCGTGGTCGAGCTCCCAGCACTTCGAGCGCTGGGAGCAGAGCCCCGTGCGCGAGCGGCTCCTGGGCGAGCTGCGCCACCTGCTCGCCCGCGATCCCGAGACGCGCGTGTACCGCGTCGTCGACACGATCGGCTAGTGCACCGTTCCGTAAGTCCGGTGCGTTTCCGGCGGATGGATCGTCGTTCGTGGGAAGGACGCAGGGAGGCCCGATAGTCGCGCTATCGGGCCGACCGAGGACGCAGCCACGGGCGACGAGACGCCGTCGGGAATGTGCCGAGACTTGCGGAACGGTGCACTAGCTGGCTGATCGGTAGTTCCCCGAAAGATCCGTAACTTCTACGCTGTTGCGGTCGTGCCGAAAATTGGTATGAAAGGGCCCGGTGGGCCCGATCGCGATCATCATCGCCGTCTTCTACGCGGCTGCGTGCCTTCTCGCGATCGCCTTCATGGTCTGGATCGCGCGGTCGACGCGGGCCAAGAAGCGCCAGCCTGAGCCGGATCTCGACAAGCTCGGCGAGCGCGAGAAGACGTGGTTCGTGGTCGTCGTCGTGCTGCTCGCGGCGCTGCTCTTCTCGACGATCCTCTTCACCCCCTACGGCCGCAGCGCAGGCCCGAACGCCCAGATCGTGAACGTGAAGGCGATCCAGTTCGCCTGGCTCGTCTCGGGGAAGCCGATCAAGGCCGGGACTCCGGTCGAGTTCCGGCTGACGTCGGCTGACGTCAACCACGGGTTCGGGGTCTACAACGCCTCCGGCACGCTGCTCTTCGAGGTCCAGGTGGAGCCCGGTCACACTCAGGACTACGTCTACACCTTCGAGAAGCCCGGCACGTACACGATCCTCTGTCTCGAATACTGCGGCCTCGACCATGCGAGCATGCAGGGCCAGCTGACGGTGGCAGCATGAACCGCCACCTCGCGCCGCAAGACGTGCCGCTGCCCGCCGGGCCGGAGCTCGATCGCGCGCGGTCGCTGACGCTGCGCTACGTGATCGCCTCGACGGTGATCCTCGGCGCCGCGGGAATCCTCGGCGTCATGCTCCGAGACAGCCAGGCGGGGCTCGCGCGCCTCCCGAACGCCTGGTACTACGCGCTGATGACCGCCCACGGGCTGGGTGCGTTCGTCGGCTGGGCCGCGTTCGGAGTGATGGGCCTCTCGTACTGGGTGCTCGCGCAGGTCGGCTTCCCGCTCAGCCGCCGCGGCGTCTGGCTCGCGAAGGCGACCTGGTGGCTGATGGTGATCGGCGTCGCGGGCGTCGTCGTCACCTGCCTCGTCTTCAAGTTCGGCGCCTCGTGGGTGTTTCTCTATCCGCTCTCGTTCCACAGCTCAGGACAATGGGGGCGCTGGACGGAGTTCTTCTTCCACTTCTCGGTGCTGATCGTCGGGGTCTCGATCCTCACCTGGTGCTTCTCGATCCTGGACACCGTCCTCGGGCCCGCGCTGCACGCGAAGCGCCGAAACGTCTTCAACCGGATCGGGATCGCGCTGGGCCTCGGCTATCTCGCGCCGAAGCGGTTCGCGACGGACGAGAAGCCCGTCCCCTACGCCGTGATCCCGCTCACCGTGATCGCGCTCGACATGATCATCGCGACGATTCCGCTCGCGGTGCTGCTCGTCGAGATGATGGTGCAGTCGCTCTCCCCGAGCGTGCACGTGGATCCGCTGCTCGCCAAGAACGTGCTCTGGTTCTTCGGCCACCCGGTCGTGTACCTGCTCCTGTTCCCGGCGGTGGCGGTCGCCTACGTCTTGGTGCCGCGAATGGCGGGACGCCCGCTCGTCGCCGGCAACGTGATCACGATCGGCTGGGCGATCGCCGTGATCGCGAACGTGATCATCTGGGCCCACCACATCTACATCGACTATCCGGCGGGATCGCCGCAGGCGGCGATCAACACGGCGATGCAGCCGCTGACCTTCTCGGTGACGATCGTCTCGGCGCTCTCGCTGTACAGCCTCTTCTTCACGATCTTCCGCTCGAACTACAAGTGGAACGCCGTCGGAACGGCCCTCTTCCTCGCCCTCGTCAGCTGGCTGACCGCCGGGCTCTCGGGCGTGATCAACGCGACGATCTACTTCGACCAGATCGTCCACAACACGCTCTGGGTCGTTGGCCACTTCCACCAGATGGCGCTCCTGAACATCGGGTTCGTCCTGATCGGCGGGATCTACGCCTGGCTGCCCGACCTCGTCCGCAAGCCGCTCTACAGCGACGCGATGGCCCGCTGGCACCTCTGGCTGACGTTCTCGCTCGGCACGATCAACTCGGCCCTCTGGCTCTGGCAGGGGCTGCACGGCGCGCCCAGGCGCTATGCGATTCTGCCCCACCGCTTCGACCCGGTGACCCAGGCAGGGATCCCGCTCGCGCTCGCCCTCGGAGCGACGCAGATCCTCTTCGCCTGGAACATCGTCCAGACCATTCGCGGGAAGGGCGTGAACCGCGTGGTCGATCCGTCGCGCGAGTTCTTCCCGCACAGCCGGCGGGCGATCCTGTTCGTGCTCACCGTCGGCGTCGTGGCGATCGCGGCTGTCGCCGCCGTGATCGTCATCCACGAGCCGGGCCAGGCGGCCGCGGCAGCGACGACACCCGCCACCACCTCGACCACCTCGGCGAACCTCGGCGGAGGCAACCCGGCCGCCGGGAAGCTCGTCTTCACGAGCGCCGGCTGCATCGGGTGTCACACGCTGGCGGCAGCGGGAGCGACCGGCACGGTCGGCCCGAACCTCGATCAGAAGAAACCTGCGCTCGCCCTCGTGCTGAACCGCGTCACGAACGGGAGGGGCGCCATGCCGGCCTTCAAGAGCCAGCTGAGCGCCCAGCAGATCAAGGACGTCGCCGCGTTCGTGGTCTCGTCCGAGGGAACCGGCTAGCCACTCGGGAGCTAGCCGCTCGGGAATTGGGCGAGCAGCTCCTGCTCGACCCGCTCCGCATGACTCCACAGAAGCAGTGCCGCGGCCGAGCCAAGAGTCGCGATCTGCTCGGCCATCATCAACAGCGCGGCGCGGTTCTGATCCTCCGCCGCGGTGAGGCCGAACGGCCGGTGGAGAACATGAACGTAGTGCGGATAGAGCGGGCCGGCGAGGAGCAGCACCTCGCTCAGCGCCATCCCGGCCAGCAGCACGGCACCCGCGAACAGGGCCCGGCCGCCGGGAGTCAGGCGCGCCCGCCTAGTCGGGTCGACGATCTGCGTCCAGACGAGCATCCCCACGATCACGAACGTCACGTGCTCGACGACGTGGAGATCGGGGTGGGCGATCGCCGCGTCGTAGGCCGCAGGGACGTGCCAGCCCGCCATCGCCAGTACCCAGAGGCCGAGCGAGACCCACGGCTGGAGCAAGAATGCCAGGAGACGGCGCAGCGGCCTGATGTGGGCGAGCGTCCGAAGCGGACGCGGCGGAAGCAGGAACAGCGCCATCGGGCCGCGCAGGCCGAGCACGATCAGCAGCGGTGAGACATCTGCCAGCAGCAGATGCTGGAGCATGTGCACCGACAGCAACTTGTCCTCACCGAGCTCGTCGATCGGTGAGACGAGCGCGAGCACGGCGACGAGCACTCCGGCCGCGAACAGTCCGGCGTTCCCCCAGCCGGCCAGCTCGCGGCGCCGTCGGCGCAGCCGCGCAAAGCCCTGGGCATACAGCTCGAGCGCAACCGCAGCCGCCACGAGCGGCAGGAGCTCGAAGCGCCAGATGCCCACCACCGGATCGTAGACGGCGCGCCCGGTCGCCGGCTACGTAGAAAGCCGAGCAATTGCCGGCAGTGACTACAGATACAACCGCTTGCGCGCCGCTTCGAACTCCTCGTCGGTGAGGATCCCCTTCTCGTGCAGATCCGTGAGCTCGGCGAGCTCATCCCCCGACGCGGCCGGCGGCGAGGCGGGCGGCTCCGGCGCGTGCGCCTCGTGCGGGGGCCGATGCATCGCCTGGAAGCCCTCCCGGCCGGTGAGCTGCTCCGGGTCGATTCCGACCTGGCGAAGTCGCGCGCGCATCCGCTCGATCCCGACCCCCCGGGTCGGAAACCGATGCGCTTCGGGCCCGGTCAACGCCCGATGCTGCACGAAGCGCCGGTAGGCGACGACGACTCCCGTGGCGACCGCGATCTCGAGCAACAGGGTCACGAAGATGTGACCCCGGCTCGTCGTCAGATGCTTGGAGCCGAAGATGGCGGCGGCGACTCCACCGCCGACCGCCGACGCGGTCATCCCGATCGCGATCGTGAACCAGAGCGGCATCGGATCGGGGCCCGGCACGATCCAGCGCGCCGCCGCACCGAGCAAGAAGCCGGTGGCGAGGACTCCGATCACTGCACTCATGCTGGAAGTGTGCGTGATCTCTACGAGATCCGCACGTCCTCGAGCCCCGGATCCCGCTCGGGAAGCTTCGGGTCGAGCGCCTCGAGTGCGTCGACGAGCAGTTGCGCGACCGCCAGGTTCCGGACCCACCTATGATCGGCGGGGACGACGTGCCAGGGCGCCCAGTCGGTCGAGGTCTCCGTCAGCGCGTCCTCGTAGGCCTGCTGGTAGTCCGTCCAGAGTGCCCGGTCGTCGAGGTCGCCCAGCCGGAACTTCCAGGCCTTCTCCGGATCGTCCAGGCGCTCCTGCAGCCGCCGACGCTGCTCGTCCCGAGAGATGTTCAGGAACACCTTCACGAGCGCCGTCCCCTCGTCGGTCAGGACGCGCTCGAACTCCCGGATGTGGCGGTACCGCTTGCGCCAGACTCGCGCGGGGGCGAGCTTGCGCACACGGACGGCGACGATGTCTTCATAGTGCGAGCGGTTGAAGATCCCGACGTCGCCACGCGCCGGGCACGCGGCGTGGACGCGCCGGAGATAGTCGTGCGCGAGCTCGGGAGCGGTCGGCACCTTGAACGAGACAACCTGGCAGCCCTGAGGATTGATCCCGGTCAGAACGTGCTTGATCGTCCCGTCCTTGCCGGAGGCGTCGAGACCCTGGAGCACGAGCACCACCGACCGCTTCGCCTCCGCCCAGAGCCTGTTGTGCAGAAGTCCGAGCCGGACGATCAGCTCGTTCAATGTCTCGAGGTTCTCGTCCTTGCCACCGAGACCGAGCCGGTCGCCGGGATCGCGAGCCGCGAGGCCTGCCGCATGGCCGGGCGAGACGCGGAGCGCGGCTCCGAGCGAGACCGGGGTCACGAGCGAAGAGTACTCATTTGATTCTTCATCTATACCCTATGACAGAGAGCCAAATTGCTATTTGCTCTTTATAGTTCGACCCATTACTATCGGTGCTGTCAAACCGATCGAGAAAAGGAGATAGCGGTGGAAGCAGTTTGGGAGCTGGTTGTGTGCACGTTCGTCGTCGCAGTGCTCGGCACCGCGAGCCTCGCCGCCTTCAGGATCTTCGGCGTCGGCGTCACCCGCACGCGCTGAGGAGCGCCCGCAAATCGGCGCAGCGCCCGGTTCTCTAGGGCGTCAGCAGGAGAACGTGCCGTTGCCGGTGTCGAACGCGCCGTTCACGTCCGGCTTGGAGACGTTCTTGCCGTCCCAGACCATCGGTGCACAGGGCACCGCGGTGCCGCCCGGCTCTGTGCCGGTGCAGAGGAAGACCGGCGCATTGTTCGAGAGGTTCGTCACACCGGAGGGCACGCACGACACGTTCTTCTCGCCCGAATAGGCCTCGAAGGCCTTCGCGACGGCGGGATTGCCCGCGGTGTCGTTGGTCGTCGTTCCGCTCGCCCCCGTGCTGCTCGAGGATGAGCCGCCAGTCGAGCCGCCGCCGCAGGCCGCAAGGGCGAGCACGCAGGCAGCGGCCGCCGCCGCGAAGAGAAACATGCCCCGTCCGCTCATCCCGGCAAAGGATATGCGCTCGGACGGGAGCGTGCCTACTTGAAGATGTTGACCGCGCGCGCCGCCACGAGCAGCACGGTGATCGCCGACACCGAAGATTCGACGAGCATCATCGCCTTCGCGCGGCGGGTGAGCGGCATCGCGTCGGTCGGGCTGAATGCGATCGCGTTCGTGAACGAGACGTAGACGTAGTCGAACAGGCGCGGATGCCAGCCGGGCGCGGCGAGCTGCGGGTTCTCCATCTGCGGGAACTGGAAATCCGGCGGCGGGGGATCGGGCTCGAACCGGCGCACCGGGCCGCCGCGATCGAAGGCCCAGTACCAGAGGCCGAACACGACCACGTTCGTGCTCCAGATCACGCCCCCCTTGACCAGGAGCTCGGCGCCGCTGTGCTCGTGGCCTCCGATGATCGAGCCGGTCAAGGCGATCAGGGAAAGCGCGTTCGCGAAGCTCGTGATCCCGAAGAGCGTGAGCGCGGCATTGCGGCGCCGCCCGGTCTCCTCGAGCCAGCGTCGCGACCGGTCGGCGGCGAGCGCGCCGAGGAGCAAGGCCGCGGGGACGGTCGAGATCAGCCAGGCCCACCAGGGGAACTCCCAGAGCTTCCAGCCGCGGGCGCGGCTCACGAGCGCGAGGACGAGCTGCAACGCGATCACGAGCGCGACGGCCGGCGCCGCTTCCCAGCGCGATTCGACCTCCTCCTCGCGGACCTCGTCGCGTGCCATCTGCGGAGTGTCCCTGCTCAGAGGGCGACCCGCTTCGACGGCGCCGGTGGGCCGTGCAGCGAGGCGTCCAGCAGCTCGACCGGATGCACGGCCGAGAGGGGTCGACCGGCCCGGCGCAGCGCCGCGCTCACCTGCAGCAGGCAGCCTGGATTTGCAGTGGCATAGACGTCGGCGCCGGTTGCGAGCACGTTTGCGGCCTTGCGTTCGCCGAGCTCGTGCGCGGCCTGCGGCTGCACCAGGTTGTAGATGCCGGCACTGCCGCAGCAGATCTCCTGCTCGGCGGGCTCAAGCAGCTCGAGACCCGGGATCGAACGGAGCAGCTCGCGCGGCTCCGAGCGCACCCGCTGGGCGTGGGCGAGGTGGCACGAGTCTTGGAACGCGACCTTCAGCTCGAGCCGCCCCAGCTCAGGGGCGCGACCGGCCGCGAGGGCCTCCGAGATGTCGAGCACGGGGAGATCGAGGCCGGCGTCCTTCAGGTGCGAGCCGCAGCCGGCGGCATTCGTCACGATCGCGTCCACCCCGGCCGCCGCGAACGCCTTTGCGGTGGCGTGGGCCAGCTCATGGCCTTGCTCGCGCCGGCCCGCGTGGAGCGCGAGGGCCCCGCAGCAGCCCGCGTACGGCGTCACGGTCTCGTAGCCGTAGGCCGCGAGGACACGCGCCGAGGCGCGGTTCACCTCTCCGAGCAGAACGCTCTGCACGCAGCCTGTGAGGAGGCCGACCCTCCCGACCGGCTCGCCCCTCGCCTCGGTCCGGGCCGGCGGCGAGACCGTCTCGCGCCAGGGCGGCTTCAGCTCCTTCAGAGGCTTGAACGGGCCGGGTGCCGGCAGCGCGGCGAAGCGGAGAGCCAGGCGCAGGCGGCGAGGATGCGGGAAGACGGCGAAGACGGCGCCGCGCAGGATGCGCTGGCCGAGCGGGCGTGCGACCTCGAGCTCGATCTTCTCCCGGGTCAGCTCGATCAGCCTGTCGTACTGGACGCCGGACGGGCACGAGGTCACACACGCCATGCAGCCGAGGCAGCGGTCGAAGTGCTCCGTCACGGTCTCGTTCAGCTCGACCGTCCCGTCGAGCAGCCCCTGCATCAGGTAGATCCGGCCGCGCGGCGAGTCCATCTCCTCGTGCCAGAGCGAGTAGGTCGGGCAGGTCGGCAGGCAGAAGCCGCAGTGGACGCAGTCGCGGATCAGCTCTTGATCCATTACGCGAGCACTCCGGCGGGGTCGAACTCGGCGCGCACGCGCTCGGCGAGCGGTGACCAGGAGCAGGTGGACGGCTCGCCGACGAACGCGATCCCGACCCCGGGACGGGCGAGCAAGCAGTCTCCCCACTCGAACGGGACGCGTGCCGCGGCGCCCTGCTGGCGGGCGCGGCTCTCCTCCCAGATCTCGGCGGGAGCGAGCCGGCCCGGCGCGGCGCGCACCTGTTCGTCGACCGCGCCCGCGCTTCCTTCGAAGAGCACGGCGATGCGGCCCGGCGGCAGGAAGTCGACCGCGCTCGGGACGAGCTGCGACGCTTGGAGCCCCTGCCAGACCTCGCGTGGCGCGCCGGTCTCGGCGACGACCGACGCCTCCGCCGCCGGGAGCGGATGCAGCCGCAGCGCCAGCCGGGCGATCAGCCCGAGCCGGCCGCGCGAGCCCGAGAAGAGCTTGCCGAGGTCGTAGCCGGCGACGTTCTTCACCACTTTCCCGCCCGAGCTGGCGACGGTCCCGTCGGCGAGCACGACGGTGACGCCGATCACGAGGTCGCGCATCGAGCCGTAGCGGTGCCGGCGCGGCCCGGACAGATCGGCGGCGAGACAGGCGCCGAGCGTCGGGTCGCCCGGCGGGTCGAGCGAGAGCCGCTGCCCGTGCCGGGCGAGCTGCGCCTGGAGCTCCGAGAGGTGCAGGCCGGCCTCGACGATCGTGGTCAGATCGCCTGGCTCGTGCTCGAGCACGCGGTTCAGGAGCCGCGTCGAGAGCACGACATCGCCGCCCTCACGGTCGATCGAGACGCGCCCGCCGCCCGAGAGGATCTCGGCAGCCTCCGCGAGCGAGGCGGGCTCAGAGACGGTCGGCAAGGCCTGCCCTCTCGAGTGGATGCATCCGGTACGGCCCCGGCACCTCGCCGCAGAGCCGCGGCGTCGGGAACGACCTTCCCGGGATTCGCCAGCCCCTCCGGGTCGAATGCGGTGCGGAGCCTGAGCATCGTCTCCAGATCGCGAGCACCGAACAGCTTCGGCATCGAGCATGCCTTGTCGACGCCCACGCCGTGCTCGCCGGTCAGCGAGCCGCCCGCCTCGATGCAGAGGTCGAGAATGGCGGTCGCGACCCGCTCGGCGAGCTCCGCTTCCCCCTCGACGCGGTCGTCGTAGAGAACGAGCGGGTGCAGGTTGCCGTCGCCGGCGTGGAAGACGTTGCCGATCCGGAGCCCGTGCTCGCGCTCGAGCTCGCCGATCTTGTGCAGCACCTCGGGCAGCCGGGTCCGTGGCACGACGCCGTCCTGCACGTAGTAGCTGGGCGAGATCCGGCCCATCGCGGCAAACGCGGCCTTGCGACCCCGCCAGACGCGCGCCCGCTCCTCGACGCTCTCGGCCGCATGCACCTCGAAGGCGCCGTTGTCGCGGCAGATCCGCTCGACCGCAGCGGAGTCCTCTGCGACCTGGGCGGCTGCGCCGTCGAGCTCGATGATCAGCACCGCGCCCGCACCTTCCGGATACCCGGGCGCAACAGCGGCTTCGGCGGCCTCGATCGTGAGCGCGTCCATCATCTCGATCGCCGCCGGCAGGATCCCGGCCGCGATCACGTGCGAGACGGCGTCGCCGGCGGCGTCGGTCGAGCGGAACCCGGCGAGCAGCGTGCGCACCGTCTCGGGGACTCGCAGCACGCGCACGGTGATCCGGACGGCGATTCCGAGCGTTCCCTCGGAGCCGACGAACGCGCCGAGCAGGTCCGGGCCCTCGTCGCTGCGCGCGAGCGTCACGAGCTCGCCGCTCGGCAGCACGACGTCGGCGGCCAGAACATGGTTGACCGTGAAGCCGTACTTGAGGCAGTGGGCTCCGCCCGAGTTCTCGGCAACGTTGCCGCCGATCGTGCAGACCTGCTGGCTCGACGGATCGGGGGCGTAGTAGAAGCCGGCCGCCGAAGCCGCGTTCGTGATCTCGAGATTCGTCACGCCGGGCTCCACGGTCACCCGCCCGTGCTCGAGATCGACGTCGAGCACGCGGTTCAAGCGTGCGAGCGAGATGACGATGCCGTCCGCGACCGGCAGCGCGCCGCCGGAGAGCCCGGTGCCCGCGCCTCGCGCCACAAACGGCACGCCGTGCTCGGCGCAGAGCGACACGACCGTCTGCACGTCCTCCGCCGAGCCGGCCAGCACAACGAGCTCCGGCACGGCCCGGTGGCCGGTCAGCGCGTCGCATTCGTAGGTGCGCAGCTGCTCGGGCTGGGAGATCAGCGCCTCGGCCGGAAGCGCCCGGTGGATCGCGTCCCGGAATGCCTGTGCGAGCGCCACGGATAGACGATAGTCAGACTGCACTCGTGCGCAGGAGGAACAGGGAGCCGACCCCGCCGGGGATCAAGCGGCGTTTTCGCCCGAAGTTCCACTACGAGCTCTTCGTCTGCGGGGCGCGCGGGCACGAGCTGCTCGGCACGGACGCGGCCTCCGTCCGTCCCGAGGACGCGTTCTTCGCGCGTGAGAGCGGCGGGCTGCGCTGGTACCGCTGTCTGCGTTGCGACAGCTGGCTGCCGCTGCCGCCGCCGACGAAGCCGAAGTGGGAGTTCCCCCCCGACGAGGACGAGATCGAGCTGCCGTTGCGCGGCCGGGCGCTCCGCGACCGGATCGTGCTGCGCCTGATCGCGATCGACCGCGCGTTCCACTTCCTCGTGCTCGCCGGGCTCGCGGTGCTGATCTTCGCCTTCGCCTCGCACCGGGCGCAGCTCCAGAGGTTCGTGAACCGGCTCGACGCCGCGTTCTACGGCTCGTCCGGCGGCCACGCCCAACCTGCCCACGGCGTCCTGCACGACCTGGAACGGCTGGTCACGCTCGACGTGACGACGTTGCGCCTGATCGGCTACGCCGCGGTCGCCTATGCGCTCCTCGAGGGCGCCGAGGCGATCGGGCTCTGGTTCCAGCACCGCTGGGCCGAATACCTGACGCTCGTCGCGACGGCCCTCTTCCTGCCCTTCGAGCTCTACGAGCTCTCGCAGACGATCAGCACGCTGAAGATGCTTGCGCTCGTCGCGAACCTTGCGATCCTCCTCTACCTCCTGCTCGCGAAGCGCCTCTTCGGGCTCCGCGGCGGAGCGGCGGCGGAGCACGCCGCGCGCGAGCGCGACTCGGGCTGGGATGCGTTCCACAGGCTCACGCCGGGTGCGTTCGTCCCTGCCGAGGACGGCTAGAGCTCGGGGACCGGCGCGTCGGGCGCGTGCAGCGTCGTCCGCAGCGGCACTTCCTTCAGCAGCCACGAGAGCGCGAACGGGATGATTGCGGCCGCCATCCCGAAGAGGAAGACACTGTGCAGGGCATGCGCGAATGCGTGCAGGAACTCCGCGTGGACCTGCGGCGGCAGCCGCTTCACCTGCGCAGGGGTGATGTGCACGCCGCCGCCGAGGCCCTTCACGGCGCTCGGGGGCAGCTTCTTCAACTCGCTGGCGAGGCGCGAGGCGAAGATCGCGCCGAAGATCGCGATCCCGAACGAGCCGCCGACCGAGCGGAAGAACGTCGCGGTTGACGTTGCGACGCCGATGTCCCCGCGGCCGACGTCGTTCTGGACGACGAGCACGAGCACCTGCATCACGAGCCCGAGCGCCACTCCGACGACGAGCATGTAGATGCCCACGACCAGGTGCGTGGTGTCCTCGTGCAGCCGCGAGAGCAGGAACATGCCGACGATCAGGATCCCCGTTCCGCTGACCGGGAACATCTTGTAGCGGCCCAGCCTGCTGATCGCGCGCCCCGAGGCGATCGCGGCGACGAGCAGCCCGCCCATCAGCGGCAGCATCTGGAGCCCGGAGCTCGTTGCGCTGGCTCCGTAGACGAGTTGAAGGTAGAGCGGGATGAAGATGATCGCCCCGAACATCGCCAAGCCGACGAAGAACCCGATCCCGTTTGCGACGTCGAAGATCGGTGAGCGGAAGAGCTTCAGCGGGATGATCGGCTCGGCGGCGCGACGCTCCTGCCACACGAACAGCGCCAGCATGACGACGCCGAACACGCCGAGCGCGGGGATCACGGGCGAGCTCCACGCGTACTCGTTGCCGCCCCAGGTCGTGAGCAGGATCAGCGGCCCGACGCCGGCGCAGAGGAGCGCGGTCCCGAGATAGTCGATCTGATGGCGGCGCTTGACACTCGCCAGGTGGAGCCTTGTCGCGACGATCGCGACCGCGAGCACGCCGACGGGCATGTTCACGTAGAAGACCCAGCGCCAGGAGAGGTTGTCGACGAAGAACCCGCCGAGCAGCGGCCCGGCGACCGAGGCGACGGCGAAGACACCGCCGATCAGCCCCATGTACCTGCCGCGATCCCGCGGTGGGACGATGTCGGCGATGATCGCCTGCGCGCCGACCATCAGCCCACCGGCGCCGACACCCTGGAGGAAGCGGAACGCGATCAGCTGGTCCATCGTCTGGCTCAGCCCCGCGAGCATCGAGCCGGCGAGGAAGATCAGGATCGCCGCCTGGAAGACCGGCTTGCGGCCGAGCATGTCGCCGAGCTTCCCGTAGAGCGGCGTCGAGACCGTCGCAGCAAGCAGGTACGACGTGACGACCCAGGAGAGGTGGTTCAGGCCACCGAGGTCACCGACGATCGTCGGGAGCGCGGTCGAGACGATCGTCTGATCGAGCGCGGCCAGGAACATCCCCAGCATCAGCGCGGCAAAGATCATCCGCAGCGCCCGGCCCGCGGGTTGCGCGACCGCAACGGAACCGGTGGTCGCGTCGGAAACCATTGCTGCTGTATACCAACCTCGGCGTTATCCCTGCCCTGTCCGCTCGTCTATTGTCAGTGGTGTCGTGAGGTTGCGTCGCGGAATCGGTGGGCTTGCTCTCGTAGCCGTCCTGGTGGCTGCGGGCACCGGGTGCGGCGGCGGGTCGTCATCGAGCACCACGACTACCGGATCGTCGACCACGACCGCAACAACGACGACGAGCGCATCGGCGACGGCAGCCGCGATCCGCGCCGCCTGGAAGAAGTTCTTCGACGGCTCGACGCCGGTCGCCGAGCGAGTTGCGCTCCTCGCCGGTGGCGAGCGCTTCTCCGCCACGATCAAGGAGCTGAGCCAGAATCCCCTGGCGAGCAAGACCTCCGCGACCATCAGCAAGGTGAAGATCACCGGCCCGACTGCGGCATCGGTCACGTTCACGGTCTACCTCGCCGGGCTGCCGGTGCTGAAGAACGTGAAGGGGACGGCTGTCCTCCAGAACGGCGCGTGGCTGGTCGACGCCGCGAGCCTCTGCAAGCTGCTCGCGCTCCAGGGCGCACTTCCGGCTGCCTGTTCGGGCGCGAGCACGAGCCCCTGAGCCGCCGCGGCCTCGCACTCGCCGCGATCTGCGCGGTGCTCTTCCTGACGTTCCTCGACAACACGATCGTCAGCGTCGCACTCGCCGACATGCAGAGCTCGCTGCGCGCGGGCGTCGCGAGCCTCCAGTGGGTTCTCGACGGGTACATGCTCGCGTTCACCGGGCTGATGCTCGCCGGCGGGACACTCGGAGACCTGCTCGGCAGGAAGAAGCTGATGCTCGCGGGCATCGCGTTGTTCTGCGCAGGCTCACTGGTCGGAGCGCTCGCCGGTGACACGCGCACGCTGATCGTCGGACGGATCGTGATGGGCGTCGGCGCGGCCGCCTGCGAGCCGGGGACGCTCTCGCTGATCCGGCAGATCTACCCCGACAGCCGCGAGCGGGCACGAGCGCTCGGCGTCTGGACGGCCGTGTCCGGGGTCTCACTGGCGCTCGGGCCGGTCCTCGGCGGCGTGCTCGTCGCGCTCGGCGGCTGGCGTGCGATCTTCTGGTTCAACGTCGCGTTCAGCGTGACGATGTTCGCGGCCGCCGCGCGCTTCCTGCCCGAGAGCTCCGATCCCGAGGGCCGGCGCTTCGACATCCCGGGGCTCGTCCTGGGCGCGGTCGCGGTGATGGGAGTGACCTTTGCGGTGATCGAAGGGGAGAACGTCGGCTACGGAACGTGGTGGGTGCCGCTGCTCTTCGTCGTTGCGGCCGTCGCGGCGATCGTGTTCGTCCGGGTCGAGCACCGGTCGCCCGACCCGGTGCTGCGGCTCGAGTTCTTCAGGTTGCGCGCGTTCAGCGGTGCGACGACAGTTGCGTTTGCGACCAGTTTCGGGCTCTTCGCGGTGTTCTTCTTCAGCGCGCTCTACCTCCAGATCATCGTGCACTTCTCAGGCTGGAGGATCGCGCTCGAGTTCGCCGCGATGTCGGTGGCGATGATGATCGCCGGCCGCGTGTCCGGAATCTGGACGGCGGCCCGAGGGCCGCGCGAGCCGATGACAGCGGGCTGCCTGATCGCGGGCGCCGGGATGGTGTGGGTCGACGCGCTCTTCAAGCCGAGCGTCTCGTCCGTTCCGCTCGCCGTCGCGCTCGCCGCCGTCGGCCTCGGCCTCGGCCTCGCGCTCGTCGCCGTCACGGCCGCGGTGCTGGCAATCGTGCCGCCGCAGCGCTCCGGCATGGCGGCGTCGACCCTGAACACGAGCCGCGAGTTCGGGGGTGTGCTCGCGGTCGCGGTGCTCGGGTCGGTCCTCAACGCTCAGCTCGTCGGAGACCTGGGTCGCAAGCTGACCGCGCTCCACGTCCCGGACGCATTCCGCTCACTCGTGATCGACGCGGTCACCCACGGCGGCCTGCCCGCGAACGCCGCGGGTGCGGCCGCGGCAAGCCCGGTCGCGGCCGCGAACATCGGGATCGTCGCGAAAGTCCTGCACGACGCCGAGGACGCATTCGGCAACGGGCTGCACACAGCACTGATCGTCACCGCGGTCGTCCTGTTCGCCGCCGCCGTTCCGGCAGCGCTCACGGGGCGGGCTACCGCAACTCGCTGAGCCGGGCGTTGAGGCTGGCGCGCTTGGCAGTGAGCTCGGCCTCGAGCTCCGCAAGCGTCTCCTGGCGGGAGCGGACGAGCGCCAGCTGCCGCTCGACATGCGGGATCGCGCTCTCGACGATGCGGGCGCGCTCGGCCGCATCCTCGGTCTGCGCCCAGCGGTCGCGCAGCTCGGCGCGGGCCTCTTCCGCCTCGGCGAGGAGCATCAACTCCTCGAGCGAGAGGCCGAGCAGGTCGCGCAGGCGGATCAGCTCGGTCAGTCGTGTGACGTCGGCGTCCGTATAGAGCCGGTGCGCGCCCTTCACGTGGGCTGCGCTCGCATGCACGAGGCCCAGCTCCTCGTAGTAGCGGATCGTCCGCGGCGTGATGCCGACGCGCTCCGCGACCTCGCCGATCCGGTAGACCCGGTCGTCGGTCGCCGTGCTCATCGGGCTCCGGCGACGCGCGGAGCCTGGAGCTCCGGCTCTTCAGGGGCAACGGGATCGATCCCCGAGAGCGACATCGCAGGCGACGTCGCCTCCTCTTCGCCGTGGTGGTACTTCCCGCCTCGCAGGACCGACGCGACGGCGGCGATCAGGCAGGCCGCGATCGCGAAGACGAACGCGTAGACGAGAGCCGCATGGAACGGTGGCGAGATGAGCTGCGGGAAGAAGGAGCGGCCCGTCAGCACCCGCGCCTGCCCGGCGGGGAGCGAGCTGCAGCACGTGCGAGCCCGAGCAGCGTCTGCATCGGGTTGTAGCCGAGCAGCGCCGAGAAGAGCGTCGAGACGGGCGGAAGATGCGAGATCCGAGTGGCGTCGGCGTTCGAGACGCCGTGGGCGACGAGGCCGCTCTGAAGCGAGTGCGGGAGCTTCGACGCGAGCCCGACGATCATCAGCGTGAAGAAGACGCCGATCGAGAGCACGCTCGCGGAGTTCATCGACGTCGCAAGCATCCCGGCGCCGGCGCCGCGCTGGCTGCGGCGGCAGGCTGTTCATCACCCCGGCGCTGTTCGGCGAGCTGAAGAGGCCCATGCCGATCCCGTTCAGGAAGCAGGATCAGCGCGAACCAGATGTAGCCGAAGTCCACCGGCAGCAGGATCAGGAGCAGGAAGCTGAGCGCCGCGATCAGCATCCCGCCGGTGGCGAAGGGACGCGCGCCGAAGCGGTCGGAGAGGCAGCCGGAGGCGGGCCCGGCGATCGAGGAAGCCGGCGATCAGCGGCAGTCATGTAGATGCCTGCCCAGAGCGGGGTCTGCGAGAAGTCGTAGCCGTGCTCGGGCAGCCAGATGCCCTGGAGCCAGATGATCAGGATGAACTGGAGCCCGCCGCGCCCCATCGCCGCCAGGAGCGTCGCGATGTTGCCCGCGGTGAACGCGCGGATTCGGAACAGGTCGAGATGGAACATCGGCTCCTCGACGCGTTGCTCGATCAGGCAGAAGAGGACGAGCATCAGCGGTGCCGCCGATCAGCGTCGCGAGCACGAACGGGGACGTCCACCCCATCGTGTGGCCGCCATGCGGCTGGATCCCATACGTGATCCCGACCATCACGCCGATCAGGCCGACTGCGAAGGTGAGGTTTCCCCACCAGTCGATCCGCGCGGGCTTGCGCACCCCGAGCTCGCGGAGGCTGTGGTAGCCCCAGATCGTCGCGAAGACCCCGACCGGGACCGAGACGAGGAAGACGAGCCGCCACGACACGGGCGCGAGGACTCCGCCGAGGACCAGGCCGATGAACGAGCCCGCGATCGCGGCGATGCTGTTCACGCCGAGCGCGAGGCCGCGCTGATCCTTCGGGAACGCGTCGGTGAGGATCGCGCTCGAGTTGGCGAAGATCAGCGCGCCGCCGACTCCTTGCCCGACCCGCATCAGGATCAGCCAGAGCGCGCCGGAGCTGCCGTGCATCCAGGTCAGCGAGAGCAGGATCGAGAAGACGGTGAAGACCGCGAAGCCGAGGTTGAACATCCGCACGCGGCCGTACATGTCGCCGAGCCGGCCGAGGCTGACGAGCAGCACGGCCATCACGACCAGGAAGCCGAGGATCAGCCAGAGCAGGTAGCTCGTGTTCCCGGGCTGGAGCGGATCGATGTGGATGCCGCGAAAGATGTCGGGCAGCGCAATCAGGATGATCGAGCTGTTGATCGTCGCGATCAGCATCCCGAGCGTCGTGTTCGAGAGCGCCACCCACTTGTAGTCCAGCCTCTTGACCCGCGTCAAGCGCGACCCTCCTCCACGATCCTATTTCTTACGTAAACGTAAGATAGCAGGGCGGCCGCTGTCCGACAAGACCGCGCACCTCGTCCGGGACGACGTACCGTCACAGAAGTGTGACGAGCCGGTTTCTGGCTCTAGATGGTTGATTCCACGAGATCGTCTGAACCGGGGCGCGAGCTGGGTGCTCTGGGGCGCCGCGGCGGCTCCTCGGCGATGCTGGCGGCATCGACGAGGAGACGACGTGGTGAAGCGCAGGACCGAGGAGACGGCTTCGCCGGCTCCCGTAAGGCCGAAGCGGCCCAGGGCGGTCAGCTCGCGCAGCCGGGCACGCGAGATCGTGGAATCAACCATCTAGGCCGTCGCGGTGATCGTGATCCCGCCGCGCGGCTTCTGCTCGAGCGTCACCGTCACGTCGGCGGCGGTCAGCTCGAGCGCAGCGGCGACGTCGTCGCGGATCTTGACCGCGAGCGCTTCGCAGAACGCGCCCTCGTTGCGGAACTGCATCAGGTAGAGCTTCAGCGACTTCGACTCGAGGCAGAGCGGGCCGGGGCTGTAGTCGATCGTCGCGACGTAGAGGTCCGGCTGCCCCGTGATCGGGCAGACGGCGGTCAGCTCGTCACTCTCCAGCTCGACGTTCGAGACACCGGGGTTCGGGAACGTCTCGAGACCCGCATAGTGGTCGAGACCGGAGTGGCCGAGAGCGACGAAATCCGTCACGTCACTCCGGCGTCACGTAGGCCGCGGTCAGGCCGCCGTCGACGAGGAAGGTCGAGCCGTTCACGTACGACGATTGGTCGCTCGCCAGGAAGAGCGCGCCGTTCACGATCTCGCGCGGCTTCGCGAGGCGGCCGGTCGGCCAGTGGATGCGCCTCCGTTCGAGCGCCGCCGGGTTGTCGCCGAAGATGTTCAGCAGGAGCGGCGTCTCGACCGGGCCCGGACAGAGCGCGTTGACGCGGATCCCCTCACGCGCGAACTGCACCGCCAGCTCGCGGCTCATCGAGAGCACGGCGCCCTTCGACGCGCTGTACGAGATCTGCGAGGTCGCGGCGCCGACGATCGCGACGAACGAGGCGACGTTGATCACCGACCCGCCGCCGCGGCGCTGAAGGTAGGGAATGCCGTGCTTGCAGCAGAGGAAGACGCCCTTCGTGTTCACGTCCTGGACGCGCTGCCAGGCCTCGACGGTCGTGTCGAGAATCGACGCGTCGTCGTCCGGCGAGATGCCCGCGTTGTTGTAGAGCACGTCGATGCCGCCGTAGCGCTCGGCAGTTGCGGACATCATCGCCTCGACTTGCCCCTCGTCGGCGACGTTCGTCGAGATCGCGAACGCGTCGCCCACGCAGAGGCCGACGGTCTCTTCGGCCGCGGCCAGGTTCACGTCGGCGGCGCAGACCTTCGCTCCTTCCGCCGTGAAGACGATCGCCGCCTCGCGGCCCATCCCACCGCCGGCGCCGGTGATCACTGCCACCTTTCCGTCCAAGCGTCCCATCAGCCCTCCGTCGATATGTGAACGTTGTTAGCGCCGGCCGCCGTGAACTCGACGATCGGCTGCTCCGTCGCCCGATGAGAAGCGGTGAACGTCATTGCGATGATTCAACACAATTCGGCTCTCGGGCGCAGAGATGACCGGGAAGAAGTAGCCGCGAAGGAGCTCAAGGCCTTCTTCCTCCGAGGGAACCTGGTGACATGGCCGCCGGGATCGTGATCGGCGTCCTGGCGGCGTCCTGGGTCCTGGTGGGTCCTGGTGTCTGACACCGGACAGCTCCCAAACCGCCACGTACGAAATGGCCTGGGCCGAATCGTCAGGCTTCGGGCCTTGCTCCCAGCCCAAGGGCTCAGGAGCCGCCCGCGCCTGCCGGTCGCCAGGCACCCGCAAGTGGGGCCACGGCGTCCGTTCCACCCCGCAACGCAACACGACTGAGCAGCGGAACTCTCGGACTGCTGCGGCGATCGAGGTCGACTGAACCTTAAGCCCGAGGCGGGCGACAACGCTCGGTTTTTTCACTTTTGTTGCACTCGCGGCACACATCCGTTTCGGTGTCTGACACCGGGACATGGCCTTTCGCCGTTTCGGTGTCTGACACCGGGACATGGCCTTTCGGGACACCGGGACATGGCCTTTCCGGGGCTTGTGCTGACTACGCCGTCCGCGCCGCCCTGTAGCGACCCGCCTCGACGACAAGTGCTTCGAACAGCCTTCGGTCCTCGCCGGCCTCGGGATGCCAGAGGACGCCGACCGCAAACCTGTGCGACGGGTTTTCGATCGCCTCGATCGTGCCGTCTGCGGCGCGCGCCGCGACGCGCAAGCCCTCGCCGAGCCGGCCGAGGCCCTGGTGGTGGTGCGACTTCACGATCACCTCGCCTCCGACCAGCTCGTCGAGCTGCGTCCCGATCTCGACTTCGACGTCATGCTCGGCGAAGCGGCCCGACGTCTCCTTGTGCTTCTCATCGCCGACAACCTCGGGCAGGTGCTGGACGAGATCCCCGCCGAGCAGGACGTTCAGCAGCTGCGAGCCGCGACAGATCGCGAGCACGGGCATATCCCGCTCGAGCGCGGCCCGCAGCAGCGCGAGCTCGCCGGAGTCCCGCTCGGGGACGACGCCGGTCGTCTCGGCATGCCGTTCCTGCCCGTAGAGCGCAGGATCGAGGTCGGAGCCGCCGGAGAAGATCAGACCGTCCACGGCAGCGAGCGTCTCCTCGATCCCCTCGGTCGAGGGCGGGACAAGCAGCGCGCAGCCCCCGGCCCGCTCGACCGACCGGACGTAGTCCGCCGGCACCAGCACCGACTCGAGATCCCAGGCCCCGAACTTCGCCTGCGTGACGTACGCCGTGATCCCGATGACGGGCCGCAGCTCAGCCACGTTCGAAGAGCCGCTCGCGCTCCCAACACGTAACGACCGCGTCGAACAGCCGCTGCTCGGTGCGTCCGTAGTTCAGATAGTGCTCGACCACCTCGTCGCCGAATGCGGCCCGCGCGAACGTCCCGGCTTCGAGCGCCGCGACCGCCTCGCGCAGCGACGAGGGGAAGCGCGCCGCGTCGGATTCGTACGCGTTCCCTTCGAGCGCCGCCGGCAGTTCGAGCTTCTGCTCGATCCCGTCGAGCCCGGCGGCGAGCAGGGCCGCGAACGCGAGATACGGGTTGACGTCGCCGCCGGGGATCCGTGTCTCTACGCGCGTCGAGCGTCCGTGCCCGACGATCCGGAACCCGCAGGTGCGGTTGTCGTGACCCCACGCCAGCGTGGTCGGCGCCCACGACCCGGCGGCGTAGCGCTTGTACGAGTTGATCGTCGGAGCAAGGAATAGCGCGAGCTCCTTCGAGTGCGCGATCCACCCGGCGAGAAACCCGTCGAACACCTCGCCCCCACCCGCGAACGCATTCGCCCCGTCACGCCAGAGGCTCGCATGGATGTGGCACGAGTTGCCGATCCACGTGTGATCGGGCTTCGCCATGAAGGTGATCGAGCAGCCGTTCAGATGCGCGATCTCCTTGGCGCCGTTCTTGTAGATCACGTGGTTGTCGGCCATCGTGACCGCGTCGGAGTAGCGGAAGTTGATCTCCTGCTGCCCCGGCCAGGCCTCGCCCTTCGAGCTCTCGACGGCGATTCCGGCCGCCTGCATGCCGTTGCGGATCTGGCGCATGAACGGCTCGTCGTAGGTCGTGGCGAGCACGTGGTAGTCGAGGATGTAGGGCACCGACGGCGTCAGGTCGCGGTAGTGCTGTGCGTGAGCCTCCGCATACGTCTCCTTCAGCAAATAGAACTCGAGCTCGGAGCCGAACATCGGCTCGAAGCCGGCGGCCCGCGCCCGCTCGACCTGCGCCTTCAGCACCTGGCGCGGCGAGGCGACGACCGGCGAGCCGTCTTCCCAGTCGACGTCGCACAGGACGAGCGCCGTCCCGGGAAGCCAGGGCACACGCCGGAGCGTTGCCAGGTCGGGCGTCAGGTGGAAGTCGCCGTAGCCGCGGGCCCAGCTGGCCATCTCGTACCCGGGCTGCGGGTCCATCTCCATGTCGAGGGCCAGCAGGTAGTTGCAGCCTTCGAGCCCGTGCTCGACCGATTCGGCGAGGAAGTAGTGAGCCTCTTCCCGCTTCCCCATCAGCCGGCCCTGCATGTCCGTGAACGCGGCGACGACCGTGTCGATCGTTCCCGCTTCGACCTCCGCCCTCAACTCATCGAGCGTCAACACATGCCTCCTTGAAAGAAGGAGGGAGCCGGCGCGAACCGGCTCCCTCCGAATCCGACGAAGCAGCGAGTCTACGTCGCCAGGAGCGGGTCGTGAGGCTCTCCGTAGGATTCCTCGATCTGTTCGAGCTCCGCCTCGCTTCCTTGCGGGATCGGGCCCTTGAACCACTTGTTGGCCGAGATCATCCACCAGCCGCCGACGAGCAGGAGAGTGCCTAGCACGGCGATCGGAGCGTAGTTGACGTCGAGCCAGGTGAACCCGTTCTTGAACGGGATCCCCAGCGGGCTGATCGGCATCAGGAAGAGCACCGAGATGAAGAGCACCCAGATGACGGAGATCCACCCTACGACCTTGTAGCGACTGCCGAGGTTCCATTCGCCGGGCTCCCACGCGTCACCCATGCGCAGCCTCAGGTAGATCGGGATGCCGTAGGCGATGTAGAGCCCGATCGTCGCGATCGACGTGACCGCCGCATAGGCGACGACGCCGTTCGTCCCGAAGTAGGCCGGGAACGCACAGAGGAACGCCAGCACGGCAATGGCGATCACCGCGTTGACCGGAACGCGCTGGCGATTCAGCTTCCGCCAGAGCCGGTGGCCGGGCGTCGCTCCGTCACGGGAGAACGCGTACATCATCCGCGACGCGGACGTGATCGACGACATCCCGCAGTAGAGCTGCGCCATCACGCGTGATGAAGAGCATCACCTCCGCCGTGTGCGTGCCGAGCGACTGCAGGAACACCTCCTTCACGGCGAAGCCGCCTGCGCTCGCCGTCGCATGGATGTCCTGGATCGCGAACGTGACGCCGAGCGCCAGGATGTAGCCGAAGACCGCCGAGACGACGATCGACATGATCACGCCGCGTGCCGCTGTCCGCGACGCGCCCTGGGTCTCTTCGCTCATGTGCGCCGAGGCGTCGTATCCGGTGTAGGTGTACTGCGCCTGGAGCAACCCGAGCAGCAAGACGAACCAGAGCCAGCTGCCCGAGAACCCGCTGTTGTTGATCGTGTGCCCGAACACCGTCGAGAACGACTGATGATGGGTCGGCTTGAAGATCAGGAAGCCGACGATGATCACGACGCCGAACACGTGCCACCACACCGAGATGTCGTTCAGGAACGCGACGAGCTTGACGCTGAAGATGTTCAACAACGCGTGCAGCCCCAGGATGCACGCATAGACGTAGACGATCTCGTGCTGGGTCCCGTGGAACGTTCCTCCCCAGAGCAGCCCGAGCAGTGCATCCGCGAACACGGCTGCGCCGTAGTCGATCCCGGCCGTGATCGCGATCTGGCCGATCAGGTTGAACCAACCCGTGAACCAGCCCCAGATGGGCCCGCCCATCTTGGAGGCCCAGTAGTACAGCCCGCCTGCGGTCGGGTACTTCGAGGCGATCTCTGCCATGCCGAGCCCGACGATGATCACGAAGACCGAGACGAGTGGCCAGCCGTACGCCTCCTCGATCGGGCCACCGTAGTTGAGGCCGGTGCCGTAGAGCGTGAGCGTCCCGGACAGGATCGAGATGATCGTGAACGAGATCGCGAAGTTCGAGAAACCGGACATCCCACGCCGCAGCTCTTGCGCGTACCCGAGCCCGTGGAGGATGCGTCGGTCCTTTTCGTGCATGTCTTCTGACACGAGTTCTCCTCGTCCGACGTTGATGCCGTCATTCTGAGCAGGCCACCGGTCGGATTACAAGGGGCGCGTCGGTTGCGATGGACGATTTCGCAGTTCTTTGCTGTCCCATTGCCCCTGGCCACTATTGCACTCGTCAGATTCGGTGCCGCGGCTGCACCACGACAGCGCTCGCTAGCGCCGGAGGATCACCGGCAAGGTCTTGGTCTTGCCCTTGCCAGAAGGCGTGATGCGAAGGGTGTCGAGGCCTGCCGTTCGCGCTTTCGGCGGCAGCACCAGCGAGAGCTGTCGGGCACCGGCTTTCGCGTGCGCGGTCCAGTGCGCAACGACTTGGCCCTTGGCGTTGAGCAGGACAAGGTCGAGCGTGGTCGCTTTCGACAACTTGGTCGTCAGCGTGACAGCCGGTCTTGCGACCGCCAGGGAGACGGGTTTTGGCGCGGCAACGACGGTGACCGTGGCGGGACTTGCGCTCGCCACCGGATCCCGGCTCGCAGCTTGTTGCGTGACAACCGGTGTCGCAACAGCCGGCGCCTGCACACCGACGGCGATCGCAAGGCTCGCCGAGTCGTCGGCCGGATTGGCATCCGGCGGAACCGACACGTCAGACGCCGAGCAGACGAGCGTTCCGGTCGCCGTCACGGTCACGTTCAGGATCACGTGCTGCGTCAACCCGGCCGGGAAGAAGTCGAGCGGGCAGGTCACGACCTGCCCGGACGCGGTGCAGCCGGACCCTCGATCCACTTGGGTCGAGGTGAGGCTCACCTGCGCCGGCAGGACCACGGTCAACGTCGTGCTGCTCGACCCCTGGATGCCGTTGTTCACGAGGGTCACGACGTAGGAGAAGGCCGCGCCCACACCCGACGGCGACCCCGACGACGACAACGTCAGATGCACGTCCGGCGGGGCGGCACCGCCGCCGCCGCCACCACCTCCGCCGCCGCCTCCGCCACCGCCGCCACCTCTGCCACCGCCCCCGCTCGACACCGGGGCCGCCTGGACGGAGATGCTCGTGTTGCCGCTGATCGACGAGGTCGCCGTGTCGGTGGCGGTCACCGTCTGCGTGCCCGCGCTGTTCAGAGTGACGCTGAAGGTGTGCGACCCCGCGTCGCCACTCACGTAGGTGTAGCTCGACGGCAGGGACGCGCTGCCGTCGGAGCTCGTGAGCGCCACGCTGCCGAGATACCCCGTTGCGAGGTTGCCCTGGGCGTCGAGGGCCTTGACCGTGACCGAGAGCGCATTGCCGGCCGTGACGCTCGACGCAGCGGAAACCGAAAGATGCGTCGCCGCCCCCGGGGCAACGGAAACGCTGGCGCTGCCCGTGACCGAAGAGACGGCGGTATCCGTCACCGTCACGGTCTGCGTTCCCGCAGTCTTCAGCACGGTCGAGAGCGTGAACGTGTGGGTGCCTGCATCACCCGCGACGAACGTGTAGTCCGCCGGCAGCGTGGCCGCGCCGTCCGAGCTCGTGAAGTGAATCTTGTCGGGATAGGTCGAGTCGACGGCGTTCGAGGAGGTGAGCGCACTCACGGTCACCTGGACGGTGTTTCCGGCTGTCGTGCTCGCGGGCGCCGAAACGCTCAGATGTGTCGTCGCGAGCGCGATGAAGGTCTTGTCGCTTCCGTACGTCGTCCCGTTCGCGCCGACGGAGTCGAGCCGGTAGTGGTAGATCTGGCCGACGGTTAGACCACTGATGGTTGCGCTCTGGGAGACGGTGGTCGTGCCCGAGACAGCGGAGCCGAGCGCCGTCGTCGACCCGTAGCCGGCGGTCAGCCCGTACTGGAATTGCGTCTGGGTCGAGTAGCCCTGGGCGTTGACGAGTCCGTTCAGTGTGGCGGATGTTCCGGTCGAGGTCGCGCTCCCCGTCGCGGTCGCGGGCAGGGCCGTCGCCGCGAAGTTGAGCGAGCCCCAGCCGGTCGCCTCGTCCCAACCCGTGCCCGCGGAGAACCCATTGCTCCCCGACGTCACGTCGTGGAAGTCGGCCGCGTAGGTGGTGGAGTCATTTGCGAGCGTGTAGAGCAACGACGCATCGAAGCCGAGCCCGGTAAGGCTCGCCCCAGCATTCCGGGCGTTCCAGAGCGCGGACATGCCTGCCCAGATCGGCGCAGCGAGGCTCGTGCCGCCGACCGAATACGCTGCCCCGCCCACGTAGACGTAGGCGCCGGTGCTCGGATCCGCGTCCGCGGAGACGTCGGGCTCGGCACGACCGGAGCACGTCGCCGCCGACACGCCCGTCTGCCACGTCGGGCGCGTGATGCCGCTCGCGCACCCTCCGCCGCCTGCGCCGTAGGAGTTGTTCCAGACGCTTTCCCCCGCCCAGTTGTACGAGCCGTCCGTGGTCAGGCTCGTCCCGCCGACGGCAACCACGTACTGGCTGTCGGCCGGGTAGGACGGGAACTGATCCTTGCCGCTGTCGCCGGTCGAGAAATAATAGGTCTGGCCCATGCTGGAGCCAGCGGAAAGGCTGTTTTCCATCGTCGGGTCGACCGCGCAAGTCGAGGGGTTTGTCGAGCCCGTATTGCAACCCCAACTGTTCGAGATCACCTTGACGCTCGAGTGAGCAGCAGCAGCCTGGGCGAGCGCCCACTCGAGACTCGTGTCGCTGGCGTCGGTCCCGAGCCAGTAGGTGAGGTGGCTTCCGGGAGCGATTCCGTGGGCGACCTCTGCATCCATGGCGATCTCCGTGCTCGTGTCGGTGACCGAGCTGGAGCCCTGTTGCTGCCAATCGAGACCGTCGTCGCCCGACCCGCCGACCGTGATCGGGGTCGAGCCGGTGTTCGTCGCGAAGCTCGTGAAATCGCTCTGCGAGACCGGTTGGCCCCAGAGCGTGAACCCGATCGTCTGGCCTGTGGCGGTCGACGACCCGGTTCCCGTCACGTTGTAGGCCTTGCGGAGATCGCTCGGATAGAAGCCGCTCGTCCGGGTATTCGTAATTGGAAACGCCTTGAACGACTGAAGGTTGTCGAGTCCACTGACCCAGTCCACTCCCAGTCCAGCCGGAACCGTTGGATCGATGTCGTTGGAGCGAAACGCCGTCCCGTCGACGCGATAGTTGTCGATCGAGACCCCAAGCGCATCCTCGACTTGGCCCACTGTTCCTTGAACGCTGAAGAAGAGATTCAGCGGTGACACCTGGGTGACGTCGAGATTCTCGCTCTCGAGCCAGTTCTCGGCCGCTTGGACGGTTGCATCAGTGGGCGCGTACTCAGCCAGATACTGCGCCTGCGTCAGGTAGTGCCCGTACTGCGGGCTGCTGGGATCGCTGGCCGCGGCGATCAGCGCGTCCAGGCCGGCCGAGTCGCGCACGGCGAGCCCCACGTTCAGGTGCAGCGTCGCGCTGTTGCTCATCTCGCCCGTCTGAACAGCCGCGCCGTCGGCCACGACTTGGGGCGTCACGCCGGCGATCACCTGGGGCGCCTCCGCATGCGCAGCTCGGGCACCCGAGCCGGCTCCCGCGAGCACCACAGCCGCGCCGCAACACCCGAGAGCGAGCACAATGCCTCGAAACGCCATCAGCCCAAAGAGGGTAGCCGGGGCGGTTCGGCGTCTCAAAGTCCTCACACAAGATTAACCGCTTGCTTCGCAGCTTCTCCGGTCAGGTGGTGAGGTCGCAAAGGGAAGCGCCCCGGCCGCAGTCGGGGCGCCGCTCTCTGTCTTCTGTCTTCCTGGCGCCACCGTCCGAGGCAGCGACAACCTTCTGACAACGACCACTCTCGCCGACCCCGGTAGGCAATCCGGGGCCGCAACGGTATGCACAAGGTTGGCACGAAACGGCTCCAGCAAGAGAAAGAGACCCGCACAAGCGGGTCTCTTTCTTCGATCAGGCCGGAGCCGGCGGAGGGCCGCCGGCCGGGAGGACGACCTCGATCAGGCCTTGCGGTAGAGCTTCATCAACGTCGTGTTGGTCGTCGTCGCAGCACTTTCGGACTTCGTGTTGTTGACGAAGTTCGTGAGCTGCGTCGTCACCCTGGCGAGGATCGTCCCTTCCTGCGCCTGGGTGATCGTGCCGGCCGTGACCTGAGCGTCGAGGCTCGTCTTCGCCGCGGCAACCAGCGCCGCGATCAGCCCGTCGGCAGTCTTGCCCTGGGCCGTCGCGACCGCTGCCAGCGTCTGGCCGGCCTTCAGGTCGGACTGGAGGGTCGAGACCGAGACGCCGAGGTAGGTCGCCGCGGTCTGGAGCGGCCCGGTGGCACTCGCCACGGGCGGTACGGGCGGCCCGTTGTTGACGAGGTTCGTGATCTGGGTCGTCAGGGTCGAGAGCAGCGAGGTCTCCTGGCTGCTCGTGATCCAGCCGGCCGAGTTCTCGGCATCCAGAACGGTCTTCTCTGACGCGACGACGGCGGTGATCAGATCGGCAGCGGTCTTGCCCTTCGCGACCGCCTCCTGGGCCAGCGTCTTGCCGCCGTTCAGATCGGCTTCGAGGGCCGTGACGGAGATGCCGAGGAACGACGCTGAGGGCGTCAGGACGTCAGCACCGAGGATCGAAGCACCGCCGGCGCCACGACCACCGGCCCCACCCCCGGCGATCCCACCGAGACCGAAGCCGCCGAATCCCTGGCCGCCTCCGGGACCGCCGAAGCCACCGAAACGGCCGAAGGCGCCGATACCGCCCCCACCGAGCCCGCCGAAGCTCGGCCCGAAGCCACCGCGCTGCATGGAGCTTCGCACCGAGAACCCACCGAACCGCACCTTGGATGGGGATGCCGACGCTGCACTCGCACCGATCGCCGCTACGAGCGTCGCCGCGAGCGCTACGAACAGCTTCCGCTTGAGAGTTCTCTTCATCGAAACCACCTCTCGCCTGCGTAGGTTGCGCTTATGTCCGCCCAAGCTTCGAACGTACCGTCAGTTCGTTAGCGTTCTTTTAGGGCTTCCTCAGGAGTAGGCAATTCAGGCCGGTTCGAGCCGGCCGCGACGTACGGCACGCAGCGACCCGAGCTGGATCGCGAACGTCACGAGCAGCGCGAGCGTGAACGCCGCCGCCGTCGACAGGTGCCGGAGCACGAGCGCGAGCGTCAGAGCGAAGCCCATCAGGGCGAAGAGCCCGAGCAAGAGACCGCGATAGACGGCGACCGCAGCGCCCGGCCCGTCGCTGCGGTAGGCGAACACCGCGAGCAACGTCGAGAGCAGCGGAAATCCCGCCGCGATCCCGCTCAGGGTCGGCCCGAGCGTCGCGGCGAACGTCGTGATCCCGAGCACGAGCGCCGTCGCCAGCCCCATCCGCAGCAGCAGGTCGCCCGTCCTGCCGGGAGTGCTGGGTGCTCCTGCATGACTCGGAACGATCCGCAGGGCGCCGAAGAGCGCGGCGAAGGCAAGCGGCGCGAGCAGCCCGAGCGAGATGCGAGGCAGGCCGAAGAGCAACCCGGTGGCGACGAACGCCACGGCTCCGGCGCCGAGAGCGATCCTCGAGCCGTGGCCGCGCCGGCTGAGCCGGACGTAGGCGAGCACGAAGGCGATCTGGCCGAGCACGCCCGCGACGAAGCCGTCGGCCACGCGGGTGGCGAAGCGCGGCCCGTGGTCGAGCGCGATGAAGAGGACGACCGGCGCCGCGGTGACGGGCAAGCCGATCAGCCAGCCTCCGAACGCGGGCCCGAAGCGCCGCGCGGCGAGGCTCGCGAGCGCGATCACGACCGGCGTGATCGTGAGCTTGAGCAGGAGCAGGTCCATGGCCAGTCTCGTTCAGGACGATCTTGCGGAGGGCGGCGGCTTGCCCTCGCGGATGCGAGCCTGCGTGGCGTCGTTGTCCTGCCCGTCCTTGACGGCGCCCCAGATGAAGAGGACCACGACCACGGCCAAGCCGATCGCACTGGAGGCGACGATCACGATCCCGAGCACCACGTTTCCGATTCCCATGCAATCACTATGCCGGTTCTCGGGGTCGAGACGTCCCTTTCCGGCGGCTACACTGGCCCGGTGCGGATCGTGTGCATCGTCGCTTCGATCGCCGCCGCAAGCTGGATGGCGATCGACGTGGCGGCAGCGTCGGCGACCGTGCGCGTGGCCTTGGCCGCGCCCAAGCCGACGTCGCAGTGGTCGGGCTATGCGGTCACGAGCCCGACCGGCGGGTCCGGCGGGTCCGGCGGGTTCACGAGCGTCACCGCCACCTGGAAGCAGCCGGCCGCGACCTGCCACTCCGGCGTCGCGAGCTCGGCGTTCTGGGTCGGGCTAGGTGGCTTCGCGAGCAACTCGAACCGGATCGAGCAGGTCGGCGCGGCGGCCGACTGCACGAGCACGAACAAGCCGAAGTACTACGCCTGGTACGACCTGCCGCCCAATCCGGGCGTGATCCTGAAGCTGAAGGTGCGCCCGGCCGACGTGATGACGGCCTCGGTGCACATGAACGCCACGCGGACGCAGGTCGCGCTGCGGATCGTGAACACCACCACCGGCGGCGTCTACTCCACGAATCTGCGCGTCGAGGGCCCGGACGTCACGTCGGCCGAATGGATCACGGAGGCCCCGAGCAGCTGCAACGACTACGGCGCCTGCCAGAGCATCCCGCTTGCGGACTTCGGCAAGGTCCGGTTCACGAAGGTCGCGACCGTCGCCAACGGGCACCAGGGCACGATCGTCGACAAGCACTGGCAGGACACTGCGATCAAGCTCGTGCCGCACACGCAAACAGATCGCTACTTCCCGGAGGCAGCGGACGCCCAGCCATCGTCCTCCACAGCAGGCGCGATCCCGTACGGGCTCACCCCGGCCGGCGACGCCTTCGGCGTCACCTGGAAGGCGGACACCGAGGGCTCGCAGCCGCCGCCGACGAGGCCCACGAGCCCGAACGCGTACGTGGCCGGGCCCCGGCGCGTCTAGGATCAGGGCATGGGCGATGTCGTCTTCATCGAGATCCCGCAGGGCTCGCGGAACAAGTACGAGTTCGACGTCGAGCTCGGCGCGATCGTGCTCGATCGCCGGCTCTTCACCTCGATGAGCTACCCCGCCGACTACGGCTTCGTCGAAGACACCCTCGCGGAGGACGGTGACCCGCTCGATGCGCTCGTCCTCGTGGGCGAGCCGACCTTCCCCGGCTGTCGCATCCGGGTGCGCGCGATCGGCGTCTTCCACATGGAGGACGAGAAAGGCCCTGACGACAAGGTGATCTGCGTTCCCTTGAGCGAGCCTTCGTGGATGCGCGCAGCCGACATCCACGACGTTCCGGCGGAGCTGCGGAACGAGATCGAGCATTTCTTCCAGGTCTACAAGGACCTCGAGGGCGCCGAGGTGACGACGCGCGGCTTCGGCAACCGGGCCGTTGCCGACGCGGTGATCGCCGCCTCCCGGGCGCGCCTCGCAGCCGCAGCCGGCGAGTCCGCTTGACGCGCCCGCGGCGATGGTAGCGGCCGCTTTACCTCCGTCTTACGTCCCGCGAACGTGACGCTATTCCTCGTTCAGTAGCCTCGAAGCTCGGTTACAGAGGTCATCGCCGGGAGGGCGCGTGCATCTACAGAGGCTCTTGCCTGGTCTGGGCGTCTTGGCGGTCGCCCTCTGCGTGACGGCGCCGGTCGTGCAAGCTGCCCCGACCCCCAGCGCGCCGAGCGTTTCGACGGGCTCGGCAACACCGCTCACCCCGAGGACGGCGACGATCACCGGCACGGTGAGCTCGAACGGCGCCGCGACGACATACTCGTTCGAGTACGGCACCTCGACGAGCTACGGCTCTCAGACCCGCGCGAGAAACGCGGGGCCGGCCGCGGCGAATGTGACCGTGACGGTGAACCTCTCGGGCCTCGCGTCCGGAACGCTCTACCACTACGCCCTCGTCGCGACGAACAGCGTGGGCACGACAACCGGCAGCGACCAGACCTTCACGACGGCCGCGCTCCCGGCGCCGACCGTCTCGACCGGCGCGGCGACCGCCATCAGCGGAAGGTCGGCGCTCCTCGGCGGCACGGTGAATCCGGGCGGCGGCCCGACGACGTTCTTCTTCCAGTACGGCGCGACCTCGAGCTACGGCGCCCAGACGCCGACGAGGAACGCAGGCTCCGGGAGCGCGGACGTCTCCGTCTCCGCCTCGCTCTGGGGCCTTAGCTCGGGAACAATCTACCACTACCGCGTCGTCGCGACGAACAGCTCGGGGACGACGGACGGAGGCGATCAGACCTTCACGACCACGGCCGCCCCGGCGCCGACGGTCGTCACCGGCTCTGCGGCTTCGGCCACCCCGAGGACGGCGACGCTCAGCGGCACGGTGACGCCGAACGGCGCCGCCACGACCTACGACTTCGAGTACGGCACCACCACGGGTTACGGCTCGCAGACCCCCAGCCGGTATGCGGGCGCCGGGTCGACCGCTGTCTCGGTCACCGCCCGCCTCTTCGGCTTGAGCTCCGGGCAGACCTACCACTTCCGGCTCGTCGCCACGAGCAGCTCCGGTACCACCGACGGCGCCGACCAGACGTTCGTGACTGCGAGCGCTCCGGCGCCGACAGTCGTCACGGGCGGCGCAACGGCCATCGCACGCAGGTCAGCGATCCTGGCCGGCACGGTGACGCCGAACGGCGCGCCGACGTCCTATTCCTTCCAGTACGGGACGACGACGAGCTACGGCTCCACCACCCCGAGCCGGAATGCCGGTGCAGGCTCGAGCCCCGTCAACGTCGGGGCCCGGCCCACGGGCCTGACACCGGGCACGGTCTACCACTACCGCCTCACCGCGACGAACAGCACCGGCACGACGAACGGGAGCGACCAGACCTTCACGACCACGGCCGCGACAAGGCACGCGTAGCCTCCGTTAACGGAACCGGCCCGCTTGCGGCGGGCCGGTTCGAACCTCTACGCGAGCCCGGGTCGACCCCGGCACTTCGCGGATAGTCAGTGCTAGCGGTGATACCGGTAGCAGGTGACCTCGGACGAAAGCTCGATCACTGCGAACTCGGGCTTAACCCACATTGGAATCCTCCACGTGAAGATGGCTTGGACCTACTCCGGGAAAACTACTCATTGCCGGGCGAAAAGGTAAATTTAATACGGATCACCAGTCGGTGGGGCGATAGTCCTTCAGGAACTTGCCCCACACGTGCTCGCCGGTGTTGAAGCCGCCGATGATCGGATCGACGATCCGCGCGGCCCCGTCGACGATGTCGAGAGGCGGCCGGAAGCGGTGTTCCGCCTCCTTGCGCGCAGCGACGCTGAGCGGATCCTCGTCGGTCACCCAGCCGGTGTCGACGCTGTTCATGTGGATCCCGTCGGCCTGGTAGTCGGCCGCCGAGGTGCGGGTCATCATGTTCAGCGCGGCCTTGGCCATGTTCGTGTGCGGGTGCCGGGTGGTCTTGAAGCGCCGGTAGAACTGCCCTTCGACGGCCGAGACGTTCACGATGTGCTTGTCGCGCTCGGGCGAGCGCTGGAGCAGCGGCTTCAGCCGCGCGTTCAAGACGAACGGAGCAACCGCGTTCACGAGCTGGGTCTCGAGCAGCTCCACCGACGAGACCTCGGCGAGCAGCAGCCGCCACGAGTTCCGTTCGCGGAGATCGACTTGCTGCAGGTCCTGATCCAGACGACCCTCGGGAAACAGGTCGCCCCCGTCCTCGAGATCGTCTCGGAGCAGCGGCACCTGCGACAGCTCGGCGGCGTGCGTGACGCCGACCATGGCGAGCGGAGCCCGCCCACCCGCCGGCAGGATGTCGGCGCGCCGAAGCCCCTCGTACGCGCCGAGCAGCTGCCGCACCCGAGCCGGCATCGTGCTCGCCGCGGCCGTCTCGGACTCCAGCATGTGCCGGTAGAACTCCGCCGGCCGCCGGACCGTCTGGCACGCGTTGTTGACGATGAAGTCGAGCCGCTCGCGGGTCGAGAGCAGGTGCTCGCAGAACGCCTCGACGCTCGGCGTGTGGCGCAGATCGAGACCGAAGATCTCGAGCCGGTCCCGCCACGCCTCGAAATCGGGCTCGCTCGCATACCGGGCGGCGGAATCGCGCGGGAAGCGGGTCGTGACGATCAGCTGCGCGCCCGCGCGCAACAGCTTGATCCCGGCCTGATAGCCGATCTTCACGCGCCCGCCGGTGAGCAGCGCGACGCGGCCACCGAGGTCGGCCGTCTCCGAGCGCTTCGCGTAGTTGAAGTTGCCGCAGGCCGGGCAGAGCTGGTCGTAGAAGGGGTGGATCTCGATGTAGGGCTGCTTGCAGACGTAGCAGTGCTGCGGCTCGATCGCCTCGCGAAACCCGGGGTGATCCTCGATCTCGGCCTGCTCGAAGCCGGCGGGCGGAAACACGTTCGGCGTGGTGAACACGGGCCGCTCGCGCAGAACTCGGATCCCGGTCTCCGCGAGCACCGCCTCGTCGCGCTCGAGCTTCGCAGCCCGCCTACGCCGACGGTTTTCCTTGTCTGCCCGGCGCCGCGTCACAACATCCGGGTTGAAGACGTCGCCCGCCGCGGAGAGCAGCCTCGTTCGCTCTTCGACCGACAGCGACCCGAGTAGCGTCCGGTCGCCGACGACCGCCTCGAGCGCCTCGGTGGCCGCCCTCAGCCGCTCGGCGACCGAGTCGCCTTCGTCTTCCCGCTCGAGGTGCATCGCGCTCAGGGTATCGCCGCCCCCTCCGTGGACCGGTACCGTGAGGCGCAGCGGACGTTAATGACAGCTACGCGCGTCTCTCATCTCTTTCTCACAATGTCCGGTTTGACTGCTTCCGTGCTTTGCAACCGGCCAAAGGAGCTTCCTCGGTGATCGAAGCACACAACCTCTCGAAGAACTACGGCGACAAGACCGCGGTCTCGGATCTGACCTTCACGGTCCGGCCGGGAATCGTGACCGGCTTCCTCGGCCCGAACGGTTCCGGAAAGTCGACCACGATGCGGCTGATCCTCGGCCTCGACCGGCCGAGCGCCGGGACGGTCACGGTCAACGGCAAGCCATATCGCGAGCACCCGGCGCCACTGTCCGAGGTGGGCGCGCTGCTCGAGGCGCGCTCCGTTCACACCGGCCGCTCGGCGGCCAACCACCTGCTCGCGCTCGCCCAGACGCACGGGATCCCGCGCCACCGGGTCGAGGAGCTGATCGACATGGTCGGCCTGCGCGAAGTGGCGAAGAAGCGGGCCGGGCAGTTCTCGCTCGGCATGGGACAGCGGCTCGGGATCGCCTCGGCGCTGCTCGGCGATCCGCAGACGCTGCTCCTCGACGAGCCCGTGAACGGCCTCGATCCGGAAGGAATCCACTGGATTCGCAACCTGCTGAAGAACCTGGCCGCAGAAGGCCGGACGGTCTTCGTCTCCTCGCACCTGATGAGCGAGATGGCGCTCACTGCGGACCACCTGATCATCATCGGCCGCGGACGGCTGATCGCCGATCTCAGTGTCGACGAGTTCGTCCGCCAGGCATCCGGCAACCACGTGCGCGTCCGCTCGCCCCAGGCGGCCCAGCTCCGCGACGTGCTGGCCGGCCCGCTCGTAACGGTGTCGGAGGCCGAGAACGGGGCGCTCGAGATCGGCGGACTGACGGCGGAGCAGATCGGGGAGGCGGCAGCCGCGAACGGTCTCGTCCTCCACGAGCTGACCCCGCTCCAGGCGTCGCTCGAGGAAGCCTTCATGGATCTCACCCGCGACGAGGTCGAGTTCCACGCGACGGCAGGTGCCGCAGCATGAGCGCCGCCGCCGCCGCGCCGCAGGCAACACGCCAGATCCGCGTCACCCAGGCGCGCGTTGCCCGCTCGGAGTGGACGAAGCTCCGCTCCGTGCGCTCCACGCGCTGGTCGCTGCTCGCCACCGTCTTCCTGACGATCGGCTTCCCGATGCTCTTCGCAGCCGTCATCTCCTCGCATTGGGGCAGCATGCGTCCCGGCGAGCGGGCACACCGCCATCCCCTGGACGTCGCCCTCGCCGGCGTGAACGTCTCGCAGCTGGCGATCGCGGTGCTCGGGGTGCTCGTGATCACCGGCGAGTACTCGACGGGAATGATCCGCGCCACGATGACCGCCGTCCCCAAGCGCCTACCGGCGCTCTGGGCGAAGACCGGTGTCTTCGCGGTGGTCACGTTCGTGCTCAGCCTCCCGTCGGTGCTGATCGCGTTCTTCGCGAGCCAGGCGATTCTCGGCCGGCACGACATCCTTCAGATCGGCTTCTCGTCTCCGGGCGTGGCGCGCACGGTGATCGGCGGCGCGCTCTACCTCACCGTGACCGGCATCTTCGCGCTCGCGATCGGCGCGATCGTCCGCAACACGGCGGGCGGCATCGCCACCTTCGTCGGGATCCTGTTCGTGATCCCGCCGCTGATGAACGTCCTGCCGTCGAGCTGGAACAACGCGATCTCGCCCTACCTCCCCGGCGAGGCGGGCCGGCAGATCTTCTTGCTCACCCACGATTCGGGCAGCCTCTCGGCGTGGCCCGGGTTCGCCTTGTATTGCGGTTACACCGCTGCGCTGATCGCAGTCGCCGCGCTGCTGCTCGTCCGGCGCGACACGTAGGCGTCTCGAAGACGCGCGCCGACGCGGTCGATTCGGGTCGTCGGCTCCAAACAAGGAGCGGCGGCGAGTCACGCCTGTTCGCGTGGCTCGCCGCCGCTGATCGACGTGGTTCGTTGTCCGGGTGAGTTAGACGCAGCCGTCGTTGTCGTTCACGTCACCGTTCTCGTCGGTGTCGTTGTCGGTGTTCCCCGAGGTCGCGATCGTCACACCGGCCGGGCAGCCGTTGTTGGCAGGCGCCGAAGTTGCCGCTGCCGAGCCGGGCTGAGCGGTGGTCGTGGTCGACGCCGAGCTCGTGGTCGGCGCCGGGGCCCCTCCGGTCCGCTTCGTGACCACGAACGCGGCGATGTTCTGGATCTGCGCCGTCGTCAGCTTGCCCTTGAACGCGCTCATCGGGAACGGGTAGGTCTTCTTCGCCGCAGCGCCCATCACCCCGTAGCCACCGTTTGTGATCTGGGTGATGATCTTCGCCTGCGTCAAGCTCTCGGTGTCGAGGCTGGGACCGATCGTCCCCTTCGCCTTCGCGGCCGCCAATACGTGACACGCGCCGCAGCCGGCCGAGGTGAAGGCCGCCTTCCCGGCAGTCGCGTTCCCGACCACCGGTGTCGCCGCCGCATGACCGAACGCGCCGGCCGACACAACCGAGACCACGACGATCAGCAAGGCAAAGAGCGGCACCAGCCGCCAGATCGAGCGAACCCCCACGTGAATCTCCTTTCCCCTCAGTTGGTCAAGCAAGAGAAGCGACGTGGTGGCGGCCGCTCGCGCGGCCGCCACCACCAACACTCAGCTACGAGCTACGAGCCGAGCACGTACGTGTAGACGCTGTCGCCACGAACGCGATAGTTCGCGTGGGCCGGATCGGGCCGCGTCGGGTCGTTGTGGCTCTCACCACCGACGAACTCCGACACGTACTGCGTCCCGTTCACCGAGTACGTGATCGGAGGCGAAGCCGCCGGCGCATCCATCAGCGCCGACTCCCACAGCTCAGCACCGGTCTTCGAATTGACCGCGGCCAGGTAGCCGAGGCCGTTCTGGGCCGTCCCCTGACCGAGATGCCCGATGAACGTCAGCCCGGAGGCCGTGTTCAGCGAACCGCTGTAGCAGGGTGCAAGCCAGATCTGGTGCCAGGCCCACTTGCCGCCCGAGGTCGGCGAGACCGTCGACATGTCGAGCGCCGAGAAGTTGCCGAAGTCGTTCAGGTTCAACGGGTCGATCGCCGAGTCGGCGACCGAGAGGATCCCGGAACCGATCCCGCCGGCCGAACCGACGACCTGCGACGCAGCCGGAACCTGCTCCTTGGCATAGGTCCGGTTGGTCACACCACAAGTGATGAAGTCCTTCGTCAACGGGTCATACGAGCTCTCCGGCCAGTCCATCGACTCGAACGGCTGCGTCACATACTGCGTCGTGTCGTACGGGCAGAAGTGACTGCAGATGTTGTACGGCTTGCCGTCCGGCGCCGTCAGACCAGTCCAGCGAAGCGGATTGGTCGTCAAGCGGCCGCCACCGTTCTTGAGCGGCTGGTCATAACAGGCATTTGCACCACCGTTGCTGGTCGGATCGCCCGCGATGCAGCCCGAGAGCGTGTTCGGGGTCTGCGGGATCGGCTGGGTCGCCCACGCATTCACATCAGCCGACTTGGGCAGCGTCGGCACCGACACCTGCTTCACCGGCTCCAGCGGCTGACCTGTCAAACGGTTGAACACCCACGTCCAGCCGAGCTTCGCCACCCCTGCGACCGCCGGAACCGTCTTCCCGTCGACCGTCATGTCGAACAGGACGTTGTTGTTCGGCAGGTCCGAGTCCCAGAGGTCGTGGTGCACCGTCTGGTAGGCCCACTTGAACGCGCCCGTGTTGCTGTCGAGCGCAACGATCGAGTCCGTCCAGAGGTCCGATCCGGGCCCGCGCGAGTTCCACGGCACCGGATTGCCCGTCCCGAAGAAGACGAGGTTGTTCTTCGCGTCCACCGAGACGTTCTCCCACATCGCGGCGCCGCCGTAGTTGGAGTGCGCCCCCGACCACGGCCAGGTGTTGCCGCCCGGCTGGTTGTGAGCAGGAATGTTGTTCCAGAACCACATCAGAGCACCGCTGGTGGCGTTGAACGCCATCATCGCGTTGCTCTCCGAACCACCGTCACCACCCGAGTTACCCACGATCACCTGACCGTTCAGGTAGATCGGGGTCGCCGAGAGGCGGATCCCCTTCTGCCACGGACCGGCCGAAGCCGTCCACGCGATGCTGCCGTCACCCTGGTTCAAAGCGACAACCTTGCCGTCACGCTGACCGAGGAAGACCAGGCCCTGACCGAGCGAGACGCCGGCCTGACGGCCACCGGTGCCGATCGAGAAGCCCGTGTCGAACGTCGGCGTGTAGGCCCAGAGCTGAGCGCCCGTGGTGGCGTCGTAGGCCCAGACGTGGCTCGTTGCGTCAGACAGGTACATGACGCCGTTCTGGACGACCGCGTTCGCCTCCTGCCCCGGACAGGCACTCGCCTGAACGGCGGCTGCGCACTGGCCGGTATGGATGTGCCAGGCCAGCGTCAGCTTGCTGACGTTGGCGGGCGTGATCTGGGTCAGCGTCGAGTAGCGATCGTTCTGCAGATCGCCACCGACCGTCGGCCAGTCATTGCCTGCGTACTGAGAAAGCTGGGCACCCGTATAGAACGGAGCCGGCGTGATCGTCACCTTCGAGCTCTTGGTGGAAGCCGACGAAACCCCGGCCCCGACCGCGAACAACACACCACAAAGTGCGAGTGGTAGCAAAAGCTTGCGATGCATATTCCCTCCCTGAGATGGCTATCGCTGGTGCTTCGCTGGACTATCGCACCTCAAAGGGGTATTCGCAAGTTTCCAGCAAGGTTTTACGCCCTATTCCTCTTCAAGCTCCGAGACTCGCTCCAACAGTTCGATTCCCGCGGAGAGAAAGTGTGAGCTTCATTCAGGAAAAGGGAGAAACGGCTCTCGGAGGCGTTCTAGCCGCGCATCGCGTGGGCAACCCACGAGATGCGGAAGGCCCGCCCGTCACTCGAGACCGATCCCGGCGTCGCACCTGCATGCGAGTGCGACGGGATCGCAATTCCGGAGCCGAGCGCGGTATGAACGCCCGGGACGAGGCGGAGCGGGATCGCGGTCCAGTCGGGATTGGAGAGCGTTCCGGGCGAGCCGTCGCCGGTCGCGGCGATGTTCTCGAACGTGACCTTGCCGAAGTTCGCGAGCGAGGCGACCCGGCACACGTTCCGGAGACAGTTGTTCGGCGCCTCCGTGATCCACTCGGCCGAGCCGGTATCCGATGTGCCCCACGTGATCCTCCGGGTGAAGCTCCAGTGCCTCGTCCGGTTCTCGACATGCAGCGCGACGACAGCGAGCTGGATCACCTTGACGGAGGATGTGATCGTGTCGCCTGGGAAGACCTTCGCCTCGATGTTGCGAGCGATGTCCGGCACGAGCTCGTACCAGGCGAAATAGAGCGGCTTCCCGTGAGCGTCACAGTTCGCGTTCACGCCAGCCTGCTCGAGCACCTGCGTCGCGTAGCCGCCGAGACCGACCCACACCGCCGACGAGGAGGCCGTGTGCCCGCAGGAGACGGTCGGCACCTTCCAGGTTCCGGTGACGCTCGTGAACGAAACCGCCGCATCGGCGGGGCCGGTGAGGACGTACCCGGACCAGAATGGATTGAGCTGCTGCATCGGCGGCAGGCTCGCACGCGCGGCGGCGGCCCGCGAGACTCCCGCCTGGACGGCCGGGGCGGCGCCCGCCACGAGCCCGAGCGCTCCGACGGCGAACACTGCCGCTCGAGCCGTCCACGTCATCGGGCGCTCGCTTCGACACCCCGGATGATCATGCGTGAACAATCACACAAACCGTGCCGGGACGCCAAGGGCCGTCCCGAAACGGCCCAGGCTGAGGCCGGACCTGGCCGGCGCCTGTACTCGTCAACGAATGACCAGTAGTCTGTGCGCCAGCATGCGGGGAGACATGGGCAGTCGGCGTACGCCCGGGCAACGCACGGGCGTCGCGATTCGTGTGGTCACGCTTGCCACGGTTGCGATCGCGGCCGGGGGCCTGGCGGTGGGCGCCGCGCTCGCGGCACGGTCTTCGGCCTCCGATGTGTCGCCAGCGATGGCCGTCACTCCGAACTGGTCCGGGTACGTCGTGACCGGCTCGGCCTCTTCTCCGGTCACGTACTCGAGCGTCACCGGGACGTGGACGGTGCCGACCGCGACCTGCAACACGCCCTCCGCCGCCGGTGGCTTCTCGACGGTCTGGGTCGGCCTCGGCGGCTATACGACGAAGAACCAGGAGGAGGTCGGCACCGATTCGAACTGCAACGCGAAGAACAAGCCGACCTACTACGCGTGGTTCGAGCTCGTGCCGTACATCGCCTACGGCGTCCCGAGCAACGACCAGGTGTCCCCTGGCGACACGATCACGGGAACGGTGAACATCCTCAGCACGACGCTGGTGCAGCTCCAGATCCAGAACCAGACGCAGAACTGGACGTTCAGCCGGACGATCACCTTCAGCTCGCAGGACACCTCGACGGCGGAGTGGATCTCGGAGGCGCCGGCGGCATGCCTCCGGTTCGTCTGTCACGAGGCGAACCTCGCGAACTTCGGAACGGTCACGATGCGCAACATCTCGGCCGTCGGCAACGGGGCGACCGGCGCGCTCAACAACCCGAGCTGGACAACGGTTCCGATCCAGCTCGTGCCGAGCAAGATGAGCATCCCGACGCTGAACCCCGAGCAGACCCAGCCGCCGCCGAAGGCCAAGGCAAGCTCGCCGGCAGGCGCAACACCGGGACCACCCTCGCCCGACGGCAGTAGCTTCGGGATCACGTGGGTGCCCGTGGCAAGCCCCGGCGTCTAGTGCACCATTCCGTAAGTCCGGTGCGTTTCCGGCGGATGGATCGTCGTTCGTGGGAAGGACGCAGGGAGGCCCGATAGTCGCGCTATCGGGCCGACCGAGGACGCAGCCACGGGCGACGAGACGCCGTCGGGAATGTGCCGAGACTTGCGGAACGGTGCACTAGCGCAGCGCGTCGCCGCCGACGGCCCGACGATACTTCGCGCCATGCGATGGTTACCGCGCTCGCGGCAGATCGTGCTGGGGATGCTCGCGGCGTACTTCCTCGCGCTCGTGGCGCTCGGCGGCCATCAGCACTGGGCCCGGCTGGGAGTCACGCCGGGACGAGTGACCTTCGGGGATCTGCGCTCCGTCACCTCGGGGTGGGAGTGCACGCGTCGCGGGATCGACGTCCTGCCCGCCAATCCCTGTGACCCGAACAAGAGCCCGGCCAACTATCCGCGGATCTGGATGTCACCCGCGTTTCTGGGGCTCGGGCAAGGGAGCACGAACACCCTGGGCGTGGTCGTCGCGGTGCTGTTCTTCCTGGCTGCCCTCGCGGCTCTCCCGGCCCGGGCCGGCCCGGGCACGGGGGTCGTCTACGGCCTGGCCCTCTGCTCGCCGGCCGTCATGCTCGGGGTAGAGCGGGGCAACGTCGACATCCTCATCTTCGCGCTCGTCGTGCTCGCCGTGCTCGTGTTCCGGCGGAGCGAGCGCTCGGCGATCGTCACGCACCTGCTGCTGCTCTTCGCGGCGATCCTGAAGCTCTTTCCGATCTTCGCGGTGGGAGTGTTGCTGCGGCAGCCGCGCCGCCGGGCGCTGGTCGGGCTCGGCGCCGTGCTCGCCGCGTTCGCGCTCTACGCCTTCTCGATCCGCACCGACCTGAGGACGCTCGAGCGAGTCTATCCGCAGTCCGACCACTACACGTACGGGATCCGCCTCTTCAGCGAGTGGCTCGCCGACGTCGCGAAGAAGATCGGCGGCTCGACGGTCGGCAAGCTGCCGCTGCAGGCCTGGGACGACGGCCTCGCCGCACTGATCGTGGCGGCCGCGCTGCTCGCGCGTCGCCGCGGCCGGCTGCGGCTGCCGCGCCCGAGCGGCATCGACGCGGAGCGGGATCTCGACCTGTTCGTCGCGGGCGCGGGCGTCTACCTGTGCTCCTACATCCTCGTTCGCAACTTCGACTACCGCCTCGCGTTCCTGCTCCTGACGCTGCCGCAGCTCCTGCGCTGGGCGCACGGCCGGAGCCGCCTCGCCTACGTGTCGCTCGCCGGCTTGTTCGGGACGCTCTGGCTCGACGTCGATCTGACGGCGCGCGTGCCGGTGCTCGGCGCCGTCGTGCGCGGGTTGAAGCACGCCACGACGCTCGGGGTCTTCAGCGGGTCGCTCCCCCCTGCCGTGCTCATGCAGCTGGTGCTCTTCGCGGGGCTGGTGGGCTGCCTCGTCGGGATCGCGCCGTTCCGGCTCCCCCGGGCCCGCGAGATCGTGGAATCGACCATCTAGTCCTCGAGCAGGCCGTTTGCCAGCGCGTAGCTCACGAGCTCCGCGCGGCTTCCGAGCCGGAGCTTCTGCATCACATGCGACCGGTGCGTCTCGGCGGTCCGGACCGAGATGAAGAGCTGCTCGGCGATCTCGTGATTCGTGTAGCCGCGCGCCAGCAGGCGCAGCACCTCCCGCTCCCGCTCCGACAGGGGATCCTCGTCGGCGCGCCGAACGGCCTCGGCCTCCGCGATCGCAAGGCGGGCGCCGAGCTCGGGGTTGACGTAGCGCCCACCGGCCGAGACCTCGCGGATCGCGGACACGACCTCTGCGTCGGCCGCCTCCTTGAGGACGTAGCCGGAAGCGCCGACGGCGAAGGCCTCGCGCACGTACCGGGGATCGTCTTGCATCGAGAGCACGAGCACCTTGAGATCCGGATGCTCGTGCAGCAGCTTGGGGATGCCGTCGAGACCGCTCTCACCCGGCATCACGATGTCCAGGAGAACCAGGTCAGGGTTCGTCGAGCGCGCTTCGAAGATCGCCTCGCGAATGCTGCCGGCCTCACCGACGGTCTCCAGGTCCGGCTCGGCGTCGATGAGCAGCCGCAGCCCGGCCCGGAGGACAGCATGGTCGTCGACGATCAGCACACGGATGCTCACGCACCCGGTACCTCTACTACAAGTGTGGTGCCGGCGCCCGGAGCAGACTCGATCCGGAGCTTCCCGTTGAGCAGCGCGACGCGCTCGCGCATCCCCGTGATGCCGAAAGTGTCGTGCAGGACGGTCGGGTCGAAGCCGTCGCCGTCGTCTTCGATCACCGCCACCACGTTCCCACCCTTCCTGGTGAGCAGGATGCTCACGTGCGCAGCGTGCGCGTGCTTGACGATATTCGTCAACGACTCCTGGACGATCCGGTACAGCGCCGTCGCGACCTCGTTCGAGAACTCTGCGCCGCCGACACTCGCGGTGAAGTCGACCGGGATCGCGGTTGCGGCGCTCCAGGTCTCGGTCAGCCGCTCGAGCGCCGGAACGAGGCCGAAGTCGTCGAGCGCCTTCGGCCGCAGCTCGACTGCCAACCGGCGGACGTCGTGGAGCGTGTTCACCGCGAGGTCCCGAATCCGGGCCACTGCAACGCGGGAGGCGTCTCCCTCCAGTGTGTCCTCGAGCGAGCGGAGGCCGAGCAGGATCGACGTCAACGCCTGTCCGGTCTCGTCGTGCAGCTCGCGTGCGAGCCGCCGCCGCTCGAGCTCCTGCGCGGCGACGACCCGGCGGAACGCGTCGCGAGCGACCCGCTCCGAGAGGTCGAGGGCGACCGCCGCACGCAACGCGAAGGTTTCGGCCAGCCGCAGGTCGTCGTCGTTGAAGCGGGCATCGGGCGAGCCGAGCCTGTCGTGCGCGACGAGAACCCCGATCGGCCGGTCGTTGACGAACAGCGGCACCCAGAGGCCTGCGCGGGCGGGTAGGCCGCGCATCAGCTGCTGGTCGACCTCGGGGTCGTCGAGCATCGAGTCGACGCGTTCGCTGCGCCGTTCTGCGAGCACCCGGCCGCTCTTGGAGCTCGAACGGCTGAGCGTCTGGCCGAGGAGCTGTTGACCATCCTCGCCCGCAACCGCGGCAACGCGAAGCAGGTCCGGCCCTTCCGGAAGGAGCACGCCGACAAACCGCGCGTCGAGCAGCTCGCGCAGCCGGCTCACGGTCAGTTCGAGCAGCCGGTCGAGCTCCGTCTCGTTCGCGAGGGTGTTTCCGACCTCGTTCAGCGACTGGAGCCGGGCCGACCAACGAGTTGCCGCCTCGTAGAGGCGCGCGTTCTCGACTGCGACTGCCGCCTGCGCTGCGAGCAGGGTCACGATCTCCTCGTCCTCGCTCGTGAACTGCCGGCCCCCCTCCTTCTCGGTCAGGTAGAGGTTGCCGAAGGTGACGCCGCGCAACAGGATCGGGACGCCGAGAAACGAGCGCATCGGCGGGTGATGCGGCGGGAAGCCGACCGAACGCGGGTCCGTCGTCAGATCGTCGACGCGCAGAGGTCTCGCGTCGTGGAGCAGCGCGCCGAGAATGCCGCGGCCCTGCGGCAACTCGCCCATCGCAGCCTGGGTCTCGGCGTCGATCCCGTGGACGACGAACCGCTCGAGCTTCGAGCCGCCTTGGTCGATGACGCCCAGCGCCGCGTACCTGGCGCCCGTCAACTCGGCCGATATCTCGACCAGCCGCTGCAGGACGGCGTCGAGCGACAGCTCCGACGTGAGCGCCAGTCCGGCCTCGACCAGCGACCGTAGCCTGCTATCGGGCTGAGTCGTGTTCATGCGCAAGCACATCGCCCGGGGTGGTGCGCGGAGGTTCCGCCCACCACCCCGTCAAGCGAGGCGCTGCTCTTCCTCGGAGGCAGTGTGGCCGAGCATCTGCACGAATGAACCATCTAGGCTCAGAGTGACCCGATGTCCGGCTGACACGTCGATGCCGAGCAGGAAGCGCACCGAGCCCTCGACTGGATCGAGCCTGCGTACCCCTCTCATCGTGGTCACCTCCAGATTGGCGTTGCGGGCAGCATCGGACGGTCTTGCCGGTGCGGCATCCGCGCTTCGACGGATTCAAGCTGTGGTTTTTCCGCGTGCGCCGGCGACGTGCTCGGCAAGCTCGTGGAGTGTGCCGAGGCCGTCGAGCGAGACGATCTCGATTCGGTCCTCGGCCTTCGTCTCCAGCACCAGCATCGGCTGGGTGGTGCGCCTCGCGGGGGCGCGTTCGAGCGAGAGCGCCTTGACCTCGTCGTAGCGCAGCTCACGATGCGCATGCCGCCAGCCGGCCCGCGAGCCCGACAGCACGACACCGTCATTCGCCAGCTCGAGCCGGCCCGAGTAATCGGAGCCTCTGTTCACTCTCCAGACGACGGCATAGGTCATGGCCACATGTTCGCCGACCCCGGAACGGAGGTCGTCAGGGTCGGCCCGGGCTTTGTCTGTGGAAAACCCGAGCACGATCGCGTGCTTTGTCCCGACGTTCGCGAGCGGCGGACGGGACGGTCAGAAGCTAGGGTCGGTCGTTGACGTGAACAAGGGCCTCAGCGAAGTCGAAGCCGCTCGGCGACTCGCCGAGCACGCCTCCGAGCCTCCTCCACAGACGAGCCGGTCCTACGCGAGCATCGTCAGGGCCAACGTCTTCACCCTCTTCAACCTGATTCTTGCCGTCGCCGGCGCGATGACGCTGGCGTTCGGGGAGTGGCAGGACGCGCTCTTCCTGGGAGTGCTCGTCGCCAACACCGGGATCGGGAGCTGGCAGGAGATTCGGGCCAAGCGGGCGCTCGACCGGCTGTCGGCGCTGGTCGTGCCGGTGGCGACCGTCGTGCGCGACGGCACTCCCAGACAGATTCTCGTCGGCCGGCTCGTCCCCGGCGATCTCGTGCAGGTCGGGCCCGGCGACCAGGTCGTCGCAGACGGCACGCTCGAACGGGCAGAGTCGCTCAGGGTCGACGAGTCGATCCTGAGCGGCGAGTCGCGGCTCGTCGGGCGCGCCGCCGGCGACAGCGTCCGCTCCGGCTCGTTTGCGGTCGAAGGGACTGGCGACTACACGGTGACGGCGGTCGGCGCGGAGAGCTATGCCGCGCGGATCACAGGCGAGGCGCGCTCTTTTCGTCACGCCCACTCGCCACTCGAGCGCTCGCTGAACAACCTCCTCTTCGTCCTGGTCGCGATCATGGTCCCGCTTGGCCTCACGCTGGGCTACGCGCTCTGGCACAGGCACACGAGCCTCCACCAGGCGGTGCCGACCGCCGTCGCCGCCGTCGTGACGCTCGTCCCCGAAGGGCTGATCCTGCTGACCAGCATGACCTACGCGGTCGCTGCGCTCCGGATGACTCGGCGAGGCGCGCTCGCGCAGCAGCTGAACGCGATCGAGTCGCTCGCCTCGGTGGACGTGGTTTGCCTCGACAAGACCGGAACGCTCACCGAACCGACGCTTCGCGTTGCCGGGTTCGCCGGCGATGAGGAAGCCGCCGTCGATCTCGGTCGCTACGCGGCCTCGACGCGGAGCCCGAACCGGACGCTCCAGGCGATCGCCGCCGCGTATCCGGGTGCTGCCGAGCCGCTCGAGGAGGACGTCCCATTCTCGTCCCGGCGGCGGTTCGGCGGGCAGCGGATCGGGGGCGAAGGGTTCGTCCTGGGCGCGCCGGAGCACTTTCGCCTCGATGGGCTCGCGGCCGACGCCGAGCGTGCGGTCGCCGAGGGACGCCGGGTCCTCGCCTTCGGCAGCTCCGACGACCTCGAGGCCGAGCAGCCGCAGGCGCGTGCGCTCGTGTTCCTCGCCGAGCAACTCCGGCCCGAGGCTCGAAACACCGTCGACTGGTTCCACGCGCAAGGCATCGAGTTGAAGGTGCTGTCGGGCGACCGGCCGGAGACGGCGGCGGCGATCGCCCGCGATGCCGGGATCGACGGGCCGTGGCTCGACGCGTCCGAGCTCCCGGATGACCCGCAGGAGCTACGGCAGCTCGTCCTCGGCCATGCCGTTCTCGGCCGGATCTCGCCACAGGACAAGCGCCGCGTGGTCGAGGCGTTGATCGCGTCGGGCGCGTATGTGGCGATGGTGGGCGACGGCGTCAACGACGTCCCGGCCCTGAAGGCGGCCCGCCTCGCGATCGCGCAGGGATCGGGGACGCAGATGGCTCGGAGCGTTGCCGACGTCGTGCTCGTGGCCGACAACTTCGCGGCGGTGCCGGCGATGGTGGAGGAGGGCCGGAAGATCCTGCGCAACGTGCAGCGGGTCGCGAAGCTGTTCGTGACGAAGTCGGCGTTCGCTGCCTTCGTCGTGCTCTCGGTCGGGCTGACCCCGACCGCGTATCCCCTCCTGCCTCGGCAGCTCACGCTCGCGGCAACGCTCACGATCGGGATCCCCGGGTTCTTCCTCGCGCTCGCGCCGAGCGCCGGGGCGTACCGGTCGACGGGCTTTCTGAAGGACCTGGCCCGCTTTGCGCTGCCGGCAGGAACGGCTGCGGGGCTCGGCGTCGTCTCCAGCTACCTCTTCGCGTTGAACGTCCTCGACCTCAGGCTAGAAGCGGCACGGACCGTGGCGGTGACCGTGCTCGTGATCGTCGGCCTCTTCCTGATCCTGGCGCTCGAGGCATCCGGGCGGCAGCGGGGGACGGCGGTGTCGATCCTGTGCGCGATCCTGCTCGCGGCGTACGTCGCGATCCTGCTCGTCCCGTTCGCCCGCAGCTTCTTCGCGCTCGCCCTTCCGGGCCCGGGCGTGATCCTGCCGGCGCTGGTCGGCTCTGCGCTCGCGATCTGCGGCCTCGTCGTGATCGACGACCGGTTCGTCCCCGGCCGGCCCGGATAAGCGGGCGGCGTTGCGAGATCCTGACGGTCAGGCCGAGGCGAGATCGCGGCGGCGGAAGAGCGCACCGCCTACGACGGCTGCGAGCACGCCGATCGCCAGCATCGCGACGGCGGCGCCCAGCCGGAAGTGCGCAGCCGGGATGAGCCCGACGTGGTGGAAGGGAGAGAGGCCGAGCAGCCACGACGGAGCGCTGAGCAGAGCGCCGAAGAGCTCCCAGACGAAGGCGACGCTCACCAGTCCGTACGCTGCGCCGACCCCGTGGCGAGGCGCGGCGGCGACGAGGAGCGTCGCGAGGCCGAGGAAGAGCAGGCTCGAGGGCAGGCAGTTGAGCCCCGCTTCGAGCAGACGCACGAAGGACACGTGGGCGCCGACTGCGGTGGCTCCGGCGGCGGCGCCGAGGCCGGCGACGAACGCCAGCAACGTCGCGCCCGCAGCAGCGAGCAGCACCCGTCCGGCGAGCCAGGCGGTGCGACCTTGCGGCAGCGCGAAGAGCGTCTCGAGCCGGCTCTCGGCTTCCTCGGTGCGAGCGGCGGCAAGCTGGCCGCAGCAGTAGAGGCTGATCGCAAGGACGAAGAAAAGGAAGGTGAGCCCGATGTAGCCGCTTGCGGTCGCGATCCGAGCCTCGCCGAGCTTCGCCAGCTCCTGCTTGAGGCTGGTGGAGATCCCGGCGGCGACGTTCTTCGAGACCGTCCCGATCACGAGCGCGGAACCGGCAATCGCCCCGGCCCACACGAGCAGGCTGATCAGCTCGAAGCGCAGCGCGAGCAGCATCGGCGAGCCCAGCAGGCGCAGCCGCGGCCGGTCACGCTCGTCGTGTGCCGCGAAGAGAGCGACGCCGACGTCGCGGCGGCGCTCCAACTCGAGCGACACGGCGACCAACACCGCGATCAGCGCCGCCGGGAGCACGAGCACAGCCGGCCGCGGATCGGCGAATGGCCGCAGCTCCTCGATCCAGCCGAGCGGTGTCGCCCAGTGGAGGCCGGGCAGGTCGATGGTGTCGGAGATGACGCGGCAGAGGAAGTCGACCCCGAGCACGACGCCGGTGAGCTCGAGCGCGCCCCGGCGCGAGGCCGCGAGCTGGCTTGCGAGCGCGCCGACGGCTGCGTAGACGGCAGCGGCGGTCACGATCGCGAGGGCCAGGTAGGCCGAGCCCGACGCCGGCAGCCCTCCTGCGACGAGACCGATCGCCGCGGCAAGCCAGAGGCCCGCGATCGTCGCGACGACAGCCGCCAGCCTGGCTGCGAAGGTGGAGGCACGCGTGATCGCCCCCGCCGCGACGAGCTCGAGCCGGCCGCTCTCCTCCTCGCCCCGAAGAGCACGGACGGCGGCGGCCGCGCCGGCGTAGGCGGCGAAGAGCGCGAGGACCCCGCCGACCCTCCAGCCGGCATAGCCGCCGATCGTCTCCAGCCGATAGGGCGTGCCGTAGAACAGCCGCGCAGCCTTGTTGTCGCCGAAGGCCCGCGCGAACTGGAGCCGGCTGGCGAGCGTCGGGTAGCTCTTGCTGTATCCGGCCGTGTTGGCGAGTGCGACGCCGAAGAAGAGCAGCGCGAAGCTGGCCGTCCGCACGCGCGCGTCGGCGAACGTGCGCAGCACAAGCGCTCTAGATGGTTGAGCCGGAGACACCGTCGGCCGCGCCGTAGTGGTGCAGGAAGATCTCCTCGAGCGACGGCTCGCGGCTCGTGAGGCCGACCACGTCCTGGCCGGCGAGCGCGTCGAGCAGAGGCCCGACGCTGCCCGAGACCTCGAAGCGAAGCGCGTTTGGTCCGGCGTGCTCGACGGTCACCCCGGCGAGCGGCTCGATCTCCGGCGCCTGCCCGGCGAAGGTCACGTCGACCGTCTGCGCGCTCAGGTGGCGCAGCTCGGCAAGCGTGCCTTCGTCGACCAGCCGGCCCTGGCGCAAGATCCCAACGCGATCACAGAGCGCCTCGACCTCGCTCATGATGTGAGACGAGAGGAAGATGGTCTGGCCGCGCTGCTTCGCCTCCAGGACCGTCTCCCGGAAGGCGACCTCCATCAGCGGGTCGAGGCCGCTCGTCGGCTCGTCGAGTACCAGGAGCTCGGCTCGGGTCGCGAAGGCCGCGACAAGCTGGATCTTCTGCCGGTTGCCTTTCGAGAGTGCCCGCACCTTCTTCTTCTGCTCGAGCTGGAACCGCTCGACGAGCGTTCGCCGGTAGTCCTCGTCGACCGAGCCGTGCATGCGTCCGAGGAAGACGAGCGTCTCTTCGGCGGTCAGCTGTGGCCACAGGAACGGCTCGCCCGCGACGTAGGCGAGGCGGCGATGGACGGCGACCGGATCACGCCAGGCGTCGAGGCCGAACACGGATGCGGTGCCAGACGTCGGGTGGTGCAGCCCGAGCAGGAGCCTGATCGTGGTCGTCTTGCCGGAGCCGTTCGGCCCGAGGAAGCCATACACCTCACCCTGGGCCACGGCGAGGTCGAGGCTGTCGAGGGCGAGCGTCGAGCCGTAGCGCTTGGTCAGACCCGCCGCCTGGATCACATCCATCGGCCAAGCATCGCTGGCCGCGCAGTGCCTACGCGTCGGGTGAGAGCCGGAGCCCCGCTCCGTAGTTCCCCGCAGCGCAGATCCGCAGCCCGCCGGACGCCGCCCCGGCGCTCCGACCCGACAATCGAAAGGTCACGGATGTCCAGTGGAGAGGATGGTCGGAGATGGGCACGATCGTTGTCGGTGTCGACGGTTCCGAAGGGTCGTTGAAAGCGCTGAAGTTCGCCCTCGACGAGGCGCGCCAGCGGGGCGCGGAGCTGAAGGCCGTGGGTGCATGGCATATTCCGGCCATCGTCTACGAGGCCGGCTGGGTGCCCGCCAACATCGATCTCGACGAGTACCCCAAGTTCGCGCAGGAGGCGCTCGACAAGGCGCTCGCGGATGTCGGTGCCGACACGTCAGGCGTCGAGGTGAAGACGGTGGTGAGCAAGGGCCAGGCCGCCGACGTGCTCTGCGCCGAGGCGCAAGGGGCCGAGCTCCTGGTCGTCGGATCGCGCGGTCTCGGCGGCTTCCGCGGGCTCATGCTCGGCTCGGTCAGCACGCAGTGCGCCCACCACGCCCCCTGCCCGGTCGCGATCATCCGGAACGGGGCTGCTGATTAGGCCGAGGGGAACAAGGGAGCGACGGCTCTTCGAGAGGGCTCCCGTCTGATACAAGGTCAGTGCGTCTACAAGGTCAGTGCGTCGTCCAAGCGCTCGGTCAAGGTCCGAACAGCGTAGGAAGCGAATTGCAGGAGGGCGTCTTGACAGGATCATCGGCGGTTCCCAGAGACGAAGACGTCATCGAGACGACGCCTGCGGACCGCCTGCGGCGGCTGGTCGAGGTCGGCATCGCCCTCAGCTCCGAGTTGTCGCTGGAGGCACTGCTCCGGCGACTGATCGAGACCGCCGTCGAGTTGACCCGCGCGCGCTACGGGGCGCTCGGGGTGATCGACCGGCTCGGCACCGGCCTCGAGCAGTTCATCACCGTCGGCGTCGACGCCGAGACGAAGGCGACGATCGGCGACCCGCCCCGCGGTCGCGGCGTCCTCGGCATCCTCATCCGTGACCGGCAGGCACTGAGGCTCCGGCGATCTCGGCCAGGATCCACGCTCGGTCGGTTTCCCGCCGGGTCATCCGCCGATGGGATCGTTTCTCGGGGTTCCGATCATGCTGCGCGGGACGGCCTTCGGCAACCTCTACCTGACCGAGAAGGAAGGCGGTGAGGAGTTCAGCGACGAGGACGAGGAGGTCGTCCGCCTGCTCGCCGCACAGGCCGCGGTCGCGATCGAGAACGCGCGACTGTACGAGTCGTCGCGGCAATGGTCACGGCAGCTCGAATCCCTGAACGAGATCTCCGAAGCGCTCGTCAGCGAAGTTGAGCTCTCGCATCTCTTCGAGCTCGCCGCATCGCGGCTCCGCGAGCTGCTCGACGCCCGTGTCGTGCTGATCGAGCTGCCGACACCCGACGGCCTCAGCCTGATGGTGCAGGCCGCGAGCGGGGAAAACGCCCAGCAGCTGCTCGGCCTGAAGCTCGCCCAACTGCGCTCGAAGGCCGGCTGGACGCTCAGCAGGCTTCGCCCCGAGCGGATCGACTCGCTGATCGACGATCCCGAGGTCGACCAGTCCGCACCGCGACTCGTCGAAGCGACGGCCGGGCTCTACGTGCCGTTGATCGTGCGCGGGCGCGCCGTCGGCGTCGTCGTCGTCTACGACAAGCGCGGCCCGGATCCCCGCTTCTCCGACGCGGACATGCGGGTCGCGCAGGCATTCGCGAATCGCGCCGCGCTCGCGCTCGAGCTTTCGGAGCGCGTCGGCCGCGAAGCGGTGCGCGCGCTCCTTCACGGCCAAGAGCTCGAGCGCACGCGGCTTGCGCGCGAGCTGCACGACGAGACGGGCCAGGCTCTGACCTCGATCCTGCTCGGGCTGAAGCCGCTCGCGAAGCAAGTCGGCGAGGAGCCGGTCGCACTGATTCGCGAGCTCGTCGGCGCCGCCCTGGAGAACGTCCGGCGGCTCACCGTCGAGCTCCGTCCGCCCGCGCTCGACGACTTCGGTCTCGAGCCCGCGCTCGAACGCCTGACGAGCATGGTCGCGGACGCGAGCGACCTCGACGTGCAGCTGAACGTCGCGGCAGGTCCCGGCGCGCTCTCCGCGGAGCACGAGACGGCGCTCTACCGGATCGTCCAGGAGGCGTTGACGAACATCGTGAAGCACGCCCAGGCCCATTCGGTCAGCATCGTCGTCGCGACCGGGGATGGGACCGTGCGGGCCGTGATCGAGGACGACGGCGTCGGCTTCGAGACCACCGAGGTTCGCGACGGGGCACTCGGCCTGGTCGGCATGCGCGAGCGCATTCTCCTCCTGGGCGGCCGTTTCGACCTGACGTCGACCCCCGGCTCCGGCACAACACTGCTCGTCGAGCTGCCGATCTAACCACGAGATTCCGTAGAAATCCGCAATCGATCTGTGGGGATGCCGCTCGCGAGCGGCCGCGGCTCGGGCGACACTGTGCGTCATGCCGGACTCCATCACTGTCCAGCTCTGCGACGATCATGCACTTGTCCGTTCGGGCCTGCGGCGCCTCGTCGACGCGGAGCCGGGCCTGAAGGTGATTGGCGAGGCCGCCAACGCCGAGGAGGCGGTCGAGCAGGTGCGGGCCGGCCGGCCTGATGTGCTGTTGCTCGACGTCGTGCTGCCGGGCCGAAGCGGAATCGAAGTGCTCCCCGAGATCGCCGCGGCGGCGCCCGACACGAAGGTGCTCATGCTCTCGATGCAGGACGATCCGGTCTACGTCCGGCAAGCGTTTGCCGCCGGCGCGCAGGGCTACTTGTTGAAGGAGGCGGCCGACACGGAGCTCGTCCAGGCGATCCGGGAAGTCGCGGCGGGCCGCCGCTACGTCCATCCCCTGCTCGGGGCCCGGCTCGCGGCGGCGGAAGGCGTCACGGAGAAGAAAGCCGACGCCGACCCGCTGTCCGAGCGCGAGCGCGACGTCCTTCGCCTGCTTGCGCTCGGACACACGAACCAGGAGATCGCGCAGCTCCTGTTCATCTCGATCCGCACGGCCGAGACGCATCGGGCGCGGATCATGCAGAAGCTCGGCCTGAGGACGCGCGCCGAGCTCGTCCGCTACGCACTCGCCACCGGCGAGCTCGGCGTCGAGCGGTCGGCACAGCCCGCTTAGCCTGGATCCACCGAGATGCGTGATCGCGGGGCGTTCGGCTGGGCCGTCAGGCCTGGCGAGTCCAAACGGGCGCACCGCCCGCGCAGATCGGTGGATCCAGGCTCAGCCGAGCCTCGGGCGCCGGCAGATTCGGGGGTTTCCCCCGGGCGATTCGCGGACTCCTACCGATGTGGTGGAGCCGAATCCTGCCGAGACTGTTCCACTACGTTCCGCGATCGAGGAGTCTCCGATGAACAGCACCTCACTCATGCATTCTCCGCTGCGGGCACAAAAGATCGATGCTCGCTCCGGACACGCCAGTCCCGTCCCCGCCTCATCCGTTGAGGCAACCGAGGAGCGGCGCTGGCTCCTGATGCTCGGCATCCCGTTCGTGATGTCGGCCTGCTGCTTCGCTGCGACGATCGGCACCGGGGTGCTCTGGCTGCTCGCACCCGCAATGGTGCTCGGGCCGGGTCTGATCATCCTGGGGTGCGTCTACCTCGGGCTCAGCTCGGACACAAACGGCTCCCAGTGAGCCGGCGGCGGCAAGAGCGCGTGCGCGCCTCCTACAGCCAGTGCACCCGTCCGTAAGTTCGGCACGCTCCCGGCGGCGTCTCGCCGCCCGTGGCTGCGTCCTCGGTCGCCTCGATAGCTACAGCTATCGAGGCTCCCTGCGTCCTTGCCACGAACGACGATCCATCCGCCGGATAACGCACCGAACTTACGGACGGATGCACTAGGGGACTACGGCAAACGGCTGCACGAGCAACGTGCGGAGGGGAGAAGCCGACCCCTCCGCACCGCGCGCACACGGCGATCGGCGATCCGGGTCGGTACTAATCCGCAGCGCAGATCAGCGCGCAGACGGATGGAACCCGGGCCGGGGCAGACGAGAGTTCGTCTCAGTCGAAAGGAGCCCCAAGTGAACACCGTGTACACAATCGTTGTTGTCGTCTTCGTCCTGTCTGTGCTCGGCGTCGCGGCATATGCACTGTTCGAGATGTCTCCGTTCGCGCAGCACGCCGACCGCTTCCGCGATCCCAAGACGGGAAAGCGACTGGGCGAGAGCCCTCACCTCACGCGCGGCTGGCCGGACGAATAGCCGCCTGAGCCCGGCGTCGCGCCGAGCGTTCTCGCTAGTGCACTAGCCGCCGGCCTGGACGTACTGGGCCGATCCGGTCCTGGCGAGGGTGGCCTGCGCCGCGGCGAGCCGGGCGAGCGGGACACGGAAGGGCGAGCAGCTGACGTAATCCAGGGCGAGCTCCTCGGCGAAGGCGATTGCCCGTGGCTCGCCGCCGTGCTCGCCGCAGATCCCGAGCTTGATCTCCGGCCGGGTTGAGCGCCCGCGCTCGACGGCGATCCGCATCAGGTCACCGACGCCGTTCAGATCGAGCACCTGGAAGGGGTTCGACTCGATCACGCCGTGGTCGAGGTAGTAGGGCAGGAACTTGCCCTCGACATCGTCGCGGGAGAACCCGAGCGTCATCTGGGTCAGATCGTTCGTCCCGAACGAGAAGAAGTCGGCTTCCGCGGCGATCTCGGCCGCCCGCAGGGCGGCGCGCGGCACCTCGATCATCGTTCCGACCAGGTGCTCCAGCTCGGGCGCCTCCTCCGCCCAGACAGCCTCCGTGAGGGCGCGCAGGCGAACGAGCTCCCCACGGAACGCGACCAGCGGATGCATCACCTCGACCAGCGGAGCCGCGCCCGTCCGCTCGCCGACGGCGCGGGCCGCACGCGCGATTGCGCGGACCTGCATCTCGTAGATCTCCGGGAACATGATCCCGAGCCGGCAGCCGCGCATCCCGAGCATGGGATTCGTCTCGCGCAGCGAGCGGATCCGCAACCGCATCCGCTCGTCGGCGGCGTCCGCCTCCGCGGGCAGGAACTCGTGCAACGGAGGATCGAGCAGTCGGACGGTCACCGGCAGCCCGGCCATCGCCTCGAAGATCCCCTCGAAGTCCGACTGCTGAAACGGCAGGAGCCGGTCGAGGGCCGCGCGGCGATCCTGCTCGCTGTCGGCGAGGATCATCTCCTGCACGACGGGCAGCCGGGCCTCGCCGAAGAACATGTGCTCGGTGCGGCAGAGCCCGATCCCCTCCGCGCCGAACTCGCGGGCCCGCCGCGCGTCCTCCGGATTGTCCGCGTTCGCGCGGATCCGCAGGCGCCGCACCTCGTCCGCCCAGCCGAGAATCGTGTCGAGATCCTCGTTCAGCCGGGGCGGGACGAGCGGCACTTCACCGATGAAGACGCGGCCGGTTCCGCCGTCGATCGTGATCACGTCGCCCTCGCGCAGGACGTGACCGCCGAGCTTGGCCGTCCGCGCCGCGACGTCGATCTCGAGCCCCTGGCAGCCGGCCACGCACGGCTTGCCCATGCCACGAGCCACGACCGCCGCGTGCGAGGTCATGCCGCCGTGAACCGTGAGAATGCCCTCCGCCGCGACCATCCCGGAGATGTCGTCCGGCGTCGTCTCGAACCGGACGAGGATCACCGGTTCGATCTCCGCACGCTCGACGGCGGTCTCTGCGTCGAACACGATCCCTCCGCTCGCGGCGCCGGGCGACGCGTTCAGGCCATGCGCCGCTTCGGTGAGCACGGCACTCGGGTCGATCATGGGATGGAGGAGCTGCTCGAGCGCGGCCGGCTCGATCCGGGCCACCGCCTCGTCGCAGGAGATCAGGCCCTCGCGCTCCATCTCCACGGCTGCTTTCAAGGCCGCGGTCGCGGTCCGTTTCGCCGATCGTGTCTGGAGCAGGAACAGCTCGCCGTCCTCGACCGTGAACTCGACGTCCTGGACGTCGCGGTAGTGCCGCTCGAGCCGGCTCATCGTCTCGAGCAGGAGCTCGAACGCAAGCGGCATCGCGGCCTCCATCGCCGCCAGCGGCTCAGGCGTCCGGATCCCCGCCACGACGTCCTCACCCTGCGCATTCGGGAGGAACTCGCCGTAGACGCCTCGCTCGCCGGTCGACGGGTCGCGCGTGAAGGCGACACCCGTCCCCGAACGGTCACCCTTGTTGCCGAACACCATCTGGACGATGTTGACCGCCGTGCCGATCTCCTCAGGAATGCGGTTGATCCGGCGGTAGACCTGCGCGCGCGGGTTCAGCCAGCTGTGGAACACGGCGCCGACTGCTCGCATCAGCTGGACGCGCGCGTCGGCCGGAAAGCCCCCGCCGGTTCCATCGGCGTAGATCTGCTTGAACGTCTCGACCAGCGTGCGCAGGTCCTCGACCGTCAGGTCCGTGTCCTGCTCGACCCCTCGGAGGGCCTTCAGCTCGGTCAACGCCGTCTCGAACCGCTGGCCGTCGATGCCGTCGACCACCTCGCCGTACATCTGGATCAGCCGCCGGTAGGAATCGTATGCGAAGCGCGGATTGCCGGTGCGCGCCCCGAGCCCTTCGGCCGCCTCGTCGTTCAGGCCGAGATTGAGGATCGTGTCCATCATCCCGGGCATCGAGATCGCAGCGCCCGACCGGACGGAGACGAGCAGCGGGTCGTCGTTCGACCCGAACCGCTTGCCGCTCTTCGCCTCGAGGCGCTCGACGTGCTCGCCGACCTCGGCCTCGAGCCCATCCGGAAGCTCGAGGCTCCGCATGAACGCGCGGCAGGCGTCCGTCGTGATCGTGAACCCACCCGGCACGCGGATCCCCAGCTGGGTCATCTCGGCGAGGCCGATCCCCTTGCCGCCGAGGAGGTCGCGGCCGCCCTCGCACGGCTCTTCGAAGTCGTAGACGTAGATCATGTTGCCTCCGGGTCGCTGCGCTGATGGCCCGCCGAGGGAGCCGGCCGACATCTTGCTCACTTCGCGCCGGACCCGCCACTTCTCGGCTCACCGCGGGTCGCGGTCGGGATCGTCGCGCGGGTCAGGCCGCGACGGTCTGGACGGCGACGAGCTCGCAGACGAGGTCGACGATGACCGGGTCGAACTGGGTGCCCGCTCCGCGGCGAAGCTCGGCGACGGCGGCCTCACTGGTCATGGCGTCGCGGTACGGACGCTGCGACGTCATCGCGTCGAACGCGTCGCACACGGCGATGATCCGCGCTCCCAGCGGAATCGCGTCGCCTCGCAGACCGTCGGGATAGCCGGTTCCGTCGACCCACTCGTGGCTCGACCGAACGAGGCCCGCGGTGTGGGCGAGCGACGGTGCGGCGCGTAGGATCCCCTCGCCGATCAAGGTGTGGCGGCGGATGAACTGCAACTCCCCGTCGTCGAGCGGGCCCGGCTTGCTCAGGATCGCCTCCGGGATCGCCGCCTTGCCGATGTCGTGCAACTCGGCGGCGAGACACGTGGTGCTCGACTCGAATTCGGGGAGCCCGAGCTCGTTCGTCGCGAGGCGGGCGAGTCGCGCGACGCCGCTCATGTGATCGTGCAGGCCGAGATCGCGCTCGCTCATCACCTGGACGAGCACGTCGGCGATCTGGCGACTGACCGAGGTGCGGCTCGAGGCCTTTCGCTCGTACATGCGCTGGTCGGCCAGGCGCAGAGCGTCCTCGGCTGTCGACGCCTCGTCCGGGACGAGGACGAGGCCCCAGGAGCAACCGATCTGGAACCCCTCGCCGTTCTCGCTGAAGGCCTCCGCCCCCAGCCGTCCGAGCGCCCCGGCCTCGGCGGGCTCGACGTGTCCGAGCATGCAGAACTCGTCGCCGCCCATCCGGAACGCTGTCGCACGATCGCCGAGCGCCTCGGCCAGGCGCGTACCCAGGCGGGCGAGGAGCAGGTCACCGGCAGGATGACCGAACATGTCGTTGTACTGCTTGAAGCCGTCGAGGTCGAACAGCGCGAGGGTGACGTGGTTGGCCGGTCCGGCCGCCGCGACGGCCTCGTCGAGCCGTTGCACGAGGGCGCGCCGGTTGCCGAGCCCGGTCAGCGAGTCTGTCAGCGCTTCTCCGCGGCTCGACGCCAGCAGTCGCTGGTTCTCGCCGACCAGCGTCTCCGCAGTCGTTCGGGCCTTGAGCGAACGGCGGTAGAAGAGCGAGAACGCGCCGAAGAGCAGCAGGATGGCAGCCGCCGAGCCGTAGAGCGTTTCCGCCTCCGCCCGGGATGCGCGGCGATCGTATTCCCGGCTCGCAGTCTCGAGCAACGCGGTCGCCTGCGCGGCGCTGCGCGACTCCGTCCCGAGCACGGACTCGAACGCCTGGACGATCACCATGGGGCTGACGAGCATCCTCGCCGGTTCGCCCGGTTTGGGCTTCCCGCTCACAATGCCTGCGTACTGCCTGCCGAGCGCGTACAAGCCCGCGACGACCGAGAAGTTCTCACGGAGGGGCGCCCCGAGCTGCTGGAGCGCCGCCGGCGCCGAGCCGGTGCGAAGCTCCGCCAGCGTATGCGTGATCCGAAGCTCGTCCTGACGCATCAGGGCACGCGAGCTTGTGGACGAGCCGACCGTTGTCGGGTCGGACTCGAGCGGCACGCTCTGGAGCGCGTTCAGCGTGTCCGTGATCGTCGCGATCCGCAGCTGCGCGACGCGACTCCTGTCTGCGCGCTGCTGAAGCAACGTGACCGCAGCGATCGACGCGAGCGCAAGCGCGAACACGAGTGCAAGCACCCCCCAGCTTCTGACCGCACCGAGCGTGCGGCCCGCCACGTCAGCCGCCCTTCGCAGCAGCGCTGAGCTCGACGGTGCGCTCGCCGAACCGCGGTTTCGCGATCGCAGCCGGGACGGGTACGAGTATGACAGCGCGCTTGGTCATGGCACCTTTGCCCGAGGAGTGCAGTCGAGTGGCCGCCGACGGCCGAACACCGATCACGGTGAAACGACGTCGCTCGAACGATCATCGGCATGTGCCGGGCGAACTTGAGAGCCAGTTGTTCCGTGCGGGATCGACGATGCACGCAGCCTCCGCTGTGGGTTCGGCTCGAGCTCGACGCAGACGGCACGGGATTCGCTAGAATTGGTGACGTCAGATCCCGAGTAGGAGGTCTGCGAATTGGAGTTGAGTCCACCGGATCATCGGCAAGGCGGGGCGATACCCCGCCACCCGGCCGGTTGAGCCACTCGAGAACTTGCCCGGCCGGCACTAGCTGAAACGCGCTTGCCCGGCCGCCTCTGTTCAAGGCGCTCGGCGCTGAACACGGACTGGAAGAGCGCGGCGGAGGAATCGAGCGGGGGTGCGCCCGACCAGGGTGTACCCCCGTTTCGTAGCTTTCGGTGCTCGAGATCGAGTGCCGGCTGGACTTGAGCAGACGCGCGGCTCGTGTCCGCTGCCGGTGGCGTGCGGCCTACGTTTGGGGTTCCGGCGCCAACCAGGGCCCCCATTGCACATCGCGCGGATCGAGTTCCTGCGCCGTCACCGGGCGACGAGCCTCGGCCACCCGAGCCTCCTCGGCCAGCCGAACCTCCTCGGCCACGTGAGCCTCCTCGGCAACCCGAGCGGCTTCGGCAACCTGAGCAAGTTGGGCAATTTGCTCGGCCACCCGAGCCTCCTCCGCGACCCGAGCCTCCTCCGCAACCCGAGCCTCCTCGGCGAGCCGAGCGGCTTCGGCGACCCGAGCCTCTTCCGCCACCCGAGCCTCCTCGGCAACCCGCGCCTCCTCGGCAACCCGGGCCTCCTCCGCCACCCGAGCGAGCTCGGCAACCTCTTCGGCAACCCGAGCCTCCTCCGCAGCCCGAGCCTCCTCAGCGAGCCGGGCGGCTTCGGCGACTTCTTCGGCAACCCGAGCCTCTTCCGCAATCCGAGCCTCGACCGCCACCCGAGCCTCCTCGGCGAGCCGGGCCTCCTCCGCAACCCGGGCCTCCACGGCCACCCGAGCGAGCTCGGCAACTTCTCCGGCAACCCGACCCTCCTCCGCAACCCGAGCGTCCTCGGCCACCCGAGCGAGCTCGGCAACTTCTCCGGCAACCCGAGCCTCCTCCGCAACCCGAGCGTCCTCGGCCACCCGAGCGAGCTCGGCAACTTCTTCGGCAACCCGAGCCTCTTCCGCAACCCGAGCCTCCTCCGCCACCTGCGTCTCTTCCGCAACCCGAGCGGCTTCGGCAACCTGGGCGAGTTGGGCAATGTGTTCGGCAACGCGAGCCTCCTCGGCCGACCGAGTCTGGTCCGCAACCCGAGCCTCTTCGGCGAGCCGAGCGGCTTCGGCCACCCTGGCCTCCTCGGCAACCCGAGCAGCGTCGGCAGCTGCCTCGGCCACCCGAGTGGCTTTCGCGGCTCGAGCGAGCTCGACAACTTCCTCGGCAACCCTGGCTTCCTCCGCGACACGGGCGGGCTCGGCAGCCCGAGCGACCGTGATCAGGTCGACGTCGAGGCTCGGCGCATCAACGACAGCCGTGGCTCGCCCTGCAGACGGAGAGAAGTCGGTGGGGTGCCTGGACAGCGTCTCCGACTGAACCGCGAACCGGTAGAGCACGCCGTCCTCCGGGACGGAGAACGTGTCGGCGCCCAGCATCGTCTCGTGTAGGATCATCCGGTCGTAGCGCTCCGCGATCCGAACGAGCGTTTCCATGTCGTCCAGCTCGACCAGCTCGCCGTTGGACGGCCGAGGCGCGCGAGCGACGGGGACGAGCGAGCGGCGGTAGCGCCCCAGGATCTCGGCCACGGTGTCACCCCGGCCGCTTCCCCTGCGGGCGAGCAGGAAGAGCCCGCCGAGCAGGACGAGGGCAGAGAGGGCGAGACCGCACTCGGCGACCAGACGCGCGTTCGCGACCGAGATCGTCGCGGGCCCGAAGGCGAGCGTCCGCGGCCGCACTTTCATCGCCGTCACCGACCCCGGCGTCGTCGGCCTGAGCGGATTCGCCGGAGGGCCCGTCGTCGGATCGGTGGCGCTGCTCGCACCGCTCGAGAGCACCGGCTCGAGCTCGAGCGGACCGAGCGAGAAGGCGAGCGGCGCCGAGAAGCTCGTGCGGGTCGAGACACCGTGGACATCCCCCGCGATCGACACGTGCGGAATCAGCGAGAGCGTGTAGGAGCCCGACACCTCGGTGCTGCTCTCCAGCCCGTTCAGCATCGCCAGCAACGAGCCCAGGGCGAGCGTCCCGCGGACGACGGCGCGGTCGCCCTTGAAAGCGGTCGGCCGCTCGAGCACCAGCGTCTTCTCCCAGCCGTTCGAGGACGTGATCCTGGCCAGAAGCGACGCCCGGCCCGCGATCTGATGAGGCGCCACGCTGGAGAAGCGGTAGGCGAAGCCGACATCGAGGGTGTGGACGAGTCGGATGAAGACCGGGTCTCCGGTGACGACGCGACCGCCCGGATAGGCCGGACCGCTGGCAGTGCCGGACGAATACGAGAAGGCGCCGCTCTGGGTGTACGGAACCGCCGTCGGCGCACGCCCGGCGAGCGGCCGGGAGAACGCGACCGCCGCGACCGCCAGGGACGCGAGCAGGACGCCGCCGCCGATCAGCAGGAGATCGCCGAGGACGACCGGCGCCAGGTGCGGGAACCCGCGCGACGGTGCGGCGTGGCCGTCCTCGAGCCTGCGCTGACGCCGCCGGCGATGCCGCCGCCGCGTGAATGCTCCGCCGCCGAACAGGAGCGCGCTCAGGGCGGCCATGCCTCCCATCACCGCCGGCTTCCGCAGCGAGGCGAGAGCGCCGAAGTAGCTCCCGGGCAGGTGGAGCCAGAGCGCGCCGACGAGCTCGCTGCGCGTGGGTCGCTCCACGTCGACGAAGTTGTTGTTGTCGCCCTTGAAGATGTAGTCCGCCCCGGCCCGGCCGATGATCCGGTGCAGGACGACCGTGCCGAGAGCCCGGCTGCGGTAGGCGACGATCTCGCCGACGTGGTAGCTCGATTCGGCGCGGACGACGACGAGGTCGCCGCCGTGGAAGTGCGGCTCCATGCTGATCCCGTCGGTGACGACGTAGTTCGTCCAGCCGCCGAGCACCGGGGGCGCGAAGCAGAACCATGCCAGCGCCACAACGCCAGACACGGCGATGCCTACGAGGAGCCTACGGATGGTGAAGGGTGTTCGCATCACAGGTTTGGACGCGCTGCCGGGGGAATCGCCTTGCTGGTTGGACGGAGCGGGGCCGGGATGAACCCGGCCCCGCTCCGTCCTGGGAGGGGTCGCTTACTGCTACGCGAGCGCGACCAAGCCGGTCGAGTCCGCGATGATCTGCAGGTGCGTGGCCGTGACCGGATCGAACGGGGCGTGAGAATCGTTGCCGTTGTGCTTGGTGGTACCGCTGTCGAACGTGCACGTGACCAGCCATGGACTGCCTGCGCCAGAGGCTCCGCAGTCGTTCCAGTCAGACGCCGTGAGGGCACCGGCGGCGAGTGTGCCGCCATGCGCGTTAGCGGGCAACAGCGTCACCCAGACGTCGCTTGCAGCAGAATCGAGATCGAACGTCACCTGATCGATGTAGCCGGTGTCGGGGTTGTACTGGTAGGCGACGTTCGAGATCGCATACCCCGAGATCGTCATATTTGAAACGCCGGCTGTCGGGGCCGTGCCGGTATTGCTCGTGGTGAACGCATACGCGCTCGTGCCCGCCACCGCGGCGACCGCGAAGACGAGCATGCCTGCCATCTTTCCTTTTCTGAGGTGCCTGAACATGATCGAGTCTCCTTGGGTGGTGGACCAAATATCGAGGGGCACCGGGATAGATCGACGCACGGCGACCGAACTTGAGTCGGGCCGGCGGCTAAACGCCTGGAAGGGAGCGGTTTCGGCGTCTCGCAGATCGGTGCCCGAGACCGCTCGGCGTCAGGAGCGGCGTGTATCGATGCTGGAGCTTCGGGCGCGCTGAGAGCTTCTCAGCCGGTCTTCGGCCCCACGGCGAGGAGCTCCGACGCAGCATCATCGCCTGTGGAGATGGAGATGCACTCTCGACACACCCCACCCTTGACAGCCAAAGGAGCCTGACACCCGGGTCCAGACACCGGGTTCATTACGCCGGGCCCACGGCAGCTTCGGCGTCGCGCGCCAGCCCGGCGTGGAGATCGCCGTTCGCAAACCACGCCGGTAGCCATTCGGGCCAGGTCTCGAGGCCCGCCGTCACGCGGACGAAGTGGTTCGGATCGACGCCCTGCGACGTGAACCGCGGCCCCCAGTGGGCGATCGCCGCCTCGATCCGCTCGTCAGGCACTCCAGCCCTCCCCGCTCTCTCCTCGGCCGAGGAGCCGCAGCGCGTTGCCGCCCAGGATGGCGGCCTCGTCGGCGGCTGCGAAGGCGGCCGCGCGAACGACCTCGGCCGGGCGCGGATCGCCCATGTCGAACGGGTAGTCCGACCCGAGCAGGACGCGGTCGGCGCCGGCGAAGTCGACGAGCGCGCGCAGGACGCCCGGGTCGAAGACGACGGTGTCGTAGTGGAAGCGCCGCAGCGCACCGAGCACGTCGCGGGGAGATTCCGCAAAGCGCTGCTGGTGAGCGAGCCGGCCGCGCAGGGTCGTCACGGCGCCGCCGCCGTGGGCGAGGATCACCTTCAGCGACGGGTGCTCGTCGAGCACACCCTCGACGATCATGTGTGCCGCCGTGACGGTCGTCTCGAGCGGGTTCCCGACCGTGTTCCACAGGTAGTGCGAGCCGAGGACCGGCTCCCGAAAGCCTCGGGTCGTCGGGTGCACGAACACGACCGCACCCGTCTCCTCCGCCGCCGCCCAGAAGGCCCGGAAACGAGGCGCGCCGAGGTAGTCGCCGTCGAAGGACGCGGCGACCTCGACGCCCGAGAGCCGTCCGTCGGCCATCAGGGCGACGAGCTGATCCGGCTCGTCGAGCGACGCCGTACCCAGGCACGCGACGCGGGCGGAGACCAGGGCCGCGAGCGCTTCGTTCTGCCGCTCCGGCTCCCGTCCGAGCAGCTGCACCCAGGGGCAGAGAACGACCCTGTCGACGCCTGCCCGGTCCTGCTCCTCGAGGATCCCCTCGATCGAGACGAACTCGCGGACGGCCGACCGGATCTCACGCCCGTCGAGCGCCACCACTTGCTTCCCGAGCTCCCAGCGGACGTCGGCCCCCACCCCCGGGACGATCACGTGCGCGTGGCTGTCGACGATCACCCGCGCGTGGCGTTGAACGTCAGCAGCTTCATCTCCGTCATCTCCTCGATCGCATAGCGGAGCCCTTCGCGGCCCATTCCGGACGACTTGACCCCGCCGTAGGGCATGTGGTCGACGCGGAAGGTCGAGACGTCGTTGATCATCAGCCCACCGACGTCGATCTCGTCGAACGCCTTGTCGATCACGCGGATGTCGTTCGTGAAGAGGCCCGCCTGAAGCCCGAAGTCCGAATTGCCGGCACGCGCGATCGCGTCGGAGACATCGCTGTAGGCGTAGAGGCCGACGAGCGGCGCAAAGACCTCCTCGCACGAGACGCGCATGTCCTCGCGCAGGTTCGTAAGGAGCGTGGGCTCGACCAGGTTGCCGTCACGACCGCCCCCGGTGAGGATCTCGGCGCCTCCGTCGACCGCCTCCTGCAGCCACTGCTCGACGCGGTCGGCGTTCCCGCTGTCGATCAGCGGGCCGACGTCGGTCTCGTCGTCGAGCGGATCGCCCACCTTCAGCTGCCCGAACAGCCGGACGAGCTCGTCGGCGAACCCGTCGAGGGATTCGTGCGCGTAGACGCGCTGGACCGAGATGCACGTCTGGCCGGCCTGGACGGTCCCTCCCCACGTCACCCGCTGGGCGGCGAAGGAGCTGTCGGCGTCCGAATGCACGATCACCGCCGCGTTGCCTCCCAGCTCGAGCGTGACCCGCTTGCGGCCGGCCCGCGGCTTCAGGCTCCAGCCGACCGCGGGGCTGCCGGTGAACGTGAGCAGCTTGATCCGGTCGTCCTCGACGAGCGGGCGTGCGTCGTCGGTCGACGAGGGCACGATCGCGATTCCTTCCTCCGGCCAGCCGGCCTCCAGGATGATCTCGCCCAGCTTCAGCGCGCTGAGCGGCGTCTGGCTCGCCGGACGCAGCACGATCGGGTCGCCGGCCGCGAGCGCGGGCGCGATCTTGTGCGCCACCAGGTTGAGCGGGAAGTTGAACGGGCTGATCCCGGCGATCGGCCCGAGCGGGACTCGGCGCACGTGTGCAGTTCGGTTCTCGGTGCCCGGCAGCCAGTCGAGCGCCACGATCTCGCCGTAGATGCGCTTGGTCTCCTCGGCGGCGATCTTGAAGGTGAACGACGCGCGGTCGACCTCGATCCGTGCCGCCTTGATCGGCTTGCCGGCCTCCTGCGCGATCGTGCGCGCGAGCTCGTCGCGGCGGGCGGCGATCCCGGCGCTGATCGCGGCGAGGATCTCCTCGCGCCGCCAGCTCGGCAGCTTCCGTGTCAGCTCGAAGGCGCGGACAGCGCCCGCGATCGCCCGCTCGATGTCGGCGGGGCCGGCGCGATGCACGACGGCGACGACCGCGCCGTCGTACGGGCTCCTGACCTCGTAGCTCTCGCCGGCCAGCAGTGTCTCGCCGCCGACGATCGCGCCGTACTCGGTTGCATTCCGGGTGGTTGCCATGTCGTCTACCTCACGAGTCCCGCGGGCTCCTCGACGAGAGAAGCGAGCGTGTCGAGGAACTTCGCTCCGGCCGCGCCGTCGACGACGCGGTGGTCGAACGAGAGTCCGAGAATGAGCGTCGGCCGCGCGACGACCGCGCCGTCGACGACAAGCGGTCGCTGGGCGATGCTGCCCACCGACAGGATCGCCGCCTGCGGTGCGTTCACGATCGCGACGAACGCGTCGACCCCGAACATGCCGAGGTTGGAGATCGTGAACGTGCCGCCCTGGACGTCGGCGGGCTTCAGCTTCCGCTCGCGTGCCGCCACGACGAGCTCGGCCCGGCGCGCGGCGATCTCGGGGAGGTCGAGCAGGTCGGCGTCCGCGATCACGGGCACGACGAGCCCGTCGTCGGCGGCCACCGCGAGACCGACGTTTACGTGCGCGTTCGCGACGACCGTCTCGCCGTTCCAGCTGGCGTTCACGCGCGGATGCTCGCGCAGCGCCGCCGCGACGAGCCGCACCAGCAGATCGGTGTGCGTGACCGTCTCGGCGCCGGGCCGCTTCCGGACCGACGTGCGCCAGCCGTCGAGGCGCGTCGCGTCGACCTCGCGCATCAGGAAGAAATGGGGCACCTCCTGCCACGAGCGCTGCGTGCGCTCCGCCATCACGCGCCAGACCGAGCCCACCTCGAACGCCTCCTGCACGGCGGCTCCGCGCGCAGGCCGCGACGCGGCCGCGGCGACGTGACGCTCGACGTCGGCCGCGACCACGGCCCCGTTCGGGCCTGAGCCCACGATCTCGGCCATCTCGATGCCCTTCACCCGCGCGAGCTGCCGCGCCTTCGGCGAGGCGAGCGGACGCCGCGATCGGGCGGGGGGCGCCGCCACGGCTGTGACGGCCGGGAGCTCGGCATGGCCGTTCGCCGGCGCCTCGATACCGACCGCGGGTGCGTGGTCGGCCGGGAGCGACTCGCCCTGGGCGAGCACCACGGCGATCGGGCGGCCGACGGGCACGTCCTCGCCCTCGGCAGCCGAGATGCCCGAGAGCGTGCCGGCGGCCGGCGCCTCGATCTCGACGGTCACCTTGTCCGTCTCGACCTCGAGCAGCGGATCCCCCTTGACGACGGAATCGCCCTCTGCGCGCAGCCACTTGACGACCTTGCCGGTGTCCTGGTTCATTCCGAGCATCGGCATGATCACCTCGGTCGGCATCTACTCGAGATCCGGGTTGTTCAGATTCGAGGTCACCTCGCGCACGGGCGGCACCGGGCCGCCGACCGCGTACTGGCCGCCCGACGTGACGAGCAGCTTCTCGGCCGGGAAGCGGGTGATCACCTCGGCGCCGTCGGCCGTGACGACGAGCTGCTCCTCGATCCGAGCCGCCTGCCAGCCGTCGGAGGCGGGCCAGAACGTCTCGAGCGCGAAGACCATGCCCTCCTCGATCACCTCCGGGTGGTCGAACGAGACGAGGCGCGAGAAGATCGGCTTCTCCCAGATCGAGAGCCCGACGCCGTGGCCGTACTGCAACGCGAACGCGGCCTCCTCGTCTGGAAACCCGAACTCCTGCGCCCGCGGGAACGTCTCGACGACCTCGGCGGTCGTGACCCCCGGACGGATCATCGAGATCGCGTTGTCAAGGATGTCACGGCTGCGCTTGTACGCGTCGACGAGCCCACGGGACGCCGACCCGACCGCGAACGTCCGGTAGTAGCACGTCCGGTAGCCGTTGTAGGCGTGCAGGATGTCGAAGTACGCGGGATCGCCGGGTCGCAGCATCCGGTCCGTGAACACGTGCGGGTGCGGCGAGCACCGCTCGCCCGAGATCGCGTTCACACCTTCGACGTGCTCCGAGCCGAGCTCGTACAGGGCCTTGTTCACGAGCGCCACGCAGTCGTTCTCGCGAAAGCCCGGCCGGATCGCGCGAAACAGCTGGTCGTACGCGGAGTCGACCATCGCGCACGCCGTGTTCAGCAGGATGATCTCGTCGATGCTCTTGATCTTGCGCACGTCCTGCATCAGCGCCTGCCCGTCGACGACCGTGATCCCGGCCTCCTGGAGCGCGAACAGCACGGGCAGCTCGATCATGTCGACCCCCAGCGGGTCGCCGAGCAGCCCTCGCTGCTCGAGCTCGACGCGGATCTTCTCCGCCACGGACTCCGCGCGGCCCGTGACGGAGCCGCGCAGGGTCGAGATGCCGGCCCGCGAGCGCTCCTCGCCCAGCCAGGGGCTGTAGATCTTGTGGTGGCGCGCGGCCGAGCCGAAGTCCCACATGATCGGCTCGCCGTCGCGCGTGAGCAGGCAGAAGCGGATCAGCTTGTCCATCGCCCACGTCCCGATGTGGGTCGCGGTGATGTAGCGGATGTTCGCCATGTCGAAGCAGAGCAGCGCTCCGAGGTCCGACTGCTCGAGGTACTTGGTCGCACGCGCGAGCCGTTCGCGACGCAGCCGGTCGAAGTCCGTCCGCTGCTCCCAGTCCACTCCCATCGTTCCGAACGACTTGATCGTCATCTAGCTCAACATCCCCTTTGCCAGCTCGTAGATGGATTGGCCCGTCGGAACCGTCTGGTCCTCGAGCACCGGCGAGAACGGAATCGGCACGTCCATCGCACCCGCTCGCTTCACCGGCGCGTCGAGCTCCCAGAACGCGCCGTCGGCGATCGTCGCGGCGAGCTCGGCCGACGCGCCGTAGCTCTGGTGACCCTCGTCGACGACGATCGCCCGCCCCGTCTTGCGCGCCGAGCGCACAAGCGCGTCACGGTCGAGCGGCACGAGTGTCCGGGGGTCGATCACCTCCGCCGAGATGCCCTCGAGCGCCAGCAGCTCCGCGGCCTCGAGCGCGACGTACACCATCGAGGAGGTGGCGACGATCGTGATGTCTTCCCCTACGCGCTTCACGTCGGCGACACCGAGCGGGATCACGAAGTCCTCGTCGTCGGGCACCGGGCCCTTCGTCGCGAAGTGCATCTTGTCCTCGAAGATCACGACCGGGTTGTTGTCGCGAATCGCGGCCTTCATCAGGCCCTTGGCGTCGGCCGGGGTGGCCGGCATCGCCACCTTGAGCCCCGGCACGTGCGCGACCCATGCGTGCAGCGACTGGGAGTGCTGCGCACCCGACCTGCGCGTCGCGCCGAGCGTCGTCCGGATCGTCAGCGGCGCCTTGAAGTGCCCGCCCGACATGTAGCGGATCTTCGCAGCCTGGTTGACGAGCTGGTCCATCACGAGCGTCAGGAAGTCGCCGAACATGATGTCGACAACCGGCCGCATCCCGGTCATCGCCGCACCCAGGGCGATGCCGGTGATGCCGGGCTCGGAGATCGGCGAATCGATCACGCGCTCCGGCCCGAACTCCTCGACGAGCCCGGAGAGCACCTTGAACGGCGTGCCGGCCTCGGCGACGTCTTCACCGATGATGTAGACGGTCGGGTCGCGCAAGAGCTCCTCGCGCAGGGCTTCGTTCACCGCTTGCGACTGGGTGATGATCCGCGTCCCGGGCGGCGCCGCCGCCTCGGTCTCAAGCGTAGACATCCTCGGTCACCTCGCTCTCGGCGGGGAAGGGCGCGTCGAGCGCGAACTGCACACCGGCGGCGATCTCCTCCTGCGCCTTCGTCCCGACATTCTCCAGCTCCTCGGCGCTCGCCAGGCCCCCCTCGACGATGCTCGCGCCGAGCAAGGCGATCGGGTCGCGGTTCTGCTTCCACTGCGCCTCCTCGTCCGCGGAGCGGTAGTAGGCGCGATCGACGTCACCGACGTGGTGGCCGTGGTAGCGGTAGGTGTGGGCGACGACGAACGACGGGCCGTCGCCGCGACGCCCGCGGGCGACTGCGCGCCCGACGACCTCGTTGACGGCAAGCACGTCCTGCCCGTCCACCTCTTCTCCCGGGATCCCGAATGCGGCGGGCCGGGCGACGATCTCGCCTGCCGTCGTCTCGGAATAGTGGGTGTACTCGTTGTACTGATTGTTCTCGCAGAGGTAGACGACGGGCAGCTTCCAGAGCGCGGCCATGTTCATCACCTCGTAGAGCAGGCCCTGGCCGAGGGCGCCCTCGCCGAAGAAACAGACGACGACCTGGTCGGTGCCCCGCATCTTCGCGCTCTGGGCCGCACCCGTCGCGATGCCTGCCGAGCCGCCGACGATCGCGTTCGCTCCGAGGTTGCCGTTCTCGAAGTCGGCGATGTGCATCGAGCCGCCCTTGCCCCGGCAATAGCCGTCCTCCTTCCCGAGCAGCTCGGCGAACATCCTGTGCACCTCCGCCCCCTTCGCGAGGCAGTGGCCGTGCCCGCGGTGGGTCGAGGTGATGAAGTCGTCCTGCCGCAGCGCCTCGCAGGCGCCCACTGCGACAGCCTCCTGGCCGATGTAGAGGTGGGTGAGGCCCGGCATCTTCGCGCCGCGATAGAGGTCGTTGGCGGCCTCCTCGAACGCGCGGATCCGAACCATCTGGCGATACATGCGCAGCGCGAGCTCATTCGTAACACCCAGCGGTGCCTCGGCGGTCGCGGCCATCTCAACTCACCTCTTCAAGCCGGCCATCTGGGCCAGAACCTCGAAGACGATCGAAAAGTCGTACTCCTCGAGGCCCATGCCCCGAGCGGCCGTCAAGAGCTCGTTCGCGATCGCCGTCGTCGGGAGCGGCACGTTCAGCTTGCGGCCGGCCTCGAGGGCGAGGTTCATGTCCTTCTGCATCATGTTGACGTTGAACCACGCCTCTTCGGGCTGCTTGAGGATCATCGGCCCGCGGTACTTGATCATCGGGCTCGCGATCACCGAGTTCAGCATCGCCTGAACGGCAACCTCGCGTGCGATCCCGTCCTTTTCGGCGAGCAGGACGCCTTCGCAGAAGGCGACCATCTGCACGTGCAGGCTGAGGTTGATCGCGATCTTCATCAGCAGCGCCTGGCCGTTGTCCCCGATCCGCGTCACCGTCGGCCCGATGTCGCGCAGGATCGGCTCGACCTGCGCAAACGCGGCCTCGTCACCCCCGACCATGATCGAGAGCTTCCCCTCTTCGAGCGTCGACACCGATCCGGAGACGGGAGCGTCGAGCATCACGGCGCCGGTCTCGGCGACGCGTGCGGCAAGGGCTCGGCTGCCCTCGGGCGTGCCGGTGGTCGAGTCGACATAGATCTTCCCGGACCGCAGGCCGGCGAGGATCCCGTCGGGCCCGTCGGTGACGGCGTCGAGCGCCTTCGTGTTCGTGACCATCGAGAAGACCACGTCGGCGTGCTCGGCGACCTGGCGCGGCGAGTCCTCCAGCCGCAGACCGAGGTCGACCAGCCACTGCGCTTTCTCTCGTGTCCGGTTGTAGCCGACGACATCGTGGCCCGCCGCGAGCAGACGCTTCGTCATGCCGCCGCCCATCACGCCCAGCCCGACGAATCCGACCTTCGCCATCTCTACCTCCTCCGTGCGCCGAGCCGGTGCAGCTCATGCTCGACGCGTTGAATGTGTTCCTGCATCACCCAGCGCGCCTCGCCTGGCCGTCGTGCCTCGATCGCCTCGAGAATCTCGCGGTGCTGGCCGAGTGACCGCTGCGGGCCACCCGGGACGAGGAACGCCGTGCCGAGCGCCTTCTGCACCTGGCCCCGGATCGCGTGCATCAGGTGAGACGCGAGCCGATTGCCGCACGCGTCGGCAATCGTCAGATGGAAGGACACGTCGGCGGCGATGTAGGCCTCCTCATTGTCGAGGCCGCGTTCCATGTCGTCGATCGCTGCGGCCATCCGGGCGAGGTGCTCGGGCTCACGGCGGGCGGCCGCTAGCGCCGCCGTCTCGCTTTCGAGGATCCGGCGAACCTCGAACAGCTCTCGCTCGTCGGCCTCGTCGACCGAGATCAGGAGCCCGAGCGACTCGGTGAGCGGGTTTCGGAACTCGGAGATCGCGAAGCTGCCGTTCCCGCGCGCCTCGATCAGGCCACGGGACTCGAGCATCCGCAGCGCCTCGCGCACCGACGAGCGGCCCACGCCGTAGGACTCGACGAGCTCGCGCTCCGCCGGCACCGGATCCCCGGGCTGCAGATGGCGGGCCGCGATCAGCTCCAGCAGACGGTCTGCAACCAGCTCGTAGGTCTTCCGCCGCTCGATCGGTGCTGTCAGGTTGTCAGACAAAGTGTCGGCGACCTTAATCGAGGCGGTACCGGTATGTCAACCCCGGCTTGCGGCGAAAACATCGGCGGAAGGGCAGGAGTTTGACAAGCCAAGGCGTGCCCGTCAGGATCCCGTCGATTCAGACTGTCAGACAATCGACCGCGCGAGTAGCGCGGTCCGATCCCTTATCACCCAGTCGGAAGAGGAGGTCCCGAGATGAGATTCAGTCAGAGTTCTGCGAGGTGGTTCGGCGGGGCGCTCGTCGTCGCCACGGCGCTGGTCGCCGGCGGTTGGACGGATGCCTCGAAGACGCCCGCGACCGCCGCCGGCGCCTGCATCAAAGGAGCCGGAAAGACGATCACGATCGGCGCGTCCCTGTCGCTCTCGGGCGACTTCTCGGCCGACGGCCAGGCGTTCCAGCGCGGCTATCAGCTCTGGGCAAGCCACGTGAACGCGACCGGCGGGCTCCTCGGTTGCCAGGTGAAGCTCGACATCGTCTCCGACGCAAGCAGCCCGGCACAGGTGGCGACGAACTACGAGAAGCTCATCTCCTCCGATCACGTCGACCTCATCTTCGGCCCCTTCTCGAGCCTGCTCACAGTGCCGTCGGCGAAGATCGCCAACCGCTTCGGCTACGCGATGATCGAGGGCGCCGGCGGCGCGCCGTCCGTCTTCGCCACCGGGCTGCACAACATCTTCGACGTCAGCCTGGTGATCAAGAACCAGCTGGTCACCTCGGCCGAGTACTTCGCGGGGCTGCCGAAGTCGGAGCGGCCGGCGACCGCGGCCTATCCGACCAGCAACGACCCGTTCACCGAGCCGCAGCTCCCGGTCGCACGCGCGATCATGGAGAAGGCCGGCATCAAGACCGTCTACACGAAGGTCTTCCCGGCCGAGGTGACCGACTACACGCCGATCGCCAGCGCGGTCGCGGCGACGAAGGCGCAAGTCGTGATGCTGGGCTCGGTCGACGTGCCGACCGTCTCGGCGTTCATCCAGGCCTTCGCGCAGCAGCACTACAACCCGAAGGCGCTCATCGCCACGGCCGGCCCTGACCAGGGCGCGGACTTCCTGAAGGCGGTCGGCTCGAACGCCGAAGGCGTGATGGTGCCGAACGGCTGGTACTACAACTACGCGAACGCCGAAAGCCGCGCGATGGTGAAGGACTACGTGAAGACGTTCGGCGGCGCAGCGTCCAACATCAACGCCGACGTGGCCGAGGGATACGCGGTCGGCCAGGTCACTGCAACTGGCTGCGACGGCGACGAACAGCCTCGACCAGAAGAAGATCATCGCCTACCTGCACAGCGGAGTCACCCTCCAGTCGGTGCAGGGAGCCGTGAAGTTCGACGCGCTCGGCGAGAACATCGCCGCGAAGGCGTTCACGTTCCAGTGGCAGAAGGGCAAGCCCGTGCAGATCCTGCCGCCGAACGATCCCAACTCGACGAAGCCCGAATACCCGAAAGCCGCCTGGAAGTAGCGGGCGCGTGGGGAGCGAGTACACGCAGGCTGTCATAGACGGTGTCCTGACGGGCGGCGTCTATGCATTGATGGCCGCCGGGTTGACCTTGATCTTCGGGGTGATGGACATCATCAACATCGCCCAGGGGATCATGGTCATCCTCGGCGCATACCTCACCTACGCGCTCTCGGTCCATCTCGGGATCGACCTCTTCGCGACGCTCATCATCACCATCCCGACGCTGTTCGTGGTCGGCGTCGCCGTCGAGTGGATCTTCATGCGACGGCTCGCCGACCGCGATCGGACGGCGATGTCGATCCTCGTCACCTATGCGGTGGCGATCCTGATCGAGGGAATCATCACGCAGGTCTTCGGCGTCTCCTACGTCCAGCTCCACGCTTCGTACGTGGACACGTCGATCCACGTGCTCGGGTTCTATCTGCCCTACATCTACGTCTACGGCTTCATCCTGGCGATCGTCCTGCTCGGGCTGCTCTACGCACTGCTCTACCTGACCAGGTTCGGCCAGTCGCTACGGGCCGCGCTGCAGGACAAGCGTGCGGCCGAGCTTGTCGGCATCGACGTCGACCGCGTCCGGACGATCACCTTCGGCGTCGGGATCGCCGTCACGGCCGCGGGCGGCATGGTCTTCGGGGCAACGAACTCCTTCAACCCGAACAGCGGCTACGACCTGATCTCGCGGCTGCTCACGATCGTCATCCTGGGCGGTCTCGGCTCGATCGGAGGGGCGCTCGCCGCAGCCCTCTTCATGCTCGTGCTCGAAGACGTCGTCGCGGTCGCCTGGTCGCCGGTCTGGTCGACGCTCGTGTTCTTCGCCGTCCTGGTGGTCGTCCTGACCATCCGCCCGCAAGGGATCTTCGGCCGCGCTGCGACGAGAGCGCAGTGACCGCGCCGCGCATCACCGTCGCCGTGCTCGTCGCCTTCGCGATCCTGGTCGGCTTCCCGGTCGCCTTCACGAACCCGACCACGACGACGATCGCGTTCTTCGTCGTGATCTACATGATCGCGGCAACGGCCTGGAACGCGTTCTCGGGTCTCTCGGGGTACATCGCGCTCGGCCACGCCGTCTTCTTCGGCTCGGGCGCCTACGCGCTGGCGATCGGCGCCGAGAAGCTGCACGTGAGCGGCGGCTGGTCGGTCTTCGCGCTCGTACCGCTCGCGGGCCTCGTGGCAGGAGCGATCGCGATCCCGTTCGGGGTGATCGCGCTCCGCACCCGGCGGCACACGTTCGTGGTGATCACGATCGCGATCTTCTTCATCTTCCAGCTCCTGGCGTTCAACCTCGGGATCACGGGCGGCTCCTCGGGGCTGCAGACGCCGACGCCGCTCTGGACGGCGATCGGCTACAACCAGCGTTTCTACTACGTCGCGGCGGCGATCCTGGTGCTCACGATCGCGATGGCCTGGGCGATCCGCCGCTCCCGCTTCGGGCTCCAGCTGCTCGCGATCCGCGACGACGAGGACCGCGCCCGCGGGCTCGGCGTCCGCACGGCGCGGGTGAAGCTGGTCGCGTTCGCCGCTTCGGCGATTCCCACCGGGATGGCCGGCGCGGTCTACGCGTACTACCTGGGGCAGATCTTCCCCCAGTTCGCGTTCGACCCGCTGTTCGACATCACGATCGCGCTGATGGCGTTCTTCGGCGGGCTCGGCACGCTCACGGGCCCCCTGCTCGGCGCCCTGGTGCTCGAGTCGCTCCAGCAGGAGCTGAACCTGACCTTCTCCGCCAGCGGTCTCTACCTGATCCTCTACGGGGCGCTGTTCCTGGTCGTGATCCTGCTGATGCCCCGAGGCGTCGTGCCGACCGTCACCGCCCTCCTCCCGCGTGCGCAGGCCCGCTACCTCCGGCGGGCCGGCGTGCCGCCACCCGACGAAGTCGGCGACACCGCGTGAGCGCTCTGCTCGAGATCGACGGCGTCGAGCGGTCGTTCGGCGGACTGCGCGCTCTTGCCGGCGCGAGCTTTTCCGTCGAGGAAGGAACGATCGCGGGCCTGATCGGGCCGAACGGCTCGGGCAAGACGACGCTGTTCAACATCATCACCGGGTACGAGCGTGCGGATGCCGGCGACGTCCGCTTCCGCGGGCACACGCTTGCAGCGGCCCGGCCGGATCGCGTCTTCGCGCTCGGGATCGGCCGCACCTTCCAGCTGACGCGGATCTTCGCGCGCATGACCGTGCTCGAGAACATGCTGGTGGCGACGCAGCGCCACGAGGGCTGGCTGCGGAGCGTCTTCAAGGCCGCAGGCTCGGCGAGCGAGCGGGAACGGGCTCTCGAGCTGCTCGATTTCGTCGGCATCGCGAGTCTCTCCGAGCTTCCTGCCGGCAACCTCTCGTATGGACAGCGCAAGCTGCTGGAGCTGGCGTACGTCCTCGTCGCCGATCCCGCGGTGATCCTGCTGGACGAGCCGGCCGGCGGCGTCAACCCGTCGCTGATCAACCACATCGCCGATCGCATCCGCGAGCTGAACCGCGCCGGGACGACCTTGCTCATCGTCGAGCACAACATGGGGTTCGTGATGGACATCTGCGCGCGGATCACGGTGCTCGACCAGGGTCGCGTGCTGACGACCGGCTCGCCCGACGAGATCCAGAACGACCCCGCCGTCCTGGATGCCTACCTGGGCGGCGGCGACGACGAGGACGAGGAGGCCGTCGCCGTGGGGGTCGAAGCGTGAGCGTGCTGCTCGAGTTCGACGGCGTCGTCGCCGGCTACGGAGGGGGCGACGTGCTGAAGGGCGTCGCGTTCAGCGTCGAGGAGGGCGGGATCACCTGCGTGGTCGGCCCCAACGGCGCCGGCAAGTCGACGCTTCTGGCGACGGTGAGCGGCGTCCTGCGCGCCCGGCTCGGCAGGATCCGCTTCCGCGGCCACGACCTGGTCGGCCTGCGGCCGAAGCAGATCCTCGGGCTCGGGATCGTGCAGGTGCCGCAGAATCACAGCCTCTTCCCGGAGATGACGGTGCGCGAGAACGTCGAGATCGGCGCGTTCACGCTCCGCGACAAGGCGTTGACGGCGCGCCGGCTGGCCGAGATCGAGGAGCTCTTCCCGATCGTCTCCGACCGCGCGAGGGAGAAGGCCGGAAGCCTCTCCGGCGGCCAGCGCCGCCTGATCGAGTTCGCGCGCAGCCTGATGCTGGACCCGGCGCTGATCGTGCTCGACGAGCCGTCGATGGGACTCGACCCGCGGACGCGGCGAGCCGTCTTCGACACCGTGCGCCTGATGCACCAGCAGGGACGCACGATCCTCCTCGTCGAGCAGAACGCGCGAGCCGGATTGAAGCTGAGCACACAGGGCGTCGTGCTCGAGAACGGCGTGGTGCGCCTCTCGGGGACCGGGCGCGAGGTGCTCGAGCACCCGGACATCGCAGCGCTCTACCTCGGCGCACGAGCCACCCGCGACCCTGAGCGCTCCGAGCCGACGGAGCCGATGCCGTTCTAGATCCGCGACGGTGGTCAGCGGGAGGGCTGGAGCCGCTGCGAGAGTGCCGCCGGCAAGACCTGAACGCCGCCTGAACGGACGCGCCGAGACGCGGGTTCGGGAGCGAGAGCGCCGGTACGCTCGCGTTGTGGTCAGGGAGGACAGTCCGGCTGTGCAGATCTCGGCGATCGACGACGATTCGGCACTGGCCGAAGCTCTCCGCCGAGGCCTGGGCGAAGAGGGCCGTGACGACTCGTCGCGATACCGGGTGCCGAGTGGCGGGTGAACGCGTTCTGATCGTCGAAGACGACCCCGAGCTGCGGGGCGTTCTCGATCGCGGTCTGAGCGAGGAGAGCTTCCGGGTCCTGACCGCCTCCAGCGGTGCCGAGCTGCTCGAGCACGTCGCGCGAGAGGTTCCGGATGTGTTCATCATCGATGTCGGTCTGCCAGACAGCGACGGCCGGGATCTCTGCCAAGCGCTGAGAGCGCGTGGCATCCAGGCACCGGTGCTCTTCTTGACCGCACGCGACGCGCTCGTCGATCGGATTGCAGGCTTCGCCGCCGGCGGAGACGACTATCTCCCGAAACCGTTCGCGTTCGTCGAGCTGGTGGTGCGGCTGCGGGCATTGATCCGGCGCAAAGCCGGCGAGAGCAGCGCAGAGTCGGATGGGTTCGGGATCGATCCGATCACCCACGCGATGCATCAAGGAGCCCGAACGGCGTCGCTGACCCCGACGGAGTTTCGCGTGCTTGCCTGCCTCCTGTCGCGGCCGGGCGAGGCCGTGCGCCGGCGCGACCTCGTCCGTGCCGGATGGCCGCATGGAGCGCTTGTGCGCGAGAACACGCTCGATGCGTACATCGCCCGTCTGCGAAGGAAGCTCCAAGCGATCGGAGCCCCCAAGCGAATTGCCACGGTTCACGGCGTCGGATACAAGCTCGAATGACCCGGATCGGAATCCGCGGCCAGCTCCTCCTCGTCGTCTTCCTGACGGTCGCCGCCTCGATCGTCGCGCTCGTGATCGGGTTCAACCTGATCCTCGCCCGCACGCTCGACCGAGACGCCCGCGCGCTCGTCCGCAGCCGCGTCAACGCCGAACGCGCGCTCATCACGACTGGCCACGGTCACGTGAGCGTTGCAGACGCCCCGAACGACGCCGCCCAAGACGCCAACATCTGGGTCTTCTCGAACGGCCGCTCCGTCGAGCAGCCAGGCCCCAACCCGATCGTCGACAGCGCCGCTCGCAAGCTCCAGACCGGGCCTTCCCGGTTCATCGATGTCGCCTCGGCCGATGTGCGGCTCTACTCCGAGCCGATCCTGTTCTCAGGGCGAACGATCGGAACCATCGTCGGCGGGCTCTCGCTCGCTCCGTACGAGCAGACCCGCCGGATCACCCTGATCGCCTCGCTCGTCTTCGCCGGAGTCATCCTCGCGCTCGTCGTGGTCGCTGCGCGTTGGCTCCTCTCGTCGTCCTTGCGGCCGGTCCGACGGATGACCCGCCAGGCGGCCAACTGGAGCGAACACGACCTCGAGCACCGCTTCGCGCTCGGCGAGCCCCACGACGAGCTGACCGAGCTTGCCGCGACCCTCGACGCGCTGCTCGACCGGATCGCCGCGAGCCTCCGCCACGAGCAGCGCTTCTCCGCGGAGCTCTCACACGAGCTCCGCACTCCACTTGCACGGGTGATCGCGGAGTCAGACGTCGCACTGCGACGCGACCGCGATTCATCCGACTACCGCCGTGCCCTGCAAAGCATCAACAAGGACGCTGGCCAGCTCGCCCGCATTCTCGACACCCTTGTCGCGGCCGCCCGCTACCAGGCCAGCTCGACACCCGGCGTCGCCGACGCACGAGAGGTCGCCGAGGAGGTGATCGAAGCGCTCCGCCAACTCAGCCACGATCGCAACGTCTCGATCAAGCTGATCCCGCGGGAACCACCGGTCCGTCTCGGAGTGGAAGCCGACCTCGCAGCACGGATCCTACAGCCCGTGGTCGAAAACGCAATCCGCTACTGCGACCACGAAACCACGATCTCCATCTCCCGGACACCGACTGCGATCCGCTTCACCATCGATGACGACGGGCCAGGCATCGCCGACGGCGAACGAGAACGGATCTTTGAGCCGGGCACCCGCGGCCAAGCAAGCGGCGCTTGGTCGTCCGGCTCCGGTCTCGGACTCTCGCTCGCCCGACGCCTCGCCGAAGCCGCCGACGGCGAGATCAACGCGTTACCCGCCGCGCACGGTGGCAGCATCGCCATCGACCTCCCCGCAGGATGAATTTGAAACAACCCAGCCCACGATCGCCTCCGTGTAGGCGCGCGTCAGCGCACCCGAAGAGTGGGTCGGGCCGATGCCCTCCTGCGAACCTGAATCGAACCTGAACGCCTGATCAACCTCGCGCAACCGGAACCGATGATCGTGCTGCGATCGCTCACTCCGGGCGCTTCGCGCTAACGGAAAGGACTCCGTGACATGAGTGGAATCAATCCAGTCCAGGGAGGACAGGATCCCTCGAAACTTGCGTCGATCGTGCCAACAGACAAGCAGCCGGCGTCTAAGGCGGCTGCGACCAAGCACGCCGCTGCCGTGAAGACGGCGAAGCTTCTGCACGCGAAGAAGCTCAAGCTCGCTGTCGAAGCGAAGCGGGAAGCGAAGGCCGCTCAGGCCAGAGCCGCCGCAGCGAACGCCGGCAAGGTGAAAGGCGCGACCTCGACAACTGTCGACACGTACGCCTAGTAGGACCTGGCGGTTTGAGTCTCGGGCGGTCGGCCGCTCCGAGGCTCAGACCGCCGGTCACATTTACTGAACATGTCGACCCGGCGTCTGCAGACACCGCTTGGTGTCAAGGCGGGCACAACTCACACGGGTCGCTCAGAACCGTCACGCCGAGCGACCGAGGGATGTGCTCGCCCAGGCCGCTGATCGGAGTCTCGTCCGCCTGAACCGGGCTCACCAACCGACGCGCTGTCCGCGCTTCCCGGCGACGAGGGCCTCGCGCGCCGCCCGCACCTCGACGCGCTCGCTCTCCTCGGGCACTCCGACCTCCCAGAAGGCCCCGCCGGGGGTCCATTCGGACGGTGCCGTTCTGATCGCGATCACGGTCGTGCGGTCGGCGCTCCGCGCCCGGCCGATCGCGGCCGAGAGGCCGTCGAGATCGTCGACGGCCTCCGCAACGCACCCGAGCGCTTGCGCATGCGAGACCCAGTCGACCCTCGGCCCGCTCTCGAGCATCGTGGCGAAGGACTCCGCCCCGTTTCCGAGCTGCAGCCGCTCGATCACGGCGAATCCGCCGTTGTCACAGAGGACAACGATCAGCTTGTGCCCGGAGAGGACGGAGCTGTAGAGCTCCGAGTTGAGCATCAGGTACGAGCCGTCGCCGACGAGGCAGAAGACCTCGCCTCCCGCCCGGGCGATCCTGGCCCCCCAGGCGCCGGCGATCTCGTAGCCCATGCACGAGAACCCGTACTCGCAGTCGAAGCTCGCCGGGGCGAGCGAGCGCCAGCCGACGTTCAGCTCGCCCGGAAGGCCACCGGCGGCGGTGAGAACGTAGTCGTCGGCAGACGCCAGGCCGTTGACCGTCCCGATCACCTCGGCGTAGGACGGGAGACCGCCCGGCGGACGGTCGGGCCGGGCGACCGCGTCGACGAACCGGCGGAAGTCGTCGGCCTCCGCCGCCGCCTGCGCTGTCCAGCCGGCGTCGGCCCGCCACGAGCCGAGCGCGGCGCCGAGCTCGGCGAGCCCCTCGCGGACGTCCGCGACGAGCGGCAGCGAGCGGTGCTTCGTCGCGTCGAAGCGGGCCGCGTTCAACCCGATCAGCCGCAGCTGCTCGTTCGCGAACACGGTCCAGGAGCCGGTGGTGAAGTCCTGCAGCCTCGTGCCGGCGGCGAGCACGACGTCGGCCTCCGCGGCGAGCCGGTTCGCCTGGTCGGAGCCCGTAACGCCGATCGGCCCGACGTAGCAGGGGTGGTCGAAGCGCAGGGACGACTTCCCCGCGACCGTCTCGACGACCGGCAGCCCGTGGGCCGCGGCGAAGCGTGCGAGCTCCTCCTCGGCAAGCGAGTAGTGCACCCCGCCGCCGGCGACGACGAGCGGCTTGCGTGCGGCCCGGAGCGCAGCCGCCGCGACCGCGAGCTCGCGCCGGTCGGGTCTCTGACGGCGCAGCTCGTGCACCCGCGGCTCGAACAGGCGCAACGGGATAGTCGTAGGCCTCGGCCTGGACGTCCTGCGGGAGGCCGATGAAGGCCGGGCCGCAATCGCCCGGGTCGAGCATCGTCTCGACGGCCGCGGGCAGCGACTGCGCGACCTGCTCGGGGCGCGTGATCCGGTCCCAGTACCGCGTGACCGCCCGGAACGCGTCGTTTACGGTCGCCGCCGGGTTGTCGAAGCGCTCGATCTGCTGGAGCACGGGGTCGGGGATCCGGCTCTGGAACGTATCGCCCGAGAGCAGCAGGATCGGCAGCCGGTTTGCGTGTGCAACACCCGCCGCGGTGACCATGTTCAGCGCCCCCGGGCCGATCGAGGAGGTCGCGATCATGATCCGGCGGCGCCGCATCGCCTTCGCGTAGCCGATACCGGCGAGCGCCATCCCCTGCTCGTTCTGCGCCCGGTAGGTGGGGATCGAACCGCGCGCCGCGGCGAGAGCCTGTCCCAGCCCGAGCGCGTTGCCATGACCGAGGATCGCGAACGCACCGGCGAAGAGCGGCAGCTCCTCGCCGTCGAGCACCGTCCGCTGCGCCACGAGGTAGCGGACGATCGCTTCCGCCGCGGTCAGCCGCACCGTCTTCACGCCGGGGGGCTCTCGCTCGCGAGCGCGCGCAGGTACTCGAGGCTGTGTCGCACGTCCTCGGCCGGGCCGGCGCCCGGCAGCGGCTCGCTGGTGAGCGCGCAGTCCTGCTCGAGCACGACCCAGCCGGAGTATCCCGAGCGCTCGAGCGCACCGACCGTCTCCGCGATCGGTGCGTCGCCGGCCCCGAGAGGGCAAAAGAGGCCCTGCTGCGTCGCGGCCATCAGCGACAGCTCGCCCCGCGCGACGCGCCCGGCGAGCGACCGGTCGACATCCTTGAGATGCACGTGCACGAACCGCTCCGGATGCGCCGCGGCGAGCGCGGCCGGATCGGCGCCGCCGATCATGAGATGGCCGGTGTCGAGACAGAGCCCGGCCGAGCAGCCGTCGAGCACGCGCTGTGTGTCGGCTGCGGTCTCGATGAGCGTTCCGACATGCGGGTGGACGGCCTGCACGAGGCCGCGCTCCGCGCTGCGCTCGGACAGCCGGTCGAGCATGCGCAGGAGGTGCGTCCACTGCTCCGGCGCGAGCTCGAAGCGCGGGGCCCAGCCCTGGTCGACGACCACGGCCGTGACGAGGACGCCCGCGCCCGCCGAGGCAAACCAGTCGAGCTTCGCCTCGGCAGCCGCGATCTGCTCCTCCGCAACCCCGGGGTCGTGGAGCACGAGCGGCAGGAACCCGCCGACGAGCTCGAGCCCGTAGCGGGCGAGCAGCTCCCTCGCCTCGACGGGGTCGTCGGGCAAGTAGCCGTCGGGCCCGGCCTCGGCGGCGTGCAACCCGAGCTCGTGAATCTCTGCGAAGACGCGCTCCCGGTCGAGTTGGAGACCCCAGCCGGGCACCTCGCACACCCCCCAGGAGATCGGCGCACCGGCCAGACGGCCTACGGGAGAAATCGGTTCCACGTCCTCTGCCGCGCGATTGTATCCTGTCTGCACACGCGCATTCGAGCGCGCTCATCGTCACCGGGCACGATGTCTCCGCCGAGTATGGATGCCCTCGCCGAACCATCCGTCACCGCCGCGACCCTCCAGGGTCGAGATGGCTGAGAGCGCCGACGCCACGACCGCCGTGCCGTCTCCCGAGACCGGATTCAGGAGCCCGCTGCACGAGACCGTCTCGACGACCGCGACCGACTTCTGGAACGACTCCTGCTCGGTCGAGGAGCTGACGCATACGCGATCGAGCACGGGCCGTCGGTGCGACGACCAACCCGACCATCGTCGGCGAGGTGCTGAAGAAGGAGATGCACCTCTGGCGCGACCGGATCGTCGAGATCATCGCGGGCAACCCGACCTGGACCGAGGACGAGGTCACCTGGAAGCTGATCGAGGAGATGGCCGTCCGCGGCACCGAGCTGCTCCTGGCCGGTCTTCGAGCGGGAGGGCGGCCAGAAGGGGCGGCTCTCGATCCAGACCGACCCGAAGCTCTACCGCGATGCCGACGCGGATCACGGAGCAGGCGCTGCGCTTCGGCGCGCTCGCGCCCAACATCCAGGTGAAGATCGCCGGCGACCGAGGCCGGCATGCGCGCGATCGAGGAGGTCACCGCGCGGCGGCGTCAACGATCAACGCCACCGTCTGTTTCACGGTGCCGCAGGCGCTCGCGGTCGCGGAGGCGGTCGAGCGCGGCCTTGACCGGCACGAGGCGGCCGGCGGCGACATCTCGACCATGTCCCCGGTCTGCACGATGATGGTCGGCCGCCTCGACGACTGGCTCGGCGTCCTCGTCGAGCGGGACGGCGATCGCTCGTCGCCCGGGCACGGTCTCACTGGGCCGGGATCGCCTGCTTGAAGAGGGCCTACGGGATCTACCGGCGAGCGCGGCTACCGCACGCGCCTGCTGGCCGCCGCGTACCGCCACCACCTGCACTGGTCGGAGCTGATCGGCGGCGACATCGTGCTGACGATCCCCACGAAGTGGCAGAGGCTCTTCAACGCCTCGGAATCGAGGTCAGGCCGCGCATGGACGACCCCGTCCCCGCCGGAGATCCTCGCCGAGCTGCTATCGCGCTCTTCCCCGACTTTCGCCGCGCCTACGAGCCGGATGGGCTCAAGCCCGCGGAGTTCGACGTCGTTCGGGCCGACCGTGCGCACGCTGCGCCAGTTCATCGCCTCCTACGAGGATCTCGCGGCGGTGGTCCGGGACTTCATGCTCCCGAGCCCCGATCGCTAGGTTCTCTCTCCGCGGGCCTCAGCGGACGAGCGGCACGCGCGGGTCGGGCTCGAGGGCGCTCCAGGAGCCGCGGATCCAGGCCAGCTCCGGATCGTCGGCCGCGGCCATCGAGCGCCGGTCGCCTGCGAGCGCGTTCAGGTAGTACAGGTCGTAGCCGTGGGCCGCCGCCGTCGTGTGGTAGCCGAACGGCACCAGCATCAGGTCGCCGTCGCGGACGGTCTCCGTCACGTCCACGCCGTGCCGGGGACTGTAGAGGCGCTGAACCGCGAACGCCTCGGGCGCCGCCGTGCGGTAGTAGTAGGTCTCCTCGAGGACGACCTCACCGGGTGGCCGGTCCTCGTCGTGCTTGTGCGGCGGGTAGCTCGACCAGTTTCCGGACGGCGTGAACACCTCGACCACGAGCAGCCGCTCGGCCGGGAACGACGGCTTGACGATGTGGTTGATCTGACGTGTCGCGTTGCCGGCCCCGCGCACCTCCACCTCGACGTCGTCGGGCCGGATCAGCACCGGCTCCCGGCGCCGCTCGCAGAGCGCCCCGCAGATCGCAACCTCGAGCGACCCGTCTCCCGCCACCGTGTAGGCGGTATCGCGCGGCAGGTACAGCGCCCAGGGCATCCCGTCGAAGACGCGCGCACGCCCCCCGAGCTCCCACCGCTCGCCCTCTGCTTCGACGCTGCAGCGCCCGCCGAGCACGACGATCGCGATCTCGGCGTCACGCGTCTCGGACGCAAAGGGGCCCTGACGCACGCCGAAGTGGAGGTAACGCCAGCCGGCGGTCTCGGGCGTCACCTGCGCCCACGCCCCTCGGCGGAGCAGGTAGTCGCTCGTGACAGCACCGGAGTCGGCCAAGGCACTCGCTACGGTAGGCGCGCGCCCGGTCACGCGTCAAGCGACCCGGCCTGCACGGCTGCGAGGCGGGGCGGCGGTGGAGCGGCGCACCACGAGGCTCGGCTCCAGCAGGTGCCGCAGGCGGCGCACCTTCTTCCCCTTCGTCAGGTCGAGGAGCAGCGACGTCGCGCGCTCCCCGATCTCGCGCGCCGGCTGGTGGATCGTCGTCAGCGGCGGGGTCGTGTAGGCGGCGAGCCGCAGGTCGTCGAAACCGACCACGGAGACGTCCTCGGGGACGCGCAGCCCGCTCTCGACGATCGCCTCGAGCACACCGATCGCCGAGAGGTCGTTGGCGGCGAAGACTGCGGTCGGGCGGGCGGCCCGGGCGAAGAGCGTGCGGGCGGCCTCGTAGCCGCCGTCCTCGGTGAACCCGCCGACGGCGACCAGCTCCGGGTCCGGCGCGAGGCCTGCCGCCCGGAGCGCAGCCTGGTAGCCCTCGACACGCTCGTCGCTGATCCGAAGCTCGGCCGCTCCCGCCACGTGGGCGATCCGCGTGTGACCGAGCTCGATCAGGTGCTCGGTCGCCAGGCGCGCGCCCAGGCGATTGTCGACCTGGACGAGCGGCACCGTGGCCGAGGCGACATCGCGATCGAGGCAGACGATCGGAAACCCGTCCGCGACGAAGCGCGCGATCCGGTCGGCCGGAAGGACGAGACCGTCGACGAGCGCGCCGTCGACCTGCTTCGACCGGAGGAGGTTGAGGTAGAGCTCCTCGCGGACGACATCGCCTGCCGTCGTGCAGAGCAGCATCGTGTACCCGAGCTCCAGCGTCCGCTGCTCGATGCCGCTTACCAGGGCGCCGTAGAACGGGTTCGTGATCTCGGGCAGGAGCAGCGCAATCGTCTGGGTCGACTTGGTGGCGAGGCTGCGCGCGATCCTGTTCGGCTGGTAGTCGAGCTGACGCACCGCCGCCTCGACGGCCAGGCGCGTGGACGGCGCGACCTGCCCCGTCCCGTTCAGCAACCGCGAGACCGTCGCGATCGACACACCGGCCAGTCGCGCGACGTCGTAGATCGTCGGCTGAGCGGGCTTAGCCATTTCCCGCCGAGCGGAGCCATCGCGCTTCGCCAACGCCTATCGTGCGGGGGTGAGCGCGACCGACCGTCAGGACGTCCGTCTGGGGCTGATCGGCCTGGGCCGGATGGGGATGCTTCACGCCGAGAACCTCGCCCGCGGCGCGCAGGGGATCGAGCTCGTCCGGGTCGCAGACGCCTCCGAGGCGGTGGCCGCCGCCGCCGGGAAGCGGTTCGGTGTCGAGTGGTCCGTGACGGCCGCGTCCGTCCTGGACGACCCTGCCGTCGAGGGTGTCGTGATCGCCACGCCGACCGCGGCCCACGCCGAGCTGGTCGAGCAGGCGGCCGCGGCGGGTAAGCACGTGTTCTGCGAGAAGCCGGTCGCGTTCGACGTCGAGGCGACGGTGCGCGCCGTCGAAGCGGCGCGGAGCGCGGGCGTGAAGCTGCAGGTGGGCTTCCACCGCCGGTTCGACCCCGACTGGGCCGATGCGACCGCGCGAATCGGGGCCGGAGAGCTCGGGGACGTTCGTCTGTTCCGGACCTCGCTGCGCGACAAGGTGGCGCCGCAGGCGGAGTTCCTCGCCGGGAGCGGCGGCTTCTTCGTCGACGTCACCATCCACGATCTGGACACGGCGCGCTGGATGGTCGGCGAGATCGACGAGGTGACCGCCTTCGGTGCCGCGCTGACCGATCCCGCGATCGCCGAGCTCGGCGACGTCGACAACGCCGTGGTCGTGCTGCGCTTCGCAGGGGGCGCGCTCGGCCTGATCGACAACAGCCGCGAGGCCGTGTACGGCTACGAGTGCTCCACCGAGGTGATGGGCTCGCAGGGGACGGTCAGGATCGCGGGCCACCGGCGGCACAACAGCGAGTGGCTGACGCCGGGCAGCGTCGCCGCCGACTGGGTGGTCGACTTCACCGAGCGCTACCCGCACGCCTATCGCCTCGAGCTCGAGGCGTTTGCGAGCGCGATCCGTGACGGGACCGCGCCGGCCGTGACCGGAGAGGATGCCCTCGCGGCGTTCGTCCTCGCGTCCGCCTGCGAGCGATCCCGCCGTGAGGGCCGCACGGTGCGGCTCGCACACGAGCAGACTGCGAGCGGCGTCGTCTACTCCGAGCGCAGCGACGCCTCGCACTGACCTGCCCGTGACGTACGTCCGCATCAGGGCGAGGCGACCGCCACGGGCCGAGCCTCGCGCATCGAGCGCAGCGCGGCGAGGCCGACGGCGAGCGGCGCCCTACCGTCCTCAGGCGGCACCGGCGACGGCTCCCCCGGTTGCGATCGCCGTCAAGAACGCCTCCCACTCGGCGACGTAGCTCGAGATGTAGCGATCGAGGAAGAAGGTCGGCAGCCGGGGCTCCTTGCCACCGCCGGCCGTGCGGAGCAGACCACCGTGCAAGGGCATGTTCTGCGAGGCGGCCATGCCGTTCGAGCCGAGCGCCTCGACCCGCTGGTCGAAGCCGTACACGGCCTGCCGGCTGTTGTCGATGAGGGTGAGCGTGCCGTCGGCGTGCGTCAGGATGACAGCCGCGGTGTCGATGTCGCCGACGTCGCCGATCGCGGGGTCGACTCGCACCGCGCCGCGCGCGTAGACCTCGACCACCTCGCTCCCGGTGATGAACCGCGCCATGTCGAAGTCGTGAATCGTCATGTCGAGGAAGAGCCCGCCGGAATGGCGGATGTAGTCGAGCGGCGGCGGCTCCGGGTCGCGGCTCGTGATCCGAACGAGGTGGATCTCGCCGATCTCGCCGGCCGCAACCGCATCCCGGACCGAGCGGTGGCCGGGATCGAAGCGCCGGTTGAACCCGACCATGAACAGCACACCCGCACGCTCGACCGCGGCGAGGGCGCGATCGACCTCCGCCAGATCGAGCGAGATCGGCTTTTCGCAGAAGATCGGCTTGCCTGCCTCCGCCGCTTCGATCACCAGGTCGACGTGCGTGTCGGTGGTCGAGCAGATCGCGACAGCGTCGACCTCGGCGGAGCGCACGAGCTCCCGGGCGCTGCTCGCGACGGGCGCGCCGAGCCCGGCTGCAGCGGCAGGGGACGTGTCATAGACCATCGCGAGCGCAGCCCCGGGCAGCTCGTGGACGAGGAGCTTGGCATGGAGCTTCCCGATCCGCCCGGTGCCGACGACGCCGACGCGAAGTGGAGCGCTCACAGCCGCGGGTCTCTTGACTTCCCCACTGTGAGCGCTTACTGTAACCGCTTACCATCGACTGAGCAAGGGCACATGCTCCACCTGGGGAGAAGCGATACGACACCCGTGCAGAACACGTCCGGTGCCCCCGGGATAGCCGCAGGACACCGTTCCCCGCCGGCCAGGAGCCGCCGGCTGGAAGCGGTCTGGGCGTCGGAGCCGGCGTGGTCGGCGACGCCTCCAGCCAACCCGGCTCCATCTCGAAGGAGGGTCCTCAAGTGAACATTTCCCGGATGAAGGCCGCGGTCGGCGCAATGACCGTGGTCGCGGCACTCGTCGGCCTGCTCGTTCTGAGCTCGGCCGCTTCGGCGAGGCCGTCGGCCTCATCGGCTGCGAGCTGTCCTTACAAGTTCGCTGTGATCACACACGGCGACAACGGCAGCTTCTGGAGCGTCGTCTACAAGGGCGCCAAGAACGCTTCTGCAGACCTCGGCTGCAAGCTGACCGAGGTGTACGGCTCTCAGCAGCAGGGCCAGGCGGAGCCTGACGACAGCGCCGAGAACGCCCAGATCCAGAATGCGATCAATGCCAAGGTGAACGGGATCGCGGTTTCCGACCACGACCCGAGCCTGATGAACAAGACGCTTGCGGCAGCACACAAGGCCGGGATCCCGGTCGTGCTCCTGAACGCCGGCTGCGACAACGCCGACATCGCCGCGAGCATGGCCATGACGTGTGTCGGCCAGCCGGAGACCCTCGCCGGCCAGCAGGCGGGCACCAGGTTCACGAGCGAGAAGCTCACGAACGTGCTCTGCATCATCCACCAGTCCGGGCAGAACCTGCTCGACCGCTGTAACGGTCTCGCGCAGGGTCTCGGCGTGGGCTCGACCTGCAAGACCGGCTCGGCGCCCGCGACGGGCCCGGCCTGCACCGAGCTGATCCTCTCGACGCCGAACGCGGCCTCCAACCCGTCGCAGGCGATCGGGCAGGTGACCGCGTATCTCCAGGCGCATCCGGGGGTCCAGGCGGTGATGACCCTCAACAACGCGATTGGCGACGCGCTCGCACAGACCTCGCCGAAAGCCAAGATCGCGACCTTCGACCTCAACACGAGCGTCGAAACCGACCTCAAGTCGGGGAAGATGGAGTTCGCGGTCGACCAGCAGCAGTACCTCCAGGGCTACCTGCCGATCGTCTTCCTCTACCTCTACAACAGGCATGAGGGGAACTCGGTCGGCGGCGGAACGACCGTCGCGAGCGGCCCGCTGCTCGTCGACAAGACGAACGTGGCGAAGGTCGCCGCGGCGATCGCAGCCGGGGACGACTGAGCTCGAGCCAGCAAGGCGCTGGGCGGTCGAGCACGCCTCGACCGCCCAGCGCGATTTGCCCATAAACTCCGAAACGGCCGACAAGCGATGAGCGAGATCACCGCAGGTGGGGAGACCCCGGCATCGCCGGTGGGAGCCGACGAGAGGCTCGCACGGATCAGCGGGCTGACACGGGTCCTGCAGCGACCGGAGCTGGGGGCGCTGATGGGCGCGATCGCGATCTTCGTGCTCTTCGCGCTGGCCGACTCGAGCTCGAACCACCTCTGGCTGACGCAGGTCGGCCTCGCCGCCTGGTCGCAGCAGGCCGCCTTCTTCGGGATCATGGCCGTGCCCGTCGGCCTCCTGATGATCGCGGGCGAGTTCGATCTCTCGACCGGCGTGATGACCGGCGCGACCGCGATCACCATGGGGTTGCTGATGAACAACCTGCACTGGAACGCCTGGCTCGCGGTCGCCGGCACGGTCGTCTTGGCGGCGGTGGTCGGGCTGACGAACGGGGTGATCGTCGTCAAGACCAAGCTGCCGAGCTTCATCGTGACGCTCGCGACGTTCTTCATCCTCCGCGGCATCACCGTCGGCGGCGTGCTGCTCGTCAACCATGGCAGCACCCAGGTTTCACTCACGAACCCCACCCAGGGAGGCCTGAGCTCCGCGCGCCACGTCTTCGGCAGCTCCGTCGGGGTGAGCAGCGCTCTCCCGAGCGGCTACCAGACCTCGATCCTCTGGTTTGCCGGCGTGACCGCGGTCGCCACCTGGGTGCTCTCGCGCACGGCCTTCGGCAACTGGATCTTCGCCTCGGGCGGAGACGCGAACGCGGCCCGTAACGTCGGCGTGCCCGTGAACAGGACGAAGATCCTGCTCTTCCTCACCACCGCCCTGTCCGCCGCCCTCGTCGGGGTGATCACCTTCACCCAGGGCTCCTCGGCGGTCTCCGAGCAGGGAGTCGGCTACGAGTTCTACTACATCATCGCCGCGGTGGTCGGTGGCTGTTTCCTGACCGGCGGCTACGGATCGGCGATCGGCGCGGCGATCGGCGCCTGCATCATCGGCATGGCCTTCGAGGGCGTGATCTACGCGGGCTGGGACAGCTCCTGGGACTTCACCTTCCTCGGCGTCATCCTCCTGCTCGCCGTCGTCGTGAACACCCTCGTCTACCGGCGGGCGCTGAAGGCGCGGCATTGAGCGCGGAGTCGACACCCACTGCGCCGCTGCTCGAGGTGCGCAACGTCTCGAAGCACTTCGGCAGCGTGAACGCGCTCATCGACGTCTCGCTCGAAGTGCACGGGGGAGAGGTCACGTGCGTGCTCGGCGACAACGGGGCCGGGAAGTCAACGCTGATCAAGATCCTCTCGGGCGTCTTCGCGCCGGATGCCGGCGAGTTCCTGCTCGACGGCGAGCGCGATGCACTTCACGGGGCCACGCGAGGCCCGCGCGCACGGGATCTCGACCGTCTTCCAGGATCTGGCGACCGTGCCGCTGATGTCGATCTGGCGAAACTTCTTCCTCGGCTCCGAGCCGGCACGGGGCGTCGGGCCGTTCCGCCGGCTCGACGTCGCACACGCCAAGGAGGTCACGCGCCAGGAGCTCGCCAAGATGGGGATCGACGTCCGCGACCCGAACCAGACCGTCGGCACGCTCTCCGGCGGGGAGCGCCAGGCGGTCGCGATCGCCCGTGCCGTCTACTACGGCGCGCGCGTTCTCATCCTCGACGAGCCCACCTCGGCACTCGGGGTGAAGCAGTCCGGCATCGTCCTGCGCTACGTCATCCAGGCGCGCGACCGGGGAGTCGGCGTCATCTTCATCACGCACAACCCCCACCACGCCTACCCGATCGGCGACCGCTTCGTGATCCTGAACCGCGGGCGGCTGATCGCAAGCCACGCGAAGAGCGAGATCGACCGCGACGATCTGATCCAGCTGATGGCGGGCGGCGCCGAGCTCGACGAGCTGGCCCACGAGCTCGCGGCGCTCACTGCCCCGCCACCGGAGGCCGGGTAGGCGCTGCCGAAATCGAAGCTGAGAGAGGTCAGTCCGCCGGCGCGTATGCCCGCTCGCGGGCCGGGCGGCCTTCGAGCCGTGCCAGGTAGGCCGTCACAGCGGGCGCTTCGGAGCTGAGCTCAGCGCGTCGGGCGGAGAAAAGGGCGCTGCCACAAAGAATGTCTGCAACGGACAGGCGGTCGCCGACAAGAAACTCGCGGCCGGCGAGAGCGCTGTCGACGACGCGGACGGCGGCGCGGACCCGCTCGCGCGCGACCTCCGCGCGCTCGGGATCGCTCTCGGCGGCTCTCGCTGCTTCAGCGAGGAACGGCTCGATCTCGGTGAGCCCAACCGAGATCCACTGGTAGACACGCGCGCGATCGAAGCTCCCTTCCGGCGGCAGCAGGCCGGCCTCCGGATGTGTCTCGGCGATGTGGAGGCAGAGCGCCATCGTCTCGAACAGCGTTCCGCCATCCGTTTCGAGTGCAGGCACGCGGCCGAGCGGGTGGCGTTGCCGGTACGCCTCACCCGAGCGCTCGTCCCGTGTCACGACGGTGATGTCGTAGTCGGCGCCGATCTCCTCCAGCAGCCAGCGGACGCGGGCCGAGCGAGAGTTCGGAGCATGAAAGAGACGGAGCGCCACGGCCTCTTGATCCTAGTGCACGCCGGGAGCTGCCGCCTCGACCCCCTCGGCAAGGGTGGCTACTTGCGTCTGTCGAGGAGTGAGAGAAAGAACAGGAAGACGTTGAGGATGTCGAGGAAGATCGATGCCGCGAGGAGCGGCGCGGTCCGAATGTCTCTGCCGCGACGCAGCCGCTGGAAGTCGAACATCGTGAAGCCCGCGAAGATCACGAGCCCGAGAATCGACCAGATCAGCGATCCGTGCGGGATCTGGACGAAGATCAGCACGATCCCGGAGACGATCAGCGCGATCAGCGCCCAGAAGAGCAGGCGTGCGAGCGCGGAGAGGTCCCTGCGCGTCGCGTAACCAGCGGCTCCGAATCCGGCGATGAAGAGGCCTGTTGCACCGCCCGCCTGCCAGACGGCCTGGGGATCGGTGCTCGCGTAGTAGCCGACCGTCGGCGCCATCGCCAATCCGATCAGCACACCGAAGCCGAAGAGCAAGACGACGGCGAGCTGCTCGGAGCTTCGGACGGCGAAGTTGATGCCGAGCAGGCAGACGAAGGCCGCGATGAACCACAGCCAGCCGGACTGGTACGACATGTTCCGTCCGAGATAGGCGCCAAGCGCGAAGAGGCCTGCGGTGAGCGCGACGAGGCCCATCGTCTGCCCGAACAGCGTCCCGCTCTCGTCACGCGTGGCAGACGGCTCATACGCGGTGCCGCTGGAGAACACGCCGCCAGCATAAGCGATCCCGGGAGTTGGACTCGGCGCGCCTAGCCGAGCTGGATCGGCTTGGAACGAGCTCTAAGCACTGCGTGCCGTATTCAGGGCAACGGCGGAGCGAACGAGAGCCTCGAGAGCCTTCTCGTCAATCGTCTCGCCTTCGTGCAAATCGATGGCGCGCCTGGTGTTGCCTTCCAGGCTCGAGTTGAACAGGCCGGAAGGGTCTTCCAGCGACGCGCCCTTGGCGAAGGTCATCTTCACCACGCTCTTGTAGGTCTCGCCCGTGCAGATGATCCCGTCGTGAGACCACACGGGAGTCCCTCTCCACTTCCACTCCTCGACCACCTCGGGGTCGGCTTGCTTGATGAGAGCGCGGATCCGGGAGAGCGTCTCACCACGCCAGTCGTCCAGCTCCCTGATCCTGCCGTCGATCAACTCAGACGGGGACCCGGGTTCCTGCGGGGCGCTCTTCTTCACGACAGCCCTCTCATACCAGATCGATCAGGCCAGCTCACGGGCGCGGGCGAGCAGCGCAGCCTCCGCGGCCGCCTCCTGCTCTCGCGCGGCCGAGTTCCAGCGCTCGTGCTCGGCAAGCGTCGCATCGATCTCCGCGAGCATCGCGTCCATCGCCGCCGCGGACGACGAGCCCGTCTGCCGGCGCGCGGCGGCGCACGCCGCCGGATCGAGCGCGTCGCGCAGGGTCGCCGCGTCGAGCTCGACCGGCCGGCCGATCGCAGCCTCGGCCGCCGCGGCCAGCCGCGCCGGCGTCAGCTCCGACGGGGGCTCGCCCGCCTCCACGAGGTCGCGAACCGCGCGCCCGACAACCTTGTGAGCGCTGCGATAGTCGATCTCCCCGGTGAGCGCGAGGACGTCGGCGACGTCAGCCGCGGTGACGAAGCTCTCGCGCGCGATCTGCTCGAAGCGCTCGACGTGCAGCTCGATGCCGTCCAGCACCGACGCCGTGAGCCGCGCGATCGCCACGGCCTCGTCGAGCGCCCGCGGGACGGTGCCGTTCAGCAGGTGGAAGTGATCGGTCCGGGCCGAGCCCGTGTGCAGGGCGACGAGGGCGCTCGCGACGTCGCCGGCGGCCTGGCCCGCCTGCGTGCGGATCGCGGCGAGCGCGTAGGGGTTCTTCTTCTGCGGCATGAGCGCGCTCGCACGGCTGTGGGCGTCGGCGAGCTCGACGAGGCCGAACTCCTGGCTCGCGTAGATCTCGAAGTCCTGGCCGAGCTGGCTCTGGTGCGTCGCGGCGATCGCGAGCGTCGCGAGCAGCTCGAGGTACACGTCGGCCTGCCAGGCCGCGTCCTTCGCGTGCTCGACGAGCCCGTCGCAGCCGAGGAGCTCGGCGAGCCGCGCCCGATCGAGCGACCAGCGCGAGCCGGCGCTCCCGCCCGCCCCGGCGACGCTGGCGCCGAGCGCCGCATGCGACGCGCGCGCGCGGTCGCCGTCGCGCAGCGCGGGGTAGGCGTACGCCAGCAGGAGGTGGCCGACCGTCGTCGGCTGCGCGGGCTGGAGGTACGTGTAGTCGGTGGCGAGCGCCGTGGCCGTGGCACGCGCGTGGCGCGCGAGGGCGGCAGCCTGGTCAACGAGGGCATCGTGCAGCTCGCGAACGCCGCTGCGCGCGGTGAGCCGGACCCCGACGCGGAACGCCTCACGCCGCGGACGGCCGGCGCTCAGCCAGCCGGCCGCCGAGCGGCCGACGCGTCGCTCGAGCTCGGCCTCGCGCGCGTTGAACGCGTCGCCGAGCGACGGGTCCCACGGGAACTCGTCGCCGGGGACGGCGTGGAGCTCGAGCAGCCCGCGCAGGAGCGCCTTCGCGTCCTCACCGCGGAGGTCGCCGCCCTCGACGAGCGCGACGGCGTGCGCGAGGTCTGCGAGCGACAGGCCGCGCGCGAGACGTGGCCCGTGCGCGCTCTCCGCCGCGTACGCGGCCACCACAAGCTCGCCCGCAGCACCGCCCCGCAGCCGGCCACCCCGTCCCAGCTCCTCCGTCTCGCCCACTGCGGGGAGACTAGTGCACCCGTGAGCCCGCCTTCGGGTCGCGTGGGCACCTCCGTGGACCGAAGGTTCGTGGTCAATTCCTCGCGCGAGCGTGCGGGTTTTTCCTGACGCGGGCTCAGGTTGAACCGGGGATGCTTGTGCGAAAGCCGCTTGGAGGTCGAATGGCCGCTCTTGCCCGCGATATTCCCGTTCCGGTTCAGCCTGTGTCGGATGCATCGGCGATCAGCGTCCGCGGTCTGCGCAAGTCGTACGGCTCGGTCGACGCGGTTCGCGGGATCGATCTCGAGATCCGGCCGGGCGAGATCTTTGCGCTCGTAGGCCCGAACGGGGCTGGCAAGACGACCACGGTCGAGATCCTCGAGGGATACAGGTTCCGAGACGCCGGCGAGATCACTGTTCTTGGCCTCGATCCTGCCACGGACCGATCGCGCTTGAAGTCACGGGTCGGGATCGTGTTGCAGTCAACAGGCGTTGAGCCGTACCTGACCGTACTCGAGACGCTGGAGATGTACGCGAGCTTCTACCCGCATCCGCGCCCGGCCGGCGAAGTGATCGACCTTGTCGGTCTGGGCGAGAAGCGGGATGAGCGCGTCGTGCACCTCTCCGGCGGGCAGCAGCGGCGCCTGGAGATGGCGATCGCACTTGTCGGCGATCCGGAGTTGCTCTTCCTCGACGAGCCGACGACTGGCTTCGATCCCGCCGCGCGTCATGAGGCTTGGGGCGTCGTGAAGAACTTGGCCTCACTGGGCAAGACCGTCGTGCTGACGACGCATTTCATGGACGAAGCGCAGTATCTCGCCGACCGCGTCGCCGTGATCGCCAATGGCCGGATCGTCGCAGAGGGGCCGCCGGCGACGCTCGGACTCCGCGACAGGGCGAGCGTGCGCGTCAGGTACAGGCTTCCGACGCGCGCCTCACCCCCGAGCGGGCTCGCAGGGGATCGCGACTCGAACGGGTTCGTGGAGCTGGAGATGGACGATCCGGTCGTCGGCCTGCACGAGCTGACCGGCTGGGCGATCAAGCGCGGCATCCCACTCGACGGGCTCGAGGTGGTACGGCCCTCGCTCGAGGACGTCTATCTCTCGCTGACCCGCGACGCTGCCGCCGATGGCGACTCCGGCGCGCGCTCCGTTGCAGGGGAGGAGCAATGAGAGGCCTCAGTCTGACCCTGAGCCAGGCCCGTTATGTCAACAAGGCGTATTGGCGAAACCCGGCACGCGCATTCTTCACGTTCGCGTTCCCACTGATGTTCCTCGTGATCTTCACCTCGCTGCTAGGCAACGGCACTGTCTACCTCGGTGCGATGGCGGTGAAGGAGTCGACCTACTACGTCGCGGCGATGGCGTCGTTCGGCGTGATCACCGCCTGCTTCAACAACATTGCGCTCGGGATGACGTTCGGGCGTGACACCGGGATCCTCAAGCGGATCAACGGCACGCCGCTGCCGCGTGCGTCGTTCTTCGCGAGTCGGATCCTGCACTCGATGTTCGTCGCCGTTCTGCTCGTGGCGATCACTGCGGTCTTCGGGCGCATCGTCTACAACGCACAGATCCCATCCGGGGTCACGCTCTTCCGCTTTCTGGTCATGCTGCTGGTCGGCGCCGCCGCCTTCTGCGCGCTCGGTCTCGCGATCACCGCCGCGATCCCGAACGCCGACGCGGCCGCTCCGATCGTCAACATCGCGATCCTGCCGCTGCTGTTCCTCTCCGGCATCTTCATCGCCTTCGGCAACAGCACCCCGGGATGGATTCTCTGGATCGCCCGCGTCTTCCCGATCCGCCACTTCGCCACCGGCCTTCAGGCCGGCTTTCTCGGCACTCCCTTCCACTGGAGCGATGTCGCCGTCGTCGCCCTCTGGGGCCTCGCCGGCGTCGTGCTCTCCATCCGCTTCTTCAGCTGGGAGCCACGCAGATGAGCCGTCCACACCAATCCAGCGGGAGATGAGAACTCGCCCGGCGCTGAGCCTCGGGCGCCGCGCCCGACTCGAGCGGCGGCAGCACAGCCTTCGAGGTGACTGGCAGCTTTCAAGTCTGCCTGCGACTGTGACGCAGCTCCTCTACGGGTAATTCCCGCCAAGGTACGCGGCTGCACGGATGCGGCCGTGTTGCTCGCCGGACACACTTGCCGAGAAGGAAAAGCCATCGCGTTTGGGAGTTGGAGGAGTGGAAGTCGACAACTTCACGTCTCGTGCCGCGCGTTGGAGCGCTAGTCATCGGCGCGCGGTTGTGCTCGGATGGTTCGCGTTCGTGATCGTTGCGTTCGCGTTGGGCAGTGCGGCGGGGATGGTGCAGCTCCGGGCCTTGGAGGCGGAGAATGGCCAGTCGCGGCTTGCAGATGAGACGCTGGCGCAGCAGTTCCCGCGCGAGCGAGCGGGCGAGGAGGTCATCATCGAGAGCCCGAACGGCACGCTCGCCGGAACCGGCTATCGCGCGGCGGTGTCCGATCTCGTGACGCGCCTCTCGAGCGTCCCGTCGGTCGCAGCGATCAGGTCGCCGCTTGCTCCTGAAAACGCGGGTCAGATCTCGAAGAGCGGTCGTGCGGTGCTTGTGATCTTCCAGATCACCGGCGATCCGGACACCGCGCAGAATCGAGTCGCGCCGGCCCTGGCCGCGACCGCAGCCGTGCAGCGGGCATACCCCCAGCTGTTCGTCGGGGAGCTCGGAGTCGCAAGCACCAACCAGGCGGTGAACACGCTCGTCAGCAATGACTTCCACAAGGCCGAGGCGACATCGGTGCCGGTGACGCTGGTCATCCTCGTGGTCGCTTTCGGCGCGCTGGTGGCCGCAGGCGTGCCGCTGCTGCTCGGCTTCACCGCGGTCTTGGCGGCGCTCGGGGTGACGGAGCTCTTGAGCCACGTGCTGCACGTCGAGCAGTCGATCACCTCGGTGATCCTGTGTGTTGGGCTGGCGGTCGGGATCGACTACTCACTCTTCTATGTGCGCAGAGCACGCGAGGAACGTGCCAACGGCCGGACACCGGCTGACGCGCTGCAGGCGGCGGCCGCCACCTCGGGCCGCGCGATTCTGATCTCGGGACTCACCGTGATGATCGCGATGACGGGCATGTTCCTGATGGGCAACCAGGTGTTCAGCTCGTTCGGGATGGGGACCGTGTTGGTGGTCGCGATCGCGCTCGTCGGCTCGCTGACCGTGTTGCCGGCGGTGCTCTCCATGCTCGGCGACCGGATCGACAAGGGCGGGGTCCCCGGGCTGCAAAGGCTGCGCGCGAAGCCCGGCGAGTCGCGGTTCTGGGCGCCGATCATCCGGGTCGTGCTGCACTGGCCGGTGGTTTGCGGCGGCGCCGCCGTAGCGTTGCTGGTCGCGCTCGCGATCCCCGCGTTCAGCCTCCACACCGTCAGCGCCGGCATGCAGGGGCTCCCGCCCAACCTCCCGGTGATGAAGGCCTACGAGCGTGTCCAGCAAGCGTTCCCCGGCGGGGCCCAACCCGAGACGGTCGTGATCAGCGCAGCCGACGTCACCTCGCCCCGGGTCACAGCAGGGATCGCCGCGCTGGAGCACCGAGCGCTCGCGACCGGCCGGATGTTCGAGCCGATGACCGTGGACATCAGCGCCTCGCACAAGGCCGCGCGCGTCTCGATCCCGCTCGTGGGGACAGGCGTCGGCGCCGCCTCCCTCAACGCGCTCGCGCTGCTACGGAACAGCGTCATCCCCCAGACGATCGGCCATGTACCCGGCGTTGTCGTTCACACCACGGGCGCGGCCGGACAGACCGTCGACTTCAACAACACGATGAAGTCCCACGGCCCCTACGTGTTCGCGTTCGTGCTCGGACTCGCCTTCCTGCTGCTGCTCCTGACCTTCCGCTCGATCGTGATCCCGCTCACGACGATCGTCCTGAACCTGCTCTCCGTCGGCGCCGCCTACGGCGTGCTGGTGGCGATCTTCCAGCAAGGCCACCTGCAATCGCTCCTCGGCTTCACCTCGATCGGGGGCATCATCGCCTGGCTGCCACTGTTTCTCTTCGTGATCCTGTTCGGCCTCTCAATGGACTACCACGTGTTCATCCTCAGCCGCGTCCGCGAAGCCCACGACCGCGGAATGACCACCGAGGACGCCGTCGCGCACGGCATCAACGCAAGCGCCGGCGTCGTAACCAGCGCCGCGATCGTCATGGTCGCCGTGTTCGCAATCTTCGCCACCCTCGGCGAGATCGTCTTCCAGATGCTCGGTGTCGGCCTTGCCGTCGCGATTCTGCTCGACGCCACGATCGTGCGCGCCGTCCTGCTTCCCGCAACCATGAAGCTCCTCGGCGACTGGAACTGGTTCCTGCCGACCTGGCTCGAATGGCTGCCACGCCTGACCCTCAATGCCTCACCCAGCCCGGCAATCAACCCCGGCCCTCGCGCGACACGTGGTCCGAGTCAACCAGCTCGCCCTGAACGAGGACACATCGCCCTCCGCAAGCGCTGAGCGGGGGCACGCGCTCGGGGAGTGTCAGATCATCGGTGTAAGTGCCGTTGCTCATGGTGTCCGCACGATTCGCAGGCTCGCGACACCGCGGAGACGAGTGGCCATCCCTGGGAGGATCTCGACATGTTCATGTGGCAGTTGTCCAGAATGCGCGGTTCGCAGCAGACGATACGCACCGCGCAGAGCGGTTCTGTGATCGAATTCGCTCCGGAACAAAGCCCGCGGAACCAGGGGGTCATGTGTCGTTTGTCAGCATCAATGCGATCACCGTTCCGGAGGAGCGCCGCGAGGTCTTCGAGGAGCGCTTCGCGGCCGCGGGTGCGCACGTCTCGGACGCGCCGGGCTTCGAGGCGTTCGAGTTCATGCGCCCGGCCGGCGAGGGCCCGTACTTCGTCTACACCCGCTGGCGGGCACGCGAGGACTTCGAGGCCTGGAAAAGCTCCGAGAACTTCGGCGCCGCCCACCGCGGTGCTCCAGGTGGGCCGCCCGTAGGCACGGGCAGCGAGTTGTTCGAGCTCGACGTGCTCGTCAGTCGCTACGCCGACCAGGGCTAACGCCACTGGGCAGCTTTCAAACAGTGAAGATCTCTGGCGGGTGCTCGTCGAGATCTGACTTGCTTTCAAACTGACCGAGTTCGTGTCGTTGAGGGGACGTGTCGGTCTCGGCGGGCGCCCGTTTCCGGCCATTGTGGGCGGCCGGTCCGGGCGGTCGTGACTTGATAGGAACCTGTTCGCTGCAAGTGCCTCGTCACTGTTGTGTCCGCCCGTCCCGGCCTGCCGCCCCGAACCGAAGGGACGGTGAAGCTAAGAATGACAAATCAGGAAGGCCGCGTCGTCGGGGGCGTCGACGCGCACACCGACGAGCACCACGTCGCCGTGGTCGATCTCCAGGGACGGCTGCTTGGCACGTCTGCGTTCCCAACGACAGCCGAGGGGTACGCGCACCTGATCGGCTGGGTGCGCACCTACGGCGAGATCGAGCGCGTCGGAGTCGAATCGACGGGCGCCTACGCGGCCGGGCTCGTCCGGGCGATGCTCGCCGAGGGGATCCAGGTCGTTGAGGTCAACCAGCCGCACCGGCATGCCAGGCAGCGGCTCGGCAAGAGCGACCCGATCGACGCCGAGCTCGCCGCGCGAGCAGCGCTGAGCGGCACCGCAACCGCTATGCCCAAGCAGACAAGCGGGATCGTCGAAGCGATCCGTCAGCTGAGGGTCGCCAGAAACGGCGCGCTGAAAGCATCGACCGCCGCACTGCAACAGCTCGACGACCTGCTGATCACCGCCCCCGAACCGCTGCGCAGCGACCTCCGCCGCGGCCGCACACTCAAGACAAGAGCCGCCCTTTGCCTACAGCTGCGCCCCGCCCAGGATCGGATCCACGAGCCCGCGCAAGCCGCCAAGTTCGCGCTCCGCAGCCTCGCCCGTCGTATCCGCGAACTGGAGGGCGAGATCCTCGAGCTCGACCGCCAACTCGAGCAACTCGTGAACACCGCCGCACCACGCACCGTCCAGTTGTTCGGAGTCGGCACCCAGGGCGCGAGCCAGCTCCTCGTCACCGCCGGCCAGAACATCGACCGGCTTCGCAACGAGGCCGCCTTCGCGAAGATCTGCGGCGCCGCCCCGATCCAAGCGAGCTCCGGCCGCACCACCCGCCACCGACTCGACTTCGGCGGCGACCGCCAAGCCAACCGGGCGCTCCACATGATCGCCGTCTGCCGACTACGCCACTGCGAACGCACCCGCGCATACGCCAGCAAACGCACCGCGGACGGGCTCAACAGACGCGAGATCCTCCGCTGCCTCAAGCGCTACATCGCCCGCGAGACCTACCACACCCTCCGCGCCGACCTCGAAGCGCTCAACAGCCCTTGACATCTATAGGAACGTCCTTCCTGCCGCACTGAGCCAGCTCCCCGCGGTGACGCCCGCTTCCTAGCCTACGCCGGTTGACACGAGTCTTCAACCCGAAGGACTGAATCGTGATCGCGTTGCGAGATTGACTGAAAGAGCATGATGCGACGGTGATCGCACGGTCGCGCATGGCGTGTCTGATTGCGGCACTTGCCGCCGTGGGTGGTCTCGTGTCCGCCGAAGGTCATGCGGCACCGCCCGATGGATGGATCTTCTGGACTCAGAGCCCGCATGGCGGGATGGACGAGCGCGGCGGCGTCATGCGCGCCGATCTCGACGGGTATGGCGCGATCGAGCATCTCGTCACCGGAGCGAAAGCGCCTGGCGGGATCGCCGTCGACGGCCAGTACGTCTACTGGGCAAACTACACAACCGGCGCGATCGGGCGCGCGCGCCTCGACGGCTCCGAAGTGAACGAGCGGTTCATCGATACCGGCGACATCTACTCAGTCATCGGGATCGCGGTCGATGACCGTCACGTCTATTGGACCGACTCGAGCTACGACCCGAACAAGAGCACGATCGGGCGCGCGAACCTCGATGGATCGACCGTCGTCAAAGACTTCATCAACGCTGGCGATGAGCCGGTCGGCATCGGTGTCGACGCCCACCACATCTACTGGACCCATCGCTACTGGCACAACGGACGGGATGGTGTGTACTTCACGTACGCGATCGCCCAGGCGGACATCGATGGCACGCATATCGATCGGCGCTACATCCTCGCGTCGAACGTACTCGACGGCGTCGCGGTGAACAGCCGCTACATCTTCTGGTCAAACGACGGCGAACACGTCATCGGACGAGCCAACCTCGACGGGTCGCATCTGTGGCAAAGCTGCATCAACGCGCAGACCCTTCCGCTCGAAACAGTCCCCGAGGGACTGACCGCCGACGAAGAGCACGTCTACTGGACGAACTACCCAGCCGACACGATTGCGCGCGGGAACCTGGACGGCTCGGATATCGACAGCGAGTTCATCAAGGTGGACGGGGTGCCCGGCGGGGTCACGACGGGCCCCGGAGCCTTGCCACCGACCTGGAGCGGGAACTGTCAGCCTTCGACCCTGCCGCTCCTGCTCGGTCCGACGAACCAGTTCGCAGGACCGTATGGCGAAGGCTGGGGCGAGGTGGCGCCGGCAGTGATCTCGAACGGCGGCGCCTCGGCGAGCGGGACTGTCTCGGACATCCACTGGACATCCTGGGGCGGAGAGGTCGCGCTCGGCCGTGGATTGCACCCGGACTTCTCTCCGAAGGGCGGCTACTTCCCGAAGCCACTCGTCATGGAACTCCGCGCATCCGACGTCAGACGATGCACCCCGGGCGGCCGTCTCGTGTACACGCGCTTCACCGTCAGAGAACAGGTGCGACCGGGCGGACAGCTGGGCAAGTGGAGCGCGTGGGATAGCCCGAGCCTTTGCTCCGGCTTCCGGTGAGCGACCGGTACACCTGACGTCGCGTTGAGCAGGCAAAACGTTGTACTTCCTACAACGGAAAAATGGGCGGTACTGGGCTCGAAGCAAGCTAGCGGCTGATCGACCGGGTGCGACTGAGCTCGACTTTGGCGGGCTTTTGCAGGAGTTTCTTGGTGAGGAGGACGATGAGCCTCCACCACTCTTTGCGACTCGTTTTCACTCTGCCGATGGACAGATTCGGGACAGCCGACTCGCGGGGCCATCACCGGAGCGAGGGGCGGCGGCCAGCCCGGAGGGCGGCGCCGCACCCGCTCCCGTGGCGGTCGCGAGGCTACTTCGCGCGCTGGCGGACATCCTGGATTCGAGGGACGGAAAGTGAGCTGGTCAACGACGATGGCTGCCCTTGCCGGAGTCGCGGCAAGCTCTTCCGCTGCCCGGCGCTCCACACTGCTGCGGCTGGTGCTTCCGGGCATCCGTCAAGTGCGGGACAGATGCTCTCAGTGCGCTGCCCTTGATCTATTACCGGGAGTTGTAATCCCGTTTGGTGGTGGGCGTTAGTGGCTCACTGCACCGATGGGTTCATGGGCAAACCGTGCGGCAAGAAGCAACGCTGCGCTGTGTGTCGGGCGAAGTGGGCTCGCTCATGGGCCTGGGTTCTTCGCGAGAATCTCTCCCTTGCCCGTTGCATGACGCGGATGGTGACGCTGACCGCGCCCGGCGCCGATGTGCTGCCGTGGGATGAGGAGGTCTGCAGGGCGTTTGGGCCTCATACGCATTCCGGGCCGTTCGGCTGCCGGATCGATCCTGAAGCTGCCTGGTACTGGCGGGCGTCGCTTGAGTCGAGGTATCACCTGCTCCTGGTCGCGGCCCGCAAGAAGGCACGCGTGCATGAGCCGGTGATGCTTGCTCGGGCTTGGGAGGATCAGCAGCGCGGGGCTCCGCATTGCCACATGGTCATCGCGGTCACGCCGGCGGGGGAACGGTTCGCTGATGCCCTGATGGAACTCGCGCCGCGGTATGGCTTTGGTGAGATCCGCGACAAGGGCTACGCATCAAAAGGCGCGTACGCTCACGCCGCGTACCTCGCCAACTACGTCACGAAGTACAACGAGCGAGTCGAACTCGACCGCCGGGCGATGCTCTGTGAGGCTCAACTTCTCCCGCGCCAGTCGCTCTGGGTTTCACCGATGCTCACCCGGCGAAGCGGAGCAACGATGGAAGTTGCCAGGCTTGTGCGGTCGCTCTGGGCGTTCGCTGAGGGGTATCGCGAGCGGCCTCCCTGCGCTCGCAACGGCGTGGTCGAGGCGTGGGCGTTCTACTGGCGCCGGATCGGTCTGCGTGCCCGTGAAGGGCTACCCCGCTCATCGGTCACCCGCTCGGTCGTACCGCGCGACTACGGCTCCTTCATCCCCTGGGACACGTTGTCTTGGCCGGGCGAGATGTGGGCAAGCCTCGCGCAGGCTGCTTGAGGCTTGGTGAGGGTGTCCTCAGCCACGCTCGCCGAGTTCAGTAGCGACCAACTCTGAGGCTCCACAGTCCTGACTACAAAGGCGCGGCTCGCTGCCAGTCCGCGTCAAACGTCGAGACCACCGACGCACGGATATCCTCGCCGAGCGCCACGACGAAGCTCTGCTTGAGCCCAAGGCCGTTAACGATTCGCGCTGAGTACCTTCCCGGACCTGTTGCGCCTGGGGCCTCTGCGCGCCGTGTCAGCGCTGAGCCTGGTCGGGCGAGCTGGTCTCGGCTCGCGCCGTGAGCTTAAGTGGGCGGTGCCGCTTCGTCGAATGGGTCTAAGATCACTTCGACCCTTCGATTGACGCGGCGTAATCGCGCGCGAGGGTGGCGGCCCGGATCTTGCGATAGTTGACAGCCCAGTCGAGGCCCCATTCTTGTTCCCACGCACGACCGCGGACGTGGGAGATCCACTGCCCAAAAAGCTCATGGCGTGCTGCAAAGAGGCCTCGCATCTCTGCATAACCGGGCGGCGGGATCAAGCGGATCGGGTCGCCGAAGGTGGTACCAAAAAGGGTGTCTACCCCGACGCACCAAAGTTCGACAGAAGGGGTCTCGGGGTAGAAGTGGACGACGAGAACATCGCCCACTGAGTCCGCTGCATAGGCGGATTGCACGTCTTTGGGACGGACCGCCAGGATTACCGCTGCTTCCTTGCGCCAGCGTTTGCACTGGTGCTTCCAACGCGCCTTGTCGACCTCTTCGCGTAGGCCGTCGAACACTCTTTTCCTCCTGACTGGGGGGCGGCGCCCCATTCGCCTCAGGTTACGACTGAGGATCATAGAATCCAGTGAGCGTGAATGAAAACCGCGACGAAGGGAAGCATGACCGACTTGCCGACTACCTAAGACGGCTTCGTCGAGTCCGGCTCCTTGCGTCGAAGCGTTCCGGCGACTCCGGCTGGCGACGCTTTCTGCGACGCCGCTGAGGAGGCAGCAAAGGAAACGGCCCGCGCTTCGGTGAGTAGGCGTCGGCCGAGGCCACTCGTACTGTTGAGAGCGTGACCTGGCTACTCCTCATTAGCGGAGCGCTCGGGGGCGGGATCGTCACGAACGCGGTGGGGCGGCGGCGAGCCTATCGAACTGCGATCCTGCTGATCCGTGCCGAGCTGAGTCGCAACGCCACGTGGGTCGAGCAGGGCAAGACTCACGCGGCCATGCCGCACAAGGACAAGATGTTCGCGCCGGGCCGGATCGTCGTGAGTGCCTGGGAGACACAACAGCCCGCGCTTGCCTGGCGGTTCTGGCATAAGAGCCACTCTCTTTGGGCGGAGTTGTCGGCCACCTACACCACCCTTCAAGCGTTCTCCGCGACCGGCACCGAACCGCCCGACCACATCGTGGGCGACCTGCGCTTGCTGGAGGACAAACTCGGGCGCTTCGATCCGACGTGGGCGGAGCGAGTAGTCGTCTATCTCGCCACACACCGAGGGACCAGACGTCTCGGCGTGGCGCTTGCTGCCCGTCTAAGCGGCCAGGCATAGACCCAAAAGGTTGCGTGCGTGATTACGCTCGACGGCGCGTGGTCGGCTTGACATCCGCCGAGTCGCCTGACAAACTCCAGCAGGTGAATGACAGGATCCGTCAGGGGACGAAGGTTGTCAGGTCGTCGCTCTCAAGGGCAGAGAAGGACTCGCTGATCGTGCATTGCCTGTCGCGGGCGGTGATCGCGGCGAACGGCTGGGAGAAGTCGGAGGAGCAGGCCAAGGCCGGGACGCTCAAGGTGAATCAGTGGATCGGGGCGAGGGTCGCGCCGAAAGCAACACGGGTTGCTCTCTTCATCGGGTCGTGGGCCGCCGCGATGCGGACAGAGGGGCGAGAGGAGTACACGATCACGGAGTACATGCGCTACTGGAACGAGGGCGAGCGCCAGGCGTATCGGCTGCAGAAGGAGTTCCGGGAGCTTTGGCCCGAGTATGAGACTCCGAACGAGCTGGCTCGTCAGATCGTCAAGCAAGAGCCATTGACGCTCGAACAAGGCAAGCGCGGCAAGCCGAAACCGTTTCCCGTGTCAGTTCACGTTCGAGCGAAGGTGTACTGATGAGCGCGAAACAGCTTGAGCGCTACTACACGACGCGCGAACTTGCCGAGATGTTGCACGTTCACCCCGAGACGATCCGACGTAGCGCGCGGCGCAGTGAGCTGCGCTCGGTTCGCTTCGGCCATGAGCGGCGCTATTCGGAGTCGGCAGTTGGGGACTGGCTCGCTCGCCTCAGCGGCGATGGGAACGGGGGAGCGGCATGAGCGTGCGCAAGCGAGGGCCGCGGTCGTATCAGGTCAGGGTTCCACCGTTCCCGTCTGAGACCGCGCCGACGCGCGAGAGCGCCGAGAAGCTGGAACTCGACCTCAAGCGGCGCAAGGCGCTCGGAGAGCTGTACGAGGCTGCGCCGATCACGCTCGCAACGGCAATGAACGGCACGCTGGCGCGTCTTCGGGCCACGGGGAACCCGAGCGAGAACTGGATGAAACTGAACGAGCTGGCGGCGAAGGCGTGGGAGCCTCTGGCGGGTATCCGCGTACCCGCGCTTCGCCGGGCGAGGATCGAGGACATGACGCAGGCGCGTGCTGAGAAGCATCCGAAGTCGGCAAAGAACGAACTGGAGTTCCTCAAGCGCACGCTGCGGGAGGCGAAAGGTCGCGGTCAGCGGGTCGATCCCGCGATCTTCGAGATCCCGGCTGTCAAGCACAAGGCACGCGAAGGGCGGGCGCTCACGGTCGTACAGCTTTACGAGTTCGCGTCCTGGTTCCCCGAATACGCGCAGCGGCTGATCCTCGTCGCCGGGATGGTCGGCGCGCGTCAGAACGTGTGGTTCCACCTGACAGACGAGATGCTCGACCTGAAGGCGGCAACGATCACGGTTCCTGGCTGGCTTGCCAAGAGCGGCCGCAATCACTGCGTCTACCTGAACGAGCTAGAGGCCTCCCTTCTCCGCGAGCAGCTGCTGGCGCGTGCTCCGGGTAGCGCGCTCGTCTTTCCGACGGTCGAGGGGAACAGGTGGACGGCGAACCGGCTCCGTGACCGGGTGTGGCTCAAGGCGGTCGAGGCGGCGGTCAAGAACGACCCGGAGAAGCGCGCGGGTGTGCCCTCGGTGTTCGAGGGGTTCACATTCCACCTGCTGCGGCATACGGCGGGCTCGCTGATGGCGCTTGCGGGCTATGACCCGGCGGCGGCGGCCGAGCGGCTTGAGCACAACGACGGCGGCGTGCTCTTCCTCAAGCGCTACCGCCATCTCTATCCGGGCGAGAAGCGCACGAACGCGAACCGGCTAGAGCTGCTGATCCGGGAAGAGATGGACGAAAACGGGACAGAGGACGGCGAGGATGCCCAAGAAGGGCGTAACCAAGCCGATAGTGAGGATGGG
>CAVWXR010000010.1:0-20675 GCA_963759085.1 uncultured Actinomycetes bacterium
GTGGCGCACACAACCGCGAGAACGCCGCAGCTGCGACGGCAGCGGCGCGGGCAGCGGGCGTGGACGACGCCGCGATCGCCACCGGGCTGCTGACGTTCCCGGGTGTCCCGCACCGGCTGGAGGTGGTCGCGGAGATCGGCGGGGTCCGGTTCGTGAACGATTCGAAGGCGACGAACGTGGCTGCGGCGCGCCGTGGGCTTGCTGCGTATGCGGACGAGCCGGTGCACCTGATCCTCGGCGGCTCGGTGAAAGGCGAGAGCTTCGCACCCCTGGTCGACGCGATCGGCCCGAACGTCGTCTCGATTCACCTGATCGGCGAGGCCGCGCCGGCGATCGCGTCGGCGCTCGGGGCCGTGGAGCTTCAGCGCGACGAGACGCTCGAGCGCGCGGTCACGCATGCCGCCGAGCTGGCGGCTCCAGGAGCAGTCGTTCTCCTCAGCCCGGCCTGCGCAAGCTACGACCAGTTCTCGAACTTCGAAGAGCGAGGCGACACGTTCCGGCAGCTCGTCGCGCGGCTCTCCGACTGAGACACTCCCATTCGCGGTTCTCGTGCGGCGGACCGGCGATCCGACGTTGCCGCTGACCTGTCGAGGAGTTCGGCCGTTGCGGGCGAACCCACTCCTTGATGATTCGTGGGGAGTTCGAGTCGAGGATCCTCATCCTCGTCACGCTGGCGCTGCTTGCGTTCGGGCTCGTCACCGTCTATTCGGCGACGTCGGCGCCGGCCGAGGTCGGTGGGTCGAATCCGAACTACTATCTCGAGCGCCAGGGGCTGTACGCGGTCCTCGGCATCGTGCTGATGGTGATCGCGCAGCGCTGGGACTACCGGCGCTTGCGACTCCTCTCCCAGCCGCTGGTGCTTCTCTCGCTCGGGCTGCTCGTTGCGGTGCTCGTGGTCGGCCCGCCCGTGAACGGCGCCCGGCGCTGGATCTCGTTCGGCCCGGCAGTCTTTCAACCGTCGGAGCTCGCCAAGCTGGCGCTCGCCGTCTGGGCCGCCGCCTATCTCTCTCGCCGGCCGGCGCCGCGCGACCTGCGTCAGCTCGCCCGACCGGTCGGAGCGATGGCCGGCATCTATGCGGCGCTGCTCGTCCTGGAGCCCGACCTTGGGACCACGATCACGATCCTGATCATGCTCGCGGCGATCCTGCTCGTCGCCGGGACTCCGTTTGGAACGCTGACGGCAGCAGTGACGATCACGGCGGGTCTGGGCGGCGCCGCGATCTGGCTCGAGCCATATCGACGCGCGCGATTCTTCGCCTTTCTCCACCCCTGGCACGACGTCCAGGGAATCGGGTTCCAGCTCGTCCAGGCGATGATCGGGATGGGCTCCGGAGGCATCTTCGGCGTCGGGCTCGGCCAGGGCGTGCAGAAGGACTTCTACCTGCCGGAAGCCAGCAACGACATGATCGCAGCGAACATCGGCGAGGAGCTCGGGCTGATCGGCGTCGGGGCCGTGATCCTCGCCTACTCGGTGTTCGCCTACGCGGGCTTGCGGGTCGCTCTCGGGTGCCGGGATCCGTTCGGCAAGCTGCTCGCCACCGCGGTCACGGTGCTGATCTGCGGCCAGGCCGGGATCAATCTCGCCGCCGTGATGGGGGTCGCGCCGCTGACCGGAATCCCGCTGCCGTTCATCTCCTACGGCGGCTCGAGCCTCGTGGTCTTGCTCGCTTCGGTTGGAATCCTCCTTAACATCGCGAATCATGGGAACAGAGCGACAGCTTCGGTGCGTAATCGCGGCGGGCGGAACAGCCGGCCACGTGCTGTCGGCGCTCGCGGTCGCGGAGGCGCTCACGGCCCGAGGCGCGTCGGTGACGTTCGCAGGGTCGCCGGATCGCGTCGAAGCGCACCTGATTCCTGAGGCGGGGTTCGAGCTCGACACGTTCCGGGTCAGCGGCTTCGAGCGCAAGCCGAGCGTGGCGCTGGCGCGCGCACTCGCTCGTGCCGCGGCCGCGCCGTTCGCCTGCCGGGCGATCCTGCGCCGCCGGCGGCCGGATGTGGTCTACGGCGGGGGTGGCTATGTCGCCGGGCCGATGGTGCTCGCGGCGGCCACGATGAGGATCCCGGCGGCTGTGTCGGAGGCTGACGCGCACCTCGGGCTCGCGAACCGGCTTGCCGCTCCGCTCGCCAGGCGCGTCTTCCTCGCATACCCCTTGGAGGGTCGCGCAGGCGGCAAGTACCGAGTCGTCGGCCGCCCGGTCCCGGCGCGTGCCCGAGCGATCCCGCAGCGCGCGGCGCGCGAGCTGTTCGAGCTCCCGGCAGAGGGGCCGGTGCTGCTCGTCGCCGGCGCGCTCGCCGGCGCCCGGGCGCTCAACGAGCTCGTGGTCGAGGCGTTCGCGGAGGCCGGCCCGGCGATCTTGCACATCTCGGGCGAGCGGGATTTCGCCGCGCTTCGTCCACGTGTCACCCGGGCCGACTACCGGTTGATCGCCCGGACCGATCAGATCGGCGCGGCATACTCGGCGGCCGATCTCGTGCTCGCTCGCGCGGGAAGCTCTGTCTGGGAGATCGCGGCGGCGGGACGGCCGGCGATCCTCGTTCCGTACCCCTTCGCGACCGGCGACCACCAGGCGAAGAACGCGCAGTACTTCGTGCGTGCCGGCGGGGCGGTCATGGTGCGTGAGGAGAATCTGGCCACCGTGCCCGGCCTGGTGCGCGAGTTGCTCGGTGACAGCTCCCGGCTGGCGGCGATGGGCGAGGCGATGCTCGCCGCCGCGAAGCCGGAGGCCGCGGAGCGGATCGCCGAGGAGCTGATCGCGCTTGCCGCCGTTTGACGGGCGCCGGATCTGGTTCGTCGGGATCGGCGGCGCCGGGCTCTCGGCCTACGCACAGCTGGCTCGCGCCTGGGGCGCCGAGATCGGAGGTTGGGACAGCGTCGAGACCCCGTATCTCAAACCGCTGCGGGAGGTCCCGATCGAGCTCGCCCCGGCACCTGTCGTTCCCGCCGGCTGGGAGATCGTCGTCTCGAGCGCGTATCCGGACGTGCCCGGCCGCCGGCGGGCGGAGTTCCTGGCGGAGCTCGTCGCGCTCCGCCGCTCGATCGTGGTCGCGGGCACCCACGGGAAGGGCACGGTCGCCGCGATGATCGCGTTCGTCCTGCGCGAGACCGGCGGCGATCCGGCGTGGCTGATCGGCTCTCCGATCCCCCAGCTCGGAGCGAATGCGGGCGCGGGGGCGGGATGGCTCGTCGTCGAGGGCGACGAGTCGGACCGCACCGTGTTCTCGCTCCCGGCGGAGATCGCCGTCGTGACGAACGTCGAGCTCGACCACCACACGGAGTTCCGTTCGCTCGCCGAGCTGGAAGCCGAGTTCGCAGGCTGGCAGCAGAGGGTGACGCACGTCGTGCGCGACGCGCCGGCCTACACCGGGCCGCTCGCCCTGCCCGGCGAGCACAACCGCCGCAACGCCGGGTCGGCGCTCGCCGCGCTCGAGCTCGCGGGCGTGCCGCGCGACGTGGCCGCGCCGGTGCTGGCGCGCTTCACCGGCTCCCGACGCCGGTTCGAGGTGTCGGAGGCGGCCGGCGTGGCGATCGTCGACGACTACGGCCATCATCCAACCGAGCTCGCCGCGACGATCGCTGCCGTCCGGGAGCGCTTTCCGGATCGCCGCTTACGGATCCTCTTCCAGCCGCATCTCTATTCGCGCACGCGGCACCTCGCCGACGAGCTTGCTGCGGCGCTTGCCGCCGGGGACGACATCACGGTCACCGACATCTACGCAGCGCGGGAGCAGCCGGTGCCGGGAATCAGCGGCAAGCTCGTCGTCGACCGTCTCTCCGACCGCGGCCGGCTCGCCGCCTGGATGCCGAGCATCGAGGAAGGAGTCGAGCATCTCCTCCGCCACGTGGCCCCCGGCGACGTCGTGCTCGCAATCGGCGCGGGTGACATCGACCGCGCGCCCGAGCTGCTTCGCTCCCGTCTCGGAGCAGGAGGCTGAACGTGGTTCCCGAGCTCGAAGAACAGGTTTCGCTCGCGCGCTTCACGACGCTCGGCACCGGGGGGCCTGCGCGGTTTCTCGCCCGCCCGACCGACCTGCCCGCCCTCGAGACACTGCTCGCGTGGGCGAGCGAGGAAGGGCACCCCGTCGAGACGATCGGGCTCGGCTCGAACGTCCTCGCCGCCGACGACGGAGTCGACGCGCTCGTGCTCAAGCTCGCCGGAAGCCTCGCCGAAGCCGCCGTCGAGGGCGACGTGCTCGTCGCCGGCGGCGGCGCGCCGAATGCGGTCTGCCTGCATCGCGCCCGAGCCGCCGGGCTGGGCGGCTTCGAGTTCGCCTCGGCGATCCCGGGAACCGCCGGCGCCGGGGTGCGGATGAACGCCGGCGCGTACGGGAGCGACTGGGCGGCGATCATGCTCGACGCCCTCGTCGTGGATGCTGCGGGAGCCCGGACGGTGACGGCGGCGGAGCTCGAGCTCGGCTACCGGCACTCGAGCCTGCGATCGGGCGAGGTCGTCGCCCGGGTTCGCTTCCGCCTGACCCCGCGCGATCCGGAGGAGATCAAGGCGCGGGTGGCGACGCTCTTGGCCGAGCGCAAGGCGACCCAGCCGACGACGAAGCGGACGTTCGGCAGCGTGTTCAAGAACCCGGCGCACGAGCTCGGCGCGGGTCGGATGATCGAGGAATGCGGCCTCAAGGGATATCGGATCGGCGGCGCCCGGATCTCACCGCGGCACGCGAACTTCATCGAGAACACCGGCGGCGCGACTTCGGCCGACGCCCTCGCGCTGATGGCTGAGGCTCGCCGGCGTGCGCACGAGCGGTTCGGTGTCGAGCTCGAGCACGAGGTGCAGTTCCTGGGAGCCCTCGCGCTGCCGCCGCTGTAGGGGTCCGGCGTGCGGCGGCGAACTCGGCACCATGGCCGCGCGCACGAAAGCGACCGTTCGCACGGCGGCGCTCCCCGCCAAGCGCGGGCACCCGCTGGAGCTGCGCCGCCTCGTCCCGTCCGGCCGTTCGATCGTGGCCGGGCTCGCGCTGCTCGCGCTCGCCGGTGGAGCGTACGTCGCCGCCCTCAAGACGTCGGTGTTCGCTGTCCAGCAGGTCGAGATCGTCGGTGGCTCTGCGAAGACGCAGGCGGAGGCCCGGGCGGCGCTCACGCCCGAGCTCGGCCGAAGCCTGCTGCGTGTCAGCAGCGGCGATGTGCAGCGCCGGCTCTCAGCGGTGACGACTGTCCTCTCGGTCAGTGTCGACCGCGAGTTCCCGCACACGATGAAGGTCCGGATCCGGCCAGAGCGGCCCGCGCTGCTCCTGCGTCAGGGTGCCGACGGCTGGGTGGTCTCGACGACCGGTCGCGTGTTGAGCCAGGTCAAGAGCGTCCGGCGGAGCTCACTGCCGCGCACCTATGTGCCCCACAGCGTTTCGATCACGGTCGGGTCGACGCTCACGCCGGAGGGGGGTGGCCTGGCGGCTGCCGCAGTCGCGCCGCTCGTCGGGACGCATCTGTTCGGCCGTGTGCGGTTTGTCACTGCAGGCAACAGGGAGCTGACGCTCAGGCTGCGCTCCGGGGTGCAGGTGCGCCTCGGCGACCCCGGCGACCTGCGGCTGAAGTTCGTGATTACGAGGCGGATCCTGGCTCTGCTCGGCTCGGATCCCAGCCACGATTACGTCGACGTGAGTGTTCCGGAACGGCCCGTGCTCGGACAATAGAACTCTCGAGTCGCAAGTAGAGGTTGAGGCTTAGGGAAGTGGAGACTTGCGTTTTCCGCATTGACACCTTCGCGAGGCGGGCGTATCGTGTGAAATGAAGGAGGACTCGACGGCCCCAGCCTCCACTACAGCTTTAGGTCGAGTCACATTGAGATGAGAGAACGCTCCGGGAACTATCTCGCTGTCATCAAGGTTGTTGGTGTCGGCGGTGGCGGTACGAATGCGGTCAACCGCATGGTCGACGCGGGCCTCACGGGCGTGGAGTTCGTCGCGGTCAACACCGACGCGCAGGCGCTCGTGATGTGCGATGCCGACGTGAAGATCCACATCGGCGCCAAGGCGACGCGCGGTCTCGGCGCAGGCGCCGATCCGGCCGTCGGTCACGCCGCGGGCATGGAGAGCCGGGACGAGTTGAAGGAGGCGCTCAAGGGCGCGGACATGATCTTCGTCACAGCGGGCGAGGGTGGTGGCACGGGCACCGGCGCTGCGCCGGTCGTCGCCGAGCTCGGCCGGGAGCTCGAGGCGCTGACCGTGGGCGTCGTCACGCGGCCGTTCAGCTTCGAGGGGCGCAGGCGGATGCAGCAGGCCGAGCAGGGAATCACCTCGCTCTCCGACAAGGTGGACACGCTGATCGTGATCGAGAACGACCGGCTGCTCCAGGTCGTCGAGAAGAAGACGCCGCTGTCGGATGCGTTCAAGATGGCCGACGACATCCTTCGCCAGGGCGTGCAGGGGATCACCGACCTGATCACCGTCCCCGGCATCGTGAATCTCGACTTCGCCGACGTGCGCACGATCATGCGCGACGCGGGCTCCGCCCTGATGGGGATCGGCATCGGCCACGGTGAGAACCGCGCGAGCGAGGCGGCGCGCAACGCCGTCAGCTCGCCGCTGCTCGAGTCGTCGTTCGACGGTGCGACAGGCATCCTGCTCAACATCACCGGCCCGACCGATCTTGGCCTGTTCGAGGTGAACGAGGCCGCCGAGGTGGTCACGAGCGCGGCGGATCAGAATGCGAACGTGATCTTCGGCGCGGTGATCTCCGACAGCCAGGCCGACGAGGTGCGGGTGACCGTGATCGCGACCGGCTTCGGCCAGCAGCGGCGCCGGCGGGGCAGGGCCTCGATCGAGCAGCCGGGCCCGAGCAGCCCGCGGCCGAGCACCGAGTTCGAGACGTCGCCCGAGGCGCTCGACGTGCCGTCGTTCTTGCGCGACTCCTAGAGTCTCGCCGAACCCTCGGCGGGAGAACCGTCGTGTCGCTCCGGGGGTCGTGAGTAGCATCGGGCGGGTGCAGACTCTCCGCCGGACGCCTCTCTACGATCGCCATCTCGCCGCGGGGGCCCGCATGGTCCCGTTTGCGGGCTGGGAGATGCCCGTGCAGTACGAGGGCGTGCTCGCAGAGCACCGCGCAGTTCGGGCCGACGCCGGTGTGTTCGACGTCTCGCACATGGGCGAGCTCGAGGTGGAAGGGCCGCGCGCACTGGAGTTGCTCCAGGGGGTGCTCTCGAACGACGTTTCGAAGCTCGAGGTCGGCGAGGCCCAGTACACCCTGCTCACGACCGAGGACGGCGGCATCGTCGACGACCTGATCCTCTACCGGACGGGCGAGCATCGCTATCTGATCGTCGCGAACGCCTCGAACCGCGACGCCGACCTCGAGTGGATCGCCGAGCGCGAGCTGCGGGGATCCGACGTACGCGATGTCTCCGACGACTACGCGCTGCTGGCGGTCCAGGGCCCGCGCGCGCTCGAGCGGCTCGGGATCGCCAAGGGCAAGGCGTTCACCTGGGAGATGGGAACGCTCGCCGGCGTCGAGGTGATGATCAATCGCACGGGCTACACGGGCGAGGAGGGAGTCGAGCTCGCGTGCATGGAGGACGAGTCGCCGGCTCTCTGGGATGCGATCCTGGCGCGCGGGGTCACCCCGTGCGGGCTCGGCGCGCGGGACACGCTTCGGCTCGAGGTCTGTTATCCGTTGCACGGCAACGACATCGGCCGTGGCTGGGATGCGATCTCGAGCGGGCTCGGCTGGGTGTGTGCGCTGGACACGGAGTTCACGGGGGCCGAGCGCCTGCGCGAGATCAAGGAGACCGGGCCGCAGCAGCGGCTCGTCGCGTTCCGGATGACCGACGCGGCGATCCCGCGCCAAGGCATGGCGATCGAGGGCGGCGGCGAGGTCACCTCGGGCTCGCTGTCGCCGATGCTCGAGGTCGGCATCGGCCTCGGGTACGTTCCAGCCTCCGCGAGCGCACCCGGCACCGAGTTGACGATCGACGTGCGCGGGAAGCCGCGTCGCGCGGTGGTCGTCCCGAAACCGATCTACAAGCGAGAGGAGTGAGGCGTGGCATCGAGCGAGTCGTATCCCGAAGAGCTGCTCTACCACCGCGAGCACGACTGGGCGCGCATCGACGGCGACGAGGCGGTGCTGGGCGTGACCTGGCACGCTGCGGACGCGCTCGGTGAGCTCGTTCACTACGAGCCTCCGGACGAAGGCGCGGTGATCGCGAAGGATCAGTCCTACGGAGAGGTCGAGTCGGTGAAGGCCGTGTCCGATCTGATCGCGCCGCTCTCGGGCGAGGTGCTCGAGGTGAACGCGAAGGTCGTCGACGCGCCCGAGACCGTGAACGACGATCCGTACGGCGAGGGCTGGCTGATCCGGATCCGGATGTCGAACCCCGGCGAGACCGAGGCGCTTCTGGACGCCGCCGGCTACCGCCAGGTACTCGCGGAGTCGTGAGCTACCTCTCGCTCACTGCGGCCGACCGCGAGGCGATGCTCGCGGCGATCGGTGTCGCGTCCGTCGACGAGCTCTTTCGCGACATCCCGGCCGGCGTTCGCTTCGAGCGTGACCTCGACGTGCCGCCGGCGCTCTCCGAGGCGGAGCTGACCCGGCACCTGGAGGAGCTCGCGGCGAAGAACGTGATCGGCGAGGTCTCGTTCCTCGGCGGCGGGATCTACGACCACTACGTCCCCGCTGTCGTCGACGCCGTGCTCCAGCGCGGCGAGTTCCTCACCGCCTACACGCCGTACCAGCCGGAGATGAGCCAGGGCGTGCTCCAGGCGATCTTCGAGTACCAGACCGCGATCTGCGAGCTGACCGGCATGGAGGTCTCGAACGCGTCCGGGTACGACGGGACAACGGTGGCCGCCGATGCCTGCTTCGTCGCGAAGGCAGCCACCGGCCGCTCGAAGGTCGTGATCACCGAAGCGACGAATCCGCAGGTGCGCCAGGTCGTGAAGACCTACGCCCGAGGCTTCGGGCTCGAGATCGTCGAGGTCCCCCACGACGGCGGCACGACCGACCCCGATCGTGTCCGCGCCGCGGCGGTCGACGCCGCGGCCGTGATCTTCCAGCAGCCGAACTTCTTCGGCTGCTTCGAGCCGGCGCCCGACCTCGCCGCTGCCGCCAACGAGGCAGGGGCGCTGCCGATCGCGCACGTCGACCTGATCAGCCTCGGGGTGCTGGAAGCGCCAGGCAACTACGGCTGCGCGCTCGCGATCGGCGAGGGCCAATCCGCCGGCAACTTCATGAGCTACGGCGGCCCGCACTACGGGTTCCTCGCCGCGCGCAACGACTACATCCGCCGGCTACCCGGCCGAATCGTCGGCGAGACGCTCGACGCCGCGGGCAAGCGCGGCTATGTCCTCACCCTGCAGACCCGCGAGCAGCACATCAGGCGCGAGAAGGCGACCTCGAACATCACCACCAACCAGACCCTGCTCGCCCTGGCAGGGCTCGTGCACCTCTCGCTGCTCGGCCCGCAGGGGTTGCGCGAGACGGGGGAGACCTGCATGGCGCTAGCCCAGTACGCGAAGCAGCAGCTGGCCGCGCGAGGGATCGAGCCATTGTTTCCGGATAAGGCAACATTCAAGGAGTTTGCAGTGCGCACCGGACGGAGCGCGACGGACGCGATCCGTGCCGCCAGGGCAGGCGGTGTCAGCCCGGGCTTCGCCCTCGGCCGCGACTACCCGGGCCTGGACGACGCGCTGCTCGTCGCCGTCACCGAGAAGCGCACGACGGCGGAGATCGATCGGCTCGTCGAGGCGCTCGCGCCATGAGCGAGCTGATCTACGAGCGCTCCCGGCCCGGACGCCGCGGGCTCGCGATCCCGACCACCGACCTGCCGATCCCGCCCGTCCCGGACGGCCTCGGGCGGAAGACGCCGCCGCGCCTCCCCGAGCTCGCCGAGCCGGAGGTGATGCGCCACTTCACGAAGCTCTCGACGCGCAACTTCGGGATCGACAGCGGCTTCTACCCGCTCGGCTCCTGCACGATGAAATACAACCCGCGCGTCAACGAGCGGCTCGTCGGCCTCCCGGGCTTTCGCGACCTCCACCCGCTCGCCGACGAGGACGCGATCCAGGGCGCGCTCGAGCTCGAATGGAACCTCCAGGAGATCCTCCTCGAGGTGACCGGCCTCGACGCGGTCAGCCTGCAGCCGGCAGCCGGCAGCCAAGGGGAGTTGACCGGGCTGCTCCTGATGCGCGCCTACTTCGAGGACAAGGGCGAGTCCGAGCAACGGCGCAAGATCGTCATCCCGGACACGGCGCACGGCACGAACCCGGCGAGCGTCACGATGGCCGGCTACGAGATGACGCCGGTCGCGACGGACCAGCGCGGCAACATCGACGTCGAGGATCTCCGCGCGAAGGTCGACGAGCGACACCGCCGGGTTGATGCTGACGAACCCGTCGACTCTCGGCCTCTTCGACGAGAACATCGAGCAGATCCGCGACATCTTCCGCGCCGTCGGCGCCCTGATGTACTACGACGGCGCGAACCTGAACGCCGTCTGCGGCATCTCACGGCCCGGCGACATGGGCTTCGACGTCGTCCACATCAACCTGCACAAGACGTTCGCGCAGCCGCACGGTGGCGGCGGGCCCGGCGGCGGGCCCGATCGCGGTCCGCGAGAGCCTCGAGCCGTTCCTGCCGGTGCCGGTCGTCGTCCGCGACGGCGACCGCTTCAGCCTCGACTTCGACCGGCCGCGCTCGATCGGCAAGGTGCGCGGGTTCACCGGGCCCGTTCGGCGTCTTCGTCCGCTCCTACGCGTTCATGCGCGCCTGGGGCCCGGGGCTGCGGGAGATGAGCGAGGTCGCGGTGCTGAACGCCAACTACATGCTCGCTCGCCTGAAGGACGCCTACGAGCTCCCGTACGACCGCCTCTGCATGCACGAGTTCGTTCTCAGCGCCCGCAACCTGAAGCGCGAGCACGGGGTGACCGCGCTCGACGTGGCGAAGCGGCTGATGGACTTCGACTTCCACCCGCCGACCGTCTACTTCCCGCTCGTCGTTCCCGAGGCCCTGATGATCGAGCCGACCGAGACCGAGGCGAAGGAGACACTCGACGCGTTCTGCGAGGCGATGCTCCAGATCGCGCGCGAGGCGGCCACCGAGCCCGAGCTGGTGAGATCCGCGCCGCACGGGCGCCCGGTCGAGCGGCTCGACGAGGTGCGCGCCGCCAAGACCCCCGTCGTGCGCTACACCTTCGAGTGATGAAGACGAGAACGCTCGGCCGGCAAGGCCTCGTGACGAGCGCCCAGGGGCTCGGCTGCATGGGGATGTCCGAGTTCTACGGCCCGCAGGACGACACCGAGGCGATCGCGACGATCCACCGCGCGATCGAGATCGGCGTGACGTTCTTCGACACGGCCGACATGTACGGCCCGTTTACGAACGAACGGCTCGTCGGCCGCGCGCTCGCCGGGCGACGCGACGAGGTCGTGATCGCGACGAAGTTCGGCAACGAACGGCGCGAGGACGGCTCCTGGGTCGGCACGAACGGCCGTCCCGAGTACGTGCGCGCCGCGTGTGATGCCTCACTCCGGCGGCTCGGGATCGAGACGATCGACCTCTACTACCAGCACCGCGTCGACCGTGAGACGCCGGTCGAGGAGACCTTCGGGGCGATGGCAGAGCTCGTCGAGGCGGGAAAGGTGCGCTACCTCGGGATCTCGGAGGCGGCCGTCGCGACGATCCGCCGCGCCCACGCCGTCCACCCGCTCTCGGCGCTGCAGTACGAGTACTCGCTCTGGTCGCGCGACCCCGAAGACGAGGTGCTGCCGCTGGCGCGCGAGCTCGGGATCGGCTTCGTGGCGTACAGCCCGCTCGGCCGCGGCGCGCTGACCGGCACGATCAAGTCCGCCGAGGACCTCGACGAGACCGACTTTCGCCGGCACAACCCGCGCTTTCAGGACGAGAACCTGCAGCAGAACGTCCGCCGGATCGAGGAGATCGAGGCGATCGCGTCGGAGCAGGGCGTCACCGCCGCGCAGCTCGCGCTCGCCTGGGTGATGGCGCAGGGCGACGACGTCGTCCCGATCCCCGGCACGAAGCGCGTCAGCTATCTCGAGCAGAACGCCGCGGCGGCTGACATCGAGCTGACCGCCAATGACCTGAGCCGTCTCGACGAGGCGTTCCCACTCGGCTCGACGGCGGGTGACCGCTACCCGGACATGACGCGCGTGAACGTCGAAGCGCCGCTGCGCTAGCCGGGAACGTCGCGGACTACCTCATCGTTGCTCCAGGTGGAAGCAAGAGACGACAAAGGAGCTCATTGACCAAGATCGTGAAGACGGAAGAGCAGTGGCGGACGGAGCTCGATCCCGAGCAGTTCCGGATCTTGCGCCAGAAGGGAACGGAGGCTCCGTTCTCGGGCGAGTACGACCACGTCTTCGAGCCGGGCTCGTACCATTGCGCGGGGTGCGGCGCCGAGCTCTTCCACTCGGATGCCAAGTACGACTCGGGCTGCGGCTGGCCGGCCTTCTACGCGCCGGCAGGCGAGGACGCGATCGACGAGGAGACGGACGCCAGTCACGGGATGGTGCGCACGGAGGTCATGTGCGCCTCGTGCGGTGGCCACCTCGGCCACGTCTTCCCCGACGGGCCTCACCCGACGGGAGTGCGGTACTGCATCAACTCGGCAGCCCTCAAGCTGGAGGAGGAGTAAGTGGAGAGCAAGGCGACGTTCGGCGCGGGGTGTTTCTGGGGCGTGGAGGCGGCGTTCCGCCGGCTCGACGGCGTGAGCTCGACTGCGGTCGGGTACGCCGGCGGCTTCAAGGAGCAGCCGACCTACCAGGAGGTGTGCTCGCACGACACCGGCCATGCCGAGGTGGTCGAGGTGGCCTACGACCCCGACAAGGTTCCCTACGAGCAGCTGCTGGCAGTCTTCTGGGCCGAGCACGACCCGACGCAGCTAAACCGTCAGGGCCCCGACGTCGGCGAGCAGTACCGCTCGGTGATCTTCGTCCACGACGCGGAGCAGCGTGCTGCCGCAGAGGCCTCGCGCGCTCGAGTGCAGGAGCGCCTGTCGCGGCCGGTCGTGACTCAGATCGAGGACGCGCCGACCTTCTGGCCGGCGGAGGATTACCACCAGCGCTACCTCGAGAAGCGTGGCCTTGCGAGCTGCCACGTGTCGCTGGCCTCGTAGATCCGGACACTCACGGGAGGCGTGGCGTCGACCGAGCCGAGCTCTTGGTAGCGCCGCGCTTCCTCTTCGTAGCGCCGCGCCTCTCCGAGACGGCGTTTGGTTCTTGGGGAGGCGCCTGGTACGTCAGCGTCAATGTCTTGAACTGGCCTTTGTTTGGTAGCGAAGTGAAGCTTGGGTCGGCCTGTGACCAATCGATGATCTCTTGACGCTGGCGGCCGTTTGCGCGGCGAAGCGCTTTCTGGAAATCGATCAATGCCCGGTCGTGCAGCTCAGTTGTCTCGGCGAGATTGCTGGACTGCCAGTTGGCCTCGTAGCAGGCGAGGTTGTAGTAGACGCGATAGGAGAACTCCTCACGTTCGGCGCGCTTGCGCAGCTGCTCGACGCTCGCGTTGGCCTCGGCAATCTGCTGAGGGGTCTGACCCTTCTGCCTGACGGTTGCGTCTGCACGGATCAACTCGGCGCCGGGAATCACGGTTCGCGACAGGAACCCCTGGAGCCGCGCGTCGCGCCGACTGAGCTTCCTTTTCAGCCCGAGGCGCCACCAGGGACGTCGATCCGTGTAGTTCCGAAAGTCGGTCAGGAGCTCGTCTGCGTCCGAGATCACGGCAGCGGCAGCGGCAGCGCTCTCGTTGAACCAATCGTTGGCATAGGCATCAGCCTGATGCCGGATTGCCGAGTTCAGTCGCTGAGCTGCAAGTTGGTACCCGAGTCTGAAGTAGTTCGGGTTCCGGAGATATGGGCTCGATGTGCCGTTGAACCCAAAGAGGCGTTGCCGGACACGGCGCTGTTTCTCCCGGCGCTTGTCGGCCTCGGCCGCCTCCCAGCGCATGTCCTCGAGGGCACCGTGGAGTATCACGACGGCCAAGGGATCTGCCCCGGGTGTCATGGGGTCGAGTCCGGGGTGGTCCGTGCGGCGGACCTCCAGGATTGCCCGGTTGACGTAGGCGGACCAGTTCTTCGTGTTCAGGGCGATCGCGGCGAGATAGGAAGCCTCGGCGCCGTCGTAGTTGCGTGCGAGCTGCTGATCCAACCCTTCTCGCACGAGCGCATACGACTGCGGCCCGTTCTCCTCTAGCTCGGTCGAGTTGCTGAGAGCGTGGGCCACCTCGTACTGCACCCAGACCGCGCTCGGCGAGGCGAGGTTGAGGTAGTCGTCGGTTGAGGCAGCGGGTGCGGCTGCCGAGTTCACGCCTGCCGCCGGTGGCGCGGAAGTCTTGGCGATCGGTGCCGAGAGAGTGACGGCAGCTTCCTGACGATTGCCGTTTTGCAGGAAGAGCGTGACGGAGGTCTGTGGTTGAAGAGGGCTCGGCGGTTGTGTGGCCGGATTCACGACGCCGGACACCGTGAGCCTCTTGATCGGGAGGAGCCAGTAGAGAACTCCGAGGATTGCGGCGACGAGCTTGGTCTGGTCGGAGACGTCCGCGGCGTTGTCGACGGCGCTCTTCAGTGGACTATCGCCTGAGACGAGATCGACGAACTCCTCGCCTCCCGTCCCGAGGTCGACGTCGTAGTCCCCGGAGTCCGGCGCCAGTGCGTCGTCCCGATAGCTCAGGAGCCGCTCCTTGATGCGAGCGGTCAACGCGGCTCCGCACTTGGTGCCGAACGAGTCGTCAAACGGAGCGAAGGTGACGCGAGGAGCGACGAAGCTGCCGATCAAGCTGCCGATCAAGGGAATAGCGAGGAAGCGGCTCTGAACCCCCGGAATGTAGCCGAGGAGGAGGAACGCGAAGCCGAACGCGATCACGATCCCGATCACCGTGAGGCCGTCCTCGAGCCAGGTGATCGAGTCGGTCACCGCATTGGTGAACCAACTCGATTGCAAGCTGGCCAACCCCTTGCTTGCGCAGGTCGCGTCGGGGTTCTTCGCGAGCGCCTGGTTGAACGCGGCGATCGCATCCGCGCTGCGGCCTACCCGGATCTCCACCTTCCCCTGCTCGCACAGCTGGACAACCGCAATTCCAGTGGCCGCACAAGGATTCGCGGCACCAATCTTCTCGTAGGCGACAAGCGCCTCGGTGAGATCCCCCTCGTTGGAGAGCGCGTCGGCCGCCGCGCAACTCGGGGCGGGCGGTGGCGGTGCATTGATCGCCTTCAGCGCGGCGATCGCGCAGGTCGCCGAAGGATCGGTTGTCAGGATCGCGATATAGGCGGCGCGGGCTTGTGCGGTTTCGCCTGCAGCGTGTAAGGCAGCAGGGACGGCGCACGTGTCACCGGCCTTCGCGGCAGGTGATTGCGCCTGTGCGCCGAGTGCGGCAAGCGCACCGAGCATCGCGACGACGGTCGTCGTGCGCGCGAAGCGTTGGAGTGCATGCCGCCTGGGGGGAATGGCGCATGTTGACATTGCTGACGCCATTTGGCAATGGCGACGAGAGGAGATGCGCGTCCGCTACGACTTGACGACGATCGCGCTCTCGTAGAGCCGCGCGCCGAGGGCGGCCGTCGTGCAGGTTTGTCGCGCGACGATCACCGAGCCGGCCCGGATGTCGACCAGCGTGAGCGTGAAGCCGTAGTTCGCCCCGACCTTGGCCGATGCGAACGGCGTCGTCTTGTCGGCGAAGCCGATCTCGACCGTGCGTTTGCAGCCGGCGCGTTTCTGCCACCCTGTCCCGGTGAGCGTGAGCCGGCTCTTCGCGGCCGCCTTGGCCGTAATCGTCGGGCCCGGACCCGCGTCGCACGGGAACGTCCAGGTGTCGGTCACCCCGATCCCCTTCGGTCGAGAGCCCGGATACGTGAGCACGAGCCGGGTGTACTGCTTGCGGCCGCTGCGGCAGGTGGCGACCGCCGAGGCTGTTGCGCGCACCGGGTAGCTGTGGAACGTGCCGGCGGCGCAGTTCGGGGTGCAGTCGTTGGCGCGGGCCGAGCCCGAGCCGGTTGCCTTTGCCGATCCCCAGCTCGCCCATTTCATGGCGGCCAAGCCGTAGTTCGCATCGGCGCAGGCGAGGGTCAGCGACGACGGTGCGACCGCCTGTCCGCCGCAGTCGGAGATCGTCGGCCCGGTCGTGAGCGTGATCCCGGCGCCGCTCGCGCTGCCGGCGACACCGGCGGCGACGGCCAGCGCCACTGCTCCGCAAACGATTGCGACCCTCATGACCACTAGACGTTAGCGAGATCGCGCTTGCGGCGCGAGCTCGCGGTCTGGCGCTTCTGCGCGGACAGCTCCACCTTGCGCAGCCGGATCGACTTCGGCGTCACCTCGACGGCCTCGTCGTCGCGGATGAACTCCATCGCCTGCTCGAGCGAGAGCGGCCTGGGCGGGATCAACCGGATCAGCTCGTCCGCCGCCGCGGCGCGCATGTTCGTCAGCTTCTTCGGCTTCGCGGCGTTCACGTCCATGTCCTCGGCGCGCGAGTTCTCGCCGACGATCATCCCCTCGTAGAGGTCGTCGCCGGGGGCGATGAAGAGCGAGCCGCGCTCCTGGAGCGCCTGGATCGCGAAGCCCGTCGCCTTGCCCGAACGGTCGGCGACGAGACTGCCGGTCGGCCGTGTGCGCAGCACGCCGTGCCACGGCTCCCAGGCCTCGAAGACGTGATGCATGATCCCGGCGCCGCGGGTCTCGGTGAGGAACTCGGTCCGGAACCCGATGAGTCCCCGGGCGGGCACCAGGTATTCCATCCGCGCCCAGCCGGTGCCGTGGTTGACCATCTGGGTGACGCGTCCCTTGCGGAGCGCGAAGAGTTGGGTGACGACGCCGATGTAGTCCTCGGGGACGTCGATCGCGACGCGCTCGACCGGCTCGTGGCGCTTGCCGTCGATCTCCTTCGTGAGCACCTCGGGCTTGCCGACCGTCAGCTCGAAGCCCTCTCGGCGCATCAGCTCGACGAGCACGGCGAGCTGAAGCTCGCCGCGGCCCTGCACCTCCCAGGCGTCCGGGCGCAGGGTGGGGAGCACGCGCAGCGAGACGTTGCCGACGAGCTCCTGGTCGAGCCGGCTCTTGACCTGGCTCGCGGTCAGCCTCGTGCCCTCGGTCCCGGCGAGCGGGCTCGTGTTGATGCCGATCGTGACGGAGAGGCTCGGCTCGTCCACGGTCATGACCGGCAGAGGCCGCGGGTCTGCCGGGTCGGCGAGCGTCTCGCCGATCGTCACCTCGGGCATGCCGGCGAGGGCGACGATGTCGCCGGGCCCTGCCTCGTCCGTCGGCACGCGGGTCAGCGCCTCGGTCATGTAGAGCTCGGTCACCCGGGCGTTGCTCGATCGTCCCGTTCGCGCGGCACCACGCGATCTGCGCTCCCTTGCGGATCGTGCCGTGGTGGATGCGCAGCAGCGCCAGCCGGCCGACGTACGGGTCTGCGTCGAGGTTCGTGACGAGGCGCCTGCAGCGGATGCCCCGGGTCGTACGACGGCGCGGGGATCGTCTCGAGGATGGTGGCGAAAAGCGGTTCGAGGTCGTCGGCGAGCTCGTCCGGGGCCAGCCCGGCCTTGCCGGCGCGGGCGTTCGCGTAGACGATCGGGAACTCGATCTGCTCCTCGGTCGCGTCGAGGTCGAGGAACAGCTCGTAGACCTCGTCCACGACCTCCGCGATCCGCGCGTCCGGCCGGTCGACCTTGTTCACGACCAGGACGACCGGCGAGCTTGAGCTCGAGCGCCTTGCGCAGCACGAAGCGGGTCTGCGGGCAGCGGGCCCTCGGAGGCGTCGACGAGCAGCAGGACGCCGTCGACCATCGTCAGCCCGCGCTCGACCTCGCCGCCGAAGTCGGCGTGGCCGGGGGTGTCGATGATGTTGATCTTGGTGTCGCCGTAGCTGGATCGCGGTGTTCTTGGCGAGGATCGTGATGCCCTTCTCGCGCTCGAGGTCCATCGAGTCCATCACGCGCTCGTTCACGTCCTGGTTCTCGCGGAACGCGCCTGACTGCCAGAGCATCGCGTCGACGAGCGTGGTCTTGCCGTGGTCGACGTGCGCGACGATGGCGACGTTGCGGCGGTCGTTGCGGAAGGCGAGGGTCGGCTCAGGCATGGCAGGCCAGGGTAGCTGGCCTCGCCGGAGCATCGGCGCTCCGACCCCCTGGGCCTACTGGACTACATCGCCCTTGGCGTACGCGCAGGCGCTGATGTCCTTCCCGGTGTAGGTCGGTCTGCCGCCGAGTGCGATCGCCGCCATGACGTTGATGTGGCAGGTCCCGTCTTCGGTGTTGGTGGCGGCCTCGTCGTTCAGCGCATAGTTCCACTGGACGACGGCCTGCCAGCTGCCGACCGCCTTGACGCCTTCCTGCTCGAGGCTCTTCGAGAGTGTGCAGGTCAGGGTGGTCGCACTCGCCGCCTTGCACGACCTGCTCGAGCAAGGACCGCCGCACAGCACGGGTGCTGCCGTTGAGAACTTGTGCCCGGGGATGGTGACGGTCAGCTGGTCGGCGTAGTCGTTGCAGTTGATCGTCAGGCCGCCGAAGGCCTTCGCGCCGAGCGCGACGCCGCCCGCGGTGCCGGTCGAGCTGACGTTGGTCTGGCCGGTGCTGCCGCTGCCGCCCTGGTTCCCCGACGCGATCACGCGACAGGAGTTCGGCGCGCTGGTCGCCGGGTGCGAGGCCGGCGCCTTGGCTGCGGTCGCGACACCGGCGGCGACGCACGCAGAACCACCCGCAAGGGCAAGCAGCGTCAATGCCCTACGAAACCTCATTCCGTCCGATTAAACCCGGAGCCGGATGAACGCCGTGTGAAGCTTTCTAGGCCGCGGGTGTGAGCGTTGCGAGCTGGCCGCACGCCGCGGAGATGTCCCGTCCGCGGGTGAGCCGCACCGTCGCCGGTACCCGGGCGCGATCCAGCACATCTTGAACTTGGCGATCGTGTCCCGCGACGAGCCCTCGTACATCCCGGTCGGGTTGTAGGGGATCAGGTTCACCTTGAAGTGCTTCGGGTCGAGCAGCTTCGCCAGCTCGCGCGCCTGCTCGGGCGGTCGTTGACGCCGGCGAGCATCACGTACTCGACGAAGACCTTCCGGCGCGCGCTCGAAGTAGCGGCGGAACTCCGCCAGACGTCGCGAGCGGGTAGCGGTCGTTCACCGGCATCAGCTGCGACGCGCAGGGCCCGTCCGGCGCGTGCAGGGAGAGCGCGAGCCGGATCGGTCATGTCACCTCGTCGATGAAGCGCGTCATGCCCGGGAGCCAGCCGACCGTGGAGATGGTCGTCCGGCGGTGCGTGACGCCGATATCGGGAAGCCGACGCGCCGCGGCGAGCACGGCGTCGAGGTTCAGCATCGGCTCGCCCATGCCCATGAAGACGACGTGGTCGACTCGGCTCGATCCGGCGGAAGTGCAGCGCCTGGTCGAGGATCTCGAGGCGGTCAGGTTCCGCCCGAACTCCATCTCGCCCGTGGCGCAGAACGTGCAGGTCAGCGGGCAGCCCGACTGCGAGGACAGGCAAACCGAGCGCCGCCTGTCCCGGTAGCGCATCAGCACGGCCTCGAGGGTGCCCGTCGGCGGTCGGAAGAGGGCCTTCACCGTCCCGTCCTTGGCTCGCGCTCGGTGCTCGACCTCGAGCGTCGAGAACGGCACGCGCCGCTCGAGCGCGCGCGCAGCGCCGCCGGCAGATTCGTCATCTCGCAATAGGAGCCGGCGCCGCGCTGCGACCCACTCCCAGACCTGCTTGGTCGCGATAGGCGGGCTCGGCGGGCCGAGGGTCTGCAAACCGTGCGTTGTGCAACTCCCAACAAGGCACCCACGCAACATTTAAAAAAATTTCCCTGTCCGTTCTTGACGGTGGGTTCCTTGCCCCTTATCTGGTGCGCCGGAAAAGCAGCTACCCCAAGCGGTGCTGCCAATATGATTGTCCCGTGGGAAGAACCGGTGGATTTTGAGAGCCTTGAGGACGTGCATGAAACTTTGGATTCCATACGTAACAAATTGGCCAAGGAACTGAGCCGGGGAAGCTGAATTGTGTGTGGATATTACGGGAGGACAGAAACCCACCAGCGCGGCGGCGGGGGTGTTTCCCGTGAACAAGGACGTTGTAATCCAGTATGTCCAAACAAACCGCCCGAAGAAACCTACAGACTGTACGACGTCAGGAGATTGCTTGAGTGGCCAAAGAAGGCGGACTAACAGGTCCGCTGAGGACTGAACGCCGAAAGGCAATGGAGACTGATGCATGAGCGTGGTACACGCTTATGAATTTATCCGTGGAGACCTAACCATAGCTGCAATCATTTCGAACAGGGAAGCGTGCCAGAGCCTTCGCAAGAAACCTCGAAAGAAGTTTGATGCACTCCTACGGAGACTTCCTGGTTCATATGAATCAAGTTTTCGGTAAGGTGAAAGCATCGGGGACAAACTGATTAACCCCCGCGCCGAAAATCCATTTCAACACCTTTTTCATTCAATGAGAACCGACAGCAAGCAATAGAAAACATTCGTGCCGGAAGCAAACTCCAATTCAAAGCCGCCTTCACGGTTGACATCGCACATCCGGTGTGGCTAAGTTCTCGCCGTTAGGCATCATCACACATCAGCAAACCGTCAAACTAAAAAAGCATGAACGAGATGCCACCGGTTCAAACCACTGGCGCGCAATCTGCACTGAGTTCAAAGGGCTTGATACCGAGATTTGAGAACGAAAAGAAATCAGCCGGAGTTGCACTCTTTCTTTGTTGGGTGCTTGGGATATTCGGCGGGCACAG
>CAVWXR010000011.1:0-464510 GCA_963759085.1 uncultured Actinomycetes bacterium
GAGAGGAGGTTAGCGATGATGACGCCGGTGAAGCAATCCATCCTCCCCGACTTCGAGACAATGGAGCGACGGCTCCGCCGCATCTTTGAGGGCATGTCGGTGATGCCCGCATTCCTGCAGGCGGCGCCGGCAGCCGATGTCTACGAGACGCAGAAGGAGTACGTCGTCGAGGTCGAGGTCCCCGGCTATGAAGAGAAAGAGCTCGAGCTCGAAGTCTCCGATCACACCCTTACTGTCTCTGGGCTGCGTGAGGAGACGAAGGAAGAGCGCGAGAAGACCTTCCGGCTCCATGAGCGGCTCGAGCACACGTTCGAGCGCACGTTCACGCTGCCGCCGGAGATCGACAGCGAGCACATCACGGCGCAATTCACCAAGGGCGTGCTGAAGGTGCACGCTCCGAAGCTCGTTGTGACGAGTCCCCGCAAGGTCGAGATCTCGAAATCATGAGCCGATGAGCAGGGGTGGCGTGCAATGACGCCGCCCCTCTCGTCGTTCTTACCGAGCCGGCCAACTTCCTGCTCTCGGCTCTTGAGGTTGTGCTCCGAGCGGGGCGGTCCGGACGTTCGGTAGTTTCCCGAAGTCGGCGTCGGACTCGTTGCGGATGCTCCTCGTTTGCGCGGTCTGCACGCTGCGAGCATGAGCCACGTCGGATTGCCGACGCCGTGAGCGCGGCGGCGAAACCGCCCGGCGTCGATCGGCGGCAGCAGGTCGAGCTTCCGCTCGGCGAGTTCGAGACGGGCCCCAGTGGGCTGTCCAGCCGTGAGGTCGCCCGCCGGCTCGTGATCCACGGCCGCAACGAGCTCGTGCGGCGGGGCGGGCGTCGCTGGCCTCGCGAGCTGCTCAAGCAGGCTGTCCACCCGCTGGCGCTCCTCCTCTGGGTCGCCGCCGGTCTGGCGCTCCTGGCGGGCACCCCGGTGCTTTCCGCCGCGATCGTCGCCGTGATCGTCCTGAATGCGCTGTTTGCGTTTGCGCAGGAGCGGCAGGCCGAACGCGCGGTCGAGGCGCTTGCCGACTACCTGCCGGTGCAGGCAACCGTGATCCGGGACGGTCGCAGCCGGCAGGTCGAGGCTGCCGAGCTCGTGCCCGGCGACCTGCTCCTCTTGGCCGAAGGGGACAAGATTCCCGCCGACGCCCGCCTGCTCGAGGGTGGGCTCGAAGTCGACCTTTCCACTCTGACCGGCGAGTCGCAGGCGGTCTACCGCTCGGCCGAGTTTCACGACACGGAGGGGCCGCTGGTCGAGTCCCGCAATCTCGTCTTCAGCGGCACCGGCTGTGTCGGCGGCGAAGCGAAGGCAGTCGTGACCGCAACCGGGATGGGCACCGAGCTGGGCCGAATCGCCGCGCTGAGCGAGCGAGTCGAGACGGAGCTCAGCCCGCTCGAGCTGCAAGTGAGACGCGTGGCCTGGCTGATCGGCCTGGTCGCCGTCGCCGCCGGGCTGGCGTTCCTGCCGATCGGCTGGCTTGCCGCCGGCCTGCCGCTCAAAGACGCCATCAGCTTCACGATCGGTCTGATCGTCGCGAACGTGCCGGAAGGGCTGCTGCCGACGATCACGCTCGCGCTCGCGGTCGGGGTGGCCAGCCTCGCGCGCCGGGGCGCCCTCGTGAAGCGGCTGAGCGCTGTCGAGACCCTCGGGTCGACGACCGTGATCTGCACCGACAAGACAGGAACCTTGACCGAGAACGAGATGCGGGCCGTTCGCGTCTGGACCTCGCTGGGCGAGCTCGACCTCGAGCAGGGCATCGACATGGAGCAGGCCGTGCAAGCCAACCCGGTGCTCGGGTTTCTCGGCCGGACGATCGCAGCGGCCAGCACCGCCGAGCTCGCATCCGGGAAGGCCGGCAAGTCGCGTGGAGAGGCCACCGAGGTCGGCCTGCTCGAAACTTCCCGGGTGCTCGGGATCGACGTCGCGGTCCGGCGACGCGAGCATGCTCGGCAGAAGCTCTACCGCTTCGACCCGAAGCTGCGCCTGATGTCGACGGTCGACGCGCGTGCGGACGGGCACCTGACCGTGCACGCAAAGGGCGCACCCGAGGAGGTGCTCGCCCGCGCGACCACGATCGGACACCGGGCCAACCATCGCCCGCTCACGGATGCCGACCGCGAGGAGGTCCTGGCCGCGCTCCAGCGCTATGCGGCGCAGGGACTGCGCGTGCTCGCCGTCGCGCGGCGACGTCTCCCGGACGGCGCCGACCCGCCGCAGCAGCGCGAGGACGCCGAACGGGATCTCTGCCTGCTCGGCCTCGTCGCCCTGTTCGACCCGCCTCGAGCAGAGGTCGCCGAGGCGGTCGGCCGTTGCCACGCTGCCGGGATACGCATCTTCGTGGTGACCGGCGACTACGGGCCGACCGCCGTCGAGATCGCCCGTCGCGTCGGGATTGCCATCGACGGCGGCGGGTTCATCACCGGTGAGCAGCTCGACGCGCTGAGCGAACGTGACCTCGATGCGCTCCTGCGCGAAGGAAGGGAGTTGATCTTCGCGCGCGCCTCGCCGGAGGCGAAGGTGCGCATCGCCGACGCACTGCGCGCCGAGGGTCACGTGGTCGCGATGACCGGCGACGGCGTCAACGACGCACCGGCATTGCGCCGCGCCGATATCGGGGTCGCGATGGGCCTGACGGGGACCGAGGTGGCACGCGAGGCGGCGACCATGGTGCTCACCGACGACAACTTCGCGACCATCGTCGCTGCGGTCGCAGCGGGCCGGCGCGTCTACGAGAACGTGCGCAAGTTCATCGTCTACATCTTCACGCATGCAACCGGTGAGGTCGTGCCGTTCCTCGTCTTCGCCGCAGCCGGCGGGGCGATCCCGCTCCCGCTGACCGTTCTGCAGATCCTCTCGATCGACCTCTGCACCGACATCCTGCCGGCGCTCGCGCTCGGCCGGGAACCTGCCGAGCCGGGCCTGATGGACCGGCCGCCCCGTTCACGTGCCCAGCACGTGATCGACCGCTCGTTGATGCTCCGGTCGTGGGTCTTCCTCGGCAGCATCGAAGCTGCGCTTGCTCTGAGCGGCTTCTTCTTCGTCCTGCTGCACGCAGGCTGGCACCTCCACGCTCAAGTGGGTAGCGGGACGCTCCTCCACCACGCGTACCGGCAAGCGACGACGATGACGTTCGCGGGCATCGTCGCCTGCCAGATCGGGACGGCGTTCGCTGCGCGCACCGACCACGCCTCGCTTCGTTCGGTCGGGGTCTTCAGCAACCGGCTGCTGCTCTGGGCGATCGCCGCCGAGCTCGCACTCGCCGCCGCTCTCATCTATCTCCCGCCGCTGCAAGCGGTCTTCGGGACGGCAGCGCTCGGGCCGCTCGACCTGCTCGTTCTGCTCCCGTTCCCGATCGTCGTCTGGGGCGCCGACGAGCTGCGCCGTCTGATCCGACGGTCCCGCCCCGCGTCGGCCGCGCCCTCGCACGCGTAGGTCGCCCGAGCTCGCACAGGTACGTCCCGGGATCGGGCCCTGCGGAAAACCCGCGCCGGCTCGGCGTGTTCGCCCGGATGCAGCGCTTCGGAGTTTCGATCAGGGTGGCGGTACATGGTGCCCGTCGCACGCAGAAACCTCTTCGCAGAAAAGGGGCGGTTCGCGATGTCGGTCGGCGGTGTCGCGTTCGCGGTGCTCCTGATCCTGATCGTCGTCAGCCTCTACCGCGGCTGGAGCCGTACGGGATCGGTCTACCTGCAACTGCCCGGGAACGTCTGGATCGCCCAGACGGGCACGATCGACCCGTTCCACTCCACGTCGCTCCTTCCGGCCGGCCGCGCCAGCGCGCTTGCGCGCGTGCCGGGCGTGGTCGCCGTGCTCCCGGTCTACGCCCGCCATCTCGCGTTCCCGACCGCGAGCGGCAACCGGGTCGACGCCTACGTGATGGCGATCGGCGCGCCGGCAGGCCTGCGGCTGCCGGCGGACGCCTGGCGGTACTTCCCCGCTCCGGGGCATGTGGTGATCGATCGCGTGCTTGCGAGCGAGGCCGGCGTGAAGCAAGGCGACCGGCTCGACGTGCTCGGGCACAGCCTCGTCGTCGACCGGCTCACGAGCGGCGGCAACAAGATCATCCAGTTCGCGTTCCTGAACCCGGTCGAGGGCAAGGCGCTGCTCGGCGAGCCGGGGCAGCTGAGCTACTACCTGCTCGCGACAGCGCGCGGAGCTGACCTCGCGGCCGTCGGCCGGGCGGCGGCCGCAGTGGTGCCGGGCTCCGAGGCGCACACCAGCGCCGATTTCGGCGCCGCGTTCGGCCGACTCGTCAGCAGCGGCTTCCTGAGCGTCGTCGGCGTCCTCGTCGGGATCGGCTTCGTCGTCGGCGGCGCCGTGATCGCGCTCACCACCTACACCGCGACGCTCGAGAAGGCCCGCGACTTCGGCGTGCTCAAGGCGGTGGGTGCGCCCGGATCGTTCCTCTACAAGATCGTGGTCTGGCAGAGCCTGATGGTCGGGCTCGCCGGCTCCCTGCTCGGGATCGCCGCCTCGGCGATCGCGGCAGACCTGATCAGCCGCTGGGTGCCGGAGTTCGTCACCGACCTGCGCCTGCTCGACGTGCTCGGGGTGTTTGCCGCCGCCGTGTTGATGTCGATCGCGGCCTCCTTCGTCCCTGTCCACCGGCTGAATCGGATCGACCCGGCGATGGTCTTCCGCGCATGAGCGCCGGGCCGCTGCTGCGCGTCGAGGGGCTGACGAAGGTGTTCGGCGCGGGCCGCACCGAGGTGGTCGCTGTCGCCGGGGTCGATCTCGCGACCGACCGCGGCGAGATCACCCTCGTCATGGGGCCGTCCGGCTCGGGCAAGACGACGCTGCTGACGATGATCGGCTGCCTGCTCCGGCCGACCTCGGGCCGGATCGAGATCGAGGGTCTGGACGTGACCGCATTGCCGGCGCGAGAGCACCCGCGTATCCGCCGGACACTCGTCGGCTTCGTCTTCCAGACCTTCAACCTGCTCGACGCGCTGACCGCCCAGGAGAACGTCGAGGTCGCGCTCAACATCGGCGGCGTCAAGGGCGCCGAGGCCGCCGGGAGGGCACGCAGACTGCTCGAGGCCGCGGGCCTGGGAGGACGGCTCGACTTCCCCGCGCACGGGCTTTCCGCGGGCGAGCGCCAGCGGGTGGCGATCGCCCGCGCGCTCGCAAACGATCCGTCGCTGCTCCTGGCCGACGAGCCGACGGCGAACCTCGACTCACACCACGGGCGCGAGGTGATGGATCTCCTGCGCGAGCTCGCCCGGCGCCAGGATTGCGGCGTGATCGTCGTCTCCCACGACGAGCGGCTGCGCGCGATCGCAGATCGGGTTGTCTGGCTCGAGGACGGACACGTCGCCGGGGTCGAGGAGATCGACTCCCACGGGGCAGGCGCCGGGAGCCGGTAGTTTCCCGCGCGCAGGGTGTGGCTTCCCCGGATTGCCGGCGCGGGGGCGGAGGAGAGGATCGACACGAGTGGACGTCACGCAAAGGGTGATCGAATGGTTGGTGTCCGAGCCAACACGATGAAGGCGTTGATCGTCGTCGACATGCTGAACGACTTCGTCGGCGGGGCGCTCGCGAATCCGCGCGCCCAGGCGATCGTCGCGCCGATCCGGCGCCTACTCGCCACTGCGCGCAGCGAGGGCTGGGTGGTCGTCTTCTCCAACGACGCGCACGAGCCCGGTGACCCCGAGCTCGAGGTCTGGGGCGAGCACGCGATGGCCGGCACCCCCGGTGCGCAGGTGATCGAGGAGCTTCGGCCCAGTCCCGGCGAGCGCGAGCTCGTCTCGCCGAAGCGCGCGTACGGCGCCTTCGACGGAACCGGCCTCGACGAGCGGTTGCGTGCGCTTGGTGTGGACGAGGCTGTGATCGTCGGCCAGCACACGCACATCTGTGTCCGTCACACCTCGTATGGAGCGTTCATCCGCGGCTACGCGATCACCGTCCCACGGGACGCCGTGTGCGCATTCGAAGGCGTGGACGAGGAGGACGCGCTCGAGTACCTCCGCTCGGTCTACGGCGCGCGGATCACGACCGTGGACGAGCTCGTCGGCGTTCCCGTCTCCGGTGCCTGAGGAAGCGCCTGCCGGATCGCCGGCACTGCTCGTCGACCTCTACGAGCTGACGATGGGCGAGAGCTACCTCGCCCAGGGGCTCGCCGACCGGCCGGCGACCTTCGAGCTCGTCTGCCGGCGCCTGCCGCCGCGCTGGGGCTATCTGATCGCCGCCGGGATCGGGGATGTGCTCGCGTACCTCGAGCAGCTGCGCTTCGCGTCGGACGACCTCGCCTATCTCGAGACGACGGGCCTGTTCGGCGCCGCCTTCCTCGAGCGGCTCGCGGAGCTTCGCTTCACCGGGGAGGTGCGGGCGATGCCGGAGGGAACCGTCTTCTTCGCGGATGAGCCCGTGCTCGAGGTGACGGCGCCGCTGCTCGAGGCGCAGCTCGTCGAGACGTTCGTGCTCAACCAGGTCCACTTCCAGTCGCTGATCGCGGGCAAGGCGGCCCGTTGCGTCGACGCCGCCGGCGGACGGAAGCTCGTCGACTTCGGGCTGCGACGCACACACGGCGGCGAGGCCGGGCTCAAGGTGGCGCGCTCGAGCTACCTCGCGGGCTTCGACTCCACGAGCAACGTGCTCGCGGGGCGGCTGTACGGGGTCCCGATCGCCGGCACGATGGCGCACTCCTACGTCGAGTGCTTCGAGGACGAGGGCGCCGCCTTCGCGGCGTTCGCGAGCGCCTATCCGGACGGCAGCACGCTCCTGATCGACACCTACGACACGGTCGAGGGCGCGCGTCTCGCGGCTCGGACAGCCCACGCCCTCCGTGAGCGCGGCGGCCGGCTCGGCGGCGTGCGCCTCGACTCCGGCGACCTGCTCGAGCTCAGCCGCGAGGTCCGCCGGGTGTTCGACGCAGCCGGTCTGCCCGACGTGACCATCTTCGCGAGCGGCGGCCTCGACGAGAACGAGATCGAGCGCCTGCTCGGGAAAGGAGCTCCGATCGACGGCTTCGGCATCGGCTCGAAGCTCGGCGTCTCGGCCGACGCGCCCTATCTCGACGCGGCCTACAAGCTGGTCGTCTTCGACGGACGGCCGGTGCTCAAGCTGTCGGCCGAGAAGGCGACGCTGCCGGGAGCGAAGCAGGTCTGGCGACGCTGCGACGGCGGGCGCTTCGCGGGTGACGTCGTCTCGCTCAGAGACGAGCCCGCGCTGCCGGGGATGACGCCGCTGCTGCAACCGATGATGGAGAACGGTGTCCGCGCCTCGCACGAGCCGCTCGTCCGGGCGCGCGAGCGCGCCGCGGCGCAGCGGGCGGCGCTCCCGCCCGCGCACCGCCTGCTCGACGCGCGGCCCTACCCGGTCGAGATCAGCGCCGGGGTCGCTGCGCTCCGCGACACTCTGGCGGCCGAGATTCGCTCGCGCACTGTGGCTCGACCGGCGCGATAGATCGTTCGGCTCGCATCCCCCGAGCCTCAGCCTTTGACGACGCCGAGCGGCACGAGCCGCACGACACGACGGGCGAGACCGGCGCGCTCGACGATCTCGACCACGTGCTCGACGTCCTTGTAGGCGAACGGCGCCTCCTCCGCCAGCCCCTTGTTCGACGGGCAGCGAACGACGATCCCTTGAGCCTCGAGCTGCCGCCGCAGCTCGGTGCCGCCGATGCGCTTGCGCGCGGCGGTCCGGGACATCGCACGACCGGCGCCGTGACAGGTCGTGCCGAACGAGCGCGTCATCGCGCCCTGCTGCCCGGCCAGCACGAAGCTCGCCGTGCCCATGCTGCCGGGAATGAAGACCGGCTGACCGACCTCCCGGTAGGCCACGGGGATCTCGGTCGACCCGGCCGGGAAGGCGCGCGTCGCCCCCTTGCGGTGGACGAGCAGCTCGCGGCCGCCGTGGCGCTCGACCTTGGCCACGTTGTGGGCGACGTCGTACACCTGGCGCGTCCCCTGCGCCGCGGCGAGCCCCAGGACCGCACGAACCGACTCGCGGACGGCATGCGCGATCGCGTGCCGGTTTGCGAAAGCGAAGTTGGCGGCGGCGGCCATCGCGGCGAGATAGGCGCGCCCTTCCGGCGAGGAGGCGGGTGCGCACGCGAGCTGGCGGTCGGGCAGCACGATCCCGTATCGGTGGCCGGCGGCGTCCATCACACGCACGTGGTCGGTGCAAACCTGATGCCCGAGCCCGCGCGAGCCGGAGTGGATCAGCACCGTCAACTGGCCTGCGGCGAGGCCGAATGCCCGGGCGGCGTCCGGATCGAAGATGTGATCGACCCGCTGGAGCTCGATGAAGTGGTTGCCCGCCCCGACCGTCCCGAGCTGACCGGCCCCACGCTCCCGGGCACGCTCCGAGACTGCCGTCGGGTCGGCTCCGGGGAGGCAGCCCTCGGACTCGGTGTGTGCGAGGTCGTCCTCCCGGCCGATCCCCCGCGCGACGAGCGCACGCGGCCCCTCGCGCAGCACCCCGTCCAGCGCGTCCCCGGAGAGCGCGAGCGCGCCGTGTCGCCCGACCCCGGCAGGGATCGCGCGCGAGAGCTCGTGTACCAGCGGCTCCCGCCGCGCACCCAGCTCGATGGCGGTCAACGGCAGAGCGAGCAACCGCACGCCGCAGTTGATGTCATACCCGACTCCGCCCGGCGAGACGACGCCGTCCGGGAGCTCCATCGCCGCGACACCGCCGACGGGGAAGCCGTAGCCCTGGTGGATGTCCGGCATGGCGAGCGCAGCCTCCACGATCCCGGGCAGCGTGGCGACGTTCTCCAGCTGCTCGAGCGAGCGATCTCCGGCCAGTGCGTCGAGGAGCTCTCTGTCGGCGAAGATCCGCGCGGGTACGCGCATGTCGGGGCGCCTGGCGGCGGGGATCTCCCAGAGCGTCTCGTCGAGCCGCACCAGCTCAGACATCGAGGACGACACGGCCATGCCAGGCACCGCCCTCCTGCGAGAGCTGCAGATCGTTGAGCGTGACGGCCTTCACGAGGTGCCGCGGGCGGCCGCGCCGTCCGATGACCGTCGCGCGCAGGCGGTCGCCGGTGAGCTTGAACGACGCGAGCCGGTCAGGCACGAACTGCTCCACCTCGGCCAGGAAGATGAGCTCGCCGAGCCAGTCGACGAGCAGCAAGCAGCGATCGCCCTCGTCGAGCGAGATCTCATGCCGGATGGCCGCTCCCTCCTCGTCGGACGACACGAGCTCGGCGAAGGCCTCGAGCGCAGCCTCGAAGATGCCCGCCTCCGTGGCCGCCTCGAGCTCGAGCTCGACCTCGCCGCCGTGCTCGGCGAACCGGTACGCCGTCATCGCCGGAAGCATCGCGCGTGAGCCGGCGCCGGGCATCGGGGGATTCCCGCAGCGACCTCAGTCGGCGCAGATATCGGCGATCTCGGCCTGGGTGAGCGAGAGCAGGTCGTCCATTCGCATCCGTAGGGATTCATGATGCGAGCCGGCGTCGACCACGAACAACTCGAGCGCGGCGAGCCGGCGGTCGACGATCGTGCGGTCGCCGGGGGGGCCGCCGAAGGGCGGCACGGCGCCGAGCTCGAACATCGGATACGCACCCGCAAGCTCGGCCTCCGTCGCAAGACGCGCGCTCTTACCCTCTCCGAGGAGCTCACGGACCTTGTGCAGGTCGAGGCGCTCGGAGGCCTGCAGCACGGCCCGGACGAAGCCACCGTCGGTCGCCAGCACGAGCGTCTTCGCGACCTGCGTGGGAGCGACGCCGACCACGACCGCCTCCTCGCCGGCAGTGATCGCCGGCTTGTGCGTGATCAGCTCGAACTCCAGATGCCTTTCGGTGAGCTCGCGGATCAGATCCTCGGTGATCACGATGCTTCTCCCTCCGTCAAGTTGGAGCCATCGTCGCGCCGGAGTGTGGCGCTCCCATCCGGGGCGCCACCGATTCGGGTTGCGGGTTCACACGGATCCTCGCGGAACCCTTGCGTGGGTGCAGCGGCTTGCGGACAACTACTCAGAGCGGGCCGGGCTTCCTCCGATGCCGTCGGACGACGTGGCCACGACGATCGAGACCGTGTCTAGTGCACCCGTCCATGAGTCATGGCACGTTCCCGACGGCGTCTCGCCGCCCGTGGCTGCGTCCCCGGTCGTCTCGATAGCCACAGCTATCGAGACTCCCTGCGTCCTTGCCACGAACGACGATCCATCCGCCGGATAACGCACCGAACTTACGGACGGATGCACTAGTCGGTGGTGAGATCAGCGTCGATCCGAGAGTGAGTCGTCCATGGGAGAGCACTACTCGCACACAGCTTGGATTGTGAAGCCGGGTCACGAGGAGGAGTTCGTACGGCGCTGGCACGAGTTCGAGGAGTGGAGCGCCGCCGAGGGGCTGAGCGCTCGCGCACGGTTGCTCCGCGACGTCGACGAGCCGCGTTGCTTCATCAGCTTCGGGCCGTGGGAGAGCCTGGCCGCGATCAGGCGCTGGCGGGGGCTGCCGGGATTCCAGGAGCATGTCGGACGGCTGAGCGAGGTTCTCGAACGATTCGACGTGCACACGCTCGAGGAGATCACCGAGCGCTGAGCAGAATGAGCGCCAACGTGAGGCTGTTCGTGGCATTCGAGATTCCCGCGGCAGTTCGTGAGGCCTGCGTCGCTCTCCAATCCGAGCTCGCGGCCCTTCGCGACGTCGCGGTCGAGCCCGGCCCGGACCTCCATCTGACCCTGGCGTTCCTCGGCAACCGACCCTCCGACGAGATCGAGGCCCTGCAGCGCGCGATCGGCGAAGCCGCGGCGATCGTGCCGCCGGAGCGCGTCGTCCTCTCGGGGCCGACCGAGTACAGGGAGCTCGCTCGTCTGGCGATGCTCGTGTTCGACGATGACGGGCATGGGCAAGCCCTGTGGCGCGAGCTGAACGCCCGTCTCGGCGAGGCGATCGGCTACGAGCCACGCCGTGCCGGCGGCTGGCTCCCGCACATCACGATCGTTCGTTTCAAGCGGCGTCCGCACCTGGACCCACCGCTCGAGCCGTGGCCGAGCTTCTCACCCGTTTCCCTGGGGCTCTTCGAGACGGTCCCCGGGGGCCGGCGACCGCGCTACCGGCCCGTCGGCAAATCGCTCTGAAGAAAGAGCTCCGACTCCAAGCCAGGCGCCGAGACTGCCGTAGCTCCTTGCACGGCCCATTCTCTCGGAAGCTCGGCGCGTACCTGGGTGCCGTTTGTCGGGCTGGATTGGATGTCGAGGCTTCCGCCGGCGAGCAGGATGCGTTCGCGCATACCGGTGAGGCCGAGGGCTCCGTCTCGGATGCTTGTGGTGTCGAAGCCGTCGCCGTCGTCTTCGATCGCGGCGCGGAGGGCGCCGTCGTCGTCGCCGATGACGATGCTGACGGTGGTGGCATTGGCGTGTTTGACGACGTTCGTGAGCGCTTCTTGAACGATTCGGTAGAGAGCAGTCTCCTGCTCCGGCGACAACGCGTCGCGGCGCGCGGCGACACTGAGGTGCACGCGCTCATGCCGGGCTAACGCTCACGAGGACTCACCCGCTGCTCTCTGCCACTTCAGGGAGCAACTGCAAGACGCATAGCGCGAGCTGGGGCGAGCTGGCGCCCCTGCCTGCCGGTGCGAGTCAGTCGTCGCGGCCGGGTGGCGCTTCGGCGCGTGGCGTGTGGTCGGGCAGGAAGCCGCCATACAGGAGCTCGAAGCGGCCCGAGCAGCTGGGACACTCACCGGTCCAGGGACGACTGAAGTCGGCTGCGTTGCCATCGTCGATCGCCAGGCAGCGGCTGCCGCCACAGGTTGCACGCGTATCCACAGCTATCCCATCCCCCAGTCGCAAAGCCTGCAGCCGTTGTTCGCGGCAGCCATCGGGGAGCACCCTGATCCTGGTGCGGGAAGCTACGCATCGAAGGGGGCTCGGCGTCAGCCGATGCCTTCAGGTGCTGGATGGGATGGGAGGGGTTCGAGGTCTTCGTCCTCGATCCGATCGCCACCGACCCGGCGCCTGTAGGCATCGGCTGAAGCGTCGCCGCGGCCTCTGCCTGTTCGTCCGGTAGTTGCCCGCACGGAGGCAGCGGCTTTCCCGATTGACAGGCACGACAGCGACTGGCAGATTCGCGTCTGGAACAGGCGTGGGTTGCGGACGTCGCCCTGGTTCTGAGGAGAGGAACGTCGGGTGCGGAGCCAGTCCTGTGGGCTGTCGGAGAGCCCCTCGATTGTCAGCTGACGATGGGGGTTGTCGTGTCAACGTACCGAGCCAGATCCCAACCGGACAGTTCGGCGCTCGCGACGGTTGAAGCCCAGCCGCTGGACTCACGGACGTCATCTCGGCGGCCGCTTTCGGGTCGGGTGGTGACCGAGGCGGACGCAACATCCAAGTCCGAAGAGCTCGCCCGGCAAGCCGCCGCGGCCGGAAAGCGCGAGTTCCGCTGTTGCGCCTGCGGCTACGGGATCATGGTTGCCGGGCCGCTCCCGCGGTGCCCTATGTGCCAGGCATCGGACTGGCAAGACTCCCAATGGAGCCCACGAACCCGGATCTCGTCACGAGCCGAAGCTCGCCGCGTGACCGACTCGGATCCCCGAGCCTCGGCGCGCGACCACCCCACCGATCCCGAACACAGGACCACGATCGTCTCGCACTGAGGCGTCCCGGTCGGTTGGCCCTACGGACCGGTCGTCTTGATCCGTGTTACGTCACTGAACGTCACATGCCCGTTGCCCTGAAAACTTCCGTCGAGGGATCCGAGGCCGGCGTTCATTATCAGGGTGAGGCCACCACCTGCGGCAATCATGCCGGACACGGCGGCGCCGTTGATCGAGATGTCCTCGTTCGATCTTCCTATGACCTCGCACGTCTGGTCGACGCGGACCGACGAGCCTGCCAACGTCATCGTCCCGGAAAGGGACGTACCGGACTGTGAGAGCGATAGCGTCACCGCGCCACTGATGGGTGTCTCGCCGCAGCCGTCCTTGCCCAAGACGACGCCCGAATAGCTGCCGGTCCATGTTCCAGAGAAGTCGATAGCCGTGGCAGCGCTGACGACGCTGCCGTCGGGGGCGAGGATGTCGTCCATGACGAAGCCGTCTTCGTCGCGGGCAAGTCCTCTTGGGAGCGTGTCGGTGAGAATCCGCTTGTCACCCTTGGCCAATGCGTTGGCGAGCAAAGTGCGACCCCACCCGTGGGCCGAAATGGGCTTCAGTGTGGCCGAGAACGGCGGTTCGGCGAAGTAGCTGGTGTCGCCGAGCGGATCTTGATCGTCGGCGAACGATCCTGTCCTGATGGAGATGGAGCGCTGAAACACCGTCTGGATCTCCTGGTCGTCGAGCGTGTAGCCGGACCCGAGCAGTCCGAATGTGTTCGCTGGGTCGAGCATCACCGAGGTATTGACCCGAGCACGGTTGTCCGAGTACTCGCGCGCAGCCACACTCTCGTTGAAATAGGCCCCGAAGCTCGAGCCGATCATGGTGACGCTCTGCCAGAGGCCAGGATCGCTGCCAAGCGGTGTCTCGGAACGAAGCTTGTCGTAGGCAACGTCCGCATCGTTGTTGATGTGGGATGCGGCCGTCATTGGCAACAGCGCCGTCGAGTCTCGCGACCAGTCGATGAAGAGAACATTCGCGCCTTTGTAGTCCTCGAGAATGCTGTTGGCGAGCTTCACGTAGCTCGGGTCGAGTTTCCCGCCCGTATAGAGGCCGTTCCAGCCGTGGGTGATGATGAACGTCGGCTTGCTCGTGTCGAAGTCGGACGTCGCAGTTTGCCTCGCAACAAGGTGTCCGTTCGTGTATGACCAGATCGTGCTCCCGACAGTGTCGGCTCTGACCGATGCCGAGGAGGTTGAGGCGCTCACGAGCACGGCGACGACGACCCCGACCCAAACGAGGGGGCGCGCAAGCGCTCCTCTTGCCCCGGTCTGGAGGCGATCGCAAGGTCTCGGCGAGGCCATCATGTTCTCCTTCGCTCGATCCCGGCGATCGTATAGGCGGCGGGACTCACCGCGGTTCGCGCGGGCGGTGCGCGGGTGAGATGATGCACTCCGGCTCCGTGAATTGGGGGTCGCGACGATTCGATCTCGCTGGAGTGAGGAGAGTGGCGTGATCTCAGACGTCCGCTGGTCCGTTTTCGTGTTGCTCTGGATCGTCTTGCTACCCGCCTCGGCGTCCGCCGCTGCAGGCCCGACGATCGGCGAATACAGCGTCGGCGTCACCGCTGGCAGTGGCCCCTACGGGATCGCGGCCGGCCCGGACGGCAACGTTTGGTTCACCGAGGCCAACGGGAACCGAGTCGGGAAGATCACCCCCGCGGGGGTTGTTACTGAGTACAGCGCGGGCATCAGCCCCCGGAGCGGGCCTGCCGGGATCGCGGCCGGCCGGGACGGCAGCCTCTGGTTCACCGAGGCGAACGGCAACCGGATCGGGAAGATCACCTCTGCAGGTGTCGTGACCCAATACCACGCCGGTATCGCCGCCGGCAGTGGCCTTGCCGGGATCGCGGCCGGCCCGGACGGCAACGTCTGGTTCACCGAGGCCAACGGCAACCGAGTCGGGACGATCACCCCCGCGGGTGTCGTCACCCAGTACAGCACCGGTATCGCCGCTGGCAGTGGCCCCTACGGGATCGCGGCCGGCCCGGGCGGCAACGTCTGGTTCACCGAGACTGACGGCAACCGGATCGGGAAGATCACCCCCGCCGGTGTCGTCACCCAGTACCACACCGGCATCACGACCGGCGGCGGCCCCTACGGGATCGCGGCCGGCCCGGACGGCAACGTCTGGTTCACCGAGGCGAACGGCAACCGGATCGGGAAGATCACCCCCGCCGGTGTCATCACCCAGTACAGCACCGGTATCACTGCCGGAAGTTACCCCGTCGGGATCGCAGCGGGCCCGGACGGCAACGTCTGGTTCACCGAGGCGAACGGCAACCGGATCGGGAAGATCACCCCCGCCGGCGTTGTCACCGAGTACAGCACCGGCATCACCACGGGCAGCGGGCCTTACGGGATCGCGGCCGGGTCGGACGGCAACATCTGGTTCACGGAGGCCAACGGGAACCGGATCGGGCGGCTCGTCCTCGAGACGTCCCCGCCGATCATCACTACGACGACGACCAGCACAACGCCGCCGACCCCGACTGCCACGTGGGCGACGAAGGCGCCCATGCCTACAGCCCGATCCTCGTCCATGGGTGCCGAGATCGGGGGGATCTTCTATGTCGCAGGCGGACGTACCGCTACCGGCGCCACCGCCGCGTTGGAGGCGTACGACCCCGCCACGAACACCTGGCGCGCTCTCGCTCCCATGCCGCAGACCCGGTACGACGGTGCAGCCGCAGCGCTCAACGGGAAGCTGTACGTGATCGGTGGTTGGCAAGGCACTCTCCCGACCTCGACCGTGTTTGCCTATGACCCGTCGACCAATACCTGGACCACGAGAGCTTCGATGCCGACTCTGAGCGCCTGCCAGGCTGCCGGCGTGATCGCGGGCAAGCTGTACGTGCTGACCGCCTGCAATGGCGTGAGCGGTTACAGCAGCGTTCTCGACGTCTACGACCCGGTCTCGGACAGCTGGGCCCAGCTGGCCTCGGCTCCACATGCCCATGCCGATCCTGCGGCCGGGGTGATCGGTGGCAAGCTTTACGTGGCCGGCGGATTGGACGGCGCTGGCGCGATCTCGACCACCCTTGACGTCTACGACCCGCTGACCAACGCCTGGAGCACCTCGGCGGCGATGCCCGCTGCGCGGGATCAAGCCGGTGGAGCAGCCGGTACCAAGCTTTACGTTGTCGGCGGCCTGGATTCGTCGAACCACGTTTCCGCCTCGCTGGAGGTCTACGACCCGGTGACCGTCGCCTGGAGCACCGCGGCACCCATGTCCGTGGCACGGAGTGCTCCCGTGGCAACCGTCATCAACGGGCAGCTCTATGCGGCGGGCGGTGCGACGAGCAGCGCCGCCACGGGCGTGCTCGAGATCACCGCTTCCCACTAGATGGTCACGCGCCACCCCGGCGCGCACTCAGCAGATTCCCGGATGTCGGGTTCGCGAGGCGGGACTACCCTGCTTGTAGGAGGCCTTGATGAGAGTCGCTGCGGCGATCGGTTTGGCTGCACTGCTGGTCGTATCCGGCTCAGCGCAAGGCGCACGGGGGCGCGCGGCGGCCGCGCCGAGATTCGTCGCTCCGTCGGCCGCGGCTCCGTTGGCGGTGCCCGGGAAGGCGTACGCCGGGTACTCGTTCTGCGAGCCCACGCCCGCAGCGGGCCATGTCTGCGGCGGGCCGCTGAACCGTGGACAGGTCAACCCGAGCGGCGGCAACGGCGGGCCGTACGTCTTCGCTCTCGCCTACGGGTTCCTGCCGACCGGGCTGACGCTCTCGTCTCGCACCGGGGTGGTCTCCGGGACGGTGAACGCGAATGCCGAGCGCCGCGCCTATCCGTTCATGGTCTGCACGTCCGACACGAGCGCCTTTCCGCGGCCCGGCGCGCAGGGCACGACGTGCATCGCAGCCAGCATCACCGTCGGCGACGCCTCGTCGGCCTACGACGGGGGGTACACGCTCGTGCTCACCGGCACCTACAAGGATCTGCGCAACGGCGACATCTACCCGCTGCACGGAGGAGCCGGCATCACCGTGAACGCGGGCAAGATCACGTCGAGCCCGTTGTCGATGACGGGGTCGGTCGACGCCACGGGAACGGCGAGGGTCAAGTACTACGACGTGGCGGGCGACAAGACGGCGTGTCCGCTCACCCTGCACTTCACCACGCACGGTACGACCACGCCGCTCGCCTACCACTGCAGCGGCGCCCGCATCGCCGAGACGGGGACGATGACGCTGAAACGCTGGTGGCCCACCCCGGCCGGGTAGGGCTTGGCTCAGTGCCGAAGGCGGGGGTCGAACCTGCACTCCCCGAAGGGAACCGGATCTTGTTGTTGCGGTACGTCGTCCCGGACGACGTACCGGTCTCTTCTTGTGGAGCGTTTGTCACATGCCCCGCCGCGCCCGACATCACGGGCGCGACTCACACCGGCCGCATGGTCACGCCGCTTTGGCGGCTCCTCGATGAACAGCGAGCCGCCGCGAGCGCGGGCTCAGCCCGTGCTCGCCCGCCCCAGCCCTCCGAGGGCGAGCGCGAAAATTCTAGGATTTTCATGTGCGGGTTGACAGTGGGCGCACGTGGGATCGAACCACGGACCTCTCGCGTGTGAAGCGAGCGCTCTCCCGCTGAGCTATGCGCCCGGGAAGCAAGAAACATAGTCCGCGGCACCTGCGAGGGATCCTTAGGGCTGCTTCCTCCCGGATCTGACCCGGTTCGGAATCTCGCAGCGCCGCGGGCGCGCACAGTCTAGCCGTGCAGGATGCAGACGACGACCGTGTGCAGATCGACAGGCGCCAGCGTCATCGGCTTGCCGCCCGGATGCTCCGGTGGGTTGCCGGAGTCGTCGATGCCCACATCCGTGGTCGCCGAGGCGATCTGCTCCACGTAGTGATGCGTCGCGCGCGCCGCCGCTGCTGCCTGCGCGCTCGCGAAGAAGGTGACTGCGAAGTTGACGCCGCCGGGCGAGCTCCCGCTGACCCGATGCGGGCCTGCCTGGACGAGGAAGCCGCGGCTGTTCAGGCAGGTCGCGACCGTGCCCGGGGACCTGCGCATCGGGGCGGCTTCGATCGAGGTGCCACTCGCCGTCGGCTTGCTCCCGCCGCCGCAGCCGGCGAGCATCAGGACCGCGAGTGGCAAGAGCAGCGCGCTGAGCTTGATCGGCCGAGCGTAACCGTATTCGCACACTCCACGGAAATTTCGTTGACACTTCCAGCTACGGAGACTTTGCTCCAGCAGATTGGTTGGGACGGCGGCTGGGCAGCTGCGTTCGAGCCGCACCGCGCCGCGGGCCTCGTTCCGGCCCGCGTCGCGGTCCAACATCGTGGTGCCTACGACCTGATCGCGGCCGGCGGCGAGATCCGCGCGGCCGGCTCGCAGCAACTCGTGCGCGACCGCGAGCTGCCGGTCGTCGGCGACTGGGTCGGCTACGACCCGGTCGGAGGTCTCGTCGAGGTCGTGCTGCCGCGGCGCACCTCGATCTCGCGCAAGGAGGTGTGGCAGGCGGTTCGCGAGCAGGTGCTCGCGGCGAACATGGACATCGCGTTCCTCGTCCAGGCGCTGCCGCTCGACTTCAACCTCCGCCGGCTCGAGCGCTACCTCGCGATGGCCTGGGAGAGCGGCGCCGACCCGGTCGTGCTGCTCACGAAGACCGACCTCGTCGACGACGTCGAGCCGTTCCTCGCCGGCGTCGAGACGGTGACGCTCGGCGCATGCCCCGCGCTCGCGCTCTCGTCCAAGACCGGGGAGCGGCTCGACGAGATCCGCCCGTTCTTCGCCGGCAACAAGACGGCGGTGCTGCTCGGCTCGTCGGGGGCCGGCAAGTCGACGCTCGTGAACGCACTCGCCGGCGAGGAGCTGCTGAAGACCGCCGAGGTGCGGGCAGACGACCAGCGCGGACGTCACACGACGACGCGCCGCGAGCTGATCCTGCTGCCCGGCGGAGGCGTGGTGCTCGACACGCCGGGGATCCGGGAGCTGCAGCTGTGGGAGGCCGATCTCGAGCAGGTGTTCTCGGAGATCGACGAGCTCGCGGCGCACTGCCGCTTCGACGACTGCGCCCACGACCAGGAGCCGGGCTGCGCGGTGCGCGAGGCGCTGGCCGAGGGGCGTCTCACGCGCGCGCGCTTCGAGGCGTACCTGAAGCTGCAACGAGAGCAGGCGGCGCTCGACGTCAGGCGGAACGCACTCGCCCGCCGGGAGCAGGCGCGCGACTCGCGGAAGCGCCCCTAGATGGTTGACAAGAGTCATCGTGCAGGAGTAGCGTTGCGCTGACGTCTGCGGCGCCCGTCCTGAAGAGGAGGCCCTGCATGACAACCACGGTCGAAACCCGGTTCAAGCTCGGCAAGCTGCCGGTGCGCACCGATCTCCGAACGCTGCTGCTCGCGAGCTACGTCGACCCGAAGGCGCTGCCGCCGCCCCCGGCCGCGCTGGATCTCGCCACGGCCGTGCACGGCTGGCCGATGTACGCGAACGACCGGCTCGGCGACTGCACCTGCGCAGCCGCAGGGCACATGATCGAGGCCTGGACCGCGGCCGGCCGGGGCCATGCGGTCGAAGTCTCCGAGCCGTCGGTCGTGAAGGCGTTCGAGGCGGTCAAGGTCGTCGACCCGCAGACCGGCGAGGAAGGCGCCGTCGAGCTCGACGTGCTCAAGTACTGGCGCTCCACCGGGATCGCGCGGCACAAGATCGGCGCCTTCGCGCGCGTCTCGGTCCACGACCATCGGCTTGTCCGCACGGGCGCGTACCTCTTCGAGGGGCTCTACATCGGGCTTCAGCTGCCGGAGACGGCGCAGTCCCAGACGGTCTGGGACTGGACGCACAGCCTCAGCGGCCCCGCGCAGCCCGGCTCATGGGGAGGCCACGCGGTCGACGTCGTCCGCTACGACGACCGGACGGTCACCGTCGTCACCTGGGGAGCGCTGAAGCAGATGACCTGGGCGTTCTGGGACCGCTACGTCGACGAGGCCTACTGCCTGCTCAGCAACGATTTCCTGGAGGCCGGCAAGGCGCCGAACGGGCTCGACCTCGCGGCGCTGAAGAGCGACCTCGCGCTGGTGACCGCCTAGACCTAGTCGAGCTTCGCCATCACGTGCTTGATCTGCGTGTAGTCCTCGAGCGAGTACATCGACAGATCCTTGCCGTAGCCGGACTGCTTGAAGCCGCCGTGCGGCATCTCCGAGACGAGCGGGATGTGGTCGTTGATCCAGACCGTCCCGAACTGGAGGCGGCGGGCGGCATTGAGCGCCCGGCCGACGTCGCGCGTGAAGACCGAGGCGGCGAGGCCGTAGTTGACGTCGTTCGCCCAGGCGAGCGCCTGCTCGTCGTCGGCGAAGCGCTGCACGGTGACGACCGGGCCGAACACCTCGCGCTGGATGATCTCGTCGCTCTGGGCGATGTCGGTGACGACGGTGGGCGGGACGAAGAAGCCCGCGGAGCTCGGGGCCTCGCCGCTGATCACCGTCGCGCCCTTCGCGCGCTCGCAGGAAGCCGAAGACGCGCTCCTGCTGCGACTTCGAGATCACGGGGCCCATCTCGATGGCGTCGCCGTCGGCCGGATCTCCGACGTGCAGCGACTGGACTGCGGGGACGAGGTGCTCGAGCAGGGCGTCGTAGATCTTCGGGCCGGCGATCACGCGCGAGGCGGCGGTGCAGTCCTGGCCCGAGTTCCAGTAGCCGGCGATCTTGATCGCCTCCGCGGCTGCGGCCGGATCGGCGTCGTCGAAGACGATCACCGGCGCCTTGCCGCCGAGCTCGAGGTGGACGCGCTTCAGCGTGTCGGCGGCGGTGCGGGCGATCTCCTTGCCGGTCGCGACGTCGCCGGTCAGCGAGACGAGGCGCACGTCGGGATGGCGGACGATCCCGGCGCCGACCGGCTCGCCGTCGCCGGTGATCACGTTGAAGACGCCGGGCGGGAGGATCCCGGCGGCGAGCTCGGCGAAGCGGAGCGCCGTCAGCGGCGTCTGCTCGGACGGCTTCAGCACCTGGACGTTGCCGGCGGCGAGCGCCGGCGCCGAGCTTCCAGACGGCCATCATCAGCGGGTAGTTCCAGGGCGCGATCCCGCCGACGATCCCGATCGGCTCGCGGCGGATCATCGAGGTGTAGCCGCGCATGTACTCGCCCGAGGAGCGCCCCTCGAGGATGCGCGCAGCGCCGGCGAAGAAGCGGAGGTTGTCGACGCAGACCGGGATCTCGTCGCGCGCGTACGAGAGCGGCTTGCCGACGTTCGCGGACTCGAGCGCCGCGAGCTCCTCCGCGTTCGCCTCCAGCGCGTCGGCGAGCTTCAGCAGGAGCTCGGCGCGCTCGCCCGGAGTCGTCTCGAGCCAGTCGGGCAGCGCCTGCTTGGCCGCCGCGACCGCGCGGTCGACGTCCGCCTGCGTCCCGCGCGGCACCTCGGCGATCACCTTGCCGGTCGCAGGGTTCAGCACCTCCATCTGGCCGCCCTCGACGGCGTCGACAGCTCGCCTCCGACGAAGTTGCGGTGGGGCCACGGTCATCGCGCGTGATCGTACAACGGCGCTACGACTACTGCCGCCGCAGGATGCCGCTGTCGCGCGTCAGCCGCTGGGCGATCGCGACCGGGATCACGGTGAGCGCGATCACCGCGAACACGATCACGTTCACCTCCGGGAGCTGCTGGCCCTCGCCGGATGTAGCCGAAGATCAGCAGCGGCAAGCGTGTTCTGGGCCCCGGCGGTGAAGTAGGTCACGACGACCTCGTCGAACGAGAGCGCGAAGGCGAGCAGCGCGCCGGAGACGAGCGCGGTCGCGATCACCGGCATGGTGACGAAGCGGAACGTCTGCAAGCCGCTCGCGCCGAGGTCCATCGACGCCTCGACGAGCGACGGCGAGGTGCGCCGCAGCCGTGCGATCACGTTGTTGTAGACGATCACGATGCAGAAGGTCGCGTGGCCGATCACGATCGTCCAGAGCGAGAGGTTGATGTGCCGGTTGTGAAGAACGAGTTCAGCGCCATCCCGGTGATGATCCCCGGCAGCGCGATCGGGAGGACGAGCACGAACGAGATCAGCTCGCGGCCGAAGAAGCGGAAGCGCTGGAGCGCGAACGCCGCGCAGCGAGCCGAGCACGAGCGCGATCGACGGTGGCGGCGAGGCCCGCCTTGATCGAGAGCCAGAAGGCGGTGTGCACCTGCGGGTCGTGCCAGGCGACGGGGAACCACTTCGTCGAGAGGCCGGGCAGCGGCCAGCTCTGGATGTTCGAGCTGTTGAACGCGTAGACCATGATGATCACGAGCGGGATCCAGAGGAAGGAGACGCACGAGCGCGGTCCAGACGCCGAGCGCGATCCGGGTGCTGCGAGCCGCCATCCGGCGTAGAGCGCCTCGAAGGCGCCGAGGCGCCGGGCGACGATCAGGTAGATGGCCATGATCGCGAGCGGGATCGAAGCGAACGCGGCCGCGAAGGGGACGTTGTTCGCGACGCCGACCGAGCTGAAGACGACGTTGCCGATGAACTGCGAGCTCGGCGCCGCCGACGAGCGTGCGGCGTGATGTAGTCACCCAGGGTGAGCGAGAAGGTGAAGATCGAGCCGGCGACGACGCCGGGAAGCACCAGCGGCAGCACGATCTTCCGGGTGGTCAGCCAGGCGCGCGCGCCGAGGTCCGACGAGGCCTCCAGCATCGAGTCGGGGATCCGTTCGAGCGCCGCGTAGATCGGCAGGATCATGAACGGCAGCCAGACGTAGGAGAAGACGATCCAGAACGGCGGTGTTCGAATAGGCGAGGTTCGCGGCCGGGCAGGCCGAGCTTCTGGAGCGACCAGTTCAGGATCGCCGTCGTGGTCGAGGATCTGCCGCCACGCATAGACCCGGACGAGGTAGCTCGACCAGAGCGGGAGCAGCACGAGCACGAACAGCGCGGCGCGCAGGCGCGGGCCGGCGATCCGGGCCATGAAGAACGCGAACGGGAAGGCGAGGATCGCATCGGTGATCGTCGTCGCCGCCGCGATGCCCGATCGTGCGCAGCGCGATCGAGCGGTAGGCGCTCGACTCGAAGATCGTCCTTGAAGTTGCCGAGGTTCCAGATGTGCTCGATCTCACTCGTGAACGGGTTCACCTCCCAGAAAGCGGAGACGAAGAGGGCGACGAGCGCCGCGAGGTAGACGAAGACGAACCAGCCGAGCGGCGGCACGAGCAGGAGCACGGCGCGCAGCCACGGCCTGCGCCAGAGGAGCGAGGAGAGCGTGCGGCGGGCCTTCCGCGTGGGAGGGCCCGCCGCCGCGGTGTCGGGCTGGGCCAGCAGCTATCCCTTCAGCTGCGTCCAGGCTTGCTGCCACTGCGTGTAGGTCATGCAGTCGTTCTTGCCGTTGTCGCAGGTCGCGATCGGCGTCTTCCAGAACTTGATCTGGCTGTAGTAGGAGAAGGGCGCGTTGGCGTGATACTGGGCGCACGACCCCTTCGAGATCGCGTTCATGTACGGGCACGCCTTCGAGTTGACCGGCGTCTCGCCGTAGTAGACGGCCTGCTCTGCCTGCACCTTCGGGGTCGAGATGTAGGCGAGCCACTTGTAGGCGCAGTTCGGGTGCGGGGCCTTCGCGGAGAGCATCCACGTGTCGAGCCAGCCCGTCGCCCCTTCCTTCGGGATCGTGTCGGCGACGGGGGCCTTGTCGGCCTTCAGCGTCGTCAACTGGTACGGCCACGACGCGCCGATCACCGCGTCGCCGTTCTTGAACAGGTCGATCTCGTCCGAGGCGAGGGCCCAGTACTTCACGATCAGCGGCCGCTGCTGCTTCAGCAGCGCGATCGCCGCGTTGAACTGGGTGGACGTGAGCTCGTAGGGGTCGGTGATGCCCAGTGACGGCTGCGACTTCGAGAGGTAGAGCGCCGCGTCCGCGATCTGGATCGGGTTGTCCGGGACGGTGACTTTCCCCTTGTACTTCGTGCTGTAGATCGCCGCCCAGCTCGTCGGCTTCGGCTGCACGAGCTTCGTGTTGTAGAGCAGCGTGTTCGGGCCCCACTGGAGCGAGATTCCGTAGTGGACGCCGTCGACCGTGTTGTTCGGCGGCGACTGGAACGTCTTCGGGAAGTCCTTGTACGACGGCACGAGGTTCACGTTCACCGGCTGGACGAGCTTGCTGTAGATCAGGCGCAGGCTCGCGTCGCCCGAGGCCGAGACGAGGTCGTACTGGCTGTCACCGCCCTGGTTCATCAGCGCCACCATCTCGTCCGAGGAGCCGGCGTACTTCGCGTGCACCTGGCAGCCGGTCTGCGCCTCGAACGGCTTCACCCACTGCGGCTGCGTGTAGCCCTCCCAGGCGATCAGGTTCAGCGATCCTTCGCCCTTGCCGACCGATGTCGGCAGGCCGTTCGTCTTCCCGGCGCCCGCCGCGGGCACGCAGAGTGCCGCTGCGACCGCCGCTATCAACACGTGCGTCCTACGGATGCTTCTCAAGACTGTCTCCTTCCTCGCTAGTGACAAGGGTGTGCTCCGACTCCCACTCCAGCCGGACCTGCGTCCCCCTGGCCTCGAGCGCCTCCTGCGAGGACGTCTCGAGGTTCTGCTTCACGACGACAAGCTCTCCTCCCGCGTCGAGCTCCACGATGTAGCGCGTGACCATACCCAGGTAGACGACATCGACGGACGCGTCCGGGCTCGCCGGGCCCGTCGCCCTCGCGCATGTGGATCTTCTCCGGGCGGACGGTGAACCGGCGCCCATCTCGCTCCAGCACGTTCGAGATGCCGACGAAGCCGGCGACGAACTCGGTCTCCGGATGCTCGTAGATCTCGGCCGGCGTCCCGATCTGCTCGATCCGGCCCTCGTTGAAGACGGCGATGCGGTCGCTCATCGTCAGCGCCTCGTCCTGGTCGTGCGTGACGAAGACGAAGGTGATGCCGCCCGCGCTGACCTCGCGCTGGATCCGCTTCAGCTCGATCTGCATCTCCTGGCGGAGCTTCAGGTCGAGGGCGCCGAGCGGCTCGTCGAGGAGCAGCACCTTCGGGCCGTTCACGAGCGCGCGGGCGAGCGCGACCCGCTGGCGCTGGCCGCCGGAGAGCTGCGCCGGCCTGCGGGTCGCCAATCCCGGCAGCCGGACCAGGGCGAGCGCCTCCTCGACCTTCGCGCGGCGCTCCGTGCGCCCGACGCCCTTCACGCGCAGCCCGTACTCGACGTTCTCGCCCACCGTCATGTGCGGGAACAGCGCGTAGTCCTGGAAGACCGTGTTCACGTCGCGCTCGAACGGTGGCGTCTGCGTCACGTCGACGCCGCCGAGCTCGATCAGGCCCGCGTCGGGCTGCTCGAAGCCGGCGATCAGGCGCAGCGTCGTCGTCTTGCCCGAGCCCGACGGGCCGAGCATGGTGAAGAACTCGCCCTGCGCGATCTCCAGGTCGACCCCGGCGACGGCGTGCACGTCACCGTAGGAGCGGCGCACATCGACGAGCCGAACTGCGAGAGGCGCGTCGGGCTGCATCCGGGGCGATTATTCCACGGCCAGGAGCGCGCGGCCGACGATCGCCGCCTCGGCGCCGGCTGCCGCGAGTGCCGCCACATCGCGGGGCGAGCGAACGCCTCCTGCGGCCAGGACCTGCAAGCCGGAAGCTGCAACCTCGCGCACGAGCTCCAGGTCGGGCCCGGCGAGCGTCCCGTCCCGGTCGATCGCGGTGCAGAGCACCCGCGTCACGCCGCCCTCCAGACAGCGCTCGATCGCCTCGGTGAGCAGGAAGCCCGACTCGGCCGTCCAGCCCGAGGCGCGGACCGTGCCGTTGCGAACGTCGAGCGCGACGATCAACCGCTCACCGAGGGCTTCCGCCCAGGGCCCCGGATCCGGGAACGCCGCGGTGCCGACGACGACACGCTCGGCGCCCGCAGCCAGGAGCCGCTCCGCGTCGGCGAGCGAGCGGATGCCGCCCGAGGCCTGCAGCCTCGCCGGAGCAATCGCGTCGGCGACCTCGCGGACGAGGTCCGGCCGCACCGCTCCGGCGCGGGCGCCGTCGAGATCGACGAGGTGCACGCGGGTTGCGCCCTCCGCCGCAAAGGCTCGCGCGAGCGAGATCGGGTCCCCGGCCGACTCGACGACCTGGTCGTAGTCTCCCTGGTGGAGCCGCACCGCACCCTCGCCGAGCACATCCACCGCCGGTATTACTTCGATCGGGCCATTCAGCCAATTCGCCAGCACGGCACCATGTTAGCGTGCTAACATGACGGCCGCGAGGACAATGGCGGACAAGGGACGACATTCATGGCGTACACGGGAGATGACAGAGCTCTTCGAGGCGATGCTCGTGCTGGAGACCCGGGACGAGGTCGAGCAGTTCCTGCGGGATCTGTGCACGCTGGCGGAGCTCGAGGCGATGGCGCACCGCTGGTCGGTGGCGCGGCTGCTGGACAAGGGGCTGCCGTACCTGGAGATCGCGTCGAAGACGCACGCGTCGACGACGACGGTGACGCGGGTCGCGCACTGGCTTCGCCACGGCGAGGGCGGGTACCGATTAGCGCTCGATCGTACGAAGAGCGGGACGACGGCCGCCTGAGGATCGCCGTCCCCGTGAAGGGGCGGCTACGCGAGCCCTCGGTCGCGCTGCTCGAAGCGGCCGGGCTCGGGCCCGAGCAGCCGGGCGAGCGCGCGCTTGCCTTTCCGTGCCGGAACGCGCCGGTCGACGTCTTGCTCGTGCGCGCGGCCGACGTGCCCGAGTACGTGCAGGACGGCGTGGTCGACTGCGGGATCACGGGCATGGACCTCGTCGCCGAGCGCGGCGCGAAGGTGCGGGAGCTGCTGCGACTCGGCTTCGGCGCCTGCCGGCTCGAGGTCGCGGTTCCCGAGGAGTCCGGGTACGACGAGATCGCGCAGCTCGAGGGCGCGTCGGTCGCCACCGTCTATCCGCGGCTGACGCGCGAGCTGCTGCCGGTCGAGCGTCGAGCTCGTGGACGTGACCGGCTCGGTCGAGCTGGCGCCGCGACTCGGGCTGGCAGACGCGATCGTCGATCTCGTCTCGTCCGGGAACACGATGCGCACGAACGGGCTGCGCTCGCTCGGCTCGCTCTTCTCGTCGGAGGCTGCGCTGTTCGGGCGCGAGGGCGCCGAGGCCGACTCGCTCGTCTCGATGCTGAGCACGGTGGTTCAAGCGCGGGCACACCGCTATCTGATGCTGAACGTGTCGGAGGCGAACCTCGGCGCCGTCTCCGCGATCGTCGGCGGCGCGCGCGCACCGAGCGTCGTGCCGCTCGCCGAGTCGGGGATGGTCGCGCTGCACGCCCTGGTGCCGGCGGCCGAGATCTGGAAGCTGCTGCCGCTGCTCGAGGCTGCGGGCGCGTCCTCGATCCTCGTCGTGCCGGTCGAGCGGATGGTGTCGTGACGATCGTCGAGGACATCCGCGCTCGCGGCGACGCTGCCGTACGCGAGTGGGCGCTGAAGCTCGACGACGCCGAGCCCGAGCGTGCCGTTCCCGAGCACAAGTTCATGCCGCGCGAGGCGTTGCTCACGCTTGCCGACCGCGTGCGCCGCTGGCACGAGGCGCAAAGGCCCGCGGACATCTCGCTCGAGATCGAGCCCGGCGTGCTGCTCCAGCGCCGCTGGATCGCGCTCGACACGATCGGGATCTACGTCCCCCGCAACCTCATCTCGACGCTCGTCATGTGCGCCGTTCCGGCGCAGGTCGCCGGCGTGCGGAAGATCGTCGTCTGCACCCCGCCCTCGGGCGCAGGTCTCGTGGCGGCCGCCGCGGAGGCGCTCGGGATCGACGAGGTCTGGGCGCTCGGCGGGCCACAGGCGATCGGCTGGCTCGCGTACGTGCGCAGCGTCGACAAGATCGTCGGCCCCGGGAACTCGTATGTGAACGAGGCGAAGCTCGAGGTCTCGCGGCATGTGGCGATCGACCTTCCTGGCGGCCCTTCCGAGGTCGTGGTCGTGGCCAACGGCCGCGGCGACCACTCGCGCATCGTCGGGCTCGAGCTGGCCGCGCAGGCCGAGCACGGCGAGGACGCCGTCTGCCGCGTGGTCGAGACGCTCGCCGAGGCCGAGGCGATCGCGCCGGAGCACCTCGTGCTGCTCGGCGACGCGGAAGCGCTCGTCGATCAGGTGCGCAACGCCGGCTCGGTCTTCGTCGGCGACTTCTCTCCGGTCGCAGCGGGCGACTATGCGACGGGCGGCAACCACGTCCTTCCGACCGGCGGCTGGGCGCGTTCGGTCGGCGGGCTCGGGATCGAGACGTTCCTGAAGCCGCTGACGATCACGCGGCTGACCGAGGACGGGCTGGCGCTCGTGCGCCCGGTGGTCGAGGCGCTCGCCGAGGCCGAGGGGATGACCGCGCACGCCGCGGCGGTGCAGCGATGAGAGCGCTCGCTCCCGAGTTCAAGGCCTACACCTGGGCGATGCCGACCGACGAGGTCGCTGCGCTGGCGGGGATCGACCCGTCGCAGGTCGTCCGCTACGACCAGAACACCCCGCCGCTGCCGCTGCCCTCGACGCGCCCCGGCGCGATCGCGGGCGCGCTCGCCGCGATCAGCGGCTACCCCGCGGGTGGCTACAAGACGCTCCGCAGAGCAATTGCGGAGTACAACGGTGTGGAGCCGGATCAGATCGTGCTCGGCGTCGGCGCCGACGACCTGATCCTGCTCTGCGCGCGCTGCTTCGCCGGCCCGGGCGACACGATCGCGATCCCGGCCGCCCCGACCTACCCCCTGTACCGCACCGCAGCCCTGCTGGCCGGAGCGCAAGTAACACAGTGTTCCTTGGACGGTTCGGGGGCGGAGGGGGCGGCGCTGACGTTTGCCTGCCGGCCGAGCAGTCCCACCGGCGAGCAGCGCGAGCTGCCGACCGCGCGGCCGCTCGTCGTGGACGAGGCGTACTACAAGTACTGCGGCGAGACTGTCGTGCCACTGATCGATGACGAGCTGATCGTCCTGCGCACGTTTTCCAAGGCCTTCGCGCTGGCGGGCGCACGGATCGGCTACGCGCTTGCCTCCCGCGACGTCGCCGCCGAGCTGAATGCGCGCCAGGCGCCGGCGCCGGTGTCGACGATCTCCGCTGCGCTCGCCATTGCCGCCCTCGCCTCGCCGCCTGACGTGACGCCGGTGATCGAGGAGCGCGAGCGGCTCGCGTCGGCGCTGCGTGCGATCGGGCTCGAGCCGCTGCCGTCGCAGGCGAACTTCGTCTTCGTGCCGCTCGAGGACGGGCGTGCGCTCGGTGAGCGGCTGCTGCACCAGGGGCTCGTCGTCCGCTCCTACGACGACGGGATCCGGATCACCGTTCGCGACCGCGAAGACGACGACCTGATCGTCGGGACGCTCGCGCACCTGCTCGACATGCCCGCCCCGGTCGCCGAGGGGGCGATCCGGCGTGTCCGGCACCTGCGCGCGACCGCGGAGACGCGGATCTCGGTCCGCCTCGGCCTCGACGGTGAGAGCCGCGTGCGGGTCGACACCGGCGCCGGGATCTACGACCACTTTCTGGAGCAGCTCGCCTTTCACGCAGGTCTCGACCTCGTCGTCGAAGGCGCCGGGGATCTCGAGACGGGCGCCCACCACACGGTCGAGGACACGGCGCTCGCTTTCGGCGAGGCGCTCGACAAAGCACTGGGCGACCGGCGTGGGATCGCTCGTTACGGCGACGCCGTCGTGCCGATGGACGACGCGCTGGCACGCGCCTCCGTCGACCTCGGCGGCCGTCCCTTCGCAGAGCTCTCGCTCGCTCCCGAGCCGGGAATGGCCGCGCACTTCTTCGGGAGCCTGGCCCAGGCAGCCCGGATGGCGATCCACATCGAGGCGACCGGCCGCGACCCGCACCACGTCGCCGAGGCGGCGTACAAGGCCGTCGGCCGCGCGCTGCGCACCGCCCTGAAGCAGGAGTCCAGCGGTATTCCGTCCACGAAGGGCCAGCTGTGAAGGTTGCCGTGTGCGACTACAGCGCGGGGAACATCCGCTCGGTCGAGATCGCGCTGCGCCGGCTCGGCTGCGAGATGGTCGAGGACGTCGACACCGCGGATCTCGCGGTGTTGCCGGGCGTCGGCTCGGCTCGCTCCGCAATGGAGGAGCTGCGGCGGCAGGGGCTCGACGACTCACTCCGCCGCCGCGTCGCCGACGGCCGGCCGGTGCTCGGGATCTGCCTCGGCCTCCAGCTCGCGCTCGAGAGCTCCGAGGAGGACGGCGGCGTCGAGTGCCTCGGCATCATCCCCGGCCGCTCGGTCCGTCTCACCGAGGGCCGCGTCCCGCGGATGGGCTGGGCCGACGTCGACGGGACCTCGTACTACTTCGCGCATTCCTACGCCGCCGAGACTCCCGCCGCGACGGCGTGGTCGGAGGGGATCGTCGCCGAGGCGCGGCAAGGCTCGTTCCTCGGCGTCCAGTTCCATCCGGAGAAGAGCGGTGCCGCGGGCGCGCGCTACCTCGGCCGGGTCCTGACGGAGGTGAGAGAGAAATCCCTCTCCCGCGCCTGATCCCGTGCCTGGATGTAGCCGGTGGACGAGTGGTGAAGGGCGTCAAGTTTCAGGGCTTACGCGACGTCGGCGACCCGACCGAGCTCGGCGCGGCGTACTCCGATCGCGGCGCCGACGAGCTCGTCTTCCTCGACGTGAAGGCGACGCTCGAGGAGCGCGACACGCTCGTCGGGCTCGTGCGGCGCGTCGCCGAGCAGCTCGCGATCCCGTTCACGGTCGGCGGCGGCATCCGCTCGGTCGCCGACGCTGATGCGCTGCTGCGCGCGGGAGCGGACAAGGTCTCCGTCAACTCGGCGGCGCTCGCGCAGCCTTCGTTGATCACGGAGCTGGCCAAGAGGCTCGGCTCGCAGGCTGTTGTCGTCGCGATCGACACCGAGGGCGGCCGCGTCCGCACGCGCGCCGGCACGACCGAGACGGCGCGCCGCACGGTGGAGTGGGCGCGTGAGGCCGAGGAGCGTGGCGCGGGGGAGATCCTGCTCACGTCGATCGACTCCGACGGAACGCGTGAGGGCTACGACCTGGAGATCACCCGCGCGGTGGTCGATGCCGTGTCGGTGCCGGTGATCGCCTCCGGCGGCGCGGGTGACGCACGTCACATCGCGGAGGCGTTGGCAGTGGCGCAGGCCGCGTTGCTGGCGTCGATCCTGCACGAGGATCCGGAGCGGCTCTCGACGTTGCGCGCCGAGTTGCGCGAGTTGGGGGTGATGCTCCGTGACGCAGCCTGAGTCGGAGCTGCGCCCCGTGATCGTGCAGGACGCCGACTCGGGCCGCGTCCTGATGCTCGCCTGGATGGACGTCGAGGCGGAGCGCCGCACGCGCGAATCGGGCGAGGGCTGGTTCTGGAGCCGCTCGCGCGCGGAGTACTGGCGCAAGGGCGCCACGTCGGGGAACACGCTAGCGGTCGAGGAGCTGCGCGACGACTGCGACGGGGACGCGCTGCTGATGCGCGTCCGCCCGGCGGGGCCGGTTTGCCACACGGGGTCGCTCTCGTGCTTCGCGCCGGCGCTCTGGCGCACGATCTCGGAGCGGGCGAAGGATCGCCCTGAGGGGTCGTATACCGCCAAGCTTCTGGCCGAAGGCCCTGCCGGCCCGGGTGCGAAGGTCGAGGAGGAGGCCGAAGAGGTCGTGCGAGCTGCGCTCACAGAGTCGGATGAGCGCGTCGCCTCCGAGGCGGCCGATCTGATCTACCACCTCTACGTGCTGCTCGCCTCGCGCGGCGTGGATCTGGCCGCGGTCGAGGACGAGCTGGCCCGGCGCGTGAAGTGACGCCTGTGGATAACCCGCCGACAACTGCAACGAAACCGTGACGACACCGCGTCGCATCTGGAACAGCTGACCGGCGGGATGCCGCGGCAAGCCAGCTCCAGAGCCGAAAGCGCCTCCGTCACACTTCTGTGACGGTACGTCGTCCCGGACGACGTACCGGTGGTTCGCGCTCTCGGAGGCGTGGCTAGGCGAGGAGCAGCGCGAGCAGCGCCTTCTGCACGTGCAGGCGGTTCTCCGCCTCGTCCCAGACCGCCGAGTGCGGGCCGTAGAGCACCTCGGGGCTGATCTCCTCGCCTGGATGCGCCGGCAGGCAGTGCAGCACGACCGCGTCGGGTGAGGCGAGCTCGACCAGCGACTCGTCCAGGCGGTACGGCTCGAGGTCGCGCAGCCGCCGCTCTCGTTCCGCCTCCTGGCCGAGGCTGACCCAGATGTCGGTCACGAGCACGTCGGCTTCGCGCGCCGCCTCACGCGGGTCGCGGACGAGGTGCACAGGCGTGCCGGCGGGCGGCTCGTAGCCTTCCGGGCACGCTGCGACCACTTCCATCCCGGCGCCCGAGGCGAGGTGGGCGAGCGAGACGAGCACGTTCGAGCCGTCGCCGACCCAGCCGATCTTGACGCCGTCGAGGCCGCCGAGCTTCTGGCGGATCGTGAGCGCGTCGGCGAGCGCCTGGCACGGGTGCTCGACCGAGGTGAGCGCGTTGATCACCGGGATGTCGGCGGCCGCGGCCCAGGCTTCGAGCTCGTCATGGGCGAGGACGCGGATCGCGAGCGCGTCGAGGTAGCGCGAGAGGACGTGGGCGGTGTCGTAGAGGGACTCGCCGCGCGAGAGCTGCATCTCGTCGGGCGTCAGCGTCACGAAGCCGCCGCCGAGCTGGATCGCGGCGACGCCGAACGAGATGCGCGTCCGCGTCGAGGGCTGCGCGAAGATCAGGCCGACTGTCATTCCCGGCAGTCGCGGCGCGCGGTCGATCTTCAGGACGTCGGCGAGGTCGAGGATCGCGTCGACCTCGGCCGGGACCAGGTCGCCGATCCGCAGCAGGTCGCGGCCCGCGAGCGAGATGGGAAGCGGTGTCTTCACGACCAGCGCTCTTTCGCCGCCGCGACCGCCGCCCCTACGTCGATGCCGCGCGTTTCCAAGTAACACTGTGTTACTTGCGTCGGGTGCGACGAACGTGCCCGCGCGGACAGTGGCGGCGACCTGCTCGTGGGCCTCTCGGAACGGGACGCCGTCCTCGACCAGCGCTTCGGCGGCGTCGGTGGCGCGCAGAAGCGGGTCGGCGCAGGCGGCCGCCAGCCGCTCCCGGTCGAACTCGAGGCCGGAGACGAGCACCGACAGCGCTCCGAGCGCTCCCGACACATCGGCGCGTGCCGCGAACACCGGCGGCTTGTCTTCCTGGAGATCGCGGTTGTAGGCGAGCGGCAGCGACTTGACCGTGGCGAGCAGCCCCGTGAGCCGGCCGATCGCCGTCCCCGCCTTGCCGCGTGCGAGCTCCGCGACGTCCGCGTTCAGCTTCTGCGGCATCATCGACGAGCCGGTCGCCGCGTCCTCGGGCAGGCGCGCGAAGCCGAACTCGGCGGTCGTCCAGAGCACGAGCTCCTCGCCGATCCGAGAGAGGTGCGTGAACAGCACTGCGCACGCGTAGAGGTAGTCGAGCGCGAAGTCGCGATCGGCGACGGCGTCGATCGAGTTGCGCATCGCGTTCGGCGGGCGACGGCAACGAGAGGGTCGAGCCCGCGAGCGCGCCCGCGCCGAGCGGCGAAGCTGCGGCCTGCCCCGCGGCGAACGCGAACCGGGCGCGGTCGCGTTCCAGCATCTCCGTCCAGGCGAGCAGATGGTGGCCGAGCGTGACGGGGATCGCGCGCTGGAGATGGGTGTAGCCGGGCATCGGCGTGTCGGCGTCCTGCGCCGCGCGGTCGAGGATCGCGTGCGCGAACGCGTGCAGCCGAGCATCCGCCTCGGAGCACGCGTCGGCGACGTAGAGCCGAAATGCGGTCGCCACCTGGTCGTTCCGCGACCGCCCCGCATGGATCTTGCGGCCCACCTCGCCGAGGTAGCGCTCGATCGCCGAGTGGACGTCCTCGTCGGCCTCGAGCAGGTTGCCGGGGCCGATCAGGGCGAGAGCCTGCTCGGCCTCGGCCAGCTCGTCGTCGCTGAGCAGGCCGGCGGCATGCAGGCGGTGCGCGTGGATCAGCGTCCCCTCGACGTCGTAGGGCAGGAGCTCGGCGTCGTTTGCGCGCAGGAACTCCCACACCTCGGGCGCCAGCTCGCCGCCGACCCGGCCGGACCAGAGCGTCACGACTGACCCAGCTCGAGCGGGTCGGAGGGCGGCGCGCGGTGGATCGAGCCGGAGATGCCTCTGCGTCGCCAGCATCCGGCGCGAGTCCTCGATGTCGTTCGACTGCATCGCGAGCTGGCCGATCCTGTCCGTGGCGGTGAACGTCGGTCGCGCTGCGCTCCATGCTCAGCCGCTCCGGGTTGTAGGTGACGGCCTCGCCGGAGGTGTCGAGGATCGTGTAGTCGTCGCCGCGGCGCAGCTCGAGCGTCACCTCGCCGGTGACGACCGCCGCCACCCAGCGCTGCAGCGAGTCGCGCAGCATCAGCGCCTGGGGGTCGAACCAGCGGCCCTCGTAGAGCAGCCGGCCGAGCTTGCGCCCGCTCTCGGCGTATTGCGCCAGCGTCGCCTCGTTGTGGATCGCGGTCAGCAGCCGCTCGTAGGCGATGTGCAGCAGCGCCATGCCGGGTGCCTCGTAGATGCCGCGGCTCTTCGCCTCGATGATCCGGTTCTCGATCTGGTCGGACATCCCGAGCCCGTGCCGGCCGCCGACCTCGTTCGCGGCGCGGATCAGCGCCACCGGATCGGCGATCGAGACGTCGTTGATCGCGACAGGCAGCCCGTTCTCGAAGCGCACGATCACCACCTCGGGAATCACTTCCACGGTCGAGTTCCAGTGCGCGACACCCATGATCGGGTCGACGATCTTCATGCTCGTCGCGAGCAGCTCGAGGTTCTTCGCCTCGTGCGTGGCGCCGAGCAGGTTCGCGTCGGTCGAGTACGCCATCTCGACGGAGGTGTTCTGCGGCAGGCCGCGAGCCTCGAGCCACTCGCTCATCTCCTTGCGGCCGCCGAGCTCCGCGACGAAGGCGCTGTCGAGCCACGGCTTGTAGATCCGCAGGTGCTCGTTCGCGAGCAGCCCGTAGCGATAGAAGCGCTCGATGTCGTTGCCTTTGTACGTCGAGCCGTCGCCCCAGATCTCGACGCCGTGCTCCCGCATCTTGTGGACGAGCATCGTCCCGGTGACCGCCCGTCCGAGCGGCGTCGTGTTGAAGTAGCGCCGGCCCGCGGTCTGGATGTGGAAGGCGCCGCACTGGAGCGCGGCGAGGCCCTCGCGTGCGAGCGCGTCGCGGCAGTCGAGGAGGACGGCTTCCTCCGCGCCGTAGAGCATCGCCTTCGCGGGAACGGCGGCGATGTCCGGCTCGTCGTACTGGCCGAGGTCGGCGGTGAAGGCGTACGGGATCGCGCCGTGCTCGCGCATCCAGGCGAGCGCGCAGCGAGGTGTCGAGGCCGCCGGAGAAGGCGATCCCGACCTTCTCCCCGATCGGGAGCGAGCCGAGGATGACGCTGCTCACGCCTCGGCGTCCCGGTCGACCTGATGCCCGAAGCTGTCGGCGAGCTCATGGGCGCTCGTGCCTTCGCGCACGGCGACGAAGACGGTGTTGTCGCCGGCGAGCGTGCCCGCGACCTCCTGGAGGCCGGCTTCGTCGATCGCGTCTGCAAGTGCGGCGGAGAGGCCCCGCGGCGTGTGGATCACGAGCAGGTTGCCGGTCGGGACCATCGAGACCGCCCATGTTCGCAGGGCCGAGGCGAGCTGGTCGAGCCGGCGCAGGTCGGCGGCGCCCGGGAGCGCGTAGATCAGCCGCCCGTTGCCGTTTCGCACCTTCACGAGCCCGAGCTGGGCGATGTCGCGCGAGATCGTGGTCTGGACGGTGTCGATCCCTTCGCGGTGCAGCGCCTCGGCGAGCTCGGACTGGGTCGAGAGGTGGCCGTTCTCGATCAGGCGCAGGATCGCCCCCTGCCGCTCGAACTTGGTCGTCACGCGAGCACCTCCCGCAGCAGCTCGATCGCCCGGTCTGCCTCGTCCGCGGAGATGGTCAGCGCAGGGGTGATGCGCAGCGCCGTCTCCCCGGCGCTGCCGACGAGCAGGCCGTGCTCGAGCGCCCGCAGCGCGACCGGGCCGGCGGGCTTGCCCAGCTCGATTGCGAGCAGGAGCCCGGCGCCGCGGACGTTGTCGAAGGCAGCTTCGAATCGGGAGCCGATCTCGCGCACGTGGTCGAGCAAGTCGTCGTCGATCGTGTCGAGGACGGCGCAGGCCGCAGCGCAGGCGACCGGATTGCCGCCGAAGGTGGACGCATGGTCGCCGGGCTCGAAGCCGGTCGGCGCCTGGTCGGAGACGAGCAGCGCCCCGATCGGGAGGCCGTTCGCGAGCCCTTTCGCGAGCGTGACCGCGTCGGGGCAGATCCCGCTGCGCTGCCAGGCGAAGAACGCGCCCGTGCGGCCGACGCCCGTCTGCACCTCGTCGAACACGAGCATCGCGCCGAACTCGTCGGCGAGCGCGCGCGCCTCGGCGAGCGTCGCGGTCGAGAACGGCTTCACGCCGCCCTCGCCCTGAATCGGCTCCAGGAAGATCGCGGCGGTCTGCGGGCCGACGGCGTCGCGCAGCGTCTCGGGTGTGACGAATTTCACGCCCGGCAGCAGCGGCTCGAACGCGGCGCGCTTGGCGGGCTGCCCCGTCAGCGCGAGCGCGCCGGTCGTGCGCCCGTGGAACGAGCCCTCGAAGGCGACGAACCCGGGCCGCCCGGTCACCTTGCGCGCCCACTTGATCGCCGCCTCGACCGCCTCGCCGCCGGAGTTGCAGAAGAACGCGTGTGCGCCGCCGAACCGCTCCGAGAGCTTCGTCGCCAGCTCCTCCATCGGCAGCGTCGAGTAGAGGTTCGAGACGTGCCAGAGCCGGTCGAGCTGGGCCTGCGCGGCCTCGAGCGGCGCGGGATGGCGGTGCCCGAGGCTCACGACGGCGATTCCTGCGACGAGGTCGAGGTAGCGCTTGCCGTCCTCGTCGATCAGCCACGAGCCCTCGCCGTCGACGAAGGTGACGGGGAAGCGGGCGTAGGTCGGAAGGAGCGGTGCGCCCGTCAAGACGGTCACGCCGTCACCGCCGTCTTGCCGATCCACGCCGGCACGCCGTCGCGGGCTGCGGTGACGGCCGCGTGGAGCTTCGGGATGATCCCGCCCTCGAGCGAACCGCCGTCCAGCAGGGCTGTGGCGGCGGTCACGTCGATCGAAGTCGACGACCTCACCGTCCATCAGCAGCCCGTCGACATCGGTCAGGAAGAGCAGCCGCTCGGCTCCGATCCCGAGCGCGAGCGCCGCCGCGGCCTCGTCGGCGTTCACGTTCAGCGGCCCGGCCGCGATCGGTGCGACGACCGGGATCAGTCCCGCGTCGAGCGCGGCAAGGACCTCTGCCGGGCCGGACGGAACCGGGTCGCCGACGAGGCCGAGCGACTCGACCCGGGTCGCCTCGAGGCCGATCTCGTCGCCGAAGAGCGGCACGGCGCGTGCGCCGATCGCGGCGGACAGCGCCGCGTTGACCGCGGCGAGCGACGACCGGACGATCGCGATCCCGGCTTCGGTCGTGACGCGGCGGCCGTCGACGAACTCGACCGGGATGCCGGCCCGCTCCATCTCCGCGCTGATCTGGGGGCCCGCTCCGTGGACGACGCAGACCTCGTTCGTGCTGAAGCGAGCATCCGAGAACGGCTCCGCGGACTGGGCGGCAACGGCGCCGCCCACTTTCACGACGATCCGGCTCATGACCGGTAGTCCGCGTTGATCTTCACGTAGTCGTAGGAGAGGTCGCTGGTCAGGTAGCCGGCGCTCCCGGTGCCCAGCCCGAGATCGAGCTCGATCGTGCAGCTCGGCCCCGAGACGTCGGGCTCGACCCCGCTCGGTGAGCCGTGGTCGAGGACGACCGTCCCGTTGTAGCGGAGGGTCACGCGGTCGGCGTCGATCTCGGCGTAGCCGCCGTTCCAGGGCGCCGATCCGGCCGCCATGAGGACGCGGCCCCAGTTGGCGTCGTGGCCGAAGAGCGCGGTCTTCACGAGCGGCGAGGTGGCGATCCGGCGCGCGATCGCCTTCGCCTGCCCGTCGCTCGCGGCGCCTTTGACGTTGATCTCGGCGAGCACGGTGATCCCTTCACCGTCGGCGACGACCTGGCGGGCGAGGTCGTCGCAGGCAGCGAGCAGCGCGCCCGCGAACGCCGCGTCGGTCTCCGAGGTGCGCTCGACGCCGCTGGCGCCGTTCGCGAGCAGCACCACCGTGTCGTTCGTCGACGGCTCGCCGTCCACGGAGATCGCGTTGAAGGTCGGCTCGACGGCCAGCCGCAGGAGCTCGAGCGCTTCGCGCGACCCGAGCGGGTAGTCGGTCGTGAGCACGGCCAGCATGGTCGCCAGCTCGGGGTGGATCATCCCGGAGCCCTTCGCCATTCCCCCGACGACGAAGCCCGGGCCCGAGGCGACCGTCTCCTTGGCCGTCGTGTCCGTCGTCATGATCGCGCCCGCCGCGCGGTGGCCGCCGTTCTCTGCGAGCGCCGCGACGGCGACGGTCAGGCCCGGCAGCACCTTGTGGAGCGGGAGGCGCGTGCCGATCACGCCGGTCGAGAGGACGAGCACCTCCTCGAGGTCGACGTCGAGCAGCCGCGCCGCCTCGGCGGCAGTCGCGAGCGCGTCGATCTTCCCGCGCTCGCCCGTCGCGGCGTTCGCGCAGCCGGAGTTGACGACGACGGCCTGGGGGTCGGCGAGCGCGATGTGGTCGCGGCTCACCTGGACGCAGCGCGGCCTGCACCCGGTTGCGCGTGAACATCGCCGCGCCGGTCGAGCGGGCGCGAGGCGACCGGACGACCGCGAGATCCGCCCGGCCGTCGCGGCGGATCCCCGCCGCGATCCCGGAGGCGACGAAGCCTCTTTGGAGCAGTGACGCTCATACCGGGCTCCCTTCGAGGCGGAGCCCGGCCGTTTCGGGCAACCCGAGCACGATGTTCGCGTTCTGCACCGCCTGGCCGGCGGCTCCTTTGCCGAGGTTGTCGAGCGCGCAGATCACGATCGTGGTGCCGGTCTCGCCGTCGTCGAAGAGCGCAACCTCGGCAGCGTCGGTTCCCTGAACCCGGTGCAGCTCCGGCGTGACGCCTTCGGGGAGGAGGCGCACGACGGCGCTCTCCGCATAGGCGAGCTCGAGCAGCGGCCGCAGAGGAATCTCGGCAGTGACGTAACACGTGGCAAGCAGGCCGCGCCGGATCGGCAGGAGGTGGGGGACGAAGGTGACGGGGAAGCCGATCGCCTGCCCGATCTCCGGTGCATGTCGATGAGCCCCGACGGCATACGCCGAGAAGTTCTCGAGCACGAACCCCGCGTGTGAGGAGTCCTTCAGGCCCCTGCCGGCGCCGGTCATGCCGGACTTGCCGTCGACGATCGCGCCGGCGATCGCACCCGAGAGCGGGCCCACCGCGAGCAGAGCAGCAGTCGCATAACAGCCGGGGTTGGCGATCAACCGCCCCTCCGGGAGCATGAGCTCGGGGAGCCCATAGCTCCACGCTCCGGGCGCGACGCCGTACCACCTCTGCGCCAGCGCGTCATCTCGAAGCCGATGCGCGCCCGAGAGATCGACGACGACGGCACCGTCCGGCGGCTCGAAGGCCGCCGCCGCCTCGTGGTCGAGGCAGAGGAAGATCACGTCCGCGCCGCTCGCGGCAGCCTCGGCGTTCGTGACGAACGCCGGCAGATCCTCGCCGAGCCGCGGGTCGAAGGCGCTCGGCCGCGTTCCCGCCTGCGAGTCGGAGCCGAGCGCGACCGGTTCGAGCTCCGGATGGCGCACGATGCGGTCCAACGTCTCCTGGCCGGTGTACCCGGCGCAACCAAGGATGGCGGCACGGATCATTCTGTGCGTATTATGCACAAAGATGGAATCTATGCAGCATCTCGTCCTGGAGGACGGAACCGTCTTCCCGGGCGTTTCCGTGGGTGCTCCTGGTGTTGCGGCCGGCGAGGCCTGTTTCACGACCTCGATGACCGGCTATGAGGAGGCGCTCACCGACCCCAGCTACATCGCGCAGGTGCTCTGCTTCGCCTACCCGTTGATCGGAACCTACGGCGTCGACGCGGCGCGGATGGAGTCAGACCGGATCCAGTGCGAGGGCGTCGTCATGCGCGATATCCGTCCCGAGGCGGCTGCCTGGGTGCGCGAGCAGGGAACCGTGGCGCTGACCGGGATCGACACCCGCACGCTCGTGCGCCGCATCCGCGACGGCGGCGTCGTGCGTTGCGCGCTCGGCGATGCGCCCGTCGACGAGCTTCGCGCCCGAGCGCTCGCCGAGCCGCCGATCGACGGCCGAATGCTCGACCGTCTCACCTGGACGGCGGAGCCGTTCACGATCGGCGCCGGGCCACGGGTCGTCGTGGTGGACTTCGGCTCCAAGCGCTCGATCCCACGACGGCTCGCCGAGGCCGGCCTCGAGGCGGTCGTCGTCCCCGGCGACTACGACGCCGACGCGATCCTCGACCTGAAGCCGCGGGTCGTGATGATCTCGAACGGCCCGGGTGACCCATCGGTCTTCAAGCAGCAGGTCGAGACGATCCGCTCCCTGCTCGGCCGGCTGCCGGTCTTCGGGATCTGCCTCGGCCATCAGCTGCTCGGCCTCGCGCTCGGGCACGAGACGGTGAAGCTCCACTTCGGCCACCGCGGTGCGAACCATCCGGTACGCGACCTGGCCACCGGCCGCGTGCTCGTGACGGTGCAGAACCATGGCTACGCCGTCGTCGCCGACGGAGACATCTCGCATGTCTCGCTGAACGACGGGACCTGCGAAGGCCTTGCCGGCGACGGGTTCGCCAGCGTGCAGTTCCATCCCGAGGCCGCGCCAGGCCCGCTCGACGCCCTGCCCTTCTTCGACCAGCTCGCCGACGCGTGCCGAAACGCACCGACCTTCGCACGATCCTGATCCTCGGCTCCGGGCCGATCCGGATCGGGCAGGGGTGCGAGTTCGACTATTCCGGTGCTCAAGCATGCAGAGTGCTGCGGCGCGAGGGCTTTCGGGTAGTGCTCGTGAACTCGAATCCGGCGACGATCATGACCGACCCCGAATGGGCCGACGCCACGTATCTCGAGCCGCTGGACGCCGGGACCGTGGCGCAGATCGTCGAGCGCGAGCGGCCCGACGCGATCCTGCCCACGCTCGGAGGCCAGACGGCCTTGAACCTGGCTGTCGAGCTCGCGCCGCTGGCAGATTCGTTGGGGATCGAGCTGATCGGCGCCGATCTCGGCGCGATCAACCGAGCAGAGGATCGCGCACTCTTCCGGGAGACGGTGCTCGCTGTGGGGCTGCCCGTCCCCAAGAGCATCGTCGCGACCACCGCCGACGTCGACTTCCCGCTGCCCGCGATCGTGCGGCCCGCGTTCACGCTCGGCGGCACCGGCGGCGGCATGGCGCGGACGCGCCAGGAGCTCCGCGCCGTGATCGCGCACGGGATCGCCGCGAGCCCGACCGGGCAGGTTCTGGTCGAGGAGTACCTGACCGGCTGGCAGGAGCACGAGTTGGAGGTGATGTGCGACGCGCGCGGCAACGCCGTCGTCGTCTGCTCGATCGAGAACCTCGATCCGATGGGCGTCCACACTGGCGACTCGTGGACGATCGCTCCGCAGCAAACGCTTCCCGATCCCGTCTACCAGCAGCTCCGCGAGGCCGCGTTCGCGACCGCCCGGGCAGTCGGCGTTGCGACCGGGGGCGCGAACGTGCAGTTCGCCGTCCACCCGGAGTCGAACGAGTTCCGGGTGATCGAGATGAACCCGCGCGTGTCGCGCTCCTCGGCGCTGGCGTCGAAGGCGACGGGCTTTCCGATCGCGAAGCTTGCCGCCCTGCTCGCGGTCGGCTACACGCTGGACGAGCTCCCGAACGACATCACCGGCAAGACGACGGCGGCCTTCGAGCCGGCGCTCGACTACGTTGCCATCAAGGCGCCGCGATTCGACTTCGAGAAGTTCCCGGCGGCGCCGCGAATCCTGGGCGCCGAGATGCGCGCCGTTGGCGAGGCGCTCGGCCTGGGGCGAACGTTCGCCGAGGCGTTCGTGAAGGCCTTCGAAGGCCGCGAGGCTCCACCCGTCACCTTCCCCACGAGTGATGCGGTGTTACTCGAGCAGGCCGCGGAGACCCGGCCGGAACGGTGGGATCTTCTGCTCGAGGCGGCCCGGCGCGGGCTTGAGCTGCCCGGGATCCACCCATACTTCGCCGCTCGTTTGCACGAAGTTGCAGACGCTCTAAAAGTGGCCCATGTGTACACACGGGCCACTCCGGTTCGCCTCGCCGTCGACTCGTGCGCAGGCGAGTTCGAGGCGCGGACGCCGTACTACTACGTCACCCACGAAGGCGACGACGAGGGCCCGCCGCCATCGGGACGCTCCGTGATCGTGCTCGGCGGCGGGCCGAACCGGATCGGGCAGGCGATCGAGTTCGACTACTGCTGCGTCCACGCGGTGCAAGCACTCCAGAAGCTCGGCTACGAGGCGGTGCTCGTGAACTCGAACCCGGAGACGGTGTCGACCGACTACGACACCTCCGACCGGCTCTATCTCGAGCCGCTCGTGGAGCGCAACGTGCTCGAGGTGTGCGCGCTCGAGCAGCCGCTCGGCGTGGCCGTTTCATTCGGCGGCCAGACGCCGCTGCGCCTGGCGCCCGCGCTCGCCGCCGCGGGCGTTCCGCTGCTCGGTGACCCTCTGGACGCGATCGACGCGGCGGAGGATCGCGGCCGGTTCGCGCAGATCATCGGCGATCTCGCCCCGGAGTGGGGAGCCGCGGCCGGCGCGGATGAGGCGCGCGAGATCGCCGACCGGATCGGCTACCCCGTGCTCGTGCGCCCGCACCACGTGCTCGGCGGGCGCGGGATGCACGTTGCGCGCTCGGCGGCAGAGCTCCGCGTCGAGGGCCCCTGCCTCGTCGACCGCTACATCGAGGGCGCGCTCGAGCTCGACGTCGACGCGCTGTGCGACGGCGAGGACGCGTGGGTTTCCGTCGTGCTCGAGCACGTCGAGCCCACCGGCGTCCATTCGGGCGACTCGGCCTGCGTCGTGCCGGGGCCGTCGGTCACCGAGGCGCTCGAGGCCGAGATCCGCGAGATCGCGACCACAGTCGCGCGCGGGGTCGGAGCGCGGGGCCTGATGAACCTCCAGCTCGCCGTCGCCGACGGGAAGGTCTGGGTGCTCGAGGCCAACCCACGCGCTTCGAGAACGGTGCCGTTCGTGGCGAAGGCGACGGGCGTCCCGCTTGTCGAGCACGCCGTCCGGCTGCTGCTCGGAGCGCGCTTGTCCGACCTCGACCTCCCGGAGCGCGCGATCCCGACCCGCGCGTGGGCGAAGGAGGCGGTCTTTCCGGCGGAGCGGTTCGCGGGAGCCGCGACCCGCGGGCCCGAGATGCACTCGACCGGCGAGGTGATGGCCGGCGGCGCGACCCCGTCCGAGGCCTACGCGCGCGTCCTCCGTGCGGCTGGGCGTGGACGTCGCGGCGGCTCGATCGGCTTGCCGCTTCAGCAGCGCTAGACGCGCCCGCTAGGCCGGCGGGGCGCTGCTGCTGCCGCCGCCGAAGCTGCCGGAGCCGCCGCCACCGAACCCGCCACCGAACCCGCCGCCGAAGCCTCCGCCGCCGGGGAAGCTCGGCCGCGTTCCGTTGACCAGGTCCGTGACCCGCTGCTGCAAGGACGACTCGATCTGCTGCTCCTGGGCGGCGGTGATGCGTCCGGACTTGACGAGGGTGTCGAGCTGCGTCTTCTGCGCAGCGACCAGCGCCGCGATCAAGCCGTCGACGCTCTTGCCCTGGGCGCTCGCCACCTGGGCGAGCGTCTTGCCGGCCGAGATGTCGCTCTGGAGTGCAGCAGTCGTGACGCCCAGGTAGGACGCGGCGGCGCCGAGGCTCTGGCCGAACCCGCCTGCGCCGCCGGGGCCGCGGAAGCCCGCCGCCGCCGCCGAAGGAAAGCCCCCGGGCCCGCCGCCGCTGCCCGGGCTGAGCGGGGCGGCCGAGCCGCTGAAGGCCACCCCGGTTACCGAAACGGAAGTGCGCGGGACACCGATCGCGACCGCGACGATCACAGCTCCACCGGCGCAGACGGCGAGCACGGCGATCGTGATGCCGATCAGCTTGCGTTTGCGGTGAGTTTCCATCGGGTCTCTCCTCGAACTTGGATTAGGCGGGGCGGGCGGTCAGCGTGACCTGCACGGTGTGCTGCTTGCCGCCACGTTCGTAGGTGATGCTGACCGTCTCGCCCGGCTTGTGAGCGTCGATCGCGCCGGACAGGTCGGTGCCCGAGGTGATCGTGGTCCCGGCCATCGCCGTGATCACGTCGCCCTGCTCGAGGCCTGCCTTCGCCGCCGGCGTGCCGGGCTCGACGGCCGCCAGGAGGGCTCCCGCGACCTGTGAACTCGTGTTCAGGCTCACGCCGAGGTACGCGTGCTTCACGGTGAGGCCGGCGATCAGCTGGGAAGCGACGGAGCGCACCGTGTTGGAGGGGATGGCGAACCCGATCCCGTCACTCGCCCCGGATCCGCTCTCGATCTGCGCGTTGATGCCGATCACTTGCCCAAGCGCGTTCAGAAGCGGCCCACCGGAGTTGCCGTGGTTGATCGGCGCATCCGTCTGGATCACGCTGTTGATCGAGAAGTTGTCGGGCGAGGTGATCGTCCGGTTGAGAGCGCTGACGATGCCGTTCGTAACTGTCCCCGTGAGCCCGTAGGGGCTCCCGATCGCAACCACGCCGTCACCGATCTTGACCGCGCTCGAGTCGGCCAGTGTCAGCGGATGCAGGATCGACGCCGGCGCGGCGACCTTGATCACGGCGAGGTCGGTCGAGGGGTCACTGCCGACGACGTGGGCCTTGTAGGTCTGCCCGTTCCAGAAGGTGACCGTGATCGACGTTGCGCCGGAGACCACGTGCTCGTTCGTGACGATGTCACCGTGCGTGTCGTAGACGATCCCCGAGCCCTCGGCCGACTCGGTCTGCGTCCCGCCGAACCCGAACCCCGACGTGTTGGTGGTCGAGGTCGTCAGCTTGATGTCGACCTCGCCCTTGTACGCACGCTGGTAGATCTCGTTGATCGAGAGCCCGTTCGTGGCGGCGACCGGCTGGGCGGGGATGCTCGTGGTGACGTCGTTGACGATGGTCTTCGTCCCGTTCGGCCCGAAGCTCGCATACAGAGCAGCGCCGACGCCGCCGCCGGCGCAGGCGATCACGATTACGGCTGCCGCACGCGCGGCTCGGCTTGGGATGAGGCTCATCGCACTAGTCCTTTCACTCAGGGTAGACGCCTATTCGACTCTCGGCGCCTAAACAGCGGCTGAAGGTCGCCTAAGAACTCGCTAAGAGAACGTTCTCGGCGGTCGATTGGAGTAGACGAAGGGATAGGGTCCGCGCTCTGCGGGTTGAGAAAGGGCGTGGGATTGTGGTGACCCAGAAGATTCGGGTCGGGAGCTCTCGCTCGCGCGATCCAAACGACCGCGGAACCGGGCTCGGGTGCGGCCGGGCGCCGTCCCGTTGTCCATGAGCCGGAAACGGCTCTGGCGTCTCGGCCGGGGGCGGGGAGGGACCCGCTCGATCGGCACGATGCTCGTGGTCAGGTTCCTGCTGGTCTCCAACGGCCTGACGCTGCTCGCCGTCGGCTGCCTCTACCTGGCCTATGGCGCAAAGCCGAGGGGATTCATCGCGGCAGGGGTGCTGATCGGTGCCGCGGTCGTGCTCTTCTGCTGCATCCCGCTCACCGATCCGTATCGGGTCCGAAGCGCCGTCGCTGACGGCTAGCCGGCGGCGGCGCTTGTCGTGGTGCCGGGCGTCGTTGTGGTCGTGCCCGGGGTCCCGGCGCCGCCGTTCGGCAGCAGCGTGCGACACGCGGCGATGGCGGCCTGGGTCTTCGCCGGGGTCTGGCCCGCGGCGCCGGTCACGACGCCATGCTGCTTCAGGCACGCCTGGAACTTGGCGAACGCCGGGTTGCTGGAGTTGGCGCCGCCTCCGCCCGCTCCGAAGCCGCCGAAGCCGCCGGCGGGCAGGAGGCTACGGCAGGCGGTCATGGCCGCCTGGTAGGCCGGCGAGGTGCGGTCGACCGACGATCCGGTCTGAACCCCGTGCTGCTTCAGGCACGCCTGGAACTTCGCGAACGCCGGGTTGTTGGCTGCGCCGCCGCCGCGGAACCCTCCACCGCCGAAGCCGCCGGTCGGGCGCAGGCTCGCGCAGGCGGCGAACGCCTTCTGCTGGGCCGGCGTCTGGGTGGGCGGGCTGCCTCCGCTCGAGCCACCTGCACCGCCGCCGAAGCCGCCACCACCGAAGCCGCCACCCTGGCCGAACGTGACGCCGTGTTGCTGGAGGCAAGCGCTGTAGGCCGCGAAGCTGCCGCCGGTCGTGGTTGTCCCAGATGTCGTCGTCGTGCCGGTGGATGTGCTCGCAGAGGTCGATGTGCTCGATGCGGAGCTTGACCCGCAGGCCGAGACGACGAGGACGCACAGGAGCGCGACCAGCCCGACGCCGAGCGCGGACGCCGCTGCTCGCGGCCCGCGGACGGGGATGGAGCGTCGCTTCATGCTGCTCCCGCCTTCGTCAGCGAAAGGGACCGAAAACTCATGGCCCCAGAGTGCACGAGGATCCTAAGCGTTGGCTTAAACGTGCGCGCCTCTCCGGCGGCGCGAGGCGGAGACTCAGCCACCGGCGGTGCTCCCCGGGGCCGTTGCGCTGACCGAGGTGGCCGTGACGTCACCGTTCTTGGCCGTCGTGCCCTGGACGACGACGGTGTCCCCCGGTCGAAGGTCGACGGCCTTTGCAGCTGCGCTGCGCGTGATCGTCGTCGAGGTGCCGAGCGTGACCTTCACGAGCGCCCCGGCTCCGGTGAGGATGTAGAGCGTCTTTCCATCGACGACGGAGACCGTCCCTGTCGCCGCCGCTGAGGAGGCGCCGCCGAAGCCGCCGCCGAAGCCGCCGAAGCCACCGCCGGCCGCGCCGGCTCTTCCCGTCGTGCCCGTGGTCGAGGTGCCGGTCGTGGTGGTCCCGCCCGCGGCCGCCGCTCTGAAGCGGGCTGCGAAGGAGGACGCGGCGCTCGCGCTCGAGCTGCCGGCATGGCTCTTCTCGAGGGCGGCCCCTCCCCAGAAGCCGCCCGCGACGAGCAGGAGCGTTGCGATGGCGGCGGCCGGCAGGCTGAGCCGGAGTCCCCTCGCGGGGCCCCGGATCGGCCATTCGTCGTCCCCTTCTTCCTCGTAGTGAGGTGACGTGAGCAGGTCGTCGGGGGTCGTCGCCCCCGAGGCGAGCGTCGGATACTCCTCGGTCTCGCCTGCCCCGGTGGGGCCCGTCTGCCTCTGCATGTCGTCTTCACTCATCGGGTTCCTCGATTACTCGTAGCGAAGCGCGTCGATCGGCCGGAGCGATGCTGCGCGGTTGGCGGGGTAGAGGCCGAAGAAGACGCCGACGGCGATCGCGATCCCGAACGCGAGCGGGATCGAGTAGCTGGCGATCACGGGCGTGACGCCGTCGATCTTGAAATGGGTGCCGATGATCCCGACGAGCACGCCGGCGCCGCCGCCGGCCAGCGAGAGCAGGACGGCCTCGCCGAGGAACTGGGCGAGGATCGCCGATCTCCGCGCCCCGACGGCCTTGCGGATGCCGATCTCGCGGGTCCGCTCGGTGACGGTCACGAGCATGATGTTCATCACGCCGATCCCGCCGACGAGCAGCGAGATCGCGGCGACCGCGCCGAGCAGCGTCGTGAACGTGCTCGAGGTCGACTGCGCCGTCGAGAGCAGCGACCCCTGGTTGATGATCGAGAACGGCAGGTTCGCGACGGTGGTGCCGTTCTGGGTGGCGAGGATCGTCTCCACCTCGGCGGCGGCGTCGTTGAGGCTCTTGGTCGACTTGGCCTGGACGAGCAACTGGCTGAACGACGACGACTCACCGGTGAGCTCGTCCTGCACCGCGGTGTAGGGAGCGATGATGACGCTGTCCTGGTTCGTCGTTCCCGAGGTGCCCTTCTCGGCGAGCACGCCGACGATCTGGAAGCTCGCCGAGCCGATCAGGATCGTCTGCCCGAGGGGGTTCTGACCGGTCGAGAAGAGGTTGCTGAGCACGGTCTGTCCGACGAGCGCCACGCGGCTGCGGTTCGTGACGTCGGAGGCCGTGATCGGGCTGCCCGCAGAGACGGTGTAGTCCTCGGCGTTCAGGTACGCCGGGGTCGTTCCGATCACGGAGGCCGAGTAGCTCGCGGCCCCGAACGTCGTCGTCTCGCTCGTCGAGACGACGGGGGAGACGGACTCGACGTCAGGCGCCTGGATCGGATCCTCGATCGCGGTCACCGACGCTGCGTTGAGCGTCGCGTTCTGCGACTGCGTCCCGGTCGTGGCGGGCCCGCGTCCGAAGCGGCCGCGGCTGAGCACGGTGATCGTGTTCGTCCCGAGCTCGTTGATCCGGTTCTGCACGGCCCGCGAGGAGCCCGTGCCGACGGCCAGCAGGATGATCACGGCCGAGACGCCGATCATCACGCCGAGCACTGTCAGCGCCGAGCGAAGCTTGTTCGCGCTCGCCCCCTGCCAGGCGATCCGAAGCGTGTCGATCAGGTTCATGACGCCGCCCACGCGGTCGCAGGGGCATGGGACTCGAGCCGCGGCGGAGGAGCCTCGACCGGTGTTCGGCGCTTGTCCTCCACGATCAGGCCGTCGCGCAGGCGCACCATCCGCTTCGCGAACGAGGCGATGTCCTCCTCGTGCGTGATCAGGATGATCGTCCGTCCGTCGGCGTTCAGCCGGCTGAACATGACCATGATGTCGTGGCTCGTGGTCGTGTCGAGGTTGCCGGTCGGCTCGTCGGCGAGCACGAGGGCCGGCCTGGTGACGATCGCCCTGGCCAGCGCCGCACGCTGCTGCTGGCCGCCCGACATCTCGTTCGGGAAGTGCGAGGCGCGGTCCTCGAGACCGACGGCGGCGAGGGCGGCGACCGCGCGGGCCCGACGCTCCTTCGGCTTGACGCCGGCGTAGAGCAGCGGCAGCTCGACGTTCTTCAGCGCGGTCGTCCGCGGAATCAGGTTGAAGGACTGGAAGACGAAGCCGATCTTCCGGCTGCGCACCAGCGAGAGCGCCGCCTCGTCCAGGGTGCGAACGTCGATCCCGTCGAGGAAGAACTGTCCCCTCGTGGGCACGTCCAGGCAGCCGATGATGTTCATCAGGGTCGACTTGCCGGAGCCGGAAGCGCCCATGATCGCGACGAAGTCACCGCGCTCGACGGTCAGGGAGACGCCGCGCAGCGCGTTCACCTCGACGTCGCCCATCACGTACGTCTTCGTGACCCGACGCATCGCGATGACGGGATGCTCGCTGCGATCGGGGGCGTGCGCGCTCATCCGCCCCTCGCGTGAAACCGCCACCGCCGCCACCGAAGCCACCGAAGCCGCCGCCGCCCAGCGTCCCGCCGGTCGTCGACGAGGTCGTGGCGGTTGCAGCCGCGATCGCGACCGTCGGCACGACGACCACGTCGCCGTTCTTGACGCCGCTCAGGATCTGGGTCGAGGAGCTGCCGACGAGGCCCGTCGTGATCCGGGTGGTCGTGGTCTTCCCGCCGCTCAGCAGCGCGACGGTCGAGAACGTCCCGGTCGTCGTGATCGCGGCGCTCGGGAGCTCGAGGACGTTGCTCCTCGTGGCGGTGATGACGCTCACGTTCGCGGTCATCCCTTCCTTGACCACCGACGGCGGGTTGATGAGCAGGATCGTGACGTTGTAGGTGACGACGTTGCTGACGACGGTCGAGGTGCTCGCGACCGCGATCACCTTGCCTGCCACCTCGGTGCTCGTCAGGGCTGGGAAGGTGATCGTCGCGGGCTCGCCGACGGCCAGCTTGGTCGCGTCTGCCTCCGCGAACCCGGCGATGATCTCCAGCTTGTCGAGCGAGTCGAGCGTGACAAACGGCGAGCTGGAGGACGATCCCGAGCCCGAGGAGCTCGACGACCCGGCGAAGCCGCTGGATGACGAGGAGCTCGACGCGGCATTCGCGGCGCCGCGCGAAACCGACGATCCGCTGCCGCTCACGGTTGCGCCGACCGATCCGTTCAGGGCCGTGACCGTGCCGGCGATCGGAGCCTTCAGCGTCGTCTCGTCGAGCGCGGTCTGATCCGCTGCGACCGTCGCCTCGTCCTGCTTGACCGTCACCTCGTCCTGGGCGATCGTCGCTGCCGAGGGCTGCAGGCTCGCGGCGATCGTCGCCTTGGTCTGCGCCAGGTTCGCCTCGGCCGTCGTGACGGCGGTCCGCTGCGTGCTGAGCGTCTGCTCGGCCGACGTGATCGCGGCGGCATCCACCACGCACGAGCTCTGGGCCGTCTTCAGCACCTGGCCGATCCCGGCGCTCGTGCCGGAGCTGTTCGTCGCGACGAGCCTGAAGAGGTAGGCGGTGTCGGGCTTCAGGCCGGTCACGGCTGCGGAGACCTGGGTGGCCGTCGTGCCCGAGCCGGCGTCGACAGCGGCCGTCTTGCGGCCGTAGGCCGCGGTTGTGCCGTACTCGAAGCGATAGGTGGTGTCGCTGCCGTTCGGGGTGACCGTGCCGTTCAGGGTTGCCGTCTTCGTGAGGACGCTCGAGGCCGAGGAGGTGGTCACCGTCGGGGCCGCGGCGGCGGTGGTCGCGAAGCTCGCCTCGGCGCCGTTGACGGTGCCGGTGCTGTTCGTCGCGACCAGCCGGAAGTAGTAGGTCTGCGCCGGCTTCAGGCCGGTCAGGTTCGCCGACACGGAGACGGGCGAGTTCCCGGAGCCTGCATCGAGCTTGGTCGTCGTCGAGCCGAGCGCTGTGGCAGAGGTTCCGTACTGGAAGTCATAGGTGGTGTCCTCGCCGGCCGGATTGACCGTCCCGGTCACGTTCGCGGTCGCGGAGCCGACGCTCGACGCCGAGCCGGTCGTCACCGTCGGGGCGGAGGCGGCGGCGCCGGCGGATGAAGCGCCCGAGGAGGCCGCGCCGGAGGACGAGGAGGAGGTCGTAGTGGTCGCCGCCGGAGTCGCGGCCCCGGCGTTGGTGGCCTTCTTGCTCGTCGCCGCCCCGCCGCTCGAGGACGAGAAACTGGATCCGCTCGTTGCCGCGGACGAGGACGTGCTCGAGCTCGAGGAGCTGCCGGTCGCGGCAGATGCGGCCGACGAGCCGGTGCCGGACGAGCCTGAGGAGGTTGTGCCGGATGCCGGGCAGGCGAGCGCCTGGTCGGTCTTCAACTGGGCTTTCGCGGTCGTGACCGCTGCTTGGTCGGCTTTGAGTTGCTGGCGGGCGCTTGCCAGCTGCGTCTGGGCCTGGAGCAGGCTGGACGCGTTCGAAGCCTTCTGCGTCGCCGTTGGGCCGTTCTGGGCGGTCGCGAGCGCGCTCTGCGCCTGCGCGAGGTTCGCGTTCGCCGCTTCGAGCGTCGTCTGAGCCGTCGTCGGGTCGATCGTGCCGAGCACCTGCCCCGCCTTCACCTTGTCCCCGACCGCGACCTTGACCGAGGTCAGCGTCCCGCTCGTCCCGAAATCGACGGAGGCGGAGCTCGCCGCCGAGACGTTGCCGGAGGCGCTGACGCTCGACTGGACCGTGCCGAGGGCGACTGTCGCCGTGCGCTGCGCGCCGGCGCTCGTCGTCGAGGTGCTGAAGAAGCCGTAGACGGCATTCAGCGCGAAGAAGACGACGGCGGCGACAACGACAAGCGCCAGGCCGTAGGCGATCCGCGTGCCGCGGCTCGATCCTCGCGAAATGGCCCGAGAGGCGTGCGGCGCTCACGGACGGATACCCGCGTTCGGTTGGCCTGAGCCTGTCGTCCACTCACTGCCGACCCGCTCTGGCGAGACGGATCGAGCTCGAGCAACCAACCGATGCCGGGGTGTGGGTCTCATGGAACGAGACTAAACCTCCCGAGATTAAGAAGACCCTAAGGAAACCGCCGGCTGGCCGAGTTTCTCATCGGATTCTTAGGCGTGATGCTGAGTCGAGGCCTCGGCCGGGATCGAGCCGTTGCCGGTGGGGAACGTGAGCCGCATGATCGTGCCCTCCCCGGATGCGGGCTCCGCGGTGATCGTGCCGCCGTGGGCCTCGGCGACCTGCTTCACGATCGCGAGGCCGAGCCCCGAGCCGGGCATGCTGCGCGCCGAGGTCGCCCGGTAGAAGCGGTCGAAGATATGGGGGAGGTCTGTGTCGGAGATCCCCGGGCCGTGGTCGCGAACCGTCAGCTCGTTGCCCGCGAGGCGGATGTCGATCCGGGCGCCGGGCGGGCTCCACTTGGCTGCGTTGTCGAGCAGATTCGCCACGGCCCGCTCCAGGGTCGCCGGCGTGCCGACGACGGTCGTCGGCACGAGCTCGGCGTCGATCGGGACGTCCGGATGGTTGCGCGCGGTGCGACGGATCGCATCCTGAGCGACCAGGTCGAGCCGCACTTCCTCGAGCGCCGGGTGTTGCTCCTCGCCGCGCGCGAGCTCGGTCAGCTCGCCGATCAGGGCTGTCATCTCCGTGAGCTGCGCGACGACGTCCGAGAGCATGTGTGCCCGCTCGTCCGGCGCGATCGCGTGGTCCGACGCCAGCATCTCGATGTTCGTGCGCAGGCTCGTCAGGGGCGTGCGCAGCTCGTGTGAGGCGTCCTGGACGAGCTGGCGCTGCTGGCTCGCCGCTTCGTCCAGCGATTCCAGCATGGCGTTGAAGGTCGCCGCGAGGTGGCTCAGCTCGTCGTTGCCTGTCACCTCGATCCGTCTCGTCAGGTCACGCGTCGTGCGGACGTCTTCGGCGGCTTCGCTGAGCCGTCGAACCGGAATCAGAGCTGCGCGTGCGACGAGGAAGCCGGAGCCGGATGCGAGTGCGATCCCGCCCAGCGCGACGAGGAAGAGCCAGAGCTCGATCTTGGCAAGCGCGTGGTTGGCCTCGCCGATCGAAGCCGCGACCTCGATCGCGTAGCCGGGCTGTGAGCTCAGCGCGACGACGTAGATCCGTGCGGATTGGCCCCTGACCGCCGTGTCGAAGAAGAATGCGCGGTGGCTGCCTGCGGCGACGAGACGCTCTCGAGACGAGACCTTGAGGCTTCGGAGCGGGCTCCCAAACGGAGAATAGGTCGACCCGTTGCTGGCGACGAATCTGAACGGCAGCGAGAACGCTTCGTCTCGCCCGAATCCCGGTCCGGCGATCACGAAGGTTCCGACCTTGCCGGTTGGCGTAGGCAGAGCGAATCCCGGCGGGAACTGGACCTGCCCGGCGGCGGTCGCAAGCCCTGAGTTGATCGGGCCGTAGAGCTCGTTGCGAACGATGAAGTAGACGATCACCGAGGCGAGGACGACCGCAGCTGCAACCGCAGCCGTGGCGACGAGCACCAGCCGGATGCGCAGGCTCACGACTCTCGCAGCGCGTACCCGACACCACGAACCGTGTGGATGAGCCGGGGAGCGCCGCCTGCCTCGGTCTTCTTGCGGAGATAGCTGATGTAGACGTCGAGCGAGTTCGAGCCGTAGCCGAAGTCGTAGCCCCAGACGCGGTCGAAGATCACGGAGCGCGTGAGCACCTGCTTCGGGTTGCGCAGGAAGAGCTCGAGCAGCGCGAACTCGGTCCGGGTGAGGACGAGAGACTGGTTGCCCCGCGTTACGTCGCGCGTGCCGGTGTTGAGCTCGAGATCGGCGAAGCGAAGGATATCGCCGGTCTCGTCCGCGCCGAGACGGCGCAGCAGAGCCCGAACGCGGGCGACGAGCTCCTCGAGTGCGAACGGCTTCACGAGATAGTCGTCGGCGCCGGCTTCGAGCCCGGCGACGCGGTCGGAGACCTGGTCGCGTGCGGTCAGCATCAAGATTGGAAGGCGGTTGCCCTCGGCGCGAAGACGGCGCGTCACGTCGAGCCCGTCGAGCCCGGGCATCAGGATGTCGACGATCAGCAGGTCGATTGCGGCGCCGTTCTTGCTCAGGGTCGCGAGCGCCTCTTCGCCGTCGGCCGCAACCTCCACGGAGTAGCCCTGCAGGGTGAGCGCGCGCCGGAGCGCATCGCGGACAGCCTGGTCGTCGTCGACAACGAGGATCGCCATAGTCGTATCGTGAACGTTGCGCACGCTGTTTGGCGGATTGAGCGCTCGCTCAGCAGGAGCAACGCGCAGCATGCGGCTCTCCGCGAAAGCTGCCGGCCGGGCCCGGTGTGTGCGCACCGGGCCCGGCCGACCACCCTGTTCGAGAGAGGCAGGCCGGCGTGGAGGGTGCGCCCGGCCTGCTCGTCGTGCTGCGTAGATCGCCAAGGAGGGAGGAGGCTCATGCGCAACACAGTGAGTGGATAGTCGCGCCGCTGTCTAAGAGAAGGCTTAGACGGCGGTAAGAGTTACCTGAGTCTCAGGCGGCAGCGCCGGCGGCCAGCCAGCGGTCGACCGCCTCGGCGCAGCGGCGGCCCTCGTTGATCGCCCAGACGATCAGCGACTGGCCACGGCGGGCGTCGCCGGCGGCGAAGACGCCGTCGACGGAGGTGGCGTAGGCCGGGGCCTTCGCGTTCGAGCGCTCGTCGCGCTCGACGCCGAGCTGTTCCAGCAGGTGCCCTTCAGGGCCGAGGAAGCCCATCGCGAGCAGGACGAGGCCGGCAGGATGCGTCTCGCCGGTGCCCTCGACGAGCTCGAACGGAGGCGTGCCGCTGTTCTCGGCCCAGTGGATCTGCTCGACCCTGCCGCTGGCGCCGGTGAACTTCGTCGTCGAGATCGCGAAGTCCCGCTGGCCGTTCTCCTTCAGCGCGTACGGCGTGCGGAGCTTCATCGGCCAGCGCGGCCACGGCGTGATCTCGTCCGGGCGGTGCGCCGGCGGCTCGCCGACGAGCTCGATCTGCGTCACGGAAGCCGCCCCTTCGCGGGTCGAGTTCGCGACGCAGTCGGCGCCGGTGTCGCCGCCGCCGATCACGATCACGTGCTTCCCGGCCGCGCTGATCGCCTGCTCCGGCGCCGGCGCCGGCGGAGCACCGGGCACCTGCGGCCCGAGCTCGCGCGCGACGCAGCGGTTGCGCTGGTAGAGGTACTCCAGCGCGAAATGCACGCCGTCGAGCTCCCGCCCGGGAACCGGCAGGTCGCGCGGCACGCGCGCGCCCGTCGCGACGACGACCGCGTCGTAGCGATCGCGCAGCTCCGCCGCGTCGACGTCGACCCCGACGTTGACGCCGTAGCGGAACTCGACCCCTTCGGCTGCGAGCTGCTCGAGCCGGCGCTCGACGACGGTCTTCTCGATCTTGAAGTCGGGCACGCCGAAGCGGACGAGCCCGCCGCCCGCCTCGTCGCGCTCGAACACGGTCACCGTGTGGCCGGCGCGGTTCAGCTGCTGGGCGCAGGCGAGACCGGCCGGCCCGGCGCCGATCACGGCCACCGAGCGGCCGGTGCGCGTGGACGGCGGCTGCGGCACGATCCAGCCCTCGTCCCAGCCGCGGTTCACGATCGCCAGCTCGATCTGCTTGATCGTCACCGCCTTGCCCTCGCGGATCTCCAGCACGCACGCGGCTTCGCACGGCGCGGGGCAGAGGCGGCCCGTGAAGTCGGGGAAGTTGTTCGTCCGGTGGAGCTGCTCGATCGCCTCCTGCCAGCGGTCGCGGTAGACGAGGTCGTTCCAGTCCGGGATCAGGTTGTTGACCGGGCAGCCGTTGTGGCAGAACGGGACGCCGCACTCCATGCAGCGCGCGCCCTGCTCGTGGAGCCCCGCGATCGGCAGGGTGCCGACGAACTCGCGGTAGTCGTGGATCCGCTCGCTCGGGCTGCGCTCGGGGCTCTCGACCCGGTCGAGCTTGATGAAGGCGCCGATCTCGCCCATCTAGCGGTTGCTCCGCGTCACACTTCTGTGACGGTACGTCGTCCCGGACGACGTACCGTCACGAGTTGTCCACAGGCCGCGCACTAGACGGCGCTCTCCGCGGGCTCCGGGTCCTCGGACTCGGTGATCACGAAGCCCTCGCCGCCGGTCGAGACCGGATGCTCGTTGTGATAGACGACATGGCCGTTTCCGGCCGCCGCCAGCTCGGCCAGCGCGCGCTTGTAGTCGTGCGGCATCACCTTCACGAACTGCGGCAGCAGCTCGTCCCAGTTGTCGAGCACTCGCGCGGCCACGGTGGAGCCTGTCCGCTCGAGGTGCTCCTCGACGAGCCGCTGCAGGATCGCGACGTCCTGCTCCTCGAGCGGGTCGAAGCCGACGAGCTCCATGTTGCAGCGACCGCCGAAGCCGCCGTCCTCGTCGAGGACGTAGGCGATCCCGCCGCTCATCCCGGCGGCGAAGTTGCGGCCGGTGCGGCCGAGCACGACGACGTGGCCGCCGGTCATGTACTCGCAGCCGTGGTCGCCGACGCCCTCGACGACGGCGTCCGCGCCCGAGTTCCGGACGGCGAAGCGCTCGCCGGCGAGGCCGCGGAAGAACGCGCGACCGGCGGTGGCGCCGTACAGCACGGTGTTGCCGACGATCACGTTCTCCTCGGCGGGGAACGTCGCGCCGTCGGGCGGCTGGACGGAGACGACGCCGCCCGAGAGCCCCTTGCCGGTGTAGTCGTTCGCATCGCCCTTCAGCGTCAACTCGATCCCGGGCGCGAGCCAGGCGCCGAACGACTGGCCCGCCGAGCCGTTCAGCGTGAACCTGATCGTCCCCGCCGGCAGCCCTTCGGCGCCGTGACGGAGCGTGACCGCGTTCGAGAGCAGCCCGCCGATCGTGCGGTTGACGTTGCGGACGCGAACCTCCCCTGTGACGGGAGTCCCGAAGTCGATGGCGCTGCGCGCCAGCTCGATCAGCTCCCAGTCGAGGGCGCCGGGCAGCGGCGAGGCCTGCGCCTGGGTGCGGCGGCGCGGAACGCTCGCCGGCATGTCGGGCGCGAGCAGCAAGTTCGAGAGGTCGACGCCTCTCCCTTTCCAATGCTCGATCGCACTGCTCGCCTCGAGCAGGTCGACGCGGCCGACCAGATCCTCGAAGCGCGCCACACCGAGGCGCGCCATGATCTGCCGTACCTCCTCGGCGACGAAGAAGAAGAAGTTCACGACGTGCTCCGGCGTGCCGGCGAACCGCGCCCGCAGCACCGGATCCTGGGTCGCGATCCCGACCGGGCAGGTGTTCAGGTGGCAGGCGCGCATCATCACGCAGCCCGTCGCGACGAGCGGCGCGGTTGCGAAGCCCATCTCGTCGGCGCCGAGGAGCGCCGCGATCACGACGTCGCGGCCGGTCTTCAGCTGTCCGTCGGTCTGCACCCAGATCCGCGAGCGCAGGTCGTTGCGGACGAGCGTCTGCTGGGTCTCGGCGAGCCCGATCTCCCACGGGGCGCCGGCCGACTGGATCGAGGAGAGCGGCGAGGCGCCCGTCCCGCCGTCGTGGCCCGAGATGACCACGTGGTCGGCGTTGCACTTCGCGACGCCCGCGGCGACCGTGCCGACGCCCATCTCGGAGACGAGCTTCACCGAGACGTCGGCGGCCGGGTTCGCGCAGCGCAGGTCGTAGATCAGCTGCTTCAGGTCCTCGATCGAGTAGATGTCGTGGTGCGGCGGCGGTGAGATCAGCCCGACGCCGGGCGTCGAGGAGCGGATCTTCGCGATGTAGGCGTCGACCTTGTGGCCCGGCAGCTGCCCGCCCTCGCCGGGCTTCGCGCCCTGCGCCATCTTGATCTGGAGCTGGTCGGCGTTGACGAGGTAGTTGATGTTCACCCCGAAGCGGCCCGAGGCGACCTGCTTGATCGCCGAGCGGCGCGAGTCGCCGTTGGCGTCGGGGGTGAAGCGCACCGGATCCTCGCCGCCCTCGCCCGTGTTCGACCTGCCGCCGATCCGGTTCATCGCGATCGCGAGCGTCTCGTGCGCCTCGCGCCCGAGCGAGCCGAGCGACATCGCGCCGGTCGAGAAGCGCTTCACGATCTCCGCCGCCGGCTCGACCTCGTCGAGCGGGATCCCGCCGCCGTCGGCGTAGCGGAACTGCATCAACCCGCGCAGCGTCGCCTTCTGTGCCGCGTCCTCGTTCACGAGCTTCGAGTACTCCTCGTAGGTCTTCGCGCCGCCGTGGCGCACGGCGTGCTGGAGCAGGGCGATCGTCTCCGGGTTCCACATGTGGTGCTCGCCCTCGGAGCGCCAGGCGTAGACGCCGCCGAGCGGCAGCAGGTGGCCCGGTGCCGCCGGATAGCCGCGGGCGTGGCGGTCGAGCGCTTCCTGCGCGAGCACGTCGGCGCCGATTCCCGCGATCCGCGAAGGCGTGCCGGTGAAGTGGCGCTCGACGAGCATCGGCTCGAGCCCGACTGCCTCGAAGATCTGCGCGCCGCAGTAGGACGGGATCGTCGAGATCCCCATTTTTGAAATTGTCTTGAGCAAAGCTTTGGAGATGCCCTTGATCGCCCGCCGCTCGGCCTCGTCGCCGGTCATCCCGTCGGGGAGCCAGTCGGCTTCCGCAAGCTCGCCCAGCGTCTCCAGCATCACGTACGGGTTGACGGCGGAGGCGCCGTAGCCGATCAGGGTCGCGAAGTGATGCACCTCGCGCGGCTCGCCGGATTCGACGACGAGGCCCGCCTGCAGCCGCGTTCCGCGGCGGACGAGGTGGTGGTGCACCGAGGAGACGGCGAGCAAAGCGGGGATCGGCACGCGCTCGGCGCCGAGGTTCCGGTCGCTCAGGATCAGGATGTTCGCGCCGTCCGCAAGCGCGTCGTCCGCTTCCAGGGAGATCTGCTCGAGCGCCGCCGACATTCCCTCGGCGCCTTCGACGAGCGGCCAGGTGATGTCGATCGTGTGCGCCTTGAAGATCGACGAGTCGACCTGGCGCAGGCTCTCCAGCTCCGCGCTGCGCAGGATCGGCTGGCCGATCGCGAGCTGGTGCGCATGCTCGGGTGTCTCGTCGAGCAGGTTCCGCTCGGAGCCGACGCTCGTGCCGACGCTCATCACGACGTACTCGCGCGTCGAGTCGATCGGCGGGTTCGTCACCTGCGCGAAGAGCTGCTTGAAGTAGGAGTAGAGGAGCGGGCTGCTGGTCGGAGAGCACCGCGAGCGCGAGGTCGTTCCCCATCGAGCCGATCGGCTCCTCCGCATTCTTCGCGAGCGGCGCCAGGATCACGCGCAGGTCCTCCTGCGTGTAGCCGAACGCGAGCTGACGGGCTCGCAGAGGCTCGACCCGCGGCACCCTGGGTGGCCGCGCTGGCAGATCCGAGAGATGGACGACGCCGGTTTCGAACCACTCCGCGTACGGTTTGCGGGTCGCGATCTCGCGCTTCACCTCGGAGTCGTCGACGATGCGGCCCTGGGCGAGGTCGACGAGGAAGAGCTTGCCGGGCTGGAGACGGCCTTTGCGGAGCACGTTCTCCGGCGGATCGTCGAGCACGCCCGCCTCGGAGGCGAGCACGACCCAGCCGTCCTTCGTCTCGAGCCAGCGACCGGGGCGCAGGCCGTTGCGGTCGAGCGTCGCGCCGATCAGGGTGCCGTCGCTGAACGAGATCGACGCGGGCCCGTCCCAGGGCTCCATCAGGCAGCCGTGGAAGTCGTAGAAGCCGCGCAGCTCGTCGCTCACGTCGGTGCGCCCCGCGTACGCCTCGGGGATCATCATCATCAGCGCATGCGGCAGCGAGCGGCCGGCGAGCACGAGCAGCTCGAGCACGTTGTCGAAGTTCGCCGTGTCGGATCCGGCGGGGCGCACGACCGGCAGCACCTTCTCGAGGTCGTCGCCGAAGAGCTCGGAGGCAAGCTGCGACTCGCGTGCACGCATCCAGTTGACGTTGCCGCGCACGGTGTTGATCTCCCCGTTGTGGGCGACCATGCGGTACGGGTGCGCGAGCTCCCAGCTCGGGAAGGTGTTGGTCGAGAAGCGCGAGTGGATCGAGCGCGAGCGCGCTCTTCAGCAGCGGGCTCTGGAGGTCGGGGAAGCAGCCCTCGAGCTGCGGCGACATCAGCATCCCCTTGTAGACGATCGTCCGCGAGGAGAAGCTCGGGATCACGAGGTCGGGCCCGGCTGCGAGCTCGGCGACGCGGCGGATCACGTAGAGCTTGCGCTCGAAGGCGTCCTGGTATTCGGCCAGGGCGGGCGACGCGGCGACCACCAGCTGTTTGATCGTCGGCGCCACTGCGGCGGCCGTGACGCCGACCTGGTCGAGGTCGAGCGGGACGTCTCGCCAGCAGACGACGCGCTGGCCCTCGGCGGCGACGGTGTCGACGAGCAGCTGCTCGAGCTCGGCGGCCCGCGCCGGCTCGTCGCGCGGCAGGAAGCAGACGGCGACGCCGTACTGTCCCGCCGGCGGCAGCTCCTGCGCGACGACGGAGCGGAAGAACTCGTCGGGCAGCTGGATCAGGATCCCGGCGCCGTCGCCGGTTCTCGCGTCTGCGCCGGTCGCGCCGCGATGCTCGAGGTTCTCGAGCGCGGTGATCGCGCGCCGGATCGTCTCGTGGGTCGGGACCCCGTTCAGCCGTGCCACGATCGCGACGCCGCAAGAGTCGTGCTCGAACCGGGGGTCGTAGAGGCCGACCGGCTCGGTCGGCCCGCGGCGAGCGGGGTCGTGGAAAGTGGCCCGGTGAATGGGGCTGCGTGTCACGTGAAGCCTTTCGTTCTGAAGGGGCCCGCCGTCGAGATTGTCGCTAGCCGGCGTGGCGGGGAAACGGATCGCCGACTAGCAGGCAGGCTTCTTGATCGCCTTCGCGCGCGCGAAAGTGGTCGTCTTCGAGGCGTTGCTGGCGATCGTCGCGCGCATGGCTTCAAAAAGCATAGAAATTGTCAACCGCCACCGCAAGTCGGAACACGAAATCGCCGTCGGCTGGAGTAGACTAGGCCCTAATGGCCGAGCGAAAGATGAATGAAGTTCACGACGGCAGCTGCTGCGCCGTCGCGGCCACCTCGGACCTGATCGGCTCGAAATGGACTGCGTTGCTCGTCCACGATCTCTCCGAAGGCCCGCGCCGCTTCACCCAGCTGGAGCACGCCTGCACGGGGATCAGCCCGCGCACGCTCTCGGAACGGCTGCACATGCTCGAGCTGGAGGGCATCGTCGCCCGGCACAGCTATCCGGAGTCGCCGCCGCGCGTTGAGTACGAGCTGACCGACAAGGGCATCTCGCTGCTGCCGATCATCGACGCGATGAGCACCTTCGGCCACGCCTGGCTGATCGACGATCACGACCACGAGCACGTGACGCGCCCGCGCGTCGGCGTTCGCGCTTGACACCCTGAAACGCCATCGGCACACTGGGAAGCGCTGATGGCGGCTTCCACGACTGAGCTCTCCCGGATCACCGGCGCGTCTTTCGAGACGTCGATGTTCGTCGTGGTCGTTTCGATTCTCCCCCAATAGGGGGAGGAAAGCACTCACGCGGCCGGTAGACGCCGCAGACGCCGACCTCACTACAGGAGAGGTGCGCTTTCCGACGAAAGCGCCCGCAAAGGAGCAGCGAGTGCAGAGCAATACCCAACAACGGATTTTCAGCCACGCCGGTACCCTTCCGACGAGGTCGCTGCGCCTGCGCGAAGGCTCGGGACAGCATCTGACGGCCCTTTTCGAGGAGGTTCGGCGATGACACGCATACTCGGCTCGGACGCGATTCTCCGCTCTCTCGAGGAAGAGGGCGTCGAGGTCATGTTCGGCATCCCGGGCGGCGCGATCCTGCCGACCTACGACGCGATCGCGCGCGGGACCTCTGTGAGGCATGTTCTCGCAAGACACGAGCAGGGCGCAGGCCACATGGCCGAGGGCTACGCGCGCGCCTCCGGCAAGGTCGGGGTCGCTCTCGCGACCTCCGGCCCGGGCGCGACGAACCTCGTCACCCCGATCGCCGACGCCTGGATGGACTCGACGCCGCTCGTCTGCATCACCGGCCAGGTGCGCTCGAACCTGATCGGCACCGACGCCTTCCAGGAGACCGACGCGACCGGGATCACGATGCCGATCGTGAAGCACTCCTGGCTCGTCCAGGACGTGCGCGAGCTACCGGCTGCGATGAAGGCCGCATTCCACGTCGCCCGGACCGGCCGTCCCGGGCCGGTGCTCGTGGACATCGCGAAGGACGCGCAGGAGGCCGAGCTCGACTTCTCCTACCCGGACGAGGTCGACCTGCCCGGCTGGAAGCCGCCGACGAAGGTGCACGAGCGGCAGATCCGCGAGGCCGCGAAGGCGATCGCAGAGGCGAAGCAGCCGATCGTCTATGCCGGCGGCGGCGTGATCAACGGCGAGGCCTCGCAGGAGCTGCTTGCCCTCGTCGAGGCGGCGCAGCTGCCGGCCGTCGTGACGCTGATGGGGAAGGGCTGCCTGCCCGACTCGCACCCGCTCAACTTCGGCCATCCGGGGATGCACGGCTCGAAGTACGCGAACTGGGCGCTGAACAAGTGCGATCTGATCATCGCGGTCGGTGTGCGCTTCGACGACCGCGTCACCGGCAAGGTCTCGGCCTTCGCGCCGGGCGCCAAGGTGATCCACTTCGACATCGACGCCGCGGAGGTCGGGAAGATCCGCCACGCGGACATCCCCGTCGTCGGCCCGCTCCAGCTCGCGCTCGCGCAGCTCACGCCCGAGGTGTCGGCGCTGAACCAGGAGAAGCGGATCGACCACGACGCCTGGCTGGCCCAGCTCGAGGAGTGGCGCGCGCTCTATCCCTACAAGTACCGCCGCTCGGACGGCGCGCTGAAGCCGCAGGCCGTGATCGAGACGCTGCGCGACATGACTGCGGGGCGCGACGACATGATCTGGACGACCGGCGTCGGCCAGCACCAGATGTGGGCGATGCAGTATCTCCAGTGCGAGCGGCCGCGCACGTTCATCACCTCGGGCGGGCTCGGGACGATGGGGTACGGCCTCCCGGCCGCCGTCGGCGCGAAGGCCGCCCGGCCCGACGCGACCGTCGTCTGCATCGACGGCGACGGCTGCTTCCAGATGACCTGTCAGGAGCTCGCGACCGCCGCCCTCGAACGGCTGCCGATCATCGTCGTGATCGTCAACAACGGCTGGCTCGGGATGGTGCGCCAGTGGCAGGAGCTCTTCTACGCGGAGCGCTACGCCGAGACGCATCTGACCAAGCAGGTGCCCGACTACGCGCAGCTCGCCGAGGCGCTCGGCTGCGCCGGATTCATGGTTGACAGTGAGGACGACTTGGAACGGACGCTGCAGGCGGCGCTCGACTCGGGGCGCACCGCGGTCGTCGACGCGCGGGTCGACCCCGACGAGAACTGCTACCCGATGGTGCCCGCGGGCGCCGCGTCGGTCGATTGCATCGAGATGCCCGACGAGGAGGCGATGAAGACGTGATGCACACCATCTCCGTCGAGCTCGAAAATAAACCGGGAGCCCTGGCACGCGTCTCGCAGCTCTTCGCTCGGCGGGGCTACAACATCCAGAGCCTCGCCGTCGGTCCGACCGAACGGCCGGACATCTCGCGGCTGACCCTGCGGGTCGATTGCAGCGAGCACTCCTTCGAGCAGATCGAGAAGCAGATCCACAAGCTCGTCAACGTCACCCGAGTCACGGAATTGAGGGCCGGCGAGTCGGTCGAGCGGGAGCTCGCGCTGATCACCGTCGCCGCGCCGCCCGACAAGCGGGCCGAGCTGATCGCGCTCGGCGAGGTGTTCGGCGCACGTGTCGCCGACATCGGCCGCGACGCACTCACGTTCGAGATCGTCGGCCGGCCCGAGGAGCTCGACGCATTCGAAGAGCTCGTTCGTCCCCACGGCGTGCGCGAGCTCGCGCGCACCGGGCGGATCGGCCTCCGCAGGCCGAGCCCGCGTCCAGCACGGCCGCAAGCCGCAACCGTCTCGTAAGCGAAAGGAATCCCCGATGTCCGAAGTGATCAAGACCGGCAATATCGACCTGCTCTCGGGCAAGGTCGCCATCCTCGGCTACGGCAGCCAGGGCCATGCCCATGCGCTGAACCTGGCCGACTCGGGCATCGACGTGGTTGTCGGCCTCAAGCCCGACAGCGCCTCGCGCGCTGCGGCGGAAGAGGCCGGGTTGAAGGTGGCTGACGTGCCGGAGGCGGTGCGCGGCGCGCAGCTCGTCGCTCTCCTCGTCCCGGACGGCCCGCAGGCCGATCTCTTCCGCGATCAGGTCGCCCCGAACCTGGCACCGGGCGCGGCGCTGTTGTTCGCGCACGGCTTCTCCGTGCACTACGGGCGCATCGTCCCGCCCGAGGGCCACGACGTGATCATGTGCGCTCCGAAGGGCCCCGGGCACATCGTGCGGCGGCTCTACGAGGAGGGCTACGGCACGCCGGCCCTGATCGCCGTTGCGCAGGATGCGAGCGGCCACGCGCGCGAGCTCGCGCTCGCCTACGCCGCGGGCATCGGCGCCGGGCGCGCCGGGATCCTCGAGACGACCTTCAAGGAAGAGACCGAGAGCGACCTCTTCGGTGAGCAGGCCGTGCTCTGCGGCGGCCTCACGCAGCTGATCCGCTACGGCTTCGAGACGCTCGTCGAGGCCGGCTACGCGCCCGAGATCGCCTACTACGAGTGCGTCCACGAGGTGAAGCTGATCGTCGACCTGATCTTCGAGGGCGGGCTCGAGCGGATGCACTACTCGATCTCGGACACCGCCGAGTACGGCTCGCACGCTGTCGGCCCGCGCGTGATCACGCCCAACGTGAAGGACAACATGCGCGCTGCGCTGACCGCGATCCAGGACGGGTCGTTCGCCCGCGAGTGGATCGCCGAGATGGACAAGGGCAGCCCGAGCCTCGCCGAGTACCGGCGCAAGCTCGGCGAGTCGCAGATCGAGCAGGTGGGTGCGCGCTTGCGCGCGCTCGGCCATCGTGAAGTTCAGGAGGCGCATGGCGTCGGTTGATGTCCCCGTCGCCCTGTTGGGCTACGGCACGGTTGGCCAGGCGGTCAACCGGCTGCTGAACGATTCCGCCGACGACATCGAGCGCGCGACCGGTCACCGCCTGCGGGTGGTGAAGGCGCTCGTCCGCGATGTCGAGAAGCAGCGGCAGGTCGCCCCCGCAGACGGGGTGCTGACCTCGGATTTCCGGGATGTCCTCGACGATCCCGAGATCAAGGTCGTCGCAGAGGTGATGGGCGGCGTCGAGCCGGCCGGCGGGTTCGTCCTCGATCTGCTCCGCAGCGGCAAGAGCGTCGTCACGGCGAACAAGCAGCTCGTCGCGACGAGTGGCGCCACACTTTTCGAGGCGGCGCAGGGCGCCGGCGTCCAGCTGCGGTTCGAGGCGAGCGTCTGCGCCGCGATCCCGGTGATCAAGGTGCTGCGCGAGTCGCTCGTCGTCACGAACGTGCATCGGGTGCTCGGGATCGTGAACGGGACGACGAACTTCATCCTCACCGAGATGGAGGCGGGCAGCTCGTATGAGGCGGCGCTCGCCGAGGCTCAGGCGCGCGGCTTCGCCGAGGCCGATCCGACCGCCGACATCTCCGGTGCCGACGCCGCGGCGAAGATGGCGATCCTCGCGACGGTCGCGTTCCACTCCCGCTTTGCGCTCGCCGACGTCGATGTCGTCGGGATCGACTCGATCGACCCGCTCGACGTCGCCGCCGCGCGAGAGCTCGACATGGTGATCCGGCTGGTCGGCTCGGCCTCGCTCGCCGCCGGCCACGTGGACGTGCGCGTGCGCCCGTCGCTCGTCGACCGCCATCATCCGCTGGCCAAAGTCGAGGGCGCCTTCAACGCAGTGATGCTGCAGGGGGACGCGATCCGCGAGATCACGCTCGAAGGTCCCGGCGCCGGGGGGGTCGAGACTGCCTCTGCGGTGATCGCCGACATGGTCAGCGTGATCGGGACGATGGGCACGGGGTTTCTCCAGAACGACGCCGTCTGGCGCACGCTTCCCCGGCTGCCGCAGGGCGACCATCGCTCGCCGTTCTACTTCCACCTCTTCGTCGACGACCGGCCTGGGGTGCTCGCACGCGTCGCCGAGGAGCTGGCCGAGCGCGAGATCTCGATCGCGCGGCTCGTCCAGCACCCGAACGGCGACGGTGCCGCGCTGCACGTCGTCACGCACGAGGCGCGCGAAGGCGCACTGGACGACGCGCTGGCCGCACTCGAGGCGATGGACGAGGTACGCCGCCGGCCGCTGGCCTTCCCTGTGATCTCCGACCGCGGCGTGACGGAGCTCGGATGGGCGTAATCGCGCGCTTTCGCGACCGGTTGCCGGTGACTGCCGACACGCCCGAGCTGAACCTCGGGGAAGGCTCGACGCCGCTGATCCGCTCGCGCCGGCTCGGTGAGGCACTCGGAGTCGAGCTCTACTTCAAGTGCGAGGGCATGAACCCGACCGGCTCGTTCAAGGACCGCGGCATGGTGGTCGCCGTCGCGAAGGCGGTGGAGGAGGGGGCGACCGGAGTCGTGTGCGCCTCGACCGGCAATACGGCCGCCTCGGCGTCGGCGTACGCCGCCCACGCAGGTCTGAGCGCGGTCGTGCTCTGCCCGGCGGGCGCGATCGCCGCCGCCAAGCAGGCTCAGTCGCGCGCGGTCGGCGCACGGTTTCTCGAGGTGCGCGGGTCCTTCGACGACGCGCTCCGCTTCTGCCAGGAGCTCGCAGGCCGTGGCGACTTCGCCCTTGTGAACTCGCTGAACCCGTATCGGATCGAAGGCCAGAAGACGGCAGCGTTCGAGATCGACGAGGAGCTCGGTCGAGCGCCCGACGTGCTTGCGCTGCCCTACGGCGGCGGCGGCAACACGACTGCGTACGCCAAGGGCTTCGCCGAGGACGGCGTGATGCCGCGGATCGTGGCCGCGCAGGCGGCGCAGCGCACGGTGACGCTCGCCTCGGCGATCCGGATCGGCGAGCCGGCTCACGAGCACGAGATCGACGACCTGGTCGCGGGCGGATCGACCGAGATCGTCACCGTCTCGGATGACGAGATCCGCAGCGCCTGGCTCGAGATTGCGAGTCGCGAAGGGATCTTCTGCGAGCCCTCGTCGGCCGCCGGAGTGGCCGCGCTCGCGCACCTCGAGCTCGAGCCAGGGGCCACGGTCGTCTGCGTCCTCACGGGCCACGGCCTGAAGGACACCGAGGCCGTCGAGACGCTGACCGCGCTTCCGATCCTCGTCGAGCCGAACCTCGAGTCGATTCTCGCGGGGGTGTCGGCATGACCGTGCTCGTGCGCGCGCCCGCCACCTCGGCCAACCTCGGCTCCGGGTTCGACTGCGCGGCGGCGGCGTTCGACCTCTGGAACGAGCTCGAGGTGGACGACGCCGTGAGCGGCGAGCCGCTCGTTTCGGTCGAGGGCGAGGGCACCGAGGAGCTTCCGCGTGACGCCGCCCACCTCGCGCTGCGCGCGTTCGCGCTCGTCGCGCCGGTCGAGGGACACCGCTTCCGGTTCGTGAACCGCATCCCGCTCGAGCGGGGTCTCGGGTCGAGCGCTGCGACGATCGCGGCCGGGCTCGTGGCCGGCGCCGCGGTCAGCGGCCGATCGCTCTCCGCCGACGAGCTGCTCGAGCTGGGCTTGCCGCTCGAGGGCCACGCCGACAATCTCGCCGCGGCCCTGCGCGGCGGTGTCTGCCTGATCTGGCGCAACGGCGCCGGCCCGCACGCGGCCCGGGTTGCGACCGACCTGCCGCTCGCCGCGGTGGTCGTCGTCCCGAACACGCGCGTGAACACCGAGCACTCGCGCTCGCTGCTGCCGGACGTCATCACCCACCGCGAGGCCGCCGTGGCCTCGTCGCGCGCCGCGCTGCTCGGCGCCGCGATCGCGTCGGGGGATGCCGAGCTGCTGGTCGACTCCTTCAACGACGTGCTCCACGAGCCCTACCGCGCCGCCGACGCGCCCCTGCTCACCGAGCTGCGCGACAACCCGGTTCCGGGCACGGCGGGCGTGACGCTCTCGGGCTCCGGCCCGTCGGTCGTCGTCTGGGCGCGCAAGGACCAGGTCAGCGGCGTCGCAGCCGAGCTCGAACGGCGCCTGCCCGACGCCCGCATCCTGCCCCTGAAGATCGCCCAGAACGGAGCCCAAGCCACGTGAGCGTCTACACGAACCCGACCGACCCGGCCAAGCGCCGCAGCCGGCTGCTCACCGACGGCGTCGATCGCGCGCCCGCCCGCGCGATGCTGAAGGGGATCGGCTTCACCGACGAGGATCTCGCGAAGCCGCTCGTCGGCGTCGCCACGAACTGGATCGAGACGATGCCGTGCAACTTCAACCAGCGCGTGCTCGCCAAGCACGTGAAGGACGGCATCCGCGCCGCCGGTGGGACACCGATCGAGTTCAACACGATCGCCGTCTCGGACGGTGTCTCGATGGGCACGTCGGGGATGCGCGCCTCGCTGATCTCCCGCGAGGTGATCGCCGACTCGATCGAGCTCGTTGCCGAGGGGCACCTGCTCGACGGCATCGTCTGCCTCGTCGGCTGCGACAAGACGATCCCGGCGGCGGTGATGGCGCTCGTGCGCCTCGACATCCCGGGGCTCGTCTTCTACAACGGCACGATCGCCCCTGGCCACTTCCGCGGCAAGGACGTGACGATCCAGGACGTTTTCGAAGCGGTCGGCGCGCGCGCCGCGGGGCGGATGACCGACGATGACGTGCACGAGCTCGAGGGCGTCGCCTGCCCCGGCGCCGGCGCCTGCGGCGGCCAGTACACGGCGAACACGATGGCGATGGTGATCGACTTCCTCGGCCTCAGCCCGCGCGCGCTCTCGGGTGTGCCTGCGACCCATGAGGGCAAGCCCGCCGCGGCCTTCGCCGCCGGCGAGCTCGCGATGGTGCTCGTCCGCGACGATGTCCGTCCGTCCTCGATCCTCACCCGCGACGCGCTCGAGAACGCGATCGCCTGCATCGCCGCGAGCGGCGGCTCGACGAACGGCGTCCTGCACCTGCTCGCGATCGCCCGCGAGGCGGGGATCCCGCTCGAGCTCGAGGACTTCGACCGGATCGCCGCCCGCACACCGATCGTCGCCGACTTGAAGCCGTTCGGCCGTTTCGTCGCCACCGACCTCCAGGAAGCCGGCGGCGTCGGCCTCGTCACACGTGAGCTCGTCCGCGCGGGACTCATCCACGCGGACGCACGATCGGTCGACGGCGACACGCTCGGCGAGTCGGCGGCCGATGTCGTCGAGACACCCGGTCAGGAGGTCGTCGTCTCGTGGGAGACGCCGATCAAGCCGACCGGCGGCCTCGCGATCCTGCGCGGCTCGCTCGCGCCCGAGGGCAGCGTCGTCAAGCTCGCGGGTCACGAGCGGCTCTACCACCGCGGCCCCGCGCGCGTCTTCGACTCGGAGGAGGACACGTTCGCCGCCGTGAAGGCGCGGGCGATCCAGCCCGGCGACGTGGTCGTGATCCGCTACGAGGGCCCGGCCGGCGGGCCGGGGATGCGCGAGATGCTGCACGTGACCGCGGCGCTCGTCGGCGAGGGCCTCGGCGACGAGGTCGCGCTGATCACCGACGGCCGCTTCTCCGGGGCGACCCACGGCCTGATGGTCGGCCACATCGCACCGGAGGCGTTCCGTGGCGGCCCGCTCGCGATCGTCCGCGACGGCGATCCGATCGTGCTCGACGTCGAGAAGCGCACCCTCGATCTGGAGATCCCCGCCGAGGAGATCGAGCGGCGATTCGCCGAGTGGACGCCGCCGGCCCCGCGCTACACCTCGGGTGTCTTCGCGAAGTACGCAGCGCACGTCAGCTCCGCATCGGAAGGAGCCGTCACCTCGTGAGCGAGCTAACCCTGCAGCAGCTTGCGGATCGAGCGTGTCGCCTGGCCGATCCGCTGCTCGTTCTCGACGAGCGCGAAGCGGACGTGCCCGTCGCCGCCCTCGCCGAAACCGACGCCCGGAGAGACAGCGACATGCGCGTCGCGGGCCAGGCGCACGGCGCATTCGAGCGAGCCGATGGCGCCGAACTGCTCCGGAATCGGCGCCCAGGCGAACATCGTCCCCCGCGGTGGCTCGATCGGCCAGCCGGCGCGCTCGAGGCCCGAGACGAGCGCATCCCGGCGTCCCTTGTAGATCTCGCAGACTTCCGCCGGGTACTCGGGAGCCTCGCGGAGCGCCACGATCGAGGCGATCTGGATCGGTTGGAAGGTGCCGTAGTCGAGGTAGGACTTCAGCTTCGCGAGCGCGGCGACGACATCGGGGCGGCCGAGGGTGAAGCCCATCCGCCAGCCGGCCATCGAGAACGACTTCGTCAGGCTGTACAGCTCGACGGCGCATTCGAGCGCGCCGTCCGCGGCGAGCACCGACGGCGGCACGTGGCCGTCGAAGGCGATGTCGGCATACGCGAAGTCGTTTACGAGCACGAACTCGCGCTCGCGGGCCAGGTCGACGAGCCGCTGCATCAACTCCGGCGTCGCGACATCGGTGGTCGGGTTGTGCGGGTAGGAGACGATCACGCAGCGAGGCGGCGGATCGGTCTTGTGCACCGCCTCTTCGATTCCCTCGAGGAAGCCGCCGTCGCCGCCGTAGGGCGCGTGGATCACGGTCGCGCCGGCGAGGCGTGGAGCCACCAGGTGGATCGGGTAGGCGGGCGACGGGACGACGCACGTGTCGCCGGCTTCGAGCAGCACCCACATCAGGTGCGCGAGCCCTTCCTTGGCGCCGATCGTGCAGACGATGTTCGCGTCCGGGTCGAGCGTGACGCCGAAGTGGCTCGCGTACCGCTCGCACACGGCCTCACGGAGATTGGGCAGGCCCCGGCTCGCGGAGTAGCGGTGGTTGATCGGCTTCGCGGCCGCCTCGCAGAGCTTCTCGACGGCGACCGGGGGCGACGGGATGTCTGGATTCCCGAAGCCGAGGTCGATCACGTCGTGGCCCTCGCGCCGCAGCTCACGTTTCAGGTCATTGACAGTCGCGAAGACGTAAGGGGGAAGATCGTGGATCCGCCGGAACTGCACAGGTCCAAGTCTAGGAAGAGTTGCCGTCATGTCGGTTGAGGTACTGCGCTGCCGCATCTGCGGGACTGACCATCCCGCGATCGCAAACGGGATCTGCTCGCACTGCTTCGGCCCGCTCGAGCCGGTCTACGACTGGGACGAGGTCGCCAAGCTCGCCACCCGCGAGCGGATTGAGGCCGGCCCGTGCTCGCTCTGGCGCTACAGCATGCTGCTGCCCGCCGCACCGCCCGAGGACGGCCAGAGCGGTCCGGGCTGGACGCCCCTCGTTCCTGCGCCACGGCTTGCGAGCGCGCTCGGCATCGGCGAGGTCTTCCTGAAGCTCGACCTCTCGAACCCGACGCATTCGTTCAAGGATCGTGTCGTGGCGGTCGCCGCCGCGAAGGCGAAGGAGTTCGGCTTCGAGACGCTGTCGGCCACGTCCACGGGCAACCTCGCGAACGCGGTCGCTGCGCGCGCCGCTGCGAGCGGGATGCGCGCCGTGATCTTCTGCCCGGCCGACCTCGAGCCCGAGAAGTTCCAGGCGACGACGGTCTACGGCGGGACGGTGTACGCCGTGAACGGCAGCTATGACGACTGCTCCCGGCTCGTCAGCGAGCTCGCAGGCGAGGTCGAGTGGGGGATCGTGAACGTGAACCTCCGCTCCTACTACTCGGAGGGGTCGAAGACGCTCGCGTTCGAGATCTCGGAGCAGCTCGGGTGGGAGATCCCTGACGCGGTCGTGTCGCCGATCGGCTCCGGCGCGATGTTCACGAAGGTCTGGAAGGGCTTCGACCAGTTCCGCCGGCTCGAGCTCGTGGCCGGCCCGATGCCGAAGATGTTCGGCGGACAGGCTGCAGGCTGCGCTCCGGTTGCGACCGCGTTCGCGAGCGGCGAGCGCGTGACCCCCGTGCGGCCGCACTCGATCGTCAGCTCGATCGCGATCGGCAATCCCGCCGACGGCGACTTCGCGAGCTCGATCGCGGGTGAATCGGGCGGCGCGGTCTACTCGGTGCCCGAGGAGGAGGTCGGGGCGAACATCTCGCTGCTGGCCGAAACGGCCGGGATCTTCGGCGAAGGCGCGACCGGCGTCGCGATCGGCGCGCTCCGTGCAGCCGTCGCAGCGGGACGGATCGGCGAGAGCGACCGTGTCGTCGTGCTCGTCACGGGTACCGGCCTGAAGACGCCGCAGCTTGCCGAGCACTCCGGCCAGGTGGTCGAGATCGAGCCCGACGTCGATGCGCTGCTCGACCTGATGGGCGTGACCGCATGATGAGCGAGCCCGATCCCGTCGTCGCGGAGCTGCGTGCCGAGATCAACGACCTCGACCGGCAGCTGCTCGCAGCGATCAACCGCCGGCTCGAGGTCGTGCGCCGCCTGCACGAGCACAAAGAGGTGACTGGCATGCCGCTGCGGGATCTGGAGCGCGAGATCGCGATGCTGCGTGCGCTCGAGGCCGAGAACACCGGGCCGCTTTCGGCGGCGGGCGTTGCCGACTTCTTCACGGAGGTGATCGAGTTGACTCGGCAGGAGCTGTATGGCGAGTAGCGTCGTCTGCCTGCCCGGCGACGGGATCGGCCCCGAGGTGATGGCCGTCGCGGTGCGCGTCTTGAACGCGCTACCGCTCGAGGTCGAGGTCTCGGAGCGCCTCTTCGGCGGCGCCGCGATCGACGCGGTCGGCTCGCCGCTGCCCAAGGAGACGCTCGCGGCGTGCCGCCGGGCGGACGGCGTTCTGCTCGGCGCGGTCGGCGGCCCGCGCTGGGACGGCGGAGCGGTGCGCCCCGAACAGGGCCTGATCGACCTGCGCCGCGAGCTCGATGTCTACGCGAACCTGCGGCCGGCGATCGGCCCGGGAGTCGACCTGCTGATCGTGCGCGAGCTGGTCGGTGGGCTCTATTACGGCGCCCGCGGCGTTCGCGAGAACGGCACCGTCTTCGACACCTGCGAGTACCACCCGAATCAGGTGGCGCGGGTTGCCAGGCGCGCGTTCGAGCTGGCGCGCTTGCGCGGCCACAAGCTGCTCTCCGTCGACAAGGCGAACGTGCTCGACACCTCGCGCATGTGGCGGAACGTCGTGAACGAGGTCGCGAAGGACTATCCGGACGTCGAGTTGCGGCACGGGCTCGTCGACAGCGTCGCGATGCAGATTGTGATGCACCCGGGCTCCTTCGACACGCTCGTGATGGAGAACACCTTCGGCGACATCCTCTCCGACGTCGCCGCCGGCGTGACGGGCGGTCTCGGCCTGGCCGCGTCGGCGAGTCTCGGCGACTCGGGCCCGGGGATCTTCGAGCCGGTACACGGCTCGGCGCCCGACATCGCGGGCACCGGCACCGCGAACCCGGCCGCCATGCTGCGCTCGCTCGCGCTCCTGCTCCAGCACGGCCTCGGCGAGAGCCGGCTTGCGCGGGCGGTCGAGGCCGCGGTCACGGTCGCCCTCGAGCAGGCGCCGACCCCGGACCTGGGCGGCAGCTGCACGACGCAGGACTTCGCGGACGCCGTCCTCTCACATCTGGCGGCCGGGGTCGCGGCATGAGGTCGAGCGTCGGTTATCCAGGCCCGGCCGGAACCCACAGCGCGGCGGCGTCGCTGCTGCTCGCGCCGGAGTCGATCCAGGAGCCGTACGCCAGCTTCATCGCCGTCGTCGACGCGACGGTTGCCGCCGAGGTGTCGCTCGGCGTGCTCCCGATCGAGAACTCGCTCCACGGGGCCGTCGCCGAGACCCACGATCTGCTCTACGAGGCGCCGCTCTCGATCGTCTCCGAGGTGACGCTGCCGATCGTCCACTGCCTCGTCGCGAAGGCGCCGATCCAGGTCTCCGAGGTGAAGACGCTGCGCTCGTATCCCGTCGCGTTCGACCAGTGCCGCGAGCTGCTCGCCGCACTGGGTGCTCGGTGCTTGCCGTCTGCGACGACAGCCGACGCCGCCCGCGAGGTCTCCGAGTCCGACGACCCGACCGAGGCAGCGATCGCGAGCCCCGAGGCGGCTGCGCATTTCGGACTGCACGTGATTGCGCGCGACGTGGGCGACCACTCCGCCTTCACGCGCTTCGTCGGCGTCGCGCCCTACACGCGCGTCGACCGCGAGCCGCGCTGGCGCACGGCGTTCTCGATGATCACCGACCACCAGCCGGGCTCGCTCTACCACGCCCTCGGCCCGTTCCACCGCCATGGCCTGAACCTCGTGCAGCTGATCTCCCGCCCGATCCCGCAGTCGACTTTCCGCTACCGCTTCGACATCGTCGTCGACGGCCACCCGCAGGATCACGAAGTGCAGGCCGGCCTCGCGGAGATGGCGGAGTGGACGCGCGAGATCCGGATCTTCGGCAGCTACCCGGCCACCGGAGGCGAGATTTGAGCGGCCAGACGCTGTTCGAGAAGATCTGGGAGACGCATGTCGTCGAGGAGACGCCCGGCGAGCCGGCGCTGCTCTACATCGACCTGCACCTCGTGCACGAGGTGACCTCGCCGCAGGCCTTCGAGGGGCTGCGGCTCGCGGGCCGCAAGGTGCGCCGCCCGGATCTGACGATTGCGACGATGGATCACAACGTCCCGACCGAGCGGGGCCCGATCCGCGACGAGATCGCGAAGGCGCAGCTCGACGCCCTGGCGGCCAACTGCGAGGAGTTCGGCGTCCCGCTCAACGCCACCGGCAGCGGCCGCGAGGGGATCGTCCACGTGATGGGCCCCGAGCTCGGGCTGACCCAGCCGGGGATGACGATCGTCTGCGGCGACTCGCACACCTCGACCCACGGCGCCTTCGGCGCGCTCGCGTTCGGGATCGGCACCTCCGAGGTCGAGCACGTGCTGGCGACCCAGACGCTGCTCCAGGCGCGGCCGAAGACGATGCTCGTCCGCTTCGTCGGCGAGCTGCCGTTCGGTGTCACCGCGAAGGACATGGTGCTGGGCGCGATCGGCCGGATCGGCGTCGCCGGCGGCGTGGGCCACGCGATCGAGTACACGGGCCCGGCGATCGAGGCGCTCTCGATGGAAGGGCGGATGACGGTCTGCAACATGTCGATCGAGGCCGGTGCGCGGGCGGGGATGGTGGCGCCCGACGAGACCACGTTCGACTACCTGCGCGGCCGCCCGGGGGCGCCCGCGGAGATCCCGGATTCGTGGCGCGCTCTGCGGAGCGACCCGGATGCCGAGTTCGACCGTGTGGTCGAGATCGACGTGACCGAGCTGATCCCGCAGGTCACCTGGGGCACGAACCCGGGCATGGTCGTCCCGGTCGACGGACGTGTGCCCGATCCGGCCGAGTACGACGACCCTGCCGACCGCGAGGTGGTCGAGCGTGCGCTCCACTACATGGCGCTCGAGCCGGGCACGCCGATCGAGGCGATCCGGATCGACCGCGTCTTCATCGGCTCCTGCACGAACGGGCGGATCGAGGATCTGCGCGCGGCAGCCGCCGTCGTCGAGGGCCGCCACGTGGCGAGCAGCGTGCGGGCGATGGTCGTCCCGGGCTCGGCGAAGGTGAAGCTCCAGGCCGAGGAGGAGGGCCTCGACCGCGTCTTCACGGCCGCAGGCTTCGAGTGGCGGGAGGCGGGCTGCTCGATGTGCCTGGGCATGAACCCGGACATCCTGGCTCCGGGCGAGCGCTGCGCCTCGACCTCAAACCGGAACTTCGAAGGCCGCCAGGGCGCGGGCGGGCGAACGCATCTGGTCTCCCCGGCCATGGCCGCCGCCGCCGCCGTCACGGGCCGCTTCACCGACGTGCGGGAGCTCGGATGACGGGCGCCCAACCCACGCAAGTAACACTGTGTTACAAGCCCGGGTTCGCGCCTGCAGCCGCGGCCAGCGCAACTCGCGGCGGCTCAAACTGGCAAGTAACACAGTGTTACTTGGGAGGTTCGGCGGCGTGAGGGAGCTCCGGCAGGTGACGGGCAGGGCGGCGATCCTGGATCGCGCCGACATCGACACGGACCAGATCATCCCGAAGCAGTTCCTGAAGCGGATCGAGCGCTCCGGCTACGGCGAGTTCCTTTTCTTCGACTGGATGAAGGATCCCGCCTTCGAGCTGCACAACCCGGAGTACGAGGGCGCCCAGATCCTGATCGCCGGCCGCAACTTCGCCTGCGGCTCCTCCCGCGAGCACGCTGCCTGGGCGCTCGAGGACTACGGCTTCCGCGTCGTGCTCGCTCCGAGCTTCAGCGACATCTTCCACTCGAACGCGATCAAGTCGGGCCTCGCGCCGATCGAGCTCGCCGAGGATGACCTGAGTCGCCTGAAAGAGGCGGTCGCCGCGCGGAACGAGCTGACCGTCGACCTCGAGTCCCTCACGATCACCCATCCCGACGGCCTCAGTCTCACCTTCGCCTTCGACCCCTACGCGCAGGAAACGCTCGTCCACGGGCTGGACGACATTGCGCGGACGATGAAGCGCGAAGCTGCGATCGCGGCCTACGAAGCCGTGACTCCTGCGCGGTTCGACACGACAGCCCTCGCGTGAGATTCCGCCGCGCCCTCGAAGCGCCGCCGCCTCCGCAGCCGAGCCCGGCCGACCTCCGGGACAGCCGAGACAACGCGGCTTTGCGACTCCTGCTCGTCTTCGCGCTCCACTCCGACTCCTGCTGCATCGACGTCGGCGCGCACGAGGGGGTCTGGCTCGAGCAGTTTCGGCGCGTTGCGCCTCGTGGCCGCCACATCGCGTACGAGCCGCTGCCGCGGATGTACGAAGCGCTCGCGGAGAAGTACCCGGAGATGGACGTCCGCAACGCCGCCCTTTCGAACACGGCCGGCGAAGCGACCTTCGTCCACGTGACGGACCACCCCGGCTACAGCGGCCTGCGCGAGCGCACGTACCCGCGCGTGGTCGAGAAGGAGACGATCACGGTGCGAACCGAGCGACTCGATGACTCGCTTCCCGAGGGTTTCGTCCCTGCCGTGATCATCATCGACGTCGAAGGAGCCGAGTTGCAGGTGGTCGAAGGCGCAATCGAGACGATCTGCGCTCACCAGCCGATCGTCGTCTTCGAGCACGGCCTCGGCGCAGCCGATCACTACGGCACGACCCCGCTGGACATGCACCGCTTGCTCGTCCAGGAAGCCGGTCTGAGCCTGTTCGACCTGGACGGCAACGGCCCGTTCGACCTGGCCGAGTTCCAGCGGCGTTTCGATTCTTCCGAGCAGTGGAACTGGGTCGCGCGGGTCTAATCCTGCGGGTTGCGAGAATCCGGCGTTGGCAACCGAGGCCCGATTCGAAGCTCGCCTCGCGGGCGGTGAGGTCGAGGTTGCGGAGTCGCTCTGGGGTGCCAGGCATCACATCGCCCGCCGCGGCGCCCGGGACTCGACGAACGACTGAAAGCGGCGACGCCAAAAGACAGCTCAGAAGTTGCGTGTCTCCGGCCGATAACGCTGCCAAATGCGTCTCGTCGGACTCTCATACCTCGAGCCGGGGTCGATCCTGGCGCGGGATGTGTGCGGTGGAAAGAACGGCACGATCCCGTTGCTGCGCAGCGGCGTCGTACTGACCCCCGATTTCATCCACAGGCTCGAGGAAGCCGGGATCTATGGGGTCTACATCGATGACGCGCTCAGCGCCGGGATCACCGTGACGCCGCTCATCTCGGACGAGGCGCGGAGTCTCGCGGCCAACTCGCTCGGCGCGGTGTTCAAGGAGATCGGAAGGGGCGAGAGTGCGGCGCAGCCGATGAACGAGCGCATGCTCAGCCAGATGACCGCTGTCGTGCAGCAGCTCGCGGACGAGATTGCCCAGTCCCGCGACGCGGCGGTGGCGATCCACAACCTCGCCGCCGCAAGCTCGTACACCGTCCAGCACTCGATCAACGTCACCGCCGTCGGTCTGCTCGTCGGCGCGCGCTGTTTCTACGATTACGGCTGGGTCGACTACCGCGAGAAGCGTCGGCTGGACGGCACAGACTCGCAGCTCGTTCAGCTCGGGCTCGGCCTGATGCTGCACGACATCGGCAAGTCGCTCTTCCCGAAGGAGTTGCTGGACAAGCCGGGGCCGCTGGAGGACGACGAGTGGGAGATCGTGCGTCTCCACCCGGTCTACGGCTCGGAGATGCTTTCGCCCGTGACGACGAGCGCGCGGGCACGAGCGGTCGTTCGCTCCCACCACGAACGCTGGGACGGGGATGGGTATCCCGACCACAAGGCCGGCAAGGCAACCCATCAGTTCGCCCGGATCGCGGCGATCGCAGACGTCTACGACGCCGTCACGAGCGAGCGTCCGTACAGCGGTGCGGTGCCGCTGGAGCACGGCTGGCAGCTCGTCCTGGACGGAGCAGGCTCGGCGTTCGACCCCGAGATCGTCGACGTCTTTCGGCAGGTGATCGCTCCCTACCCGCCGGGCCACGAGATCACGCTCGATGACGGCCGTCGCGGCATCGTCGCCTCCGTGCGGCCGGGCGCGGTGGAACGGCCGCACGTCCGGATCTGCTGGAACGCCGACGGCGCCCCTGTCGAGCCGTACGAGATCCACCTCGCGGGGCTTCCCGTCCGCAGCCTGATTGCCTGAGCCGCCTCGGCGTCGATAGGCTCGTTCGGTCGTGGCCAGCGCGCTGATCTTCGATCTCGACGGCACCCTCGTCGACACCGTGTACGCCCATGTCTTCGCCTGGCAGCGCGCGCTGGCCGAAGAGGGGATGCCGATCGACGGCTGGCGGATCCACCGGCGGATCGGGATGAGCGGCGGCCTCTTCGCGCGGGCGGTCGCGCGCGAGGTCGGGCGCGACCTCTCGCGGGCGGAGACCGAGGCGCTGCAGGTGCGCCACGGAGCGATCTTCCAGGAGCTGCTCCCCGACCGGCAGCCGCTGCCGGGAGCCCGTGAGCTGCTCGAGCATCTCCGCGCTCGCGGCATCGTGCACGGGATCGCGACCTCCGGGCGGCGGCCCGAGATCGACCTGTCGCTCGCAGCGCTGGGAGTCGGCGGCGAGACGGTGGTGATCGACCGCGGCAACGTCTCACGAGCGAAGCCCGCGCCGGATCTCTTCCTCGCCTGCCAGGCGGCACTCGGCGTCGAGCCTGACGACTGCTACGTGGTCGGCGATGCGGTCTGGGACATCCTCGCCGCGCGCCGCGCGCACATGCTCAGCGTCGGGCTCCTGAGCGGCGGCTATGGCTCGGACGAGCTGCAGAGCGCGGGCGCCTACCGGGTCTACGACGACACCGCGGAGCTGCATGCCTCGCTCGACGAGCTCGGCTTCGACGTCTGACGTCCTCGTGGTTGCTCCGATGAGTCCGGTGCAGAGACTTGCCGGAGCGACCATCTAGGATCCGCAGCATGGCTGTCGTGAGGCTCCGACCCCCGCTCTCCGACCTCGCCGGCGGGCACAGGGAGCTGCGCCTCGACGGCGCGACCGTCGGCGACGTGCTGGTCGCACTCGAGCGCGCGCAGCCGGCGATCGCCGGCTGGATCCTCGACGAGCAGGGCAGAATCCGCCGGCACGTGAACGTGTTCGTCAACAAGGATCGTGGAGAGCGCGCGACGCCGCTCGGGCCCGACGACCGCGTCCAGGTTCTTCCGGCGATCTCAGGAGGGCAAACATGACCGAGATCCTCGCCGGCACGAAGAAAGGGCTGTTCGTCCTCAGGGGAGAGGCCGGCTCTCCCTTCGAGATCGTCTCGCGCTTCTTCGCAGGTGAGCCGGTCGACTACGCGACGCGTGACCCGCGAACCGGCCGCTACTTCGCGGCGATGACGTCCCCGTTCTACGGCCCGAAGCTTCTCTACTCGGACGACCTGTCCGGGGAGTGGTCGCAGGCCGTGGGCCTCGCGCTCCCACCCGGCGACGAGACGCTGACACGGATCTGGACGGTGATCCCCGGCGAGGAGGATGGGCTGCTCTACCTCGGTGGCGCCCCGGGTGTCCTGTTCGCGAGCCGGGACGGAGGCGCGACGTGGGAGCTGAACCGCTCGTTCTGGGAGCAGCCGACCCGGCCCGAATGGTCGCCGGGAGCCGGTGGGCTGGCGCTCCACTCGATCGCGACGTGGCCGGGCGACCCCGCGCGGCTCGCGCTCGGCGTCTCGGCGGTCGGGGTCTGGCTCTCCGACGATGCGGGGGAGACCTGGCGCCACGGCAACGCCGGCCTCGTCCCACGCTACGTCCCCGAGGAGGCGCGCGCCGACACCCTGGCGCTCTGCGTGCACAACCTGCACCGCGCGCCCCGCAGCCCGGAGCGGCTGTTCATGCAGTTCCATGGCGGCGTCTATCGCTCGGACGACGCGGGGGAGAGCTGGCTCGACATCGGCGCCGGCTTGCCGTCGGACTTCGGCTTCCCGCTCGTGATCGACCCGTCCGACCCTGAGAGCGCGTATGTGATCCCGCTCGTCGCCGACCTGGACCGTGTCACCCCCGAAGGTCGAGTCCGTGTCTACGAGACGCGCGATGCGGGAGCGAGCTGGTCTGCGCGCGGCGACGGCCTGCCCGCCGAGAACGCATACCTGACGATCCTCCGCCAGGCGTTCGACCGCGAAGGCTCGGGCGCAGACATGGGCCTCTACTTCGGTGCCACTTCAGGCGATCTGTTCGCGTCGGCTGACGCGGGCGCAACGTGGTCGACGGCGGCGACGCGGCTCCCGCCGGTGCACTCGCTGCGCATCAGCCTCTAGAAGCACTCGCCGCGAGCTCGAGAGCACGGGCAAGATCGGCGGTACCTCGTCCCGGACGAGGTACAGGTGTGACAACTCGTTACAAAGGTACGTCGTCCCGGACGACGTTCTGCGTCCTCTAGCGTCTTAGAATCTCATAATATTCAATTCAATAACTGCAGAAGTGAAGGGGTGGGCTGCAGGGAGATCTCCCCGGCGGACCGACCGTCGCCCGACCCCGGTACATCTGGGCCTGCGACCGTCGATAACGATCCGCAGAATGATCGATCGCACGTTGCAGGGTTCTCGAGGGCCGGAGACCAGGGTCTAATGCGGCTCGTCGCCACCTATTCCGTGACGCCGGGCTCTGTGCTCGCGCGCGATGTCTGGGGCGGTTCTACGGTCTCCCCGTTGCTGCGTGCCGGCACGGTGCTTCGCGACAGCTACCTCGACCGCCTCACAAACAGCGGGATCGCTGCTGTCTACATCGAGGACGAGATCAGCGCCGGGATCGACATTCCCACGGCGTTGCGTCCGACCACGCAGGCGAAGGCCAGTAGCGTGATCGCCGCTGCCTTCAACCAGCTGCCCGGAGCAGTCGCGGTAGCAAGCGGCCCGTTGCGGTCGGAGATCGTGCTCGAGCTCAGGACCGTTGTCCAGGCGATCCTCGAAGACCTCGAAGACGCCGGAGATGCCATGATCGCGTTCGGCGACCTTGCAACCGTCGACGCGTACACGATGCAGCACTCGATCGACGTCGCGGTGATGGGGCTGATGCTCGCCCGCAGGCTCTTTCGCGAGTACGGCTGGATCGATTACGACGGCGCTCGCAGGTTCGACCGGATCGAGGAGCGGCTGATCAGGCTCGGGCTCGGGCTCCTCCTCCACGACATCGGCAAGGTGACGGTCCCGCAGGATGTGCTCAACAAGAACGGCCCACTCGACCCCAGCGAGTGGGAGCTGATTCGGGCCTACCCCGCAGCCGGGGCGGGGATGGTCACAGACGAGAGCGTCGGCGCCCGGGCCAGATCGGTCATTCGCTTCCACCACGAACGCTACGACGGCACCGGCTACCCCGCGGGGCTCAAGGGAGAGGGGATCCCGCAGCTTGCGCGCATCGCGGCGGTCGCGGACGTGTTCGATGCGATCACCTCCACGCGCCCCTACCGGGTCGCGGCGCCGATCCACATCGCGGTCGACGAGATCATGGCCGGCTCCCGCACCCACTTCGATCCGGAGGTCGTCGCGATCTTCAGCTCGTTGGTGGCACCTCACCCGGCGGGGACGTACGTCTCGCTTTCCGACGGCCGCGAGGGGATCGTCAGTCACGTTCCGCCGACGCGAGCAGACCGGCCGGTCATACGCGTCGTGATGGACTTCGACGGGAGCCGTCTCGACGAACCGATCGAGCTCCCGCTCGTACGCCACCCGGAGATCCAGATCTTGAATCCCGACTGGCCACCGGGCGGCGCCGCGGCACCCAAACAAGCGCGTGTGGAGATCCCGGCCGATCCGGCCCGTCCGGCCTCTCCGGCCGCCGCTCCGGCCGCCGCTCCCGCCACGTCTCGGGCCTCTGCCTCGGCGTCTCGTCCAGCGGCAGCCACGCAGACGCTCGAGCCGCCCCGAGCCGTCCGCACGCCGAAGGCACCAGACGCACCGGCACCGGAACAAGAGGCCGGAGAGGACGAGAGCCTCGTGCGCGGGCCGAACACGTTCTCGACCGACCTGCTGACCGGGCTCGGCACGCGGGGCAAGCTCGATCAGGATCTCGGCCTGGCTGTCGTGCAAGACGCCCCCGCGAGTCTCCTCGTCGTCTTCGACCTCGACGGCACCGGCCTCGAGCGGCCTAAGAGCCGCGCTCATTCGGAGGGATTGCTTCGCGATCTCGCCGTCCGGCTGACTGACGCACTCGGCGATGCCGCGACGTGCTACCGGTCCCGTGAGCTCGAGCTCTCAGCCTTGATCTATGCTCCCGAGGCGGCCGCGCTGATGCTCGCCAAGATGGCGGCGAAGGCTCTCCGCGCACAGGACGTCGAACACCCCCCGGACATCAAGTTCGGAATCGCCGTCTTGCCCGGCGAGGCGACCAAGTCGCTCGAGGCGATCAAGCTCGCCGACCGACGGCGCAAGTACGGAAACCCGGGGCCCGGCGGCAGTTGACGCTTCGGCCGTCCCCTGGGCGGTCGTCTTCGAGATGATCCAGGCGATCCGGCGGGTCGGTTTCGAGGCCCGGCCGGCCCTGGAGCTTGTGCTATCAAGCAACTGATGAGTCCCACTATCCGGGCGACGCTCTACACCGATCCGGCTTGCCCGTGGGCCTATTCTGCGATTCCGGCGCTGCGGGCGCTCGAGTGGCGCTACGGCCGCCAGCTCGACTGGCGGCTCGTCCTGATCGGCCTGACCGAAGATGCCTCCCAGTACGTCGCGCGCGGCTATACGCCGCTGCGCGGCGCCCTCGGGCAGCTGAGCTTCCGCCGCTACGGGATGCCGTTCGCCCCCCAGCCGAAGGAGCGCGTCAGCGCCACGGCTCGCGCCTGCCGCGCCATCGTGGCCGCTCGGCTGAGCCGGCCAGGCGACGAGTGGCCTGCGCTGCGAGCGTTGCAGCTGGCGAACTTCACCACTTCCCTCGTGCTCGACGACGACGCTCAGCTCGCCGCCGTGCTCGACACCGTGCCGGGGCTCGACGGCGAGGCGATTGTCTCCCGCCTCGACGATCCGGAGGTCACGGAAGCCTACGAACGGGATCGAGCCGAGGCTCGCACCGCCGCCGGCTCCGCCGCGGAGCTCCAGGGCAAGACCGCCACCACGGACGGCCCCGTCCGCTTCACGGCGCCGTCCGTCATCTTCGAGCGGGATGGGCGGCAACTCGTCGCCGGCGGCTTCCAGCCGATCGAGGCGTACGACGTCCTGGTCGCGAATCTGGGCCCGGACCTCGACCGCGAGCCGGTGCCCGAGACCCCGCAGCCGCTCCTGGCGCGCTTTCCCGAGGGACTCACGACCCAGGAGGTGGCGCTCCTGATGACGCGCGGGAACGACGCCGTCGATCGCGTCGCTGCCGAGAGGTCCTTGCTCGAGCTCGTCGCGGGCGGCGTCGCGAGCCGGAGCCTGCTCGGAGACGATGCGCTCTGGCGGCCGGCGGATTCGTCTTGATACGTGCCGTCGGTATCGTCGAGCCCGGTGGGCCGGAGGTGCTCCGGGTCGTCGATCGTGCCGTCCGCGAGGCGGGGCCCGGCGAGGTCCGGATCGCCGTCCGGGCAGCCGCGGTCAATCCGACCGACATCGTCCTGCGCCGGCTGGGCGCGGAAGGCCTCGACCCGCCGTGGGTTCCCGGGATGGACGCCGCGGGCACCATGGAGTCCGTCGGCGACGGCGGCGGCCGGCTCGCCGTCGGCGACGCGGTGATGGCGGCGGTGATGCCGCGCCGTCCGGAGGGCGGGGCGCAGGCGGAGCTGATCGTCGTCCCGGCGGCCTCGGTGGTGCCGATTCCCGACGGAGCGACGTTCCAGCAGGCCGCGACGCTGCCGATGAACGGCCTCACGGCGCTGATCGGGCTCGACCTGCTCGGTCTCATCGCCGGGCAGACGCTCGCAGTCAGCGGCGGCGCCGGCCTGCTCGCCTCCTACGCGATCTCGCTTGCCAGGCTCCGCGGGCTCCGTGTGATCGCGGATGCGAAGCCCGAGGACGAGCCGCTCGTCCGGAGCTTCGGTGCCGATGCCGTCCTGCCGCGAGGCGAGGGCTTTCCCGCAGCCGTGCGCGCGGTCGCCGCCGAGGGCGTGGACGGCCTCTTCGACACGGCCTTGCTCGGACGCTCCGCGTTTCCGGCGCTTCGCGACGGCGGCGCGATGGCCGTCGTCCGCGGTTGGAGCGATGGCGATCCGGAGCGCGGCATCCAGATCCATCCCGTCCGCGTCGCGACCGTCCTGGAGCGCACGGACTGGCTGCTCGAGCTCCGCGACCTCGCCTCGAGCGGCAGGCTCGCCCTCCGCGTCGCCGCCGAGTACCCGCCCGAGCAGGCGGCGGAGGCTCAGCGGGGGATGGAGGCGGGCGGCTTGCGCGGGCGCAACGTCATCGTCTTCTAGGCCGCCTTCCTCACCGCTGTTCTGCGGGTCTCCACGGCGCAACGCCAAAGCTGCACGGCGTCCTGATTGACTGGCGCCTGTGACCGCGCTCCCGACAACCGCGGCGAATGTGCGCGCCATGCGCCGCCGCGGCCAGGTCTACGTCGCGCTCGCGGCGCTCGCCTGGTCGAGCGCGGGCGTGCTGCAGCGCGAGCTGTCGGTCGGCACGGCGACGCAGGTCGCGGGCCGCGCCCTCTTCGCGGTGCTCGGCCTGTTTGCGTTCGTCGCGCTCTCGGAGCGGCGCGGCGTGTGGTGGGCGTTCCGCTCGGTCGGCTGGGCCGAGCTCGCCGTCGCCGTCCTGACGGCATCCGCCTCGGCGTCGTTCATCGTCGCGCTCAACCACACGACGGTTGCGAACGTCCTCTTCATGCAGGCGGCGTCGCCGCTCTTTGCCGCGCTGATCGCGTGGGTGGGCCTGCGGGAGGCGGTCTCGGGCCGGACGGCGATCGCGATGGTGGTGGCACTCGCGGGCGTCGGCGTGATGGTCGGCGGGCCGGGCGGCGTGCACGGGATCGGGCTCGCGCTCTCGGTCCTGATGACCGTCTCGTTCGCCCTGAGCGTCGTGATCACCCGGCACCGGCGCGACATCTCGATGGGGCCTGCGGTGTGTCTCTCCCAGGTGCTGGTGCTCGTCGTGACGGCGCCGTTCGCCGCTCCGGGCTCGGTCGACGGGCGCGATCTCGCCCTGATGGTCGCGCTCGGGATCGGGCAGAGCGGCCTCGGCCTCGCCTTCCTGACGATCGGCGCGCGGCTGATCCCTGCGGCCGAGGTGGCGCTGATCACCCTGCTCGAGGTCGTGCTCGGCCCGCTCTGGGTCTGGTGGGCGCTCTCGGAACGGCCGGGAACGAGCACCCTCGTCGGTGGGACGGTGGTCGTCGCCGCCGTCGTCTTGCAGGCGCGCGAGCCGGCGAGGTTGCCATGATCCGCGAGGAGATCGTTCTGCGAGCGTCGGCGCTGGCCTTTTGCCTGAATCGAGCTACCCGGCCGTGGCCGCGAAGCACGAGCTGCCGGCGCTCACGGCGCTCGGCCCCGCGCAGGGAACGCGATGGAGCTGGAAGCGGGTGTGCGACGCGGGCTCCCGCCAGATCGGCTTCACGGCTCCGATGTGAGCTGCCGGCGCCGTGCCTCCGAAGCTGTCGAGCAGGCTCTGCGCGTCCCGCGTCAGGCTTGCAGGAGCGTCGGGGGCGGCGAGACCCGCTGAGGTCGAGAGGAGCAGTACCGCAAGGAAGACGGCGAGCGGCGCAGCCGCAAGGGCTGCCAGGAACGGGCGGGCTGTCTGGCGATGACTCACGAAGGGAGGTTGCGATCGCCCACGAGCGTGGTCCTAACTCGGCGGCTTGCAAGAGTCAAGTCCCGTGACGTGGGGACCCGGTGTCAGAGCTCGGCCTGGGCGCCTTCGTCACCGCGGTGATCAACCACGACGACCTCGGCTCCCGCCTCGGCCTCGAGCGCTACGACGAAGGCGCGCTCGTGGTCTGCGGCGGCGGCGGCGGCGACGAGGCCGAGCCACGAGGGCGCCTCTCAGCGCTCGGCTCTGTCTGACACGGCTCGATGGCTGCGTGGTTTCCACCACGCAGATCCGCGGTTGCCCCGATTCCCTGCCACGGGCAGGCGGTCAGCCTGCTTGCAGGATGCGCGATTAGGCGCAACCGACACTCGGAAGGAGTAGAGATGGCCACGGTTGAGAAGTTGACATACGCGCCTCCTGGTGAGGCGGATAGCCCGGTCACGTTGAAGCCGCGCTATGAGAACTTCATCGGCGGACACTGGGTTGCGCCGATCGACGGCGAATACAGCGAGAACCGCACACCGGTGACGGGTGAGGTCTTCACAGAGGTGCCGCGCTCGACGCCGGCAGACGTGGAGCTCGCACTCGACGCGGCGCACGCCGCGAAGACCGGCTGGGCCGATACCTCGACGACCGAGCGCTCGCGGGTTCTGAATCTTGTCGCCGATGCGATCGAGGAGCATCTCGTGGAACTCGCGGTCGCCGAGAGCTGGGAGAACGGCAAGCCGGTGCGCGAAACGACCGGCGCGGACATCCCGCTCGCGGTCGACCACTTTCGCTACTTCGCCTCGGTGATCCGCGCCGAGGCAGGATCGATCTCGGAGATCGACAAGAACACGATCGCGTACCACTTCCACGAGCCGTTGGGTGTCGTCGGGCAGATCATTCCGTTCAACTTCCCGATTCTGATGGCGGCGTGGAAGATGGCCCCGGCGCTCGCTGCAGGCAACTGCACGGTGCTGAAGCCGGCCAGCCCGACGCCGTGGTCGATCCTCAAGCTCGCAGAGCTGATCGAGGAGATCGTTCCCCCCGGCGTGATCAATATCGTCAACGGCCCCGGCGCCGAGATCGGCAAGGCGCTCGCGACGAGCAAGCGAATCGGCAAGGTCGCCTTCACAGGAGAGACCGCCACCGGGCGCCTGATCATGCAGTACGCCGCCCAGAACATCATCCCCTCGACGACGGAACTCGGCGGCAAGTCGCCGAACATCTTCTTCGCCGACGTGATGTCCCTGGACGACGAGTTCTTCGACAAGGCGATCGAGGGCCTCGTGCTCTACGCCTTCAACAAGGGCGAGGTCTGCACGTGCCCATCGAGGGCGCTGATCGAGGAGTCGATCTACGACGCATTCATGGCCCGCTGCCTCGAGCGGATCGCGGCGATCAAGCAGGGCCACCCGCTCGACATCTCGACCCAGCTCGGGCCGCAGGTTTCGACGGCGCAGCTCGAGAAGATCGAGAGCTACGTGCAGATCGGCCTCGACGAGGGCGCGGAGCTGCTGATCGGCGGTGAGCCGTCCCATCTGGGCGGCGAGCTCGAGGGCGGCTACTTCTTCCAGCCGACCGTCTTCAAGGGCGACAACGCGATGCGGATCTTCCAGGAGGAGATCTTCGGCCCGGTGCTCGCCGTGACCACGTTCAAGGACGAGGCCGAGGCGTTGCAGATCGCCAACGACACCATGTACGGGCTCGGCGCCGGCGTCTGGACGCGGGACATGAGCCGTGCCTTCCGCATGGGCCGCGGCATCCAGGCCGGGCGGGTCTGGACGAACTGCTACCACCTCTACCCGGCACACGCCGCCTTCGGTGGCTACAAGGTCTCGGGCGTCGGGCGCGAGAACCACAAGATGATGCTCGACCACTACACGCAGACGAAGTGCCTGCTCGTCAGCTACGACCCGAAGCCACTCGGGCTGTTCTAGGAACGCCGGAGATGGAAGAGCTCAGCGCGACCGAACCCGCCCTCGCCGAGCTTGCGAGCTTGCGTGAGCGGTACGGCCCGCTGATGCTCTTCCTCTCCGGCGGCTGTTGCGAGGGCAGCTCGCCCCTCTGTCTGCGCGAGGGCGAGCTGCTTCTCGGCGACGGCGACCTCCTGCTCGGTGAGATCGACGGCACCGCGCTGCACATCGACGCCGACCAGTACCGGCGCTGGAACGAGCCTGGCTTCCAGCTCGACCTCTCGCCCGGAGCGTCTGACACGTTCTCGCTCGAGGGGGTGGACGGCGTCCATTTCGTCGCCCGCACGATCGCCTGCGCGGCCTGAGGCGTCGATTGAGAACATGTCGCTACAAGACACCTTGCTAATAGCGCTACAATCCAGAACATGGAAGTGGGCATCCGTGAGTTGCGCGCCGATCTGAGCCGGTTGGTCAAGCTCGTGCACGCCGGCGAGGAGCTCGTCGTGACCGACCACGGCAAGCCCGTCGCACGTCTCGTCCCGATGAACGGCGAGCGGAAGATCGATCGCCTGATCCGAGAGGGGCTCGTCATTCCGGCGCCGAACCGCGGTCGGAGGACGCATCCGAAGCCGATCGAGGACGCCGGGCCGCTGAGCGATCTCGTGATCGAAGACCGCGGCTGATCGCCTACTTCGACACGTCGGCGTTCGTGAAGCTCGTTGTGCCCGAGCCCGGCTCGACCGAAGCGATCACGGCGTGGGACGACGCGGAACATGTGGTGTCGTCGCTCCTGCTCTATCCCGAGGCCCGAGCAGCAATCGGCCGTGCCGCTCGATCGGACCGGCTCGGAAGCCGAGCCCTTCGGGCCGCGCGTTCGCGGCTCAACCGGATCTGGAGTGAGGTTGACCGGATCGAGATCACCGAGCGTCTCGCCCGCGAAGCCGGCAGGCTCGCGGAGCTCCACGCCCTTCGCGCCTACGACGCGGTTCATCTCGCCTCGCTCGCGAGCGTCGAGGATCGAGAGACCGTGCTCGTCTCGGCAGACGGCGCGTTGCTCGAGGCGGCTCGCGCCCTCGGTTTCGCGACGGTCGCGCCGGCCCGTGCCGATTGAAGCCGGGTCAGGCCGCGCGGCGGAGCTGCTCGCCGGCCCGGCCCGCGAGATTCACGAGATATGCCGGGCGCGGCGAGCGGAGGTACTCGACCACCGCGCGCTCGTCCTTCGCGCACGGGAGCATGGTCTTCCAGGTGGTCAGATGCTCGGGAACGTGGAAGTCGCCGTTCGCGACGACCGGCAGGCCGGCGTCGGCGACCCAGGGGAACAACGTCTCGCGGTTGAAGAGCTCGAAGCGGTCGACGAGCGGAGCCCAGCGCTCCGGGTCGGCGGCGAACGCCGCGGTGCTGCGCGGGCTCGTTGCGGCCTCGTGGGGAAGGTACGGGTGGGCGGCGATGAGCGCGGCCCCGCAGGTGCGAGCCTGGCGGAGCGCGGCTTCGAGCCCGTCCTGGACGCCGACGAACGAGCGCAGGCCGACTGCGACGGCGTGACCGCGAGCGGCTCGGATCGTCTTCCTCGTGGGTCAGCTCGAGGCCCGGGATGACGAGCAGGCCGTAGAGGCTGCGCGCTCGGGCGGCTTCCGCCTCGACCTCGCCGAGATACGCCTCGAAGTCGGACTCGCCGACATCGCCCTCGTGCGACGTGTGATCGGTGACCGCGAGCACGTCGAAGCCGGCGTGGCCGTGGAGGTCGACGAGCTCGCGGACGGAAAGGGCGCCGTCACTCCACGTCGTGTGGGCGTGGAGCTCGCAGAGAAGCGGGTTGAGCTTCGTCGCCATCCGTAGACAGTGTTCCGCATCGTGGAGGCGATTCCGGCGCCGTTGCCGGTTCGTCACCACTCCCACACCGTCATGGAACAGTCGCGCGCATGCAGAACGACCGATGCTCGCCGCCGCACGTCAGGTACGTGTGGGTGTCATGTCGAGGCGTGTGTCAAGAGAGCGACATTTCCTCCACAGGCCGTCGGCGCGGGCCGCCGATGAGGCCAGGAGAGCCGGATCCACGATCGAGTGGAGGTTGTGGGCGAATCGTTTGGCTTTCGTCACGAAGGACAGTTGACCGAAGTGGTGTCTGACGCCGGACTCCGGCGGCTTCAAGTCGACCGCGTCGGGGACACCAAGCGGCGTGACCGTACTCTTAGAGTTCCCGCCATGAGACTCCGTCATCGGATTACGCCCACGTGGTCTTCGGCTTCTCCGTAGGCGACCTCGCTCCCGTCAGCCTGATCGAAGAGGCCGCTGAGGTCGCGAATGACGATCGGGCTCTCGTCCTCGATCGTGACTTCATCCTCCTCGTCTTCTCCAACCTCCGCGCCGCCCTCAGTGCCCTGCACAAGCTCCAAGGCGTCGCGGTACAAGAACGGAACCCGGTAGCCCTCGGCGCCTCCCGCTGCTTGGCGCCGCTCAAAGAACCCCACCTCCACTAGCTGGTTCGCGATTGGCTGCGCGTCCTGGGTAGACAGCCCCCAGATCTCGGCCAGCGTCGCCGTGGATTGGCGCGTCTTCGGCGCTCAAGCGTCCTGACATTTGACGAAGGACGGGGTACTCCGCTAGAAGCGTCTGGTTCAATCGTGCGTCCGACACCTCCGGCAGCGCCGCCTTGAACGCTGCCCAGATCAAACAGTTGCTCTCCCCTCCGGCTCGGCGATTCCCATCTCCAACATCCGGAGCTGCTCGTTCCGTACCGCCTCCAGCAAATGGATCAGCTCGCGCGGGGCAACCCTGCCCGTACCGTCTCGAACTCGGCCCAACATCCAGTCGAACGTCGGGGGCTTCCGAGTGCCACCCTCGACCTGATCCGGAAAGATTCTGTAGAACAATTCTTGTTGCCTCTCAACGCTCGAAAGCACCTCGCCCTCTGTCACGGAATAGAACTCGCGCAGTTGCGGGTTTCGCAGACATCGGCGAATTACCAGGTTCAAGAGCGATCTCGGATTCCAGCTAATGGTGACCTGCTTCGCGAAGTGACTTGCCCTCTCGCAGGCCAGTCAGCGGTGACCCGCCCCCAGATGTCGGTTCGCAAGAAGATCTTGATCTCGGCGTGCTGGCCCTGGACAGAACATGTGAGTAGACTCGTGAACAAGGCTCGCAGGCCTCTCTCGCTCGGTTTCGCTCCGATTCAGCGCACGTGACATGGCATCGATCAAGGATCAACCAGACGTCCAACCCTGACGCTCCGTAGGCTTCGTTCGCGAGTCCTAGTAGGGAGTCCATCGACAACAAGCCGCCCCGGCGCTCGTCCTGGCTCGGCTCTCGGAAGGTGATCTTGCCGCCAAGGCCCACGAGCAGCCCCGTCACCGGATCGAGATCAATTCCGGCCGATACCGACTCCGGCTCAAGAGTCCGCCCACGTAGTCCACGCTCCTCTGATGATCGCCTGAAACGACATGGGCCCAGCTTCGATGAGCCCCGCTTCTTCCAGCGGTCCGATGCGTCCTTCGGCCGCATCGCCCGTAACGCCAAACTCGCGCGCGGTCTGCGCGAGTAGGCACAAGAGGTAAAGCTTCCAGAGGCCGACGAACTCCTGCTGGTTTGTCGGAGGATCGACCACAAGGTCATTGAAAGCCGGGGCGCCGCGGGGCTTTTCCGAGGGACGACCAGGATGTTTCGATCGAACAGCTCGTTGCGACGGCTCACCGACAACGAGTAGATCGCGCTCTTGCCAGCCCCCTTGTCTCCGAGCGCGACGTCCTTCTCGCCCGCGAAAATCTGAAGCGATTCTCCGTCACGACGAAGTAGTTGGCCACTCATCGACCTCCTCTTCTGCGATCCGCTTGCCAAATGACAATTCACGCAGGACATCTGGTTTGTCGGGCATCGCCAATACGATCCTAGGTTGAGGCGTCTGACACCGTCGGCCATGAGCTCCACTGGTCGACGAGCGCTATCCGCACACTGGTAGCTGACCACGTGACGCTGCCATGTGGCTTTCGTGTCACCCTTGTGGCTCAGGTACGTCGGCGATCTCCTCGAGTGACATCCCTCTCTCAAGCATCCGTCTGATCCTCATACGCCAGCCATAGTCCTCTCGGTTGCAGAGCACGTGGAGAGCAGGACGTTCCAGGGGACAAGATGTCCTCCGTCAGCCTTGAGCCTGGGGTAGTGGTCCGGCTGAGGGTGCCCAATCCGGCATAGGAGCGGATTTCGGGTCGAAATAGCCCCGCCCCTTGTGGCAATAGCACTTCGGCATCTCACAGCGGAGTTCGATGATCTGGCCACGTTGCGCCATCTGAACGAGGCCACCGCGTGTGCCGAGCTCTCGTAGTCGGCCTGCGAGCGTGTCTCCCGAGATCGCTTCAGAGATTGTCGTTCTTGCGGTCACGCCTGCTCTCCTTGCTTCTGGTTGGCAGAATCATCTGGGCCCGGAGTCGGGACATCCTTGTTTGCGCGTCTGGGTCGTCTCAGGATCGTGTCAGCATCAAGCGTCTGAACCAGTCGACGGGTGCTCAACGGGTCGGATGAGAAGCGGCTACCACCTCGGACTTTCCACATCAGTCCACCTCAGGCGACTCGTTCGGCAGGCTCGACAAGCTGGGGTCACTTGACAAGTTGCGCCGCCACGCCGGTCGGGACACCCCATGCCCGAACCCGCCGCGGCGGTCAGGGTGTCGCGGCTGGTTCCTGGTAGCGCGCGACCGTGAACGCTGCGATCAGCGGCACGTTGACCGTGAACAGCACGAGCAGCAGGCTCATGATCACGAGCACCGTGCCGCGGGTGTGGTCGTAGATGAAGGTGTACTCGAGCATGCCGGCGATCACCGTGTAGACGAGCAGCATCCAGCGACCGACCTGGCCGAAGCGCCACCAGGCGAAGTCGCGCTGGCGCGAGAGCAGGAACACGTTCACGGCGAACACGGCGGCTGCGGCGATCAGGCAAGCCGACCGGCGGGCCGAGTGGCGCCCGGCGGGGCAGGTAGGCGGCGAGGTCGATCACGCCGGCCGCGACCAGCGCGATCGAGAGCATCCCGAGCTCCGTCACCCGCGGTCGCGGGCGCGGCGGGCGCTTGCGGCAGCGGCGCGGCGGCCATCAGGAGGCGAGCCTCGTCATGATCACGAGCGTCGCGACCTGCATCAGCCCGGTGACGCCGGCCACGTAGACGAAGCGGCGCATCAGCTGCGCGACGACCGCGGGGTTCGGCTGCGGCTTCTTCAGCTCGAACAGCACGGCGATGTTCGCCGGCTGCAGCAGCCCGAGCGCCGCGACCGCCATCACGGCGACGACGATCATCGACGCGACGACCCAGGCGTGGCGGCCGTACGAGCCGGAGAGCATCCCGTTGATCCGGGCCAGCTGGAACCCGGACGCGAGCGTCATCGTCACGAGCGTCGGCATGATGAGCAGCATCTTCGGCATCAGGCGCGTGGTCAGCTCCACGCGCGCCGGGATCGAGAGCCGCCGCATGATCGGCCCGATCACGAAGCCCATGAACAGGTCGACGCCGGTCCAGAGCCCACCGCCGACGACGTGGAAGAAGTCGAGCGCCCAGCGTCCAGTTCCCGGCGATCGAGACGACGAGCGCGACGAGGACGACGCCGACGACCGGCAGCCCGCGCACCGGGACGATGTCGAACCCGGGCCGCTCGACGGCTGCCGGCGGAGCCGTCACCTGGATCTCATGCTGCGCAACCGTCATGCCCTCACCTCCTCGGATTCAGCCGCCCACTCTAGAACGAGGGCCGGATCTTCTCAAGAGGCGCTCACGGATTCGATGTGATCCGAGCCACTCCGGCCTGCGTGCCGGCGTCGATCAGCGGGCGGAGTGGCGCTCCCTGGAGGTAGTGCTCGAGGAACGCCGTGGTCGCGCGGTCGACGATGCTCGCCCAGCGATCGGTCGTCGTGTACGGCTCGAGATGTGCCGCGCCGATGAGCCAGAGCAGGAACTTCGGCCGCCGCATGAGGCCGTAGTAGGAGGTGGTCGTGGCCGGTGCGTTGAATGGATCAGCCGTGCCCTGGACGGCGAGCAGCGGCGGCGACCCCGGCGGCGGCTCCGCGAACCCCGGCAGCGCGGCGCCGGACATGATCATCGCGGCGTCGATTCGGCGATCGCGGAAGCGGCTGTCGTAGGCCACTGACAGCGCCGCCTCGGCGCCGTCCGACTGGCCCGCGATCGCGATCCTGCGGGAGTCGATCAGCCCGCGCAGCGGGCTGGCCGGCGCTGTCAGGCGCGAGATGACGAAGCTCAGGTCGCCGGGCTCGTTCTCGAGATCGCTCTCGGAAGGCCCGCCGGGCGCGTTCGGGCTCTCGACCGGGAAGATCGGAGCGGCGACGACGAAGCCGGCCGCGACCCAGGTGTCGAGCAGGCGCACGTAGACGTCCGGCGTCTCGATGAACCCGTGCGCGAAGACGACGAGCGGGAACGGCGGGTGCCCGCCGGTCGGGTAGCGCACCTCGGTCACGAGCACGCGCGGCCCCGACGTGCCGTTGCTGAAGTGGGCGCGCCGTGAGCTGTCCACGAACCGGAGCACCCGAAGCTGGATCCGCGGCGCCGGCCCTGCGGCGGCGGCGGCCGCCGTCCACAGCAACGCCGCGCCGAGCAGCAGGGCGGTCGCGCGCGGGATCACTTGAACGGGACGGAGAAGAGGCCCGGCAGACGCCGGTAGACGGCGAAGAAGTCGCGATCGTCCGGAACGAGATAGCGGGTCGCCGGCTGCTGGTAGTTCGGCACCACCTTGGTCGGGATAAGGCCCGCGTCGTGGGTGTAGGTGATCAGCGTCGGCCACTCCGGGTTGATGTCGAGCTGCATCGCGCGGACGGCCCCCGCCCGCTGCAGGATCTGGGCCAGCGTAGTGACTGTCTGGTAGTCCGCAGCCGCGTAGATCAGGTTGCCGTGACGATCGATGCCGGCGCCGGTACGCCAGACGCGGACGGCGTTTCCGAGCGTGAAGCCCCACTGCGTGCTGTTGTTCAGGTTGGGGTTGAGCTGTCCGTTGTCGACGATCAGCGGCAGGCTCTGGCGCGCGAACGCGATCTGCGGCCCCGCGATCGGGCCGCCGGTCCAGGTCTTGATGTCGACGCGCCCGTCGCGGTAGGCGATCATCGTCGCGAGACCGTCTTTCAGCGGCTCGTACGCCTTGCCGCCGATCGACGATCCGTTGTCGCCGTCCCGGTAGATGAAGCCGCTGTTGAAGGTGGCGAGCAGCCGCCAGCGTTGTCCGGACGGCACCGACATCGGTCCCCGCACGGGCGCGCTCGGCGGCTCGTACCGGCCCGGGTAGTACGCAATCGAGGTGCGGGTGTGGTCGAACCACGCCACGTACGCGACGATGCGCGGATAGGCGACCTCGCTGCGGAACGTCGTCACGAGCACCGGCGGCCCACCGTCGATCGACGGCCCGGTCGACCGCCAGAGGCCCTCGCCGGGCAGCGGTTGCGCGAACACCGGCCTGATCGGGGGCGGCGGCGCCGCGAGCAGAGGCTTTGCCCGCGCCTTCGGGCGCGGTGCGGTCGCGAGCCCGACCAGCGGCAGTTTTGTCAGTTGCGGGCCGCCCTTCGAGGGGGCAGTCCAGCTGTAGTAGTAATGCTCGGCCTCGTCGACCAGCCAGTTGCCGTGGTGTTGCCTCAGCCACTCGACGCTCCGTGGCCAGAGCGGCAGGCTCGACGGCTTCAGCATCGCCGTCGCGTACGAGTAGACCGCCGGCGACAGCAGAGCGACGATCGCCAGGCCCACGAGCAAGACGAACGCGCCTCCGTCGCCGCCGGCGAACGCGGCGCAAGGGGGTCGGGGGCATCTTCCGCCGGCTGTCGGTCGATTCCAGAACCGACAAGCTAAGCGCAATTCGTGAGAGCCGCATGAGCCGAGAAAGCGGCTGCGGGAAACCCTCGTCGGATTACGGCATCCTGCGGATGGCGCAGCCCGCTCGGAGACGCACGATAGGCGCATCATGTTCGCAGACCGCCGTGATGCGGGTCGTCAGCTCGCCGCAAGGCTCTCTCCGCTGGCCGCGGAGCAGCCGATCGTGTTCGCGCTGCCGCGTGGGGGCGTGCCGGTGGCCGTCGAGGTTGCCCGCGCGCTCGGCGCGCCGCTCGATGTGTTGACCGTCCGCAAGCTCGGTGCGCCGCAGAACCCGGAGTTGGGCATCGGCGCCGTCGCCGAAGGCGGTACCACCGTGGTGAATCAAGCCATTGCACGGAGCGTCGGGATGACGCAGGCGCTGTTCGAGCGCACGCTGGCGCGCGAGGAGCAGGAGGTGCTGCGCCGGATGGAGCGCTTCCGCGACGGACGGGCGCCGCTCGATGTGCGAGACCGAACCGTGATCGTGGTCGACGACGGCGTCGCGACCGGCCTGACCGATCTCGCCGCGGTGCGTGCGCTGCGGGAGCGCGGCGCGGCCCGGATCGTGGTCGCCGTGCCGGTCGGCTCGACGGAGGCCGTTGCGATGCTCGCCGAGGAGGCCGACGAGGTCGTCTGCCTGACGGTCTCCGACACCCTGCTCTCGATCGGCGGCTGGTACGACGACTTCTCCCAGCTCTCGGACGAGGAGGTACTCGCGCTGCTCGCCGAGGCGGGAGTTCCCGTTCCGACCGAAGCGGGAGTTCCCGTTCCGGAGGAGGCGGCCGGCGCGCCCCTGCGCGAGGTCGAGTTCGACCTGGGGGCGGTCAAGCTCAGAGGCGATCTGACTGTGCCGCCTGAACCGCACGGTCTGGTCATCTTCGCCCACGGGAGCGGGAGCAGCCGCCTCAGCGCGCGCAACCGCGGCGTTGCCCGGACGCTCAACGGCGCAGGGTTCGCGACGCTGCTGTTCGACCTCCTCTCCGAGCAGGAGAGCGGGCGGCGCGAGCTCGTCTTCGACGTCGCGCTGCTGGCCTCGCGGCTGGAGGCGGTGACGCGCTGGGCGCAGGAAGACCCGGCGACGCGGGAGCTCCCGATCGGCTACTTCGGCGCGTCGACCGGCGCTGCCGCCGCGCTCCTCGCCGCCGCCGAGGTCGGCGACGCGGTGCGCGCCGTCGTCTCCCGTGGCGGACGGCCCGATCTCGCCGCCGACCGCCTCGCCGAGGTGCGGGCGCCGACGCTGCTGATCGTGGGCAGCTTCGACGACGAGGTGCTGGAGCTCAACCGGCGCGCGGCGGAGCTCTTGCACTGCGAGCACCGGATCATGCTCGTCGACCGCGCCACGCACCTGTTCGAAGAGCCGGGCGCGCTGGAGATCGTGGCGAGCCTGGCCACCGAGTGGTTCACCTCTCACCTGGTCGGGAGCGGAACGCAAGAGGAGGTTGAGCATGGCCACCCCACAGGCGCTGCCACTCGCTGAGAGCGCCGTCCTCGACACGGTTCGCCTGGACGCCCGGCCGCTGACCGGCGACCGGCACGACTACGACGCCCTGCTTGCCCGGGTCGGCGACGCGCGGATCGTGCTGCTCGGCGAGGCGAGCCACGGCACGCACGAGTTCTACCGCGAGCGGGCCCGCATCACCCAGCGCCTCGTCACCGAGCTGGGGTTCACGGCGGTGGCGATCGAGGGCGACTGGCCCGACGCCGACCGTGTCAACCGGTACGTTCGCGGCGCGGGCGAGGACGCCGACGCCGAGGAGGCGCTGCGCGGCTTCCGCCGCTTCCCGACCTGGATGTGGCGCAACGCCGACGTCCTGGACTTCGTCGGCTGGCTGCGTGCCCACAACGACGGGCTCGGTCACGGAGCGGAGAAAGTCGGCTTCTACGGCCTCGACCTCTACAGCCTGGGCGCTTCGATGGAGGCTGTCATCAACTATCTCGACGCCGAGGACCCGGAGGCGGCGAAGCGCGCCCGCGCGCGCTACGAGTGCCTTCAGCCCTATTCGCGGGAGAGCTCCGGCTACGGGCAGGCCGTCCTGCTCGGCGTCAGCGAGCCGTGCCGCCGCCGCGTGCTCGAGGAGCTGGTCGAGCTGCGCCGCAGCGCCGGCGAGTATCTGCTCCGCGATGGATCGGCCGCCGAGGACGAGTACTTCGTCGCCGAGCAGAACGCGTCGGTGGTCGCGAACGCCGAGGAGTACTACCGCACGATGTTCGGCGCCGGCGCGACGTCGTGGAACCTGCGCGACCGCCACATGGCCGACACGCTCGACCAGCTGATGGTGCACCTCGACCGTCGCGGAGCGACGAGCCGCGTCGTCGTCTGGGAGCACAACTCGCACATCGGCGATGCCCGTGCGACCGAGATGGCCGGCCGCGGCGAGCTGAACATCGGGCAGTTGATGCGCGAGCGCCATGCCCGCGACGTCGTCCTCGTCGGCTTCACCACCTACACGGGGACCGTCACCGCCGCCTCCGACTGGGGCGCCCCCGCGGAGCGCAAGCGGGTGCTGCCGGCTCTCGCGGACAGCTACGAGGCGCTCCTCCACGAGGCGGCGATCCCCGCGTTGCTGCTCTGCCCACTCGGTACGAGCCGCGCCGGTCGCGCCCTGCAGGAGCCTCGCCTCGAACGCGCGATCGGTGTCATCTACCGGCCGCAAACCGAGCGCCAGAGCCACTGGTTCGCAGCCAGCGCGGGCAGGCAGTTCGACGCGCTCGTGCACGTCGACGTCACCCGTGCCGTCGAGCCGCTGGAGCGCACCCAGACCTGGGAGCTCGGCGAGCCGCCCGAGACCTACCCGAGCGCGCTGTAGCGGCCGCCAGCGGGGCCGGCCGATCGCGGCGCGTATGCTTCTCCGCGGCCGGAACCGGGGCGGCTCGAGTCGATGCAGACATCCACGCTTCCGATCGCCGACCTGGCGGCCTCTCTCGGCCTCGAGTCGCAGGAGGTCGCTCCGTACGGAGGCTTCGCGGCGAAGCTCGAGCTGTCCGCGATCGACCGTCTCGCGGGGAAGCCCGACGCGCGGCTCGTCGCCGTCACGGCGATGACGCCGACGAAGGCGGGCGAGGGCAAGACGACGACCGCGATCTCGCTGGTCGACGGCCTGCGGCGGGTCGGGGAGCGCTCGCTGCTTTGCATCCGCGAGCCGTCGCTCGGGCCGGTGTTCGGGATCAAGGGGGGCGGCACCGGCGGCGGGCGGGCGCAGCTCGTGCCGATGGAGCAGATCAACCTCCACTTCACGGGCGACATCCACGCGATCGGCGCCGCGAACAACCTGCTCGCCGCCATGATCGAGTCGCAGTTCGTCCACGCCAACCCGCTCGGTCTCGACCCGGCCTCGATCAGCTGGCGGCGCTGCGTCGACATGGACGACCGCGCGCTGCGCCAGATCACGGTCGGCCTCGGCGGCGCCGTGAACGGCGCGCCGCGCGCGACGGGCTTCGACATCACCGCCGCGTCCGAGGTGATGGCGATCGTCGCCGTCGCCCGTGACCTGGGCGATCTGCGCCGGCGGCTAGGCGCGATCACCGTCGGCGAGACGCTCGAAGGCGAGCCCGTCACCGCCGAGCAGATCGGCGCCGCCGGCTCGATGACGGTGCTGCTGAAGGACGCGCTGAAGCCGAACCTCGTCCAGACCCTGGAGGGCACTCCCGCGCTCGTCCACTGCGGCCCGTTCGCGAACATCGCCCACGGCAACAACTCGCTCGTCGCCGACCTGCTCGGCCTGAAGCTGGCCGACTACGTCGTGACCGAGAACGGCTTCGGCGCCGAGATGGGCTTCGAGAAGTTCGTCGACATCGTCTGCCGCCTCGGCGGGATCGCGCCCGCGACGGTGGTGCTCGTCGCGACGGTGCAGGCGCTCAAGCACCACGGCGGCGACCCCGAGGGCGGGGTGGCGGCGATGGAGCGCGGCGTCGAGAACCTGCGCGCGAACCTCCGGATCGTCCGCGAGGTCGGCCTGGACTGCGTGATCGCGGTCAACCGCTTCCCGGGAGACTCCGCGGCGGAGATCGACGCAGCGGTACGTCTGGCCCGCGAGCTCGGCACTGCCGGCGTGGCGGTCAGCGACGGCTTCGAGCGGGGCGGGGAGGGGGCCGCCGAGCTCGCCGAGGCGGTCGTCGAGGCGGCGGCTGCGGCTCCGGCGAGCCCGCGCGCCCTCTACTCGCTGGACGAGCCGATCGAGGACAAGATCCGTGCGATCGCGACGCGCGCCTACGGCGCCGCGGGAGTCGAGCTCTCCCCACTCGCCCTCGAGCAGGCGGCGCGCTTCGAGCGCGAGGGCCTAGGCGCGCTGCCGGTCTGCATGGCGAAGACGCACCTCTCGCTCTCGCACGACCCGACGCTGATCGGCGCCCCGACGGGCTTCACGCTCCCGGTGCGAGAGCTGCGCCCGTACACGGGCGCGGGCTGGATCGTCGCCGTCTGCGGCGACATGCAGACGATGCCGGGCCTCCCGGCGGCAGCCGCCGCGCTGCGCATCGATATCGACCCGGCCGGAAACACGGTCGGTCTGCGCTAGAGGCTGGTGTAGCGTCCTGCTGGATGCTCGCACTCGTGAAGGCGAATGCCGCTCCGGGCCTCTGGCTCGAGCAGGTGGCCGAGCCTGAGATCGGAATCAACGACGTCCTGATCCGCGTGCACAAGACGGGGATCTGCGGGACCGATCTGCACATCTACAACTGGGACGACTGGGCGCAGAAGACGATCGAGGTGCCGATGGTGATCGGCCACGAGTTCGTCGGCCACGTGGTGGCCGTCGGCGCCAACGTCAGCGACTTCGAGGCCGGCGACCTCGTCAGCGGCGAGGGCCACGTCGTCTGCGGGCGCTGCCGCAACTGCCTGGCCGGCCGGCGCCATCTGTGCGCCCACTCGATCGGCCTCGGCGTCAACCGCGCCGGCGCGTTCGCCGAGTACGTCTCGCTCCCGATGACGAACATCTGGAAGCACGCGCCGGGGATCGACGAGGAGGTGGCCGCGATCTTCGATCCCTTCGGCAACGCGGTGCACACGGCGCTCTCGTTCCCGGTGCTCGGCGAGGACGTGCTCGTCGCCGGCGCCGGCCCGATCGGCTGCATGGCGACCGCCGTCGTGCGCCACGCCGGCGCGCGCCACGTCGTCGTCTCCGACCCGAACCCCTACCGCCTCGAGCTGGCGCGGCGGATGGGCGCGACGCTCGCGATCGACCCCCGCGAGCGCGACCTGCCCGGCGTGCAGCGCGAGCTGGGCATGACCGAGGGCTTCGACGTCGGCCTCGAGATGTCGGGCAACCCGGAGGCGCTGAAGGCGATGGTCGCGAACATGGCCCACGGCGGCCGCATCGCGCTGCTCGGGATCCCGTCCGAGCCGATCACGCTCGACCTGAGCCCGCTGATCTTCAACATGCTCACGGTCAAGGGCATCTACGGCCGCGAGATGTACGAGACCTGGTACCAGATGACGGTGATGCTCCAGTCCGGGCTCGACATCGGCCCGGTGATCACGCACCGCTTCTCGTGCCGCGACTACGAGGAGGCCTTCGCCGTCGCCCGCTCCGGGCAGTCGGGCAAGGTCATCCTCGACTGGACCGACATCTAGGAGGCCCCGTGTACGGAACGCTGCGAGACGATCTACGAGCCAGGTTGGACGAGGTCCGCGAGGCGGGAACGTACAAGACCGAGCTCGTCATGACGACGCCGCAGGGCGCCCACGTCCAGGTCGACGGCCGCGGCGAGCTGCTGAATCTCTGCGCGAACAACTACCTCGGCCTCGCCAGCCACCCCGCGATCGTCGCGGCGGCGCACGAGGCGCTCGACCGCTGGGGCTACGGGATGGCGTCGGTCCGGTTCATCTGCGGGACGCAGGCGCTGCACCGCGAGCTCGAGGAGGCCCTCTCGCACTTCCTCGGCACCGACGACACGATCCTCTTCAGCTCGTGCTTCGACGCGAACGGCGGCCTGTTCGAGGCGCTGCTCGGCGAGGAGGACGCCGTCATCTCCGACCAGCTGAACCACGCGTCGATCATCGACGGCATCCGCCTCTGCAAGGCGCAGCGGTTGCGCTACGCCAACGGGGACATGGAGGAGCTGGAAGCGCGCCTGGAGGAGTCCGCCGGCGCGCGTTACCGGCTGATCGCGACCGACGGCGTCTTCTCGATGGACGGCTACCTGGCCCGGCTCGACCGGATCTGCGACCTGGCCGAGCGCCACGACGCGCTCGTGATGGTCGACGACTCGCATGCGGTCGGCGTCGTCGGCCCGGGCGGGCGCGGAACGCCCGAGCACCACGGGGTGATCGAGCGGGTGGACATCCTCACCGGCACGCTCGGCAAGGCGATCGGCGGTGCGAGCGGCGGCTACGTCTCCGGTCGGCGGGAGATCGTCGAGCTGCTGCGCCAGCGCGCCCGGCCGTATCTGTTCTCGAACAGCGTCGCGCCCCCGGTCGCCGCCGCGAGCCTGCGCGCTCTCGAGCTGATCGAGAGCTCGCACGAGCTGCGCGACCGCCTCCGCGAGAACACCGCGCACTTCCGCTCGCGGATGACCGAGCTCGGCTTCGACATCCTTCCCGGTGAGCACCCGATCGTGCCGGTGATGATCGGCGACGAGCTCGAGGCGGCGCGGTTCTCCGAGCGGCTCGTCGCGCTCGGCGTCTACGCGGTGAGCTTCTCGTTTCCCGTCGTGCCACGAGGGTCGGCGCGGATCCGGACGCAGATGTCGGCTGCGCACTCCGTTGCCGACATCGACTTTGCGGTGGAGCGGTTTGTCGAGGCGCGTGAGTCACTGGCCGTCTGAAGCGGTCGAGGCCGACGTACGCGCCGTCCTTGGTGAAGGCGGCAGAGCGATCGACCCTATGATCTTCGGATGCCTGGAACCGCAGCTCGACTCGCCGGGCTCATCGTTGCAGTTGCCGTGCTGTCGTCGTCCGCCGCGATCGCACGGGGGGCGACGCCACGCCCGGATAGCCACGACCGGGCGCTGATCTCGCGACTGGCCGCCAAGGTGAGCAGCTTCCAGGCGATTGCCGCGAAGACGAGTGACGATAGCGCGCTCGAGAAGTCCCTCGACAACTGCCCTGCGTTCAAGAAGGATCCGAGCAATCTCTTTGCGGCGGTGGTCGCGCTCTTGCCTGCGCTGCTGATCGAGGTCGTCAACGAGGCCAAGCCGCAGCTCGTCCAGTTGCGCGACCTGGTTGCCGGCATGGATGCTCACGCGCCGCTGTTCGATCGGTGGCTCGCGGCTGAGGCCGACAGCTTCCGCCTCATCCTTCGGTTCGACAACCATGGGAAGAAGATCGACTACTGCAAGGCTGCCACGGTGATGCTCGCCAAGAGCTCGACCGCGCAGGACATCCGCAACGCATTCGGAATCGACCCGGCGGCGATCGCGGCCCTGTTCGACACGAGCCCGTCGTCGGTGAGCGTGAGGTTGAAGAGCTTGAACCCGCAGATACGCCCGTTCCTCGTGCTCGGAGGCCTCTCCACGAAAATGGCCCGGCAGCTGACAACCTGATGCTCGAGGCGGCCGCAGCCCGCCGGAGCAGCACGGGGCGATCGAGCGGGTCGACATCCTTCCCGGTGAGCACCCGATCGTGCCGGTGATGATCGGCGACGAGCTCGAGGCGGCGCGGTTCTCCGAGCGGCTCGTCGAGGCGCGTGGGCACGGGGTCGCATGAAGGGCGCGCGTCTGACATAGGTCCGCGCGCTGTTGACTGCTGAAGAGGCGTCGCGATACGCTTGGCTCAATCCCCGGCGCGAAGGCCCGACAACAGATCGGTGCCGAGGACGCCGGGAACCCCAAGCCAAAAAAGGAAAGGGGTCCCGCTTGGAGGCTTGCCCAACAGAGCTCTGATCAGATGCTGGTCGCCGTCCAGTTCCCCATCTGCGACTCGCGCATCTTCTTTCCGACTGCGACCGCCAGGCTGCCGGTGCCCGAGTGGCCCACGCCGCGCTTCAGCGAGAACCCTGAGTTCCTTCGCTTCTTCGGCCCCGCGGCCCTGCGGAAGCTCGGGGCGAACCCGGCCTGGTTTGGCGAGACCGTGTACTGCTCCGCTCGTCGCGCGCTCCGATTCGTGAACCTCCCCGTTTCGCCGGAGGTTGGCGATGACGGCTACGAGTTGCCGACCTGCGCCTTTCGGCGCTTCTTCAGCGACGGTGACAATGCGGCGCGCGTCGAAATCGGCATCCGGCTCGCCCGAGCTTCGACGGGCCCAGATCTGACGGTGGTCGACGCGATTGCGAGGTCCAGTCGGTTCTGGAGATCCAGACACGGGTGAAGGGATCGGCTGGCCCCACTCGGCTGATGGCTCAGAGCTCAGCCCTGGCGCGGCTCTACCGTCGGCGTCGAGCCAGGGGAACGCATCGGTCCCGGCCCTTCCGGAGCTGGTCAAGAGCGGGAGCCCGATCGTCGTTGTCGAGCGCGACTGGTCCGAGAGGTTTGAGCTTCCGAAGGACGCGACCGCCATCCAGCATCCACAACTCTCCGGGACGCCTGCGTGGTTTGCGTGGATCCGGACGGGGGTCGGCGCCGTGGGCGTGTGGTTCATCGGCCCGGAGAAGCCGAACACGACGATGCCGCTGCGGACGTTGCGTCTGGCGCTCCTTCGCCTTCACATCGAGCAAGAGGCTCTCGATCTAGTGCTGAAGCAGATCCGTCGAGGGGCCTTGCCGTATGCGCCGCGAACGGATGCAGGAAATCTTCTCGAGGACTACCTCAACCGGATGACCGACCTGCTTGGTCGCAGCAAGCGGTTCAGCGTGCCTCAGCGCGAGTTGCTGAGGGCGCTGGCCCGCTCGGGCGCGGGGACGGCCAACGATCCCACGGAGTTGCTCGACCGGCTGAAGGGAGCGAGGCGCCAGGTGCTCAAGAAGATCGAGGACTACGAGCTCGAACGAGAGGCATCCCGACCCGTAACGGTGTACTCAACTCAGGGAGGAGATCTTCACGTGGAGGAGCAGCACAATTCGGGCACGTTCTATGGGCCCGTGATCAATTCGGTGATCGCCGAGCGGATCGAGAACAGCTTCAACGTCGTCAACAACTCGAACGCGTCGGACGAGCTGAAGCAGGCTCTGGATCGCTTCACGACGAGGTCCAGGAGACGCTTGCCTCGATGCCGGAGGGCCAGCAAGGCGAGGCCGAAAGACTGAGCAGCGCCCTGGAGACGTCTCGGGGAAGGCGGTGAAGGAAAAGCCGTTGCTCGAAGTGGTCAGAGCGGCCGGCGGTGAGATCCTCTCGGCCGCGAAGACGGTCGCGGAACACGCCGAGCCGGTGCTGCGAGCGGTGAACGCCATCCTCGGGATTCTGGGGGCGGCGGCGATCCTGCTCTGAATGCGAGGTGCGACTGCGCCAGCCCTGCTGAAAAAGACAGTTGATGTGGTAATACTATCGGTAGTATCCTGTGCATCAAGAGCGTAGCGCTCCCGACGAGGAGGTCGAGCCTGGACGCGTATGCCGCGGCGGAGGGGTTTGCCTCCCGCTCGGCCGTCTTGCACCGCGCCGTCCGGCTGCTCCGGGCGGCGGAGCTCGAGCCGGCCTACGAGGAGGCCTTCGCCGACTGGGAGCAGACGGGCGCCGCCGACGAGTGGGAGGCCACGGCGGGCGACGGCCTCAAACACGATGCTGCGAGGTGAGATCCGGCTCGTCGACCTGGAGCCCGTGCGCGGCTCCGAGGCCGACAAGCGACGGCCGGCGGTGATCGTCAGCAACGACGGAGCGAACGGCGCCGCCGCGCGGCTCGGACGCGGCGTCATCACCGTCGTTCCCGTCACCTCGGCCACTGACCGCGTCGACCTGTTCCAGGTCCTGCTCCGAGCCGCGGACACCGGGCTGCACAGCGACTCGAAGGCTCAGGCCGAGCAAGTCCGGTCGGTCGCGGTCGAGCGCCTCGGCGCCAAGGTCGGCGCGCTGCCACCGGCCCTGCTGGCCGATCTCGACGAGACTCCGGCTCCATCTCGAGGAGAACCGGCTAGAGAAGGCGCAAGAGCTCAGCCCGGCTGACGCCTGCAGTTCGAAGAATGTTCAGCAACGTCCCACGTTTGATCGGCCGGCTTCCGAGCGACCCGCACGGCAAGTGACAGGCGGGAGCTTGGGGCTCACACCTGAACCGCGACGCTACCTCGCTGCATCGTCGGGATCGGCAGTCCGTCCTCGCGCATGACTTCGAGATAGCCCTCGATCGCCTCCTTCGCCATCGCGTGGGCCTCTTCGACCGTTTCGCCCTGCGTGGCGATGCTTCGGAGATCGGGCACGAAGACACTGAAGCCCCCTTCGGGTTCTGCTTGCAGCACGATCTCGTATTCGCGGGTCATTGCTCGGCCAGGGTACGGGATTCGGGCATGCGCATGGCGGGGCGGAATAGGATCGGCACGTGCATCGCGACGATGACGTTCGCACTTCCTGCTTCGCATCGCTAGACGTTCTTTGCGCCACGTTTGGAGAGGACGTGCCCTATAAGGGTGGGCTCGATCGAGGCTTCCCGTTCCGTGGACAGCGCGTCCCGTTCCTGTCGCCGCAGAAAGGCATCTTCCGAGCGGCGGCCCAACGCGGGCCCGTTGCTCTCTCGATCAGCACGTCGTCGAAGTCACCCTACGACGACGAAGAGGTCGAGCAGGGCTTCCGCTACGCCTATCGCGCAGGCCCGATCGATCAACCGGACAACCGCGCGCTGCGGGCCGCGTTCGCCCTCCAGGTGCCGCTCGTCTACTTCGTCGCGACCCGACCGGGCAGGTACAGGCCGATCTACCCCTGCTTCATCGCGGGGGACAACCCGGCGCTTCGCAACGTGACCGTCTCGCCGGGCCGGATGATCGGGCCGATGGACGAGCGGGAACCGGCCCCGTTCGAAGACAAGATCGAGCGCGGCTACGCCGTGCGCGAGACCCGCGTGCGCCTGCACCAGGCCCGCTTCCGTGGCCGGGTCCTCATGGCCTACCGCGACTCGTGCGCGATCTGCCGCCTCAAGGAGCTCCGTCTGCTCGACGCAGCGCACATCGTCGGCGACGCGCAGCCGGGAGGCGAACCGCTCGTCAGCAACGGCCTGAGCCTCTGCTCGATCCACCACCGGGCGTTCGACCAAGACCTCGTCGGCGTCTCGCCCGACTACAAGGTCCACGTCTCCCGCAACCTGCTGGAGGACGAAGACGGGCCGATGCTCGAGCTCTTGAAGACGTTCCACCGCGAACCGATCGTCGTGCCCGCGCGTCAAGCGTGGCGGCCGGACCGTGAGCAGCTCGCGGTGCGGTTCGAGCGGTTCGTTTCAGGCTGAGCTCTTCGGTGAGCGAAAGAGTCTCATTCTCGGCCACGGACAATTTGTCGGCTTACCGCAGCATGCGGGAGTGACGCTTCGCGAGATCATTCGCTTGCTCGAGGACGACGAGCCACACCGGCGTAGGGATCCGTGGGGCTGTCTTCGAGCATCAGCTGCCGCGATGCGCCGCGGGCTACGGTGCCGGGGAGGAGTTCAGCCGTGCGTTGTCTGCGTGAGCTGGGCGGCGCCTGTCAGCGCTTCGCCGACACGGACGACGTCGCCGATCACCAGGAGCGCCGGCGACTCAAGGCTCGCCGCGCGCACCGCGATCTCGTGCAGGTCGCCGCTCACCGATTCGCTGTCGTCATGCGTCCCACGCGCGATCACCGCTGCTGGGGTGTGGCCGTCCTTGCCCGCGTCGATCAGCCGGGCAGCAATCTCCGGTAGGTGGGTCACGCCCATGAAGACGACCAGCGTGCCAGGCGTCCTCGCCAGGTGCTCGTAGTCGAGCTCGTCGCCCTTCGCCGAGTGGCCGCTCACGAGCGTCACCTGCGCGGACACGCCGCGATGCGTGATCGGGATCCCCGCCGACGCCGGCACCGCCGACAACGCCGACACGCCCGGCACCACCTCGAACGGAACCTCCGCTTCCGCCAGCGCGAGCGCTTCCTCGCCGCCCCGGCCGAAGATGAACGGATCGCCGCCCTTCAGTCGCACGACCTCGAGGCCCCGCCGGCCCAGGTCGACGAGCAGCTCGTTGATCACCGACTGGTCGACGTTCTCACGCGAGATCAGCAGCGCGTCCTCGGGCGCCTCCGCGACCAGCTCCGGTGACACCAGCACGTCGTAGACCAGCGCTTCGCAGGAGCGCACGAGATCGAGGCCCTTCGCCGTGATCAGGCCCGGGTCTCCCGGGCCCGCTCCCACCAGGTACACGGTCACGCGAGGCTCTCCGTGACGAGCTCCTCGAAGTGGTCTCGGCGCTCCTCGTAGGTCGGGAACCGCTCCTTCACCGACGGGCGCAGGGCTCGCAGCTGCTCGGCCAGCACCGCGTGCTCCGGGCGCACCAGCGCGGCGATCTGCGAGCGCAGCCGCTTTGCCAACGCAGGCGAGGCGCCGCCGGTCGACACAGCCACCGCGATCGGGCCCTCTCGATGCACCGCGGGGAGGATGAAGTTGCACAGCTCGGGGACGTCGGCGACGTTGCACAGCATCCCGCGCGACTCCGCGTCGCGGTGGACGCGCCTGTTCACCTCGGTGTCCGACGTCGCGGCGATCACGAGGAACGCGCCCTTCAGGTCGCGCTTGCGGTAGCGGCGCCGCGTCCAGCTCACCGGCAGCGCGGCCAGATCCTCGTGCAGCTCCGGTGAGACGACGGTGACGAGTGCGCCGCAGTCGACGAGCCCGAATGCCTTCTCGAGCCCGACCGAGCCGCCGCCCACGACCAGGCACCGGCGGCCGGCGACGTCCAGGCAGGCCATGTAGTAGTTCTTCGGCACCGCTAGGCCCCGATCGTGGCGAGGCGCGCTCCGGCCTTCCCGAGGCGGATCACGACTTCGTAGTCGCCGGTCGAGATCGTGACGCCGAACTCGCCCGGGCCGACGGCATTGACCGAGATCTGCTCCAGCGTCCGGCCTTCGAGCGCCTTCAGCGCTTCGGTCAGATCGCGCGCCGACTGCGTCAGCTCGCGTCCGGCCGGGAGCCTGCGGTAGAGGCCGAGTACCGCCTGCTCGCCCTCCGGGCCGTAGATCGAGCGGATCCGCCCCGTCTGCAGACCCAGCTCGAGCACCTCGGCGAGCGCTTCCGCGTCGTCGGCCTCGGTGATCTCGCCCTCGCCCAGAGCCGAGACGACGCCGGCCAGCCGGGAGCGCCGGCCTTCGTCCTGGAGCATCGCGAGCACCGCCAGCGCCTCGGCCGAGGCGACCTCGGCCGCGGTCTCCGAGACCCGCACGACCTCAGACGGCATGCTCGCCGATCAGCGCGTGCAGCTCGTGCTCGAGACCGCCGCTCTCGACCGAGCAGTGGATCCCGCACTCCTTCGGCGCGCCCGACTCCCACCACCAGCGGCCCGACCGGCTCGCGGCGCCGGGCTCGACCGCGCGGGTGCACGGGGCGCAGCCGATCGACGTGTAGCCCTGGTCGTAGAGCGCGTGGTAGGGGACGTCGCGCTCGCGGATGTAGTCCCACACTTCCTGCTCGGTCCATTCGGCAAGCGGATTGAGCTTGATCACCGCGCCGTGGTCGTGGTCGAGCTCGACCTTGCGGATGTTCGTGCGGCTCGCCCACTGGTCGCGGCGCAGGCCGGTCACCCACGCGTCGAGTGAGTGCAGATGCTTCGTCAGCGGCCGCACCTTGCGCACGTTGCAGCAGAGGAGGCGCAGGTCGACGGACGTCGTGAAGAGGTCGGGGCCGTGCTTGCCGGTCATGCCTTCGACCTCGCCCGGCTCGGGCGAGATCAGGTTCAGGTCGAGCGCCGGGTAGCGCAGGCGCAGGCGGTCGGCGAGGTCGAGCGTCTCGGCGGGGAGCCGTCCGGTGTCGATCGAGAAGACCTTGATTGCCGGGTCGATCGAGTAGGCCATGTCGATCAGTGCGACGCTGTCGGCCTGGAACGAGGTCGAAATCGCGAGCCGGTCGCCGAACTCCTCGATCGCCCACGCGAGCAATGCCTCGGGCTCCTCGCCCTCGAACCGGATCGAGAGCTCGCCGGCCTCCATCTCGTCGTACAGCTCGACTGAGCTCATCGGTCAACCTCCGGTTGAACGCTCATGCCTCTGCCTCCTCATCCCGTTGCGCACGCGACTTGGCCGGCTCGAGACCCGCAAAGGCGCCGAGCTGTTGATCGGACATCCGCCGTGCAAATGAAACGAACGACTCGCTCGCGACGCGATTGTCGAGCCAGCCCTGGATCAGTCCCTCGGTTGCCGCGTCGATCCCTTCCGACGGCACGCGGCGGAAGAGCGCGCGGCCGATCTGCGGCTCCGGCCCGAGCGAGCCGCGGACGAAGATGTCGTAGGCCTGGCGGCGCTTGCCCTCGTCGTCGCGCGAGGTCGTCCCCTGGAAGCCGATGTCGCCGACCCAGTGCTGGGCGCAGGCGTGGGGGCAGCCGTCGAGGTGGAGGCGCAGCTCGGCGATGTCGTTCCCGAAGCGCTCGTCGAGCCGGTCGATCAGGCGGTCGAGGCGTGTCTTCGTCTCCGAGACCGAGAAGTTGCAGTGCGGCTCGCCGGTGCAGGCGATCGAGTTCCCGCGCACCGGGTTGATGTCGAGCGGGAAGCCGATCCGGTCGAGCTCGACGACGGCCTCGTGCACCGCTTCGGTGGGGATGCCGGTGACGATGAAGTTCTGCTGGCGCGTGAGCCGGATGTCGCCGCCGAAGCGCTCCGCCAGATCCGCGACCGCGATCATCTGATCGCCCGAGATCAGGCCCAGGTGCACCGGCACCCCGATCATCTGCAGCCCTTCCTGGCGTTGCTCGGTGACGCCCATGTGGTGCTTGGGCTCGACCGTGATCGGCGGCAGGCTGTAGTCCTCGAGCTTGCGTCCGAGGCGGGTCTCGACGCGCTCCCGAATGCCTTCGGGCCCGATGTCGTCGACCATGAACTTGAGGCGGGCCTTCACGCGCGAGACGCGGTAGCGCAGATCCTCCGACCAGACCGAGGTGATCGCGCCGAGGATCTCGTTCGCGTCCTCCTTCGGGATGAAGACACCCAGGTCGCGGGCGATCCGCGGCACCGACGACAGCCCGCCGCCGACGTGCACGGCGAAGCCCTCGCGGCCGTCGTTGATCGTGCCGAGCAGCGAGATGCAGTTGATCTCGGGCGCGTTGCAGCGGTCGGCGCAGGCGGAGATCGAGTACTTGTGCTTGCGCGGCAGGTTCGCCCAGTCCGGGTTGCCGTAGAACATCGTCGCCGCCGCGTCGACGATCGGTGTGCAGTCGAACAGCTCGTCTTGGGCCAACCCCTCGACCGGGCAGCCGGTGATGTTGCGGACGGTGTCGCCGCAGCCGCCGGCGGTGGTCACGCCGGAGGCTTCGAGGTGGGCGAAGACCTCCGGCAGCTTCGCGAGCTCGAGCCAGTGGAGCTGGATGTTCTGGCGGGTCGAGAGCTCGCCGTCGCCGCGGCCGAACAGGTTCGAGGTCTCGCCGATCGCGCGCAGCTCGTGCGGCGCGAGCTTCCCGGCGGGCACCTTGATCCGGAGCATGAACGTCCCGATCTTCGGCTTGTCGTGGTAGAGGCCCCACCACTGGAGGCGGACAACATCCTCCTCTGCGACGTTTTCATAGCCCTGCGCGATCAGCGCGGGGAGCTCGTCGCGGATTCCGAGCGGGGCCTTTTCGCGCTTCAGGCGCTCGACGGGATTACGTTTGAGAACAAGCTCCCAGTCGACCGGAACGGCTTCGCGAGCGCTCATGGCGGCCACCTTAGCTACGCCGGTTCAAAAAGTAAAGTTTTGAGTGTGGGTGCCATCCGTACCACTTTACTTTGTACAGTTTTTACGCTAGTTTTCGGGTGCGGAAAGTGAATGGCGTCCGGTGGCCGAGGCGTGTCGATCAGCTCCTATTCCCTCCGGCTGGTCGGCTCGCCGAGGCCTCGGCGCCCAGCTTGCGTAACGTGATGCCATGACCGAGCGCCCCAGAGTCCTCGTCCGTGAGGAGATCGCCGGGGCGGGGGTCGACCTGCTCCGCGCCAAGTTCGACGTCGACGAGGACTCGACGAGCGAGCTGGCCGGGATCATCGGCCTCTACGACGCCATCGTCATCCGCTCGGCCACCAAGCTGACCGCGGAGCTGATCGAGGCCGGCGTGCGCCTGAAGGTGATCGGCCGCGCGGGGGTGGGGGTCGACAACGTCGACGTCGACGCGGCGACCCGGCGGGGGATCGTCGTCGCGAACGCGCCCGAGTCGAACGTCGTGTCGGCGGCCGAGCACACGATCGGCCTGCTGGTCGCGCTCGCACGCAACATCCCGCAGGCCTACGCGGCACTGAAGGACGGCCGCTGGGAGCGCTCGAAGTGGGGCGGGATCGAGCTCGAAGGGAAGACGCTCGGCCTGCTCGGCTTCGGCCGAATCGGCCAGCAGGTCGCGCGGCGTGCGCTCGGGCTCCAGATGCGCGTCGTCGCCTACGACCCGTTCGTCTCGGCAGAGCGCTTCCGCGAGCTGGGGGTCGAGGCCGACAGCTTCGACGGCGTGCTCGCGAAGTCGGACTTCATCACGCTGCACCTGCCGCTGAACGACGAGACGCGGAGGGCGATCAACGCCGACTCGATCGCGAAGATGCGGGACGGTGTGCGGCTGATCAACGCCGCGCGCGGTGAGCTGGTCGACGAGGAGGCGCTGTACGCGGCGCTCGAGTCCGGCAAGATCGCGGCCGCGGCGCTCGACGTCTTCGGCAAGGAGCCGTACTCCGGCCCGCTGCTCGGGCTGGCGAACGTCGTCGCCACGCCGCACCTCGCGGCCTCAACCGACGAGGCGCAGGACCGGGCCGGCGTGATCGTCGCCGAGCAGGTCGTCGCGGCGCTCGACGGCGGGCTCGTCACGAACGCCGTCAACATCCCGTCCGTGGGCGCCGAGGATCTGGAAGCGCTGCTCCCGTTCGTGCCGCTCGCGGCGAAGCTCGGACGCCTCGCGCTCGACCTCGCCCGCGGCGAGACGAGCCAGATCGCGCTCGAGTACTACGGCGAGCTCGCGAACTACGACACCCGCCTGCTGACCGTCGCGGCGCTGAACGGCGCCTTCCAGGGCCGCTCCGACCAGCCGGTGAACTACGTGAACGCACCGCTCGTCGCCGCCGACCTCGGGATCGAGGTTGTCGAGGAGAAGCGCCGCAGCTCCCGCGACTTCACGAACCTGATCGCGGTCACCGCCGGCTCGGCCCGCGTCGCGGGGACGACGATCGGCACGGAGAACCGCCACTGGCTCGTCTCGGCGCTCGGCTTCGAGATCGAGATCGAGCTTGCGCCGCAGATGGTCTTCCTCGTCTACGACGACGTGCCGGGCGTTGTCGGCCGTGTCGGCACGTTGCTCGGCGAGGCAGGCGTCAACATCGCGAACATGGCCGTCTCGCGCAGCCGCGAGGCGGGGAAGGCGCTGATGGCGCTCTCGCTCGACACGGCTCCCGGGCCGGAGGTCGTGGAGCTCCTTCGCCTCGGCACCGACGAGGCGTTCGTCGTCGGCGGCCGCTGAGCCACTTGTAAAGATTGTCGCGGAGGGCGGCCGAAGGCGCGGTCGCGGGCATATAAGGACGGTGATGGTTTCTCGGCGACGCGCCGTGCTCGCACTCGGCCTGGCGGTTCTTGCAGCTGCCGCGGTCGGAGGGGCCGCGCGCGCTGGTACGGACGCGAAGGCCGCACGGCTGGTCACCTTCCGTTCATGCCCTGCCCTGCTCACCTATGCGAAGGCGCACGCGACGCCATACGTCGGCTCCTACGGCTTCGGCCGGCCGGTTGCGACGGGCGTGGTGGGGAAGGTCTCGCCGACGACGTCGTCCGTCCCGTATGCGGTGCCGTCAATTGCCACCTCCGCGGCCGCGACCGACGCGACAACACCCGTGGAGGGCGTGGACTATTCCGGCACGAACGTCCAGGAGGTCGGCGTCGACGAGCCCGACACCGTCAAGACCGACGGCAAGACGCTCTTCGCCGTTTCCGGCAACCAGCTGAACGCGGTAGACGTGAGCGGTGCCCAGCCGAAGCTCCGCGACACGCTCACCCTGGACAACGGCTGGAGCCACGAGCTCCTGCTCTCGGGGACGCACCTGCTCGTCCTCTCGCGCGGCGGCTACTGGGTCGATCCGCTGCCGGCGCTCTCGGCGCAGATGCTGCCGATCATCCCGTCCGACTCGGTAATCACCGAGGTCGACGTCTCCGACCCGTCCGCGCTGAAGGTCGTCCAGACGCTCACACTGGACGGGGCCTACGTCGACGCGCGGATGATCGGCAGCACCGTCCGGATCGTCTCCTCCTCGCAGATGCCGCTCACGCTGCCGTTCGCGACGCCGGCGAACGCGACCGCAGCGGGGCTCGCCGCCGCGAAGAAGACGAACCGCGCGGTCGTCGCCTCGTCGAAGGTCTCGGCCTGGCTCCCGCAATACCGGCTCGGCTCGAAGCCGGCACGCTCCCTTGTCCAGTGCCGCAGCATCCGCAGGCCGGTCCAGTTCTCCGGGCTCGGGATGCTGACCGTGCTGACGATCGACCTCTCGCAGGGCCTCGCGCCGGTCAACTCGGTCGCCGTCATGACCGACGGCCGGATCGTCTACGCCTCGCCGACGAGCCTCTACGTGACGACCGAGAGCTGGGGCGACCGCCCGAGCCCCGCGACGCCGACGATCGCGCCCGCGAACGTCACGACCACGATCCACAAGTTCGACATCTCCGACCCCACGAAGACGGTGTACCTGGGGAGCGGCACCGTGCCGGGCTACCTGCTCGACCAGTGGTCGCTGTCGGAGTTCCAGGGCGTGCTCCGCGTCGTCAGCACGGACTCTCCGGCGTGGTGGACGAGCGCCGACAACAGCAGCCAGTCGTATGTCACCACGCTGCGGCAGGGTGACGGCGGGCTCGTCCAGGTCGGACAGGTCGGCGGTCTCGGCCAGGGCGAGCGGGTCTACGCGGTGCGCTTCGTCGGGAACGTGGGCTACGTCGTCACCTTCAGGCAGGTCGACCCGCTCTATACGCTCGACCTCTCCGACCCGGCGAACCCGCGCGTGCTCGGCCAGGTGACGATCCCCGGCTACTCGGCGTACCTGCACCCGATCGGCGCGGACCTCCTGCTCGGGATCGGCCAGGACGTCAACGACCAGACGAACGAGCCGTCCGGCACCCAGGTCTCGCTCTTCGACGTCTCCGACCTTGCGCACCCGGCGCTCCTCTTCCACTACTCGCTCGGCTTGGGCTGGTCCGAGGCGGAGTCCGACCACCATGCGTTCCTCTACTGGCCGCCGACCGGCCTCGCCGTCGTCCCGTTCGGTCAGCAGGCGGTGGGCATGCACGTCTCCCGCAGCACCGGCATCACGGAGCTCGGCCGGATCGTCCAGACGCTCGCGAACCAGGCGACGCTCCCGGAGATCCACCGCTCGGTCGTCGTCGGCAGCAACCTGCTCACGATCTCGGACTCCGGTGTTGAGGCGAGCAACCTCTCGACGCTGGCAACTGTCGGCTGGGCCGGGTTCCCGGTTGTGACGACGACCCCGGGCCCGGTGCCGCTGCCGCAGCCGCTGATCTCGAAGGTGGGCGCCTCGGGAAGCGCCACCGGCGGCTAACGATGACGGTTCCGGTTTGACGTAGCGCCGGGCTTGTGACTATCTTTGTGCCGCTTGGCCGACGAGGGCCTGGCGAAGGCAATGAGGCCTGCGGACTCTGAGAGTCCCGGCCTCTTTCTTTTTGGTCCCACAACTAGGTCGAGCGTCGGCCGCATCGTTTGTGGGCGGTCGACCGTTGAAAGGAGATTCGTTTGATCGGTGCGACCGTTCTCCCGTACCCCACCTGGCTGAACCCGGGCGACAACTCATGGCAGCTGACGGCGGCGACCCTCGTCGGCCTGATGAGCGTCCCGGGCCTGGTCGTCCTCTACGGCGGGGTGATGCAGAAGCGCTGGTCGGTCAACAGCATGATGCTGGCGTTCTCGGCCTTTGCCGCCGTTCTGATCGTCTGGGTGCTCTACGCCTTCGACTTGGGCTTCGGCCACCCGTGGCACGGCCTCTCGACGGAACCGGCGGAGACATCCACAGGTTCCTCGGCAACTTCATCGGCAAGCCGGGCGAGCGTGCTGAACAGCGTCGAGGAGCAGGGCCAGGCGACGATCCCGCCGGTTACGGTGGGCCCGACTGGCACTTCCCGCAGTCGACGCTCGTCTACTTCCAGTTCGTCTTCGCAGCCATCACGCCGCTCCTGATGCTCGGCTCGGTGCTCGGCCGGATCAACTTCAAGGCCTGGCTCGTGTTCGTGCCGCTCTGGATCACGTTCTGTTACACGGTCAACGCCTTCCTGATCTGGGGCGGCGGGTACTGGGCGCAGAAGGGCGCGATCGACTTCTCGGGCGGGTACGTGATCCATCTCTCGGCGGGCGTCGCCGGCTTCGTCGCCGCCGCCGTGATCGGGCCACGTCTGCTCGCGACCGCGAGATCGACGCTCCGAACAACCTGCTGATGGTTGCCGTCGGCGCCGGCTTCCTGTGGCTCGGCTGGAACGGCTTCAACGGTGGTGACCCGTACTACGCGGGCGCCGACTCCGCGGCTGCCGTTCTGAACACGAACCTCGCCACGGCCGTCGCGTTCCTCGTCTGGGTCGCCTGGGACTACATGACGAAGCGCAAGCCGTCACTGCTCGGCAGCGTCAACGGCATGATCGTCGGCCTCGTCGCGATCACGCCCGCAGCCGGGTTCGTGAACGGCTACGGGCGCGATCTTCATCGGGATCATCGCCTCGACGATCGTCTACTTCGCCTACCACTACCTGAGCCGTGTGCGCCCGTTCCGGCTCGTCGACGACACGCTGGGCGTCGTCTACACGCACGGCTTCGCCGGCCTCGCCGGCGGGCTCCTCGTCGGCATCTTCGCCGACTCGAAGATGGCCGTCTACATCAACCCGGACGGCTCGCCCTGGTTCTCCGGAACCGGCAGCGCGCATCTCCTCAAGATGCAGCTGTACACGGGCCTCTGGGTGATCTGCTTCACCGCGATCATGACGTTCATCCTGCTGAAGCTCGTCGGGCTCGTGATCCCGCTGCGGATGAGCGAGGCCGACATGGAAGAGGGCGATCTCGCCGTCCACGGGCACGAGGTGTATCCGTCGGACGTCCCGTCGCTCGGTTACGCAGGAGGCGTGCCTGTGGCCGCCGTCTGGACACCCGCTCCGGCAGGAGGAGGTGCTCCCGCCGGCTCTCCTGAATAGCGCGCGTGGTGCAAGGTCGGGCTGGGGTCCCGTGGAGAACGGGGACCCCAGCCGCCCTTGCCTGGCTGCGGCCGCCCCGGCCGCGGGCAGGTGCGACTATTCGGAGATGTGAGAGGAGACCCATGACCAAGATCATCGTTTCCTACGACGGCACCGACAACGACGACGACGCGCTGGCATTTGCCCGCGTCCTCGGAGCCGCCGGTGCGTCGCTCGGGCTCGCATATGTCCGTCACGTGAAGGAGCCGGAGAGCGACCGCGAAGCTGCGGCGCAGAAGGAAGCCGAGTCGTTGCTTCGGCACGGCGCCGTCTGGCTCGAGCGGCCTGAGATCCCGCAGCACGTGATCATCAATGCGTCGACCCCGGATGGCCTTGCAGAGCTCGCTGCGATCGAACACGCCGATGCGATCGTCTTCGGCTCCGAGTATCGAACGGCACCGAACCACGTGCAGCCGCAGGCATCGGCTCAGCGCATGCTCGATGGTGGCCCGTTCGCGATCGGGATCGCTCCGGCAAGCCTTCGCCTGCGCGACTACTCGGTCAGTGCAATCGCAGCGATCAACGAGGCCGGTGACACGAGCCCGGTCGAGACCGCGGAGATCCTCGCGGGCAAGCTCGGAGCTTCGATCGTCCCGCGGGCAAGCGCCGGTGCGGACCTGCTCGTCCTCGGCTCGACGCCCGGGACGTCGGCGGGCCGGGTGGCGATCAGCGCCAGCACCGCGTATGTGATCGAAACGAGCAACTGCGCCGTGCTGGTCGTCCCGCGCGGAACCGTGCTCGGCTTCGGCGGAGAGTGATGGAGACCGTGGACAGAGGGGCGGCTGCCCGGCCGCCCCTCGTCCTCGTTGCCGAGGACGCCACGATCGTCCGGCTCGACCTCGCGCGCCTGCTCGAGCAGTCAGGCTACGAGGTGATCCAGGCGCGAGACGGCGAAGAGGCGGTTGCGCTCGCCGACGAGCACAAGCCCGACCTCGCGATCCTCGACGTGAAGATGCCGAACCTGGACGGGATCGAGGCCGCACGGCGGATCCTGCGGGGACAGCTGCTTCCGATCGTGATGCTGACCGCCTATGCCGACGAGGACTCGGTCGCGCGGGCGATCGACGCGGGTGTGTTCGCGTATCTGACGAAGCCGTTCCGCGAACAGGATCTCCTGCCGGCGATCAAGATGGCGCAGGCTCGGTACCAGGAGTTCCTGAACGTGCTGGACGACTACGACTCGCTTTCGGAGGCGCTGGCCGCGCAGAAGACGATCGAGAAGGCGAAGGGCCTGCTGATGGCCAAGGAAGGGCTGTCGGAAGGGGAGGCATTCACCCGGTTGCGTACGGCGAGCAAGCTGTCCGGGCAGTCGCTCGAGGTGATTGCCGGGGCCGTTGTGGCGGCGTTTGCTACTGCGTAGTTGCGGGCGGTTCGGTTTGCTCGAAAACTGGCCCATGTGTACCCATGGGCTGCCCGTTCTCAGATGCCGCCTGCGACCGCAGGCAAGAGGATCACGGCCGTCGCGTCGGTGACCGCCGTGTCGAGCCCTTCGAAGAGGCGCACGTCGGATCCGTCGACGAACACGTTCAGGAACTGCGGCAGCTCCCCGCCGTCGAAGATGCGGCTCCCGAGTGCTGGGTACGTCGAGACGAGGTTCTCCAGCACTTCGCGGACTGTCGAGCCGGCCGCCTCGACCTGACGGTTGTTACCGGCGTCGGGGCGAAGGATCGGTGGAATACGGATAGTCGCCATCGGGATGAAGCTAGCAGGAGCTACGCCGGTTCCGGCCGTAGGTCCTCCATGCGGTCGATCTTGGCGAGCGACGGGAAGAACCTCGACCAGACCACCGCGAGCGCGATCGTCACTGCGCCTCCCGCGACGACGGCCGGCACCGTCCCGAGCAGTGCGGCCGCGAGGCCCGACTCGAAGGCGCCGAGCTCGTTGGAGGCGCTGATGAAGACCATCTCGACCGCGGTCACTCTTCCCCGAAGCGCGTTCGGCGTGGCTGTCGCGACGGTGATCGCGCGGATGTTCATGCTGATCATGTCGACGAAACCGCTCACGGCGAGCGCGACGACTGAAAGCGTGAAGTTGTGTGAGAGGCCGAAGACGACGATGCTGACGCCGAAGGCGCCGACGACGAGCAGGAGCGTCCTTCCGGCCTTCCGCTTCAGGGGCCGCCGCGCGACCCAGATGCCGCCGACGAGTGCTCCGATCGCGGGTCCGCTGCGCAGGATTCCGAGTCCGAGCGGGCCGGTGTGCAGGATCGAGCGCGCGAACACCGGCAACAGCGCGACCGCACCCCCGAACAGCACGGCGAAGAGGTCGAGCAGGATCGCCCCGGCGAGCATCGGGGTAGCGCGGATGAAGCGGACGCCGGCGAAGAGGCTGTCGACGCCGGCAACAGGATTCGACACGATTCGCTCGACGTCCGGCTCGCGCATTGCAAGGACCCCGATCAGCGCAGCGACGAAGAAGACGGCGGCGACGATGTAGACGACCTCCGGCCGGATCGCGAAGAGGAAACCGCCGAGCGCAGGGCCGGCCACCATCCCGACCTGGAAGGCGATCGAGCGCCACGCCATCGCGGTCGCCAGGATCTCGACGGGGACGAGCGTCGGTGGGAGAGCCCGCCCGGCAGGGTTCCCGATCGCGGCGCCGACTCCGGCCAGAGCGGCCAGCGTCAGGAACGGCCAGAGCTGCTTGGCGCCCGCGAGCGTGACCAGGAGCAAGAGCAGCACGACCAAGATGTCGACGACCACGGAGGCTGCGACAACGAGCCGCCGCGAGAACCGGTCGGCGAGCTGGCCTGCCGGGAGGGCGAGGAGCAGTAGTGGCAGGAATTCCGCGAGCCCGATCAGCCCGAGGTCGAGCGGCGAGCGGTGGATCGCGTAGACCTGCCAGCCGACGGCGACGACAACCATCTGGCCGCCGAGGCCCGTGGTGAGCAGAGCAACCCAGAGGAGCGCGTAATCCCTGTGCCGGAGCGCTTCCGGAAGACGGTGCCGGAGCCGGTTGTAGCTCTTCGCGGCAGGCGTCAAGCGGTCAGTATGCCGCTGCGGGGTTACTCGCTGGCGAGGATGCCATAGAGCGCGCGGCGTGTCTCGGCGAGCAGCTTTGCTGCGGCCGCGATGTGTGCCTCGTTCCCGGAACGTGCCACCTGGCGGGTGGCATCGGCGATCTGTCGCAGCTGGCTCCGGATCTCGATCATCTCTTCCGTCGCGCCGGCGTTGACAGCTTCCCACGGGATGCCGAGCTGTTCTTTGTGCTCGGCGATGTGCGTGCGGCCGGCGTCGGTGAGATCGAAGACGTTGCCGCCGCCGCGGGCTTCGCTCGTGACGAGCCCTTCGTCGGCGAGGAGCTGGAGCGCGGGGTAGACCGAGCCCGGGCTCGGGCGCCACGTGCCGCCGCTGCGCTCTTCGATCTCTTGCATGATCTGGTACCCGTTGCGGGGCTCTTCGGCGAGCAGTAGGAGGATTGCGGCACGAACGTCGCCCCGTGGCCGCCGCGGGCCGACGCGGCGGAACATGAAGTCGCCGGGGGGGCCGCCGAACGGAGGCTCTTCTCCGGAGGGGCCTCGGGAGAAGAGAACGCGTGTCCCGCCTCGATGCATAAATCGATGTATACCCGATATATCGCTGAGTGTCAACTCTACGGATTGGTGCGCTCCGCAGCGCTGAGCTCAGTTCAATCCCCGCGCGCGTTTCGCGCGCGTCTGACACCGGACGTGGCCACTTCGGCCAGGGAACCGGGCACGATCGGCTGACGGACGCGATCAGCTGCGCTGATCTTGACGAGCATCCGTCCCATCCCCGCGGCGAAGCCAAACAGCAACCCGATGGCGCTCAACTCTCGACGATCGAGGCAGCGACGAGTCTACTGCCGAACCCGTCGTCTCGGCGAGTTGTTCAACATCTGGCACAGATTTGTCACGCTTTCGTTGCGGTGTCTGACACCCGGACGTGGCCGCGACGGACGCCGCGTATCCTTCTGACGTGAAGGTCATCCTTCCCGACGCAACGGAGCTGGAGCTACCCGATGGTGCAAGCGGGCTTGACGCCGCACGCGCGATCGGCCCGAAGCTCGCCGAGCAGGCGGTGCTCGTGCGCGCAAACGGCGAGACCCAGGATCTCCGGGCCCCGCTGCCCGACGGGGCGAAGCTTCAGATCCTGACCACCCGCGACAAGCAGGATCCGGACGCGCTCTACGTCCTGCGCCACTCGAGCGCCCACCTGCTCGCCGAAGCGGTCCGCAGGCTCTACCCCGGCGTGAAGATCGCGATCGGCCCGCCGATCGAGCAGGGGTTCTACTACGACTTCGAGTTCCCGGAGCCGATCAGCGAAGGGGATCTCGAGCAGATCGAGGCCGAGGTCGAACGCGAGCTCGCCGAAGGCCGCGAGTGGACGCGCGAGGAGATCACAGCCGACGAGGCCCGGGAGCGGTTCGCAGCCGAAGGCGAGCCCTACAAGGTCGAGCTCGTCGACACCGCTACGGGCGCCGATCTCTCTCTACACGCAGTCCCACAACGGCCGCAGCGACTTCACCGACCTCTGCCGCGGCCCGCACCTCCAGACCTCCGCTCCGATCAAAGCCTTCAAGCTGACGAGCCTCGCGGGTGCCTACTGGCGCGGCGACGAGCACAACAAGCAGCTGACCCGGATCTACGGCACCGCCTTCTACTCCCAGGATGACCTCGATGCGTACCTCTCGCGCCTCGAGGAGGCGAGGAAGCGCGACCACCGCAAGCTCGGCGTGCAGCTCGACCTCTTCCACCTCGAAGAGGTCTCGCCGGGATCGCCGTTCTGGCATCCGAAGGGGATGGCGATCTGGAACACGCTCGAGGATGTCAGGCGAGGGGAGAACGCGCGCCGCGGCTACTCGGAGGTCAAGACGCCGCTAATCTACGACAAGGCGCTCTGGGAGACCTCGGGCCACTGGGAGAAGTTCCGCGAGCACATGTTCGTGATCCCGGGCGAGGATCACACCTACAGCATCAAGCCGATGAACTGCCCGGGTCACATGGTGCTCTTCGGCTCGCGGATGCGCAGCTACCGCGAGCTCCCGTTGCGGTTCGCGGAGGCCGCGCCGCTCCACCGCAACGAGCTTGCCGGCGCGCTGCACGGGCTGACCCGCGTCCGCCACGTCACCCAGGACGACGCGCACCTCTTCTGCGCTCGCGAGCAGATCGAGGAGGAGATCTTCGGCTGCCTCGACTACGCCACGTTCCTCTATGACCTCTTCGGCCTGGAGGCCCACTTCGAGCTCTCGACCCGCCCCGAGAACCGTCTCGGCACCGACGAGGAGTGGGACTTCACCGAGGGCGCGCTGCGCTCGGCGCTCGAGCGACGCGGGATCGCGTACACGGTGAACGAGGGCGACGGCGCCTTCTACGGCCCGAAGATCGACCTGCACATGACCGACTCCCTCGAACGCTCCTGGCAGATGGGGACGATCCAGCTCGATTCGCAGATGCCGCAGCGATTCGGGCTCACCTTTGTCGGCGCCGACAACACCGAGCACACGCCGTACGTGATCCACCGGGCGCTCTTTGGATCGCTCGAGCGTTTCATCGGGATCCTCATCGAGCACTATGGCGGCGCCTTCCCGTTCTGGCTCGCGCCGGTGCAGGTACGCGTGATCCCGGTGGGCGAGGGAAACCGCGACAATGCCCGTGCCCTGGCCGCCAAGCTCGCCGACTACCGGGTCGAAGTCGACGTCTCAGACGACACCGTCGGCAAGCGAATCCGTAATGCCGAGCTGGACAAGATCCCCTTCGTAGTCGTCTACGGGGCCAAGGAGAGCGACGACTCGCTCGCGATCCGCGAGCATGGCGGTGAACAAACCACCCGGTCGCTGCCCGAACTGCTCGAGATGCTTGCTACGCTCATTCCCTGGCAAGCAGGGGCATAGCTGTCTCTCACCTCCCGGCCATCGGCCTCGGAGGTTCAACCGAACGGGTTGAGAACGGTGACTGCCGCTGCCTACCAGCGGTTTTTTCATTTTCCAAGGAGGACAACGAGAGCTTGGTGACAGCAATTTGAGGCCGCGGCGAGGTTCGTGGGAACCGCCGCGCCGACCGGAGCCGCAGACGCGCATCAACGATGCGATTCGCGTCCCACGTGTGCGCCTGATCGACGAAAAGGGCGAACAGATGGGGGTGAAGACGTCAGACGAGGCCAGGGAGTACGCCTACAGCAAGGGCCTGGATCTCGTCGAAGTCGCGGCTCAGGCCGACCCGCCGGTCGCGCGGGTGATGGATTACGGCAAGTACCGCTACGAGCTGGAGCAGAAGGCGAAGGCCGCGCGGAAGAACCAGACCCAGATTCACGTCAAGGAGATCAAGCTCAGACCCAAGATCGGAATTCACGACTACGAGACCAAGAAAGGCCATGTCGTCCGCTTCCTGCACCAGCGGGCGAAGGTCAAGGTCACGATCATGTTCCGGGGCCGCGAGCGCGAGCATCCGGATCGCGGCCGTGATCTGCTGATGCGGCTCGCCGAGGAGATCAAGGATCTGGGGACGATCGAGACCCAGCCGCTGCTCGAGGGACGCAACATGACGATGGTGCTCGGCGCCGACGAAGAACGCAGGAGTCAAACGAGATGCCGAAAATGAAAACTCACTCGGGGGCCAAGAAGAAGTTCAAGGTGACCTCGACGGGGAAGCTCCTGCGGAGGAACGCGGGCCAGAGCCACAACTTCGAGAAGCAGTCCCCGGCGCAGAAGCGAGCGTTTAACAAAGACGTTCCGGTCGCGAAAGCGATGGTCAAGACCGTCAACCGGCTCCTCGGGAAGCGCTAACCATGGCTCGTGTCAAGCGATCGGTCAACGCGCGCAAGAAGCGGCGCAAGGTTCTCGAGCAAGCGAAGGGCTACTGGGGCCTCAAGAGCACCAACTACACCTATGCCAAGGAGCAGGTCGAGCACTCGCTCGTCTACGCCTACCGGGACCGCAAGAACAAGAAGCGGACGTTCCGGCGGCTCTGGATCATGCGCATCAACGCCGGCGCGCGGGCTCACGGGCTTTCGTACAATCAGTTCATCTCCGGGTTGAAGGCCGCGAACGTCGAGCTCGACCGCAAGGTGCTGTCCGACCTCGCGATCAACGATCCGGCGACGTTCGCAAGGCTCGCTCAGCAAGCGAAGAGCGCTGCGCCGATCAACAGCGGCAACGCCTGACCTGATCACCTCGCGTGACAACGACACGCTGAAGCTCGTTCGCAAGCTGCACGAGCGGCGCTGGCGGGACAAGCTCGGGCTGTTCGTCTGCGAGGGAGAGGATCTCGTCTCGGCGGCAACGGCCGAGCCCGTCGAGTTGCTCGTCGCCGGGGAGAACGTCGAGGCGAAGCTGCTGGCGGAGGTGTCGACCGCCGCGCACCCACCGCGCGTGATCGGCGTCTTTCGGCGCGCCGATCTGCCCGCTGCGGTCCCGCGCCCGGTGACGCTCGCACTCTGGCGCGTCGCCGATCCCGGGAACCTCGGCACCCTGATCCGCACCGCGGACGCGTTCGGCGCAGCCGTCGCGCTATCGGAGGGGTGCGCCGACCCAACGGGCCCGAAGGCCCTCCGCGCGTCGGCCGGCTCGATCTGGCGCGTGCCACTGCTGCCGTTCCCTGCAAGTAACACTGTGTTACTTGCAGGGAAGCGCGTGGCGCTCGTCGCCGCCGGTGGGGAGCCAATTGGGCAGGTGGATCTCGGCGGCGAGGTCTGCTTCCTGCTCGGGGCCGAGCGCGAGGGGCTGCCGGCGGAGGTCGCGCGAGACGTGGACGCCTGGATTCCGATCGCCGGCGCCGAGTCGCTGAACGTCGGCGTCGCCGGCGCGATCGCGCTCTACGAGTGGCGACGGCAGAATCCCTAGATGGTTGATCGGTGATTGGGGCGGTGTCGGGGATGGCCATGACCAAGCAGGGCGGTGGGATCGGCGGTGGTTCGCACCGGTGGGTGCGGGCCGCCGGCGAGCGTGCCGGCCTGCGCCGTGTCAGGGCCACCATCCGGCGCCGCCGGAATTACCGATCAACCATCTGACGATGGCCTCTGTCGCTCGGATCAACGTCACGCCGGTCAAGGGGCTAGGGCTTCAGCATCCCGACGAGGTGGTACTGACCGGTGCTGGCGTCGAGGAGAACCGTCGCTTCTACCTCACGGCAGGGGGACGGATGTACAACGGCAAAGACTGCGGGCGGCTGGTGAGAGTCCAGCCGGTTCTCGAGGGCAACCAGCTCACGCTGCATTTCCCCGCCGGCGCCGTGGCGGAGGGAGAGATCGCGACCGGAGCCGCCGTGACGACCGACTTCTGGGGCCGCGATGTGAGCGGTCACGTCGTCGAAGGCCCATGGGCGCGCGCGTTGTCCGAGTTCGCAGGCGAGGAGCTGCAGCTCGTCCGCGCCGACGAGCCCGGCACCGGCAGCGACGTCAGCGTCGGCACGCTCGTCGCGCGGGCCTCATGCGAGCGGCTTGGGCAGCAGCTGAGCGCAACGGTCGACCCGCGCCGCTTCCGGATGCTGCTCGAGCTCGACGGGGTCGAGGCACACGAGGAGGACACCTGGAGCGATCGGGTCGTTCGCGCCGGCGACGCGGTGTTGCTCGTCGGCGGGCCCGTGCCACGGTGCGTCGTCACGACCCAGGATCCCGACACGGGACTTGCGAACCTCGACACGCTGCGCGCCATCAAGGAGTACCGCGGCCTGCGCCGCGGCAAGGCGATCGACTTCGGCGTCTACTTCGACGTCGAGCAGCCGGGGCGCGTGCGCGTCGGCGACGCGGTCGATTTGATCTAGCCCGAGGGCTTTGCCGCGGCTTTTTCCGCCTCGACCTTCGCGCTGAGGCGAGCGATGTACTCATTGATCATGCGCGTGCGCTCGTCAAACGCGGCTTGCTCAGCTGAGATCTTCTTCCTCTTCTTCCCCATTGTCATCCACCAGTTCCAGTCGGATTCGTTTCACGTCTTCACGGATGTCGGCGAGGATCGTCATCACGATCCTGACCGCTTCGTCATCAACGGCAGGCTCCACTCAGAAATGATGCCGCGCGCTCTCCCGACCGGCAAGTGGCTCTTTCAGCCGGGTAGATAGCCGAGTCGCCGGCACTGAGCAGCGGCCTCCGTCCGGCCGTCCTTGCTCGCGCAGAACGTCTTCGCCTTCCCGCCGCAGTAGCGAACGGTCGCACCGCCGACGGACGCGGGGACGGTGAAGACGACGCAGCCGGCGTCCGAGTGCGCCGGCCTCGTGAGCGCGAAGATCACGCCGCCGACGATCGCGACGACCGCGACGCAGGCCATCACCGCGAGCACGCGCCGATCGTGGCTCCGCAACGGCACATTGACGCGATCCCACTGGCCTTCGGCGGGCATCGGACGAGTCTAAATAGCCCGACAGACCCAGATCGAGTCCTCGCCGCCGCGCCACGGTGCGCGGTCGAACCAGCCGTAGAGCGCGTCGACCACGAACCCCGACTCCTCGAGCAGCTCGCGCCACTCGGGGACCGACAGCCACGCCAGGCTCAGCTCCGCCTCCGCGCCCTCGCCGCGGACGCGCAGGATCAGGGTCTGCTGCTCCTCGTTCCAGTCGGCGCGCTCGAAGATCCCCGGCTCGCGCTCGAGCCAGCGCGCATGCGTATCGGCGACGTCCTGGGCATCCGGCGTGAAGACGTCGAAGATGAACCGGCCGCCCGGAGCGAGCAGCCCGCGCACAGCTGCGAGCGCGGCCCGGCGGTCGGTGTCGGTCTGCATGTGCAGGAGCGAGCGGAAGGGAATGATCACGAGGGGAAACCTCCCCTCGATCGGCGGGTCGCGGAGATCGCCGAAGCGCAGGTCGAGCTGAACGGCAGCGAGCTCCGCTTGCTCTGCGGCGACCTCGAGCATCCCCCGCGAGGAGTCGACCCCGATCACGCTGATCCCTTCGAGCGCGATCGGCACCGCGATCCGGCCGGTGCCGACGCCGAGCTCGACCACCGGGCCGCCCGAGCGGACGGCTTCCGAGACATAGAAGGCCACGTCCTCGGTGACCGTGCGCGACCACGGGTCGTAGATGCGCGCGATGCTGTCGTAGGCGGACACCCCGGTAGACTGCCCGTTGTGAAGACGCTGGCTCGGTCGTTCCTGTTTACCCTGCCCCGGTTCGAGACCGGGGCAGCGGCGACCGCCGTCTGACCCACGCGTTCTCGGCCGGGGCCTGATCCGGAAAAGGGCAGCCCGCGAGCAAGGAGAATGTGACACCGATGGACTGGAAGGAATACGAGGAAGAGGCGGTTCGCGCGACCGACGCGGCGTCGTCGAGTGCCGAGCTCGAGGAGGTTCGCGTCCAGTTCCTCGGCCGTAAGAGCCAGCTTGCGCTGAGCTTGCGCGAGGTGCGCGACAAGGAGACCGGCACGCTGCTGAACGGGATCCGCAGGCGGCTCGAGGCGGCGGTCGACGCACGCGAACGAGCACTCGCCGACGCGGAGCTCGACCGGCGCCTGCGCGAAGAGGTGATCGACGTCACGCTCCCGGGCGAGGAGCTGCCGCTCGGCCACCTGCACCCGATCACGCAGGTGCGGCGGATGGTCGAGGACGCCTTCCTCGGCCTGGGGTACGAGGTGCGCGACGACCGTGAGGTCGAGACGGTCGAGTTCAACTTCGACAAGCTCGCCTTCGGCCCGACGCATTCGGCCAGGTCACCGCGGGACACGTTCTTCTTCGACGAGACGCACGTCCTGCGCACCGAGACGAGCCCGTCGCAGATCCACATCCTCGAGGAGAAGGAGCCGCCGATCTACATGGTCTCGATCGGGCGCGTCTACCGGCGGGATGCGATCACGGCGACGCGGTACCCGATCTTCCATCAGTTCGAAGGGCTTGCCGTGGACCGCGGTTTGACCCTCGCAGACTTGAAGGGAACGCTGCTGCACGTGATGCGGCAGCTCTACGGCCCCGATCGGAAGGTGCGCTTCCGGACGCACTTCTTCCCGTTCACCGAGCCCTCGATCGAGCCGGACGTCTCGTGCGGGATCTGCGGCGGCTCCGGCTGCCGCACGTGCAAGTTCTCGGGCTGGATCGAGATGGGCGGCGCCGGCATGGTCGACCCACGCGTGTTCGAGAACGTCGGCCTCGATCCCGAGCAGTGGAGCGGGTTCGCGTTCGGTTGCGGCCTCGAGCGGACGGCCCAGCTGCGCCACTTCATTCCCGACATCCGCGCTCTTTGGGAGGGGGACCTCCGGGTGCTCCGCCAATTCTGATGAGGGGCCAGTCTTGAGAGTCCCCGTTTCCTGGCTGCGCGACTACGTCGCGATCGAGATGCCGCTCGAGGAGCTGGCGACGCGGCTCTCCATTGCCTCGGCCGAGGTCGAAGGGATCGAGCGGCGCGGCGTCGCCGACGAGGGCGGCAACCTCGAGTTGTTCCGGGTCGGCCGTGTGCTCGAGGCGATCAAGCACCCGGACGCCGACCGGCTCCAGCTGACGAAGGTCGACGTCGGCGAGGGCGAGCCGCGCTCGATCGTCTGCGGCGCCTGGAACTTCGGCGTCGGCGCGACGGTCGCGGTTGCCTTGCCGGGCGCGGTGCTGCCGAACGGGATCACGCTCGAGCAGCGCAAGGTGCGCGGCGAGCTCTCCGACGGGATGATCCTGGCCGAGGACGAGATCGCGCTCGGCTCAGATCACACGGGGATCATGGTGCTGCCGGAGACCGAGCCCGGGACGCCGCTCGCGGATGTCCTGCCGCTGGTCGACGACGTGCTGCTGATCGAGTCCACCGGCAACCGCCCGGACCTGCAATCGATCCACGGCATCGCCCGGGAAATCGCGACCCTCTATGACCTGCCACTTTCGGACGTGTCCCGGTGTCAGACACCGGGACACGTCCCGAGCGGACAGGTGGCAATTCAGATCGACGACTTCGGCGGCTGCCCGCGCTACATCGGACGGCTGTTCGAGAACGTCGCGATCGAGCCGTCTCCTGTCTGGCTTCGGGCCCGGCTCTTCGCGGCCGGGATGCGGTCGATCTCGAACGTCGTCGACGTGACGAACTACGTGATGCTCGCCACCGGCAGTCCGCTGCACGCATTCGACTCGACGACGCTCGCGGGCGGCCGCATCATCGTCCGGCGCGCCGCCGAGGGGGAGAAGATCCGCACGCTCGACGGGGTCGAGCGCGAGCTGGTCGCGGACGACCTCGTGATCGCCGACGCCGAGCGTGCGATCGCGATCGCGGGGATCATGGGCGGCGAGGAGACCGAGATCGGCGACGCCACGACGACCGTTCTGCTCGAAGCCGCGAACTTCGAGCCGCACACGATCTTCCGCAGCTCCGAGCGCCACCGGCTCCGCACCGAGAGCTCGGGCCGCTGGGAGAAAGGCGTCGATCCATATGCGGCGCAGACGGCGATCGACCTGGCGACGACGATGCTGCTCGAGCTCACCGGCGCCGCCTGGACGGCCGCCACAGACGTCAACGACGGCCTGCCGGAGCCGCCTGTCATCCGCTTTCGCCCGGAGCGCGCCGACGAGGTGATCGGTCTCGAAACGGCGCCCGACCGTCAATACGAGCTGCTCTCCAAGCTCGGCTTCGAGCACCAGGGCGATGCGGTGGCCGTCCCGACCTGGCGCGCCCGCGACGTGACGCGCGAGATCGACGTCGTCGAAGAGGTCGCCCGCTTCCGCCTCGAGGACGTCCCGTTCACCCTCCCCGCCAGGCGCGAGATGTTCGGCACGCTCACCCGCGAGCAGCAGCTCCGGCGCCGCCTCGAGGACGCGCTCGTCGGGCTCGGCTTCGCGGAGACCTACACGCCGAGCCTCGTCCCGGACGACGAGACGCCGTGGAAGCTCCCTGAGCCGATCTCCGTCGAGCTGACCGCGCTGCGGACGAGGCTCATCCCGAGCCTTGTCGAGGCGGCACGCCGCAACGTCGATGCCGGCGCTCGCAACATCGCGCTCTTCGAGATCGCGCGCGTCTATCTCCCCGGGGGCGAGCTCCCGGACGAGCACGTGTCCGTGGCCGGGATCGCCCAGGGCGGCTTCCTGCACATCAAGGGCGTCGTCGAGGCGATCTTTGCTGCGCTGAAAGCCGAGCCCTGGTTCGAGCGCCTGCGGCAGGAGGAGCTCTTTCACCCGGGCAAGGCGGCCCTCACACCCGCGGGCATCCTCGGCGAGCTGCACCCGCGGCTGCTCGAAGGCGAGTGGGGAGCATTCGAGCTCGGCCTCACCGACCTCTTCTCCCAGTCGCGCGAGCCTGTGACGTACACCGACGTGATCACCTATCCGGCGATCAACCAGGACATCGCCGTCTCGGTTCCGGAGAATGTCGCCGCGGGAGACCTCGTCGCCGCAGCACGCGAGGCGGCCGGCGCGGAGCTGCGCGAGATCCGCGTCTTCGACGTCTACCGCGGCGAGCAGGTCGGCGCGGGCCGCAAGTCGGTCGCGTTCTCCGTCGCGTACCAATCGGACGAGCGGACGCTCACCGAGGAGGACGCAATCCGCCTTCGCGAGTCGATCGTCGCCGCGCTGGCGGCCCGGTTCGGCGCAGAGCTGCGGTAGCTACGTCGCGAACACGGGCGGCGTCCGGTCGATCCACGGCCGCGCTTCCTCGATCTGCGCGGCGAGGCGCAGCAGCGTTGCCTCGTCGCCGGCCCGGCCGAGCAGCTGGATGCCGACGGGCAGCCCCTCGGCTGTCGCGAACGGCACCGAGGCGGCGGGCTGGCCGGTGAGATTCGCGACCGCTGTGAACGGCGTGAACTCGGCGGCGCGGCGATAGTGGTCCCACGGGTCGTCCGACTCGGAGACCCAGCCGATCGGGACCGGGAGCTTCGCGAGCGTCGGCGTGACGACGACGTCGACCTCGTCCCAGAACGACATCACGCGGCGGGCGTACGCCTGCAGCGAGAGCACGGCGCCGACGTACTCCATCGCGGTCGTCCTGTACGCCAACTCGGCGAGTGCCCCGTTCAACGGCTCGAGCTGATCGGCCGGCACGCCGTAGAGCGGTGGCCCGACCCGCCAGAGCACGCCGAACCGGTCGAGCAGCCCGTCCTCGCTCCAGAGCGGCGTCGCTTCGCGGACCTCGTGTCCCAGCTCGACGAGCAGGCTGGCCGCGCCGGCGACGGCCGCCGCGCAGGGTGCGTCGACCGGGAATTCGAGCGGCGGCTCCAGCGTGAACGCGATCCGCAAACGGCCGGGCGCTGCGCCAACCTCGTCCGCAAACGGCCGCGGCGGCGGTGGCAGCCGGACCGAGTCCCCGGCCTCGTAGCCCGCGATCACGTCGAGGAACGCGGCTGCGTCGCGCACCGTCCAGGAGAGCGGGCCGTTCTGGGAGAGGGGCAGCCCGCCGTCGCCGTGCGGCGCGCCCGAGACCCGGCCGCGGCTCGGCTTCAACCCGAAGAGGCCGCAGCAGGACGCGGGGATGCGGATCGAGCCGCCGCCGTCGCTTCCGTGCGCAAGCGGGAGCACGCCCGCCGCCACATGCGCTGCGGCGCCGCCGCTCGACCCACCCGGTGTGCGTCCCAGATCCCAGGGGTTCCGGCAGGCGCCGTTCAGCGCCGACTCGGTGACGGCGGTCGAGCCGAACTCGGGCGTGTTCGTCTTCCCGACGATCACGAACCCGGCCTCGCGGATACGGCGCACGACCGCAGCGTCGCGGGCCGGAACGTTGTCGGCGAACGCCCGGCAGGAGTAGGTCGTCCGGATCCCGCGCGTGTCGGTGAGATCCTTGATCGCGATCGGCACGCCGCGAAACGGGCCGTCGGGAAGCGCATCGAGCGGCTCCTCGCGCCACGTCGTCACGAACGCGTTCAGGTCGGGCTCGACGCTCTCGAGGCGGCGGAAGGTCGCTTCGACCAGCTCGGCGGGCGTTACCTCGCCGTCGCGGACAGCCGCAGCGAGCGCAACGGCGTCCTCCACGGCTAGACGGTGCGGCCGGCGATCTGCCAGACGGGGCCCTGCGTCCCGACGGGACGCGAGCCCGAGAGCGCGCGCACGATGCGCACCTCACCGCCGATGCCCGCGCCGTCGCAGCGCTCGAAGCAGCGGGCGACCATGCCGGGCGAGCCGCCGTAGCCGGCCACCCGGGCGCTCCGAAAGCGGAGGATCGCGGCGGTCGGATCGAGGCGCGGGTTGATCGGTGCCATGAAGAGCGCCGCCTGGTCGACATCGTCGCGCGCTGTCAGCTCGAGCTCCGCGTAGGCGTCGCTCCAGTCCGAGGGCAGTGTCTCGAGGGCGGTCGCCCACGACTCGGCGAGTGTCGGAGCGGCCATGTGGTGAGCGTACCGGTCGAGGAGGCCTGGGCGAGAAAGTAGACTCAAGGGGCGTGTCCAAGGTCGAAAAACGGCGGGCGGTTTCCGAGGAGCGCCTGAGCGACTTTCTGCGCGAGATGCTCCTGATCAGGCGTTTCGAGGAGAAGGTCGAAGAGCGCTTCCGCGCCGGCGAGCTGCCGGGGTTCCTGCACGTCGCGATTGGCCAGGAAGCGGCGGAGGTCGGCGTCTGCGCCGCAATGGAGGACGGCGACGTGTTCACTTCCACCCACCGCGCGCACGGCCACACGCTCGCGCGCGGCACGCATCCGAACGCCTTGATGGCGGAGCTCTACGGGAAGATTGAAGGCTGCTCGCACGGCTACGGCGGCTCGATGCACCTCTACGACGTCGAGCGCGGCAACATGGGCGCGAACGCCGTCGTCGCTGGCGGGCTGCCGGCGATGGTCGGCGCCGGGCTTGCGTTCAAGCTCCGCGACGAGCCGCGGGTCGCGGTCGCGTTCTTCGGCGACGGCGCGACGAACACCGGCACCTTCCACGAGTCGCTGAACCTCGCCCAGCTCTGGAAGACACGCACGGTCTTCGTCTGCGAGAACAACGCCTGGGCCGAGTCGACGCCGGGTTGGCAGCACTCGCCGGTCTGGAACGACATGTCGAAGCGCGCGAAGGCCTACGACATGCGCGCGATCAAGATCGACGGGCAGAACGTCGAAGACGCCTACGAGAAGGCCCGCGAGGCGTTCGAGCACGCACGCTCCGGCGAGGGCCCCGTCTTCCTGGACGTCGAGACCTTCCGGATGCACGGCCACTACATCGGCGACGCGCAGGTCTACCGCACGAAGGAGGATCGCGAGACGGCGGCCGGCCGGGATCCGATCGCTCGGCTGCGCGAGAAGCTCGGAGTCTCCGATACCGACTGGGACGCGCTCGAAGCAGAGGTCGCCGAGATCGTCGAGGCCTCGGTCGAGTTCGCGAAGAACGGCACCGATCCGCAGCCCGAAGACGCGTTGAAAAACGTCTATGCCTGAGCTCTCGTATCGCGAAGCCGTGCGCGACACGCTCGCCGCCGCGATGCGCGGCGATCCCGACGTCTTCGTGATGGGCGAGGACATCGCCGAGATGGGTGGCTCGATGGGCGTCACCCAGGGCCTGCTGGATGAATTCGGCCCTGAGAGAGTGCGGAATACACCGATTTCGGAGATGGCGATCGTCGGTGCCGGGATCGGCGCCGCGATGCAGGGCATGCGCCCGGTCGTCGAGATCATGTACGAGGACTTCCTGACGCTCTCGCTGGAGCAGATCGTGAACCAGGCCGCGAAGCACCGCTTCATGTCGGGCGGGCAGGTGAAAGTGCCGCTGACGATCCGCACCCAGGGTGGAGCCGGTTGGTCTCCGGGCGCGCAGCACGCCCAGCAGCTCGAAGCCTGGCTCGTCCACGTGCCGGGGCTGAAGGTCGTCTACGCGGCGTCGCCGTCTGATGCGCGCGGGCTGCTCTGGTCGTCGATCTACGACGACAACCCGGTGATCTTCTTCGAGCACCGCCTGCTCTACCCGGTCAAGGAGGACGTTTCGGGCGAGCTCGAGCCGATCCCGCTCGGGAAGGCCCGCGTCGTTCGCGCGGGCGAGGATGTGACCGTGATCGCGACCGGGCCGCTCGTGCACCGCGCGCTTGCGGCCGCGGAGCAGGCAGAGGCCGAGGGCATCTCCGTCGAGGTGGTCGACCCGCGCACGCTCTTGCCGCTCGATGAGGACGGGCTCGTTGCCTCGGTGAAGAAGACGAACCGGGCCGTCGTCGCGCACGAGGCTGTGACCCGCATGGGCTTCGGCGCCGAGGTGGCCGCGGTGCTCCAGGAGAAGGCCTTCGACTGGCTCGACGCGCCGATCGAGCGCGTGGGGGCGAAGTTCGCGCCGCTCGCGTTCGCGCCGGTGATGGAGCAGTTCAGCATTCCGCAGGCGGCCGACGTGCTTGCGGCGGTCAAGCGTACGGTCGGGAGGCACTAGTAGTGGCCACGGAAGCGACGCTTCCGCGCCTCGGTCAGGGCATGGAATCCGGCATCGTCGTCAAGTGGCTGAAGGCCGAGGGCGACCGGGTCGAGAAGGGCGAGCCGCTCTACGAGGTCGAGACCGAGAAGGCGACCCAGGAGGTGGAGGCCGAGGCGAGCGGCGTGCTGCTGAAGATCCTCGTCCAGTCGGGTGAGGTTCCGGTCGGGCAGGTTGTGGCTGTGATCGGCGAAGCCGGCGAGACGTTCGAGGTGGCGGCGCCGGCGCCGTCGGCGGCGGCGGTCGCCGTGGTGAAAGAGCGCGAGATCGAGGAGAATGCGCCTGTGGCCCCATCCGTCAGCATCGAGTCAGCGGTGAACGGCGGCCGCGTCAAGGCCTCGCCGCTCGCGCGGCGGATCGCGCGCGAACGCGGGATCGATCTCGCGAGCCTGATCGGCACCGGGCCCGACGGGCGGATCGTCGCCGAGGACGTGGAGCGTCCGGCGCAGGCCGCTCCTGTACCGGCGGCCGCGCCGGCCCCGAAGGTTGCGGCGCCCGCGGCTCCTTTTGTCGCAACCGGCGAGGTCGAGTCCGTGCCGCTCTCGACGATCCGCAAGACGATCGCGCGCCGGCTGACTGCCGCCTGGGAGGTTCCGGTCTTCATCCTCACGATGTCCGTCGACATGACTCCGGCGAAGGGGCTGATCGAGCGCGCCCGCGAGCTGAACCCGGACGTGCGTATCACCGTCACCGATCTGCTCGCGAAGGTCTGCGCGCAGGCGCTGATGCGGCATCCGGACGTGAACGTGCAGTTCACCGGCGAGGCGATCCTCCGCTTCCCGTCTGCGCACATCGGGATCGCCGCGGCGGCGCCGCAGGGGCTCGTCGTTCCGGTGATCCGGTCGGTCGAGCGGCTCTCGCTCTCGGAGACGGCGCAGCACCGCGCCGAGGTGATCGGCCGCGCGCGGGACAACAAGCTTCAGCAGTCCGACCTCGAGGGCGGGACGTTCACGATCTCGAACCTCGGCATGTTCGGCGTCGAGCAGTTCATCGCGATCCTGAACCCGCCGCAGGCGGCAATCCTCGCCGTCGGCGCGACGGAGGATCGTGCGGTCGTGGTCGACGGCGAGCTCGTCGCGCGGCCGATGATGACGATCAGCCTGACCGTCGATCACCGCGCCGTTGACGGCGCGCCCGCAGCGGACTTCCTCGGCACCGTGAAGACGTTCCTCGAAGAGCCCGCGCTCGCGCTCTAAGAACCTCTAACTCAATGAAGGGACCCGTTCGGCGGTAGCGAATCCGTCGGCACCTGTTGTCAAGCTCCGGGAGGGTGTCGATGAGGGCGAAGCCGTGGGATGTGCCGGATGGGCTGTGGGAGCGGATCGAGCCGTTGCTGCCGGCGAGGCAGCGACGTTTTCGTTACCCGGGCCGCAAGCCGCTGGACGACCGGCAGGTGCTGCAGGGCATCTTGTTCGTTCTCCACACCGGGATCGGCTGGGAACATCTGCCGCAGGAACTCGGTTTCGGCTGTGGGATGACGGCCTGGCGGCGGCTGCGGACGTGGCAGCAGAACGGCGTCTGGGAGCGGCTGCACGAGCTGCTGCTCGCGGAGCTTCATGCCGCCGATCAGCTCGAGTGGGAACGGGCGATCGCGGATGGCAGTCACATTCAGGCGAAAAAGGGGGCTCCAAAACGGGTCCCAGCCCCGTCGATCGCGGCCGGGCAGGCAGCAAGCACCACCTCCTCGTAGACGGCGGCGGGATCCCGCTCGCCTGGACGCTCACCGGCGGCAACCGCAACGACGTTACCCAGTTGCTCGACCTCCTCGACCGGGTGCCGCCCGTCCGCGGCCGCGTCGGGCGGCCTAGAAGACGACCAACGACGCTACTCGCCGACCGCGGCTACGACCACGACAAGTACCGCCGGCTGGTCTGGAAGCGCGGCATCAAACCGGTGATCGCGCGGCGCCAGACCGAGCACGGCACCGGGCTCGGCCGGCATCGCTGGGTCGTCGAACGGACCTTCGCCTGGCTCCACAACCGCCGCCGACTGCTCATCCGCACCGACCGCCGAGACGACATCCACGAAGGCTTCCTCGCCCTCGCCTGCTGCCTCATCTGCTGGAGCCGACTGGAAAACTCATTCAGTTAGAGCTTCTAACCCCGAACCTCGTCCGGGACGACGTACCGTCACAGAAGTGTGACGTCACGACCAGCGTGACCGAAGGCGTCCGTCTGCGACGAGCATGGCGATCCTCCCTCGCGCATCTTCTCCTCCGCCGACCGCATCCAACAAGGGCGTCGAGTCAGCGAATGACAACGGCTTCCGGAGTCCGACGAGCCCGCCGTAGCTGCTCCACTCATAGCTCTCCGCAGAACCGAGATTGACTTCCTCGGGATTGAGCGCGATGTACCGACAGAGCTCGAGAAGATGACCTTCGGCTTCCACGAGGCTGGAAAAGTATGGTGCCCCGTAGACACGACCCTTCCGGCCATGCCGGCGATTGAACTCCCCTGCGTAGGCACGATTCAGTCGCTGCATCGCAGCCCCAAGCGACCCTTCCTCCACCGTGATCAGGAGGTGGTCGTGAGTGCCCATCAAACAGACGGCGTTGCAGACGAATTGGCCTTCGCGAACCCTTTGAGCGATCTGCCCGAGTCGGGTCTCGCAATCGAGCCCGTCCGCGAAGAGTGGCATTCCGGCGACTGCGTGGTTCGTCACGTGATAGAGGCCAGCGACTTGAACGCGGGGGCGGCGTGCCATAGCTCGAACTTTGCTGTCCGGAGCCGCCGGGCGAAAGCCGCGCCGCTCTTTTTTGACTTATTTGTCACACTCTTGTGACGGTACGTCGTCCCGGACGAGGTGCAGGTTGTGGGACGTACGTCGTCCGGAACGAGGTACAGGTTGGGACAGGTTGGGAGGGCGGCGGGCCGACCCGCCCTCGCAGAATGTGGCTCAGCGGCTCGACAAAGCGGCGCGCGGGTTCGGGAGCGGCGTCAGCAGCGGTTCCACCTGGGCCCGCAGGTGCTCGAAGTTCGGCGGCAGCGAGAGGCGCTCGCCGAGCGTCTCCAACGGCTCGTCCGCAGTGAAGCCTGGGCCGAGCGTTGCGATCTCGAAGAGGACGCCGCTCGGCTCGCGGAAGTAGATCGAGCGGAAGTAGAAGCGGTCGATGATCGGCGAGGGCTGGCCGCCGTTCGCGATCGCGCGGGCGCGCCACTCCTCTTGCTCGTCGAGGCCACAGCTCCACGCGACGTGGTGGACGGTGCCGGCGCCGGAATGCGCGCGCTCGGCAGGCGGCGCGTCGTACTCGTAGAACGCGCCGCGCAAGGCTCCGCGCGTCTCCCAACCGGGCTCGAAGCCCATCCCGGCGAGGAACGCCGCGCTCCGCTCCGGTGCGCTCGCGAACGCGCGCACGCCGGCGAACCCGCGCAGCGCGTGCTCGAGCGGGATCTCGGGATGGCGCGCGACGAGCGGCGGGTCCCCGGACTCGTCCACCACGAGCTCGAGCGCCAATCCCTCCGGATCTTCGAACACGAGCGACCCCTCGCCGCGTTCGCCGCCGACGCGCCCGGCCCAGAAGTCGAGCGACGCTTCCGACCCGACGCGAAAAACGACCCGGTGCACCATCCCGTCGCCGGCCCGTCCGCGCGGCGCGCCCGGGTACTCGAAGAACGTGATGTCGGAGCCGGCGCTGCCGTTCTCGTCGGCGTAGAAGAGGTGGTAGACGGTCGGGTCGTCCTGGTTGACCGTCTTCTTCACGAGCCGCAGGCCGAGCGTGCTGGCGTAGAAGTCGACGTTGACTGGCGCGTCGCCGGTGATCGCTGTGACGTGGTGGAGGCCCTCGAGGCGCATAGCCGACTTAACGACTACCAGCGGCGCCGGATTCCGCAGGGAGGGTTCGGTGAGACGCTGCTCGTCGGCGTCATGACGACACAGCTGCGTTTCGCCGAACCCTCCGTAGCTACGATCGCCCGATGGACGTCGACGTCGCAGTGCTCGGAGGTGGGCCCGGCGGGTACACCGCAGCGATCCGGGCCGCGCAACTCGGCGCCTCGGTGGCCTGCATCGAGAAGGAGCCCGAGCTCGGCGGCACCTGCCTGCGGGTCGGCTGCATCCCGACGAAGGCCTGGGTTCAGACCGCGCACTTCATCCACCAGGCGCGCGACTCGTTCCCGAAGCTCGGCGTCACGACGTCCGAGCCCGCGCTCGACTTCGCCAAGGCGAACGAGTGGAAGGCGGCCGTCGTTGCGCAGATGACCGGCGGCGTTGCGCAACTCCTGAAGGCGAACGGCGTCGAGTGGGTGAGGGGCACCGGCACCTTCAAGGACGCAAACACGTTGTCGATCAGCGGTGGCGGCGAGGTCACCTTCCGCTCCGCGATCGTCGCGACCGGCTCGTTCCCGATGCGCCCGCCGATCCCGGGCCTCGACTCGGATCTCTGCGTCGACTCGACCGGGCTGCTCGCCCAGACGGAGGTCCCCAAGCGGCTCGTGATCCTCGGCGGCGGGATCATCGGCTGCGAGTTCGCCTCGATCTTCAACACCTTCGGCAGCGAGGTCACGATCGTCGAGATGCTGCCGCGGCTGATTCCGCTGGAAGATGAGGATGCGGCAAAGGAGCTCGCAAAGGCCTTCGGCAAGAAGGGCATCGTGCTCCAGCTCGGGAAGCAGTGCACGCAGATCGATCAGAGCGGCAACGAGCTGATCGTCCACTACGGCGAAGGCGAGTCGGTCAGCGCCGATCTGATGCTCGTCTCCGTCGGGCGCGCCCCGCTCGTCGAGGGGCTCGGGCTCGAGCACGCCGGCGTCGCTTTCGACAAGCGCAAGGGCATCACGACCGACGAGCACCGCCGCACGAGCGTTTCGCACATCTACGCCGTCGGGGACTGCGCGGGATACTGGCAGCTCGCCCACACCGCGTTCCGCGAGGGCGAGGTCGCGGCCGAGAACGCGTGCGGCCACGACGCGATCGTCGACAACCGCGCGGTCCCGCGCCCGATCTACACCGATCCCGAGATCGCCGGCGTCGGCCTGACCGAGGCGCAGGCCCGCGAGCAATACGGCGACGATGTTGCCGTCGGCACCTTCCCGTGGGTGGCGAACGCCCGGGCTGTGATGCAGGACGCGACCACCGGCTGGGTCAAGTCGATCCACGAGACCCGCTACGGCGAGCTGCTCGGGCTCGTCATGGTCGGCCCGCACGTGACCGACCTGATCGAGGTCGGGGTCGTCGCGATCGACTCCGAGTCGACGGTGGAGACCGTCGCCGACGGAATGGCGCCCCACCCGACGCTCGCCGAGGCGATCAAGGAAGCGGGCCTCGTGGCACTCGGACGCGCGATTCACCTGCCGAACCGCAAGAAGCGGTAGAGCCTCTCGTCGGAGTACCCTCGGGGCATGAGCATCCTCAATCGCCGTAACGCCGTTCTCGGTTGGGTCGCGCTCACCGTCGGCAAACGGGTTCTCAAGCAGAAGGCGAAGACCGTCGTGCCCGCCGTGGACGCGCAGACGCACAAGCCCAACAAGAGCGCTGTCGCGCTGCTGATCGCGGGTGCGGTCGGCGTGACGACGTTCTTGCGCAGCCGCTCCGGCGGCGGCGACGTCGCCGACTAGCCGGCCGCGAGCCCGAACGGCGTCCCCTCGGAGTCGCGGCAGATCGCCCACCGCTCGCCGGGATGGACGACCTCGCCGCCGAGCGAGAGCACGCGCTCGAGCGCTGCAGGCAGGTTGGGCACCGTGAAGTAAGGAAGCGAAAAGCGATCGCCGGGCCCGGTGCCGCGCTCGTGCAGCCCGACGGTGACCTCGCCGTGCTCGGCTTGCCAGCCGCGGCCTTCGTCCGCGGTGCGCGGGGCGAGCGCCGTCTCCAGGAGCCCCTCCCAGAAGCGGCGCGCGCGCTCGGGCTCGTCGGCTGGAAACTCGATCAGCAATCTCAAAGCCCCTGCGGGAACGTGATCGTCTCCGGCGCGATCAGCGGCGTCCCGACGTCGAGCTGGATCTGCGCCTGCCGCAGGAGCGGAATGTTGCGCGGGTTCCCCACGTAGAGCTCATGGTTCACGAAGACCGTGACGTGACCGTGCGCCGGGCCGACCTGATCCGGGCTGAGCGGCTGGTTCCAGACGTCGAAGAAATTGCCGAGCGTGTACGTCCGCTGCACCGGCGACTCGATGTGGATGATCCCATCGTTTGTATGGGTGTGAAGCCACGTGAAGCAGCTCCCGGAGGTGACGAACGGGCCGGCCGTGGTGTTGTCGCCTCGAAGCGGGGGCGCGATCCCGATCCCGTACGGCACCAGGCGGGCCTGCCCGTCGACGAAGATCGACAGGTGGGCGTGGATGTGGAAGAGCACCTGCTCGTTGCGCTGGCACTCGATCCCGTCCACGCTCTTGTTGAGACCGGGGGAGTGGCCGGCAGCGAGCGGCGGCGCGTCCGGGATCGGCGCGCCCTCCGGGCCTGCCGGCCCGGGCGACGGCGCCGGCTGAAGCTGTGCCAGCAGGCCGAGCGGATCGACCACGAGCCCGGAGGCGAGCGCGGCGCCGGGGGCGGCGAGCAGCAGCGAGGCGACGAGGATCAGCGCGACTTTCACGCCTTCGGTGTAGCAGTCCCGCGTTAATCTCGACGCGTAAGTTGCAGCTTACGTAAGTATCTGCTTACATAGAGGCCTGTGGAGACCGCGCTGAAGGCACTTGCAGAGCCGCGCCGGCGGCAGATCCTCGCGCTCGTCCGAGACGAGGAGCTCTCGGCCGGCGAGATCGCCTCGCACTTCGAGGTCACGCGGCCCGCGGTCTCCCAGCATCTGACCGTCCTGAAGGAGGCCGGGCTCGTGGACGAGCGACGCAACGGGACCAAGCGCCTCTATCGCGCCCGCCCCGAGGGTCTCGCCGAGGTGAAGACGTTCCTCGAGGAGTTCTGGGGCGAGCGGCTCGACGCGCTCAAACGTGAGGCCGAACGAGAGGAGAGACGCAACCATGGAAAGCACGACTGAGCAGGTCTCGATCGAGCGCGAGGTCGAGATCGACGCGAGCCCCGAGACCGTCTGGGAGTTCCTGGCCGATCCCGAGAAGGCGCTTCGCTGGTGGGGCCAGGCGATCTCGTTCGACGCGCGGCCCGGTGGCGCTTACACGATCGAGGTGACGAGGACGCACACCGCGAGCGGGGAGTTCGTGGAGGTCGATCCGCCGCGCCGTCTGGTCTACACCTGGGGCTGGGCGGTGGGGGGCCCGGAGCGGGATCTCGTCCCGCCCGGCTCGACGACCGTCGAGATCGATCTGATCCCGCGTGGAGCGGGTACGTTGCTGCGCCTCAGGCACAGCGGCCTGCCGAGCTCCGAGTCCGCGGCGGCTCACTCGGAAGGTTGGGATCACTACCTCGGGCGTTGCGCCCTCGCCGCCTCCGGCGGCGACCCGGGCCCCGATCCGTGGAACCAACCCGCGTAACAAGGCTTTGACCCGAACGACAACTGAGGAAAGGAACAGCGAACGATGGGGAACTTCGTACTTGCATACAAGGGTGGCGCAGTGGCGGCGATCGAGGAGGAGCAGGCCGCCGCAATGGCAGCGTGGGGCGCCTGGTTCGAGAGCCTCGGCTCCGCAGTCGTCGAGGCAGGCGCACCGTTCTCGGCGTCTGCCACGGTCGCGAGCGACAAGTCCGTCGGCAACGGCGGCACGCTCACCGGCTACTCGGTGCTCTCGGCCGACAACCTCGACGGAGCGGTCGGCCTCGCGAAGAGCTGCCCGATCTTCGCGAGCGGCGGCAGCGTCGAGGTCTACGAGGCGATGGCGATGTAGAGACGTTCCGGGCGGGTCGGCCTAGACCATCTGGGTTCGGCTCGCCCGGGTCTCCTCGACCGCGCGCCGCGCCTCGGCCTCGTACGGATTGGCGCCGTAGCCGGTGCGCAGGTACGACAGCGGCATCGCGAGCGGCCGGTGCTGCATCTGCCAGACGTGGCAGAGCTCGTGGCAGAGCAGGTCCTCGTCGCCTGGGGCCTCACGCAGGAGGATCGTCCCCCACGCGGCGTAGCCGTCAAAGCGCCGAAACCACGGCAGCCGGAAGAGCCAGGGCACCGTGAGCACCCGGACCCGCGAGATCCTCACCGGACGCGTGTAGTAGTCGAGCCGGTCGAGCCGCGCTTTCGCCCGTTCGAGCTCGGTCACTCTGCCAGGAGCTCGAGGAGCCGGACCACGGTCGCCGCCGAGACCGCCATGTCCTGGACGCTGATCCACTCGCGCACCGAGTGGAACTCGTTGCCGCCGGTGAAGATGTTCGGCGTCGGTAGGCCCTTCTCCGTTAGCCGTGAGCCGTCGGTGCCGCCGCGGATCGATGCGAGCCGGGGCTCCAGGCCCGCGCGCCTCGTCGCCTCGAGCGCCGCCTCGACGACGTGCGGCACGCGGTCGAGCGCCTCGCGCATGTTGCGGTACTGATCCCAGCGCGTGAACGTCACCTCGGGGCAGATCTCCTGCGCCAGCCCGCGAACGAACGCTTCGTGCTCCGCGAGCTTCTCCCCGTCGTGGTCGCGGAGGATGAACGTGACGGTGCACTGCTCGGCGTTGCCCGCAATCTCGTAGGGATGCACGAATCCCTCCTGCCCTTCGGTCGTCTCGGGCGAGAGGGTGTCCTTCGGCAGGCGCTCGATCAATGCGGCCGCGAGCTTGAGCGGATTCACGAGCTTTCCCTTCGCGGTGCCCGGATGCACGCCGACCCCGGGAAACGTGACCGTCAGCTCGACCGCCGAGAACGTCTCGTTCTCGATCTCGCCGACGACCGACCCGTCCACGGTGTAGGCGAAGTCGGCGCCGAACGCGGCGATGTCGAAGTGGTCGGTACCGTGCCCGACCTCCTCGTCGACCGTGAACGCGATTCGCGCCGTCGTGCGCGGCACCTCGGGGTGGGCGACGAGGTAGGCGACCGCGGCCATGATCTCCGCCACCCCGGCCTTGTCGTCGGCACCGAGCAGCGTCGTGCCGTCGCTCGTCACGATGTCGTGCCCGAGCCGCTCCGCGAGCAGGGAGGAGGTCTCCGGCGAGAGCCCGGGCACGAGCTCGCCGCCGGCGTAGCTCCGGTGGACGATCGGGCTCACTCCGGAGGCGGGCGCGTCGGGGCTCGTGTCGACGTGCGCGACGAGGCCGACGGTCGGGCCGGCGCCCGAGCCCGGCAGCGTCGCGAAGACGTATCCGTGCTCGGTCAGCTCGGCGTCGGCGAGCCCGAGCTCCTGCAACTCGCGCAGCAGCAACCGTGAGAGGTCGAGCTGCTTGGCCGTCGACGGATAGGTGTCCGAGCCACGCGCCGACTGTGTGTCGATCCGGACGTAGCGCAGGAAGCGCTCGAGCGCGTCGGCCTGGAGCAGAGCGGCGAGCTGCGATTGCGTGGCCACGACGGAAAGCGTACGTCTCATGCGGTTCCGAGCGGCTCTTCTTGCCGCCTGCCAGGGGATAAGCTCGCCCGATGAGTGAGGCGGTTGTCGAAGGCGGAGCCGTTCCGACTCTGATCCCGCGCCGCCTGCTCCTCCTGCCCGCGGTCGCGCTGACACTGCTCCTCGTCGGGATCGCCTGGAACCGCGTGTGGCCGCTCGACTTCCTGCACGTCTTCTTCGGCGGGCTCTGGACCGGGGCGGACCTCTTCGCGGGCTTCCTGATCGGCCCGATCGCCCGCGGTCTCGAGCCGCCCGTCCGGCGGGCGTTCGTGCAGCGCTACATGCCGCGGCTGATGGTGCTGATGCCGACGCTCGCGATCGTCACCCTCGTCGCCGGCTGGCAGCTCGCGCGCCACACGGGCGTCCTGACCGAGGGGTATCCGCGCCACTGGTGGGTCGTCTCGTCGTTCGCGATCGTCGGCGTGATGGCGACGATCAACTTCGCGCTGCTCCTGCCCGCGAACCTCCAGGTGCTGACCGAGCTGCGGAAAGCGAGTCCGAACGCAGAGCTGATCGGGCGCCTGATGGCGCGCTACAGTACGATCGCGGCCGCGATCGGCTGCTTGCAGCTCGGCACGATCGTCGTCATGTCGAGGCTCGCGACCTTCTGATGGCGAGCCCGTTCGCCCAGCCGGAGCGCCAGCAGGGCGTGCCGCTCCCTCCACCGGACGCGTTCGCCGTCGTGACGCTGATGCTCGTGTTCGGCGCGATCGGGACGCTCGCCGCGTACCTGCCGTTCAACGCGCCGCTGGAGGTGACGCTGCCGCTGATCGAGGTCGCCATCGCCGTCTACGCCGCGGCAGTGTGGCGGCTCTTTGCGACCCGGACCTACGCCTGGTCGACCTTCCTCGCCGTCGCCCGTCCGACGCTCCTGGCGGCCGGGACGGCGGCCGCGATCGTCGAGCTCGCCTTCTACTACGACAAGACCGGCGGCCGCTCGCTCGCGATCCTCTCGACCGGGCTCGTGCTGGTCGTGCTCGACCTGGCGCTGCTGCTCGGCTACTCGGTCGCCCGGAACGAGCCGTTGCCCGAGCCCGAGGTCGAGCCGTACCTGCCGTTCGGCCACGGCTCGTAGTCGAGCACCTCGTGGCCGTGGCGCCGCAGCCACGCGGCCCGCTCTTTCCACCCCGGTAGGTGAGCGTCGAGCAGCGCCCAGAACGCGCGCGAGTGGTTCGGCTCCCTGACGTGCAGCAGCTCGTGTGCGACCACGTACTCGAGCACCTCCGGCGGCGCGAGCACGAGCCGCCAGGAGAACGAGAGCGTTCCGCGTGTCGAGCACGATCCCCAGCGCGTGCGCTGATCGCGGATCGAGACGCGCGCGTAGGAGATCCCGAGGCGCGCCGACTCGCGGGCAACGGCTGCTTCGAGCCGTTCGCGGGCCTCGCGGCGGTACCAGCGGTCGATCGCGCCCGCGAGCTGGTCGGGCGGGCCCGAGATGCGCAGCGCCCCGCCATGCCGGTTCGCAACCGGCTTCGGCCCGCCGCCGCGCTCGACCGCGAGCCGCTCGCCGGCGAGCCACACCGTCCCGGGCTGATGGAGTCCGAGCAGCGGGCTCGTCAGGCGCGCCCTGGCCATCGTGTCGGCGAGCCAGTCCGAGTTGTCGGAGAGGAACTGCCGCAGTGCCCGCGTGCTGGTTCTGCGCGGCACGGTCAACTCGACCGACCGGCCCGCGCGAACCACCATCCGCAGCCGGCGCGTCCGCGCCGATTCGCGCACGACCGCGACGATCGTCTCGTCTCCGACGATGACGTCGAACTCGCGCAGGGGGCGCTCACTCACGCTCACGAGCGTAGTGGCGAGCCCGGTCGCCGTGGGTGGTGGGGCTACGCCGCAGTCAGATGCAGCCCGGCGTGGTGCCCCGCCAGGACGGCGAGCTCGCGCCGGTGGCGCTCGATCTCTGCGTCATAGGTCCGAAGCTCGTCCTTGGCGACGCCGTGCCGCTCGAAGATCGAGCGCAGGCGCACGAGATCCCGGATGTGCTGCAGCTCTTCCTCGATCTCGTTCTGCTCCCGACGTTCGTCGAAGCGAGACGGGCGGGTGTGGATGTGGACAGCCATGTCGGTTCAACTCCTTCTCGTATTGAGGCAGAGCCTGTCAGCGAGAGTTGAAGATTTGCTGTGATCCGGCTAAGAACTGCCTAAGACCGAGCTTGGGGCGCGCGCTCGACCTCGAGCGTGAGGCCGTCGACGCCTGTGATGCGCACCACCTCGCCGACCCGCGCCCCCTGGGCGGCGTGCGCGCGCCAGATCTCGCCGCCGTGCCTGACCTGGCCGGTCGGCTCGAGCGCCGTGATCACCTCGGCGGTCTCGCCGACCAGCGTCTGCGCGCCGACCTGGGCCCGGCGGCGCTTCGAGTAGCGGATGCCGACGACCGCGAGCGTCGTCTCGCAGACCACGGCGCCCGCGACCACGATCAGGCCCCAGGGCGAGGGCAGGAAGAGCAGCGCGAGGAGGAGTGCGATGATGATGAGCACGCGACGTCATCGTATGCCGCGTTACCTCCACGCCTCGAAGATCCGGCGCCGCGGCCACCCCGAATTCTCACGCTACTCTCACGTGTGCGGGCTACAAGTTGAGCAGCAACAACGTAGGGGGTTCAGCAGCATGAGCTTGTTTCGTCGTCTTTCCACGCGCAGCCTGGTCGTTCTGATCGGCGCGCTCGCGACGTCCGGCGCCGTCGCAGCGATCGTCGCCGTCACGGCGCTTGGCGGCGGCGGCACGACACCGCCCGCCGAGCCGCTCTCGCAGGCGATTCACGACGCGGTCACGTCAACGCCGGTTCAAGGCATCACCGCGCGGATCGGCTTCACGAACAACCTGCTCGGCTCCGGCGCGCTCGGCTCGCTTGCCGGTGCCTCGGGCTCGCCGCTGCTCACCGGTGCCTCCGGACGACTCTGGCTGACGAACGACGGCCACCTCCGGCTCGAGCTGCAGTCCGACTCTGGCGACGCGCAGATCGTCTCGGACGGGAAGACGCTGTCGGTCTACGACGCGTCCTCCAACACCGCCTACGAGCTGACGCTTCCGGCGGCGTCCTCCGGCCCCTCGGCCGGCACGAAGGCGGCGCCCTCGATCGACGAGATCCAGAGCGCGCTCGCGCAGCTCGGCGATGTCGCCGACATCTCCGGCGCAACCCCGGGCTCGGTCGCCGGCCAGCCGGCCTACACCGTCTCGGTCTCGCCGAAGGCGGACGGCGGCCTCGTCAGCTCGGCTGAGCTGAGCTTCGATGCCGTCACCGGCGTGCCGCTCCACGTCGCGGTGTACGCGAAGGGAGACACCACCCCGGTGCTCGACCTGACCGCGACGGACATCAGCTACGGGCCTGTCGCCGCCTCGGACGTGAACGTCTCGCCGCCGGCGGGAGCGAAGATCGTCAACGTGCCCCTGCCGGCTAGCACCGGCTCGGGAAGCGACAAGACTGCGACGCCCGTCACCGGCGTTGACGCCGTCGGCGCCGCCCTGCCGTTCAAGCTGGCCGCCCCCGACACACTCGATGGGCTGGCCCGCAGCGAGGTGCGCCTCACCGGCTCCAGCACCGATCCGGGAGCCCTCGTCACCTACGGCCAGGGCCTCGGCGCGATCGTCGTCTCGGAGCACGCGGCTTCCGCCGCCAAGGACGCGGCGAGCCCGCTCGACCTGCTGCCGAGCGTGACGATCAACGGCGCGACCGGCCACGAGCTCGTGACCGCGCTCGGAACCGTCCTCCAGTACTCGGCCGGCGGTGTCTCCTACACCGTCGCCGGCTCGGTCACGCAGTCCGACGCCGAGACCGCGGCGCGGGCGCTCACGTCCTGAGCGCGGCCGCCGCACCGGTCGAGGCGCGCGGGCTCGTCAAGCGCTACGGCGAGATCGTCGCCGTGGCGGGAGTCGACCTGACCGTCGCGGCCGGCGACGTCTACGGCTTCCTCGGCCCAAACGGTGCCGGCAAGACGACGACGCTGCGGATGCTGCTCGGCCTGATCCGGCCGAGCGAGGGCGTCGTGAAGCTCTTCGGCCGCGACCCGCTGAGCGACGGCGCCCGCGCGCTCGAAGGAGTGGCGGGGTTCGTCGAGGGCCCGCGCTTCTACCCCTACCTGAGCGGCCGCAAGAACCTCGAGCTGCTCGCCGCCTACGACCAGACGGCAGCCGGCCGCAGCGAGATCGACGCGGCGCTCGACATCGTCGAGCTCCGCGACCGCGCCAAGGACCGCGTCGGCGGCTACTCCCACGGCATGCGCCAGCGGCTCGGGATCGCCGCCTCGCTGCTGCGCAAGCCGAAGCTGCTCCTGCTCGACGAGCCTGCAACAGGTCTCGACCCGGCGGGAATGCGCGACATGCGCGCGCTCGTCCGCCGCCTCGCCGACGACGGGATGACGGTCGTCCTCTCGAGCCACCTGATGAGCGAGGTCGAGGAGCTCTGCAACCGCGTCGCGATCATCTCCAACGGGCAGATCATCCGCGAGAGCACGCTGCGCGACCTGCTCGCGAGCGCCGCGGGCCTCTACCGGCTGGACGTCACCGACCTCGCCGCGGCGCGTGCCGTCTGCGAGGCGCACGGCGTCAGCGCCGCGCCCGAGAACGGCGGCCTCGTCTTCAACGCCGACCCGGACCAGGTCGCGACGCTCTCGATCGCGCTCGGCAAGGCCGAGATCGGGATCTACAACCTGGTTGCTGAGGGTGCCTCGCTGGAGCGGCTATTCCTCGAGCTGACCGATCCCGACACGCCCGTGGCGGCGGTCGCCTGATGGCCGGCGCGCTCGTCGTCTACCGCTGGGAGCTGCGGAAGCTCTTGCGCCAGAAGCGGACCTACCTCGGGATCGGCGCGGCGGTGCTCGTGCCGCTGATCTTCGTCACCGCGCTCACCGTCCAGAAGGGCCAGCCGAACGACGTCGACTTCGGCCGCTACGTCCGCGAGTCGGGCCTCGCGATCCCGCTCGTCCTGCTCCTCTTCGGCTCGATCTGGCTCTTCCCGCTGATCGCGGCCCTGGTCGCGGGCGACATCATCGCCTCGGAGCACCACAACGGCACGATGAAGACGATCTTCACGCGCTCGCTCGACCGCGGCCAGATCTTCGCCGGGAAGACGATCGCGGCGCTGACGTACTCGTTCGTCGCGCTGCTCGCGATGGGCGTGACCGCCGTCGTCGCGGGAGTGATCAAGTCGGGCTTCAACCCGCTGGTCGACCTCTCCGGCACGCGCGTCGCGGCGCCGAAGGCACTCGGCCTCGTCGCGGCGAGCTTCGCCGTCTACATGCTGCCGCTGGTCGCGATCGTCTGCTTCGGCCTGCTGCTCTCGGCCCTGACCCGCAACAGCGCGGCCGCGGTCGTGGGGACGCTGATGTTCGCGCTCCTGATGCAGCTGATCGGGATCCTGCCCGGGCTGCAGGGCGTGCAGCCGTACCTGCTGACGACGCAGTTCCAGGCGTGGCAGGGCTTCCTGCGCGTCCCGGTCGACTGGTCGCCGGTGATCCGCGCCGCCTGGCTGACCGCGGCCTATGCGCTGCCGCCGCTCTTCGCCTCGTACCTGATCGTGCTCCGCAGCGACATCACCGGCGAGTAGCGTTCAAGGTATGAAGGTCGAGATCTGGTCCGACGTCGTGTGCCCGTGGTGCTACGTGGGCAAGCGCCGCTTCGAGTCCGCGCTCGCGCGCTTCGACCACCGCGACGAGGTGGAGGTCGTGTGGCGGAGCTTCGAGCTCGACCCGGAGGCGCCGCGCCGGCGCGAGGGCACGCCGGCCGAGCATCTCGCTGCCAAGTACGGCATGAGCCCGGAGCAGGTCGCCGCCTCGCAGGAGCGCCTGACCGGCCTCGCGGCCGAGGAGGGCCTCGAGTACCACCTCGACACGACGGTCGGCGGCAACTCGTTCGACGCCCACCGCCTGATCCACCTCGGCGCGGCCCACGGGATCCAGGACGAGATGAAGGAGCGCCTGCTGCACGCGTACTTCACGGAGGGCGCCGCGATCGGCGAGCCCGAAGTGCTGCAGCGCCTCGGAGTGGAGGCGGGTCTGCCGCCCGACGAGGTTGCGGAGCTCCTGGCTGGGGACCGCTTCGCCGCCGAGGTGCGCGACGACGAGCAACGGGGCTTCGTGTTCGGGATCCGCGGCGTCCCGTTCTTCGGGATCGACGAGCGGATCGGCGTCTCGGGCGCGCAGTCGGCGGACGTGATTCTCGCGGCGCTCGATCAGGCCTGGTCCGAGCGCGCTGCCGCGTAGGCGCGGCTCAAACCGGTGCGATCAGAGTCACCGTCGGAAAATACGCCTTGTAGCGACGCGGGTCGCGGGTGAGGAGTGGCAGGCCGGCGACGGCTGCGTGTGCCCCGATGTAGAAGTCGGGGAGAGGCGAGCGTTGCTGCCCCCGCCGCCGCCGGCACGCGACGAACGCTCGGCCGGCCAGGAACGCGGCTTCCCACGGCAACGGTAGCCGGACGAACACGTCCGGCGACAGGACGGTGTCAAGCTCCTCGATTTGTCCGAAGCGCGCAGACGTTTCGGCGTAGATCAACGGATTGATCGCGAGATAGCCGCGGTCGGCTGCCTTCGCGAGCTCTGTCGACGACCACCCGTACCAGTGTGGGTCCTCGGTGAAGATGTCGAGCAGGACGTTCGAGTCGACGAGGACTGCGCTCACCCGCGGGTGAGCGCCATGATCTCGTCGGTGGAGAGCTTGCCCGTGCCTCGCCCCCTCATCCGTTCGACCAGAGCGGCGCCCCGCCCCGGAGTGCCGGGAGCCCGAGTCAAGCGGACAGCGTCGCCGTCGAGCTCGAACTCGACCTCGGTCCCAGGGAGCAAGCCAGCTCGTTGGCGCAGCTCGATCGGGATCGTGACCTGGCCTTTCGAGGTGATTCGCACGGTAAGAATCTTACCTCGCAGAGTAATACCCGATTGGCCCGCGTCAATCCGCTCTTGCGGACGTGTCCTCTAGACCTAGAACGCGCGCGGGCGGAGCGTGTCGTCCTGGCGCCGGCGCAGCGACGCGTCGTCGATCGCCGGCGGAACGTAGCCGGAGTCGGCCTGGTTGAAGTTCGTCCCGGGCGGCACGATCTTGTCGATCTCGTCGAGCAGCTCGTCCTCGAGGTGGATGTCCACGGCGCCGATTTGGCTCTCGAATTGCTCCATGGTGCGCGGCCCGATGATCGCCGAGGTGACGGCCGGGTGCCGGATCACGAACGCGATCGCGAGGTGGATGAGCGAGATCCCGGCGTTGTCGGCGAGCTGCGCGAGCGCGTCGGCGGCGTCGAGCTTGCGCTGGTTCTCGGGCAGCGAGAGGTCGTAGCGGTTGGGCAGCCGGCTCGCGCGCGTGCTTGCGGGCGCGTCCTGTCCCTTGCGCCAGTTCCCGGTGAGCCACCCACCGGCGAGCGGGCTCCAGGAGAGCACGCCCAGCCCGTACTGCTGGCAGACCGGCAGCACGTCGCGCTCGATCCCTCTTGCCAGGAGCGAATACGGAGGCTGCTCGGTCTTGAATCGCTCGCGGCCGTTCTGCTCGGCGACCCACTGCGCCTCGACGATCTCGTGCGCGGGATAGGTCGAGCTGCCGAAGTAGCGAATCTTCCCGGCCCTGACGAGGTCGGTCAGCGCCCCGAGGGTCTCGTCGTGGTCGGTCGATGGATCGGGCCGGTGGATCTGGTAGAGGTCGATCCAGTCGGTCTGCAGCCGGCGCAGGCTGTTCTCCACCTCCTGGATGATCCAGCGCCGCGAGTTGCCGCCCATGTTGGGCCCGTCGCCCATCCGGCCGTGCACCTTGGTCGCGAGCACAACCTGGTCGCGCCGCCCGAGCAGCGCCTTGCCGACGATCTCCTCGTTCTCGCCGGCCGAGTAGACGTCAGCGGTGTCGACGAAGTTGATCCCGGCGTCGAGCGCCCGGTGGATGATCCGGATCGAGTCCTCGTGATCGGGGTTCCCCCAGGCGCCGAACATCATCGCGCCGAGGCAGAGGGGGCTGACTTCGACGCCGGTGCGGCCGAGGAGGCGGAGGTCCATGGAGGCACGCTAGCGATCGGCTCGGCGGAGCCGTCGGCGGACCTGCTCGCGTGTGACCCGGGCCGCGGCTCGCGCGTAGTCCGTACGGAACATATCCGCAGTCGTCGTTGGTTCGAGAGGAGAATGCCGTTGTCCGGCCAAGTGCTCTCATGCCTGTTTGAAAGCGACGGTCGACGACCGTCACGCGAGAGTAGATACTGGAGACATGAAGCTCGTAGACCGGAAAGGCGTCTACTCGGCCGACCGAGCGGCGGCTCTTTCCGGCGTGCCGCTGTCGACGGTTCACTACTGGGCGCGCAAGGAGATTCTCGTTCCGAGCGTCTCGGCCGTCCGGATCAAGCTCTGGTCGTACGCGGATCTCATGGGCCTGCGGACGATCTACTGGCTTCGGCAGACCAAGACCGCCAGCGATGGACGTGACGTTCCTCGTACGACGATGCCCGCGGTGAAGAGGGCGCTTGAGACCCTGAACGAGCTGGACCTGAGCCTCTGGACCGAAGAGGGAGGGCCGGCCGTCATGGTCGACCGAGGTGGCAGGGTATGGTTTCGGTCGAGCGGCGAAGTGCTTGCTTCGACCGGTGTACGACCCCTCGATCCGGATTGGATCGACCTGATCGAGCCGTTCACCACCCGTGAGTCAACGCAGGGGCCGAATCTCCAATCGCCCCGTCCCCATCTGCGGATCGTCCCAGGAAAGCTCTCGGGTTCGCCCCATGTCGTGAGCACCCGCATCGAGACGGTGGTGCTCGCCTCGTTTGCCGACCGCGGCTTCGCCAGCGAGCAAATTCACCAGTTCTATCCCGTGGTTTCGGTCGGCGCGATCGCCGAGGCAATCGATCTCGAGCGTCAACTCATACGAAACCTGAAGACCGCCGCCTGAGGCTGCGGTGCCGCGGCTCTTCGCGCTCGATCAGAACTTCCCGCAGCCCCTCGTCAACGCCGTTACGCCGTTCCTGCGCGATGTCGAGCTCGTCCCGATCAGGACAATCGATGCGCGGCTCTCGGACATGGAGGACTGGGAGATTCTCCTCGCGCTCCACCACCATCATCGCCCGTGGGAGGGTCTCGTGACAACCGACTCGTCGATGCTCAAGCAACCGCGCGAGCTTGCCGTGCTGCGACAGACCAACCTGACACTCGTTGTCGCGCACGACGGGGGCCACGACCTCGTGAAAGCAACGGGTCTCCTGCTCGCACATCTCGACTACATCGTTCGACACTCGACGCCGGCCGAGGCCCAGGTCTGGCGGCTCAGCGCTCGCAGTCAGCCGGCACAAGCCGTCGTGGATCTTCTCGACCGAATCGCGGCGCACCAGAATCGGGATGCCGATGAGCTCTGGCGCGAATCCCGACTCACAACTGCCGAGCTCGCCGCCGATCCGCTTGCCGGCGGAGGTCGCGGCGCGTTTGGGGGCTTCGGCAACCGACGCTTGTCGCGAGCCGCGGTTGCCAATAGTCTGAGTCCTCGGAGTGGCTCAACTCGGAAAGGGCGGCGTTGGCGGCTAAAGGCGGCAAGCGAGCAGAGACCTATCGCCACGACGAAGAGGCGCTGCTTCGGCCGGACGTCGGGACTCAGGCACAGTTCAGGAAGCGCAAGGCGCCCAAGACCTACACGTACGACTCGTCGCTCTCGCCCGCGCTCGACTGGGACGGGCAGAACGCCGCTCGCGAGCTCGGCGAGTGGCTGATCGCTCAGATCGACGAGGCTGCCAAGCTCGACGCTCCGCACCGATTTCCCGAGCCTCGTCGCTGCGGCGACGTCGAGATCGGCGGTCTCGCCGACGCTGTCGAGCGGTTGAAGGCGCTCTCCAAGCCGTTCCTCGACTGGAGCGGCAAGGCCGAGCGGCTCTCGTTCGACGTGCCGACGCTGCCGCTCTTCGTGCACGAGCGGCTCTCGACCAAGGCGATCCTCCAGACGCTCGCCGGGCACGAGCGCGATCGGCAGCTGGAGCTTCAGCTCTTCGCCGATCCGCAGCTGCCGCTCCACGAGCAGCTCGACGCCTACGAGCACAAGGGCGACTGGGTCAACCGGATGATCCTCGGCGACTCGCTCGTCGTCATGAACTCATTGCTCGAGTACGAGGGCCTCGGCGGGCAGGTGCAGATGATCTACATCGACCCGCCTTACGGCGTGAAGTTCGGCTCCAACTTCCAGCCGTTCGTCCGCAAGCGGGATGTCAAGAACAACGACGACGCCGATATGACCCGCGAGCCCGAAATGATCAAGGCGTATCGGGACACTTGGGAGCTCGGACTGCACTCGTATCTGACGTACTTGCGCGATCGCCTCCTTGTCGCGCGAGATCTCCTGGCTCGTTCCGGAAGCGTCTTTGTTCAGATCGGAGACGAGAACTTTCACCATGTTCGTGAGACGCTCGACGATGTGTTCGGCGCTGAGAACTTTTGTGCAGTAATCGCGTTCCAAACGACGACGGGCCTCGGATCCTCGCTTCTCGTAGGTACTTTCGATTTCGTCCTCTGGTACGCGCGAGATCGAAATGACGTGCACTACGAACAGGTTTACGTCCCGCGCACCGTTCAAGACGATCAGAACCTGAGGTGGGTCGAGCTTTCCGACGGCGTTCGGCGTCGCATGACCGACGATGAGGCGGTGCATCCCGATGCTCTCCCTCTCGGCGCCCGCCCATTCCGACCCAATCCGTTGACCTCGCAAGCGCCGAGCCCGACCGCGGTGTTTGAGTACGAGTTCGCTGGTCAGACGTTCAAGCCGAGGAAAGGGGCGTGGAAGACGACGGTCGATGGCCTCCGAAGGCTCGAGGAGGCCGGGCGGCTCGTGGCGCAGGGCAACACGCTTGGCTTCATTCGGTATCTCGATGACTTTCCGTATCGGCCTACTAACAACGTCTGGAGTGACACCCGACAGAGCGGTTTCGCAGTCGCAAAGGCCTATGTGGTGCAGACAAATCCGCGAGTGATCGAACGCTGCATGATGATGACCACTCGTCCTGGCGACCTCGTTCTCGACCCGACCTGTGGCTCAGGTACGACGGCGTACGTCGCCGAACAGTGGGGTCGGCGTTGGATCACGGTGGACACGTCGCGTGTTCCACTCGCGTTGGCGCGGCAGCGTCTTCTCACAGCGACTTTCCCTTACTACGAACTCCACGATGCGGGGCGAGGGCCGGCCGCGGGTTTCATCTACAAGCGTCGCCAAAACGCAAAGGGTGAGGAGGTCGGGGGCATCGTCCCGCATGTAACGCTCAAGTCGATTGCAAACGACGAACCTTCTGACGAAGAGGTGCTCGTTGACCGGCCCGAGATCGACTCCAAGATCACCCGGGTGACCGGCCCGTTCGTGCTCGAGGCGACGATCCCGACGCCGGTCGAAGTCGATGGCGACGGGATCGAGGACTCGGGCGTGCTCGACGACGCGACCTACGTCGGCCGGATGGTTGAGGCGCTGCGGCTGAACGCGACCCTCCAGCTCGGCGGCAACGAGAAGCTCACGCTCGCGAACGTCCGGCCGCCGGCGCAGTCGCTCGTGCTCTCGGCCGAGGCGTCGCTCGAGCCCGGGGGACGCCGGTCGCGATCGTCTTCGGGCCCGAGAACGGCGCGGTCAGCGAGAAGCTCGTCTACGAGGCCGCCCGCGAGGCGCATCTGCGCAGCTACGAGCAGCTGCTCGTGATCGGCTTCGCGATCGAGCCGAACGCGCGGGCGCTCGTCGACAAGATCGACGCGACGGTCGGGATCCCCGCGATTTACGTGCAGGCGACGCCCGATCTCGTCATGGGCGACCTGCTGAAGACGATGCGGTCGAGCCAGCTCTTCTCGATCGCCGGCCTGCCGGACATCGCGATCCGCAACGTCCCGCCCGAGGAGAAGGGCGAGCCGCAGCGCTATTCAGTGGAGTTACTCGGTCTGGACACGTTCGATCCGACGACGTTCGAGGCGCGGCACGAGCGCGGCGACGACGTCCCGGCGTGGTTCCTCGACACGGCGTGGAACGGCCTCTCGTTCCACGTCTCGCAGGCGTTCTTCCCGCGCACGAGCGCCTGGGACAACCTGAAGCGCTCGCTCAAGGGCGAGTTCGACGACTCGGTGTGGGACCACCTCTCGGGTTCGATCAGCGCGCCGTTTACCGCTGGCGACGTGCGGGAGATCGCCGTGAAGGTGATCGACGACCGCGGCAACGAGCTGCTCGTCGTCAAGTCGCTCGACGAGGCGACGTGAAGGCGCTAGGCGAGCAGATCGCCGAGGTCGGTGACGACGACCGTGTGCTCCGGCAGCGTCAGCTCGATCTTCCCGTCTTCCTCGAGTCGCAACTTTGCGCTCAAGATCGTCAGGCCGACGAGGCTGCCGTCCGGCCCGTAGCGCGTCGCATCGCCTTCGGCCGTCCCGTCATAGTCAACAGCGTCAGACGGTTCGCCGACGTGGAGGTAGAGGACGTCGCCTCTCGCGTCGTAGAGATTGTTGTCGAACTCGATTCCGGCGACCTTCACGGCTTTGGAAGCAGGGGCCGTCTGAACGCTGTGACTATCCACCCTTCTCCACCTCTTTCGTAGTGTACGACGACGTGCAGCCACGGGCGCGGCCCGCTTCCTTCGACGAAGTACCAGACGTCGCCGGGGTTTCGACCCGGCATTCGTCGGTCGGGTTCTCGTACAGCGGCGACGATTTCGCGGAGAGATCGGCGCAAGTCCGGGTGGCGAGCCTTGATGTGACTCCAGCCATACTCGTCCAACACGACACGACGGCCATCCGGATCGAGGGTCACGGAGACCGGGTCGGGCACCGTGGCAGCATCAACGCTCCATTCGTGCGACGCAATCCGCTCTTTCGGACGCGTCCATGAGCTCGTTTGAAGTCGAGAATCCGATCCTCAGCTCGCCCTACGTCGAGCCGGCCGAGCACTGGCGGATCCATGAAGGCGAGACGGCACGGCGCGAGGAGGGGCGGCGCCGAGCGGGCTACTACTTCCGCGATCCGCGCGATCTCGACGAGACGGGGCTCGCGATCGGCAAGTGGCAAGAGCTCGAGCTCGTCAACCTGGTGCGCCAGCGCGTCGCTGCCTGGCGCGAAGCGGGGTATCCCGGCGCAAGCCGGACCACCCTCGACCTCCTGAAGCACTGGCGGCGCGAGGGCCGCTTCCGGCGGCTCTTCTTCGCCCAACTCGAGGCCGCAGAGTCGATCATCTTTCTCGTCGAGGGGCGGTCTGATCTTCTCCAGGGCGTTGACGTTCCGCTCGAGAAGGTTCCCGATGACGTCGATGCTTTTCGCCGCTACGCCTGCAAGATGGCGACCGGCGCGGGCAAGACGACGGTGATGGGGATGATCTGCGCCTGGAGCATCCTGAACAAGGTCACGTCCCGCGGCGACGCGCGCTTCTCCGACACCGTCCTCGTCGTCTGTCCGAACCTGACGATCCGCGGCCGTCTCACGGAGCTCGATCCGAACCGCGGCGAGGCGTCGGTCTACCGCACGCTCGACCTCGTCCCCGACGACCTGATGCCACAGCTTCGGCGTGGGCGCGTGCTCGTGAAGAACTGGCACGAGTTCGAGCGCAAGGGGATGAGTGCGGGGTCGAAGGTTCAGAAGGCAGGCGTGGCGGAGACCGTGCGCGCGACGGTCAAGATCGCCGAGACGAACACGACTGCGCGTGGCTCGCGCTACATGACGGAGCAGTCTCTCGCGATCGCCGTCACAAGAGGGACGAAGATCCTCGAAGACCGCCGGCCCGAGAAGCAGGAGGTCGTGATCGAGGAGACGCGCTACGTCGAGAGCGACGCGCGCCTGATGCAGCGCGTGCTCGGGCGCGAAGGCGGGAAGCAGAACATCCTCGTCTTGAACGATGAGGCCCACCATGCGTACCGCATCACGGGCGCACCTGACCCGGGCGCGATCGAGGATGCTGAGTCCCCTCTCGAAGAGGGGACGGACGAGCTGGCGATCGAGTCGACGATCTGGATGGACGGCCTCGATCGTGTCCATAGCTCGCGCGGGATCAACTTCTGCGTCGACCTCTCGGCGACGCCCTACTTCCTGATGCGCGCCGCCGAGGAGACGAACAAGATCTTCCCCTGGGTCGTCAGCGACTTCGGGCTGACCGACGCGATCGAGTCCGGTCTCGTCAAGATCCCTCAGCTTGCGCACTCGGATCCGTCGGGTGAAAGCGACGCCAAGTACTTCAACATCTGGCGCTACGTCATGGGCCGGCTCTCCGCCGCCGAGCGTGGTGGCAGGCGCGCGAATCCAAAGCCCGACGCAGTGTTGCGCGAGGCAGCGACACCCATCCAGTTGCTCGCGTTCTCGTGGGAGGAGATCCGCAAGGCGTGGCGCGAAGGCGACGAAACACGGCCACCAGTGCTGATCATCGTCTGCAAGAACACGAAGCTCGCAGCGGTCATCCACTCGTGGCTCGCCGAGGGCGTCGGGCCGGCGAACGTGCCGCCGCTCGATCTTGCCTCTCTGCGAAACACGCCTGGGCACCAGTACACGATCCGTGTCGACTCGAAGGTCGTCGGCGAGAGCACGGAGCTGGAGGGCGGGAAGGACGACGAGAGCCGTTGGATGCGACTTACGCTCGACACAGTCGGGAAGAGCGAATGGCCTGCGGACCCCCAAGGGCGTGCCGTCTATCCCGACGGGTTCGAGGAGCTCGCCGCGAAGCTCGGGCGACCGCTGCACCCGCCTGGGCGGGACGTGCGCTGCATCGTTAGCGTCGGGATGCTCACCGAGGGCTGGGACTGCAACACCGTGACCCACATCGTCGGCCTGCGGCCGTTCATGTCACAGCTCCTCTGCGAGCAGGTCGTCGGCCGCGGCTTGCGGCGCGCGAGCTACGAGCCCGACGAGAGCGGGATGCTCGAAGAAGAGGTCGCGCAGATCCTCGGAGTGCCGTTCGAGGTGATCCCCTTCAAGGCTCGGGAGGGCGCTCCGAAGCGGAAGATCGAAAAGCGCAACGTCAAGGCGCTACCCGAGCGCGCCAAGTACGCGATCGCGTTCCCGCGGGTCGACGGGTATCAGCAAGCGGTGCGAAGTCGCGTGACGGTCGATTGGGAATCGATTGCGCCGGTTGTTGTCGATGCGATGAAGGTGCCGGACGAAACGCTGCTCAAGGCGACGTTGCTGACGAACCAGAGCCGCCCGTCGTTCGCCGAACCTGGTGGGCACACGACGGTCAACCTGAACGCATGGCGCGCGAGCGTGCGGCTACAGCAGGAGGAGTTCGAGATGGCAGCGGCGCTCACTCGAAGGTACGCCGAGGAGGACACGTGCGAGGCCCCGGCCCACGTGCTCTTCCCACAGTTGTTGGAGATCGTGAAGCGGTTCGTTCGCGACAAGGTCGTCGTGCCTTCGGAGGAGAAGCGCATCGACGTGTTCACCTCGCCCTGGTACGGCGATGCGATCGAGCGGCTCGTTCAGGCGATTCACCCCGACCGCGCGGAGGGCGAGGCGCCAGAGGTCCCCAAGTACGAGCCTTCGCGACCGGAGGGATCGACGGCCGAGGTCTCGTTCTGGACGTCGAAACCGGTGCGAGACGTCGTCAAGTCACACCTCAACTGCGTCGTGGTCGACTCGACGTGGGAGGGCTCCGCGGCCTACCACCTCGACAAGCACGAGCGCGTCGCCTCGTTTGTGAAGAACCAGGGTCTCGGATTCGCGATCCCCTATCTCCACGGCGGCGGCCGCCACGACTACATTCCGGACTTCCTCGTGCGACTCACGAACGGGGTCACGCTGATTCTCGAGCTGAAGGGTGGGCGCGACGCGCTTGCAGATGTGAAGGTGCAGGCGGCCGAGCGGTGGGTCGCGGCAGTGAATGCTGACGGACGGCATGGAGAGTGGCGGTACGCGATCTGCCGCGATATGAACCTCGTGCCCCAGGTGATCGACGAGGTCTAGGGGAACTCGTACGTCTTCCCGGATGACGTACCGCTACGCGCGGATGACGTACCGCTACGCGGTGAACTTCGCTCGACGTGCTGCCGCTCGTTGACGTGACCCCCGGCAAACGATCCAGAGGCGCCGCGCGGGGATCCCCGCGCGCACGATCTCGGCCTCGTCTGATCCCTGCTCGTAGGTGCCGCTAATTGCCCGTCGCGCTCGGCCGCAAGTCCCTGACCTCGCAGGGCAAGTCGTCGCGGTCGAGGATTTCGGGGTCGCCGGTTAGGAGCGGCAAGTGGTGGGCGGCGGCGGTCGCGAGGGCGAAGCAGTCGCCAAGCGCGATTGGAATCGCCGCCTTGATTCGCGCCGTCTCGACCATGCGGGATTGGGTCGGCAGCTCGAGCTCGAGGGCGGTGCGAAGGGCGTGGAGCACGTCGTCGGCGGTGCTGCGTCCGTGATCGCGTTCCAGGCGGTAGTAGACCTCGACAGCGTTGACCCAGCTGATCAGCGGCCGCTCACCGAGAGCTGCTTCGACCTCGCGCAGCGCGGGCTGCTCGCCGTCGAGCCAAGCGAGCACCGCCCAGGCGTCGAGGCAGACACTCACCGCGGCTCGCGGGCGCGCTCGGCGAGCAGGCGGGCAGCCATCCCACTGGCCGCGAATCGTCCCCCGAGAGGCAGGGTCTCCTGCCGGGCCGCGATGACGACGCGCTCGCCGTCCAGCGCGAAATCGACCTCGGTGCCTGGATGCAAACCGAGCTGATCGCGAAGATCCTTCGGGATCACGACCTGCCCTTTGCTCCCTACCCGCTGAGTCATACTGACTAAGTATAACTCAGATCGGGCCGACGTTGGGCGCTCTGAGCCCTCTGGTTCTTCCCACTGTTTCGAGCTTAAGCCTGTGGATCGTTTGTCGCAGAGCTGACACAGACACGTGACGCTTTCCTTGCTTCCATACGGAATCGAGATTCGCTCTCGACCAATCTTGCTCGCTCGCTACCTTTGACTCATGACCGCCAAGGAACGCCTACGAAATCTTGTTGAGGAGCTTTCCGAAGAGGAGGCTGCTACGGCGCTCCCGGTGGTCGAGCGTCGACGCGTCGACCCCATGCTGCAAGCGCTTGCAGCCGCGCCGGCCGAGGACGAGGAATCGACTCCCGAGGAGACGCTGAGCGGACGAGAGGCGCTGGCCGAGTACGAATCGGGCCAGGCCATCTCAGCCGACGAGTTGAAGCGCGATCTCGGCCTCGCCTGATCCCTGGTCCTACGCGATCACGCCGCGGGCGCGTCGAGACATCCGCCGCCTCGACCCACCCGTCGGGCAACGGATCGTGGATGGGCTCGACCGCTTCGTCAAAGATCCCTCTGCTGCCGATATCCGCAAGCTCGATTCCGTCGAGTGGCGACTACGGATTGGCGACTGGCGCGTGCGCTTTACGTTCGATGACGACCAACGCCTGATCGTGGTGCTGCGGGTGCTTCCGCGGGGCCGCGCCTACCGCTGACTCCTGCGGTTTGTGGCTTCGTTTCGCGGAGGAACTCGACGATCGCCGCGGGCGGGCTGCCCTGCAGGCGCGGGAGTGTCGTTACCGGGTCGGGCGAGGCGTGCGCTCTGCAGAACCGAGATCGCGATCGAACCGGTCGAGCAAGTCGAAGAGGCCGACTGTCTCCCACACCCGATTTCGCTTCTGAGCCTTGATCTGACGAAGCACCCCAGCCTCTTCGAGGCGACTGATCGCTAGGCGGGCTTGCTCGCCCGAGCCTCCGAGCAGCTTCGCCGCGACTCCGATATCGATCACAGGCTGAGATGGGAGCAACTCGATGAGTCGGCGCGCGCCCGATCCGCCACGCGGGTTGCCGGCAGCGACGAGCCAGGTGTCCTGCAAGCGGGCGACTTCTCGTGTGAACTCGTGGGCCCGATCGGCAGCGCGAAGAACAGCATCCGCGAAGACTGCGTACCAGTCCTCTTCATCTCCGTTGCGGAAGCTCGTGAGGCCCTTGATGTAGCGATCAGCCTCGCCGGCAAGGGCGAGACTCACAGGGGGGAGATAGCGCGGGGCGAGTCCGCGGCGCCGGAAGATGATCTGGATGAGCGTGCGACCGACGCGCCCGTTTCCGTCGTGAAAGGGATGGATCGTCTCGAACTGTGCATGTGCGATCGCGGCTTGAAGAACCGCGGGCACGTCCTCACGGTTCGTGAAGAGACACAGGTCATCGAGGAGGTCGGGCACGAGTTCGTGTGGCGGAGGAATGAACTCAGCGTTGCGGGGTGTCGATGCCTGTCCGCCGATCCAGTTCTGCTCTTCTCGCAAACGACCGCCGATGTGCTCGTCGCGTGTCCCGGCGAAGAGGATGCGATGCACTTCGAGGAGCTCGGCAGAGGTTATTTCTGAGGCGGCGCCGGCAAATGCGACCGCTTGTTCGAGTGCCTTGATGTTCGCGAGGACGCCTTGCGCGGTGAGGTCACGGTCGGAAGGCGCGAAGGCTTCGTGTGCGAGTCGTCGGTGGCCGAGTACAAGGCCCTCGATACGGGATGAAGCAACGGACTCCGCGCGCAAGAGTTGGCGTGCCAGCGCTTCGAGATCGATCGCCCCGGGCGGGTCCGCGTTCAGCGAACGCGTCGCTTGTTCGGCAGCTGTGGCAGCTGCCGCGATGGTTGAGCTCAGCGAGAACTCTTCGTTGGCGATCTCTGCTGGGACATACGCCTGATAGGCGAACCCACGCCGTGCCGCACGGCCGCCTTGGGCTGCCGGATCGCCCGTCCAGAAGCCCGGGACAAGATGTCCACGAGAAGAGGCGGCAAGCAGCGAGCTCATGGTTTGTCCAATGTTAGCAAGCCAATGTTGGATAAAGAGGGAGGGAGCCAAAGCTGGGAAGCGACGAAGCCCAAATCTGAGTAGCAAAAGTTATTCATGTAAGTTTGGATACCAGTAGCTGGGGCCAAACTTGTCGTGGTTCTCAGCTTCAGCCGCCTGAAGCCACAGGCGGCCGCGCTCGCGGCGCAGTTTGGCGTGAGCCCGCCCGCGTCGTACACGGCCCCGGCATTCCAGAGCAGAAACTCGTTCACCCCGTCGGCGTGCGCAGCCGCGATCTGCGCCTTCACCTGCTTCGGCCCGTAGGGCACGCCGAGCGAGAAGTCCTGCAACCACGGCACGAGCCTCGCGCCCGAGCCCGCGACGTCGCGCTTGAAGTCGAGCAGCGAGCGCTTCACGATCAGGTACGGCTGCTCGTTCGGATCTGCCACGTCGTATTCGCCCTTGTTCCACTCCGACGGGTAGACCATCGGGGAGACGTAGTCGAGGTCGCGCGCCATCGCCGGGATGTTCTGGGCGACCTGGCCGGGGCGCGTGGCGGCGATGCCGAAGACCGAGGCGCCGAGGTAGGTGTGGTACGGGCGCAGCGCCAGCTTCGTCTCGCGCAGGAACTCGACGATCGCCGCGGACGGGCTTCCCTTCAGGCCCGGGAAGACCATCGAGGAGATCGGGCCGTCGGGGCGGCGGACGTAGTCGTAGAGGACGTCGTCGACGCCGTCCTTCGCGGCTGCGACGGCGATCGCGATCTCGTAGCTGCGGACGGCCGGGCTCGCGAAGTTCGTGAAGCCGCCGTAGCCGGCGTACGGCGTGTGCTGCGGGGTCTGGACGACCTCGTCGCGGTGGCCCGAGCGCCAGAGGGCGCTCGCGGCGAGCGGGTCGTCGAAGCAGACGAGGCGGCCGACCACGCGCGCGCCCAGCGAGTGCAGCTGCCGCACGGCCGCGGCGAGGTCGTAGATCGGCTTCGTCGCGCCCATCGCGTCGGCCGCCGCGACGCCCGTGAAGCCGACGACGCCCGACTCGTCCTTCAGGTCGAGCTCGACCGCGTTGATCTCGTGCTTCGCGATCAGCTTCAGAACCGGCCCGCGCAGGGCCGGGTTCGCCCAGGCGAGGGCGGTCATGTGGACGGCTTTGATCGGCTCGGCCGGCCGGCGCGGGCGGAGCGTGACCGAGACGTAGGAGCGGGCGGCGTTCCCCGCGTCGTCGGTCGCCACGACCGGCACCTGGGCGGGCACAGGCGGCTCGACGAGCGCTGAGAACTGGCCGTGATCGAGGCTGACGAGCTTCCCGTCGACGGTGACGGTCGAGCCGGGGTCGGCGGTGCCGCTGATGTCGATCGGCTGCCAGGAGATGCCCGTGGCGCTCGGCGCCACCTCGAGCGTGGGCGGGGTCAGGTCGACCCAGAACCTGAAGCGCTCGTGCGCGGTGGCGCCGAGGAAGCCGCCGCCCAGGGAGACGTCCAGCTCGTGCGGCCCCTCGGTCAGGTTGGAGGGCTGGAAGACGAGCCGGCCCGAGTCCGAGATCACGTTCTTGCTCACGTTGCGGCCGTCGAAGACCCAGTGCTCGCGGGTGAGCTCGGTCGCCGTGCCGTGGGCGACGAACGCGACGGAGTCGACCTCGTCGGCTCCGACCTGCGCGTTGTGGGCCGGCCCGCTCACGGTCAGGGACGGCGTCGTCAGCACCTGCGCGAGCTCGACGCCGCCTGCCAGGAGGACGACGGCCGTCGCGCCGGCGATGGCGGCGACCCGCAGCCGGCGGCCGTTCGAGCCGGGGCCTGACTCCTCCGGCGGCGGCTCTTCCGGGAGCCAGTGCTCCGTCGCGAGGGCGTGGATCGCCTCGGGGTCGCCGTGCAGCAGCGCGGCGAGGCTGCGCGATCCCGCCCGGGCCCGAGCGGTCGAGGCGCGTGGGGAGAGCCGCTCGGCGTTGCGGGCGAGCTGCTCCCAGTTGTGGGCCTCGTCGCCGGCGGCCGTGCGCATGAGCTCGTCCAGCCGTCGGGCGAGCGGCGCCAGCTCGTCCGTGTCGTCTCCACCGCCGTACTCCGCGGTCCACCGGCTGAGCGCGGCGAACTCTCGCTCGTTCACGCCCTGAGGGTACGCCGCGGGGCGCTGTTTGGCAGGAAGATTGCCCCGACACGGGAGCCGGCCACCGCCGCATCGTCGCTCCGTAGTTCCCCGCCTGCGGCTCCGCGACGGCCCCGATGCCGCCGGCCGGGCTGCGGCGGACGATCTTCGCGACCGACGAAGGGAGCCGAGTTGAGCGCCGTTCAGAGCTATCCCCTCCGCCTCGAAGGCGAGCTCCAACCAGACCTCTCGCGCTGGCTCTGGCTCGTCAAGTGGCTGCTGGCGATCCCGCACGCCGTCGTGCTGTTCTTCCTCTGGATCGGCGCCGCCTTTGCGACGCTTGCAGCCTTCTTCGTCCTGCTCTTCAACGGCGACTATCCGCGCGGGCTCTTCGACTACAACGTCGGCGTCATGCGCTGGACGTGGCGGGTCGGCTTCTACTGCTGTTCCGCGATCGGCACCGACCGCTACCCGCCGTTCACGCTGGCCGACGTGCCCGACTACCCGGCGCGGCTCGAAGTCGCCTACCCCGAGACGCAGCGCCACGGCCTGCCGCTGATCGGCTGGTGGCTGCTCGGGATTCCGCAGTACATGATCTCGGGGATCCTCACAGGCGGCGCGCTCGGCTTCTTCGCGCGCTACGGCTCTGCCGGGCTGATCGGCGTGCTCGTGCTCGTCGCCGGGGTGCTCCTGCTCTTCCGCGACACCTATCCGCGCGGGATCTTCGACCTGATCATGGGCTTCGACCGCTGGGTCTTCCGCGTCGGCGCCTACGCGGCGCTGATGACGCCCGAGTACCCGCCGTTCCGGCTCGACCAGGGCGGGCACGAGGGCAACCTCGGCGGCCCGGTTTCGAGCGGGCCCGGCGTGGCTACAGTGACTCCATGACACCCCTGGCGAAAGCGCTCTCGATGGCATCGAGCCCGGCCGGCCGCAAGGCGCTCCGGCAGGCCGTTCGCGTCGCGCGCAGTGACGAGGGCAAGAAGCTGATCTCGCAGGCACGCAAGGTCGCCACGAGCAGCGAGGGCAAGAAGCTGATCGTGCAGGCGCGGGAGGCCGCGAAGCAGGCGGGCGGGGTAGCTCGCTCGTCGGCGAGTCGCGACCGGCTCGAGGCGATTCGCAGGGCGATCGCCAAGCACACGCGGTAGGCCGCGTCCGCTTCGGACGGCTGTGGGCGGGCTGTCACGGAGTCGCATGAGAGTCTCCGCAAACTGCGAAAACCGAGAGGGGGGCCGTCGGGACCGAGTCGTAGACTGGCCAGCCCGATGTTTACTGCTTCAAGAGACGCCGCGCCGTTCGTCCACCTGCACGTCCACTCCGAGTACTCGATCCTGGACGGGGCGTGCCGGATCCCGGATCTCGTCGCTCGGGCCGCGGAGCTCGAGATGCCGGCGGTCAGCCTCACCGACCACGGCTCGATGGCCGGAGCCGTCCAGCTCTTCAAGGCCGCCAAGGGGACGGGCGTCAAGCCGATCGTCGGCTGCGAGGTGTACGTCGCCGACGACCGCCACGCCCAGCAGAAGGGCTACGCGCACCTGACGCTGCTCGCCGCAGACAACGCCGGCTACTCGAACCTGATCAAGCTCTCCAGCCTCGGCTACCTGGAGGGCTACTACTACAAGCCGCGCGTCGACTGGGAGCTGCTCGAGCGGCACTCCTCGGGGATCATCGCGCTGTCCGGATGTCTTTCTGGGCGGGTTTGCAAGGCGCTCGAGGAGAACCGCGTCACCGATGCGCAGGGCGAGCTCGACCGGCTCGCTCAGGTCTTCGGGCGCGACAACGTCTACGTCGAGCTCCAGAACGCGCACCTCGAGATCCAGCAGCGGATCCTGCCGCAGCTCGTCGAGCTCGCGACCAAGACGCAGTTGCCGACCGTGGCAACTGGCGATGTGCACTACCTCCGCGACACGGACGCGCGCGCCCACGAGGCGCTGCTCTGCATCCAGTCGGGCGACTCGCTGAAGAACCCGAACCACTGGCACTTCGACACCGACGAGTTCTACTTCAAGTCGGCGGCCGAGATGGCGCTCGACTTCCCGGGGCATGAGGACGCGATGCGCCGCACGCTCGAGGTCGCCGAGCGCTGCAACGTGACGATCGAGCTCGGGAAGATCCTGCTCCCGAAGTTCCCCGTCCCGGACGGCCGCGAGGCCTTCGACTACATGGTCGAGCTCTGCGAGAAGGGCCTGGCCAAGCGCTACGACAAGGTGACGCCCGAGCTGACCGAGCGGCTGAAGTTCGAGCTGAAGACGATCAAGGAGATGGGGTTCGAGGACTACTTCCTGATCGTCTGGGACTTCATCCACTTCGCGAAGGGCAACGGCGTCAGCGTCGGCCCGGGCCGCGGCTCGGCCGCCGGCAGCCTCGTCTCCTACTGCCTCGAGATCACCGACCTCGACCCGATCCGCTACGGCCTGATCTTCGAGCGGTTCCTGAACCCCGGCCGCAAGGAGATGCCCGACATGGACATCGACTTCGCCGTCGCCGGGCGCGAGCGCGTCATCAACTACGTGACCGAGAAGTACGGCCGCGACCGCGTCGCGCAGATCATCACCTTCTCGACGATGGCGGCCCGCGCCGCCGTGCGCGACGCGGGGCGGGTGCTCGAGGTGCCCTACGGGGTGGTGGATCGAATCGCGAAGCTGATCCCGGAAGGCCCGGGCCAGACACTCGCCGAGTGCTTGAAGCCGGGCGCCGACCTGCGCAAGGCGGTCGACGAGGATCCGGTCGCGAAGGAGGTCGTCGAGCTCGCGCAGCCGCTCGAGGGCCTGACGCGCGCCGACTCGATCCACGCCGCAGCAGTCGTGATCGGCGCCGCGCCCTTGATGGAGACGGTGCCGCTGCAGCAGAAGGGTGCCGACCAGGAGGTCGTCACCCAGTTCGCGATGAACGACGTCTCCGACCTCGGCCTGCTGAAGATGGACTTCCTCGGCCTGCGCAACCTCGACGTGATCGACAAGGCCTGCGAGCTGATCGGCGGCCTCGACACTGCGCCGTTCGATATCGGGACGATCCCGATGGACGACAAGGCGACGTACAAGATGCTCGCCCGCGGCGAGGCGACCGGCGTCTTCCAGTTCGAGTCGACCGGCATGCGCGAGGCGCTGCGCCAGGTGAAGCCGACCGTTTTCGAGGACCTGATCGCGCTCGTCGCGCTCTACCGGCCGGGCCCGATGCAGTACATCCCGAACTACGCCGCGCGCAAGAACGGCAAGGAGCAGGTCACCTACCTCGACCCGCGCCTGAAGGCGATCACGGGCTCGACGTACGGCATCTCGATCTACCAGGAGCAGTCGATGGAGATCGCCAAGGAGATCGCGGGCTTCTCGCTCTTCGAGGCCGAGGATCTGCGCAAGGCGATCGGCAAGAAGATCCACTCGCTGATGGCGTCCCTGAAGGACAAGTTCATCGAGGGCGCCATCGCCAACAACACCTCCGACCAGGTCGCGCGCCAGCTCTGGGACGACTTGGAGAAGGCGCAGGACTACTCGTTCAACAAGGCCCACGCCGCCTGCTACGCGCTCATCTCCTACCGCACCGCCTGGCTGCGCGCCCACCATCCCTGCGAGTACATGGCGGCGCTGATCTCGTCGGTCATGAACACGAAAGACCGGGTGCCGTTCTACGTGAACGCCTGCCACGAGCTCGGGATCGAGGTGCTGCCGCCCGACGTGAACGAGTCGCAGATCGACTTCGCGGTCGTCGGCGGCAAGATCCGCTTCGGGCTGAACGCGGTCAAGGGCGTCGGCGAGCTCGCTGCCACGACCATCATTCGAGCCCGCACCGAGGGCGGCCCGTTCGAGTCGATCTGGGACTTCACCTCGCGCGTCGACCCGTCGGTCGTGAACAAGCGGGCGCTCGAGTCGCTCGTCAAGTGCGGTGCGCTGCCAGGCCCGCGCAAGGGGATGATCGAGGTGCTCGAGACCGCGCTCGCCTACGGGCAGAAGCAGCAGTCCGACCGGCTCGCGGGCCAGGGCTCGATCTTCGACCTCGGCGACGGGGCCGACGGGGAAGAGGAGAAGCCGCGTCACCACCCGAGCCTCGGCACCGACGAGTACGAGAAGAACGAGCTGCTGCGGATGGAGAAGGAAACGCTCGGGCTCTACGTCTCGGAGCATCCCTTGTCGTCGTTGCGGACCGAGATGTCGCGCAAGACCGACGCGACGCTGGCGGAGCTCGAGCGCCGCCGCGACGGCGAGCTCGTCACGGTCGGCGGGATCGTCAGCGAGATCAAGCAGCTGACGACGAAGAAGGGCGACCTGATGGTCTTCATGCGGCTCGACGACGTCACCGGCGGGACCGAGGTCGTGGTCTTCAACTCCATGTACGTCTCGGCGGGAGCGCTCTGCCAGGTCGACCGGATTCTGATCGTGAAAGGTCGCGTCGACCACAAGGAGGGCGAGACGAAGCTGATCGCGCTCGAGATCCAGCCGTTCGAGTCGGTCGCCGAGAACCGCGAGGTGCGGTTGAAGATCGACGCGACCCGGGCGCCGGCCGGCGTGATCCGCCAGCTGGCGGCCCTGATCCGCGACTTCCCCGGGGAGAGCCCGGTCTTCCTCAGCTGCCTCACCTCGCAGGGGTCGCAGGTCTTCGCGCTCGGGCCCGCCTATCGCGTCAAGCCGGCGCCCGACTTCTACGCCGAGGTGAAAGCGCTGCTCGGAGAGTCCGCACTCGCATAATTTCGCGGTCGCGGATGCCGATGAAGAGACCGTAAATTCTCAGTAAATGCTTGGCATCCGATGGTATGACGCAACCCTCCGCGCGCGTTTGATCGTATGGACAGGCAAGAACAGAGGTAACAAGGAGATGACGATGTCTGCGGCTGACACCGAAGTAGTGGAAACAGAGATCGAGCGGGTTGAGCGCTGGCGGGCCGACGCGCTCGAGAAGGCCGGCTTCGACCCGATTTCGGCCGTCGAGTTGGCGCGTTCAGACGTCGATCTGCACCATGCGCTTGCGCTTGTCGAGAGCGGCTGCCCGCCTGAAACTGCTCTGCGCATCCTGATCTAAACGAGCCTCTAACACGCACGGCGCGGCTCGGGTCGGCAGAATGCCGGGCTGATGGTCAGGCTGCTCGGATCGATCCCCTCGCCGCACGAAAGCGTCGTCCACGTTGGGCCGCTGGTGATCCACATGTACGGCGTGATGCTGCTGCTCGGCATCGGCGCCTGCGTCTGGCTGACCGCGAAGCGCTGGGCGGCGGTCGGCGGCGAGTTCGACCTCGTCGTGCGCGTCACGGTCTGGGGTGTCGCCTTCGGGGTGATCGGCGCCCGCGTCTACCACGACCTGACGTCGTGGGGCGAGGTGCCTTCGCCCAAGTGGCAGGGCGTGTTCGAGGTCTGGAAGGGCGGCCTCGGCATCTGGGGCGGGATCCTCTTCGGGGCGATCGCCGGTGTGATCGTGATCCGCAGCGCCGGCGAGCGGCCGCTCGTCTTCCTCGACGCCGCCGCGCCGGGTCTCCTGCTCGCGCAGGGGATCGGCCGGATCGGCAACTGGTGGAACCAGGAGCTGTTCGGCGGCAAGACGAAGCTGCCGTGGGGGCTCCAGATCGACGACGCCCACCTGCCGCGGCTCTCGAACGGTGCGTACCCGCCGGGAGTGTTCAGCGGCACGCTCTTCCAGCCGACGTTCCTCTACGAGCTGATCTGGGACGTGATCGGCGTCCTGATCCTGATCTGGGTGGCGCGGCGCTTCACGCTCAAGCCGCCGGCGCTCTTCTCGCTCTACGTCTCGTACTACTGCTTCGGGCGGTTCTTCGAAGAGCTGATGCGGATCGACCCCTCGTACCACATCCTCGGCCTGCGGCTGAACGCGTGGGTCTCGATCTTCTGCTTCGTTGCCTCGACCGCGTTCTTCATCTGGTGGCAGGTGCTCGGCCATGGCTCCGACCCGCCTCCGATCCCGAAGCGGAAGCCGAAGGTGGAGAAGCGGGAGATCCCGAAGGGCCCGAAGATGACCATCCCGAGAGGCCGCGTCCGGTAGCGGCGTTAGCCTGCGTGCGTGCTGGCGTCCGTCCACGAGCTGGAGCTCGACCTCGATGCGTTCGAGGGGCCGTTTGATCTGCTGCTGACCCTCGTCCTGCGCGACGAGGTTCCGCTCTCGGAAGTCGACCTGGCGGAGATCATCGTCGCGTTCGTCTCGCGGCTCGCCGAACGCGACGAGCTCGATCTCGAGGCGTGCGGCGAGTTCCTCGTGCTGATCTCGGCCCTGCTCGAGTTGAAGGCGCGCGGGCTGTTTCCCGACGAGGACGCCGAGCTCGGCGAGCTCGAGCCGGAGGAGGCCGCCGAGGAGCTCGCGCGGCGCCTGGCCGAGTACCGGCGCGCGAAGGAGGCCGGGGCATGGCTCGCGGAGCGGCTCGAGCGGGGGCGCGACCGCTTCTTCCGGCTCGGCCCGGCGCCGTTTGCGCCTGCGCGGCCCGAGCCGACGTTCGCGTCGCAGTCGCCCGAGAAGCTCGCGGCTGCCTTGCGTGCGCTGGCGGTCGAGCCGCCCGCGGTCTCGACGGCGCACATGGCGCTCCAGTTTCCGCCGGTCGGGCAGTTCCTGGAGCGGTGGCGGGCACTGCTGCGCCGCCGGACCCGGTTCGATTTCGAGCAGGAGGTGGTGGGCCTGTCGCGGGTCGAGATCGCCGTGGCGTTCCTCGCGCTGCTCGAGCTCCGTAAGCAAGATGAGCTCGCGTTGTCACAGGCCGCGCCGTTCGCGCCGATCAGGATCTCCCGCCCCGACGCCGAAAGGAGCCTCCCTTGGAACGTCCTCTCCGCCTGATCGAGTCGAACCCGGTCGGCGAGCTTGCACGCACCGTGGAGGCGCTGCTCGTCGTGGCGTCGCAGCCGCTGACCGTCGAGGAGCTCGCCGACGCGACCCAGGACGACGCCGAGCGCATTGACGCGGCGCTCGAGCTCCTGTCCGAGCAGTATCGAGAGGGGCGGAGCGGCATCGTGCTCGAGTACGTGGCCGGCGGTTGGGGCTTTCGGGCCTCGCGCGAGGCGGCCGAGGCCTGCGCTCGCCTGTTCGAGCGGCCTGTCGAGCGTGGGATCTCCCACGCGGCGCTCGAGACGCTGGCGATCGTGGCCTACCTCGGCCCCTGCTCGCGTCCCGAGATCGCGCGGATCCGAGGCGTGAACGTGGACGGCGTCGTGTCGGGGCTCGTGGAGCGCGGGTTGATCGTGGAGGCGGGCCGCGAGAACGAGTTCGGCGCGATCCGCTACCGCACGACGCCGCTGTTCGAGCGCGTGTTCGAGCTGGAGTCGCTGGCCGCGCTGCCGCGGCTCGACGATCTCGGCGCCGACGCGACGGAGATCCGCGCGCGGCTCGAGACGGTTGCGGAGAAGCGGCCGGCCTAGCTCCTAGCCGGCGAACGCCGCCGACCGGCCATCCTGGAACGTCACGATCGCGACCTCGTCGCGCTCCTCGTCGTACGAGTAGACGACGATCAGCCAGCGCCACGGGCCGAGGATGAATCGGAATTCCTGCCAGCGCCCGTGGAGTGGAGCGCCCAGAAGAGGAAATTCGGCCAGCGGGCGGAGAGAGCGCTTGACGCGCTTGCGCGTGTCAGGTGGAAGGCTGTACGACTGGATGAAGGTCGCGAGGTCGTCGACCGCGGTCGGCGAGACGACGACGCGCGCCACGACTCACAGATCCTCGAGCGGTACTCCGAGCCCGGCGTGGGCCTGCTCGCGCCCGAGTTGCGCGCGCTCGAATGCGCCGTCGATTCCGTCGAGCAGGGCTGTGACGTTGCGCGGATCTGGATCGGCTTCGTCGAGTGCGGACGAGAGGAGCGAGCGAGCGAGCGTCCCTTCGTTTGTGTGGGTGCGTTCCGCAAGCCGGCGGAGCTTCAACGCGTGCTCTTCATCGAGCGTGACGTTCACGCGGCTCGAGCTGTTGCGTGCGGAGGCCATGATCGGAGTATGACACGATTTGACACGTTGTGTGCAGTCCCCTTCCGGATGGGCTTTGCGGCGCTCCACGTGCCCCCAAGGGGGCGCGAGCCCCCCTGCCAATGACGCTAGCGGGAAAGGTGTGACATGTCCGTCACGGGACTGTGCCAAGAGCGAAACTTCTCTCGATGCGTCTGAATGCATGGCTTGCGCGCGCCGGGGTGGCGTCTCGGCGTGGGGCGGACGAGCTGATCAAGGCCGGGCGCGTCACCGTGAACGGCGAGCCCGGGCAGCTGAACACGCTCGTCGAGTCGCGCGACCGCGTCGAGCTCGACGGCGTCCCGCTCTCCAAGCAAGAGCTCGCCTATGTGCTGCTGCACAAGCCGGCCGGCGTCGTCACCACGGCGCGCGATCCCGGCGGGCGGCCGACCGTCGTCGACCTCGTCGACCACCCGGCGCGCGTCGTTCCGGTCGGGCGGCTCGACATCGACACGACCGGCGTGCTGCTGCTCACAAACGACGGCGAGCTTGCCAACAAGCTCGCGCACCCGCGCTATGAGGTCGACAAGGTGTACGTCGCCGAGGTCGAAGGCGATCCGTCCGACGAGACGCTTGCCCAGCTCGCTGCGGGGATCGAGCTCGAGGACGGGATGACAGCGCCGGCGCTCGTGCGGCGCCTCGGCCACGGCCGGATCGAGCTGACGATCCACGAGGGCCGAAACAGGCAGGTGAAGCGGATGCTCGAGCGTGTGGGACATCCCGTGAAGCAGCTGCGCCGGACGCGGTACGGCCAGCTCACCGTCGAGGGCCTCGCGCCCGGAGAGTGGCGCGAGCTGTCGCGCGACGAAGTCGCGCGACTCCGGTCGGCCTAGTCCGAGCCGATCTCGTCGCCGTCTCGGTTTCCCGCCCGAAGCTACTGCTACATTTATGTACATGAATGAGACGGTAGGTATCGCCGAGCTCCGGCAGAACCTCAGCCTCTATCTGCGGCGGGTGGCCCGTGGCGAGCGCCTCGTGATCACAGACCGCAACCGCCCTGTCGCCGAGATCGGCCCGCCGCCGGTCAGCGGCGCCGGACTCGATCGGCTGATTGCGGAGGGCCGCATCTCGCGTCCGCTGCGGCGGGGGCTTCCGGAGCCGCTCCGGCTCGAGGGTGACCCTCACGCGCTCAGCCGTGCGCTCGACGAGATCCGCGGCGAGCGCTAGTGGCGCTCTTCTACGTCGACTCGTCGGCGCTCGTGAAGCTGGTCGTCGACGAGCCCGAGAGTGCTGCGCTGCGCACCTTCGCGGCCGGTGCCGACCTCGTCTCGTGTGAGCTCGTGCTCACGGAAGTCCCCCAGGGCGATCCGCCGCGCCGCAGCGCGCGAATGCTTTGAGATCACGCGCGGACGGCCTGCCGCTCGAGCTCGCGCTCGAACGCGCCGGAGAGCTGCTCGACGCTGTTGCGCTCCTGCCGCTCGACCGCGCGCTCCTCCTGGCTGCGGGAGCCATCGAGGAGCCGACCCTGCGCGCGCTCGACGCGATCCACGTGGTCGCCGCTGCCGATCTGCAACCACTCGACGCGTTCGTGAGCTATGACGAACGCCAGGCAGCGACCGCGCGGCTCACCGGGCTCCGCACGCTGGCTCCGGGCGCCTGACCTGTCGTCGGGCGACAGCACGCTGACCGGCGCGAGTTCTCGGTTAGGCACTCCGACCGGGTACGGCTATGTGTCACCTGAGCTACCGTCGCGACGAGTGTCCGAAGTTCAGGTCAGAGCGGCCAGGCCGGAAGACGCCGTGGCTATGGCATCCGTCTATGTCGCAGCGGCCCGGGAGGCATCGGGTCACATCTTCGGGGCGAGCAACCTTCTCGCGCTGGAGCGGCCGGTCGAGCGACTTCGCGCTCGCATCCGCGCCGTACCGCCCCGGGGAGGACGTGCTCGTGGCCGAGGTGAACGGCACCGTTCGCGGCTTTGCCATCGTGCGCTTTTAAAAAAAAAAAATATAATCCATCTCCCGACGAAGGGGCGAATCCCGCGCGGGACGGCGAACTGGACATGATCTACACCGATCCAGGTTCCTGGGGCCAGGGGATTGGCCGAGCCCTTCTCGCAGCATCGGCTGATGTGCTCGATTCCCGCGGCTTCGCGGAGGCAACACTCTTGGACCGCCGAGGAGAAATCTGCGCACGCGGCGAGTCTACGAGGCGGCAGGTTGGAAACCCGACGGCGCATCGCGTGAGCGGTCCTGGCTGGGCGTCCGCTTCAGAGAACTGCAGTATCGCGTGGTAGTGGACTCGCTCAAGGCCGGTCAGGAGTAGCGCCGCGGCCGTGCGCCAGCGCTGCGGAACACCTGAAGCGTCAACACATGCTGACGCTATGATGCTTGTATGCGAAAAGTGCGCACAACAGTCACGCTCGACGAGTCGGTACTGAAAGCGGTGAAGATCCGCGCGGCGCGTCTCGGGCGGGGTGACAGCGAAGTCATCGAACAATCGCTGCGGCGCGATCTCGGACTCGATCTGCTCGAAGGTCTGTGGGAGAAGAACGATCTCTCCGAGGAAGAAGCGGCATTTTATTAATAAAAAAAAAAAAAAAAAGAAAGAAGCGACAACGCTCGCTGTCGAGGCACAGCACAAGACGCGGCCGAAGGCACGCTGAGCCTCGGTGCGGGCGGTTCTCGACCCGAACGTCATCATCTCGGGGGTTGCTCTCGCCGTCGGGAAACGCGGCTTCGCTCCTGCGGGCATGGGAGCAGGGCGAGTTCGAACTGGTCATTTCCAGAGCGCTCCTCGCAGAGCTCGAGCGCGCGTTCGCCTATCCGAAGCTGCGCCGTCGCATCCCGGAGAGCGATGCCGGCGCGGTGTTGCAGTGGCTGAGCGAGTCGGGAACGATCGCAACGGATCCGATCAAGTCCGCCGCCCATTCGATCAGCGGATCCCGGAGACGACTACCTGATCGCTCTGGCTGCCTCCGAACGCGCAATCCTCGTCAGCGGCGAACAAGGATCTTCTCGACCTTGCCACAGCGATACCCGTGCTCTCGCCTGCGCAGTTCCGCGATCGCCTCGGTGGACTGGACGTGAGGCAGTAACCCAACGACCAGGACCGATCAAGCATCATGGCGCCTGCGTTCGCGGCCGTTCGCTTTGACGCCAGAGCCGTGACCGCGTCGGATGACGTGCCTGCAGTCTAATAAGATAAAGTATCGGAGAAATGAGTAAGAGAGAGAAGTAAGCTAAGACGCCAGAGCAGTGACCGCGTCGGATGACGTGCGTGCACAGTGGCTGCCCGTGGCGTCCGCGATCGACGAGGTGTTCGCCGCTGTCATACGGCCTACGCCGTAGGCGCCGAGAGGGGCACCGGTGCGCAGCAGCTCAGGGTACGGGGATCGGGGTACGACACGATTCCGAGCCCGGCGGGATCTGGCACCTGGAGGGGGCTTGCTGCACCTGCGGGGAGACCGGCATGTGATCGGGCCGTGATCCCCCGCAGCCTCGCCGCCGTTGCAGCTGCAGGCGGTGTTACGACGGGCTCGGCGGGGGCGGGCACCCGCGCTCACAGAGGTCCAGGCGACGTTGACGAGTCGACATACCCGCGCAGCCGCGGACGGGACGCGCTTCTCGTTGAGCTGGAAGTTCGCGAACGGCTCCGGCTCGGTCGATCCCGGCCTGGGCGGCGCGACGACGATCTTCGTCCGGCTCAGCTCCCCCGACGGGAAGGCGTCGACGACGGCTGACGCCCCGCCGCGACCCGTGCCGACGAGCGAGCCCACGCTCAGCGCGATGCTTCACCCCGACGCGAACTACCGTGTCGTTCTGATCGTACGCCGGTGGAGTCGGCAGGATCGAGATCGGCTTTCTTGCCCAAGCGGCGTCTTCCCGATCACGAACGACCCGCGCGCCTAGTTCTTCCGGTTGTTCATCGCGCCACGCGATCGGGCACGAGCGTGCGCGCAGCCTTACGTCGGCAGGACGAACCCCATGCGCTCGTACATCGCGCGCAGGGTCGGCGCCGAAGTAGCACGCGCCTTGTCGGCGCCTACCGCGAGCAGCCGGGCGAGCTCGCCCGCGTCGCCGCGCAGCTCGGCGTAGCGGGCCTGGATCGGCGCCAGCAATTCGACCACCGCCTCGGCGACGTCGCTCTTGAACTGCCCGTAGCCGCCGCTCTTGTAGTGCACCTCGATCGCGCCCGCCGTCTCGCCGGTCGCGACGCTCATGATGTCGATCAGGTTCGTGACGCCCGGCTTGTCGTCGCCTCGGCGCACCTCGCTCCCGGAGTCCGTCACTGCGCTCTTCACCTTCTTGCGGATCGCGTCGGGCGGGTCGAGCAGCAGCAGCGTTCCCTGCGGGTTCCCGCCGGTCGTGGACATCTTCTTCGTCGGCTCCTGGAGATCCATGATCCGTGCGCCGACCTCCGGGTAGACGCCCTCGGGCACCCGGAACGTCTCGCCGAAGCGCGCGTTGAACCGCTCCGCGATGTCCCGCGCCAGCTCGAGGTGCTGCCGCTGGTCGTCGCCGATCGGGACGAGGTCGGTCTGATAGAGGAGGATGTCGCCGGCCATCAGGATCGGATAGGTGAAAAGCCCCGCCGAGACGAACTCCTGCCGCTCGCCCTTCTCCTTGAACTGCGTCATCCGCCCGAGCTGGCCGTAGCTCGCGACCGCCGCCAGCAGCCACGCCGCCTCCGCGTGCGCCGCCACGTGGCTCTGCGCGAAGACCGTCGAGCGCTCCGGGTCGATCCCGGTCGCGAACAGCAGCGCCGCCAGGTCGAGGGTGCGCGCGCGGAGATCGGCCGGGTCGTAGTCGACCGTGATCGAGTGCAGATCGACGATGCAGAAGAACGCGTCGCCCCGCTCCTGGGTGGCGGCGTACTGGCGGAAGCCCCCCGAGTAGTTCCCGAAGTGCTTCGCGCCCGTGGGCTGGATGCCGGAAAAGATGCGCATTGCCCAGCGAGCTTAGCCAGGGCCGCGGCTTCTCTCCGCCCGATGCCTACACTGATTGGCGTGGCAACACTTCCTTCCGCATGGTCCCCGTCCTCGTGGCGGGAGCTCGAGGCCCTCCAGCAGCCGGAGTGGCCCGACGAGGCGCGCGCCGAAGCGGTGCGCCGGAAGCTGCACGCGTTGCCGCCGCTCGTCTTTGCAGGCGAGGCGCGCCAGGTCCAGGCGGCGCTCGGCCAGGTCGCCGCGGGGCGGGCGTTCCTGCTCCAGGCGGGCGACTGCGCCGAGTCGTTCCACGACTTCTCGCGCCTCACCGACACCGGCGCCGCCTACTCGGCGGTCGCGATCCGCGAGCGGCTGAAGATTCTCCTGCAAATGGCCGCAGTTCTCACGTATGGGGCCGCCTTGCCGGTGCTGAAGGTGGGGCGGATCGCGGGCCAGTTCGTGAAGCCGCGCTCCAAGGATTTCGAGCGGACGGCCGACGGGGAGATCCCCGTCTTCCGCGGCCACATGATCCACGACGACGCCTCGACCGCCGACGCGCGCATCGCCGACCCCGAGCGGATGCTCGACGGCTACCACTACGCGACGGCGACGCTGAACCTCGTCCGCGCCTTCACCAAGGGCGGCTTCGCCGACCTGACGCAGGTGCACGCCTGGAACCAGGACTTCGTCGCCAACTCGCCGCAGGGCCAGCGCTACGAGCAGCTCGCCTCGGAGATCGAGCGCGCGCTCGCCTTCATGGCCGCGTGCGGGATCGACCTCGCCGCCACGCCACAGCTGCACCAGGTCGACGTCTGGACGAGCCACGAAGGGCTCTTGCTCGACTACGAGGAAGGGCTGACGCGGCGCGACTCGTTCACGGGCGATTGGTACGACTGCTCGGCTCACATGCTCTGGATCGGCGACCGGACACGGCAGCTCGACGGCGCGCACGTCGAGTTCTTCGCGGGTGTCCACAATCCCATCGGCTGCAAGCTGGGCCCGTCGGCGACGCCCGACGAGGTCGTTGAGCTCTGCGAACGGCTCGAACCCGGATCGCATCCCCGGCCGGTTGACGCTGATCATGCGGCTCGGCGCCGAGCACGTCCAGTCGTTGCTGCCGCCTCTCCTGCGCGCCGTGACCGAGGCCGGACACCCGGTCGTTTGGGTGTGCGACCCGATGCACGCGAACAGCTTCGTCACCTCCAGCGGTCTCAAGACCCGCCATTTCGACGCGATCATGACCGAGCTCGAAGGCTTCTTCGCCGCCTGCCGGGCCGAGCGCGTCTGGCCGGGCGGCGTTCACCTCGAGTACACGGGCGACGACGTGACGGAGTGCCTCGGCGGCTCCGAGGATCTCTCCGAGGAGCAGCTCGACCACCGCTACGAGACGCTCTGCGATCCGCGCCTGAACGGGCGGCAGTCGCTCGATCTCGCGTTCCGGCTCGCCGAGCTGATGCGCCGAGAGCGCTCCTAGAGTCGTGCCCGTCACCCGACTCGCCGTGATCGGCACTGGGCTGATCGGTGCCTCCGTGGGCCTCGCCGCGAAGCGGGCCGGCATCCGCGTGACCGGCTGGGACCCGGACGCCTCGGCCGTGGCCGTCGCGGCCGAGCGCGGCGCGGTCGACGAACCGGCCGCGTCGCTCGAAGCGGCGCTCACCGGCGCCGATCTCGCCCTCGTCGCCTCCCCGATCGGGACGCTGCCGGCGCAGGTCGTCGCGGTGCTCGCGGCCGCCGGCGAGCAGACGACCGTGACCGACGTCGGCTCGACCAAGGCCAGTGTGATCGAGGCTGCGGCGGGCTCGCCGCGGTTCGTCGGCGGCCATCCGATCGCTGGCTCCGAGGCGCGTGGGCCCGAGAACGCGGTCGAAGGGCTCTTCGACGGCGCGACCTGGTTCCTGACCCCGACTGCCGAGACCGACCACGAGCGCCACCGGCTCGTGCACGGCTTCGTGACCGACCTCGGCGCGACGCCGCGCGTGATCGACGCGGTCGCGCACGACCGCCTCGTCGCGCTGACGAGCCACCTGCCTCACGTGCTCGCGAACATCGTCGCGAACCAGGCTGGGGCGTCGCGCGTCGAGGGCCACGATCCGCTTGCGAGCGCCGGGGGCGCATTGCGCGACATGACTAGGATCGCAGGCTCGAACCCGCGGCTCTGGGTCGAGATCTTCCTCGACAACGCCGACGCGGTTCGCGAGACGCTCGCGGAGCACCGGCGGCGGATCGACGAGGTCGAGCGGGCGCTCGCCACCGGCGACGCGGACTTCCTCGCCGCCTGGGTCGGCGAGGCGGCCGAGAACCGTCGCCGCATGCTTCAGGGCGCCTACCCCGACCCGGGGGCGCTCCACCGGCTCCAGGTGCACGTTCCCGACCGGCCCGGCGTGCTCGCCGAGATCACGCAGGCCTTCGGTGCCGAACGGATCAACATCGAAGACTTCGAGCTGCAGCACATCTCGCCCGAGCAGGGCGGCACGCTGACGCTGCTCGTCACCGGCGAGAGCGAAGCCCGGCGCGCAGCGACGCTGCTCGAACGCCAGGGCTACAGCGTCGTGCTGTCGGCGGTCCTGGATGCTCGATGAGGGTTGAGCCCGCAGCCCGGATCGACGGCCACATCGGCGTCCCCGGCGAGAAGGGGATCTCCCATCGCGCGCTGCTGATCGGCGCGCTCTGCGAGGGGGAAACGCTCGTGCGCCACTGGGGCCGCTCCGGCGACACCGAGTCGACGCTCGGCGTCGTCCGCGCGCTCGGCGTACAGGTCGACGAGCTGGACGTCGACACGCTGGTCGTCCACGGCGTCGGGTTGCACGGGCTGAAGACGCCCGAGGCGCCGCTCGACTGCGGCAACGCCGGCACCCTCGCGCGTCTCCTCGCCGGCGTCCTCGCGTTCCAGCCGGGCCGCTTCGAGCTCGTCGGCGACGAGTCGCTCTCGCGCCGCCCGATGGGCCGCGTCGCCGACCCGCTGAGCAAGATGGGAGCGACGATCACGACGACCGACGGCCATCTGCCGATGACGATCGAAGGCCACGAGCTTGCCGGGATCGACTACACGCTGCCGGTCGCGAGCGGCCAGGTGAAGTCCGCAATCCTGCTTGCCGGGCTGGGTGCCCGGGCCAAGACAACCGTCGTCGAGCCGACGCCGGTGCGCGACCACACCGAGCTGATGCTCGAGGCGGCCGGCGTGAAGGTGACGCGGCGGCCGACCTCGGTCACGCTCGAGCCGCCGGAGCGGCTGAGCCTCCCCGAGGTGCAGGTGCCCGGCGACATCTCCTCGGCGGCGCCGTTCCTCGTCGCCGCCGCGCTGCTCCCCGGCTCGACGCTGACCGTGCACGACGTGATGCTGAACCCCCGCCGTGCCGGCCTGCTCGACGTGCTCGAGCGGATGGGCGCGCGGATCGGGCTCCACAACAAGCGCCGCGTCGCGGGCGAGCTCGTCGGCGACATCGAGATCGTCTCCCAGCCGCTCGTCGCGACCAGGATCGACGCCTCCGAGGTGCCGAGCATGGTCGACGAGCTGCCGCTGATCGCGCTCCTCGGGCACTTCGCGCACGGGCGCACGAAGGTGACGGGTGCGCAGGAGCTGCGTGCGAAGGAGACCGACCGGGTCGAGACCGTCACGGCTGCGTTGAAGGCGATCGGCGTCCGGATCAAGGCGCTGCCCGACGGGTTCATCATCCGCGGCGTTCCGTCGCGGCCGCGCGGCGGGACGATCGACGCCGCCGGCGACCACCGGATCGCGATGCTCGCCGCGATCGCGGGCGCCGTCTCGATGGAAGGCGTCCGGATCGAGGGCGCGGAGTGCGCAGCGATAAGCTTCCCCGGCTTCTACGACCTTCTGGACTCGGTGATCTCAGCGTTGATCGTCGCCATCGACGGCCCGGCAGGGGCCGGCAAGAGCACTGTTGCGCGCACGCTGGCAAAGCGGCTCGGCTTCCGCTACCTCGACACCGGCGCGATGTACCGCGCGCTCACCTGGCTCGCGATCCAGCGCGGCCTGCCGCTCGGGGACGGCGCGCCGCTCGGCAGGCTGGCGCTCGAGAATCCGGTCACGTTCGACGACGCCGGCCGCGTGTTCATCGGCGACTCCGACGTCACCTCGGCGATCCGGCAGGGACGCGTCGACCGGGTCGTCTCGGTCGTTGCCGGTCATCCCGAGGTGCGCGAGGTGCTGCGGGAGCGCCAGCGCGAGCTCGCCCAGACGGGCGACGCCGTGATCGAAGGCCGCGACATCGGCACCGTCGTCACGCCGCAGGCAGAGGTCAAGGTGTACCTCGTGGCCGACGTCAACGTGCGCGCGGCGCGCAGGCAGTCCGAGCGCCCCGACATCGGCGCCGACGCGCTCGTGACCGACATGCGGGTACGCGACGACTCCGATCGCGTCCGGATGCAGCGCGCCGACGACGCCGAGGAGATCGACACGACGGAGCTCGAGATCGACGAGGTGGTCGCGCGGATCGAGGCGCTCGTCCGCGCCCGCTCGCTCGTCGGACAATGACCACGTACGGCGACCTCGCCTGGTTCATCTCGCGGCGCTGGCTGGCCCCGATCGCGAAGGTGGCGACGCGCGCGCGCGGGTACGGCCTCGAGCGGATCCCGAAGACGGGCGGCTGCGTGCTCGCGATCAACCACCTCGCGTGGATCGACATCCCGATCGTCGGCTCGCTCTCGCCGCGCAACCTGAACTACGTGGCGAAGGTCGAAGCGCAGCGCTGGCCGGTGCTCGGCGCGTTCATCGCCTGGCACGGGGTCGTGATGGTGCGGCGCGGCGAGTCCGATCGGGACGCCGTGCGCAACATGCGCCGGCTGGCCCACGAGGGCCGCGCGCTCGGCATCTTCGTCGAGGGAACGCGGCAGAGATCGGGCTTTCCGGGCAAGGCGCAGCCGGGAGCTGCGATGGTCGCGCTCCAGGAAGATGTCCCGGTCGTCCCGGTCGGGATCTACGGAACGCAGTTCTGGAAGCCCGGCAACTTCGCGCCCTGCTCGATCGCCGTCGGTGAGCCGGTGAGCTTCGACGGGCTGCCGAAGAACGCGCGCGGCTACAAGGAGGCGACGGCCGAGATCGAGCGCCGCATCCATGCGCTCTACGACTGGCTCGCCGACGTCCACTCGCGCGGACGGCCCAAGGGCGAGGTGCCGCCGCTGTGAGGGCCGCCGACGAAGAGAGGGCGGTCCCCGTCGATCTGCTCGGCACGGTCGCGATCGTCGGCTTTCCGAATGTCGGCAAGTCGACGCTGATCAACCGCCTGACGGAGTCGCGGGCGGCGGTCGTGCACGAGACCCAGGGGACGACCAGGGATCGAAAGGAGCTCGTCTGCGAGTGGGCGGGCAAACAGTTCATGCTGATCGACACCGGCGGCGTCGATATCGCCGCGCGCGACGCGATCACCCGCTCGATCGCCGACCAGGCGCGCGCGGCGGTCGAGGAAGCCGATCTCGTGCTCTTCCTCGTCGACGCGCGCCAGGGGATCACGCCCGGCGACGAGGAGCTGGCGGAGATCCTCCGCCTCACCCACAAGCCGGTGCGCGTGATCGCGAACAAGATCGACGATCCGTCGCAGGAGGCGCTCGCGCTCGAGTTCAACCGGCTCGGGCTGGGGACGCCGTTCGCGCTCTCGAGCCTGCACGGCCACAACACCGGCGACCTGCTGGACGAGGTGGTGGAGTTCCTGGAGAGCACGGCTCGCCCGCCGCGGCAGACGGTCGGGGACGAGGCAATCCGGGTCGCGATCCTCGGCCGCCCGAACGTGGGCAAGTCGTCGCTCTACAACGCGCTGATCGGCGCCGAGCGGACGATCGTCTCCGGCATCCCGGGCACGACCCGCGACTCGATCGACACGCTGATCGAGCGTGGCGACCGGAAGTTCACGCTGATCGACACGGCGGGCCTGCGCCGCAAGCGCAAGCAGCGCCAGGGGATCGACTACTACTCGGAGCTGCGGGCGCTCGAGTCGGCGGAGCGCGCCGACGTGGCGCTCGTCCTGATCGACGCGAGCGAGGGGATCGTCGAGGGCGACCTCGCCGCCGCGGACGTGGCCAGGAAGGCGCAGTGCGCGACGCTCGTCGTGCTCTCGAAATGGGACAAGTCGATCGTGTCGATCGAGGATGTCCGGCCCGAGCTCCAGCGGCGCATGCGCCAGCGGCCGCCGTTCATCACCACCTCGGCCACGACTGGCCGCGGCGTCGCACGCCTGCTCGACAAGGTCGCCGAGCTCTACGACAAGTACGCAGGCCGCGTCCCGACGCCGGTGCTGAACAAGTTCCTCGCCGAGCTGCGCGAGAAGCGCCAGCCGCCTTCGCGCGGCAACAAGCGGCTGAACCTCCTCTACGGCGCCCAGGTCGCCACCCGGCCGCCGCGCTACCGCTTCTCGGTCAACGACACGAGCCTCGTCTCGCGCGAGTACGGCTACTGGGTCGAGAACGAGCTCAGGGAGCGCTTCGAGCTGGAGGGCGTTCCGGTCACGATCGACTTTCGCCCCCGGTGAGCTCCGCGGTCGTCGTCGGCGGCGGTTCCTGGGGGACGGCCTTCTCGCGCCTGCTCGCCGATCGCGGGTACGGCGTCACGCTCGCGACCCACCACGCCGAGGACGCGCGCGCGATCCGCGAGACCGGCCGCAACCCACGCTTTCTGACTCAGGTCGACCTCACGGGCATCGACGCGACGACGGTCGACGAGGCGCCGATCGCCGACGCCGACCTCGTCGTCCTCGCGGTGCCGAGCCACGCGTTCCGTTCCGTCGCCGCGGAGCTGCCGGGAGACTCGCCCGTTCTGAGCCTGACGAAGGGCCTCGATCCGGCCACGGGCGAGCGCCTCTCGACGCTCGTCACCGGCCGTTCGGTCGCCGTCCTCTCGGGCCCGAACATGGCCGAGGAGATCGCCCGCGGCCTGCCCGGCCTGGCGGTGATCGCAAGCGAGGACGCCGCGCTCGCGGAGGAGCTCCAGGCCGCGCTCAACTCGAGCGTCCTGCGCATCTACGTGAACGGCGACCTGCTCGGCGTCGAGCTGTGTGCAGCGGCGAAGAACGTGATCGCGATCGCGGCAGGTGGGGTTGACGGCGCCGGGCTCGGCGACAATCTCAAGGCTGCGCTCGTCACCCGTGGCCTGGTCGAGATGACACGGCTCGGCGAGGCGCTCGGCGCCGATCCCGAGACCTTCGCCGGGCTCGCAGGGATCGGCGACCTGATCGTCACCTGCTGGCACGAGACGGGCCGCAACCGGCGGGCCGGCGAGCTGATCGCGCGCGGAGCAACCGCGGAGCAGGCTCGGACGGAGATCGGCCAGGTCGTCGAAGGGTTGACGACGGCGCCGGTGCTGGCAGAGCTGGCGCACCGCCATGGAGTCGAGATGCCGATCACCGAGGGTGTCTGGGCCGTGATCTCCGGGCAGACGCCGCTGCACGAGATCGTCGAAGCGTTGATGGGTCGGAGGCCGACCAGCGAGTAGCCGCTAGGGTTTCGGGATGGCAGCCAGATCCTTCTCCTTCACCTCCGAGTCGGTCACCGAGGGTCATCCCGACAAGATCGCCGACCAGATCTCGGACTCGGTCCTCGACGCGGTTCTCGCCGACGACCCGCTGGGCCGCGTCGCGTGCGAGACGCTCGTCACGACCGGGCTCGTCGTCGTCGCAGGCGAGATCACGACCTCGACCTATGTCGACATCCCGCGGCTCGTGCGCGCCCGGATCACCGAGATCGGCTACACGAGGGCGAAATACGGGTTCGACGGCGAGACCTGCGGTGTGATCGTGGCGCTCGACGAGCAGTCGCCCGACATCGCGCAGGGCGTGGACACGGCATTCGAGATCCAGCACGACGTGAGCGACGACGATCCGCTCGACCGGGTCGGCGCGGGCGACCAGGGGCTGATGTTCGGCTACGCGACGACCGAGACCCCCGAGCTGATGCCGCTCCCGATCATGCTCGCGCACAAGATCGCGAAGCGGCTCTCGGAAGTCCGCAAGGCGGACATCCTGCCGTACCTGCGCCCGGACGGAAAGTCGCAGGTGACGATTCGCTACGAGGTCGACGAGTCGGGGCGGCGGACGCCGGTCGAGATCGAGCGCGTGGTTCTCTCGACGCAGCACCGCGACGGGCTCGACACCGAGACGTTGATCAAGCCGGACATCATCGAGCACGTGCTCGCGCCGATCCTGCCGCCCGACCTCTACGACGAGCACCGATTCGGCGACAAGGACTTCGTCTACGTAACCCGACCGGGAAGTTCGTGATCGGGGGCCCGATGGGCGACGCCGGGCTCACCGGCCGCAAGATCATCGTCGACACCTATGGCGGCGCCGCGCCGCACGGCGGCGGTGCGTTCTCGGGCAAGGACCCGACAAAGGTCGACCGCTCGGCGGCCTACGCCGCCCGTTACGTGGCGAAGAACGTCGTCGCCGCGGGGCTCGCCGAGCGCTGCCAGATCCAGGTCGCCTACGCGATCGGCGTCGCGCACCCGATGTCGATCCTCGTCGAGTGCTTCGACACGGAGCACGTACCGGTAGCGCGGATCGAGGAGCTCGTCCGCGAGCATTTCGACCTCCGCCCGGCGGCGATTCTGCGCGACCTCGACCTGCGCCGGCCGATCTACGCGCGGACGGCGGCCTATGGCCACTTCGGCCGCGAAGACCACGACTTCACGTGGGAGCGCAAGGACAAGGCGGACGCGCTCCGCGCTGCCGCCGGGCTCGCACCTGCCGTCGCCGTTCCGTAACGAGCCCGTAACCGAACCGGACAGTTCGTTTCAGCTACGGTAACCGGATTCTCGAGTTCGGTTAGAAGGGACGGTTGCCCGTGAGTGCTCCTGTGAACCGCTGGTTCATCCTCGTTCTCGTCTGCGTCGCCCAGTTCATGGTCGTGCTCGACGCGACGATCGTGAACGTGGCGCTGCCGTCGATCCAGCACGGTCTTCATTTCTCGGCCACGAGCCTCCAGTGGGTCGTGAACGTCTACACGCTCTTCTTCGGCGGCTTCCTCTTGCTCGGCGGCCGCGCGGCCGACCTGTTCGGCCGCCAGTGGCTGTTCCTCGGCGGGATCGCGCTCTTCACGGCCGCGTCTCTGCTGAACGGCATCGCCAGCTCGTCGGGGATCCTGATCGGCGGCCGCGCGATCCAGGGCCTCGGTGCGGCGCTCGTCTCGCCGGCCGCGCTCTCGATCGTGATGACGACCTTCGCCGAAGGGCGCGAGCGCACGAAGGCGCTCGGGATCTGGAGCGCGATCGCGGCGGGCGGCGGTGCCGTCGGCCTGATCCTCGGCGGTCTGCTCACCGACGAGCTCTCCTGGCGCTGGGTGTTCTTCATCAACCTGCCGATCGGGATCATCGCGTTCGTGCTCGGCCTGCGCTTCATCTCGAACACGCGAGCCGAAGAACGGCCGGAGACCGTCGACGTCCTCGGCGCGACGACCGTCACCGCGGGGCTGCTCGTGCTCGTCTACGACATCGTGAAGGCGCAGGAGTACGGCTGGACCTCCGGGCGCACAATCGGGCTCTTCCTGGTCGCCGTGGCGCTGCTCACCGCGTTCGTCGTGACAGAGCGTCGCTCCAAGGCGCCGCTGATCCGGCTCGACATCTTCCGGACGCGCTCGCTCACGAGCGCGAACGTCGCGATGCTGTTCGTGATCTCCGGGCTCTTCGGGATGTTCTATTTCGCCTCGATCTACGTGCAGGAGGTGCTCGGCTACAGCCCGCTGAAGGCCGGCTTCGGGTTCGTGCCGGTCACCTTCGGGATCGTGATCGGGGCGGGGGTCGCCCAGCCGCTGATCCGGAGCATCGGGCCGCGAGCCCTGCCGGTGATCGGGATCGCGATGGCCGCGTCCGGCCTGATCCTGCTCAGCCGGATCCCGACGCACGGCAACTACCTCCGCGACCTCTTCCCGGGGCTCGTCGTGATGTCGATCGGGATGGGGCTGACCTTTGTGCCGGTGACGCTGATCGCGACGACGAACGTCGACGCGGCCGACGCCGGGCTTGCCTCGGGCCTCTTCAACACCTCCCAGCAGGTCGGCGGGGCGCTTGGGCTCGCGGCCCTCTCGTCGCTTGCGGCGAGCCGCACCAGCGGCGCCCACGACGTGAGCCAGGCCGCCGCGCTCGTCGACGGGTTTCGGCTCGCATTCCTCATCGGCGCAGGGCTGATGCTCGTCGGCATCGTCGTGATCGTCGGCCTGATCCGTAGCCACCACGTCGCGGCGATCGGTGCCGCCGAAGTCGAGGGCGCTCCCGCCTGATGGCGACCGCAACCCACCTCCGCGCCGATGCGCAGCGCAATCTCGGCTTGATCCTCGAGGCGGCGCGCGCCGTCTTCGCGGAGGAAGGGCTGGACGCGAGTGTGGCGGATGTCGCGGAACGTGCCGGAGTGGGGACGGCGACGATCTTCCGCCGCTTCCCGACGAAGGACGATCTCGTCGCGGCGATCCTCGAGCAGGAGCTGGGCGACGTCGCGGCGCGGGCACAGGCCGGCTTGGAGAATCCGGATCCCGTTCGGGGGCTCGGAGAGTTCATGCTCGCTGCAATCCAGTCGTTCGTCGAGGGCCGCTGCTTCTGCGACGCGAGCGGGAGCGACCTCTTCGCGCGGCCGCGGATCCAGGAGCTCGTCGCCGAGGTGACGGCGTCGGTCGAGCTCTTGTTGCGCCGCGCCAGGAAGGCGGGCGCGATCCGGCGCGACGTCGGTGCGCAGGACATCGAGTTCCTCGTCAACGCGATCGGTCAGGCAGGTCTGCGCCTCGAGCAGAGCCCGCGCGCGCTCAGACGCTACGTCGAGATCGTGCTCGCCGGCCTGCGCCCAGCCTGAAGTCCAGATGGTTGATTCCACGAGATCGTCTGAGCCGGGGCGCGAGCTGGGTGCTCTGGGGCGCCACGGCGGCTCCTCGGCGATGCTGGCGGCATCGGCGAGGAGACGACGTGGTGAAGCGCAGGCCTGGAGGGAGACGGCTTCGCCGGCTCACGTAAGGCCGAAGCGGCCCGGGGCGGCCAGATCGTGCAGCCGGGCACGCGAGATCGTGGAATCAACCATCTAGGCCGCGGGGCGCACGAACAGGCTCGCCGCGGCCTTCTCGCCGATCGTCTTCTCGGTGCCGGCGACGCGCACGCGGAACTGGCCTGCGGCCGGCTCCGCCGCGCTCAGCTCGAGCTCGGTGCCGGGTACGAAACCCTCGTCGTAGAACCAGTGCAGGAGGTCGCCGTCGTGCTCGGCGAGCCGGATGATCGTCGCGCGGCGCCCGGGGGTGAGCGCCGAGAGCGGCTCCAGCTCCAGGTTCTCGGCCTGCTCGAACGCGGTGTCGACCGGCCAGCCGTGTGGGCAGCGGTCCGGGTAGCCGAGCTTCTCTTCCATTCTGGCGACCATCTCGTCCGAGAACGTGTCGCCGAGCTCGTCGGCGTGGACGTGCGCCTCCGCTGCGGTGTAGCCCATGAAGTCGGTCAGGAGCCGCTCGATGATCCGGTGCTTGCGCACGACCATCTCGGCGCGCGAACGACCGGAGTCTGTGAGGATCGCCTCCTTGTGCTCGCCGCGCTCGACGAGCCCATCGCCCTCGAGCCGCTTCAGCATCTCGCCGGCCGACGCGCGCGAGACGTGCAGCATCTCCGCGACGCGCGAGGCGAGGGTCGGGAACGGGGTCGACGCGGGCCGGTACTCGCCGATCGGGAACGCCAGGAAGTAGATCGTTTCCAGATACTCGTCGACTGAGTGGCCCTGCGCCATCGCCCTCGCATCGTACTTGCAAGGGAACGCGAACACTCTAAAAGTGGCCCATGTGTACACATGGGCCACTTTGCGCTGAGCCGTAGGCTTCAAGCGGCTTGCACGCTTTCTTCCACGCGGTCACCGTCTTCTTCGACCAGCTCGCGGCGGTGCGCTGGGAGTTGCTCGGGATCGCGCTCGCCCTCCACCTTGCGGAGCTCAACCTGCGTGCGGTCGCCTGGCGCGCGATCCTGCGTGCTGCCTACCCGGGCCAGCGCATCCGGCTGCGCAGCGTCTTCGGTGCCTACGCGGCGGGTGTCGGCATCAACTCGATCGTGCCCGCGCGCGGCGGCGACGCGGTCAAGCTCTTCCTGATCAAGCGCCGGATCCCGGAATCGAGCTACGTCACGCTCGCGCCGACCCTGATCGCCGAGACCGCATTCGACTTCTTCGTCGCCGGCGGCCTGATGATCTGGGCGCTCTGGATCGGCGTGCTCCCCACGCACCAGGTGTATTCGCGGCTGCCCTCGGTCGACTGGGGCTTCTTCCTCCGCCACCGCGAGGCGACCGAGATCGGGCTCGGCGTGGTGCTGGCGGCGGCGGCGATCGGGGTCATCCTGCTGCTCGAGCACGGCGAGGATTTCCGGCGGCGTGTCGGCCGCGCCTTCGCGATCGTGCACGACCCGCGGCGCCTCCTGCGCGGCGTCGTCATCCCGCAGGCGCTCTCCTGGGTGCTCCGGATCGCGTCGCTCTATTTCTTCCTGCGCGCGTTCGGCGTGCACGCAAGCCTGCACAACGCTCTGCTGGCGCAGGTCGTCGAGTCGCTCGCGACGCTCTTCCCGGCCACCCCCGGCGGCGCCGGCACGAAGCAGGGGCTGATCGTCTTCCTCTTCCGCGACCAGGCCATCTCGCGGTCGCTGTTGCTCGCGTTCAGCGTCGGCATGAACCTGGCGCTCGTCATCTTCAACGTCGTCGTCGGATTCGCGGCGCTGGCGGTGATGGTGCGGACGCTCTCCTGGAAGCGGCTCCGGCTCGAAGAGCGGGCCGAGGGAGCTGACTGACCACGGAGGCTTGACGTGGAACGGTCGCACCATTCCACGTCAAGCCTCCCGTCTACGCTGGCCGCTTGCCCTACGCGTCGGTCTACCCACTCGTGACGGCGCGCTCACTGGCGCGCGCGTTCACCTACGAGGTCGGTGACGATGTCGGGAAAGGCGCGATCGTCGCGATTCCCTTCGGGCGGCGGCGGGCACGAGGGATCGTCGTCGCGATCGAGGAGAGCGCGCCCGCAGGCATCGACGTCGTTCCGATCGAACGCGTCCTCGGCGAGGTTTCGCCGGCGCTCGTCGACCTGGCGCTCTGGCTCGCCGACTACTACGGCTCGACCCCGGCGCGGGCGCTCGCGCTGGTGGCGCCGGAGTCACCCAAGCGGCGGAAGATCCAGGCTCCGCCCGGCGAGCGGCAGTCGCTTGCCGGCGAGCCGGAGCCGTTGGCGCTGTCCGAGCCCCAGGTGGCCGGGGTCGCCCGGATCGTCGCCGCGCTGGACGCGGGTGGCGGCAACTTCCTGCTGCACGGCGTGACCGGCTCGGGCAAGACCGAGGTCTACCTGCAGCGCCGCGCCGCCGCGCTCGAGCAGGGCGCGGGCGCGATCGTGCTGGTGCCGGAGATCGCGCTCACGCCGCAGACCGTCGGGCGCTTCCGCGCAGCGCTTCGGCGACACCGTCGCGGTGCTGCACTCGCGCGCTGACGCCCGCCGAGCGCTACGACGAGTGGCGCGGCTGCGCGAGCGGGGAGGCGCGGGTCGTGCGTCGGCGCCGCGCTCGGCGGTGTTCGCGCCGATCGAGGGTCTCGGGCTGATCGTCGTCGACGAGGAGCACGACGCCTCCTACAAGCACGAGGGCGACCCCCGCTACGACGCGCGCGACGGTCGCCGCGCGAGCGCGCCGAGCGCTCGGGGCGCCGTGCTGCTGCTCGGCAGCGCGACGCCGCGCCCGGAGAGCTGTGCAGCGCCTGCGAGCGGCTCGTGCTGCCGCGACGCGTGGACGGGCGCCCGCTGCCCGCCGTGCACGTCGCTGGACATGCGGGGCGAGGCCCGGGCGACTGCATCCGCTCACCGCGCAGGCGCTCGCCGACGTGCGCGCCGAGCGCGGCAAGGCGATCGTGCTGCTCAACCGCCGCGGCTGGTCGAACTTCCTCTCGTGCCGCCCTGCGGGCGCGTGTGGAGCTGTCCCGACTGCGACGTCGCGCTCGTGCTGCACCGCGCCGGCGGATACCTCGCCTGCCACCACTGCGGCCACCGCGAGCCGGTCGCCCGCGCGCTGCTGCGACTGCTGCTCGCTCCGGTCGCCCGCCACGGCGCCGGCACCGAGCGCCTGCAGCACGAGCTGGCGCAGCGTCTTCGACGCGGACGCTCCGGTCTTCCGCCTCGACGCCGACGTGGTCGCCGAAGCCGGGGCAGCGGCGTCGGCGCGCTGCGCCGCTTCGAGGCGGCCGGTGCGGGCGTGCTGATCGGAACCCAGATGGTCGCCAAGGGCCACGACTTCCCCGACGTGAGCCTGGGGGTCGTGCTCGACGCCGACGCCACGCTGCGCTTCCCCGACTTCCGCGCCGAGGAGCGGACGTTCGCGCTGATCGCCCAGCTCGCGGGCGCGCGCGGGCGCGGCGGCCACGGGCGCGTGCTCGTGCAGACGCTTCCCGCCCGAGGCGCGCTCGATCGTCCACGCGGCGCGCCACGACAGCGACGGCTTCCTCGCCGGCGAGCTGGAGCGCCGCCGCGCGCTGCGCTACCCGCCCTTCCAGCCACCTCATGCGGATCGTCGTCTCGGGGCCGGCGCTCGCGCCGGCGCTGCGCGCGCTGGAAGAGCTGCGCGACGGCATCCGCGACGCGCAGCTGCTCGGGCCGGCGCCGCTCCTTCGCCTCCGAGGCCGCTACCGGGCACAGCTCGTCGCGAAGACCGACCGCCCCCGTGCGGTCGCAACCCAGGCGGCACGGCTGCTTGCGGCCGCCGCCCCGGCGATGCGACGGGCGGGCCTCGCAGTCGTCGTCGACGTCGATCCCCAGTCGCTCTAACCTGTTCCCATGCTGAAGCGCACGCGAGCCGAAGAGATCCTCGGGGAGTGGGGCGTCCGCGACGTGACGCCTCCTTCGCAGCGCGAGCGGGAGCTGGTCGAGCGGGATCGCGACCTCAACCCGCTCACCGGCAAGCCGCTGCGGCGCCGCTTACGGAACTTCAAGGCCGAGCCTGATCTCTACCTCGCCTCGCTCGGCGGCCCGCTGCCCTATATGAAACGCCTGCGCCGGATCGAGGAGGAGACCGAGATCCAGCTCAAACGGCTCGCGGAGGCCTACGCCGAGCACCGCAGCGATCCGGCCGAATGGCGCCGGATCGCCGAAGCGTGGGACTTCGGCGAGGTGAACGATCTGATCGAGCGCCACAACCGCTGGTACCCGGTCGAGTCGCGGCTGCCGATGGACCCGCGCTCGCGCGATTTCGTCCCGGTCGGAGGCCGACCGTACCGCCGTGAGCCCCTCGACGCAGCCTGGATACTTGAGCACTTCCCGGCCGCGTAGACTTTCTCTTGCTGTGGCCCACGACCACGACCACGACGACCACGACGACCACGACGGGCACGACCACGATCACGGGGACGGGCACGACGAGCGGGAGCGCGCCGAGCGCGCAGCCCTACGTCGCCATGCCCTCGCGCAGATCAGGCAGTACCCGGATCCCGCGCTGCGAATGGCGGCGCACGAGGTCAGCGATTTCGACGATGACCTCCGCCGGCTGATCGAGCGGATGGAGCGCCTGATGGTGGACGCACAGGGCGTGGGCCTCGCTGCCACGCAGGTCGGCGTGCTCCGGCGGCTCTTCGTCTTCGATCCCGACGAGGAGGGCCCGCGCGCGGTCGTCAACCCGCGCATCGTCGATCCCTCCAGGGAGCGCGAAACCGACGAGGAAGGCTGCCTGTCCCTGCAAAGAGTTCGAGTTCCCGTCGAGCGGGCGACGAACGTCACGCTCGAAGGGCAGGACGCCCACGGCGCCGACGTGCAGTGGAAGCTCGAAGGGCTGAGCGCGCGCGTCGTGCAGCACGAGCTCGACCACCTCGACGGCGTGCTGATCATCGACCGCACCGACGAGCTGCACCGCAAAGAGGCTCTCGGCGTGCTGCGGCCGCAACCGGTTCTCCGCTAGATGGAATCAACCAGCTAGTGCGGATTGCCGTCGCAGCGACGGCTTCCTTCGGCGCCGATGTGCTCCAGCGGCTCGCGGCTCGCCACGAGATCGCGTTCCTGCTCACGCGCCCGGACGCACCGAGCGGGCGCGGCCAGAAGCTCGCCGCGCCGCCCGCGAAGGAAGCCGCACTCGCGCTCGGGGTCCCGGTGCTCGCGCCGGAGCGGCCCGAGCTGCCGGACGAGCACGTCGACGCGATCGTCGTCTGTGCCTACGGCCTGCTGATTCCGGTCTCGCTGCTCGAGCAGAGCCTCTGGTTGAACGTCCATCCCTCGCTGCTGCCGCGGTGGCGCGGCGCGGCGCCGGTCGAGCGGGCGATCCTGGCCGGCGACGAGGTCACCGGGGTGACGATTCACGAGACGGTCGAGGCGCTCGACGCTGGGCCGATCGCGGCTCAGGAGTCGTTCCCGATCGGCGACGCGGATGCCGGGGCGGTCTTCGCGCGCTCGGCCGAGGTCGCGGCCAGGCTGCTGGACGCAGTGCTCGCAGGGCCGTCGTTCACCCCTCAGCCCGACGAAGGCGCCACCTATGCCGAGAAGATCGGCCCCGCCGACCGCGAGCTCGACCTTACCGACCCGCTCGACTCGTGGCGTCGCGTGCGTGCCCTCTCGCCGCACATCGGCGCCTGGACGACGCTTCAGGGCCGCCGCGTCACGATCTGGCGCGCCCGCCTCGAGGACGGCGTGTTCGTTCCCGAGGAGGTTCAGCCGGAGGGCAAGCGCCGGATGGCCTACGACGAGTTCCTGCGCGGCCTGCGGCCATGATCGCGCCGGCGCGCCGCGTCGCGTACGGCGTCGTGCGGCGCGTCTTCGAGGACGGCTCGTACGCCGACCGTGCGTTCGCCGCCGCGGCGGGCGACCTCGATCCGCGCGACCGCGCGCTCGCCCAGCGGATCGCGTACGGCACCGTGCAGCGGCTGCGCACGATCGACTACGGCATCGACACGCTCGGCCGGCGGCCGGTGCGCAAGCTCGACCCGGCCGTCGTCGCCGCGCTGCGGATCGCGGCCTATCAGCTCGCCTGGAGCGAGTCGCCGGCCCACGCCGTGGCGGACGACTCGGTCGAGCTCGTTCGAGCAGCCGGGCTCGAGCGGGCGGTCTCGTTCGCCAATGCGGTCTGCCGGCGTCTGGCCGAGGGCTTCCCGGCACTCGTCGCCGCTCTTCCGGACGGCGCGCTGAAGGAGTCCTATCCCGACTGGATCTTCGACCTCTGGACGCGCGACTGGGGCTTTGCCGAGGCGCTCGAGATCGCTCGCGCGCAGAACGAGCCGCCGGAGCTCGTCGTCCGCTCGGCGGAGCCGATCGGCGAGTCGACCGATATCCCGGGTGCCTATCGGGTCGCGTCCATCGACCCCGCCGACATCGCCGCGGGCCGCCTCTGGCCGATGAGCCGCGGCTCCCAGCTCGCCGCGCTCGTCGTCGGCTCGCAGGACGGCGAGCGGATCCTCGATGCGTGCGCGGCGCCTGGCGGCAAGGCGTCGATGCTGCAGGGCGCGGTGACGGCGGTCGAGCTCCACCCGGGCCGCGCGCGCGAGCTCGAGGAGAACCTGGCGCGGCTCGGCGTGACGAACGTGCGCGTCGTGAACGCCGACGTCCGGGCACTCGACGAGAGCGGCTTCGACCGCGCGCTCGTCGACGCGCCGTGCTCGGGGCTCGGCGTGCTCGCGCGCCGTCCCGATCTGCGCTGGCGCTCGACGCCGCTGCCCGAGCTGCAGCTCGAGCTGATCAGGGCGGCGGCCGAGCGCTGCAGGCCCGGCGCGACGATCGTCTACTCGGTCTGCACGTTGAACGCCGACGAGAACGAGGCCGTTGTCGATGCCTCGGGACTCGAGGTCGAGCCACTCGGCGAGGCGTGGCCGCAGTTCGCGCATCCGAAGCGGCCGGAGTTCCTGCTCACGACGCCGCACCGCCACAACACCTCTGGCTTCTTCATCGCGAAGCTCGTGACAGGGTCGTAGGATCGGCGCGCGGGGGATGGCCTGGAGCCAATGGATCCGGACAGTTGAGATCGCGCCGTCACTGACGGCGGCGGAGCCGGCCGCGGTCGCCGGCCAGGTCGAGGTGCTGCTGCGCAGCGGCTGCCGGATCTTCCACCTCGACAATGACCTGGATCTGCTCGAGCGGGTCGCGCCGCTCGTGCGCCGACACGACGGTGTGGTCGACGTTCGTCTCTCGGATCCGGGCGACGTCGCCGCGGCAATCGCGCTCGACGCGGACAGCCTGACGGTCGACACGCTGACGCAATCGGTCGTGGACGAGGTTCGCGCGGCCGGTCGCCAGCTCGGCGTCGTCTTCGCCGGTGCTGCCCCTCCGGACGTCGACCTGGTCTCGATTCCCGTCGATGGCTCGGAGGCGTCCGTCGCACGCGTGCGCGACATCAGCGCCGCTCTCGGCCCAAGCGTGTGCGTCCAGGTCGTGGGCGACATCGGTCACGACTCGGTCCGCGCCTTCCACGACGCGGGCGCGACGGTGATCGTCGTCGGCCTCTCGATCTTCGAGCGCGAGGATCTGCCGCGCGCCTACCGCCGGCTGGTACAAGCGCTCGCATGACAATCGCCCGCGCGGTCGAGCTCGTACGTCAGGCCGAGGGCCGCGCGTACCCCAAGCCCACGGTCGGCGCGGTCGTCGTCCGCGACGGCGAGATCGTCGGCGAGGGCGTGACGGAGCAGGGGGGCCGGCACGGTGAGGTGGTCGCGCTCGACGCGGCCGGCGCGTTGGCCCGCGAGGCGACCCTCTACGTGACGATGGAGCCGTGCGCCCACTGGGGCACGACCCCACCGTGCACCGAGCGCGTGCTTGCGGCGGGCATCTCCCGGGTCGTGGCTGGATCGCTCGACCCGAATCCGGAGGCTTCCGGTGGGCTCGAGGCGCTCCGCGAGGCAGGGGTGGACGTCGAACTCGTCGACTCGTTCGAGGCGCGAGTCCAAAACGAGGCCTGGCGGACCTGGGTTGCGCGCCGGCGGCCGTTCGTCACCTACAAGGTCGCGGTCACGCTCGACGGCAGCGTCACGCTGCCCGGGGCGAAGTGGATCTCGGGAGAGGCGAGTCGCCGTTACGTGCACGAGCTGCGAGCTGCGTCCGACGCTGTCGCGGTCGGGATGGGAACCGTTCGAGCCGACGCGCCGCGGCTGGATGCGCGGGACGTGCCGACACCGCGCGGCCAGCCGCGCCGGCTGGCGTTCGGCCGAGGGCCGCTGTCCGAGGGCTCGGAGCTCGAGCTACGAAGCGGACCGCTCGAGGATGAGCTCGCTGCGCTCGCAGCCGAGGGCGTGCAGTCGCTCCTCTTGGAGGGGGGCCCCACCCTCGCGGCCGCGTTTCTCGAGGCCGACCTCGTCGACAAGCTGCTCGTCTTCGTCGCGCCGGCGCTTGCCGGGAGCGGCGGCTCGTTCGCCGCGCGGCTAGCATCACCCCGGCGTCTCGCCCGGCTGTCCGCACGGATGGTCGGCGAAGACGCTCTCCTCGAAGCCTATGTCCACGAGCCCTGATTTCAAGCGCACCGACGACGAGATCACCGCGTTGATCTCGCTCTGGGCGACGGCGTCGCTCGGCAACGACGAGCTGCGGAAACGGATCGAAGACGTTGGCACCGAGACGCTCGCGCCGGGCCAGCGCGCGGCGGTCGAGGAGCTGCTCCGCGAGCTGCGGAACGCCCTGCCGGGCGAACGCGGCGACCTCGAGGCGGTCATGCGCCGAACGCTCGAGGAGCTCGCCTACGGTGAGTAGCGGCCGGAGCCGGGACCCGAGCCCGGCGTCCGCACTGCCCCCGCGTTGACGCCTGTGGAGAACTTGTCCCAGACTTGGCACAGACAGCGGCCATGTCTGCGGCTAGCGTTTGTCGTGGGCGGTTCTTCCCCGGGTGGGTGGGGCTCCAACCGCAAGGGCTAGCCTTCAGCTGCATGTTCACCGGGATCGTGAGAGAAGTCGGGAGCGTCGCCTCGGTCGAGGGTACGGCTGACGGCGTGCGGATCGAGATCGATGCGCCCGCGACCGCCGCGAGCGGCGTTGCCCCGGGCGACTCGGTCGCGATCAACGGCTGCTGCCTCACCGTCGTCTCGGCTGCGAACGGCCGTCTCGCCTTCGATGCTGTCCCGGAGACGCTCTCGCGTACCGCGCTGGCGCAGCTCGGGCCGGGCTCGCGCGTCAACCTCGAGCCCGCGCTCCGGGCGGGCGATCCGCTCGGCGGCCACTACGTCCAGGGCCACGTCGACGGCGTCGGCCGCGTGCGCGCGACCGCCCCCGAGGGCGACAGCCTGCGCGTCTGGATCGACGCCCCCGCCGACATCCTTCGCTACGTGGTCGAAAAGGGCTCGATCACCCTCGCAGGGGCGAGCCTCACGATCGCCGGTCTCGATGACGCAGGCTTCGCCGTCGCCCTGATTCCGCACACGCTCGCCGAGACGACGCTGGGCGAGCTCGTGCCCGGCGCCGCCGTCAACCTCGAGGTCGACGTGCTCGCGAAGTACGTCGAGCGACTGCTCGCGCCAGCGGCGGGCTAGCCTTTCCCCATGGCCGTAAGAACCCCGTTCGCGACGATCGAGCAGGCGATCGAGGAGATCCGCGAGGGGCGTTTCGTGGTCGTGGTCGACGACCCGGACCGCGAGAACGAGGGCGATCTCGTGATCGCAGCCCAGTTCGCGACCCCGGAGAACGTCAACTTCATGGCGCGGCACGCCCGTGGCCTGATCTGCCTCTGCATCACCGACGAGCGCGCCGATCGGCTCGGCCTGCGGCCGATGAGCGAGCGCAACGAGGCTCCGCTCGGCACCGCCTTCACAGTCTCGATCGAAGCGCGCAACGGCGTCACCACCGGGATCTCGGCAGCCGACCGCAGCCACACGATCCAGGTCGCGATCGCGCCCGACGCGAAGCCGGTCGACCTCGTGACACCGGGCCACATCTTTCCGCTGCGTGCGAAGCCGGGCGGTGTGCTCGAGCGCAGCGGCCAGACCGAGGCCGCGGTCGACCTCGCGCGGCTCGCGGGCCTCAACCCGTCGGGTGTCGTCTGCGAGATCATGAACGAGGACGGGACGATGGCCCGCGTGCCGGACCTCGGCCCCTACTGCGAGCAGCACGGCCTGAAGATGGTCACCGTCGCCGACCTCGTCGAATACCGGCGCCGGCACGAGAAGCTCGTCGAGCGGGGCGCGTCCGTTCGCCTGCCGACCGAATACGGCGAGTTCACCGCGATCGCGTTCAAGGAGCTGCTGACCGGGAAGCTCCACCTGGCGCTCGTGGCGGGCGACGTCGACGGCGCCGAGGACGTGCTCGTGCGGGTGCACTCGGAGTGCCTGACGGGCGACGTCTTCCACTCGCTGCGCTGCGACTGCGGCGAGCAACTCGAGCTTGCGCTGGCGCAGATCGCGCAGGAGGGCACCGGCGTGCTGCTCTACCTGGCGCAGGAGGGCCGCGGGATCGGCCTGCTGAACAAGCTGCGCGCCTACGAGCTCCAGGAGCAGGGGCTCGACACCGTCGAGGCGAACGTCGAGCTCGGGTTTCCCGCCGATGCGCGCGAGTACGGGATCGGAAACCAGATCCTCGCTGACCTCGGCCTGTCGACGATCCGGATCCTCACCAACAACCCCAAGAAGCTCACCGGGCTCGACGGCTTCGGCCTCACGGTCGTCGAGCAGGTGCCGATCGAGTCGGCGCCGAACGACGAGAACCGGCGCTACCTGGTCGCCAAGCGGGATAAGCTCGGTCACCGGCTGCACCACCAAGACCTGAGAAGCCTCGACTACAAGCGGGAGACCGAGTGACCCAGCGCGAGCACGAAGAGCCCTTTGCCCTCCCTGTGCAGGGAGAGGAGATCGAGCCCGAGGCCCTGCCGAACGGCGGGCTAGCCCCGGCCGCCCCGGAGACGGACGAGGGCGATCCGTTCCTGAGCTGGCCACAGCCCGAGTCGGCAGCCGTGATCGAGGACGTGCCCGTCGAGGGTGCGAGCGTCGAGCACGTCTCGGGTGAGATCGACGTTCCCGACGGCTACACCGTGATCGAGGGCACGCCGACCGGCCGCCGCCGCTCGGTCGCAATCGTCGTGTCGCGCTTCAACGGCGGGCTGACCAACCGGATGCTCGCGCGCGCGCTCGCGGCGCTCGACGAGGCGGGCGTCGCTGCCGACGCGGTGACGGTGATGCCGGTGCCCGGGGCGTTCGAGTTGCCGCTCGCCGCGATGGCGCTGGCGAAGACCCGCCGCTACGCATGCGTGGTTGCGCTCGGTGCGATCGTCCGGGGCGAGACGCCGCACTTCGACTTCATCGCCGGCGAGGCCGCGTCGGGACTTCAGCTCGCCGCGATCGAGACGGGCGTGCCGGTGGCGTTCGGCGTGCTCACGGTCGAGACGGTCGAGCAGGGCGAGGCCCGGATCGAGCGGGCGGCCGACGCCGTCCGCGGAGCGCTCGAGATGGCCGACGTGTTCGCCCAACTGCGGGCCAGCGCCAGCAGGGGGTAGACCAGCGCACGCACGGGGTAGACCAGCGCCAGCACGGATGACCGCGACCGGGCCGGGGAACCGGGTACACTGGCGCCCGCATGTCCAAGGTTTGCTCAGTCTGTGGGAAAGGCCCTGCGTTCGGGAACCATCGCTCACACTCGATGGTCGCGACGAAGCGTCGCTTCAACCCGAATCTCCAGCGCATCCGCGTGCTCGTGAAGGGCGCGACGAAGCGCGCCTATGTCTGCACTCGCTGCCTCAAGGGCGGCAAAGTGCAGAAGGCCGTCTAAGCCGAGGCTTCCGGGTTCGCCGGGCTGGCGTCTAAGCTCGCGCGGTGCCCGCTCTCTCGATCACCAACCCGAACGGCACGGTCACGATCTCGCGCGACGTCGTCGCCGACGTCGTCGCCGAGACGGCAGCACACTGCTATGGCGTCGTCGGGCTCCTCTCCGCGTCGCGCGTCGGCCGCATCTTCCGCCGCGACGGCGTCAGCGTCGGCGGGGACGCGAGCGGCCTGCGGATCGAGCTGCACGTGGTCGTCGAGCACGGCCTGAACCTCGCCGAAGTGGCCGCGAGCGTGCGCTCGCAGGTCGCCTACGAGGTCGAGCGCGTGACAGGCCTGACAGTCGCGCTCGTCGAAGTCGTGATCCAGGACGTGAAGCAGACCGCATGAGGACGCGGGTGCTCGAGCTCGCGCGCGGCGGCCTCGCCGCGCTGGAGGCCAACCGGGAGCGGATCGACGACCTCAACGTCTACCCGGTGCCGGACGGTGACACCGGCACGAACATGACGCTCACGGTGCGGGCCGTCGTCGAAGAGATCGAGCGCTCGAAGACCGAGGAGCGGGCGGTGCTCGCAAGCGAGATCACGCGCGCCGCGCTGATGGGCGCCCGCGGCAACTCGGGCGTGATCCTCTCCCAGGCCATCCGCGGCGCCGCGGAGGTGCTGCGCGAGGCCGACGACATCCCCGGCGCGCTCCGTGGAGCGGCCGACGCGGCCTACCGCGCGATCAAGAAGCCGGTCGAGGGGACGATGCTGACCGCGTTGCGCGAGCTGGCCGACGAAGCCGAGCGGGGGAGCGACCTGGCCGCGATCGTCGCCCGCGGCGACGACTGCGTCGTGCGGACGACCGAGATGCTGCCCCAGCTGAAGCAGGCGGGAGTCGTCGACGCCGGAGCCGCCGGGCTCGTCGAGCTCGTCCGCGGCATCGCCGGCGTGCTCACCGGCGAGCCGCTGCCCGAGGCGCCGGTCCAGGCTTCCGCGTTCAGCCTCACCGACGAGGTCTTCCACCAGGAGCTTTCCCGCTACCGCTACTGCACGGTCTTCGTCGTCGAAGGGGAAGGCCTCGACGTCGACGCGATCGAAGCGGAGCTCGAGCCGATCGGCGACTCGCTGCTCGTCGTCGGGGACGAGAGCGCGCTGAAGGTGCACGTCCACACGGACGATCCGGGCAAGGCACTGACGCTTGTCGGCGCCCGGGGGACGATCGGCGGCGTCGAGATCGCAAACATGCACGAGCAGACGCAGGAGCGGGAAGAGCGGTTGCTGCGAGCCGTCCCGACCGCCCCCGCCGGCCTCTGCGAGGCGGTCGCCGTGACGAGCGGGAGCGGCAACCGCCGCCTCTTTGAGAGCCTCGGCGCCCGGGTTGTCGACGGGGGCGCCACGATGAACCCGTCGACGGCCGAGCTCCTGGCCGCATTCGAGGCGGCCTCGTCGCGTGAGGTCGTCGTGCTGCCGAACGACCGCAACGTGCTCCTCGCCGCCGAGCACGCGGCGTTGAACGCGTCCAGGCCGGTGCACGTCGTCCAGAGCCTGTCGATGCAGGCGGGCCTCGCCGCGATGGTCGCCTTCGACCCGGAACTGACGGCGGACGAGAACGTGGTCGCGATGACGCGGGCCGTCGAGACGGTCTCGACCGGCGCGGTCACGGTCGCGTCGCGCGACGTGCAGTCGAACGGCGTCGCGATCCGCAAGGGCGCCTGGCTCGGCCTGGCGGATGGGGAGCCGGTCGCCGGCGGGGAGTCATTCGACGAGGTCACCCGCGCCGTGCTCGCGCGGCTGCTCGCCGAGCCCCGGGGCGTGCTCACCGTGCTCACCGGCGAGGAGACGCCCGAGCTGGCTGGGCTCCTCGCGGAGCTCGAGGTCGACCACCCGGAGCTCGAGCTCGACGTCCACGAAGGCGGCCAGCCCCACTACGCGCTGCTGCTCTCCGCCGAGTGAACCTCACCGCCGACAACACCGCGATCGTCCTCGACTCGACTGCCGACTTCCCCGAGGGGCCGACCCGCTTTCCGAACTGGCGCATCGTCCCGCTCTACGTCCGGTTCGGCGAGACGAGCTACAAGGACTACGTCGAGCTCGGGCCGGATGCCTTCTACGAGAAGCTGCGCGCGTCACCGGTGCTGCCGACGACCTCGCAGCCGACGCCGGGCGACTTCCTCGCCGTCTACGAAGAGCTCGCGCCGCGCTACGAGCGGATCCTGTCGCTCCAGCTCTCCTCAACGCTCTCGGGCACGTTCGCGAGCGCCCAGTCTGCGGCGGAGATGCTCGAGGGAGACGCAGTGCGTGTGATCGACACCGGCACCGTCGCGGCCGCGATCGCGCTGCTCGCGCTCGCCGTGCAACGCCGCCTCGAGCGCGGCACGACGGATGAGGAAGTGGATGCCCTGATCGCCCGCTTCCGCGCCGAGCACCGCTTGCTCTTCACCGTCGACACGCTCGAGTACCTCGCGAAGGGCGGCCGGATCGGACGCGCGGCAGCCCTGGCCGGGACGCTCCTGAACGTGAAGCCGATCCTGACGATCCGCGACGGAGAGGTCGTGCCGCTGAAGAAGGTGCGCGGCCAGCAGAAGGCGTTCGACGAGTTTCGCCTGCTCTTCGAGGCGGGCTCGACGGACTCGCCGTCGCTCCGCGTCGGCATGGCGCACGCTGCTGCGCCGGAACGGCTGCGCGCGCTGGAGGAGCTCGTCGCGGCGGCTCGGCCGCAGGCCCAGGTGGACGCGGCGACGGCGCTCGGGGCAGTGCTCGGCACGCACGCCGGGCCCGGCACCGTCGGCTTCTTCTGGTTCGACGACCCGGACTCAGATGGCTGATTCCACGATCTCGCGTGCCCGGCTGCACGATCTGGCCGCCCTGGGCCGCTTCGGCCTTTCGGGAGCCGGCGAAGCCGTCTCCCTCCAGGCCTGCGCTTCACCGCGTCGTCTCCTCGTCGATGCCGCCAGCATCGGCGAGGAGCCGACGCGGCGCCCCAGAGCACCCAGCTCGCGCCCCGGTTCAGACGATCTCGTGGAATCAACCATCTGAGTGTCCGCCAGCCGGTCCGGGTCCTATACTCGGCCGCGTTGGGAACAATGACCCGCATCGGCACGGGTTTTTCTGGTCTGGTCCAAGACGGCGAGTGGCCACCGCCGCGAGCCTGGGCGCATCCGGAGCGGCTCGAGCTGCCCGTGGAGAGCCTGCCCGGGGTCGGCCCGACGTTCGCGAAGCGGCTGCGCACGCTCGGCCTGCAGTCGGTGGGCGACGTGCTCTTCCGCAAGCCGCGCCGCTACGAGTCCGCGGCGGACGAGGTCTCGATCTCGCAGCTCTGGGGTGACGGCGAGGTGGTGATCAACTGCGTGATCGCGGACGTTCGCGTGCGGAAGCCGTCTCGCGGCCGGACGATCCTCACGGCGAAGGTGGCCGACTCGAGCGGCTCGATCTCCGCGACGTGGTTCAACCAGCCGTGGCTCGCGGAGAAGCTCGTGCCCGGCACGCACGTTCGCCTTCGGGGCCGGCTCGGCAAGTACGGCTTCGACGTCAAGTCCTACGATCTCGGCGAGGCGAGGCGGACAGCGGACTTCGCGCCGGTCTATCCGGCCAGCGAGCAGATTCCGGCAGCGCGCCTGAGGGAGCTTGCGCGCGCGGCGCTCGACGCGCATCTCCGCGACGTGCTCGATCCGTTGCCGGCCGACCTGGATCTTCCCCTACGGCGCGACGCGCTTGCGGCGATCCACTTCCCATTCGACCTGCGGGAGGCGGAGGAGGCCCGGCGGCGGCTTGCGTTCGACGAGCTCGTCACGCTCCAGCTCGCGGTCCTCCGCTCCCGCGGCGAGGACGGCGTCGCGGCGCCGCTCGGCGCGCCCGGCGCTCTGATCGCGCGCTACCGGGCTTCGCTGCCGTTCGCGCTCACGGAGCATCAGGAGGCTGCGATCGGCGAGATCGACGCGGATCTGGCCCGTGCGACCCCGATGCAGCGGCTCCTCCAGGGAGACGTCGGCTCGGGCAAGACGGTCGTCGCGCTCTACACGCTGCTGCGCGCGGTCGAGTCGGGGCACCAGGGCGCGCTCATGGTCCCGACGGAAACCCTCGCCGAGCAGCACTTCTTCACGATCGAGGCTCTGTGCGCCGAGCTCGGGGTGCGCGTCGTGCTGCTGACGAGCGCCGCGACCGGGTCGAAGGCCACTCGCGCCGCGATCGGGAGCGGCGAAGCGCAGATCGCGGTCGGCACGCACGCGCTGATCCAGCGCGAGGTCGAGTTCGCCGATCTCGCCGTCGCGGTCGTCGACGAACAGCACCGCTTCGGCGTCGAGCAGCGCCAAGCGCTGGCGGTCGCACGTGCCCCGCACGTGCTGCACATGACCGCGACCCCGATCCCGCGGACGCTCGCGCTGACGATCTACGGCGATCTGGCGGTATCCGAGATCGCCAAGCCGCCGGCGAGCCGCAAACCGGTCGTGACGGCGTGGGTCGGCGCGGAGCGCTCGAGCGAGGCGTACGAGCGGTTGCGCGTCCATCTCGACGCCGGCCGGCAGGCCTACGTCGTCTGCCCGCTGATCGAAGCCTCCGAGACACGGCTGGCCCGAGCGGCCGAGGAGGAGGCCGCGCGCTTGCAGCGTGCGGAGCTCGCGGGCTACCGCGTCGGGCTGCTGCACGGGAGGCTGAAGGCCGCGCAGCGGCGCGAGGTGATGCGCGCGTTCAAGGCGGGCGAGCTCGACGTGCTGGTCGCGACGACGGTGATCGAGGTCGGGGTGGACGTCCCGAACGCGACGATCATGATCATCCAGGAGGCCGACCGGTTCGGGCTTGCCCAGCTCCATCAGCTGCGTGGGCGGGTGGGGCGTGGCGATGAGCAGTCGTATTGCCTGCTGATCTCGCGGCAGAAGGAGGAGCTGACCGACACCGCCTCCGCGCGGCTCCAGGCGCTCGTCGACACGAGCGACGGCTTCGAGCTGGCGGAGCGCGATCTCGAGCTGCGCGGCGAGGGCCAGCTGCTCGGGACGCGGCAGTCCGGTCTGAGCGACCTCCGCTTCACGCGGCTGCGGGCCGATCGGGACCTGCTCGAGCGAGCTCGCGACCTCGCGCGGCGGTTGGTCGAGGAGGACGGGCCCTGGCACGACGAGGCCGTCCGGCTCCTGGCGGCGACCGATCCGCCTTCCCTGTCCTGAGCGTCCACCTGTGGACGAAACGGCACACAAAAGACACCGCGCCGTGACAGACACGGCACCGTTTCGCCGGTATCGTCGCCCGTAGAGGGCGGCGGGTTGCCGCCCCACCCGGGTGGGGGATGCGGCCTCCTGCGCGGCCTTCCGCCTGCGCACGGGGCTAGATGGTCGATTCCACGATCTCGCGTGCCCGGCTGCACGATCTGGCCGCCCTGGGCCGCTTCGGCCTTACGGGAGCCGGCGAAGCCGTCTCCCTCCAGTCCTGCGCTTCACCGCGTCGTCTCCTCGTCGATGCCGCCAGCATCGCCGAGGAGCCGCCGTGGCGCCCCAGAGCACCCAGCTCGCGCCCCGGTTCAGACGATCTCGTGGAATCAACCATCTAGGCTCCGCCGATGCGGATCATCGCCGGCGCAGAAGCGCGGCCACCGGATCGAGGCGCCGAAGGGGCTCGAGACGCGCCCGACCTCCGACCGGGCGCGTGAGAGCGCGTTCAACCTGATCGGCCCCCTCGACGGCGCGACCGTGCTCGATCTCTTCGCCGGCTCGGGCGCGATGGGCCTCGAGGCGCTCTCCCGCGGCGCGGCGAGCTGCGTCTTCGTCGAGTCGAGCCGGGAAGGGTGCCGGACGATCAACGCGAACCTCGACAAGCTCCAGCTCCGCGGCACGGTCATCCAACAGGATGCCGTCCGCGCTCTCGCCGCCGAGCGGCGCACCTACGATCTCGTGCTCTGCGACCCGCCCTACGACTACCGCGACGACGGCCGCCTGGCGGCCAACCTCGCCCGCGTGCTCGCCCCGAACGGCCTCCTCGTCTACGAGACCGCGGCCAAGATCGAGCCCGAGATCGACACGCTCACCGTCCGCACTTCACGCAAGTACGGGTCAGCACGGCTTACGCTGTTCGAGCCATGATCACCGCGATCTGCCCCGGCGCCTACGACCCCGTTACGAACGGGCACATCGACGTGATCACGCGGGCCGCCCAGATCTTCGACCGGATCGTCGTCGGCGTGGTCGGAAACCCGCACCACAAACACCCCCTGTTCCCGATCGAGGAGCGCGTCGCCCTCCTCAGAGAGGCCCTCGCGCCGCTCCCGAACGTCGAGGTCGACGTCTTCAAGGAGCTCGTCGTCGAGTTCGCGCGCCGCTGGGAGGCGAAGGTGATCGTGAAGGGCCTGCGCGTGATCTCCGACTTCGAGTGGGAGTTCCAGATGAACCAGCTGAACCGCACGCTCGCACCCGAGATCGAGACCGTCTACGTGATGGCGAGCCCCCAGGTCAGCTTCGTCTCCTCGAGCGGCGTGAAGGAGATCGCCTCCTTCGGCGGAAATGTCCAAGAACTCGTGCCAGAAGCCGTCGCGCGCCGCCTGCGGGAGATGTTTCCGGATGGTCGTGCTGGGACGCCCCTTAGCGACCAGGAGTAAGATTTCCCGACATGGATGTTCTCGTTCTCATAGACAAGCTCGACGACCTCGTGCACAACGCGAAGGCCGTGCCCCTGACCGACCAGGTTCGCATCGACCGGGAGGAGATCTACGACATCCTCGACCAGATGCGCGCGACGATCCCGGAAGAGATCAAGCAGGCCCGCTGGATCGTCAAGGAGCGTCAGGAGATGCTCGCCGAGGCGAAGCGCGAGCAGGACCGCCTCCTCCAGGAGGCCCGCGAGCAGGCTGTTCGCGAGGCGTCGCAGACCGAGATCGTGAAGCTCGCCGAGCGCCAGGCGCAGGAGATCATCGACGAGTCGCGCCGCGGGGCGCGCGAGATGCGGCTCGAGATGGAGGACTGGGCCGACGGGATGCTCTCCACGCTCGAGACGAACCTCGACAAGTTCCTGACGGCCGTTCGCCGAGGCCGCGACCGGCTGCACGAGCGCTCGCAGGAAACCGTCGTCGCGGGTATCGGCCCGATCGACATCGACGGCGACGGCTCCTCGTACTAGACACTTAGCCCCATGACGAGCTTCAACCTGCGCCAGGTGAAGCTCCGCCCAGGCGAGGAGCACCGAGAGGCACTCGACGTCGAGTTGCCCGTGCTCCACTTCGGCGGGCAGCGCTACGTGCCCGTCCCGGAGCAGATCCCTGCGGAGCTGACGATCACGCGTGCGATGTCGGGCACGGTCTTCACGCTCGCCTTCCAGGCGCGCCTCTTCGGGCCGTGCCACCGCTGCCTCGACGACGCGGTGCTCGACGTGCCGATCCGGGCGCGCGAGTACCAGGCCGAGCATCCGGACGACGAGGAGCTGACGACGCCCTACCTCGTCGACAGCCACCTCGAGGTCTCCGACTGGGCGCGGGACGCCGTCGCGCTTGCACTCCCGGATCAGATCCTCTGCCGTCCCGACTGCGCCGGCCTCTGCCCGGTCTGCGGCAAGAACCTGAACACCGAGCCGCACGAGCACGAAGACGAGACGCCCGACTCCCGCTGGTCGGTGCTGGAGCAGCTTCGGGATCAGCTCTAAGCCTGGATCCACCGATCTGCGCGGGCGGTGCGCCCGTCTGGACTCGCCAGGCCGCTCCCCGTCCGGGTTCCGGCCCCGGCGGGGCCTGCACCCGCACGGTGCGCTCCGGGCCGCGGCGTGAACGGTCGGGCCCCGGCCCGCCCGTTCCCACCGCGTCCCGTCCTGACGGCCCAGCCGAACGCCCCGCGATCACGCATCTCGATGGATCCAGGCTGAGCCGCCGATCGGCTACAGTGGCAGCCGCTCATGGCAGTCCCAAAGAGAAAAACATCCAAGGCGCGTCGCGACAAGCGGCGGGCTCAGCATTCGATCGAAGCTCCGCGCGTGAACATCTGCCCGCAATGCAACTCGCCGAAGCTTCCGCACCGCGTCTGCCCGACCTGCGGCACCTATAAGGGCCGCGAAGTCGAGCCGATCCGGTTCAGCGCTCCCTAGACCGGCTGTGCGGGTCGGCCCGGTCGTCGCGCTCGACGCGCTGGGTGGTGACCGCGCTCCGGAGGAGATCGTCGCCGGCGCCCTCGAGGCGGCTGCCGCCGGGATCCAGGTGACGCTCTTCGGCCCGGCCGGCCTCGACACCCGCGGGCTGCCCCTCGTCGAGGCGCCGACCGCGATCGACATGGCCGAGAAGCCCGCCGAGGCCGTCCGCTTCAAGCCGGACTCCTCGCTCGTCGTCGCCGTGCGGGCCGTCGCCGACGGCAGCGCCGACGCCGTCGTATCGGCCGGGAACACCGGCGCGCTGCTCGCGGCCGGCCTCATCCACCTCCGCCGCCAGCCCGGTGTGCTGCGCCCGGCGATCGCCGCCGTGATCCCATCCACCCGTGGCCCGTCGGTGCTGATCGACGCCGGCGCCAACGCCGACAACCGGCCCGAGCACCTGCTCCAGTTCGCGACGATGGGCTCGATCTTCGCGCAGGAGGTGCTCGGAATCGCCAACCCGACCGTCGGGCTGCTCTCGATCGGCGAGGAGCGCGAGAAAGGCAACCAGCTGACGATCGAGACGCACGAGCTGTTGCGCAACATGGCGGACCTGAACTTCATCGGCAATGTCGAGAGCCGCGACCTGCTCCGCGGAGCCGCCGACGTCGTCGTCACCGACGGCTTCACGGGGAACATCGCGCTGAAGCTGGTCGAAGGCACGACCCGCGAGCTCCTCGCGGCCCTCCGCGGCGAGATCGCGTCGACGTGGCGTGGGAAGCTCGGCGGCCTGCTGATCGCCCCTGCCGCCCGTCGCCTGCGCACCCGGCTCGACCCGGACACCTACGGCGGCGCCTACCTGCTCGGCCTGAAGGGCCTGGTCGTGATCGCGCACGGCAATTCGGGCCGCCACGCGATCGCGAACGCGATCCGGCTCGCGGCGCGCGGGGTCGAGAATCGCGTCGTCGAGCGCCTGGCCGAGCGCCTCGTCGAGGCCACACCGCTTGATGCGCTCAGCGGGGCGTGACCAGCGGTATATGATCGGCACGCTTTTCGTACCCCTAGACAATGAGGTGACATGGCAGCGTCGCGTGAAGAGGTTCTCGAGCGGGTCAAGGAAGTTCTGACCGAGCAGCTCGGAGTGGAGGAGAGCGAGATCAACGAGGAAGCGTCGTTCCAGGAAGATCTGGACGCCGATTCGCTCGATCTCGTCGAGTTGATCATGGAGCTCGAGGATCAGTTCGGGATCAAGATCTCGGACGAGGACGCTCAGAAGATCACGACCGTCGGGCAGGCTGTCGACTACGTCACGTCCCACCAGTAGCGGCAGCGAGAACACCACCGCGACGCTCGGCCGTCTGATCGACGAGTTACCGGCGGCCCGAGCCGAGGAGGTGTTCACGCACCCCTACTGGACCGAGACCCGGGCCGGCTCCTACGAGCGGCTCGAGTTTCTCGGCGACAGCGTCCTGGACGTCGCGATCGCCCGGCATCTGTATCTGGGTCATCCCGAGTTCACCGAAGGCCAGATGACGAAAGTGCTTGCACACGTGCGCTCCCGCGCGGCGTGTGCGGCTGTCGCGAACGAGCTGGAACTAGGCCGCCGGCTCCTCGCCCATGCCCGCGCGATCGGCGCGGAGGAGGCGGAGTCGCTCTCGGCCAACACGAAGGTGCAGGCCGCCGTCGTCGAAGCTGCGCTCGGCGCGCTCTATCTCGAGCTCGGGCTGGAGGCGATCGCACCCGCGATCGTCGAGGCCTTCGGATCGCAGATCGAGTATGCCCTGACCGAGTCCTTCGATGCGAAGACCGAGCTGATGGAGCTGCTCGGCAAGGAAGCCAAGGTCGCCACCTACCGGGTGCTCGAGTCCGAAGGGCCTCCCCACAACCGCACGTTCACCTGCGCCGTCCTGATCGACGGCGAGCAGGTGGGTACCGGCAGCGGGAAGAAGAAGAAAGACGCCGAGCAGGCGGCGGCGCGGGAGGCGCTGGTTCGCCTGACCGCTTCCTCCAACGCGTAGAAGCGGCGTCCGTCCGTCCCGATAGCCTCAGAGCGCGTGCATCTGAAGGCAATCAAGCTGCGCGGCTTCAAGTCGTTCGTGGACCCGGTCGAGGTGCGCCTCGAGCCCGGCGTCGCGGTCGTCATTGGGCCGAACGGCTCCGGAAAATCGAACGTCTCCGACTCGATCCTGTGGGCGACAGGCTCGCTCAGTCCGCACGAGCTGCGGGCCGAGAAGCCCGACGACGTGCTGTTCGCAGGCTCGGCGGGACGCAAGCAGGTCGACTTCTGCGAGGTCGAGCTCGTCTTCGACAACGAGGACGGTGCCTGGCCCGAGCTCCCGTTCAGCGAGGTCTCGCTGGCGCGCAGGCTGCACCGCGGCGGGGAGGGCCAGTACCTCGTCAACCGCGCGGCCGTCCGGCGGATCGACCTCGTCGAGCTGCTCTCGGACGTGGGGCTCGGCGGCGGACTGCGCTCCGTGATCTCGCAGGGGAGCGTCGAGTCGGTGCTCGGTGCCAAGCCCGCAGAGCGCCGGTCGCTGATCGAGGAAGCCGCCGGTCTCGGCAAGTTCAAGCACCGCCGCCACCGCGCCGAGCTGAAGCTCGCTCGCGTCGCGACCCAGGTCGAGCGCGCCCGCGACCTCGAGGACGAGGTTCGCAAGCGCCTGCGCCCGCTCGCCCTGCAGGCGACGGCGGCGGAGCGCGCCGAGAAGCTCGGTGAGGAGATCGCGCGACTGCGCGCAGCGGTCGCCACCCTCGATCTCGCCCGCCTGAACGCGCATCGCGTCGACGCCGAAGCCCGGCGCGAGGCGGCGCTCGCGAAGCGCCGCGAGCTCGCGGCGAAGCTCGAGGAGCTGCTCGCCGCGCGCGCGAGCGCCGAGGAGGAGCTGACGGACGCCGCCGGCAATCGCGAAGGCGCGACCCAGGCCCTCTACGGCCTGCGCGCCGGCGCCGAGCGCATCGCACTGCGGCGAGAGGCGGCTCACGCCCTGGTCGGACGGTTCCGGGAGGAGCTCGAGGCGGCCCGAGCCTTCGATCCGGCATCGTCGAGCGCGCTCCAGGATGCGGCCCGCGAAGCCGCGTCGGCCGCCCAGACGGCCGTTGCCGGCCGCGCGCGGCTCCAGGTCGAAGCCGAGGAGCGATGGGCAGGAGTGGTCGCGCACGAACGGGCCGCCCGTGATGCGCTGGCAACGGATCTCGAGTCCGCGTTCGCTGCGCGTGCGCTCGCCGAGTCGGAGCTCGCGGAGGGCGGACATCGGTCACTGCTCGCGCTCCGTGGCGTCGCCCAGGCGATCGAGCTCAGGCGCGAGTCGACACAGAGGCTCCTCGACGAGCTCACGGCCGATCTCGCGGCGGCGCGCCGCCCGGACGCGCACAAGCCTGCGGAGCTCGGGCGCGCAGCGGACGAGGCCGATGAGGCCGCGCGGGCCGCTGCCCGCGAGCGGGACGATCTCCAGGCCCGAACCCAACTCGCCCGCGAACGGCTGGTCGGGCTCGAGCAGGCGCTCGCCGAGCGGGAGGGGCTCACACCGGCGGCCCGGGCGCTGGCCGAGGAGGGAGAGCAGCTCGTCTTCTCCCAGATCGACGTCCCGGCCGGGAGCGAGCGCGCCGTCGCCGCCGCGCTCGGCTACCGGGCGGCGGCGCTGATGGCACCGGATGCGGCGAGCGGCCTGCGGCTCGTCGAGCGCGCCCGCTCGGCCGGGCTCGGGTCGGTCTTCGTGCTCGTCGGCCGCGATCCCCGTCAGCTCGTCGCAGAGTTCCCCGTGGTCTCCGAGCAGGAGCTGCTCGAGTCCAAGGTCGCCGCTGTGACCGAAGACGGCATCGGCTGGGATCCGGAGCGCGGCGAGCTGTGGTTTGCAGGCGAGGCTGCCGAAGCCGTCCTGCTCGAGCTGGAAGCACGACGCCGCGCGCTCGCCGTGGAGGTCGACGACCTCGCCGAGCGGACGGCGCGGGCGACCCGCGAGGCGGAGCAGGCCGGCGAGCGGGCGCGTGCGGCCGCCGAGGCGCTGGCGCCGGTCGCCCATCTCAGGTCGGTCCGCGTCGCCGACCCGGACGCGCTCGACCGGATCCGGTCGAGCGCCGCCCGGCTGGACGAGTCGTTACGCGTCGCCGCGACGCTCGCCGCGCGGTTCGATGCCCCGCTTGCGGCGCGGGCCGCGAGCGTCGCCGGCGAGCTGCGGGAGGCTGCTGCTCGCGAGACGGAGCTTCGCCGCGCGCTCGCCGAGATCGATCTGCGCATCGCCGCGGCTGACCGTCACGCCAACGGGCGCACGGCGGAGGCGGCAGGCGACCTCGCGCAGCTCCGAGCGGAGGCAGAGGCGCTCCTGCTCCGGGTCGCCGAGGCAGGCGCCGCCGCCGAGCAGGCGTCGAGCCGGGCGAGTGCCGCGGCGCGACTGCTCGCCGAGGCCGGTGGTGGCCGCGGCGGTCATCCCTCGATCGTCCTGCTCGAGCGGCTCGTCGCGAGCGGCGAGCGTCTGCTCGAGGCCACGGTCGTCGACGTCGATCGCTTCGAAGCTTCGCTGCGAGCTCGCGTTGGGGCCGATGCGGCGCGGACGAGCGAGCTCGGAGCCGAGCTCCGGCGCCTCGGGGCCGCGGAAGCCGAGCTTCGCAACGCGTCCGGGGCGGCCAGCGAGGCCGTCGCTGCGGTGGATGTCGAGCTGGCCCGAGCCGACGCCGAACGGGACGAGGCCCGTCGCCGACTCGAAGCTGCCGGGGCCGAGCCGGCGGAGGGCGAGGATCGTGACGAGCTCGCAGATCGCGTCGTGAAGCTCGAGCTCCGCCGAGAGCAGCTCGGCCAGGTGAACCCGCTTGCGAAGGAGGAGTACGAGGCCGAGAAGGAGCGCCTCGACGAGCTCGCGCTCCAGCGCGCCGATCTGGAGGCGAGCCTCGCCGAGCTCGAGCAGCTCCGCCGCGATCTCACGGAGACCGTCGAGCGGCGGTTCGCCGAGACCTTCGAGGCCGTCGAGCGCCACTTCCACGAGGTCGCCGCGACGCTCTTCCCCGGCGGCGAAGGCCGCCTGCGCATGACCCCGCCGGGCGACGAGGGCGAGGAGCCCGGGATCGAGGTCGAGCTCCGCCCCGCTGGCAAGCGGGTGACGCGGCTCTCGCTGCTCTCCGGCGGCGAGAAGGCCCTTGGCGCGATCGCGTTTCTCTTTAGCCTCTTCCTCGCCCGGCCGAGCCCGTTCTACCTCCTCGACGAGGTGGAAGCCGCCCTCGACGACGCGAACATCGGCCGCTTCACCGAGCTGCTGCGTACCTACGCCAACCGGGCACAGTTCATCGTGATCACCCACCAGAAGCGCACGATGGAGGCCGCCGACGTCCTCTACGGCGTCACGATGGGCCCCGACGGGGTGTCGCAGATCGTCTCGCGCCGCCTCCCGCAGGAACAGAGCGCAGCTATCTCGGCATGAGCGCACCGCACGACCCTCAGTTCGCCAGGCGCGTCGCCGATTACGGCGTGAACATGAACTCTCCGAAAGAAAGCCAGCCGAGCTGATGCTCAACCGCACACCGAACGATCTGCCGTTCGTGCTGCGAGCGGTCGACCTGTTGGCCGAGGGCGGCTTGAGCGCCTGGGTCTTCGGCGGCTGGGCGGAGGAGCTGCGCGGGCTCGTCCCGCCGGGGCCGCACCGCGACCTGGACCTGCTCTACCCGGCGCCGAGCTTCGAGCGTCTGGACGCGTTCTTCCTGGCCGAGCGGCTCGACGAGGTGGGCGACGACCGCTCGTACGCACGTGCCTTCTCGTTCGGCGGGATCACGGTCGAGCTGCTGCTCGTGCGCCGCGACGCCGACGGCTGGTTCACGGACTTCCGCGGCGGGCGCCACCGCTGGCCTGCCGACGTCTTCGAGCGGGCGGCGCGACCCCCGGTGGCCAGCGAGAGCGCGCTCGTCAGCTATCGCAGCGCCTACGTCTCGCTGCACGCGCGCGCCGCGTAGGCCTCTAGATGGTCGATTCCACGATCTCGCGTGCCCGGCTGCGCGATCTGGCCGCCCTGGGCCGCTTCGGCCTTACTGGAGCCGGCGAAGCCGTCTCCCTCCAGGCCTACGCTTCACCACGTCGTCTCCTCGCCGATGCCGCCAGCATCGCCGAGGAGCCGCCGTGGCGCCCCAGAGCACCCAGCTCGCGCCCCGGTTCAGACGATCTCGTGGAATCAACCATCTACGGCGCGAGCGTCTTCGCGTCGTTCCCGGGCGTCGGATCGAAGTCCAGGCTCTGCACGGTCACGTCGGCCGCGACGTGACCGGATGCCTTCGGGAGCCGGAAGACGGCCGTGATCGGCGTCTTCGCGTCCGGCGGCAGGGTTCCGACCGGGCACGTCAGGATCCCGCTCGGCGGGTCGTAGAGGCAGCCCTCCGGCACCGAGTCGACCAGGCGCAGCGTCCCGCTGCCCGCGGTGAGCTTCGCGTCGACCTCGACGCGGTCGGCGGCGTCGGGACCGCTGTTCGCGACCCCGACGGTGACCGACCAGCGGCCTCCCGCGACCGGGTGTAAGGGCGTGGCGGCGAGAGCGGTGAGCGCCAGGTCGGCGTCGGTCAGGCCGAGCTTGATCGGCGCGAGGCCGCCCGTGTGGCTGCCGCCGACGACGAGGTGTGCGTTCAGCGGCGTCGTGTAACGGCCGGCCCGCACTTCCACGGAGACGTAGCATTCGCTTGCCGCCGTCGGCTGCTGGAGCGTCCCCGGTGCGAGCGTCGCGTCGTCGCAGCCGTGGCTGACGATGAAATCGTGCGCGTCCGGGCCCTCGACGGCCACGTCGGCGAGCGTCGCCGAGGCGGTGCCGACGTTGATCAGCTGGATCGCCTGGACGCGCTCGCCCGCTGTCGCGAAGCTCGAGAGCGACGTCCGCTCCGGGAAGAGAAGCGGCGTGCCGGGGGTGAGGGGCGTCGCACTCCCACCGGTCTTGACGACGAGCTTCGCGGTGCCGCTCGCGGTCCCGACGCCAGTCAAGGCGAAGCTCTGCGTCGGCCTCAGCGGGGCGTTGTCGGCAAGTTGGAGTGTCCCGGTCGCCGGCCCGACGGACGTCGGCTGAAATGAGATCGTGACCTTGCAGGAGCCGAGCGGAGCGAGGGAAACGCCACTGCACCCGTCCTTCGAGATGTTGAACGCGCCGGGCGCGGTCTGAACCAAGCTGCCGACCGTCCCCTCGATGATTCGCACGCCTGCAGCGATCTTGACGGGGAAGAGAAGTGGGTTTTCGAACGTCTCGGTTCTGATCGTGAGCGAGCCGGTCGTCTGGGTGCCGAAGTCCGTTGCTCCCCGCGCCATCACGAGCGGGGCGGTGCCGCCAGGTACTGCTGCGGCGATCGCTACTGCCGCCTCAAGCGGCGCCTCCGCGGCCGCAATTCCCGCCAGGTCGCGAACCTGCGCCGCGCCCTGCGCCTTCGCCGCCGCAGCAAGCCCGCTCTGGATCTTCTTCACCTGCCCGAGCATGAGCGCCGCAGACGCTCCCGGAAAGCCTTTCTTGACGAGCGGCAGCGTCTCGGCGATCAGGCTGCCGAGCCCGTTCAGTCGCTGGGGTGTCTGCGTCGTGACGACGAGCGGCGCCGTGAGGTCCACCTGGAGGTTCGCCAGGCTCTCGTCGAAGGCCTGGAGGTGCGCCAGCGCCTGCGCGGCCGGACTGCCGGTCGCGGCACCGCTCGAGCCGGCGAGGCCGCCGACGAGCAGGACGAGCGTGACGAGCGTCCGCAGCAACACCGGCGTATCCTCGCACGGTCTATCGTGATCCCGGTGCCCACGCTCTACTACATCCCCGGCACGGCGGCAATGGCGCCGCACGCCGCTCTCGAGGAGGCCGGCGCAGAGTACGAGCTTGTCCTCGTCGAGCGCGACGGCGTCCGCGCCCGGCCCGACTACCTCGCGATCAACCCGCTCGGCCGCGTGCCCGCCTACGTCGACGGCGAGCTCGTGCTCTGGGAGTCGGCGGCGATCTGCCTCTACCTAGCCGATCGCTACCCGGACGCCGCTCTGCTGCCCCCTCCTGGCACGAACGAGCGCGCGGTCGCCGTGCGCTGGCTCGTCTACCTGACGAACACGCCGCAGGCGGCGTTCCTGGACTTCCTCTATCCCCAACGTCTCGTCGGTGACGGCTCACCGGCGATCGAGGCGGTACGGGACGGAGCTCGTAAACGCCTCGACGCCGCCTTCGACCACATCGACGCCACGCTCGAGCGCGGCCCGTTCCTGCTCGGCGAGACGTTCTGCGTCGCCGACATCTACCTCCAGATGCTGACCCGCTGGGGCCGCTGGCTGCCGCGCAAGGCGTGGAGCTTGCCGCATCTCGGCCGGCACTACGCGCTGCTCGGCGAGCGCCCGTCGGTCGCGCGGATGCTCGAGAGCCACGGGATCGTCGCGTACCCGGAAGAGGGCGCGTGATCTGCCCCCGGAACGGATCCTCGCGGCGCCGTGGCCGACCTCTCGCCGGGTAATCGCTAGCGTGGGCGCTCATGGCGCGCAGCTGGGCTGAGCTCCTCGGTGACTCCGAGGGGCCCTACGAGACGCAAGAGGCCCACCGGAGCTTCGTCGGACGGCTGCGCGAGTCGCTCTCGAAGTCACGTCGGGCGCTCACGGAACAGCTCGCCGTCGCGGCCTTCGACCCGGGTGACAGCGCCTCCTGGGAACGGCTCGAAGAGGCGCTGATCCAGGCCGACGTCGGCGTGCCTGCGACGGCCGAGCTCGTCCGCCGGCTCGAGCTCCGCCATGACCTGAGCGATCTGAGCACGGCTCTCGCGGAGGAGATCACGACGATGCTCGGCGCTGCGCCGCACCTCGACGTCGCCCACCAGCCGGCGGTGATCCTCGTCGTCGGCGTGAACGGCACGGGGAAGACGACCACGATCGGAAAGCTGGCGTCGAAGCTGCGGGAGCACGGCCGCGAGGTGACGGTCGGCGCCGCCGACACGTTCCGCGCCGCGGCGGAGGAGCAGCTGGAGATCTGGGCGAAGCGGGCCGGAGCGCACTTCGTCGGCGGTGCGTACGGCGCCGACCCGGCCGCGGTCGCCTACGACGCGGTCGATGCGGGCGGGGACGTGGTGGTCATCGACACCGCCGGCCGGCTACACACGCAGACGAACCTGATGGACGAGCTGGCAAAGGTCCGCCGCGTGATCGCAGGCCGCCTCGAGGGCGCCCCACACGAGACGCTGCTCGTCGTCGACGCGACGACGGGCCAGAACGGCCTCCAGCAGGCGCGTCTGTTCAACGAAGCGGTTGGCGTGACCGGAGTTGCCCTGACGAAGCTCGATGGCTCCGCGAAGGGCGGAATCGCCGTCGCGATCGCCTACGAGCTCGGCCTGCCGGTGAAGCTGATCGGAGTCGGCGAGGGCCTGGACGACCTCCGCCCGTTCGACCCGGGCGACTTCGCGCGGGCGCTGGTCGCACCGTAGAACCGTCTCCGAGCCGCGGTCCGGAGCCTCGCATCGTGGTGACCAGTCGGGCGACGCATCACCGACTCGACTTCGCTCAGCGCGTGCGGTGTGCGATGTCTGCGAGGCGGACTTGGATCAACTTCTTCACGAGCGCCTTCGGCAGGGGATGATCGGTCGGGAAGTGCACGGAGCTCTTCGTTGTCGTGTAGCGGTCGAGCTCATCGGGGAGCTGCTCGATGACCGAGCCGCTGAACGGCAGGTAGCTGAGGTGATTCTTGAACGCGGCGAAACCGGCGACCGTCTTGCCGCCGACGCGGAAAGCCGGAACGCGATAGGAGATCACTTCCTCGGCTTCCGGGACGATCTCGAGGATCGTCCTCCGCAAGCTCTCCAGCGTGCTGCGCTTCGGCTCCTCGAGGCCTCGTAGATACTGGTCGACTTCCTTCGCCGACATCGCCTCCTAGTCTAGGGAGCCGCACGAATCACGGGCGTCACCGATCACACCTCCGATAGGCGGTCGAGCTACTCGAAGCGGCACGCTTCGTCGACTTCGTCGGTCTAGCCGTGCCGAGGTTCGAGGCTCACTTCACGCCTGCAGTCGAGGTGGGCTGGCGACTCGCACGCGATCAGTGGCGAACGGCGATGCAACCGAGGGTGCCCGAGCAGCGGTCGCATTCGGCTTCGATCAGTTGGGCCTCGAAGAGATCGTCTCGTTGACGGCCGCAGTCAGCGAACGGTCGCGCAGAGTCATGGCACGCCTCGGGATGATCCACGACGAGGCCGACGACTTCGATCATCCTTCCGTCGGTACGGGACCTCTGCGTCGGCACGTGCTGTACCGACTGAAATGGCTCCCGGCCTCGCGGGCAACAGCACGCTGAGGTAAGCCAGGTTGGTGCCGCGCCTAGGGCGCGCTCAACGTGCAGGTCGGTTTCAGCTTGTATCCCGGCGGGCGATAGCTGTTGTCGAGGAGGTAGGTCCGCGCCTTGGCCGCGACCGGGTAGCCGGGGTCTGACCTCAGCACCCACTTCCAGACGACGCGGGCTGCGTAGCACTCAGCAACGTACGGCCTCTCGAACCCGAGCGTGAAGCCGTAGGTCCCTGCCACGGTCTCCAGTGCCCCGAGCAACGCGGGCGACATGTCCGGAGTCCCACCTTGCGGCTCGTCGTACCAGGCGAGAAGCGCGTGGCAGATGATCGCGCGATCGAGGTAGAGCGCGGTTCCCCGAATACGGGCCGCACCGACAGTGATCGTCCCGGGCGGCGGCGGCTCGAATGCCTGAAGGTCGAGGTCTGGGATGCAGAACACGTCGAACGTCTGGACATGGAGCTCGGTCAGCTGGCGCAGCACGGCTACGGCCGCGTCCGTTTCCGGGTCCACCTGCGCGGCGGCCGGCACGCACAACGCAACCATGGCAAGCGCAACGAGCCAGAGTCGTGCGCCGCGACCTTTCATTCCGGCGAAGCCTACGCGTCACACTTTCGTGACGGTACGTCGTCCCGGACGACGTACCGTTGCTCGCCGCCTGTCCGACCCGGGCGATGAAGCGACGCCTTGTTTCGCGTCGATTAAGCCGGCGCCCCGACGCTTGCGACCGTCCCGAGCACCGGCTTCAATTCGGGACGTCATGAGGGGTTCGGTTCGCGCTGCCACGGTGGGCTCCGTCGCGTTGCTCGCGTTCGCCCTCGGCGTGGGGGCCGCCTGCGGCGCCGCGCCGACGAAGAACGCCGTCTACACCTGGACCGGCAAGGAGAAGAGCCACGTCGGCACGAGGCTGTTCAAGATCGAGCTGCATGTCAAGTGGACCGGGAGGACGGCGTCGGCGCAGTGGTATTGCGGGCGGGACGCAAAGACGCTCTATCTCGACCCGCCGGTCAACGTGATCCCGATCGCGTCGAACGGGACCTCGACGGCCAGTACCCGGAGAAGCCCGCCAACGACATCTGGGGCCTCGAGGGGCGTTTTACGACCGCGAAGAAGGCAGCCGTCGTGTTGCGCACGGGATTGTTCAACTCGTGCACGGCGACGACAGCCACCTACCACATGACCCTGACTAGTTGATCGGCTCGCTCGGCCCGTCCGCTCGACCCGGGCGCGCGTCGCGCTGCAGCGCCGATGTAGGTAGTGGTTCCGGGATGAGACGCGCGCTCGTCGGAATGATTGTCTGCGCGGCGCTCGCCTTCGGGCTCGCCGGAACCGGCGCTGCCGGGGTGACAGTGGGCGTCAACGACGACGCCGGGAAGGAGCCGTCGCTCATGTCCTGGTTCGACCCGACGATGGGTGCGGAGGGCCTGAAGACCGAGACCGTCTCGCTGCGCTGGGACGAGGGCTCGCCGACCACGATTCCCGGTCGTCGGCGGTCAGCGCGGCGATCGCGGCGGCGCGCGCGAACGGGTTTTCGATCGAGCTCGACCTCTTCCCGCTCCACTCGCAGGTGTTCACCGACGCGACGCGGTGCGCGCCGTCGACCGATCCGCAGGGGTGTGGCGACACGGCGAAGATCCAGCAGTTCGCCGCGTGGACGGGGCAGGTCGCACGGGCGTTCCCGGCCGTGACGCAGTTCGTCGTCATGAACGAATGCAACCAGCCGCTCTTCGTGAACCCGCAGTGGGATGCGAGCGGCCAGAACCAGTCGGCCGAGATCTGCGGCCGCGCGCTCGTCGGGGCCTACGACGCGATCAAGGCCGTGAGCAGCAAGGACTTCGTCTGGGGCGTCGGGCTCTCGCCGCGGGGCAACGACAACCCGAACGCAACCAGCAACTCGTCGACCTCGCCGGTGGCCTTCCTCCACGACCTCGGCGCCTGGTTCAAGGCCTATGCGCAGGAGACCGGCCGGACGAAGCCGCTGCTGGACGGGCTCGACTTCCATCCGTACCCGATCCCGCAGTCACAGCCGTTCGCGCAGGGCTACCAGGACACGAGAGACGCGAGCGTGTCGAACCTGCCGCGGATCTACCAGGCCTTCTACGACGGCTTCAACGGCTCGCCGCAGCCGACGATCGGCCAGCAGGCGGGCGGCGGGCTGCCGCTGAGCCTGAACGAGGTCGGGATCCAGACGGACTCGTCCGGGCATGCCGGCTACGTCGGCACGGAGGCGAGCGCGAACGCCGGCGGGCGGCGTGATCGGCCAGTACGCGACCGAGGCCTACCAGTCGAGCTGGTACATCCAGATGCTGAATCTCGTCGCCTGCGATCCGAACGTCCGGATCGTGAACATCTTCCACCTGATCGACGAGGCGAGCCTCGCCGGCTGGCAGAGCGGGCTCTATTACGTCGACCACACCCGAAGGCGTCGGCCGCAGCGGTGCGCGACTGGATCGCGACCACGGCGGGCGCGTGCCAGGGCGCGCTCCAGCCGTGGACGCCGGCGGGTGTGCCGGCGGGCCCGGCACGAGCGGCGCCCGTGCCCGCGAAGCCGAGCGCTGCCAGAATCGTCGTTGCCGTCGGCGGACAGCTCCGCATCTTCGACGCCGTCACCCATGCGCTGCGCCGGGTGCTCGACCCGTTCGGCTCCGGCTACACGGGCCCGCTGTCGGTGGCGCTCGGCGACGTCAACCACGACGGGGTCTCCGACTTCGCGGTCGGCAAGGGGCCGGGCAGCCCGGCCGCGGTCGAGATCCTGAACGGGAAGACCGGCAAGCCGATCGCTTCCTACAAGCCGTTCCCGTCCTCGTTCACCGGCGGTGTGTCGGTTGCGCTCGGAGACGTGAACGGCGACGGCAAGCTCGACCTGATCGTGGGTTCCGGCGCGGGCACCCCCGCTCAGGTGAAGGTCTTCAGCGGATCCACGCAGCAGCCGCTTGTCTCGTTCAGCCCGTTCGGGGCGTTCAGAGGAGGCGTCTCCGTCGCCGCAGGCGACGTGAACGGTGACGGCGAGGCGGACGTGATCGTCGGCAGCGGACCCGGCACGGCGCCGCAGGTGAAGGTCTACAGCGGCGCGACGAGCGCCGTGCTCGAGACGTTCTCGCCGTTCGCGGCCACGGCGACGGGTGGGATCTCGGTCGCGGCGGGCGATCTGAACCGGGACGGCAAGGCAGACGTGATCGTCGGCACCGGGCCCGGCACCACCACGGTCGTGAGGGTGTTCAAGAACGCGACCCGAGCGCGACTGTGGTCGTACGTGGCGTTCGGGCCTGCCTTCTCCGAAGGCGTCGCGGTCTCGATCGCCGACGTGAACGCGGACGGCCAGGCCGACCTCGTCCTCGGGGCCGGCGCCGGAGGCGGCGCTCAGGTGAAGGCGCTCGACGGCAAGACCCACGCTCTGCTCGGTTCCTTCCTCGGCGCCGCCGGCTCGGCCGCGATCGCGGTCGGCGCCGGCTAGCGAGGCACGCGCGGCCTGCGACCGCCTCCAAACGCACCGTACAATCGATCCATGTTCGACGCCCTCTCGAGCAAGCTCCAGAGCACGCTCGGCGACCTGCGCAAGAAGGGCAGGCTCGACGACGCTGCGATCTCGCAGGCGATGCGCGAGATCCGGCTCGCGCTGCTCGAGGCCGACGTCAACCTCGACGTCGTCCGCGAGTTCGTCGACCGCGTTCGTGCGCGTGCGCTCGGCGAGGAGGTGTTGAAGAGCCTCACGCCGGGTCAGCAGGTCGTGAAGATCGTCCACGAGGAGCTGACCGAGCTGATGGGCGAGGAGTCCGCCGGCCTCGAGCTCGGGCGAAACGGCGTCGTCCTGCTCGCGGGCCTCCAGGGCTCGGGCAAGACGACAACCGCCGCGAAGCTCGCTCGCCAGCTCCGCGCGCAGGGCCGCAAGCCCGGTCTCGTCGCCGCCGACCTCGCCCGCCCGGCCGCGATCGACCAGCTGGAGCAGCTCGGCAAGCAGCTCGACGTCCCTGTCTACCGCACCGACACGAGCGATCCCGTCGAGGCGGCCACGAAGGGCCTCGAGCGCGCCCGTGCGGACGGCCTCGACGCTGTGATCGTCGATACCGCCGGCCGGCTCCAACTCGACGAGTCGTTGATGGACGAGCTCGCGCGCGTCCACGCCGCGGTGAAGCCGGCCGCGACGTTGCTCGTGCTCGACGCGATGACCGGCCAGGAAGCCGTGAACGTCGCCACCGCGTTCCACGAGCGGATCGCCTTCGACGGCGTCGTGCTGACGAAGCTCGACGGCGACGCGCGCGGCGGCGCCGCACTCTCTGTTCGAGCCGTCACCGGCAAGCCGATCGTCTTCATCTCGACGGGCGAGAAGCTCGACGCGCTCGAGGCCTTCCACCCCGACCGGATGGCCTCGCGGATCCTCGGCATGGGCGACGTCCTGACCCTGATCGAGCGCGCCGAACAGGCCTCGACCGCCGACGAGCAGGCCGAATGGAAGCGCGCATGCGCAAGGGCCAGTTCACCTTCGACGACTTCCTGAGCGCCTACCGGATGCTCCGCCGCATGGGCCCGCTCCAGGGGCTGCTGAAGATGATCCCCGGCGCCGCGCAGCAGCTCGGCAACACCGAGATCGACGAGGGCCAGATGAAGCGGGTCGAGGCGATCGTGCTCTCGATGACCCCGCGCGAGCGCGCAATCCCGCATCTGATCGACGGCTGGCGCCGCGAGCGGATCGCGGCGGGCTCGGGCACGACCGTCCAGCAGGTGAACCAGCTGCTCGAGGGCCGCAAGCAGATGGAAAAGATGATGAAGAGCATGGGCAAGGGGAAGGCCGGCATCCCCGGTCTGCCCGGCCCCGTTTCCGCTCCGCCGAAGACGGGCCTCACGCAAGGCCCGGGGGCGCGCGGGCGCAAGAAGAAGGCAGGCCGCCGATGATTTGCGCGCCTCGGGTACCCTGACGCCATGGCAGTGAAGCTGAGGCTCACGCGAGTGGGCTCGAAGAAGAACCCGATCTACCGTGTGGTGGCCGCCGACGCGCGCTCGCCGCGCGACGGCAAGTTCCTCGAGATCATCGGGCGCTACAACCCGCAGACGAACCCGTCGCTGATCGAGCTCGACGAAGACAAGGTGAAGACCTGGCTCGGCAAGGGCGCCCTGCCCACCGAAGCCGTCGCTCGCCTGATCAAGGTCAAGGGCATCGCTCGCTAAGCGCCGGTTGTGGCCGAGCTCCTGGCCTACCTCGCGCGTGAGCTCGTCGACGACCCTGCTTCCGTCCGCGTCGAGACGGAGGAGCGGGACGGCGCGCTGGTGCTGATCCTCCACGTCGCGCAGGACGATCTCGGCAAGGTGATCGGCCGCGGCGGCCGGATCGTGCGCGCCCTGCGCACCGTGGTGCGTGCGACGGCTGTCCGCGACGGACGTCGCGTGCTCGTCGAGATCGCCGAGTAGCGGATGCCCGAGCGGGTCGTCGTCGGCCAGGTCGGCCGGCCGCACGGGCTCGACGGCTCGTTCGTGGTCGAGCACGCAAGCGAGGACGGCCGCTGGTTCAAGGTCGGCTCGCGGCTCCTCGCGGGCTCCGCAGAGGTGCAGGTCGTCTCGTCGAGGCACGGCTCCGGCGGACGGCCCGTGATCAAGCTCGACACCGAGCTGGCACGCGGCACCAGGCTCGAAGTCCCGCAAGCGGAGCTCCCGCCGACCGAGGAGGACGAGTACTACGTCTTCGAGCTGATCGGCCTGGAGGTCTTCGAGGAACCGGGCGAGCGCTCTCTCGGCAGGGTGAAGAGGGTCGTCCCCGGCGTAGCGAACGACGCCCTCGAGCTCGAGAGCGGCGTCCTCCTGCCGCTCGTCGGCGAGTGCGTTAACGACATCGACATCGAAGCGCGACGTATCCTTGTGGCCCGCGGCTTTTCCGATCCCGCCTGACTCCTTTGCAACTCGACGTCTTCACTCTCATCCCGCATGCCTTTGCCTGGCTCACCGAGCAGCGGCCGGTTTCGTCCGTGCTCGGCTCGGAGCTGGATCTGCGCCTGCACTCCTACCGCGACTACACGCCGCTGCGCGGCGGCGAGGTCGACGACGAGCCGTACGGCGGCGGGGCCGGGATGGTGCTGCGCGTCGACGTCGTCGCAGCCGCGATCGATGCCGTCTACGGCGGTCAGCCGGCCCACCGCGTCGTGGCGCTCTCGCCGCAGGGCCGCCAGCTCACCCAGGCCGTGGTCGAGGAGCTCGCCCAGGAGGCGCAGATCACGCTCCTCTCCTCCCGCTTCGAGGGCTTCGACGAGCGGATCGTCGAGCATCTCTGCACCGACTCGATCTCGATCGGCCCCTACGTCCTCTCGAACGGCGATCTGCCCGCGATGGTGATGGTCGACGCGATCGCCCGGCGCCTCCCCGGCGCCCTGTCCGAGGGATCGGGTGAAGCCGAGTCGTTCTCGGCCGAGTTCGGAGGCGGCCGCGAGCACCCGCACTACACGCGGCCCGCCGAGTTCCGCGGCTGGCGCGTTCCCGACGTGCTCCTCTCGGGCGATCACGGCAAGGTCGACGCCTGGCGGCGGGAGCACGTGCGGTGAGGAATCCCATCGACCGCCTGACCGATGGCCTGCCGCGGGGCTGGCGCGTCACGATCGACTGGCTGATCACGATTGCCGGCGCGATCGTGATCGTGCTCGCGATCAAGCAGTGGGTCGTGAACCCGTACCGGATCCCGTCGAGCTCGATGGAGCCGACGCTGCATTGCGCGAAGCCGGACCTCGGCTGCGAGGCCGAGTTCTCCGACCGCGTGCTCGCCTGCCGCTTCTGTTACGAGTTCTGGAGCCCGCAGCGGGGCGACATCATCGTCTTCAAGACGCCGCCGGCGGCCGCCCAGGCCTGCGGCTCGGGCGGGACGTTCGTGAAGCGCCTGATCGGCCTGCCGGGGGACAAGATCTTCGAGGACGCCAAGGGCTTCATCTGGATCAACGGCAAGAAGCTGAACGAGCCGTACATCTCGGCGGAGGCGCGCAAGGAGGACATCCAGAACAACCCGGCTCACGAGAACGCGCGCTGGTACGTCCCGAAGGGCGAGTACTTCTTCATGGGCGACAACCGCGGCGGCTCCTGCGACTCGCGGGTCTGGGGCGCCGTGCCGCGCGGGAACCTGATCGGGAAGGTGATCGCGACCTACTGGCCGCCGGGGCGGATCTCGATCGTGTAGCGAGCTTGCTAGGATGGGCGCGGCCCTTCCGGCATGTCTTGCCCTGAGAAGAGCGATTCTGACATGAGCACAACGATCCAGGAACTCGAGCGCCGTCAGCTGCGCGAAGTCCCTCGCTTCAAGGCGGGCGACACCGTGCGCGTCCACTTCAACGTGATCGAGGGCACGCGCAAGCGGATCCAGGTCTTCGAGGGGATCGTGCTCAAGCGCCAGGGCGCCGGCGTCCGCGAGACCTTCACCGTGCGCAAGAACTCCTTCGGGGTCGGCGTCGAGCGGACGTTCCCGCTCCATTCGCCGAAGATCGACAAGATCGAAGTCGGCGCGATCGGCGACGTGAACCGCGCGAAGCTCTACTACCTGCGCGGCAAGGTCGGCAAGAAGGCTCGCGTCCGCGAGCTGCGTCAGTAACGAAACTGTGACGTTTTCCGGCGCGCGCCGGCTCCGAAGCTAAGCTCGGGGCCGATGGCAAAGCGCACCGGTCGCAAGCTGCTCGAGTTCGACCGCCGCCTCGGGGTGCGCTTTGTCGCCGGCGCGGACGAGGCAGGCCGGGGGCCGCTTGCGGGACCGCTCGTGACGGCGGGGGTGTTGCTCGACTACGCCACCTTGCACGACCACCGCGTGCGTCCGCTGGCGCTCCTGAACGACTCGAAGCAGGTCGATGCCGAGACGCGCGAGGAGCTGTACCGCGCCGTGCTCGACTGCGCCACGTGCATCTCGGTGCACGTCTTCCCGCCGGGGGTGATCGACCGCGACGGCCTGCACGAGTCGAACCTGCGCGGCCTCCGCGCGGCGCTCGAAGGCTGTGGCCCGGCCGACGTGTGCCTCGTCGACGGCTGCTTCAAGCTCGGCCCGTCTGCGCCGCCGCACCGTGCGATTGTCGACGGCGACACGAAGAGCGCGGCGATCGCGGCCGCCTCGATCGTCGCGAAGGTGACCCGCGACCGCTACATGCACATGGCGGACGCGCTCTACCCGGCCTACGGGTTCTCGTCGCACGTGGGCTACATCACGCCGCAGCACAGCGCGATGGTGCGGCGCTGCGGGCCGTCCGAGATCCACCGTCGGTCGTTTGCGGCGCGGTGCTATGCGGCGGCCGAAGCCTAGGAACGCGGCGGAGCGTCGCGCGGCCCGCTGGTACCGCTTGCGCGGCTACCGAGTGCTGGACACGAACGCGTGGGTTGCGGGCAACGAGCTGGACGTCGTCGTCTCGCGCGGCACGATGCTCGTCTTCTGCGAGGTGAAGTCGAAGGGCGGCGCCGACTTCGGCGATCCGCTCGAGATGGTCACCGAGGAGAAGGTGCGGCGCGTCCGCCGTGCGGCAGAAGCATGGCTCGCGGCGCGGCCGCGCTACCGCGAGTTCGAGGTGCGATTCGACGTGGTCGTCGAGCGCGGCCGCCGGCTCGAATGCGTGCGGGCCGCGTTCTAGATCGTCGAATCAACCATCTAGACCTAGGAAACCCCTGCTTGCCCCCGAATCGAGTTCGGGATGGCCTCTTCTCAGGACGCGCTCTACGCCGAGCTGGACCTCGATCTCTCGTGGTCAGAGGCGGAGCTGCCCGAGCGGGAGCGGACGAAGCACGTCCACCGACTGCATCCGTACCTCGGCAAGTTCATCCCGCAGCTCGTCGAGGAGCTCTTCCGCCGCCACGTGCCGGTCGGGGGGCGCGTCCTCGATCCGTTCGCCGGCTCGGGAACGACGCTCGTGCAGGCGCTCGAGAGCGGGCTCGACGCGACCGGCGTCGACATCGCCGCGTTCAACTGCCTGCTCACTCGCGTGAAGACCGGCCGCTACAACCTGTTCGTGCTCGAACGGGAGCTCCGCGATGCCCTGGCACGCTTCGAGCGCTTTGAGCCGCGCTCGAGGGCCGTGCCCGGGTACGTCGGCACGTGGTTCGCGCCGCAGTCGGCGGCCGAGCTGCTCTTCTTCGGCTCCCTCGCCGGCGACTACGAGCACGCGGACGTCCTGCGCGTCGTGCTCGCCCGCGCCGCGCGGTCGGCGCGCCTGACGACGCACTTCGACCTGGACTTCCCGCAGGTGCCCCAGCTCGAGCCCTACTGGTGTTACAAGCACAAGCGCGAGTGCCGCCCCATCGACCACGCGGGCCATTTCCTGCGCCGCTACACGCTGGACACGCTGACGCGCCTGAAGGCGTTCTCGCGTCTGCGCGGCCGACGCGAAGCGGAGATCTTCCATGGCGACGCGCAGGAGGTCTCGCTGGATGGCCGGTTCGACGCGGTTGTGACCTCACCGCCGTACCCGGGCCTGATCGACTACCACGAGCAGCATCGGTACGCCTACGAGCTGCTGGGCCTCGACGACCGGCGCGAGCGTGAGCTGGGGGCCGCCGCGCGCGGGACGAGCCGTGCGGCGCTCGCGGCCTATTCGGAGGGCATCGCCGCGGTGCTCGGCCGCTGCGCGGAATCGCTGAAGCCGCGTGCGCCGCTCCTCGTCGTGGTCAACGACCGCCGCGGGCTCTATCCCGAGATCCTCGAGCGGGCGGGGCTGCGCCTGGATGCGTGCTACCGGCGCCACGTGAATCGCCGCACCGGGCGGCGGGCCGGGGAGTACTTCGAGAACGTGCTCGTCGCTCGGCGCGCCTAGTGCACCCGTCCGTAAGTACGGCACGCTCCCGGCGGCGTCTCGCCGCCCGTGGCGGCGTCCTCAGTCGCCTCGATAGCTACGGCTATCGAGGCTCCCGGCGTCCTTGCCACGAACGACGATCCATCCCCCGGATAACGCACCGAACTTACGGACGGATGCACTAGCTCGGGCCGGTCACGCGCGTGCGCGCGGCGCTACGATCGGCACATCTCCGGGCCGGTTCGCGTCTTCGTCGCTTGCTCGTTGGACGGGTTCATCGCCGGTCCAGGCAACGATCTCTCTTGGCTTCCGGCGCCAAGCGCGGAGGAGGACTACGGGTATCGGGCGTTCCTCGGCGAGACCGCCGCGATCTTGATGGGCCGTAGGACGTACGACGTCGCCGCCGCGTTCTCCGACTGGCCGTACCGAGAGCTGCCGGTCTTCGTCGCGACCTCGCGACCGCTCCACCCGGCGGCGTCGACCGTGCGCGCGATCTCCGGCACGCCGGGCGAGCTGCTCGCGAGCCTCCGGGAGCACACCGACGGAGCCGTGTATCTCGACGGGGGCGCGTTGATCCGGTCGTTTCTCGACGAGGGGCTGATCGACGAGCTGACGGTCACCGTCGTCGGTGTCGTTCTCGGCGCCGGCGTACCGCTCTTTGCCGGCACGACCAGGACTCACCGGCTGACGCTCGCGGGTGCGACTCCGTATCCGAGTGGGCTCGTGCAGCTGCGCTATCTCGCGGCCTAACCGCGTGTCACAGATGCGCTCGGAAACGTGTGGGGCAACCGTTTGCTTCCCGGCTGGCGGGCCCGCGCAGGGAACGCTAGTCGGCCGGCCAGACCATGAGGTCGGCGGTCTCGCCGTGCATCGGATCGTCAAGCGGTGCCTGGCTGACACGCCAGAGCCTGCCTCCATGCTCGATCTCGTCCCCGACGTCGTAGACCTTGTCGCTGTGAATGACCGCGGTTCGGGCGCTCTCGATCTGGGTGCCCTCCGGAACCGGGAAGACCAGGCGGTAACTAGGCATGCGCCGCGCCTCTCGTGCTGACCTCGCTGCTCGACATGTCGCTCGTCCTCCGTCTCGGGGTTACGAGGGCGGTTTGCTTCCGGCCTCCGGGCTGCTCGGGAAGGGTACTGGCCCCGGTGATGGTGGGCGAGAGACCGTCTGGGGAGAGATCGATTGAGATTCGGCACAGTTTCGTGACAGACATGTGACACCTCGTCGCCTATGGTGGCAACATGCTCGCACGAACCGTCACGCACGCGCTCGTGGGCCTCGACCCTCGCCGGGTCGAGGTCGAGGCCCATCTGCAACGTGGCGTGCCGGGGTTCGCGATCGTGGGCTTGGCCGATCGCGCCTGCCAGGAGGCAAAGGAGCGCGTGCGCAGCGGGATCGCGTCCGCCGAGCTCGAGTGGCCGCTGCGGCGGATCACGGTCAATCTCGCGCCGGCGGATCTGCGCAAAGAGGGCTCCGGGTTCGACCTTCCGATCGCGCTGGCCGTGCTGGCTGCCTCGCGGCAGCTTCCGCTCGACTGCCTCGAGGGTCACGCCGCGGTCGGCGAGCTCGCGCTCGACGGGCGTCTCCGTCCTGTCGCCGGGGCCCTTGTCGCCGCAGAGGGTGCGCGCCGCAACGGGGCGCGCCGTCTTGTCTGCGCCGAGGAGTCGGGGGCGCAGGTTGCCCTGGCCGGGGTCGAGCCGGTCGCGATCCGGCATCTGGCCGAGGCGGTGGCGTACTTCAGGGGCGAACGCGCCCCGCCGCCACCCGTCGAGGTGACCGGTGGGGAGCAGGGACCGGCAGTTCCCGATCTGGCGGACGTCCGAGGCCAGGAGCGGGCACGCCGTGCGTTCGAGGTCGCAGCCGCGGGCTCGCACAACCTCCTGCTCGCCGGGCCGCCGGGAATCGGCAAGACGATGCTCGCCCGGAGACTGCCAGGCATCCTGCCGCAGCTCGACGACGAAGGGGCCCTCGAGGTCACGCGCATCCACTCGGTCGCCGGTCTCTTGCCTGCGGGCGCGGGGCTGATCCGGACGCCGCCGTTCCGGGCGCCGCATCACACAGCGTCGACGGCGTCAGTGGTCGGCGGCGGCTCGACGCCGAGGCCCGGTGAGGTGACGCTCGCGCACCGGGGAGTGCTGCTGCTCGACGAGCTGCCCGAGTTCCCGCGCCCGGTGCTCGAGGCCCTGCGCCAGCCGCTCGAGGACGGCACGATCGCGATCGCTCGCGTCGGCGGCCGGATCGTCTTTCCGTCCCGGTTTCAGCTCGTCGGAACCATGAATCTCTGTCCGTGTGGCGGTCGAGGCGACCCGGCTGCGGAGTGCTCATGCTCACCGCAACGGATCGACCAGTACCGCGGCAAGCTCTCGCGCGCGCTTCTCGATCGGTTCGATCTGGTGGTGGCGCTCCCGCGGCCACGCGCGACGGAGCTGGCGGCACAGCCCGGTGAGGGCTCTGCGCCGGTGCGCGGGCGAGTCACGGCGACGCGGGAGCGGCTCGCCGCCGAGCCGTTCCTCTTCGCCCCGGCCGCGGAGGAACTGCTTGCGCGTGCGGTCGATCGGTTGCCGCTGTCGGGTCGAGGTCGCGCGAGGGTTGCGCGCGTGGCGCGCACGATCGCCGCGCTCGCAGGCTCGGAGCAGATCGGCGCGGAGCACGTCGCCGAAGCGCTCTCGTATCGGTCTCCCTCGGAGCTGGCGTCGAAATGAGCGAGCTGGCGCTGGCGGCGTTCGCGGCGGCTCGTGACGCTCACGCGGTTGACCGCGACGCCCGCTCGAGAGAGTTCGCCGCTTTCAGGGCCGCGTTCGATGCGACTGCGTACTGCCAGGGCCTGGCTGCCGGCGGAGTGCGCTGGGTCGCGCGCTCGGCGCCGGGCTTTCCGCCGTTCCTCCGCTCGATCCATGACCCGCCGCCCGGGCTCTTCCTCCGCGGTTCGGGCGCGATCGACCTCCTCTCGCGACCCGCGGTTGCGATCGTCGGCGCGCGCAGCTGCACCGACTATGGAGCGCACGTCGCGCGTTTGCTCGGCCGAGAGCTCGCGGCCGCCGGACTGGTGGTTGTCTCAGGTCTCGCCCGCGGAGTCGACGGGTGGGCTCATCGTGGTGCGCTCGAAGGAGGCGGCACGACGATCGCCGTACTGGGATGCGGCATCGATCGCGACTATCCGCGCGCGCACGCGGCTCTTGCGGCTCAGATCGCAGCGACGGGGCTGATCGTCTCGGAGTATCCGCCCGGAGTCGCGCCTGCGCCATGGCGGTTCCCGGCACGCAATCGGATCGTCGCCGGGCTGACGCTGGCTACCGTGGTGGTCGAGGCACGAGAACGGAGCGGAGCGCTGATCACGGCCGATCTCGCGCTCGAAGAGGGGCGCGACGTTCTCGCCGTTCCGGGCGAGATCACCTCCGCGCTCTCCCGCGGCACGAACGCGCTGCTGCGGCTCGGCGCCGTCGTGGTGACGGGTTCCGCAGATGTGCTGGAGGCGATCGGCCTCGAACCGCCCGAGCCGTCGGGAGACGGCGTTCTGAGCTCTGCGGCGGCAAGCGTCCTCGCCGCCCTGGATCGCGGAGCGACCACCGCCGACGAGGTCGTGCGCGCAACGACTCTCGATCCCGCCGGTGTCGCGGTCGCGCTGACAGAGCTCGAGCTCGCGGGCCTCGTCGAGGCCCGCTCCGGGATCTACAGGAGGTGATGCGGCCGCCGTAGGATCGCCGAGGTGAACACAACTTCATATTGGCTCGAGGAGCCGTGCGAGCCGCTTTCGGGCCCGTCCCCGTCCGGGCGTGGGCGTGGGCGACCTGATCGGGATCTCGACGGAGACACGGACGTCGATGTGGTCGTGATCGGCGGCGGCGTGACGGGATGCTCGTGCGCGCTGACCCTGGCAACGGGCGGCCTGCGGGTGCGGGTGCACGAGGCGCGGGAGATCGCCGGCGGGGCGAGCGGGCGAAACGGGGGTTTCGCGCTCCGCGGCGGAGCTATGCCGTACGACGAGGCGTGTGCCACTCTCGGCCGCGATCGGGCGCGAGCGCTCTGGGCGCTGACCGAGCGCTCCCTCGGCCGGATCGCCGAGCTCGCGGGCGACGCGTTCCGGCCGGTGGGGAGCATGCGTCTCGCCGGTGACGCGACCGAACGCGACGCGATCCGGCGTGAGCTCGACGCGCTTCGCGACGACGGCTTCGCAGGGTCGTGCCTCGACGAGCTACCGGCGCCGCTCGATCGGCTCTACGCAGGCGCGGTGCTGAATCCGGGAGACGGGGCGCTCCAGCCTGCTCGCTGGGTGCGACGGCTCGCACGCCGGGCCGCCGACGCGGGGGCGCAGATCGCCGAGCAGAGCAGGGTCGACCCACGGGATCTGGACGGGCCGATCGTCGTGCTCGCGGTCGACGGGCTCACGGCGGCGGCGGCGCCCGAGCTCGCGTCGATCGTGCGGCCGGTGCGCGGCCAGGTGCTCGTCACGGAACCGCTCTCCGAGCGCCTCTTTCCGCGCCCCCATTACGCCCGGCACAGCTACGACTACTGGCAGCAACTGGAAGACGGCCGGCTGGTGATCGGCGGCAAGCGGGACACGAGCGTTGAGACCGAGTACACCTCGTCCGAGGAGACGACCGCGTCGATCCAGCAAGCGATCGAGGCGCACGTCGTCGAGCTACTCGGGCGCCTCCCGCGCATCACCCACCGCTGGGCCGGCATCTGGGGCGAGACGCCGGACCGACTGCCACTCGCCGGCCGGGTCCCGGGGCGGGAACGAGCCTGGATCGCCGGTGGCTACTCAGGCCACGGAAACGTGATCGGCTTCGCCTGCGGCGACCTCATCGCACGCGCGATCCTTGGCGACCAATCCTCCGAGCTCGACCTGTTCGACCCGGCACGCCTGCTCACCTAAAGCTGGATCCGCGGAAGATCCACGAGCTCGCTCTCGCGCTCGAGTGCCGCAACCGCGATCGCGAGATCCTGAATTGCAAGGCCGGTCGAGTCGAACACGGTCACGTCCGCATCCCCCTGACGACCAAGGGCCTCGCCCGTCAGCACGGCTCCGATCTGGGTCACGTCCTCGCGCGCAACCAGCCCCGCCTCGACCGCCGCTGCCAGCTCTCCGCCGTGGCTCGCCTGCTCCCAGTCGTCACAGAAGACTCGTGCCCGCGCGATCTCCGCGGGGGCGATCTCTGCCTTCCCGGGCCCGTCCGCGCCCATCAGGCTCACATGCTGGCCGGGGCGGAGCGCACCCTCGCGGATCAGCACCTCGTGCCCGGGCGTCACGGTCACGACCAGATCCGCCGCCAGAGCCTCCTCACGCGACCCTGCGACCCGAGCCCCGAGCTCGTCCGCCACCCGCCGCGCCCGCTCCTCGTCGAGATCCCAGATCGCCGTCTCGCGACCGCGAGCGACGAACGTGCGCACCGCCGCCCGCCCGTTCACCCCCGTCCCCACGACCGCAGCCGCGCCGGCGTCGCTCCGCCCGAGCACCTCGGCGGCCAGAACCGCCGCCGCACCCGTTCGCAGCGCCGTCACCGACGCCGCATCCATCACCGCGCGCAGCCGCCCGTTCGACGCGTCCGAGATCAGCACGACCCCGTTCACCGTCGGCAGCCCGTCTCGCGGATTGCCGGGGAACGACGAGATCCACTTCAGCAGCGCGTAGCCACCACCGAGCGCAGGCATCGCGCGGAAGTCGCCGGCGGGATAGTTCGTCACGTAGACCTTCGACGGCATCGTCCACTCGCCGCGCGCGTGGGCGATGAACGCATCCCGCACGGCTTCGAGGGCGCGCACCGGCGACACCGCAAGCTCGACGTGGCGGGCCGTGAAGACCGGAACGCCGCTGGCTGGGGTCACAGCCCCTTGACGGCCGCGACGAGCTTCAGCACGGAATCCTTCGCGTCGCCGAACAGCATCGCCGTGTTCGGCTCGACGAAGAGCGGGTTGTCGATCCCGGCGAATCCGGTGTTCATCGACCGCTTCAGCACCACGACCTGCTTGGCCAACCCGGCGTTCAGGATCGGCATCCCGTAGATCGGGCTGCCCGGATCGTTACGCGCCGCGGTGTTCACGACGTCGTTCGCCCCGATCACGAGCGCAACGTCGGTCTGCGGGAACTCGGGGTTGATCTCGTCCATCTCCTTCAGCGCGGGATAGGGCACGTTCGCCTCGGCGAGCAGCACGTTCATGTGACCCGGCATCCGCCCGGCCACCGGATGGATCGCGTACTCGACGGAGATACCCTTCTTCTCGAGCTCGTCCGCCAGCTCCCGCACGGCGTGCTGGGCCTGCGCGACCGCCATTCCGTACCCGGGCACGACGACGACCTTCTGCGCGTACGCGAGCATGATCGCGACGTCCTCGGCGGTCACCGAGCGCACGTTCCCCTCAACGGCCGCCGCGCCTGCGCCGGCCTGCACCTTGCCGAACGCCCCGAACAGCACGTTGCCGATCGACCGGTTCATCGCCCTGCCCATCAGCATCGTCAGCAGCGTTCCGGACGCACCGACGAGCGCGCCGCTCACGATCAGCACGTTCGAGTTCAGCTCGAACCCTGTCGCCGCGGCTGCGAGGCCCGTGAAGGCGTTCAGGAGCGAGATCACGACGGGCATGTCGGCCCCGCCGATCGGGAGCACGAACAAGACGCCGAAGACGAGTGCGCCGCCGATGATCGCGACGATCAGCCACTGCTGCTCCGAGTGGGCGACGATTGCTCCGCCCGCCACCACGATCGCGGCAAAGAGGGTCAGGTTGACGAATTGCTGCCCGGGATACGTGATCGGCCGGCCCTGGATCAGCTCCTGCAATTTCGAGAATGCGACCATCGACCCGGCGAACGACACCGATCCGATCAACGCCGACAGGACGATCGCGAGCGCGATGTCGCCATGCAGGCGTCCGGGCTGCGGGGCCAGATTGTGGAACTCGGAGAGCGAGACGAGCGCCGCTGCGCCGCCGCCGACGCCGTTGAACAGCGCCACCATCTGCGGCATCGCGGTCATCTTCACCTTGCGTGCCCCTACGGCTCCGAAGGCGGCCCCGATCGCGCCACCGACGAGGATCCGCCAGCCGATGTGCACGCCGTGGTGGGCGAGCGTCACCCCGATTGCCACTGTCATTCCGGCGGCCCCGATCCAGTTTCCGCGCCGCGCGGTCGTGGGTGACGACAGAAATCGCAGCGCGAGGATGAAGCAAATGATCGTGACCAGATAGAGCAGGTTCGAGACGTTCTGGCTCACAAGCCGTCCTTCGGTTTCGGCGGCTCGCGTTTCTTGAACATCTCGAGCATCCGGTCGGTGACGACGAAGCCGCCGACGACGTTCGCCGCGGCGAGGATCATCGCGATGAACCCGACCCAGCCGGTGAGCAGGTCGGGATCAGCGGTGCCCGCGACGAGCATCGCACCGACGATCACGATCCCGTGAATCGCGTTCGTGCCCGACATCAGCGGCGTGTGCAGGAGCGTCGGGACCTTCGAGATCACCTCGATCCCGAGGAAGACCGCGAGAGCGAGAATCGTCAGCTCGACGACCAGCTGCGCGAAATGGCTCACGCGGCGGGCTCCTGCTTCCGCGTCACGCATGCACCCGCGGTGATCTCGTCGTCCCAGTCGAGGTTGAGCTCGCCGCCGGGTGCGAGGTGCCCGAGCAGCGACGCGACGTTCCGGGCGTACAACTGGCTGGCGTGGAAGGCCATCGTGCTCGGCAGGTTGAGCAGGCCGACGATCTGGACGCCGTTCACCTCGAAGATCTCACCCGGGCGCGTCAGCTCGCAGTTGCCGCCGGTTTCGGCGGCGAGATCGACGATCACCGAGCCTCGGCGCATCTTCTCTGCCGCGGCTCCCGGTATCAGCTTCGGTGCGGGCCGTCCCGGAATGGCTGCTGTCGTGATCACGACGTCGAAGTCGGGGATCCGCTCGGCGAGCGCTTCCTGCTGGCGCTGCTGCTCTTCGGGGGTGAGCTCGCGGGCGTAGCCGCCCTCGGTCTCCTCGCCGACGACACCGAGGTCGAGGAAGGTCGCGCCGAGCGACTGCACCTGCTCCTTGACCGCAGGGCGAACGTCGAAGCCCGACACGACCGCCCCGAGCCGCCGTGCCGTCGCGAGCGCCTGAAGCCCGGCGACGCCGGCTCCCAGCACCAGCACCTTCGCCGGCGCGATCGTGCCGGCCGCCGTCGTCAGCATCGGGAAGAACTTGGGCAGCCGGTCGGCGGCGATCAGCACGGCCTTGTAGCCGGAGACCGTTGCCTGCGACGAGAGCGCGTCCATCGACTGCGCGCGTGTGGTGCGTGGGATCGACTCCATCGCGAACGCAATCACGCCGCGCGCGGCCAGCCGGTCGATCGCGTCGCGGTCCGTCAGCGGTTGGAGGAATCCAACGAGCAACTGACCGTCGGAAAGCTTCCCCTCCTCGGCCTCCGACGGCTTCACGACCTTCGCGACGGCTTCGGTCCCGCTCCACGCGTCGTCAACGAGCTCGGCGCCGGCCTCCGCGTATGCGGCGTCGTCGAACCCGGCGAGCAGACCCGCCCCGCGCTCGATCGCAATTGTGATGCCGTCGAGTCGCGCAATCGCATCCGGCACGAGTGCCACCCGGTTCTCGCCGTGCGCTGTCTCTCTGGGAACGCCTACCCGCATTGCGACCGACGCTATCGAAAACGCCGGTCGCCGGATGAGCTGCGGCAGGGCAACCGGTGCGCTGGGCCACGCGCACCCTAGACTCGCCGGAGTGACTCAGAGCCTGATCCACCATGGACTGATCATTCTCTTTGCTGTCGTTGCAGCGGAATCGGCAGGGGTCCCGGTTCCAGGCGAGACCGCGTTGGTCGCCGCGGCCGTGCTCTCCAGCCAGGGGTACTACCCGCTGGCCGAAGTGATTGCGGTGGCAGCAGCGGCCGCGATCGTCGGCGACAACGCCGGCTACTGGATCGGCCGGAAGGGCGGTCGCGCGCTCTTGCAGCGGACACCGGTGATCAGAGAGTACTTCGAGCGCGTGCTCCCACCCGCCGAGCGGTTCTTCGCTCGGCATGGCGCGAAGACGGTGTTCATCGCCCGCTTCGTATCCGTCCTTCGCGTCACGTCGGCGTGGGTCGCGGGGATCAGTCACATGCGGTGGTGGAGCTTTCTGATCTGGAACGCCAGCGGCGGAATTGCCTGGGCGGCTCTTGTCTCCGTGATCGCCTACGAGTTCGGACGGACGGTGGCCGATGCGATCGGGCGCTACGGGCTGTTCGGGGCGATTGTGTTCGTGAGCGCGATCGTGGTTGCGTTCGCGCTCTTCAAAATCTCACGATGGCGTGCTAGATCGGATATCGAGCGCTGACAATCAATCAAGCGTTTGATTTCAGGAACGCGATTCGGTCGGAGCGACGTCGCGGCGTTCTGCGTACGTTTGTTAGCAAACTCGACGTGAAGACTTGATTGCAATCGCGTCTGCCATTTTGTCTAGAATGATTCACAAAGCGGTTCCCTATGAGGAGGATATTCTGTGGCTCGGAGAACGGTATTGGTCTGCGATGGCTGTGGCAAGGAAGTGGGGGATAACAAGGGCGCGACGATGCGCGTGACGTTTACGGATGCGCGGCGCGGCTCGAAGGTGGCCGACCTCTGCGATGCGTGCGCCGCAAGCGCTCCTGGGCGTGCAGCAGCGCGGCGCGGCCGGCGTCCGAAGGCCGTAGCCGCCTGAGAGAAACAGCTGCGGCAATTGCCGCTCCCAGCGCCGTTTTCGCGCTTCTGCGGGCGCGGAATGTGTCGGTACGGCGGACTACGATGGCCAGGTGAGTCTCAGCCTCCTGGCCGGTCCCGCACATGCGGGCAAAGTCGCCCTGCTTCTCGAGCGCTACCTCGAGCGGCTCGGCGACGATCCGGTCCTGATCGTGCCGACCCGTTCCGATATCGATCGAGTCGAACGCGATCTGCTCCGCCGTAGTGGCTGCCTCTTTGGCGGTTCGATCGGCACCTTCGACGATCTGTTCGAACGCATCGCCAAGGGCGACCCGAGCCGCCGGCCTGTCGCGACCGATCTTCAGCGCGCATTCCTCGCCCGCCGCGCGGTCGAGGCGACCCGAGCCAAGCTGGACGATCTCGCCCGGTCGGCGCAGTTCGGCGGCTTCCTCGAGACGCTGCTCTCGACGCTCGGCGAGCTCGAGTCGGGGCTCGTCGACCCCCACGACCTGGGTGGCGAGCTTGCTGAGCTCTATGCGGCGTACCGCGCCGAGCTCGACCGGCTCGAGCTCTGGGACCGTGACGTCCTGCGCCGCCGGGTCGCCGAACGCATCGCGAGCGACCTCGCTGCCTGGCACGGGGAGCCCGTGTTCGCCTACGGATTCGAGGATCTCACCGCGGCCGAGTGGGCGCTCCTCGACGCGCTCGCCGGCCGCGCCGACGTGCAGGTCTCGTTGCCCTATGAGCCCGGCCGAGTCGCGTTCGCGTCGCTTCAGCGAACGGCGCAGGACCTTGCATCGCTGTCCGACGGACGCACGGAGGAGCTCGCTCCGGGCTCTGCGGAACACGTTGCTCCCGCTCTGGCACATCTCGAACGCACGCTCTTCGAGCCGGACCCGGTGCGCGGAGAGACACATGGGGCGGTTCGCTTGCTCGAGGGGGCAGGCACGCGCGGCACGCTCGAGCTCGTCGCCGCCGAGGTGCTCTCGCTGCTTCGGGAAGGAACGCCCGCCGAGCGGATCGCGCTGATCGTGCCGTCGGTCGAGCACTGGCGGATGCCGCTCGACACCGTTCTCGGCTCGATGGGCGTCCCCTATGCGGTCGAGGGTCGGGTGCGGCTCGGCTCGACGCCGCTCGGTCAGGCGCTCCAGTCGCTGCTTCGTTTCGCCTGGGCCGCCGCCGGCCGGCGCGAGCTCTTCGCGTTCCTGCGCTCGCCGTACTCGGGGCTCTCGCGTGGGAGCGTCGACTTCGTCGAAGGCCGCCTCCGGGGCCGGGCCGTGCACGGAGCGGAGCGCGTCGAGGTGGAGACCGAGCGCCTGCGCGAGGCGCCCCTCGTCGCGCTGCGGGAGCTCCGCGCCGCTGCCTCGCCGTTCGAGGGCACACGAGCGCTGCTCCAGTCGATGATGCGCACGGCGTACGGGGTCGACGCTCCGCCCGTCGGCGAAGCCTCGCGCGTCGACCTGCGCTGTTATGCGGCCGATCAGCCGCTTGCTCGACGAGCTCGAAGACTGGGCGGAGCTCGGCGAGGACGATCTCCTCCTGGCGCTCGACCGGCTGGACGTGCCGGTCGCAGCCGCAGCTGAGCCTGGACGCGTCGCCGTGCTCGACCTCCTTCGAGCCCGCACGCGGCATTTCGACGTCGTCTTCATCCTCGGTCTCGAGGAGGGCTCGCTGCCGCGTCGCGACCGTCCTTCGGCGTTCCTCGACGACGATCGGCGCCGCGAGCTCGGCCGACGGCTCGAGCGGCCAGACTCCGTGAGCCGCGACCGCTACCTCTTCTACACCGCCTGCACCCGCCCGACGCACCGGCTCTACCTCGTTCGCGAAGCCGCCGCCGACGACGGCTCGGTGCGCGAGCCGAGCCCGTTCTGGGACGAGGTGAAAGCGGTCTTCGATCCGGAGGAGCTCGAGCGCTGGACACGGCGCCGCGCCCTCTCCGACCTGACCTGGCCGATCGACTCCGCCCCGAGCGAGCGCGAACGGCTTCGTTCGCTCGCGGAGCTGTCGGTTGACGCTGCGATGCAGCAAGGGGCTGTCGCGCTCGCGGACGCGAACGGCTGGGCGCGGCGCCTCGGTCGCGCGCGGCACGCCTTCGAGCGGCGGACGAGGCTCCGCAACCCGGCGCTGCTCACGGAATTCGGCGCCCGGCGGACATTCGCCGCGACCGAGCTCGAGCGCTTCGCCGACTGCTCGTCGGCGTGGCTCTTCGAGCGGGTGATCGACCCGAAGACGATCGACGCAGAGGCCGACGCGATGCTGCGCGGCAAGGTCGCTCACCAGGCGCTCTACGCCTTCTATTCGGGCCTGCCGAAGGAGCTCGGCTCCGACCGCGTCACGCCGGAGAATCTCGAGCCGGCACGCGCGTTCGCCGAGCGCTGCCTCGACGAGGCGTTGCGCGGGGGCGTCAGGCTCGACCTGACGGACGTCGAGGCCGCCGAGCTCCGCGAGGGCCTGCGCATGGACCTCGAGCGTTTCCTCCAGGAGGAGGCGGACTCTCCTGTCGGGCTGTTGCCAAGGCGCTTCGAGGTCGGTTTCGGCAACGAGCGCTCCGCGCCGGAGCTTCAGCGCGGGATCGAGCTCGGCAACGGGCTCTTCGCCAGCGGCAAGATCGACCGGATCGACGTCGATCCGTACAGCGCGCGCGGGATCATCCAGGACTACAAGTCGGGCAAGGGTGCGTTCTCTGCGCGGCAGATCGACGACGAACGCCGCCTTCAGGTCCCGCTCTACATGCTGGTGCTACGCGACCTCGTCGGCGTCGAGCCGCTCGGCGGCGTCTACCGCGCGCTGTCGGGCTCGCGGGGCGCCCGCGGCATGTTGCGCGCGGAGGCCCGGGACGATCTGCCCGGGTTCAGCGCGAAGGACTATCTCGACGAGGAGACGTTCTGGGCCCAGGTCGAGACGGCCCGCGGACGTGCCTACGAGTACGCCGAGCGGATGCGCGCCGGCGACGTCCGGCATGACCCGAAGGGCGGCGAGTGCCCCTCGTGGTGCGACCTCTGGACGATGTGCCGGGTGAGGCACGCATGATGAACCGGCAGCAGCTCGCGGCAGTCGAGGCGACGGGCGAGGTGTTCGTCTCCGCCGGTGCAGGGACCGGCAAGACCTCGGTGCTCGTCGAGCGGTTCGTCCGCGCCGTCTGCGACGACGGGCTCGACGTCGACTCGGTGCTCGTGATCACCTACACGAAGAAGGCTGCCGCCGAGCTGCGCTCGCGGATTCGTGCCGCGCTCGTCGAGCGGGGCAGGCACGAGCTCGCCCGCGACCTCGACGGCGCCTGGATCTCGACCATCCACGGCTTCTGCGCCCGGCTGCTCCGTGCGCATCCGTTCGCGGCCGGGATCGACCCGCGCTTCCACGACTTCGACGACGAGCAGGGCGCCGTCGTCCGGGGCGAGGCGTTCGAGAGCGCGCTCGGGACGTTCTGCGCGTCCCGCGATCCCGAGCGGCTGCGGCTGCTCGCGACCTACGGCTCGTCGAAGCTGCGCCGGATGCTCACCGATGTCTACGACACGCTTCGCTCCGCCGGCAGGCCGCCGGGGCTGGAGCTCGGGGAGCTGGCCGACCTCGACGCGCTGCTGCGCGAGCTCCGCGACGCGGCGCAAGCTCTGCTCGACGATCCGAAGGCGACGCCGAACCAGCTCGACGCGGCACGAGCGGCCCTCGATCTCCCGTCGCTGCCGGAGCGGTTGCTCGACCTCGGGCCGCTGCGGGCCTCCGGGCCGCGAGCCGCGAGCTACGAGGACGCGCGCAAGCTGGTCGAGCAAGCCGCGCTCGAGATCGTCGCGGCGCGCGACAAGGATCTGCTCCAGGAGCTGCTCGACCTCTACGCCGCCGAGTACGCGGCCGCGAAGGAACGCGAGTCGGTGCTCGACTTCGACGACCTGCAACTCCACGCTCGCGATCTCCTCCGCGACGACGAGCAGATCCGCGAGACCGAGCAGCTGCGCTTCCGCACGATCATGGTCGACGAGTTCCAGGACACGAACGCGCTCCAGTGCGAGCTGATCGACCTCCTGGCTGCGGGCCCGCCCAAGGACGTCTTCTACGTCGGCGACGAGTTCCAGTCGATCTACGGCTTCCGCCATGCCGACGTCGACGTCTTCCGGCAGCGGCGCGAGGGCGCAGCGCAGCGGCTGCCGCTGACCGAGAACTACCGTTCGCGGCCGGAGGTGCTGGCCGCTGTGAACCACCTGTTCGGCCCCGAGTTCGGCGACGGCTACCAGCCGCTGGCCGCTTCGGGCGAGTTCCCGGATCCGGTCTTCGGCCACCCCGTCGAGCTGCTCGTCACCGACAAGGCCTCCTACGCCGAGAGCGGAGAGCACTGGCGCCGCGCGGAGGCGCGCCACATCGCCCGCCGCGTGCGCGAGCTCGTCGAGACGGGCGCCGCGACTCCGGCCGAGATCGTGCTGCTCTTCGCTGCCGGCACGGATGCCGAGTGGTACGAGGAGGAGCTCCGGCGCGAGGGACTGCCGACGTACCGCGCCACGGGGCGCGGCTACTTCGGCCAGCAGCAGGTGGTCGACATGCTCCGCTACCTGCGCCTGCTCCACAACCGCTACGACGACGAGGCGCTCGTCACCGTGCTCGCCTCGCCGTTCGTCGGCGTCTCGAACGACGCGCTGGTGCTGATCCGCCGGCACGCGGGACGCAGGCCGCTCTTCACCGGGATCGAGCGCTCGCTGTCGGAGGCGCTCGACGACGACGACCGGCGCCTGATCCTCGCCTTCAAGCAGCGCTACGACCGGCTCGCCGCGGCCTCGAATCGCCTGTCGCTCGAGCGTCTCTGCGAGCAGGTCGTCTCGGCGCACGATTACGACCTCGCCGTCCTCGCCTACCCCGGGGGCAAGCGTCGCTATGCGAATCTCCGCAAGCTGATGCGGCTCGCGCGCTCCTACGAGGAGCTCCGCGGACGCGACATCGAGGGCTTCGTCGGTTTCATTCGCGACCAGGAGGCGCTCGGAACCGGGCAGCTCGAGGCGGTCTCGCAGGAGGAGGGAGCCGACGCGGTGCGTCTGCTCACGATTCACGGCGCGAAGGGGCTCGAGTTCAAGGTGGTGGTCGTCGCCGATGCGGGGCGCGACACGGATCGCCCTCCGGCGGCCGATGAGATCCTGGCGCTCTCCGACGGGCGGTTCGGCTTCAAAGTCGTCCACCCGACGACGAGGGAGCATCGCGCCGTCTTCGCCTACGACGCGGTCCGCGAGGCCGGCGCACAGGCGGACCGCGAGGAGCGCTTCCGTCTCTTCTACGTCGCGATGACTCGTGCGAAGGAACGCCTGATCGTCTCCGGCGCGATCGACAACAGCACGAAGACCCCGATCGGCTGGGTGCTCTCGCAACTCGAGTGCGAGGCGGAGCTCGCCGCGGCGAAGGACCCCTTCGAGCTGGAGCGCGGTGGCGCCACCTTCCTCGTGCGCGTCGACCGGCCCGAGCTCGTTCCCGCTGCGGCGCCGGAGCTGGAAGCCGACCCCGAGCCGGGCCAGCTCGAGCTGTTCGACGAGCTCCCGACCGCTCCGATCGAGCGCGGCTATCGGCTGCACGAGCTGGCGCCGGTTGCAGAGCCGCCCTTGCACCGCGTCCGCAGGCTCTCGTATTCGTCGCTCGCACTGTTCGAGCGCTGCTCGTACCGTTACTACGCCGAGCGTGTCGGGGGTCTTCGCGAGCAGCGCACCGGTGGAGTGGGCGGCATGGGCCTGGCCGCGACGGAGATCGGCGATGCCGCGCACAGGCTGCTCGAGCTCGTCGATCTCAGCGCACCGGCGATGCCCGACACCGAGATCGTCCGCACCTGGTACCCGGAGGTGACCGATGCCGAGCTCGAACGGATCGCGGCGTTCGTCGCTGCGTACTGCGAGTCGGAGCTCGCACTGCGGATCGCCGCGCTCGGCGGGGCCCGCCCGGAGCGACCGTTCGCCTTCGAGCACGACGGCGTTCTCCTCCACGGACGCCTCGATGTGCTCCACCGCGACGGCACGCGGGCGCTCGTCCTGGACTACAAGACGAACCTGCTCGGAGAGCGGCTGCCGGCCGAGATCGTGGAAGCCGACTATCGGCTCCAGCAACTCGTCTACGCCCTGGCCTGCTTCCGCGCCGGCGCCGAGGAAGTGGAGGTCGTCTATGCCTTCCTCGAGCGGGGCGACGCCGTCGTCTCGACGACGTTCACACGAGGGGAGATCGCCGAGCTCGAGGCCGAGCTGTCCACTGCGATCGCGCGCATCGATCGCGGCGAGTTCGTTCCGACGCCGAGCGAGTTCACCTGCTCGGGCTGTCCGGCGCGCGACGTGATCTGCGCGGGACCGCGTCGCGGCGGCGGCTGGTCGCCGCCGCGCGAGGCTGTCGTGGCTGCCTAGTGGTCGCTCCGGTAAGTCTCTGCACCCTCTGGCCGGCTGCAAACCTTCGTATGCCGGCGTCCTCGGTCGGGGCAAGAGTCCCGACTACTCGTCCCTCCCTGCGTCCTTGGCCTGCTCGATCTTCGCTCGGCCATCGGGCACCGAATTTCCAGGAGCAACTGCTAGATGGCGAAGAGCTACGTCCACGAGGCGCGCAAGAAGGTCGGCTCGAAGCGCTCGCGCATTGGGCCGATCATCGAGCGGCTCGCGATCGAGCACGCCGACGCCAGGATCGCGCTCGGCTTCGCGAACCCGCTCGAGCTGCTCGTCTCGGTGATGCTCTCCGCGCAGACGACCGACGTGAACGTGAACCGCGTGACCGAGAGGCTCTTCGTGAAGTACCGCCGCCCCGAGGACTACCTGGCGGTGCCTTCGGAGGAGCTCGAGCAGGACATCTTCCAGACCGGGTTCTTCCGCCAGAAGGCGAGGTCGCTGCGCGGGACGATGCGGATCCTGATCGAGGAGCACGGGGGCGAGGTGCCCACCGAGTTCGACGAGCTGCTGCGCCTCCCGGGCGTCGCGCGCAAGACCGCGAACGTCGTCTCGGCCGAGCGCGGCAACCCGCAGGGGATCGTCGTCGACACGCACGTGCGGCGGCTTTCGCAGCGGCTCGGCCTGACGAAGCAGGAGGATCCGGTCAAGATCGAGCGTGACCTGATGAAGCTCGTCCCGCGGCCCGACTGGGCTCGGTTCCCGCACCTGCTGATCTGGCACGGCCGCCGGGTGTGCGACGCGCGCCGGCCGGCCTGCGAGGACTGCGTGCTCGTGGAGCTCTGCCCGTCGAGTCGGGTCTGACGGACGTAATGCGAAGGGGCCACGGCTCCGGGCCCATCGCCGATCGGGCGCGCTCGGAGCAACGTCCGCCCGCGTCGCGCGCCTCGATCGTCGGCGTCCGCGTCAATTTTTCCAAGCAACACACAGCCGAGCGAGGCCGGTGTCTGACACAGAACGATCGCTGAAGGGACGCACTCCCAGCAGATGTTTTTCCACTTCCGTGACACTCTTGTCACACTTTCGTCACGGTGTCTGACACCGGGACACGGCTCCGCTGGACGGGGCCCCGGATTCGGCCAGCAGAGGTGGCTAGGCGACGTGCGTGCGCGGCGTCAGGGCGACGAGCAGACCACCGTCGTCGTCATACGCGGGAAAGAAGTCCGCCGTCACGTCCTTCTCGATCCCGGCTCGCGTGCGGATCGAGAGTTCCTTCCCCATCTGTCGCACGCCCCATTCGCGCACGAGCTTCACGGCCTCGTCGCTCGAAAGCGCGAGCGCTTCGACGACGTCCCGGCCCATCAGATCCTCTTCCTGGAACGCGGTCAACTCGAAGACGCCACGCCCGGTGGCGAGGACGCGCCCCTCCTGGTCGCAGACGATGAAACCGGTCGCGGGCGCCGGGTAGTAGTCGTCCAGCAGCTGGAACAGGAAGCCGAAGCCGCAGTGGTGGCACGCAGCCGCGTCCTCGGAGAAACCGTCGTGCGTGTCGATGTCGATCGACCGCTCTCGGCACTTGGGGCAGATGTAGAACGGCACCGGGCCAGGGTACCGACCGAGCCTACATCCACTTCTTCCAACGAAAGAAGGCGAGCTGGAGGAGGGTCGTTCCGGCGATCGCGCCCCACGACCACCAGTAACCGAAGCTCCACCCGAGCTCCGGGATGTCGTGGAAATTCTGGCCGTAGAGGCCGACGATGAACGTCGGAACGAGCAGGAGAGATGCGATCACCGTGAGCCGCTTCACGACCTCGTTCTGCTCGTTCGCGACCTTGGCCTGGAAGTAATCGCGCACCCCGGCGACGAGATCGCGAGAGGTCTCGAGCCCCTCGCTCGCGCGCAGCAGCTTGTCGTAGACGTCCGCGAAATGGCGCTCGACCCGGGGCGGGAAGAGCTCGAAGCTGTCGAGCTCGACGCGGTCGTCCATGACCTTGTGGACGGCGTCGCGTGTGGGCGACAGCGTGCGGCGGATGTGGAGCAGATCGTGTCGCAACTGCGAGACGCGATCGCGGACCATGACCGGCGCCCAGTGCTCGACGTGGTCTTCGAGCTCGTCGATCTCGTCGTTCAGATCGTCGATCAGGTCGAGGTAGCGCTCTGCGACCTCGTCGAGGAGGCGAAAGGCGTACATGCCGACGTGGTCGTCCCGGGCGCAGGCTTCGATCGCGGCCTGGGGGTCGAACGGATGCTCGCCCGGAGGCGTTTTCGAGACAGTGACGAGCTGCTCCGGGGTGAGGATGAAGTCGACCTCCTGGTAGAAGACGCGATCCTCTGTGGGCACGGCGACCGCCACGAGCAGGACGCCGACGGCATAGTGACCGTGCGACTCGATCCGTGGCCGCGGCTCGTCGTCGTGAACGTGCGGAGCAAGCAAGAGCGCGAGCGCGGGCGGGTGCAGCTGCTCCGGCAGATGAGCTTCCAGCTCCTCCGCCGAGGGGTCGATCAGATCGATCCAGCGCGGGCTTTCGGCCACACGCCGAGGCTACCCAGCGTGTCGGCTAGACGGTGTGCGGCGCTGTGAGCGCGGTGCCCGGGTGGCCTTCGAGCGCGGCCAGGTACCGCTCGGCGTCGAGCGCGCCCATGCAGCCGGAGCCGGCCGCGGTGACCGCCTGCCGGTAGATGTGATCCTGGACGTCGCCGACGGCGAAGACGCCGGGCACGTTCGTCTCGGTCGAGCCGGGCTTCGTCACCAGATACCCGTTCTCGTCGTGGTCGAGCTGCTCGACGAAGAGCTTCGTGTTCGGATCGTGGCCGATCGCGACGAAGAAGCCGTTTGCTTCGAGCTCGAGCGGCTCGCCGGTCTCCGCGTGGCGAAGCCGGACGCCGGTCACCGACGTGTCGCCGAGCACCTCGTCGACGGTGTACGGAGTCAGGATCTCGAGGTTCCCGGTCGCTCGGGCTCGCGCGACCATGATCTGCGAGGCGCGGAACTCGTTTCGCCGGTGGACGAGCGTCACCTTGGTGCCGAAGCGCGTCAGGTAGAGCGCCTCTTCGAGCGCCGTGTCGCCGCCGCCGACGACCACAATCGGCTTCTCCTTGAAGAACGTGCCGTCGCAGGTCGCACAGGCCGAAACGCCGCGGCCCTGGAGACGTGTCTCGGACTCGAGCCCGAGCCAGCGGGCACTCGCTCCGGTGGCGACGATCACTGCCTTTGCGCGGTGCTCGGTCTGATCGACCCAGATCTGAAACGGCTGCTCCGAGAAGTCGACCTTCGTCACGTCGTCCGTGATGAACTCGGCGCCGAAGCGCTCGGCCTGCCGTCGAAAGTCGGCCATCATCTCCGGGCCCATCACGCCGTCCGGGTAGCCCGGGTAGTTCTCGACATCGCTCGTGATCATCAGCTGCCCGCCCCACTGGAACCCCTCGATCACGAGCGGGTTCAGGTTCGCGCGTGCCGCGTAGAGCGCCGCCGTATACCCGGCGGGCCCGCCGCCGATGATGATCAGTTCGCGCGCGTCGTTGCCGTAGCTCACGTCAGCCTCCTCGAAAGATCCTTGCATGAGTCAACGACCGCGGTGGCTCCAACGTTCCCGGCTAGGCGGCGTCGGCGCTGCGCGTGGGCAGCTCGATGACGTCATCGCCAGGCTCGACCTCGGCGGCGACGATCGTGCGGGTGAGATGCTCGATCGGCGCCACCGACGGCAGCTCGCCGCTGCCTGCTCCGAGCGCCGGAAACTTGCGTCCGGTGACGAGCAGGCGCGTCTCGAGCGAGGCGACGGCGCCGTTGTACTCGCGCACCGCCTTGTCGAGCGCCTTGCCGACATTCGAGAACGTGCCGGCGAAGGTGCCGAGCCGGTCGTAGAGCGTGCGGCCGAGCTCGGCGATCTCGCGCGCGCTCGCCGCCACGGTTTCCTGCTGCCAGCCGTACGCGACGGTGCGAAGCAAAGCGATCAACGTCGCGGGCGATGCCACGATCACGCCGGCTTCGACCCCTGTCTCGAACAGCGAGGCATCCTGGTCGAGCGCTGCGCGGTAGAGCCCTTCGTCGATGAACATGACGACGAACTCCGGGGCCGGCTCGAACTGCTTCCAGTACTGCTTCAAGCTCAGCTTCCCGATGTGCTCACGCACCTGCGAGGCGTGCCGCGCGAGGTGAGCTCGTTTGATGTCGGGATCGTCGCTGCCGATCGCGTCGGCGTACGCGTCGAACGGAGCCTTCGAGTCGACGACGATGCTCTTCCCACCGGGAAGCCGGACGACGAGGTCCGGACGGAGGAGACGGCCTTCGTCGTTGCGCTCGCTCTCCTGCTTGTTGAAGTCGCAGTACTCGACCATGCCTGCGAGCTCGACGACCCGCTGGAGCTGCATCTCGCCCCAGCGCCCGCGCACGTCGGGCCTGCGTAGCGCCGTGACGAGGTTGCCGGTCTCGGAGCGGAGCTTGTCCTGCCCCTCGACGACGCGCTTGAGCTCCTCGCCGATCTCGACGACCGTGCGAACGCGTTTCTCCTCGAGCTTGCGGGTCTCCTGGTCGAACCGGTCGAGCGTCTCGCGGATCGGGCGGAAGCGCTCGTCGGCGCGCTCGAGCAGGCTCGTCGAGCTCTTCTCGAGCGCCTCGTTCGTGAGCGAGCGGAGGTGCGCTTCCCATTCCTCCTGTGTCCGCTCGACGAGCGCAAGCTTCTCGGCCGCGGCGGCGAGGCCGTCGTTTCGACGCGCGATCTCGCCGCGCGCCCAGAGCCAGACACCGGCTGCGCCGACTGCGATTCCGATCAGGGCTGGAACGACCACGAGCCGCGGAACGGTAGAGAACCCGTCGGACGGAACCCGCAAAGCCGCATCAGGGCACAAAAAAATCAGCCCCGGCGAGTCCGAAGACCTACCGGAGCTGATATGTCACATCCAGCGACTCCGAAGAGCTACTGGATGCGACGAAGGGGAAGCTATCCGCGTCCACGGGGCCGGTCAAGAGCCTGCGGTGCCAAAAAACCGCTACGAGCGGACTTTTCTATTTCGAGCGTGTTTCCGACTGGCCGCCATTGTGGGAACAGCCGTTCGCTTCCGTACGCTTCGCCTCCATGCACGAGGCATTCGGCCCAGACGGGGTGGTCGCCCGCTCGCTGCCCGGATTCGAGTCGCGGTCGGAACAGGCCGCGCTCGCGACCGCGGTCGAGCGGGCGCTCGCGACCGGCGAGCACCTCGTCGCAGAGGCCGGCACTGGTACGGGGAAGAGCCTCGCCTACCTGCTGCCGGCGCTCGAGTCGGGCCAGCGGGTCGTTGTCGCGACCGCGACGAAGGCGCTTCAGGAGCAGCTGCTCGCCAAGGACGTCCCCGCCGCGGCGCGCGCGCTCGGCCGGGAAGTGCGCGTCGTCGTCCTGAAAGGGCGCCAGAACTACCTCTGCCGCAAGCAGCTCCAGAGCTTCGGCCCGATGCTGCTGCGCGACCCGTGCGACGAGGAGGCGTTCGAGGCGCTCCAGCCGTGGCTTGCCGAGACCGAGACGGGCGACCGCGCCGAGCTTCCGATCGAGCCATCCGACGCGCTCTGGGCCGAGCTCGCCGTCGGCTCGGACCGGTGCGCCGGGAGGCGCTGCACGTTCTGGGGATCCTGCTTCGCCGAAGCGGCCCGCGCCCGCGCCTCCGACGCCGAGCTCGTGATCGCCAACCACGCGCTCTACTTCGCCGACCTCGCCGCGGGCGGGGGAGTGCTCCCCGATCACGACGCCGTCGTCTTCGACGAGGCGCACCGGCTCGAGGAGACGGCCGCTACCTGGCTCGGTGGCCGCGTCTCGCGAGTGGGGCTGCGTCGCCTCGCGTCCGACATCGACCGCGCTTGCCGCGAAGGCGCCCAGGCGGCACCCGCACGGGCGCTCGACCGGGTCGAGCGGGCCGGTGAGCGGCTCCTCGCAGCGGTTGCCCCTGCGACGGGGCGGCGGCGCCTGCGCGAGCCGCCGGCGGAGCCTGCGCTGCTCTTGCTCGACGCGCTCACGGCTCTCGCCGATGAGCTGCGCGGCCGCGGCGAGGAGTTGGACGCTCTCTCGCGCCGTGCGCTCGCAGAGGCCAAGCAGGTCGAGGCGTGTCTCGACGCAGGCGAGCTCGAGCGGGTCGTCTGGGCCGAGCCGGGCGCGGTCGCCTGGGCTCCGATCGACGTGTCGTCGGAGCTGCGAAGCCGGCTCTGGGACGACGGGCCGACCGCGATCCTGGTGTCGGCGACGCTCACGACCGGCGAGGACGCGAGGTTCGTCCGCGGCCGGCTCGGCCTGAACCAGGCGCGTGAGTTCGTCGTCGGCTCGCCGTACGACTACCGCGAGCAGGCGCTCCTCTACGTTCCGCGCACGATGCCCGACCCGCGCGCCGACGACTTTACCGAGCGTGTCGCCGATGAGGTCGCTGCGCTGCTCGCGCTCTCGGAGGGACGTGCGCTCGTGCTCACGTCCAGCTACCGCGCGCTGGAAGTGCTCCGCACACGCATCGCCGGGCGGGTGCCCTACGAGGTGCTGGTGCAAGGCGAGCTCCCGCGAGAGCGTCTGCTGGAGCGGTTCCGGTCGGAGGTCGACTCGGTGCTGCTTGCCACGTCGACCTTCTGGCAGGGCGTCGACATCCCCGGTGAGTCGCTCTCGCTGCTCGTGATCGACAAGCTCCCGTTCTCGGCGCCAGGCGATCCGCTGCACGAGGCGCGCTGTGAGGCCGTCGAGGCGAACGGGGGCGACTGGTTCCGCGACTTCGCCCTGCCGACGGCGATGCTCCAGCTCCGCCAGGGATTCGGTCGCCTGATCCGGGGCCATTCCGACCGCGGGGTCGTCGCGATTCTCGATCCGCGCCTGCGCACCAAGGCCTATGGACGCGCATTCCTCGCTGCCCTGCCGCACTGTCCTCTGGTGGAGGACAGGGCCGCGGTGGCTGCGTTCTTCGGCGCCGGGATGCGAGCCTCGGCGTAGTCTTCGGCCGTCCTCGCCGGGGTGGCGGAACTGGTAGACGCGTTCGGCTTAAAACCGAAGGCCCCCTCGGGGGCGTGGGGGTTCGAGCCCCTCCCCCGGCATACGGCTTCGCTTCGCTCGCCTTCACGGGGGAAAACCGAGGTTTTCCCCCGTGTTGCCCCCTTTCCCTTTGCCGTGCAATCGCAATAGCTTGCCTCGGCTCCCGCCGGGCGAAGCCCGGCTCCGCCGACCACTGCTGGCGATCAGACGCTTGGCTGGATCGACTCCGTGAGTGAACGTGGCGAGCACTCGGATACGCGTGAAGACACCACCCCGCGGCTCGGTACGCTTTCCGCCGATGAGTCGCGAGCCTGATGTGAACGTCGTCGGTGGCGAGCTGCTGCCCTGCTCGACCGACCCGATGACCGGGTTCTACCGGGAGGGGTGCTGCTCGACCGGGGAGGAGGATCTCGGCAGCCACACCGTCTGCGTCGTGCTGACCGCGGAGTTCCTCGAGTTCAGCCAGGCCGCCGGGAACGACCTCTCGACACCCCGCCCGGAATGGGGCTTCGACGGCTTGCAGCCCGGCGACCGCTGGTGCCTCTGCGCCTCGCGCTGGCGCGAGGCCCATGAGGCTGGCTGCGCGCCCGAGGTCGTCCTCGGGGCGACCCACGCACGCGCGCTCGAGATCATCCCGATCGAGGCGTTGACCGCGCGCGCCGTCGCACCCGACGCGGCGTAAGTCGTGACTCAGGCTTTCGAGGCGATCATCGACGAGGCTCGTGCCGCCGTCGCGGCGAGGCGCGAGCCGAACGCGCAGGCGCTCGAGGCTCGCCTGCGCGCGGCCGCCAAGCAGGAACGCGCGCACGGAGATGCCGCCTCGATCGACGAGGCGGAGCAGCAGGCGCTGCGGCAACTACAGCGCGTCGTCTCGGTCCATCGCGCCCGGATGAGGCTGTCCCGCGAGCCTGCTCCGCCACCTGTCGTCGCCCCGCCGCCGCCCCTGCGCGCGCTGCTCCGCACCCGCCCCACGATCACCGGGAACATGGACGTGAGCCGCAAACGCGACGGAGAGACGCTCCTGCTTCGGTGGGATTCGACTCCAGCCGTGGCGGAGTGGGAGGTGCGCTTCAGCGAACGCGCGGACGCGCGTGCCGACTATGCCGTGATCGAGACGCTGACGCTCCCCGGGCCTACGACGAGCGTCGAGGTGCCGCTCGGACAGCGGACGATGCGCATCCATCTGCTCGGCAAGGGCCGGAACGAGAAGATCGTGCGGCGTCTGATGATCTCCGGGCTTACCCGGGACACGTGGAGCGAGAAGTGGGAGCGTCGCGCCTGAGCGCGAACGGCTGGATCGCTCTTCTGCGCGGGATCAATGTCGGCGGCCGCAACGTCGTCCCGATGGCCGGACTGCGGAACCTCTTCGAGGACGCAGGCGGGGCCGGTGTGGCGACGTTCATCCAGAGCGGCAACGTCGTCTTCACCCACGCGACCGCAGACCGGGCGGCGCTCGCGGGCCGGCTCGAGGCAGCCATCCAGGCGGGGTTCGATGTGAGTAGCGCGGTCGTCCTCAGAACCTTCGGCGAGCTGGCAGAGATCGCATCTGCGGAGCCGTTCGGACCGGACAACTCCCTGACCCATGTGGTCTTCCTCGAGCGCGCTCCCGACGCCGCGGCTGTGCGGGAACTGGCCGGTTTGGAGGTCGCTCCAGACAGAATCGAGGTGGTCGGGAGCAATGCTTTCCTCCACTACCCGAACGGTGTCTCGGGATCCCGACTCACGGGTCCGCTGCTCGAACGCCGCCTGGGCGTCGCCGGTACAGCGCGCAATTGGCGGACCGTCACGCGCCTCGCCGAGCTCGCAAGCCGAGCCATGCTCGGATGGGACGGGTCCGACGTGTGACAGCGTGTCCACAGTTTCGGCGCGTTCGACCAGCGGCACCGGCCACTGTGGCGCAGAAGCCTGTGGACGATCTGTTGCGGTACGTCGTCCCGGACGAGGTACGTCTGTTGCGGTACGTCGTTCCGGACGAGGTGCGGGTTCAGCGCGGTGCGTCGCGCCGAGCACGCGCGGGGACGGAGAACACGGTTTCCCCCGCGCGTCCCTATAGTCACAGCGTGGTCGAGGTCGAGCACGCGCCGCCGGCGCTCGAGTGGGAGACGCCGCTCTACGGGCAGGCCCGCGCGCAGCTCGAGAAGGCGCTCACCCAGGCCGACGTCCCCGACTTCGTCGCCGAGCGGCTGCGCTACCCCGAGCGGGCGGTCATCCTCTCGCTGCCGGTGCGGATGGACGACGGCACCATGCGCTCGTTTCCCGCCTACCGCGTCCGGCACTCGTCGGTGCTCGGCCCGACGAAGGGCGGCATCCGCTACGACGAGGACGTCAATCTGGGCGAGTGCGTCGCGCTCGCCATGTGGATGACGTGGAAGTGCGCGCTCTTGCGACTCCCGTACGGCGGGGCGAAGGGCGGAGTCCGCTGCAACCCGCGTGAGCTTTCGCCAGCCGGAGCTTCGAGCGGATCACACGCCGGTTCACGCGCCGAGCTCGTCGCCGTTCATCGGCCCGCAGGAGGACATCCCCGCGCCGGACATGGCCACGAACGAGCAGACGATGGCCTGGATGATGGACACCTACTCGATGCAGAAGGGCCACGCCGTGCCGGAGATCGTCACCGGCAAGCCGATCTCGATCGGCGGTTCGCGTCTTCCGCCACGAGGCCACCGGCGCCGGCGTCGTGATGGTGATCGAGCGCGCATGTGCCCGGCTCGGCTGGAACCTCGCCGAGCTCCGCTGCGTCGTGCAGGGCTTCGGCAACGTCGGCGGGATCGCGGCGACCGAGCTGTACGAGCGCGGCGCGACCGTGATCGCCGTCTCAGACGTCTCGGGCGGTGTGGTTTCGCGACGACGGTCTCGACATCCCGTCGCTGCACGGATACCTGACCGAGCACGGCTCGCTCGACGGCTATCCCGACCGGACGCCGCGTCTCGAACGCGGAGCTGCTCGAGCTGCCGTGCGACATCCTCGTGCTTGCCGCGCGCGAGGACCAGATCACGGGCGAGAACGCCGGCAACCTCCAGTGCCGGCTGATCGCCGAGGGTGCGAACGGGCCGACGTCGATCGCGGCCGACGCCGATTCTGGCGGATCGCGGGATCCCGGTTCTCCCGGACATGCTCACGAATGCCGGCGGCGTCACGGTCTCGTACTTCGAGTGGGTGCAGGACCTGGGCCGCCTCTTCTGGGGTCGCGACGAGATCCGCCAGCGACTCGCCGACAAGCTCGGCGACGCGTTCGACCGGGTCTGGGATCTGTCCGAAGCGCGGGGGATCTACACTGCGCGACGCCGCGCTCGTCGCCGGGCTGCTCGAGGTCTCCGCCGCGCTCGAAGCACGCGGGATCTATCCGTGAGCGAGGGCACGGAACAGCTCGTCCGGGACGCGATGGTTTCCGACCCGTCGGCCCTGGAGGTGACCGCGACGGCGCAAGAAGCGGGCGAGGCGCTGATGCGCGACGAGGTGCGTGCGGTTCTCGTCTGCGACGAAGGCCGGCTGATCGGTGTGATCACCCGCAAGACGCTCGTGCGCAAGGTCGTCGCGGCCGGACGCGACCCGCGCGCCGTGACGCTCGGCGAGATCGCGGAGCCGCCGAACGCGACGATCGACGCTTCGACACCGCTCGGTGAGGCGTTCGCATTTCTGGAGGAGCGCGATCTCGAGCGCGTCCCGGTGGTCGAGGGCGGCGGCAAGCTGGCCGGCGTGCTGTCGCGGTCGGCCGTCCGCAGGCGGCTCGCCGAGGATGACCCGCCGCCGGATCTCGACGGCGAGCCCGAGGGCTTCTAGATGGTTGATTCCACGAGATCGTCTGAACCGGGGCGCGAGCTGGGTGCTCCGGGGCGCCGCGGCGGCTCCTCGGCGATGCTGGCGGCATCGGCGAGGAGACGACGTGGTGAAGCGCAGGACCGGAGGGAGACGGCTGCGCCGGCTCCCGGAAGGCCGAAGCGGCCCGGAGCGGCCAGATCGTGCAGCCGGGCACGCGAGATCGTGGAATCAACCATCTAGGCCGCGAGCGAGGGCTCGCGCAGCGCGACGATCGTCGCCAGCGCCTCTCGAAGCGCCCTGCGAATCTCCTCGTCGATCAGCCGGCCGTCGGCGTCGAACTTCTGCGGCGCGTGGCCGACCGAGACCTCGACGTCGAGGACGCGTGCGCCCATCGCACCGATGATCTTGCGGAGATCCGCCTGTGCCCAGACGGCGCCGAATGCACCGTGAGTCGATCCGATGACCGCGACCGGCTTGTTGCGGAGTGCGTTGCTCGCAAACGGCCGCGAGGCCCAGTCGAGCGCGTTCTTCAGCGCCCCGGGGATCGACGAGTTGTATTCGGGCGTAGAGATCAGGACGACGTCCGCCGCGCGGATCGCGTCGCGAAACCGCGCAACCGCGGCCGGCGCCGGCTCGACGTCGTCGTCCTCGTCGTACGGCGGGATCTCCTTCAACCCGTCGTAGATCTCCAGCTCGACGCCGCGGGGCGCGAGCTCCGCCGCGGCCCGCAGAAGCGCTGCGTTCTGCGAGCCGCTGCGGAGGCTTCCTGAGATGCCCAGGATGCGCATCGTTACTCCGCTGCCACCAGAATGAGGTCGGCCTTGAGCGTGACCTCGTTCGAGAGCGCGTTGCCGCCGTCGGGCATCGGTGCGTTCCAGGTGATCCCGAACTGCGTCCGGTCGATCGTCGTCTCGAGCTTGAGCGCGATCCGCGCCTTGCCGTACGGGTCGGTTGCCGGGCCGGTGATCGTGCCGCGCAGGATGGCCGGCTGCGTCACTCCCTTGAGCGTGACCTCGCCGGCGACCTCGACCTCGTTGCCGTCGCGAGTGACCTGCTCGGACGCGAAGCGAAGCTCGGGGAAGCGCTCTGCGTCGAAGAAGTCCGGCGACAGCAGATGGGCCGAGAGATTCTCGTCCTTCGTCTGGACGCTCGCGATCCGGGCGGCGCCGTCAAGGCGGCCGTCCGTCAGCGTGGCGTCGAAATCGGTGACCGTGCCGCTGAACGTCGAGAGGCCCATGTAAGCGACCTCGAAGCCGACGCTCGAGTGGACGACATCCGCCTGCCACGTGCCGGTCGGAACCTCTGTTTCTGCCTGTTCGGTGATGCTCACTGCGTTACCTCCATAAAGTTGATTGCTCAATCAATAGCAAGAAACGATTGAGTCGTCAACCTTCTTCCCGATGCTCCGCAGCTTCGAGCGCGACCCCGTCCAGCAGGTCGCGCACGCTGTAGACGAGCGCCGGAAGCCCGTAGCGGCGCAGGACGCCGGCGATGATCAGCGCACCCGCGACGATCACCGGCGCCCGGTCGGGGTCGAGGTTCGGGAGCAGCCGCCGTTGCGCGAGTGGAAGCGACGCGAGCAGCTCGAGCTCGGCCTCGACGGCGTCGACGGTCAGCTCGCCGACGAGCACCGAGAGCTGCGCCACGGAGCCGGCCACCCCGACGGCCGCCGTCACGTCGAGCTCCGGCAGGAGCGAGCGGACGAAGGCAGCGGCCGCGGTGAGCTCGCCCCGTGAGGGCGGATCGCTCTCGAGGTAGCGCTCCGTGAGCCGCACCGAGCCGACGTCCAAGCTCACCCGGAGCTCTCCGGCGACCAGCTCGGTCGAGCCACCGCCGACGTCGAGCAAGAGCGTCCCTTCGCTAACGGCGCCGACCCCGCGGCGAGTGAGCGCAGCCTCCTCGTCGCCGCCGAGCAGCCGGGTCGCAAAGCCGTACCGGGCACCGATCTCGTCCAGGAACCTGCCGCCGTTCTCGGCATCGCGCACCGCACTCGTCGCAACGGCGAGCGTGTGCTCGGCGCCGAGCACGTCGATCTCCTCGCGGAAGGCGGTGAGGGCGGCGTGCACCCGCTCGATCGAAGCGGGGAGCAGGAGTCGCTGCGCGTCGACGCCTTCACCGAGCCGCGTCACGACGCCGCGCCGCACCAGCTCGTCGATGCGACCGTTCACGACGTCGGCGACGAGGAGCCTCGTCGTGTTCGTCCCGATGTCGACCGCCGCGACGCGCGTCACTTGCGCGGCACGAGGGCCCGGAGCCGGCCCAGCGCCGTCTGCGCATCGCCCGCCGCAGCAGCGAGCACGGCCGCAGTCGAGAGCGACCGCTCGAGCCTCGTCCTGGTGTCACCGAGCTTCGCCGTGTTCTCGCCGAGGTGCGCCAGCCGTGTCTCGACCCCGGCGACGCGGCGACTGACGTCGCCCAGACTCCGTCCGAGCGTGCGCCGAAGCGAACGAAACGCGCGCCAGGCGTCGAAGGCGCGGAGCGCGAGGATCACCGTGCTCGCGCCGACCGAGACGACGAGCACTCCGAACGCAAGCCAGTCCACGAGGGTCACCCGGCAATCGTAGAGTTCCGTCGATGGCTCGCGTGAAACACGTCGTCTCACGCCACCACGGCGTGACGCAGATCGCGATCGCGCTCGCAGGCCTGGAAAGCTACGAGCTGCTGCGACGCGCATTGCGGCCCAACTGGCCTGTCGCGCTCGCCCACGCGCGCGAGATCCTCTCCTGGGAGCGAGTCACCGATCTGAGCTGGGAACAGTCGCTGCAACGCGCGTTCCTGGGGTATCCCTCGCTGATCGAGGCGATGAACGTCTTCTACGTCGCCGGCCATTTCGTCGTCACCGCGGTCTTCTTCTGGTGGCTCTATCGCCGCTCGCAGCCTGCGTTCGAGCGCTTCCGAAACGGCTTCCTGGCCGCGACGGCGATCGCGATCGCGATCCACTGGCAGTTCCCGACCGCGCCGCCGCGGCTGGCCGGGGTGGGCCTCGTCGACACCTTGCGCCGGTTCTCGGGCCTCAACATCGGCTCGCCGCACTCCTCGCCGTTCTCGGACCCGGTCGCCGCAGTCCCGTCGCTCCATGCGGGTTGGGCGCTTGGTGTCGGGATCGGGCTCGTCCTCTACGCGCGCCCGCCGTTCTGGAAGGCAGTCGGCGCCGTGTACCCCTTCGCCGTCGTGCTCACGATCGTCGTCACGGGCAACCACTTCGTGCTCGACGCGATCGCCGGCATGGCGGTGCTCGGCCTCGGCTTCGCCGTCGCCGCGCTGCCCTGGCAGGCAGCCGCTGGTAAACTTCTTGTTGCGTCGCGGGGTGGAGCAGTCAGGTAGCTCGCCGGGCTCATAACCCGGAGGTCGCAGGTTCAAATCCTGCCCCCGCTACTTCAAAGGCCCCGGAGACGGGGCCTTTTCCTGTCTGTAAGCTGGTTGCCGATGCGGGCACCGGCCAGACACGGTCGACTGCGGGTACTCGCCGGCGCGACCCTCGCCACGGCGTTGCTCGTCGTCGCGACCGGCGTTTCCTCGGCGCCGGCGTGGGGCGGAACGCAGGTCTTCACGCCGACTGTCGTCATGACCGTCACGGACACGAGCCTCGACTTCAGATCGACGAGCGGCCTCGCCCCGGCGACGGTTCCGGATGGGAAGATCTCGTTCAGGCTCGACAACAAGGCGCGGACCTGGCGCAGCTTCACGATCCAGAACAAGACGACGCGCCAGATCTTCCCGGGTAAGTCGGCCACGTTGACCGTGACGCTTCCGGGGGCGGGGCAGTACTACTACACCGTCGGTGCGGCGGCTGCGGGCTCGACCGTGAACGGTGTCGTCACCGCTGTCGACGTGTGCACGCACCCGCGTGTGACGCGCGTGATCGTGAAGCTGGTCGAAGCGCCCCTCGTGAGCTCGCCCGAGCACGTCCACTGCGGGACCGTGACCTTCGTCGTCAAGAACACGGAGACGGTCGTCGACAGCTTTCAGGTCTCGCTCCCGGGCACGACCCAGCCGGCGCCGGGTTCGCCGACCGTCCGGATCCAGCCCGGAAAGACGGTACGCCTGACGGTCCACTACCGGTTCAAGGGGATCGTTTCCTTCGGCTCGAACGAGCCGTTCCGCAACACCGAGTACAACGAGTTTGGCGCTCTTGCGATCGTCTAGATGGTTGATTCCCCTGGCGGTCGTGGCGCTGGCCGGCTGCGGCAGCGCCGGCGGCCTCGGCTCGCACAGCTCTGCGGCCCCGACCACCACGGCTGCGTCCCCGTCGTTTGTCACGACCACGACAGCGCTGCCGCCGAGAACGATCCTGGTTCAGGAGTACGAGTTCGGCTTCAAGCTCTCGCAGCAGACGATCTCTGCGGGCAAGGTCACCTTCATCATGGGCAACATCGGCTCGCTGACGCACAACTTCGACCTGATCGGCGCCCTCGACGGTCCGTTCCTCGTTCCCGGTCAAACCTCCACGATGACCGTCACCCTGAAGCCCGGCACGTACACCTATGTCTGCAGCGTCAAGTACCACGCCGCCGAGGGCATGCAGGGCACGTTCACCGTCACTCCCTAGACTAATAGGGCTTCGGAAAGGCCCGGATCGCCTCGAGCCCCCCGCGCAGGAACGTGATCGCCTCGTCGATCACCGCCACCGCCTGTTCGCGCGATGCGGCTTTCGAGCGGACGCTGAATCGATGCTCGTACGTCGCCGTGAACGCGGCGACCACGGCCGCGGTTACCAGCTGGGGCCGCAGGTCGTCGACCTCCTCGCCGAGGTCGGCCGCGATCGCGGCCGCGATCACCTCGCCGAAGGCCGCCTGGCGCGCGCGCTGGTGGCTGTGCAGGAGCTCATCGTGGCTGACGATCTGCCAGCGCACCCGCGCCTGATCGTCGAGGCGGCTGAGGTTCTCGACCAGGAAGTCGCGCAGCACGTCGAGGGCCGGCGATCCCGGCGCCCGTTGCGCGAGCGCCTCCGCGAGGCTCAACTCGAGTGCGGCGTGGTCGCTAAAGAGAATGTCCTCCTTCGTCGGGAAGTAGGCGAAGACGGTGCGCTCGGAGACCTCGGCCGCGTCGGCGATCTCCGCGACCGTCGTTGCCTGGTATCCCCGCTCCGCAAAGAGGGCGAGGGCGGTGGCCGCGATCAGCTCGCGAGTCTTCCGCTTCTTCCGTTCGCGAAGGCCTCCAACCACCCGCTCGTGCACAGTGTCACAATACGGCGAATTTGCAGTAAATGCAACTTTTCATCATGTGCTAAAAAACAGTGACTGAGGCATCGGCGCAGGGATCTGCGCCCTATGACAAGGAGTTGAAATGAGTGCAGTTTCCCCCGCAGTCGAAGCCGCGAGCCCGGCGCAGCCGACGCTCGAGCTCGCCCATCCGGCGGCGCCTTCGAAGCTCGAGCTCGAGACACGTGAGCAGTACCGCTGGATGATCTGGTTCGGCCTGCCGATGGTCGGCGCGGCTCTCTTCATCGGCCTGCTTTTCGGCACTGGCCACGAATTGTTCATCGCCCCGGCCGTCGCGCTGCTCGTCACCGACATCATGGTTCTCATCTGGCTCGCGATGAGCTCGGACACGAACGGTGCCGGTCTCGACCCCGTAGCGGTTCGCTCGCACCACTAAGCGACCACCCGGCGCGGTCGACGGCGGCCGCCGCCCTTTCCAGCGTGGCCGCGCTCTGCAATCTCGGCAGAGCGCGGCGGAGGCCCTCGACCGCGGGGCGCTTCGCCGCGCCCGAGGAAGATTTTTCGAAGACGCCACTAGTGCGTTGTGTCACCTTCTGCTTGAATGGACAGGACTGTGCATTCGGCGCAGAGTCCTGCGCCCGACCGGGAGGGAGTGGACGTGACCGCAGCGATGGAGGTTCTCGAAGAACGGCGCTGGCTGAAGTGGTCCGGGCTGCCGATGGTGGGAGCCGCGGTCTTCCTCGGGATCACGTTCGCGACCGGCTGGGACTGGATGCTCGGTCCCGCAGTGGTCCTGATCGTGTTCGACATCACCGTGATCGTGTATCTCGCGGTGACGTCCGACACGAACGGCGGCGGCCTGCGCCCGTCCCCTACCGACTCGCATCACTGAGCTGGCTTCCGAAGCAGTTCGCCACCTTCGCAGCGGCGTGGGAGCCGGTCCCCGACGACGGACTGCCCCATCTTGCGGAGCGACGGCCACCTGAACTGTGTTGTAGCGCGGACCGGGCTTGAGCCGTCTTGATCAGACCCGGCCCGCGTACGCAGCGTAGCCTGCATACAAAAGTACACATCGCAATTACTGCTGTTTGCGTCTTAAAAGGTTCGGCACCGCCCGGCAAGAGCCGGACGGTGCCGAAGTGAACGCGTCTCCTCTAGGAGATCAGCGTGACGTTCTCGGCCTGCGGGCCCTTGTCACCTTCGCGGGCCTCGAACTCGACCTTCGCACCTTCCGGGAGCGACTTGAAGCCGCTACCCGCGATGCCGCTGTGATGAACGAAGAGATCCTTGGTGCCCTCGTCGGGCGTGATGAATCCGTACCCCTTCGCATCGTTAAACCACTTGACGGTTCCGGTTGGCATAAAACACCTCCCTTACTGCTTTCACGAACGGGCGCAAGGAAGACGTAAAGGAAACGCAACCGCCACTCGCTCTGAACTGGGAAAAGTGTACCTGAGCAGCAGTCAAGCTGGCACGGCCGTCCACTTTGGTACCGTGTCCCTTGCGTTGGCCGAGGCGGCCTTGTGGGCCAGCCCTCGTCGGACGACCGATTTCTTTGACATCTTCCTCCCTCAGTCCAGTCTCGACGGAAGCGCCAAGCCTGACCACGGTCGTGGTCGAGGCGCCGGAGTTCGGCGCCAAGACGATGGACGAGCTGGCGCCGATGCCGCTCTGGCAGAAGCTGACGAACGGGTTCATCATCGCCGCGCCGTTCGTCGGGTTCGTGATCGCAGTCGTGCTGCTCTGGAGTGAGTTCATCGGCTGGACGAACGTCGCCATCTTCGCGGTCGGCTACGTGCTGACCGGGCTCGGGATCACGGTCGGCTTCCACCGGCTCTTCACGCACCGGGCCTTCAAGACCTATCCATGGATTCGCTACACCTTCGCCGTGCTCGGCTCGCTGGCGATCGAGGGCAACGTGATCGTCTGGGTGGCCGACCACCGCAAGCACCACCAGTTCTCGGATCGCGAAGGCGATCCGCACTCACCGCACACCGAGGGCGGCGGCGGGCCCCTCGCGACCTTGCGCGGTTTCGTCCATGCGCATGTCGGTTGGATGTTCAGCTCGGCCGGACGCGCCGACCAGCAGCGGTACGCGCCGGATCTGCTCGCCGATTCCGGCCTGCGCCTGATCTCGCGGCTCTTCCCGGCGATCGCGATCGCGTCGTTCGTGCTTCCGATGTTCGCCGGATACGCGCTCACCGGGACGCTCAAGGGTGCGCTGCTCGGCCTCCTCTGGGGCGGCTTCGTGCGGATCTTCGTGCTCCATCACGTCACGTTCTCGATCAACTCGATCTGTCACATCTGGGGTCGCAAACGGTTCCGGGTCAGCGACGAGTCAGGCAACGTCGCGTGGCTCTCGATCTTCTCGTTCGGCGAGTCGTGGCATCACAACCACCACGCCTTTCCGTCCTCGGCCTTCCACGGCCTGAAGAAATGGGAGATCGACCCGGCGGGGCTCTTGATCAGTGGGCTCGAACGGGTCGGGCTCGTGTGGGACGTGACGCGGATCCCGCCCGAGCGGCAGGCCGCGAAAGCGCTCGCCGACTAGATGGTTGATCGGCGATTGGGGTGGTGGCGGGGATGGCCATGACCAAGCAGGGCGGTGGGATCGGCGGTGGTTCGCACCGGTGGGTGCGGGCCGCCGACGAGCGTGCCGGCCTGCGCCGTGTCAGGGCCACCATCCGGCGCCGCCGGAATTGCCGATCAACCATCTAGCTCGCGCGGCCGAGCAAGACGCAGCCGTTGTGGCCGCCCAGGCCCATGGCATTCGAGAGGGCGACGTCGACCTGGACGCGCCGGGCCTCGTTCGGGACATAGTCGAGGTCGCATTCCGGGTCGGGCGTCGAGTAGTTGATCGTCGGCGGCAGCATGCCGTCACGGAGCGCGAGAATGCACATGATCGCTTCGACCGCGCCGGCCGCCCCAAACGTATGACCCATCATCGACTTCGTCGACGAGACCGCGAGCTTGTATGCGTGGTCGCCGAACACCGCCTTGATCGCGTTCGTCTCGGCGGGATCCCCGAGCGGGGTGGCGGTGCCGTGGGCGTTGATGTAGCCGACCTGCTCGGGCTCGACGCCGGCCCGACGTAGGGCCGCCCGCATCATCGCGATCACGCCCGCGCTCTCGGGATCCGGCTGGGCGAGGTGGTGCGCGTCGTTGGAGGCCCCGTAGCCGAGCACCTCTGCATAGATCTCGGCGCCGCGCCGCTCCGCGTGCTCCCAGTCCTCGAGCAGCACGGCCCCCGCGCCTTCGGCCATCACGAACCCGGCGCGCGTCGCATCGAAGGGCCTCGACGCGCGCGGCGGATGCTCGTCCTCGGCCGCGAGCCCGCGCATCGCGGTGAACCCGGCCAGGATCAGCGGATGGATGCATGCTTCCGTGCCGCCGGCGATCACGGCATCTGCGTCGCCGCGCTTGATCATCTCCGCGGCTTCTCCGATCGCGTGCGAACCGGTCGCGCAGGCTGAGACGACGGCGTAGTTCGGGCCCTTGACCCCGAGCGAGATGGCGATCTGGCCCGAGGCCGTGTCCACGAGCACGTTCGGCAGGAAGTGCGGCGAGACGCGCTCGGGCCCGCGCTCGCGCAGCGTGTCCTGCTGCTCGAGGATCCCGGTCACCCCGCCCATCGCGGAGCCGAAGATGACGCCGACGCGAGCGGGATCGAAGCCGGTGAGCCCCGAGTCGTCGAGCGCCTCGCGCGCCGCCGCGACGGCGAAGAGCACGTTGCGTTCGAGCTTGCGCGCCTCCTTCGGCGAGACGACGCCCGTCGGGTCGAAGCTCTTGACCGCGGCCGCGATCCGGATCGGCAGACCCTCGACGTCGAACGTCCTGATCCAGTCGATCCCGCTCTCACCCGCGAGCGCCGCGCGCCAGGTCGAGGGGGCATCGAGCCCGAGCGGCGTAACGGCGCCGATCCCCGTAACGGCGACTCGACTCATTGCGTCCAGCTTACTCGGGTCTACCCTTGGAGCTATGGCTGACCCGGCTCCGGATCCGGCTGTGCCGTTTCCGCCCATGGAAGCGGAGCTCGTGCGCGAGCTGCCGACGGGCGCAGGCTGGCAGTACGAGCCGAAGTGGGACGGGTTCCGTGGCGTGCTCGAGAACGTGGGCGGCGAGCCGGCGCTCTGGTCGCGGAGCGGCAAGCCGCTGCTGCGGTACTTCCCCGAGCTGAGGCGGCTCGGCGAGCTGCTGCCGCCGCGGACGGCTCTCGACGGCGAGATCGTGATCGTGCGCGACGGCGCCCTCGACTTCGACGCGATGCAGATGCGTCTCCACCCGGCCGAGTCGCGGATCCGGCGGCTCTCGGGCGAGATCCCGGCCGAATACGTCGTCTTCGACATCCTGCTCTGGGAGGGCGAGGAGCTCTGGCGGCTGCCGCTCGAGCAGCGGCGCGCCGAGCTCGAACGGCGCGCCCGGGGGTTCCGGCTCTCGCCGGCGACCCGCTCGATCGAGCAGGCGCGCGGTTGGCTCGCGCGGTTCGAGGCGCTCGGCCTCGACGGCGTCGTCGCGAAGCGCCTCGGCGAGTCGTACTTGCCCGGCTCGCGCCAGGGGGTCGTGAAGGTGAAGGAGGAGAAGACCGCCGACTGCGTCGTCGTCGGTCTACGCTGGAAAGGGTCCCGCGACGCGATCGCAACGCTTCTGCTCGGCCTCTACCGGGCCGACGGCGGGCTCGACTACGTCGGTTCCTGCGCGGTGGCGGCCAAGTCGCGGGCCGAGGTCGCGGCCCGTGTCCTGCCGCTCGTCGACGGCGCGTCCGCCGGGCACGTCTCCGAGCCGAGCCGCTGGGGCTCCGGCGAGCTGGAGGAGGCGAGAGTGCGACCCGAGCTGGTCGTCGAGGTGCGCTACGACAAGGTGCAGGGCAACCGCTTCCGGCACGGCACGAAGCTGATCCGCTGGCGTGAGGACAAGCAGCCGATCGCCTGCACCTGGCAAGAGCTGCGCCCGCCGCGCGACCTGAACGCGGCGACGGTCGAGACGCTGTTGTCGTAGTCGCGAGCTAGAGGTCGAGCTGTGACAACCGCGTTGCGAGCGACACCGCTCGCCGCCACATCCCCTGCATCGGGTCGCCGGCCGCGCCGATCCGCGCAGCCATCGTCTCGATCGTGAACGCCTCCGGCTCGACCGTCGCGACCTCGTCCCAGCGCAGCGGCGCCGACACGCGCGCGTCGGGAGTGGGCCGGACCGAGTACGCGGAGGCGATCGTTCGGTCGCGCGCGTTCTGGCCGAAGTCGACGAAGACGCCTTTGCGATCGGCGACCCGCCAGGCCGTCGTCGCGATCCGCTGGTCGCCGATCCGGCGCTCGACTTCCTCTGCGAGCGCTTTCGCGAACCGGCGCACGTCCGGGAACGGCAGCTCCGGGCGGATCGGCGCGAGCACGTGCAGCCCGGTCGCACCCGAGGTCTTCGGGAACGACGCGAGCCCGAGCTCGTCCATCACCTCCCGGACGACGAGCGCGATCTGGCGCACGTACGGCCACTGCCCGTCGGCGCTCGGGTCGAGGTCGATCAGCAGGTAATCGGGACGCTCGATCTCGGGGCTGCGCGAGTGCCAGGTGTGGAGCTCGATGCAGCCGAGGTTCGCGACCCAGGCGAGCGCCGCCGCATTGTCGACGATCGCGAAGACCGTCGAGTGACCGCTCGGAAACGAGACGGGCACTTCGCCGACGTAGTCCGGGTGCGTCGCCGGCACCCGCTTCTGGTGGAAGAACTCTCCCTCGACGCCGTTCGGGTAGCGCTTCATGTGGAACGGGCGCCGCCGCAGATGTGGGAGCACGAGCTCGGCGACGCCGAGGTAGTAGGCGACGAGATCGCCTTTCGTCAGCCCTCGCGCGGGGAAGAACACCTTGTCGGAGTTCGAGATCGCGACGTCGTAGCGGCCGATTCTCATGCGGTAATCTCGCTGGCGAACGGCCGGCGCGGCCGGGCTTCGACGACAGGAGGGTATGCAGATCATGCGCAAGGGTTTGCTGGCACTGACCGCAGTCCTGGCTGCGCTCGCGGCGACGGCGACCGCGACCGGCGAGGCCCACGCAGCGCACCGGGGCCAACGCGTCGTGCGCGAAAGCGAACCTGACACTCGTCACTCCCGGCACGCTGACAATCGGGACCGACAATCCGGCGTATCCGCCCTGGTATGGCGGCGGGACCCTGAAAGGCTCGAAATGGCAGTTGAACGACCCGTCGACGGGCAAGGGCTTCGAGCCCGCCGTCGCCTACGCGGTTGCGTCGAAGCTCGGGTTCACGAAGGACGAGGTGAAGTGGGTCTACGTCCCGTTCAACAACTCGTTCGCGCCCGGCAAGAAGAAGTTCGACTTCGACATCAACCAGATCTCGTACACCGCCGGCGCGCGCGAAGGTCGTCACGTTCAGCTCGTCGTACTACACGGTCGACCAGGCGCTCGTCGTCGCTCAAGGGGACGAAGATCGCGAGCGTCCACTCGCGTCGCGGGCCTGCGGAGCTTCAAGCTCGGCGCGCGAGCTCGGCACGACGAGCTACCAGGACATCCTGAGCGCGATCAACCCGACGAGCAAGCCGTCGGTGTTCGACACGGACGCCGCCGCGGTGCAGGCGCTGAAGAACAAGCAGATCGACGGCCTCGTCGTCGACCTGCCGACCGCGTTCTACATCTCGTCCGCCGAGGTGCCGAACTCGACGGTCAGCGCCCAGTTCCCGAGCGCGAAGGGCGGCGAGCACTTCGGCATGGTCTTCGAGAAGGGCAACCCGCTCGCCTCGTGCGTCGACGGCGCGCTCGCGAACGCTGAAGGCAACCGGCACGCTGGCGAAGATCCAGAGCACGTGGCTGTCGAAGGCGACCGGCGCGCCGGTTCTGAGCTAGAGCCCCGCGGCTCGAAGGTCCTCGGGGGCTGGGGCTCCGGCGGCGACGGCCGCCGGAGCGTCGCGATCGCGCTGCTCAGCACGGTCGTCTTCTTCGCGCTCGTCGTCTTCGCGGTCACGCACTCCCCCGGCTGGCCGGAGGTGCGCCGGACGTTCTTCGACTGGCACGAGTTCCGCAGCTCGCTGCCCGAAATCGCGAGCGCTTTCGAGCTGAACGTGAAGATCTTCTGCATCGCGGAGGTCTTCATCCTGATCTTCGCACTGCTGATCGCGGTCGTCCGCAGCCTGCCGGGCCCGGTGTTCTTCCCCGTGCGCGCGCTCGCGATCGCCTACGCGGACTTCTTCCGGGGCGTGCCGACGATCCTCGTGATCGCACTGCTCGGGTTCGGCGCGCCCGCGCTCCAGCTCAAGCACGTCCCGCTCTCGACCACGTTCTGGGGCATCGTCGCCCTCGTCCTCGTCTACACGGCCTATGTCTCCGAGGTCTACCGGGCCGGGATCGAGTCGGTGCATCCGTCCCAGGAGGCCGCGGCGCGCTCGCTCGGGCTGACCCGCGTGCAGACGTTGCGCCACGTGATCCTGCCGCAGGCGGTGCGGCGGGTGATCCCGCCGCTCCTGAACGACTTCATCGGCCTGCAGAAGGACACGGCGCTCGTCGGGATCCTCGGTGCGGTCGAAGCGTTCAAGCAGTCGGAGATCGACACCGATGCGACCTTCAACTACACGCCGTACCTGACCGCCGCGTTGCTCTTCGTCGCGCTGACGATCCCGCTCGCACGGTTCACGGACTTCCTGATCGCGCGCGACCGGCGTCGGCGTCAGACCGGGGGAGTGACATGACCGATGCGCTCGTCGTCGACGGCCTGCACAAGCGGTTCGGCCGGCTCGAGGTCCTCCGGGGGATCGACCTCGCGGTCGCCGAGCACGAGGTCGTCTGTCTGATCGGTGCGTCTGGGTCAGGCAAGTCGACGCTCCTGCGCTGCCTGAACCTGATCGAGCCGGTCAGCGCCGGGCGGATCGTGGTCGCCGGCGAGGAGATCACCGCGCGCGGAGTCGACGTCAACCGGGTCCGGCGTCGGATCGGGATCGTCTTCCAGGCGTTCAATCTCTTCCCGCACATGAGCGTGCTCAGGAACGTGACGCTCGCGCCCTGCGCTGCACTCGGCAAGTCACGTCCCGAGGCCGAGGCGACCGCCGTCGAGCTGCTCGAGCGCTTCGGCCTCGGCGACAAGCGCGACGAGTATCCCGACCGGCTCTCGGGCGGGCAGCAACAGCGTGTCGCAATCGTCCGCGCGCTCGCGATGCAACCCGACCTGATGCTGCTGGACGAGGTGACGAGCGCCCTCGACCCCGAGCTCGTCGCCGAGGTGCTCGGGGTGATCCGCGAGCTCGCCGCCGGCGGGATGACGATGCTGATCGCCACGCACGAGATGGGCTTCGCCCGCGAGACTGCCGACCGCGTCTGCTTCCTCGACGGCGGGGTCATTCTCGAACAGGGCCCCCCGGAGCAGATCTTCTCCCACCCACGCGAAGCGCGGACGCAGCAGTTCCTGGCGCGGATCGTCGCCGCCGGCCGAATGTAGCCGCGTCATCTCGGGACATGCCCGGGGACAGTCCCCAGACATGTCCCGAGGAGACGTGCGCGGTACTCTGCAGTCGATGCTCGATCCGATGCGCCAGAAAGCCGAAGTGACGCTCGAGCCGCTCGACGACTACCTCGTCGTGCAGCCGCTCGACGAAACGGAGACCCCGAGCGGGCTGATCGTCCCGATCAACGAGGCCGCGCAGTGCAGCAGCGGGATCGTCGTCGCCGTCGGCCCGGAGGTGGCCGCGCTCGAGCCGGGGGACAAGGTGCTGTATCCCCGCAACGCCGGGTACGAGGTTCGCCTCGCGCGCTCGAGCCATCGCGTCCGCGTGCTGCGGCGCGAGGAGCTGATCGCTCGCATCCACGACTGACCGTCGCCGCGGTACCCTCCGTGGCGCCCGGAGAGGTGTCCGAGCGGTCGAAGGAGCGCGACTGGAAATCGCGTGTGCGCCGAAAGGTGTACCGAGGGTTCAAATCCCTCTCTCTCCGCTCAACGAGGCCGGTCGTCGCTGCCGCCACGTCGGCGCGGCGGCCGACCTCGGCAGTCACGCGGGGCCGCGCGCCGTACGACTCTTCAACTGTTAACACACCGTGCCGGCGCGCCGATTAGAGTTTCGGGCGCTGCGAACGAGGGTTTCGCAGGCGCACACTCGGTCCAGCCCACTTGCGAAAGGAGTCGGTGCTTCTCATGCATCCGCGTCGTTTGAGGATTGCGTTCTGTGTCTTTGGGGTGGGCTGCGCCGGGTTCCTGGCGGCGCTGCTCGGATTTCAGGCCGACCCGGCAGCCGGTCAGGTGAAGGCGGCGAAGGCGACGGTGATCACGGTGACGGCAGGGAAGCCGAGCGAGCTTGCGTTCAAGCTTTCGAAGTCGTCGAACATCCCCGCCGGCCCGGTCACGTTCAAGGTGACGAACGCGGGCATGCTGTCGCATGACTTCAAGATCTGCACGAAGGCGGTGACGAGCGACAAGGCGAACTCGTGCACCGGCAAGGTGACGGCGCTGCTCGCGAAGGGGAAATCGGCGACCTTGACTGTCACGCTCGCGAAGGGTGAGTACGAGTTCCTCTGCACCGTCGCCGGGCATGCCGCTGGCGGCATGAAGGGTCTGATCGGAGTCGGCCAAGCGGTGTCCGCGGCGGCGGCGACGACCTCGACCACCGCGGCGCTCGGTGGCGGCAGCAAGAGCAGCACGTCTTCGAGCAAGAGCTCGGGCTCGGCCTCGGCGTCGACGAGCACGACAGCGGCGGCGGCGCTGATCGGCGATCCCGTCGCCGGCGCTGCGGTCTGGACGAGCGCGGGCTGCGGCTCGTGCCACACGATGGCGAAGGCGGGGGCGACCGGCGTCGTCGGGCCGAACCTCGACTCGCTGCAGGCGAGCCAGGCGACGATCGTCACCCAGGTCACGAACGGCGGCGACATCATGCCGGCGTTCCCGAACCTGAGCACGACGCAGGTCAACAACCTCGCCGCGTACGTCTACCAGTCGACCGTCACCTAAGCCGGCAACGGCCCCGTAGCGCGCGGTCTTCGAGGGCCGGGGAAGAGGATCTCTTCCCCGGCCCTTCGTTTCCTACTGCCAGGCGTCTCGCGGGTCGCGGACGAGAGGCCCCAGCCGGCGGAGGCACGTCGCGATCGCGTCGGGGCTCTCGTCGACGAGCACGGAGCGCCGGCCGAGCTTCGCGGCGACCGCGCCGGATGTGCCGGAGCCCGCGAAGAAGTCGAGGCACCAGGTCGCCGGGCTCGCTCGAGGCAGTCACGATCCGCCGGAGGATGCCCTCGGGCTTCTGCGTCGGATAGCCGGTCTTCTCCCTGCCCGTTCGTCGGCACGATCGTGTGCCACCAGACGTCGGTCGGGAGCTTGCCCGCGTTCGGCCTTCTCCGGGGTGACGAGCCCCGGCGCCATGTACGGCTCGCGGTCGACCGCCGCCGAGTCGAAGAGGTACGCGCGCCGGGTCCTTCACGTAGACGAGGATCGTGTCGTGCTTGGCCGGCCAGCGGCTCTTCGTGCGCGCGCCGTAGTCGTAGGCCCAGATGATCTCGTTCAGGAAGCACTCGCGGCCGAAGATCTCGTCGAGCAGCACCTTGCAGTAGTGGGCTTCGCGGTAGTCGATGTGGAAGTAGAGCGTGCCGTCCTCGCCGGAGGAGCCGGTGCGCCTCGCGCAGCCGCGGCTCGAGGAACGCCGAGGTAGTCGTCGAAGCGCGTCGTCGTAGGAACTGGGTTCCGAGCTGCGTCGCGCGGTAGCGGCGGCCGCTGGAACCCGGTGCGGTCGCCGGCTGGCTCGGCGGCGAGCGCGACGGCGATCTGCGGTCCGGGCCTGCTCGCGCCCGGTGTTGAACGGCGGGTCGATGTAGACGAGCTGGAAGGATCCGGCGGCCAGCTTCGGCAGCACCAGCGCGTTGTCGGCGTGGATCAACAGATCGTCGTCGAGCGGGATCGCCTCCAGGGCCTGGATCTCGGAGCTGGAGTAGACCCGCATACGCGCGCATCGTACGGAGCCGCGCAGACGATCTGTCTGCCGGTTCCAGGCGCGAGGCCCCGATCCGTGCGGTTACAGTGTGGCCGACGCGGACGGTCTTGGCAGGCCTCCGGGGAACGTTCAACTCGGGAAAGGAGCCGTTTCTTCTCATGCATCGGCAGGGTTTGAGGATTGCGTTCTGTGTCTTTGGGGTGGGCTGCGCCGGGTTCCTGGCGGCGCTGCTCGGATTTCAGACCGACTCGGCGGCCGGTCAGGTTGGAGCGGCGAAGGCGACGGTGATCACGGTGACGGCAGGGAAGCCGAGCGAGCTTGCGTTCAAGCTTTCGAAGTCGTCGAACATCCCCGCCGGCCCGGTCACGTTCAAGGTGACGAACGTGGGCGCGCTGTCGCATGACTTCAAGATCTGCACGAAGGCCGTGACGAGCGACAAGGCGAACTCGTGCACCGGCAAGGTGACGGCGCTGCTCGCCAAAGGGAAGTCGGCGACGCTGACCGTCACGCTGGCGAAGGGTGAGTACGAGTTCCTCTGCACGGTCGCCGGGCATGCCGCTGGCGGCATGAAGGGTTTGATCGGTGTGGGAGAGGCTGTCACGGCTGCGCAGGCGACGACCACGACGACGCCGAAGGCGCTCGGTGGCGGCAGCACCTCGACCTCGGCGTCGGGCGGCGGTCAGACGACCACGACGGCGCTCGCGGCGCTGATCGGCGATCCGGTCGCCGGCGCCGCGGTCTGGACGAGCGCGGGCTGCGGCGCGTGCCACGTGATGGCGAAGGCGGGGGCGACCGGGACGACCGGCCCGAGCCTCGACTCGCTGAAGCCGGATCAGAACACGATCGTGGCACAGGTCACGAACGGCGGCGGGATCATGCAGGCGTTCAGCCCGCAATACAGCTCGACCCAGATCAACAACCTCGCCGCGTACGTCTACCAGTCGACGCACTGACGCGGTAGCGCAAGCGCGTTTTGCCGGGGCCGGGGGAGACACGATCGATCTCCCCCGGCCCTTTTTTCTCTCTCTCACCTGTGACGCGGCATCGGTCTGAGCCGTTGTTTTGGGTTCTGCGTCGTGGTAGTTTCCCTTGTGTTAATGTTGTTTCGCCCGCCAAGGGAGTGGGCGTGCGTGAGCGGGAACATTCTGATTATTCCCGTGTGTTAGGGTGCTGGCTGCCCTGCAGGGCAGCCAGAAGTTCGCGAAAGGGAGGGCGCCAGAAATGACATTGGGGTCTGTCACCGACAGTTCCAGCGATTCGAGAGGACGTGGTTTGATGCGTGGACATTTTGCTGGAGTCCGGGCAGCGGTGTTCTGCGCCGCCGCCCTGACGAGCTTGATCGTCGTAGGTTCCGCTTTTGCAGTAACGATTACCGCCTACTCGCCGACCTCCGGGTTGCCGAACAAGGCGGGGGCGTGCCCGGGCAATGCCATCACGCTCACCGGCACCGGATTTGCCTATGACGGGCCATCGTCAGCGCTGAAGGTTCAGTTCGGGAACTCGACTCCTGACACGGTCGCCAACGGCGGGATCATTCTCGGCTCGGACACGACGATCTATGCCGTGACGCCGGGCGACGCCACAACGGGTCCGATCGTTGTCACGACTGCGGCTGGATCCGCGTCGACCGCCAGCATCCCGAGCACGACGACGCCCAGCAGCTCGTATGCTCCGGGCGGCGTCTTCTACGTGAACCCGTGCCCGCAGGTCTCGCTGGCGGCCGCTACGACATCCGGTGGTGTCGCGGGTGTTCCCTCAACCCCGTCGATCTACAAGGTCGCACCGACGAAGGCGACGGTCGGAGCGGTCGTGAAGATCGGCGGCACGAGCCTCCTGGGCGTGAACGGTGTCCAGTTCAACGGCAAGGCCGCGAAGTACACGATTGTCTCCGCGACCGAGATCGACGCGACGGTGCCGAAGGGCGCAACGAGCGGCCCGCTGACGCTGACCTACTCGATCACGGCCAGCACCACGCAGGGCGGCACCACCCCGACCAACACGGCCGGGAACAGCGCCTGCGCCAAGTGCACAGCGGTCTGGCTGAACGTCGGGCTCGGCACGACCAAGACGTTCAAGGTCCTCTGACGTAACACCCGCTTCAGCGGACGTTCGATGAGGTGAGGGGAGGGCGCGAGCCCTCCCCTCATCGTCTCTCACCCCGGGCGCGAAACGTCTTGGCGTCCCTCGCGCAGGAGCGCGCTGGGGAATCCTCATCGGGAAAGCCCGAAGTCGCGTGTCAGGCGACGGTGATCGAGCCGCGAAAGAGCTTGCCCTTGTCGAGCGTGCTCGCCCAGGTGTACGTGCCCCGAACGACCGCGTCGATGAAGAGATGGGCCTTGCCGCCCGGCTTGATCGGCTTCGTCGTCTTGCCGAAGATCGCGAAGTTGTGAGTCTTCTTGCCGGTGTTGAGCACGTTGACGCTCACATAGTCACCGCGCGGCACCGGGCCTGTCAGAGGGGTCGGCCCGAGGCTCCCACCGTGTGTCGTCGAGCCCGTTGCCGGCGCCACGATGATCTCCGTGTCGTTGATCACGACCAGGATCGAGACGGTCTTCGACGGTGCGGTCGTGCTCACGGCGGCGAGCGAGGCGACCGGCAGCGCCAGCGCGGCCGCGGTCGCCGTGAGGGCTAGGAGTTTGATGAGACCGGGGCCTTGCCCTCTAGGCCACGATCGTCGTGCCGTGGAAGCTCTTGCCCTTCGCTGGTGGGCTGCTCCAGGTATAGACGCCCCGCGTCACGGCGGTGAAGAGGAAATGGGCCTTCGCGCCCGGCTTGAGCGGCTTGGTCTTGCGCCCCGCGAACTCGAAGACATGAACCTTCTTGCCGAAGTTGCGGATATTGATCGTCAGGGTGTCGCCGCGCGGCACCGGCCCGTAGAGCGGGTAATTCGACTCATGCGAGCGCGAGCCGCCTCCGTAGGCGACGATCACGCCGTTGTCCTCGAGAAACACCGTCATCTGGACAAACTTCGACGGGACGGTGGTCTTCGTCCCCGCGTCTGCCGCCGCTGCCGAGATGCTCAATGCCGCAGCCGTGACGGCCGCCATCGTCAGCGCTCTCACGAAGCCACCCCTGCGATTCATGAAGCCATCCCCTCTCCGACGTGCTAACGAACCATGTTTCAAGTCCTTCAGAATCGTACCACCCGCCTCGAGCGGCGAGGGTCCAGTCTTGCCTCGCTGCAGCTCCCTGATCAGAGGTCGGAGCGAGCGCTCCGAGGCACTCGTGTGCCGCTTCGCGATTGCCTCCGGGGGATCTTCGCTGTATGATCCGGCGGCTAAGGGACTTGGTGAGATGTCCCATGAACTCAGGGAGGGTAGTTCTACATGCGCAGACTCTTATTCCTCTTCGTTGCGACGGGGCTGATCGCCGCCACTGTGACGGCTCTCGCGTCCGCGTCGCATGCGAAGACATCGGCGAGCGTTTCGCCCAGCCAGGAAGCCGCATGGCCCTGGGAGCCATCGGGGTCGATTCCGGCCGGTACCGCGGATAACAACTGGCAGTACGGCAAGGGCGACGTCGCCGACAGCCAGTTCTCGTACTGGAAGCAGCTCAACACGAGCAACGTCTCCGGCCTGAAAGTGGCATGGGACGTGTCGATTGCTGACGCCGGCTACACCGGCGGCATCCAGAGCGTGCCGGTCGTCGTGAGCGGTGCGGGCAAGAACCTGCCCGAGGCCAGCGGCACGATGTTCGTCGTCGCGAACAAGGGTGTCGTGGCACTCGATCCGGCCACCGGCAAGATCTTGTGGAAGTACGTCGGCCCGAACCCGAAGCCGTCCACCGTCGGCGCCGCTCCCGCAGCCCAGCTGCAGTACGGCAACACGACGAAGGCATCGTCGTTCTGCAACGGCTACGTCGTCACCGGTCAGCAGGACGGCTCGATCGCCGCGATCAACGCGCTGACGGGTGCTCCTGTCTGGACGAACCAGGTCTCGGCCGTGTCCGAGTTCGCAGGCCACACCGGCCAGACGAGCCCGGTCACCGACTGTGACATCACCGCAGGCCCGAACCACGACGGCCTGGTCTTCGGTGGCCCGAACGGCAGCTCCTCGCCGCTGCGCGGTCACCTGGACGCGATCGACCTGAAGACCGGCGCGCTCGTCTGGCGCTGGTTCACCACCCCTGACCCGACGCAGCTCCCGTACATCCTCACCTGGGGCAACCCGGCCGAGGCTGCTCTCGGTGGCGGCGGCACGTGGGGCTCGAGCTCCATCGACCCGGGCCTGCACACGGTCTTCTCGCAGAGCGGCAACGCGTACGCGCAGCTTGGCCGCCAGCCGGGCAAGGACCTCTGGACCGCGGCCAGCTTCGCCCTCGACGAGAACACCGGCCAGCTGAAGTGGTACTGGCAGGAAGGACATCACGACAACTGGGACCTCGACCACTCGAACCCGTCGATCCTGATGAACGTCAAGATCAACGGTCAGGTCTACCCGGCCTTCGTGACCTGTGACAAGGCAGCGAACTGCGAGGTCCTCGACCGTCGGAACGGCAGCCCGCTGCCCGACTTCCCGATGACCGAGGTCAAGGTTGCCGACCACTCCGGCAAGGGCCTGACGCTGAACTCCGAGTACCCGACACAGCCCGTGTCGGCGTGCGCGCCGTTCACCGTCGCCGGCCTCGCTCCGATCACGGGCCCCGCGCCCGGATCGAAGTGCGCCATGGCGAACATCCTGATCCACTGCCCGACCGCTCAGGAAGCAGCGCTCGAGTACCCGACCTACCCGGTCGGTAACAACGGCACGCCTGAAGTGGCCGAGTGCCAGTTCGCCTCGACCTACAGCGACCAGTACACGATCTACCCGACGTGCTCGTGTGGCACGAACTACGGGAGGTCGAGCTACGACCCGCTGACGAACTACTACTACCAGTGCGGTAACAACCAGTTCACCGCGCAGGAGAACACGTCGTCGACCGACTGGCACAAGATCAGTGCCACGGGCGGGCTGATCCTGTCCGACTGGATCACGGCGGTGAACATGTCGAACAACACGGTCGGCTGGGAGGATGTGCTCCAAGGCTCCTCCTACGTGACGCCGTCCGGCGGCGGGACACCCGTCCTGACGCAGGGAGCGAACACGGGCTTCCCGACCGGCGCATGGCAGAAGGGCTGCTACGGCGGCATCTTCACCACTGCCGGAAACCTGATGTTCATCACCAGCTGGGGTGGCACGGGGGTCGGAGGAACCATCTCCGCCTGGAATGCCACGACCGGCGCCGGCCCGCTCTGGGAGTGGACGGCACCTGGGCTCGTCAACGACTCAGGCATGACCTATCAGGTCAACGGCAAGCAGTACGTCGCCGTGTATCACCAGCTGCCGACCACCGGGCCGACAGCGAACGGCTACGGGGAGTCCTTGACGGCCTTCTCGCTCTAGGCTCCAAACGCTCGAACCGAACGACCCGGTTCGGTGCGCGGAACGCCCTTCGGGGCCTCCGCGCACCGAACCGGATGTATCGACATCCGGATGGGGATGAGAGGGGTGGATGAGGTGGTTGGTAGCAGCGGTGGCGGGTTGAGACGCCCCCTTGCCTTTGCAGTCGTCGCCCTCGCCGCCGCGCTCGTTGCGGTGGTTGCTCTTGCCGGCTGTGGTGGTGGCGGAAGCAGCAGCAACGGCAATCCGACGGCTGCGGAGCTCTACGCGAAGCAGATCCAGGTCGGCACCTTCGGTACCTACGTCGCCGGGATGGATCCCGACGAGGTCGACCGTGGCGGCGTCGACGTCACCACCGTCATCCGGTCGCTCGGCGGCAATCGCTACCGGTTGCTGATCCAGAACGCGAGCGACGTCGGCTTCATCAACACCTTCTCGTGGTACGTGAACGGAAACGCCGGCCTGGCCGGCAAGACGCACGCCGTGACGCTCCTCTCGGTCGGCAAGAGCAGCTCCGGGCACTGCAAGCTCTCGATCGACAGGAACTCGATCCTCTGCACCGGAATGACGATCAAGCCGCCGACGTGCACTTGCCTCCCGGGCGGGAGCGTGACGGTCGACTTCACGGCGGAGCCGGACACCAAGTGGCTCGCCGCCACCCAGGCCAAGGGGCAGAAGGCCGTGCTCGGCACGACGTACGGCATCTTCCAGAACAGCATGACGGTGCTCGGCGACATGACACCGGTGCCGTACCACATCCCGTCGTACCGCAACTCGCAGCAGAATCTCTACGACCTTCCGCTCTGCGCCAAGGGCGAGCCGAACTCGGCCGCTCATCCGTGCGTTCATGGGAGCTGACCTCATGCGGCGGGCGAGCCCGTCGTCGCGAGTCCCGGCGCTCGGCCTCGTCGTCGGCGCTGCGATCGTCGTGGTGCTCCTGGCCGGCTGCGGCGCCGCGAAGGTCGACGCGGGCGGGTTCACGGCGAGCCAGTTCAAGGCCGCCGAGCAGGCCCTCACGATCCTCGGCCAGACGAGCGTGTACGACGACGCGCTGAAGACCTCTGACACCGAAGCCGAGGTGCCGACGACGTGCACCGTCCATCTCGAGGAGAAGAACCCCTTGACGTTCAAGGTCTTCCTGACATGGATCCCGAACATCGCAGACACGGGTAAGGGGAATCTCCGGGCCTATAGCTGGGTCGAGGCGGTGCTCGGGCCCGACGGCCTGAAGCAGAACTACTCGTTCCATGCCGGCAACGAGACGTCAGAGGCCATGCTGCAGAGCAAATATGGCGACGCGTTCGACAAGCCCGTCGAGAAGTGCCTCTTGCTGCAGAATCGTCAGTTCGGCTTGCTGCCCGCCTCCTGATCGGCGCCTGCTCGAGGATTGAACGAGCTGCTGCTCTGGCTGCCGGTATCCCAGGTGTCTCCCAGATTTTCACGTTACGCTCGTTGGGATGCAGCACGGATGTGATCGCAGGTCGGAGGGAGCTTTCGTGAAGCGTGCCGGTGGCGGTTCTCGCGCCGTCTCTGCTCTTGCGTGGCTCGCCCTCACCGCGGGCATCGTCGGCGCCGGGTTGTTCGCGAGCGTGACGTCCAGCTCAGCGGCAGCCGCGACGAGCCAGCAGAAGTTCACGATCTACTCCGTCGCGACGCAGGAGGCGTTCATGAGCATGTCCGACGACCGGGCCCGCGGCAAGGGCAATACCCCGTTCGGCAACTTCAAGGACACGACGACTCCGACGAAGGAGAGCGGAGTCGGCCCGTACGCGGGCGATATCGCGATGTTCAGCTTCGCCCTCTACACGAGCGCGGATCTCCAGACGAGGGCCGGGTCGGGGACGTTCACGTGTCAGTACAACTTCAATCAGAATGCCTTCTGCGACGTGACCTACGAGCTCAAGGGCGGCACTCTGCTGTGCGCCGGCGCGTTCAACTTCAACGCGAAGAGCTTCACGTTGACCATCAAGGGCGGCACCGGCTCGTATCGGAGCAAGAAGGGCGACATCGACGCCCTGCCGGCCGTGAACCACGCGCAGCGTCTCGACTTCGTGCTCAGCTAAGGGTCTCTCGAACTGGAAGGAGCTTTTGTGAAACATGCAACCGGCGGTCTCCGCGCCGTCTCTCCCCTAGCCGTGCTTGCGCCGCTGGCCTGCATCGTCGTCGCCGCGTTCTTCGCGACCGACGTCACGGCCGGCCGAGCGGCTGCGACGAAGGGACCGCAGACGTTCACCCTCTACTCGGTCACCCAGGTGGAGCAGTTCCTCGACCACTCGGACGACCGGAGCCGCGGCAAGGGCAACAACCCCTTCGGGAACTTCAAGGATTCGAAGACGGTCACGAAGGAGGCCGGAAATGGTCCCGTTCCCAGGCGACAACGCGGTGTTCAGCTTCGGGCTGTACACGAGCCCGGACCGGAAGACGAGCGTCGGGTCGGCGATCTTCACCTGCACCTACAACTTCAACAGGCACGCCTTCTGTGACGCCTCCTACCAGCTGAGCGGCGGAGATGATCCTGGGCGCCGGCGCGTTCAACTTCAACGCCGGGACGTTCGCGGTCGCCATCACCGGCGGCACCGGCAAGTACGCCGCGGCCACGGGTGACATCTCGGCGCAGCCGGCCGCGAAGCATTCGCAGCGTCTTGCCTTCGTCATTGACTGAAATCGCATGCTGCGGGCGGAATGGCGGCGGGAGCGCCGCCTCGCTCCCGTCCTGTCAATCTCTGTCTGTGGTTCATACGATCTCGTGGAATCAACCATCTAGGTGACGTTCGCCGCGCCGTACATGCTCTTCGCTCTCGTGCTGGTCCCCGTGGCCGTCTGGGGATACCTGCTGCTCGAGGCTCGCCGCGCCAGGCGTTCGGCGACCTGGTCGACGCCCGGACTGCTGCCGAATATCGCCAGCCGGCCGCCGGGAGGGATCCGCCACGTACCGGCTGTGCTCTTGCTGATCGGCATGACGTTCCTGCTGGTCGGGTTCGCCCGGCCGCAACGCAGCTTCGTCGACCGTGTCCATTCGGGGGCGATTGTCGTCTTGACCTTCGACGTCTCGGGCTCGATGGCCGCGAACGACGTCCAGCCGACTCGGATCGGAGCCGCTCGCAACGCTGCGATCCGGCTCCTGCAGAGGCTGCCCGCAGAGGACCAGGTGGCTGTCCTCACCTTCGCGGACAAGGTGAGCCTGATCGTCCCGCCGACAACCGATCGCGCAAAGGCGATCGCGGGACTCCCGACGACGATCACGTCGAACGGCGGCTCGGCGCTCGGCGAAGCCATCGAAGAGTCGGTCGCCGTCGTGACGCAGGTCGCCGGACAGAGCCACGCCGGGAATCCGCATCCGCCCGGCGCGGTCGTGTTCCTGTCGGACGGCGCGCAGACCGTGCCCGGGCCGCAGCCGGCGGACGCCGCCGAGCACGCGCTCGTGGCCGGCATTCCAATCGACACCATCTCGGTCGGGACGCCGAATGGGATCGTGTCGCAGGTGATTCCGCTGACCAACGGACAGACCGCGATCCAGAAGCTGCCAGTCCCGGTTGATTCGATCGCCTTGCAGGAAGTCTCCCAGGTGACGAACGGGATGTTCTTCGAGGCCGGTTCGGCTACTCGGCTGGACCGCATCTACGAGAGTCTCAGCTCGCACCTCTCGCGCAGCCGGAAAGAGCATGAGCTGAACAGGGTCGCGGCAGGTCTGGCGCTCGTCTTCATCCTCGCCGGTGTCGCTCTCTCCGGCCTCTGGTTCAGCAGGCTCGCATGAGGCGCGTGTGCCGCCTGCTGATCGTGGCCGGGAGCCTGCTCGCGCTCGGTGCCGCCGCTTTCGCATCCGGGAGCTTGGCGAGGCCGGCGGGGAGCCCGTTCTATGCCGTTGCGCCTCCGAAGACGCGTCAGTGCAACAACGTCAAGGGCTGCCTGCTCGTCGTCGGGCCGTGGGTCACGGTGCCCGCGAACGGTGAGGCCACGTTCCTGCTCACCTGCCGCAAGCGGCAAGGCTCGGTCGGCGGCACCGACGCACGGACGAGCTCGAAGCACGTGCACGTCTGGTTCGACGCCCAGGTCAGCGCGCCGATCGTCCAGGGCACGACGACCGGCCCGTTCCTGCTGTTTCATGCGGTGACGGACGACGGAAAGCCGGGCTCGTTCGAGCCGCTGCTCGGGTGCATCGCACCCCAGTATCCGAGCAGCATCCGCTCGACCGTTTCGGCTCGCAGCGCGCCCGCGCTGCCCGGGACGACCAACGGCGTGCCGCTCCAGCCGCGCGCGAAGCTGGTCGTGCTCTACGCCGGAGCGAAGCAGAGGGCGACCGCGAGCTGCGTGGGCAATGAGAAGCTGGTCGGGAGCTGGAGCTCGCTGGTGTTTGTCACAACGGTGCGGAACTCGCTCGTGGATCTGCTCACGCCTCCGCCGAACCTCGCTCACGACGGGGCGGTCCGGACCACGACTGTGCTCGCCAGGCACAAGGTCGTGGGGACGATCCAGACAGACAAGTCGCTGCCCTTCCGGCCCCTGGCCGAGGTTCAGATCGGCGCGATCTGCGCACCATGAGCGAGCTCACGAGCGTTCACAGCTTCAGCTTCAACTCGCCGAACTATCTCTGGGCGCTGCTCGTGGTGCCGCTGCTGCTCGGGCTGGCGCTCGTCATCCGCCGCAGGCGAGCGCGGTACCGAGTGGCGTTCACGAACCTGAGCGTGCTCGGCTCTGTCGTCGAGAGCCGGCGCAGCTGGCGCGGCGGGGTGCCGCTGATCTTGCTCGCGCTCGCGCTCGCGGCCACTGCGGCCGCCCTGGCGGAGCCGCAGGTCGAGCTCGTCGTGCCCGAGCACAATGCGACCGTCATCCTGCTCGTCGACGTCTCCGGCTCGATGGCGGCCGGGGACATCGCCCCGACGCGGATGGCCGCCGCTGTGAGCTCGATGCACCTCTTTCTGAGCAAGCTCCCGAAGAGCGACAAGGTCGGTCTGGTCACGTTCAGCAACAGAACCCAGATCATCGACGCGCCGACGACGGATCGTGCCGCGATCAGCAGCGGCCTCGATGTCCTGAGCCCGGAGGCCGGCACAGCGCTTGGCGATGGCGTTGTCGCGTCTGTCCATCTCCTCGTGTCGACTCTGGCCGCTGCCGGGGTGCATCACAAGCCTGGCGAATATCTCCCAGCCGCGATCGTGCTCGAATCCGACGGCGCCCAGAATCGCGGCACGGTCACACCGTTTGCCGCGGCCAACCTCGCCAAGGCGGAAGGCATCCGCATCTACGGCGTCGCGCTCGGGACGCCGGGGGGCAAGGTCACGGAAGGATCCGGTCTCGCCGAGATCTCGATCCCGGTGCCGCCCTCGCCAGGGACGGTCGCTCTGCTCGCCCGCGCGACGGGCGGCCAGGCTGCCAGCGCGACGAACGCGAACACGCTCGACAGCATCTACAGCAACCTTGGCACGAGCGTTGGACGTCACACCGAGCAGCGAGATCTGATCGCGTCGTGGTTCGAGCTCGCGGCTGCGCTCCTGCTCGCCGCGAGCGTTGGTGCCGCGCGTGCGTGGGGCGCTTCCCTCCCCTAGAATTTCTAGGGTTTGCAGGCATTCCGTGCGTGCAAGTTGCGGGATCGGGGAGGCCGTTGCTATGATCGCTTCCGATGAGGACTCGGCAGGCGCTTGCCTTGATGTTTCTCGCCGCCCTCGTCGGGTGCGCCTCTGCAACGGGCGCGTCGTCGGCTGTGCCGGTTTGCAAGACGGGCCAGACGAGCACGACGAAGAGTCCTTGCGCCACGGTCGCCAAGACCGTCACGAAGACCAAGACGGTCGCGCCGACCCCGGTCGCAGACCTCGCCCAGCCCGATCTCGCCGACACGCAGGGCCGCGTCGGTGCCACCGACGCCGTCACGATCATCCGCTTCCTCGACCCGGTGCGCGGTCTGTATCAGATCGAGGTTCAGAACACGAGCGGGATCGGCTACATCAACACCTTCAACTGGGTGCCGCCGCCGGACATGACGATCACGTCGGTGACAAGCACCGAGGGCGGACATTGCAGCCTCGTCAACGCGGCGATCTCGTGCACCGGTGGCGGCAAGGGCGTTCCGCCTCCGACCTGCACCTGCTTGCCCGGCGGGAGCATGACGATCAACTTCACGGCCACCGGGAACCAGCCGGTGTTCGCGCACGGGTACTGGACGTACTACGGCGTGATCGGCGGCTACACGCAGATCACCTCGATGACGCCGGTTCCGTACCACATCCCGTCCTTCATCGCGAGCGCCGCCGAAGACATCCCGCTCTGCAAGGCCGGCCAGTCGAGCACGACGGCCAATCCCTGCACCAAGTCTCCGTAGCGTCTCTCTAGACTTCTTTCCGAGTTCCAGGCATGCCGGGCTCAATGCCCGTGCGGCGGAGCTCCGAGCCTGAGCCAGATGGGGAACCGCCCGCGGTTGCCGGCGGAGCCGGGCTCAGCCCGGCGGGACCCGGTACCTCGTCCCGGACGACGTACCGCAACAAGAGTGTGACAAACGATCCGCAACGCTTCGGGCGAGAAAGCGTGAGCGCTTGCCGGCGGAGCCGGGCTCAGCCCGGCGGGAGCCGAAGCGCGCGCGGCGATGGCAGAGCGAGGGGAGAGGGGCCACACGGGGGAAAACCTCGGTTTTCCCCCGTGAAGGCCAGCGAAGCGCAGCCGGTACGGAGGGGGAGGGATTTGAACCCTCGTCGGAGCTTGCGCCCCGAAGCGGTTTCCGAGACGAGACGAGGTCGCTGCTGGGCGAGGCCCGTTAGCTGAAGCCCGTAGTTGACCGCAAGCCGATCGGTAAGTCGGCGGATGCCGAGGGTGCGGCTTGCCTGCCATGCTCCCGCCAAGACGGCGATGCAAGACGTGGTCCCTGGGGCACGCCGATAAGACCTGGAGATCGCTGGAAAGGAAGGCGCGAGATGGACAGAGCGGAGCTGGTGTGAGAAAGCGATTCGAGATCCTGACCCTCCTGGTCGCGTCAGTCGTGGTGTGCGGGTTCATTCTGGTCCCGGCGGTTCGTGCCCGAGCTGCTGACTCACCGCCGACGATCACGTCGGTCAGTGTCAATTCCGACGCGTCCTTGACAGTCAAGTGGACGAAGAGCGCCGATCAAGATTCCTACGAGTTGCTTTACGACACGACTAACACGCCGGCGCCGCTCGGCACGACGGCCCCGTGTCCGAACAATCCGAGTAGCACTTGCGTCACGCCCGTAGGAGCGTGGGGACTTCCCCAGGACGGGACGCCACTCGAGTGCTACTGGACGTACACCGGTCAGCACAATTCCACCTGGACTTGCATCGGCCATCAGGATCTGGCGGATGATGCGACGTCTGCTTCGACATCGCCTCTCACGGTCGGTACCACCTACTACGTGCAGGTTCTCGTATTCCCTCATGCCTTCTCAGGGGCGGGCGCTTGTGATCTGGCGTGCGAGGAGGGGTACTACTCCAACGTCGTGAGCGTCGTTGACCGACCAACCGCCGCCTCGACGACGACCAAGACCACGTCCACCACCACGACCACTAGCAAGCCGGTCACTACGACGACCACTGAGGCCGGGTCCGCCTCTTTGAGCGTGCCACCGGTCGGCAATGTCCAGGCCGTAGTCACTGCTGCCACCAAGTGGTTCACAAAGAAAGTCTCTTGTGACAACCTGCAGGCCAGCGGCGTGCTCACACCCGGCTATCGCAACGATCTCGCGGCGGCCGCGGCTGGCGGAATCAAGTACAGCGCCACGACGACCCACCAGGCGCAGGCGGCGCTTGCGGTGTTCGACGCGTGTATGAAGGGCGAGCAGGCGAAGATCGCTGCCGATACTGCCAAGGCGACCGCCCAAAAGGCAGAGACGCTCGCGACGAAGGACCAGCAGCTCGCGGCTGCGGCGAATCAGGCGGGTGCATCGAACGCGCAGGCCCTCGCGGCGCAGGCCGCCGCGGCGGCGACGAGGCTGAAGAAGGCGCAGCAGGCACTCGCTGCCGCCGAGGCAAAGTCGAAGACGACCTCGGTCCGGTGCTTCGTGGTCTACGACGCCTATGGTCACATGCGGAGTGCGAGCGTCTGCCCGCGTCCGGTCGTCGGCACGGTCGGACAGAAGTAGACAGTTTGAGGCGTCCCTGACGGCCCGCACCTCGGCCTTGGACGTCCGCTTCTCGGGAGCCGGTACGTCGTCCGGGACGACGTACCGCAACAAGAGTGTGACAAACGATCCGCAACGCTTCGGGCGAGAAAGCGCGAGCGCTCGCGGGCGGAGCCGGGCTCAGCCCGGCGGGAGCCGAAGCGCGCGCGGCGATGGTAGAGCAAAGAAAAGGGGGCAGCACGGGGGAAAACCTCGGTTTTCCCCCGTGCTACGGAGGGGGAGGGATTTGAACCCTCGTCGGAGCTTGCGCCCCGAAACGGTTTTCGAGACCGCCGCATTCGACCGCTCTGCCACCCCTCCCGAGCCTCACAGGGTATCGAGCAATACCCCATCAAGATGAGAAGAAGCGACCAGTCGCCGGCGGAGACTCGGTGGGAGCCGAGATGCGCGTCGCGACGGCACGGCAAAGGGAAAGGGGGCAACACGGGGGAAAACCGCAGGTTCTCCCCCGTGAAGCGAGCGAAGCGAAGCGGCACGGAGAAGGAGGGATTCGAACCCTCGAGGCAGGGATTTCCCCACCTAACGCCTTAGCAGGGCGCCGCCTTCAGCCACTCGGCCACTTCTCCCGGAGCTTCGGCATCGTACCGAACCGCTTCCGCGGCTCACTCCTACTTCGTCTGGAGCCCCTGGATCAGGAACGCGATCACGTTGTTGAGGTCCAACGCCGACATCTCGTGCCCGTAGTCGGTTGGCATCAGGCTGGTCGGATAGCCTGGCGGCACGTAGGGCGCGGGCGGAGCGACGATCGCGGCGCGAATGAAGTAGGAGAGCTGGTAGCGCGCTTTCTTCGCGTAGGCGGCGAGGTTGTCGAGGTCGGGCCCGAGCGTTGCCGTCGACTCGGGTTTGGTGAAGCCGGCCGCCTTGAAGACGTGACAGGTCTGGCAGGTCTCACGGACGAAGACCGCCTTGCCGGCAACCGGGTCGCCGATCGCAGAGACCCCCGACGCGGGCGTCGTCGACCCGGGTGTCGCGGCTCCGCTCGCTCCCGACCCTGCCTTCTGCTCCTGGCCGAAGACGAGGACGGCCCCGATCATCGCGAGAAAGACGATCGCGGTCACCGCGATGTACTGCGTGCGGAAGCGGCCCGGGAAGTTCGGGTAGCGGCGCGGCAGGACGAGCGCAGAGACGAGCGAGTAGGCGATGAACACGGCGCCGGCTGCCACGAGGCCGATCTTGTGGCCAGTCGTGAGCGCAAGCACCATCGGTGCGGATCGTACCGACAGGCCTCGCCGAGAGGGGGTTAGCTCTGGGTGAGGAAGGCGACGAGATCGTTCAGCTGGGTCGCAGACAAGCTCGACCCGAACGTCGTCGGCATCACGGTCGTCGGGAAGCCAGCCGGCACGTACTTGGCAGGCGGTGCCACGATCGCCTCGCGGGTGAACTGGGCAAGCGGCTCGCCGGCCTTCTGCGCATAGGCGGCGAGGTTGTCGAGATCCGGCCCGATCGTGCCGGTTGCTGCGGCCGCCTTGAAGACGTGGCAGGCAGCGCAGCCGGCGCTCGCAAAGACAGCCTTGCCCGCGGTCGGGTCGCCGGTCGCCGCCGCGCTCGTCGTCGTCGTCGAGGTCGCCGCAGCTGCGGACGTTGCGGCCGTCGCCTCTTTCTTCTCCTTGCCGAAGATCAGCACCGCGCTGATCATCGCGACGAACATCAGGACCGAAAGGGCGATGTACGGCTTCAGGTAGCGGCCGGGAAAGTTCGGGTTGCGCGCCGGCAGAACGAACGCCGAGACCAGCGAGTAGATGATGAAGACAGCCCCGGTGGTTGCGAGGCCGATCTTGTGACCGGTCGTGAGCGCAAAGATCATCGCGGGCGGGAACCTATCGCAAGCTGGTGATCGATGCGGCAGTACGCGTCGGCGTCGCGGCCTGAGGTGGGGTGAATACCGGTCAGCATCGGGTCACAGCATACGACGAGGTGCCACTAGCCTGCTGCGACCAGGAGCGCCGCGGCGGTCTCCGCGACGAGGTCGCGCACGATCTCGGCGGCCGGCTTGATCTCGTTCACGAGCCCAGCGCTCTGGCCGGCGTAGAGCGCGGCCGAGTCGAGCTCGGCAACCGAGCCGGGCGGGGCGTACGGGCGGGACTTGCCGACGTCGAGAGCCCGGTTGCGCAGGACGCGATGCGGCGCCTGCCAGTCCTCCGCGAAGACCATGGTGTGGCGCGCGTCGGTCTCGTTCGCAGCGACGATCCGCTCCTTGTAGACGTGCGGCGACTCGAGGCTCGCGACGAAGCGCGTGCCGAGCCAGACTCCGTCGGCTCCGAGCGCGAGTGCCGCCGCGATGCCGCGCCCGTCGGCGATTCCACCCGAGGCGATCACCGGGATCGAGACGGCGTCCACCACCGACGGGACGAGCGCCATCGTCGCGACATCGCCCCAGACGTGCCCGCCCGCCTCCCAGCCCTGCGCGACGACGACGTCGACGCCGGCCGCCTCGGCCTTGCGGGCCTCCTCGGCCGACGAGACGGAGGCAAGCAGCACCGCTCCCGCCGCATGGGTGCCTCTCACGAACGGGGCCGCGTCGCCCCAGGCGATCGAGACGATCCGCGCTCCTGCCTCCAGGGCGTGCTCGAAGCGCTCTTCCTGGGGCCAGGCGAGCACGAAGTTGATGCCGACGTTCTCGCCGGCGACCGAATCGAGCAGCGGCCCGATCTCGGCGACCGCCAGCCACGAGCCCTGCAGCATCCCGAGCCCACCGGCCGCTGCGACGGCGAGCGCGAGCTCGGTACCGGCGGCGACCGGCGCCTGCACGATCGGCACGTCGATTCCGAGCTGGTCGCAAATCCGGGTCTTGAGCATCGGGCTCACAGTACCGTTGGACGGGTGAATCGCCTCGCAGACGAGACGAGCCCGTACCTGCTCCAGCACGCCGGGAACCCGGTCAACTGGTTCCCCTGGGGTGAGGAGGCGCTCGCCCGCGCGCGAGACGAGGACAAGCCGATCCTGCTCTCGATCGGCTACGCCGCCTGCCACTGGTGCCACGTGATGGAGCGGGAGTCGTTCGAGGACGAGGCGACCGCGGCGCTCATGAACGAGTCGTTCGTCAGCGTCAAGGTGGATCGGGAGGAGCGACCCGATCTCGACTCGATCTACATGGACGCCGTCGTCTCGCTAACAGGCCAGGGCGGCTGGCCGATGACGGTCTTCCTGACGCCGGCCGGAGAGCCGTTCTTCGGCGGGACGTACTGGCCGCCCGAGCCCCGGTACGGGATGCCGAGCTTTCGCGACGTGCTCGCCGGGGTCGCGGAAGCCTGGCGCACGCGGCGCGGCGCGGTGGACGAATCGGCTCACGCGCTCTCCGAGCGGATCCGGCTCTCGGCCAGGGTGCGACCCGAGGAAGGCGAGCCGGACGAGGCGTTGCTCGGGGAGGCCCTGGAGAACCTCCGTCAGGGGTTCGATCCGGAATGGGGCGGCTGGGGTGGCGCGCCGAAGTTCCCCTCGGCGCCCGCGGTCGAGCTTCTGCTCCGCTGCGGGGCGAGCGAGCCGGCGCGCACGACGCTCGACGGGATGGCGGCCGGCGGGATGTACGACCTCGTCGGCGGCGGCTTCCATCGCTACTCGGTCGACGAGCGCTGGCTCGTGCCGCACTTCGAGAAGATGCTCTACGACAACGCGCAGCTCGCGGTCGCGTATCTGCACGGGTTCCTCGTGCTCGGCGAGCCGCGGTATCGGGCCGTGGCGGAGGAGACGATCGACTACCTGCTGCGTGAGCTGCTGCTCGACGGTGGCGGCTTCGCCTCGGCGCAGGACGCCGACACGGACGGTGTCGAGGGGCTGACGTTCACCTGGGCGCCGGGCGAGGGAGCGCCGGAAGAGCTGTTCGAGGAGTTCGAGGACGGGCGCTTCGTGTTGCGCGGGACGCTCGATCCCGAAACGCGGGCACGGCTCTTCGCGATCCGCGAGCTCCGGCGCAAGCCGCTGCGCGACGACAAGGCGATCGCCTCCTGGAACGGATTGGCGCTCGCGGCGCTCGCGGAGTGTGGCCGGTTCCTCGACCGGCCGGACTGGATCGACGCGGGGCGCCGGCTGGCGGAGTTTCTGCTCGGGTCGCTCTCGACCGCCGAGGGGCGCCTGCACCGCACCTGGCGCAACGGGATCGCGAAGGGGACGGGGTACCTCGAGGATTACGCCGACGTCGCACACGGCCTCTACGAGCTCCACGTGGCCACGGGTGAGCTGCGCTATCTCCGCGAGGCGAACCGGCTCGCACGGCTTGCCGTGGAGCTCTTCGGAGATGGCGAGCACGGCGGCTTCTTCCAGGCCCCCGTCGACGGAGAGCAGCTCGTCGCGCGCAAGAAGGACTTCGACGACCACCCGAGCCCGAGCGGGAACTCGATGTTCGCCTACGTGCTGCTTCGGCTCGGCCGGATCTACGGCGACGAGGCGCTCGAGCAGCATGCGGTCTCGGTGTTCCGGCTGGCCGGGAAGACGCTCGTGCAGGCTCCGAGCGCGTTCGGCTGGATGCTGGTGGCGCTCGATCTGCATCTGGCGGCGCCGCGGGAGCTGGCGATCCTCGGCGGCGCGGACTCGGAGGTCGCGCGTGCGGCGCTCGCGAGCTGGGATCCGCGGGCGGTCGTCGCGTTCGGTCCTGCTCGGGATGTGCCGCTGCTCGAAGGGAAGACGCTGGTCGGCGGGTTGCCGGCGGTCTACGTCTGCGAGCGGTTCGCCTGTCGCGCGCCCGTCACGGATCCGGCGGCGCTTGTCTAGATCAGACTGGCTGGACGGAGGCGTCCGGAAGGGCCTCGAGCAACAAGTCCATGCTCGTCTCGAACACCGCGTTCGGCGTGCCGGCAGCGCACCAGACGCGGTCGAAGCGGCGCAGCGACTCGTCCACGATCGTCGGCAGTTCGCGGTCGTGCCCGAGCGGAGGAATGCCGCCGATCGCGAACCCTGTTGCCGCACGGGCTTCGTCGGCGGTCGCCGGACGGCCGTCGATCTGCTCGACGCGTCTGTCGCCTGCGCAGAGGATCATCGTCGGCTCGTCGTCGACCATGAAGACGAGCGACTTCACGATCTGCCCTGGTGCGCAGCCGCACGCGCTTGCCGCTTCGGCTGCCGTGCGCGTCGAATCGGGCAGATCCTGAACCTCGACGTCGAGGCCGCGTGCTGCGAGCCGTTGCTGCACTCTTGCCGCTGTCGGGTGCATCGGGGTCTCCTTTCGCCTTGCGAAACGGTACGCAATCGGCAGGACCAGCCGACCGGGAGGCGAAACTTGTCCGGTCGTGCGCGCGCGGTTCATCCTCGCCCTGCTGCTCGTGGCCCTCGTCGCCGCGTGGGCCTCGCCCGCCGAGGCGAATCCGCAGCAGGCCGGCATCCAGGTCGCTCTGCGCGCGCTCGGTCTCTACTCCGGGCCGATCGACGGTGACATCGGCCCGCAGACCGTGACAGCGATCCGCGCGGCGCAGACACGGCTCCATCTTCCCGTGACCGGGATCGTCGACGTGAGGACGCGCATTGCGCTCGGGCCGCTCGGCCATCCGCTGTTCGGAGCGCGAATGCTTCGTCAGGGCGATTTCGGCCTCGACGTCTCGGTGCTCCAGTACCTGCTCGAGAAGCGCGGCGTCTTCCACGGCGCGCTCGACGGCTATCTCGGCCCGAGCACGGACGCCGCGCTGCGCGCCTATCAGCGGCGTGCCGGGATCGCTCCGACCGGGGTCGTCGGCCCGAAGACCCAGGCCCTGCTCGCGCAGCAGAACGGGATTCCCGTGGCGGCGCAGCGGATCGTGCACCGCGCGCCCAAGTACGCCGCCACCTACGTCGTGAAGCCGGGCGACACGCTCTCGGCGATCGCCGCTCACTACAAGCTCTCGGTCGCAGCGCTGGCACGCGCGAACAAGCTGAAGGCAACGAAGCTGCTGTCGATCGGTGCGCGGCTCGCGGTTCCAGCACTGGCACGAGTGCCGGCGACGGTGGCGGTCACCGTTCCAGTGCCGGTTCCGGCGGCCACGACGACGGATGCGGTTGCACCGGCGGCAGTCCGGCACTCGCTCGACGCATGGTCGGCGAAGGCGGGCGTTCCGAAGAGCCTCGTCCGGGCGCTCGCCTGGATGGAGTCCGGCGACCGGGCCCGCGCCGGGTCGCCGTCCGGGCCCGAAGGGGTGATGCAGACGATGCCTGCGACGAGGAGCTTCGTCGAGGCCGTGATCGTCCGGCACAAGCTGCCGGACACGACCGACGGCGAGATCGAGGTCGGCGTGCTCTATCTCCGCCATCTGCTGAGCGAGTTCAAGGGCAACAAGCGGCTCGCGCTCGCGGCGTGGAACGAGGGCGAGACGGCGGTGCGCCAGCAGGGCATCCTGGCGCCGACGAAGCGGTTCGTGAACAGCGTGCTCGCGCTCGCGGCGCGGATCCAGGCCTAGGCCTGGATCGGTAGTTCCTGCGGCGCAGGGCAGGCACGCTCGTCGGCCGATCTCGAGATGCCGCTGCGCCTCGTCGGTCAGGCGTCGAGCTCGAGCGCCAGCAGATCGTCGATCGTCTCGCGCCGGCGTATCACCCGGGCCTCGCCGTCCCGGACGAGCACGACGGCGGGACGGGGGACCGCGTTGTAGGTCGAGCTCATCGCCAGCGTGTAGGCGCCGGTCGTCGGGACGACCAGGATGTCGCCGCGGTGCGGCTCCGGGAGCTCGACGCGCTCGATCAGCATGTCGCCCGACTCGCAGTGCTTGCCGACGACGGTGTACGGCGCGGACGGGGTCTCGTCGGCCCGGTTTGCGAGCAGAGCCGTGTACTGGGCGCCGTAGAGCGCGGGGCGGGGGTTGTCGGACATGCCTCCGTCGACTGCCACGTAGGTCGTCTCGGCGCCCGACCGCTTCACCGAGCCCACCGTGTAGAGCGTCACCCCGGCCCGTGCAGTGAGAGAGCGGCCGGGCTCGAGGATCACCTGAGGTTGCGCGAGGCGGTGCTCGGCGCGGGTTCGCTCGAGCTCGGCCAGGAGGCCGCCGACGAACTCGGCGATCGAGAGCTCGGGCTCGTCGGGTGTGGAGGCGACGCCGAGGCCGCCGCCGAAGTCGATCGTGTGCAGCGTCCAACCGGTCGCGTCGCGGGCCTTCGCGGCGAAGGTCGCGAGCCAGTCCACGGCCAGGCGCGCGGCGTCGAGATCGCGGAGCTGGGAGCCGATGTGAACGTGGAGCCCACCGGTCTCGGGAGCCCTCCGCAGCGCCTCGAGCGCGTCGTCGGGCGTGAGGCCGAACTTCGAGCCGTGGTGGCCCGTCCGGATCGCCTCGTGGGTGTCAGCCTCGATCCCGGGGGTGACGCGGATGAGCGTTCGCGTGACGCCGGCGGCCCGCGCCCGGCCGATCTCCTCGAGCGAGTCGAGCACGACGAGGGCGCCGGCGGCGGACGCCGCGCGCAGCTCCTCGTCGGACTTGTTGTTTCCGTGCACGACGAGCCGGTCGCCGGGAATACCCGCTTCGAGGGCGAACTGCAGCTCGCCCAGGGTCGAGACGTCGGCGCCGATCCCTTCCTCGGCGAGGAGCCGCAGGAGGGCGAGGCTCGGGAAGGCCTTCGTGCCGTAACAGACGAACGCCTCGGGGGCGGCCGCGCGGTAGGCGCGAGCCTGGGCCCGCAGGGTCACCTCGTCGTAGACGACGAGCGGGCTGCCGTGGGCGCGCACGAGCTCGGCAGCGGCGATCCCGCCGAGCGAGAGCGCCCCGCCGTCGATCCGCGCGGTATCGGGGAAGAGGTCGAGCAGAGCCCGATGCCGGACCGGGCGGTTCTCCGCGGCGCGATTCTGCATTGGGCGATTCTGCCTGTGGACGAGAAGCTCCGACTTCGATGCACTTCCGTGACAGACACGGCACAGGATCCTCGCTACGGTGAATGCAGGGGCCCGCGCGCCCCTTGGGGGCACGTGGGGGCGCCGCGAAGGCCGCGCGTATGGCTGCGCCTAGCGGCTGCGCGTGTGACGGCATGAGGTTCGGCGGGCTCTCGGATCACTCGCTCCGCAACGGCCCGCTCGCGACCGGAGCGGGCGCTACACTCACGGGCGAGTGACCCTGCTCCTTCCATAAGCAAGGAAGCCACCGCGGCCGCGCCGCACCAGCTTCCCACGGCCTCTCGATGCGAGAGGCTTTTCTGTCTCTAGGCCCAAAAACATGGATACGTACGAACCCCACGCAATCGAGCGCAAGTGGCAGGAGATCTGGGAGGCGCGGCGCGCCTTCGAGGTGCCGAACCCTGCCCCCGGCGCCCCGCACAATCCGCGCAAGCGCTACGTGCTCGAGATGTTCCCGTACCCCTCGGGACCTCCACATGGGGCACGTGCGCGTCTACACACTCGGCGACGTCTCGCGCGCACTTCTATCGCCGCATGAGGGCTTCGAGGTGCTGCGCCCGATGGGTTGGGACGCCTTCGGCCTGCCGGCGGAGAACGCCGCGATCAAGGACGGCGGCGCATCCGCGCGAGATCGTCGAGCGAGAACATCGCCGCGATCAAGCGCACGATGAAGACCCTCGGTTGGGCGATCGTACGACTGGTCGCGCGAGGTGCTCGACGCTGCGAGCCCGAGTACTACCGCTGGACGCAGTGGCTGTTCCTGCAGCTGCTCGAGACGCGGCTTGGCCTACCGGCAGCCTGGCGCCCGTGAACTGGTGCCCGAACTGCACCAGACGGTGCTCGCGAACGAGCAGGTGGTCGGACGGCCGCTGCGAGCGCTGCGGCGCGCCGGTCGGCGAGCGCGGAACATCGAGCAGTGGTTCTTCAAGATCACCGACTACGCCGACCGGCTGCTCGACGACCTCGACGCGCTCGGACTGGCCCGAGCGCGTGATCAGCCGATGCAGCGCAACTGGATCGGCCGGTCCGAGGGCGCGCGAGGTCACGTTCGCGCTCGACGGGCTGCGACGAGCCGCATCGCCGTCTTCACCACGCGGCCCGACACGCTCTTCGGCGCGACGTTCTTCGTGCTCGCGCCCGAGCACCCGCTCGTCGCCGAGCTCGCCGGCGCGCGACCGAGCAGGTGCGGAGATCCGCGAGTACGTCCGGCACGACCAGGCGCGAAGCGCGCCGAGGAGCGGACCGCGGCCGGTGACGAAGACCGGCGTCTTCACCGGCGCGCTATGCCGTCAACCCGGTCAACGGCGAGCGCGGTGCCCGATCTGGGTCGCCGACTACGTGCTGATGGACTACGGCACCGGCGCGATCATGGCCGTGCCCGGCGCACGACGAGCGCGACTTCGAGTTCGCCGAGAAGTTCGGCCTGCCGATCGCGTCACCGTCGTCGGACCGGCCGAGGACCGACAGGCACTCGTCGACGACGGCGTGACGGTCAACTCGGGCAGTGCCTGCGGCCTGAACTCGGACGAGGCGCGCGATGACGGCGACTGGCTCGCGGAGCGGGGCCGGGCGCGGCCGTGAACTACCGGCTGCGCGACTGGGGCATCTCGCGCCAGCGCTACTGGGGACTGCCCGATCCCGATCATCCACTGCCCGGCCTGCGGCGACGTCCCGGTGCCGCGACGACGATCTGCCGGTGCTGCTGCCCGACGATCGACGACTACCGCGCCGAAGGGCGAGCTCGCCGCTCGCGGCGACCGAGGAGTTGATCGACTCGCCTGCCCGCGCTGCGGCGGCCCGGCGCCGGCGCGAGACCGACACGATGGACACCTTCGTCGACTCGTCCTGGTACTTCCTGCGCTACTGCGATCCGCACAACGCGGAGACCGCTTTCGATCGTGCGGATCGTCGACTACTGGGGGCCGGTCGACTTCTACCAGGGGGGAGTCGACCACGCGATCGATGCACATGATCTACGCGCGCTTCTTCCAGAAGGCGCTCGCCGACCTCGGGCTCGTCGGCTTCCGAGAGCCGTTCGCGCGTTTCCACGGCAACGGCTGGGTGCAGCTCGGGGGAACGAAGATGTCCAAGTCGAAGGGCAACGTGATCGGCCCGGATGAGTTCGTAGCGGAGTACGGCGCCGACCCGGTTCGCCTCTACACACTTTTCATCGGGCCTGCCGAACAGGACATGGAGTTCACCGACTCCGGCCTCGAGGGGATGCTGCGGTTCGTGCGGCGGCTCTGGCGGATCGTGAACGAGATCGTGGAGGCTGCGCCGCGGGAGGGAGAGCCCGGTGCGCTCCGACGGAAGGCCCACGAGACGATCGCCCGGGTGACAGACGATCTCGGCCGCCGCGAGTCGTTCAACACCGCGATCTCGGCGGTGATGGAGCTCGTGAACGAGCTGTCTCGAGACGTCTCTGCGCCGGACGCGCGCTTTGCAGCAGAGACGGCCGTCTCGCTGATCCAGCCGTACGCGCCGCACGTCACCGAGGAGCTGTGGCTGCTGCTCGGGCATTCGGAGCTCTGGCAGGAACCGTGGCCGGTTGCGGATGAGGCCATCCTCGTGCGCGACATCGTCGAGATCGTGCTCCAGGTGAACGGCAAGGTTCGCGACCGGATTCAGGTGCCTGCGGGACTGCCGGAGGAGGAGCTGATCGCGCGCGCGAAGGGGTCGGAGAAGGTGCTGCGATTCCTGGACGGGCAGGAGCCGCGCGCCTTCGTCGTGCCCGACAAGCTCGTGAACCTCGTCGTCTAGCGCGCGGTTCGCGACGCTCGTCCTGTGGACGAATTGATTCACATTCGGCACGGAGCCGTGACAGACACGTGACCGGTTCGTGGGCACGCTTCACGCATGCCCGCATTCACGCTCACCCGTAGCCGCGCTCTCGTTGCGGCGGCCGGTGCGCTCGCAGTTGTCTTCGGTGCGGCCCACTTCCTGGGTAAGAGCTCGGGGCCGGGTCCGGTCACGGTCGAGGGCTCGGGAGCCGTCACTGCTCCGCGACCGGTCGCGCGTGCCACAGTCCCCATCCTCGTCGTCGACGTGGCCGGCGCCGTTCGCCGGCCGGGGCTCTACCGGTTGCCGCAGGGCTCGCGCATCGCCGACGCGCTCGCGCGCGCCGGTGGGGAGACCAAGCGCGCCGATTCGCTGCTCGTGAATCTGGCGGCGCCGCTGGCTGACGGGGAGCAGGTCCTCGTGCCCACGCTGGTGGGTGCGGCGACCGGTCCGGGTGGGGGCGCCGCGCCGGGTTCGGGCGGCGCTCCGGCGCCTTCTCCAACCGCACCGGTCGATCTGAACACCGCGACCGCGGAGCAGCTCGACGCGCTGCCCGGTGTGGGGCCCGTGACGGCGGAGAAGATCATCGCGTACCGCCAGGCACACGGGCCGTTCACGTCGGTCGATCAGCTCGATGCGATCTCGGGGATCGGGCCGGCTCGGATCGCCGACCTCAAGGGGCTCGTGCAGCCGTGAGCTGGTCGCGCGCGCCCGCCCACCTGCTGGCAGGTGCGCTTTGCATTGGTCTCGCGCTCGGAAACGTCTCGCGAATCCACGCTGTCGGGATCGCCGGATCGCTCACCGCTGCCGGCGCGGTGCTGGTTGCCGCAACCCCGCAGACGCGCCTGATCGCGAGCGCGCTTCTCCTCTGTCTCCTCGGCTGGTGGTGGTCGAGCATGCGCCTCGATGCGCTCGACCGGAGCCCGATGCTCGCGCAGGCCGGGAGCGCCGGACGCGCGGTGGTGGTCGTGACGGCGCCGCCCACCCACGGGCAGTACAACCTGCGCGTTCAGGGTCGCATCACGCGGTTCAGCGGCCAGGCTGTCGACGAGCCTGTCGAGCTGGAGCTGCCGCTCGGCCGTTCTCCTCCGCAGGGCGCCATCATCGAGGCACTCGCCGTCGTCACGCTGCCCCGCGGACCCGAACACGGGTTTGACGAGCGCACGTGGCTACGCCGACACGGGGTACACGTCGTTCTGCGGGTGGACGAGTGGCGGTCGATCGGTCAGCGCGGCGGCCTCGGCGGCGTCGCAGACGGGCTCCGGGCCCGACTCGGGCACGCGATCGCACCCGGCCTGACGGGAGAGCGGCGCGCGGTCCTCGAAGGGATCGTTCTCGGCGACGACAACGCATTGCCGGACGGCCTGAAGCAAGACTTCCGCGCCTCCGGCCTCTACCACCTGCTCGCGGTCTCGGGTCAGAACGTGGTCCTGGTAGCGGGCTGCGTGCTGTTCTTCGCCTGGCTGGTCGGGATCCAGCGCTGGATCGCAGAGCTCGGCGCGCTCGCCGCAATCGGCGCGTACGTCCTCGCCGTCGGCCCGCAGCCGTCCGTGATCCGGGCGGGGGTTGCAGGCTCGCTGGCGTCGCTCGCCTGGCTGACGGGCCGCCTGCGCGATGTCTGGCACGTACTCCTCGTCGCTGCCGTCGTGCTCCTTGGCTGGAACCCGTACCTCGTCTACGACCCCGGCTTCGAGCTGTCGTTCGCGGCCGTGGTCGCGATCTTCACGCTGGCCCCGCGGATCTCGCGCCGCCTCGAGACCTACCCGTTGCCGTCGAAGCTGCGCCTGATGGTCGCGGTCTCAACTGCCTGCGGCGTCGTCACCGCACCCATCCTGTGGCTCCAGTTCGGCGCGCTTCCCCTTCTCAGCGTTCCTGCGAACGCGCTCGCCGAGCCCGCGATGCCGCTCTTGCTCGGGCTCGCATTCGCAACCGCCGGCCTCGACGCGATCTCGCCCTCGGCTGCCGCAATCCTCGCCTGGCTGAACGGCTGGCTCGCGACCTACATTGCGTTCTGCGCCCACGCGGTCGGCTCGGTGCCGTTTGCGTACGTCCACAGTCTGCGAGCGCTGGCGGGAGCGGCCGGCGTACTCCTCTCCGCTGCCTATGCTTGGAGACGATGGCGGATGAGCTGAAGCCCGCGTACCTGATCGCCGGGAGTGACCGGCCAAAGGTCGACAGGACGCTCGAGCGGCTCCGCGCCCGGTTCGGCGCGGACGCCGTCGAGACCTTCACTGCCGCAGAGACCACCGGGGACGATGTCGTCGCTGCCTGCGACGCGCTCGGCCTGTTCGCGGTCGACGGACGCCTGATCGTCGTCAGCGGCGTCGAGGCCTGGAAGGCCGAGGATGCAAAGGCGATTGCGACGTATCTCAAGGCCCCGGCGCCCGCCACGACTGTCGCGCTCGTCGGCGGCGAGCTGAAGAAAGACGCGCCGCTCGCGAAGGCCGTGGCGGCCGTGGGCGACCTCCTGATCTGGGATGCGCCGAAGAACGGCCGCTACGCATGGGTTGCCGACCAGTTCAAGCTGCGTGGCACACCGGCGGAGCCGGAAGCGTGTCGGGCGCTGATCGAGCTGGTCGGGGAGGATCTCTACGAGCTCGCGACCGAGGTGGACAAGCTCGCGACCTGGGCTGCCAGGGAACGCGTGACGCTGGCCGACGTCACGACGCTCGTTGCTGCGCGCGCGGAGGGGTCGAACTTTGCGCTCACCGACGCTTGGGGCAGCCGCGATGTCGCGGGAGTCCTCGAGGCATCGGAGGCGCTGCTCGAGCACACCGGCGACCCGCGTTCGAAGACCATCCCACGGATCGCGGGCATCCTGACGAATCACGTCTCGCGCATCCGGACGTGCCAGGCGCTCGAGACCGAAGGGCTCTCCTCGAAGGACGCCGCGGCGCGGATGAAGCAGCACCCCTTCTACGTGCAGAAGCTCTACGCCCAGGCACGCAACTTCAGCCCCGACGAGTTGCGCGACGTCACCGTCCGGCTCTCCGAGCTCGACCACGCGCTGAAAGGCGGCTCGCGGCTGGCCCCCGACCTCGAGCTCGAACGGGCGCTGATCGATGTCACGCAGCGCCGCGAAGGCGCACCCGCAGGGCTATTTCGCGGGTGAGACGAGGCGCGCGGCCTGCGACTTCTTGCGCGCGGCCGCGTTGCGATGCAGAGCGCCCCGCGTGACGGCACGGTCGACCAGCCTGACGAGGCTCTTGTACTCCGCGTCGATCGTCGCCGCGTCGCCCGACTCCACCGTTGCGGCAAGCCGTTTCGTCAGCGTCTTGATCGTCGACTGGTAGCGCAGATTCTCGAGCCGCTCTGCAGCGGCGGTCCGGATCCGCTTCTTCTGTTGTCTGATGTTCGCCATGGCGTCAAAACGCCCGCAACAGCGGGCCCCGGGATCCTAGCAAAGCCCGGGCCAGAGTCGCTTCGCCCGACCGGGCCCGCGCGTATCGTGCGCCCAGGGTGGACGCCGTGAACACATCCAGCGAGGCCCGGCGGCGCCCGCGACTTGCCCGCTCGACGGCGATCTTCTCGCTCTCGACAGGGCTCTCCCGGATCCTCGGCCTCGTCCGCGAGGTCGTCTCCTCGTACTACTTCGGCGCCTCCGGGAAGATCAACGCGTTCACGGTCGCGTTCCAGATCCCGAACCTGGTCCGCGCCTTGGTCGCCGATGCGGCGCTCTCCTCCGCGTTCGTGCCGGTCTTCAGCGAGCTGATCGAGAAGGGAGACCGCCGCCGGGCCTGGCGCGTTGCCTCGAGCCTCTTCTGGCTGATGCTGCTCGGGCTGACGGCCCTGACCGCGCTCTTCATCATCGTCGCGCCGTGGATCATCGGCATCTTCGGCAATCCGGGCCACGACCGCCCGCTCGCGGTCGGCCTCTCTCGGGTGCTGTTCCCGATCGTCGGCCTGCTCGGCGTCTCCGGGATCGTCGTCGGCGTCCTGAACACCTACGACCACTTCACCGTGCCGGCGCTCTCGCCCGTCTTCTGGAACCTCGCGATCATCGTCGGTCTCGTGATCGGTGTGCCGCAGGCGCACTCGATGAACACGAAGCTCTACATCTACGCGGTCTCGATTCTCATCGCGACGCTGATCCAGACGCTGCTCCCGATGCCCTGGCTGCGCGGCCTCGACCGGGGGGAGGAGCGTTTGCGGGTCGTCTTCGACTGGCGCGATCCGATGATCAGGCGGACCTTCAAGCTGATGATCCCGGTCACGCTCGGCCTCGGCCTGATCAACGTCAACGCCCTGATCGACACGGTCTTTGCCTCCCGCCTGATCAACGGCTCCCTCGCTCCGACCGCGATCAACAAGGCCTTCCTGATCTACATGCTTCCGCAGGGCATGTTCTCGGTGGCGATTGCGACGGTGCTCTTCCCGTCGCTCTCGCGCCTCGCGGCTCGCGGCGACCTGGACGGCTTCCGCGAGACGGTCGGCCGCGGCCTCCGCCAGATCGCGTTCCTACTGATCCCGGCCGCGGCCGTGAGCGCAGTGCTCGCCGAGCCGATCGTCCGCATCCTCTACCAGCGGGGCGCCTGGACTCCCGAGCAAACGCCGGTCGTGGCGGCGTGCCTCGCCGCCTTCAGCGCGGGTCTCGTCTTCAACGGGGCGATGCTGATGCTGAACCGCGCCTTCTTCAGCCTCCAGTCGAACTGGATCCCGACCGCGGTCGCGCTCGGCAACCTGTTCCTGAACGCGTTGCTCGACCTCGCGTTCTATCGCTTCGGAACGTGGGGCATCCCGCTCGCGACCGCGCTCGTCAACATCGCGGGCACGGCTGCTCTGCTCGTCCTGATGCGCCGCCGCCTCGGGGGGATCGAAGGCGCGAAGACCGCAGCCGCGACTGCGCGGATCGTCGTCGCGGCGGCGGCAGTCGCAGCGGTCGCCTATGGTGTCTGGAAGCCGCTCGACGTGACGCTCGGCCATTCCTTCGGCGCTCAGCTCGTGTCGCTCGGTCCGGCGCTCGCGGCGTCCTGTCTCGTCTACGTCGGCGCGAGTCACCTGCTCGGGGTGCGCGAGCTGGGCCCGCTGGTCTCGATGGCACGCGGCCTGCTCCAGCGCTGAGCGCCGGCCGTTCACCAGACTGCAATCTCTGCGTTACTGAGCTGCAACCCACTGCGGACCGGCCGCGCCCTAGCGTCTCGCACATGCCGCGGCTGCCCAGACGCTTCTCGGTCGTCGGCGTTGCGATCGTTGCCGCCGTGGCGGCGGCTGGGCTGGTCGGAGCGGCCTCGCCGACGGGCATCGCGGGTGGGTCGCCGGACTTGATCGACGTCGTTTCGCTCGCAGGCACGTCGAGCGCCGCTCAGGCAGTGTCGATCGTGCCCGTTCTCAGCACATCCGGCGGTACGGGAACGGTTGGGGCTCCGATCGCGCTGCCGACAGCTCCCTCGGGATCGCAGAACCCGCTCACGATGAGCGGGAGCGCAAGCTCTGAGGGCTCGCTGAACCTCTCGGGCAACGGGCAGTACCTGACGGTCGCGGGCTACGGGGCAACGCCGGGTACGGCGTCTGTCGCCTCGACCGCGAGCTCGAGCACGAAGCGCGTCGTCGGCCGCATCGACGGCAATGGGAACATCGACACCTCGACCGCGCTCAACGTCTTTACCGGGAACAACGCGCGCTCGGCGGTCACGAGCGACGGAACGCACGTCTGGATCACGGGCGCCGGGAGTGGCGACAGCCCGAAGACGGCCGTGTACTACGCGAGCCTCGGCGGGACATCGGGCACCGGCATCGTCACGCCGTCGCCGACCGGGGCGCGCGACCTCGTGATCGCGGGCGGCAACCTCTACTTCAGCACCACGACGACCGTGACGCCGGGGATCTACGAGGTCGGCTCCGGTCTGCCGACGAGCGCGGCGACCGCGACACCGCTCGTCACCGGTGCGTCGCTCGACCCGTACGGGTTCGCGCTCGTCCAGCTCGGCGCCGGCCCCGGAGTCGACACGCTCTACGTCGCCGACGGCACCGCCGGCGGGATCACCAAATATGCGCTGAGCGGCGGCTCGTGGGTTGCGAAGGGGACGGCGGGGGCCGGGACGAAGCTCTTCGGCCTCGCCGCCAAGGTCGAGAACGGCGGCGTCCAGCTCTACGCCACGACAGCCAACGTCGTCGCCGGGAACACCGTCGTCTCGTTCTTCGACTCGAGCGGCGCCGGCGCAACGATCTCGAGCGGCTCGTTCACCACGGTTGCGACCGCCCCCGGCGGGACGACCTACCGCGGCGTGTCGTTCGCGCCGTCGGGACAGGTGCTGACGAGCGCCCCGCCGGCGATCACACTCGCCGACTCCGCGCTGAGCCGGGCGATCGGCGACTCCTACGACCCGACCCAGACGACCGCCACGATCTCGGACTCGGTCTACTCCGCGAACCAGCTGACGGTGGCCGCGAGCTCGGATAATCCCTCGGTCGTCCCGAGTGTCGCGGTGAGCGGTGCGGGGGCGACCCGGACGATCACCGTCACCTCCAACAACACGGTCGGCCTCGCGAACATCACGGTCACCGTCTCGACGCCGGACGGCCGCACGGCCAGCGCGGTCCTCCAGTACGGCGTCTCGGCGGCCGCGCCCGACGCGACGAGCAACCTCCTCTACGACTTCGCGAACGCCTCGACGGCGATCGATGCGGGCGGTGGGTACTACCTCGTGGGCGACGACGAGTTCAACCAGATCGCGCTCTACCAGGCCGGCGTCTCCGGCCCGCCCGTGCAGACGTGGAACTTCGACCCGCAGATGGGCGTCGCCGACACGTCGCAGATCGACATCGAAGCGTCGGCCCGCCTCGGCAACACGATCTATTGGTTCGGCTCGGAGGGAAACAACTCGAGTGGGGCAGTGAAGCCCAACCGGGCGATCCTCTTCGCGACCACGATCAGCGGCACGGGCGCCGCGACGAGCCTCGGCTTCGCCGGCTACTACGCGAACATGCGCAACGACCTGATCGCCTGGGACCAGGCGAACGGGAACCAGTTCGGCTTCTCGGCAGGGGCGGCGAACGGTCAGATCCCGAAAGAGGTCAACGGCTTCAACATCGAGGGCGCGGAGTTCGCCGCCGGCGGCTCGGGCACGCTCTACCTCGGCTTCCGGGCGCCGATCGTCCCGACCTCGAACCGCACCCAGGCGCTCGTCGTCCCCGTCACGAACCTGGCCGGCCTGATCAGCTCGAGCGGGACGGTTGGCTCGGCGACGTTCGGCACGCCGTTCTTCTGGAACCTCACGCCTGCGGGATACGTGAACCCGCTCGGCGACACCTCGGCGCTCGGCATCCGCGAGATCCGCAAGAACGCCGACGACCAGTACCTGATCATCGCCGGCTCGTACGAAGGGGTGCCGGCGGCGCCGAGCGGCGGCGCGGAGTACCTCTACACCTGGGACGGCAACGTCGCGCACCAGCCGGTGCTGACGAACACCGTGCTGCCGACCCCTGACGACGGCTCCTGGGAGACGATCGTCTCGGTGCCCGACCCGCTCACGAACGGCAGCAAGATCACGATGCTCGAGGACGGAGGCGACAACGACCTCTACAACACGGGCGTCGAGGCGAAGGACCTGACATCCGCCGAGTCGCCGCTGCTGAAGGATCGCTCGGATGTCTTCTCGGTCGCCCTGGCCTCCCAGGCGGTCGCGTTCGCCTCGACCCCGCCGTCGCCCGCGTACACCGGGACGACGTACACGCCGACCGTGAGCGGGGGCGCTTCGGGAAGCCCCGTCACGCTCAGCATCGACGTCTCGAGCACGCCCGGCGTCTGCTCGCTGGCCGGCGGTCAGGTCGTGTTGAGCGCTCCGGGCACCTGCGTGCTCGACGCCGACCAGGCGGGCACGTTCCAGTACCAGCCGGGCCACGCCTCCCAGACCCTACAGGCCGTGCTACCGCCTCCGCCCGTGGTGACTGTTCCAGCCGACCAGAACGTGGAGGCGACGGGCCCGGCCGGCGCCGCCGTGAGCTTCACCGCCTCCGCGACCGACGTCATCGACGGCGCGTCGTCGGCAACCTGCGCGCCCGTCTCCGGCTCGACCTTCGCGCTCGGAGCCACGACGGTGCATTGCAGAGCGACCGACTCCCAGGGTGTCACCGGCACCGCAAGCTTCACAGTCACCGTGCGTGACACGACGCCGCCGGTCCTGACGCTGCCGACCGACCAGTACGTCGAGGCTACGGGCCCGGGTGGGGCTCACGTCACGTTCTCGGCCGCTGCCCTCGATGCCGTCAACGGCTCGGTGCCCGTCGGCTGCCTGCCGGGGTCGTCGTCGCTGTTTGCGCTCGGTTCGACCCTCGTCCACTGCTCGGCCACCGATGCGCATGGCAACACCGCCACCGGCGTCTTCAGCGTCAACGTCCTCGACACGACGCCGCCGAGCCTGAGCCTGCCTGCGGACCAGGCACTCGAGGCGACCGGCCCGGGCGGAGCCGAGGCGAGCTTCGACGCCTCGGCGACCGACATCGTCGACGGCGCCGTTCCCGCGAGCTGCGTGCCTGACTCCGGCTCCACGTTCTCGGTTGGCGCGACGACCGTCAACTGCTCGGCGACCGATGCGCACGGCAACTCTGCTGGCGGCTCGTTCGAGATCGACGTGGTCGACACCACGCCGCCCGTCCTCACACTGCCCGCTCAGCTCACCTTCGAGGCAACCGGGCCCGACGGTGCCGCAGTCAGCTTCGACGCCTCCGCGACCGACCTCGTCGACGGCGCGGTTCCCGTCAGCTGCTCGCCTGCCTCGGGATCGACGTTCCCGCTCGGGTCGACGCACGTGCAGTGCTCGGCGACCGATGCGCACGGCAACGCGGCCACGGGCAGCTTCAACGTCGCTGTCCAGGACACGACCCCGCCGGCGATCACGGTCCCGGGCGACCAGGTCGTGGAGGCAACGAGCCCCGCAGGCGCTCCGGTGAGCTATTCCGCTTCGGCGAACGATGCCGTCGACGGTGTCCTCTCACCCACCTGCGCCCCCGCAACGGGTTCGACGTTCCTCTTCGGCTCGACCACGGTGCTCTGCTCGGCCACCGATGCCCACGGGAACACGGGCATGGGCAGCTTCACGGTGACGGTCGCGGACACGACGCCGCCGGTGCTCACGCTGCCCTCGGAGATCGACGTCGAGGCAACAGGGCCGGCAGGGGCGACCGCGACGTTCTACCCGACCGCGACCGACGCGATCGACGGCCCGGTCCCGGTCATCTGTCTGCCGGGTCCCGACTCCCTGTTCCCGCTCGGCACGACGACTGTGTCCTGCATGGCGACGGACGCCCACGGAAACACGAGTAGCGCCAGCTTCGTCGTCCGGGTCGTCGACTCGACGCCACCGGTGCTGACGCTCCCGTCCAGCAAGACCGTCGAGGCCACCGGTCCGACCGGCGCGGCCGTCGCGTTCAACGCCGCCGCAGCCGACCTCGTCGACGGCGTGGATCCGGTCACGTGCACGCCCGCCTCCGGGTCGGCCTTCGCGCTCGGCACGACGACGGTTCACTGCTCCGCCGTGGATGCCGCAGGCAATCACGCCTCCGGCAGCTTCGGCGTCACGGTGCAGGACACGACGGCCCCGACGCTGCAGCTGCCGAGCATCGTCGTCGCGGCCACCGGGGCGACGGGCGCGCCCGTCACGTTCACGGGCGCAACCGCGACCGATCTCGTCGACGGAACGGATCCCGTGACGTGCATCCCGGTGTCCGGCGCGACGTTCCCGGTCGGAGTCACCACGGTCGCCTGCTCGGCGTCCGACGCGCACGGAAATCACGCGACAGGGAGCTTCACGGTGACGGTGCAAGACGCGCCGACGCTGCATCTGCCCGCCGACCTGACGATCGAGGCGACCCGGCCCGAAGGCGCCGTCGTGCGATTCGCTGCGAGCGCGACCGACCCGGTGGACGGGTCCGATCCCGTGAGCTGCTCGCCGAGGTCCGGCTCGACGTTCCCGCTCGGCGCGACGAGCGTCTCGTGCTCGGCGACGAACTCGCACGCCGCCAAGACGACGGGCACCTTCACGGTGACCGTGCAGGACACGACCCCGCCCGTCCTCTTCCTGCCGCGCGACCGGGCGGGTGAGGCGACAGGCCCGGCAGGCCGTGTGGTGAGGTTCCACGCGAGCGCACGGGATGCCGTCGACGGGGCTGTCCCTGTCACCTGCCTGCCCGATTCCGGCTCGACCTTCCCTGTCGGAGCGACGGCGGTTCAGTGCTCCGCGACAGACGCCCACGGAAACAGGGCGGCCGGCTCGTTCGTGGTGACCGTGACAGACACGACCCCGCCGAGGCTCTCCTTGCCGGACCGCATCGCCGTCGAGGCCACCGGGCCGTCGGGCGCCGAGGCTGACTTCACGACGTTTGCGAGCGACATCGTCGACGGCTCGGATCCGGTGAGCTGCTCGCCGCCGTCCGGCTCGACCTTCCCGATCGGGACGACGGTGGTGCATTGCACGAGCTCCGACGCGCACGGCAACAGCGCCTCCGGCCAGTTCACGGTCAGCGTGCGCGACACGACCCAGCCGACGCTGCATCTGCCGGCGAACCAGACGGCCGAGGCAACGGGCCCGGCGGGCGCCGTCGTCTCCTTCACCGCAACTGCGACCGACGCCGTCGACGGAACCGAAGCGGTGAGCTGCTTGCCGGCTTCCGGGTCGACCTTCAGGGTCGGTGTGACGACGGTTCACTGCTCGTCGATCGACGCCCACGGCAACAGGGCGACCGGTGCGTTCACGGTCACGGTGACCGACACGACCGCACCGACGCTCCATCTGCCGGAGAATCTGACAGTGGTTGCGACGAGTGGGGCGGGAGCGGTCGTCAGATACACCGCGAGCGCCGGCGATCTCGTCGACGGGTCGGATCCCGTCTCCTGCTCGCCGCGCTCGGGCTCGACCTTCCCGGTCGGGACGACGACGGTGACCTGTTCCGCCTCCGATGACCACGGGAACACGGCCACGGGAACCTTCTCGGTGACGGTGTCCCATCGCTGAGCGGCGGATGCGGAGCTGCGTGCGGCTCGTGACGAGACGCTCATTCGCAACGTTCGCGCTGGGATGGGGCTGCATCGCGCTTGTTCTCGGCACGGCACCGACCCGGGCGAGCGGGGCTCGAGACCTCCAGCTCTGTCCGTCGAGCGATCTCAGCCTCGGCCTGACGACGGCGACCGATCAGGGTCGGGTGACGATCACCGTGTCGCTCCATCATTTCCGCGGTAGCGCCTGCCGCTTGGCCTCACATGCCACCGTCAGCTTGCTGAGCGCCCAGAAGGGCGGCACGCCGTTGAAGATCAGGGGGAACCCCGCGACGGCGGCGCTGGAGTCGACGTTGGCTCCAAGAGGAACGGCTGCGGTCACGTTCGCGTGGAGCAACTGGTGCGGTGCCGCCCGGAAGGTGACGGTCAATGGTGTCGGCCCGTTCGGCGGCGGCGTCCTGATCCAGGCCGGGCCGCCATCGTGCTCGAGCAAATCGAAGCCGTCACTGCTTGCCGCGTCGCACTGACGGCCGTCGACGTCTGAGCGAGACTCGAGGCGGCTACGATCGACTGACGCCGTGGACCAACTCAAGATCCGCAACTTTTCGATCATCGCGCACATCGACCACGGCAAGTCGACGCTCGCCGATCGCATCCTCGAGCTGACGCATGCCGTGTCGAAGCGCGACATGCGCGCGCAGGTGCTCGACTCGATGGATCTCGAGCGGGAGCGGGGGATCACGATCAAGGCGCAGGCCGTTCGCGTCGAGTGGAAGGGCTACCAGCTGAACCTGATCGATACGCCCGGCCACGTGGACTTCACCTACGAGGTCTCGCGCTCGCTCCAGGCGTGCGAGGGGGCGCTGCTCGTCGTCGACGCGGCCCAGGGGATCGAGGCGCAGACGCTTGCGAACGCCTATCTCGCGATCGAGAACAACCTCGAGATCGTGCCGGTCGTGAACAAGATCGACCTGCCCCAGGCCGATCCCGACAACGCCTCGCTGCAGATCGCCGAGCTGATCGGGGACGACCCGGCACGCGTCCTGCGCATCTCGGCGAAGACCGGACAGGGGGTCGAGGACGTGCTCGACGCGATCATCGAGCGGATCCCGGCCCCGGTCGGCAACCTGGACGCGCCGGCGCGTGCGTTGATCTTCGACTCATCGTATGACCAGTTCCGTGGCGTGGTCGCGTTCGTGCGCGTCGTCGACGGCGAGTTCCGCGCGCGGGACGACCTGCTCGCGATGGCGCTCGGCACGAAGTTCGAGGCGCAGGAGATCGGGGTCATGTCGCCGGTCATGCGCCCCGTCGAGAAGCTGTCGGCAGGTGAGGTCGGCTACGTGATCACCGGTCTGAAGGAGGTCTCGGAGCTCCATGTCGGCGACACGCTGACCTCGGAGCGGGGCGGGGCGGCCGAGCCGCTGCCGGGCTACAAGGAGGTCAAGCCGATGGTCTTCGCGGGGCTGTTCCCGACCGACTCCGACGACTACCCCGAGCTGCGCGACGCGCTCGAGAAGCTGAAGCTGAACGACGCCGCGCTCTTCTACGAGCCCGAGACGTCGCTGGCGCTCGGCTTCGGCTTTCGCTGCGGGTTCCTCGGGCTGCTCCACATGGAGATCGTCCGGGAACGACTCGAGCGCGAGTTCGACCTCGATCTCCTGGTGACGGCGCCGAACGTCGCCTACCGCGTGCGCGCGCAGAACGACCCTGAGTGGAGGGAGGTGCACACGCCGTCGGACATGCCCGACGCGGTCGAGGAGGTCGAGGAGCCGTACATCAAGGCCTCGATCATCGTCCCGAAGGAGTATGTCGGCGCCGTGATGGAGCTCTGCAACGAGCGCCGCGGCAAGTTCGACCACCTCGAGTACCTGTCGGAGGAGCGGGTGCACCTGACCTTCGAGCAGCCGCTCGCCGACATCGTGCTCGACTTCTACGACCAGCTGAAGTCGCGGACGCGCGGCTACGCGAGCTTCGACTACGACTTCATCGGCTTCAGGCCGGGGGCGTTGGTGCGCGTCGATGTCCTGGTCGGCGGCGATCCGGTCGACGCGCTGTCGCTGATCGCGCACCGCGACTTCGCCTACGACCGCGGCCGGTTGCTGGTCGACAAGCTGCGCCAGGAGATCCCGCGGCAGATGTTCGACGTGGCGATCCAGGCGGCGATCGGCTCACGGGTGATCGCCCGCGAGACGGTGAAGGCGAAGCGCAAGGACGTGATCGCGAAGTGCTACGGCGGCGACATCACCCGCAAGCGGAAGTTGATCGAGAAGCAGAAGGAAGGCAAGAAGCGGATGAAGCGGGTGGGGGCCGTCGAGGTGCCGCAGGAGGCGTTTCTCGCCGTGCTGAACCTCGGGAACGACGGGTCGGGGTCGCGGAAATGAGCCGGGCCGGCGACGGCGCCCGGCATCTGTACGTTCACCTGCCGTTCTGCGCGCATCGCTGCGGCTACTGCGACTTCGTGACGGCGGTGGGGCGGCAGGCCGACCACGGGCGCTACGTCGAGGCGCTGGTCTCGGAGCTCGGGCTCGAACACATCTCGCTTGGGCCTCGGCTCGAGACCATCTTCCTCGGCGGCGGCACGCCGACGTTCACCGAGCCGGCGGCACTCGAGCGGCTGCTCGCTGCCCTTCCGGATGCGGACGAGGTCACGATCGAGGCGAACCCGGAGACGGTGACGCCCGAGCTCGCGCAGCTCTTGCGCCGAAACCGGGTCACCCGTGTGTCAATCGGCGCACAAAGCTTCCACAGGCCCCTTCTGGACGTGCTCGATCGCGTTGCCGGGCCAGACGACGTCCGGCGCGCGGTCTATCTTCTCCGCGATGCCGGATTTGACAACATCTCGCTCGATCTCATCTACGGGATCCCGGGCCAGGGCGCCTCCGAGCTCGAGCGCGACCTCGCCGAGGCCCTGGCGCTCGAGCCCGAGCACATCTCCGCCTACGAGCTGGAGGCGAAGCCGGGCACCCGCTTCACGCACGCCCACGGAAGCGAGCTCGAGCGGCAGGCCGAGTCGATGGAGTCGTATTTCGAGCTGGTCGTCGAGACGATCACGCGGGCCGGTTACCGCTGGTACGAGACCGCGAACTTCTGCCGCGCCGGTGAGCGCGCGGGTGGCCGCGATCTCCGCTCCCGTCACAACCTCGGCTACTGGCTCGGGCACGACTACCTCGGCCTCGGGGTGGGAGCGGTCAGCACAATCGAGGGTCGGCGCTGGCGGAACGCGCCGTCGCTGAACGGCTACTGCAACGCGCTCGCCGCCGGTGAGAGGCCGGTGCGGGAGCTCGAGGAGTTGCCGGTCGACGTTCGGGAAAGCGAGCGAGTCATGCTCGGTCTGCGCCTGGACGAGCCGCTCCCGCTCGCGGGCCTCGAGCTCGCGATCGACACGCAGGGGCTCGAGCAGCTCGAACGCCTTGGCCTAGCGGAGCGGCACGGCGAAACGCTTACGCTGACGGCGCGCGGGCGCTTTCTCGGCGACGGCGTGACGGCGTCCTTGCTCGCGTAAGGGCCCGTGCGGCCTACCATGAGCACGTGGACCTGTCCCTGACCGAGCGGCAGCGAGAGATCCTCCGCCGCATCGTCGAGGAGTATGTCGCGACGAGCCAGCCCGTCGGGTCGAAAGCGCTCGTCGAGCGGACAGGGCTCGACGCGTCGTCGTCGACGGTTCGAGCCGAGCTGGCCGAGCTCGAACGGCTAGGTCTGCTCACGCACCCGCACACCTCGGCCGGGCGAATCCCGACCGAGGCCGGTTACCGGGTCTACCGCGATCAACTGCTCGCGCGCCCGGAATCCCGGCCGGAGGAGTTTCCGCTCGGGCTCGCCTCCGCGCGGGCCGAGGTCGAGGAGGCGCTTCAGACGACCACCGACATGCTCTCGCGGCTCACCAGGCTGCTCGCCCTCGTCTCCGCGCCGCCGCTCGAGTCGGCGACCGTGCGCCACATCGAGGTGCTTCCGCTCCAGCCGAACGTCGTGATGGTCGTCGTGATCACCTCGACAGGCGGCGTTTCGAAGCAGCGCTACGTGTTCACGACGCCGGTCGATCCGGGCCTCGTGACGTGGGCGGGCGATTACCTCGGCGAGCGCTTGGTGGGCGTCCGTCTCCGTTCGCGGCTGCTGCGTCAGGCATTCGACGAACCGGGCCTGTCGTCGCGCGAGCGCGCGTTCCTGGAAGCGATCCGCGGTGCGTTCGACGCGGTCGAAGAAGACCGGCAGCTGTACGTCGGCGGTGCGGCCAGCCTGCTCGACGATCTGCGCGTCGAGGAGATCGGCGCCTACCGGAGCCTGATCGATGCGCTCGAGAAGCGCGCCGCGCTGCTCGCCGTGCTCGCCCAGTCGATCGACCTCCGCCGACCGTTCGTGCACGTAGGAGACGAGCTCGAGCCCTCCGGGCTGCGCGAGCTCGCGCTGGTCGGCGCCACGTACGGCCTGGCCAACCAGTCGCTCGGCGCCGTCAGTCTGCTCGGCCCGCTGCGCATGGACTACGACCTGGCGCTGCGAACCGTCCGCTCCGCGGCGCGCGAGCTTTCGCGGTTCGTGGAAGAGGTCTACGCGGACGAATAGGGGCGCGGCCGTCCGCGCTGGCACCATGTGACCTGATGTCCGCAACCGAACGCGACTACTACGAGCTGCTCGGCGTCTCCCGGGACGCCGACGAGCAGGAGATCAAGAAGGCCTTCCGGCAGCTCGCGCGGCGGCTCCATCCCGATGTTTCCGAGGAGCCCGAGGCCGAGGTGCGGTTCCGGGAGGTATCGGAGGCCTACGAAGCGCTGTCGAATGCCGAGACGCGCCAGCTCTACGACCGCTACGGCCACGCCGGGCTGCGCTCCGGCGGATTCACTCCGACTCACTTCAACCTGGGCGACCTTGGTGACCTCTTCGCGACGTTCTTCGGCGACGACCTCTTCGGTGGCCGCGCCGGTGGCAGGGCGCACGGCGCGGATGTCGCCGCCGAGGTGCACATCGATCTGGTCGACGCGTCGCGCGGGACGAAGGCAACGGTGCCGCTCGAGACCGCCGTCACCTGCGCGAGCTGCGGCGGTGACGGCGCCGAGCCGGGAACCGGGCTCGCGACCTGTAAGCGCTGCAACGGCGCAGGCCGCCTGCAGCAAGTCTCGCGCAGCGTCTTCGGAGAGTTCATCCGCGCGACCTCCTGCCCCGACTGCACCGGGACCGGCCGGATCGCAGAGCATCCGTGCGAGGCCTGTCACGGCGCGGGCCGGGTCGTCGAGGAACGCGAGCTCGAAGTCGACATTCCGGCCGGGATCCACGACGGACAGCGGATCCGGGTCACGGGAGAAGGGCACGCCGGCACGTTCGGGGGCCGTACCGGCGACCTCTACGTCGGTGTGCGCGTCCGCCCGGACGAGCGTTTCGTCCGTGAGGGTAACGACATCTTCTCGCAGGTCGATCTCACGGTCGTCCAGGCGGCCCTCGGCGCGAAGATCTCCGTCGAGACGCTCGAAGGCCCTGTCGAGCTCGAGCTCGACGCAGGAACGCAGCCCGGTGAGGTCAAGGCCCTCAAGGGCCGCGGCATGCCGGTGCTCCAGGGCTTCGGCCGCGGCGACCATCGCGTCCTGATCAACGTGATGGTGCCCCGTCGCCTCACCGACGAGCAGCGGCGCCTGCTCGAGGAGTTCGAACAGGCGAGCAGCGACGACACCTACCGGCCGGACGAGGGCTTCTTCGACAAGCTGAAGAGCGCGTTCCGCTGATCCGCGCCGCGGTCACGGCCTCACGTGAGGCGGCCGAGTTGATGCGGGCCCGGTTCGTCGAGCTTGCCCCGGATGGCTTCGAAGAGGTCGAGGGCGTCGCCGGCGTCGAGTTGGCCGCATACGGCGAGGCGGGGGAGCGGGTGCTGGCGGCGTTCCCGAGCGCAGCGGTCAGCGAGGTGCAGGCCGGCTGGGAAGACCGGTGGCGCGAGTTTCATCGACCGGTGCGGATCGGTCCGCTGTGGATCGGGCCACCATGGGAGAGCGCTCCGTCCGGGGCGCTCGCCGTCGTGATCGACCCGGGCCGCGCCTTCGGTACGGGAGCGCATCCGACAACGCGGCTGTGCGTCGAGTTGCTGCTCGAGCTGCCGCCGGGGAGTCTGCTCGACGTCGGCTGTGGCTCGGGCGTCCTCTCGATTGCCTCGGCGCGGCTTGGCTTCGCACCGGTCACCGCCGTCGATTCGGATCCGGTCGCAGTCGAGGCCGCGACGGCGAATGCCGCTGTGAACGCCGTCGCGGTCGAGGCGCGCCTCCTCGATGCGCTGGCCGACGACCTGCCGGGAGCCGAAACTGCCGTCGCGAACATCGCGCTCGGGGCGGTCGAGCGACTGGCGTCCCGGCTTGCTGTCGACCGACTCATCACGTCGGGGTACCTGGCGCGGGACGAGCCGGCGATCACGGGTTTCGAGCATGCGGAGCGTCGGGAGCGCGACGGTTGGCGGGCGGACCTCCATCTCCGGGTCTGAATTGGCACAGAGTTGGCACACGGGCCACGCGTTCCGCTCGCTAACGTGCCAGAAGGGGGCGTACGGCCCCATGGGGGAAAGCGCCGTATCCGATGTGGACGTGGCTCCGACGGACGCACTGCGGCTCGGGACGTGCGCCAGTAGCATCCGCTCCATGGCTCGGTTCGAGGTCGATTTCCTGGGCTGCAAGGTCTCCCGCGTGGACGCGCAGGAGATTCGTGAGCGCCTGCTCGCAGACGGTCACGCCGAGGCCACGGAGGGAGCTGCGGACGTCGCCGTGATCAGCACCTGTTGTGTCACGAACGAGGCGCTCGCCAAGAGCCGCAAGGCGGCGGCGCGGGCGGCACGCACGCATCGTCGCGTCTATGTGACTGGCTGCGGAGCGAACCTGGGCCACGACTCGTTCGCGAGCCTGCCCGCGAACGTGACCGTTGTCGCCAAGCGGGCGGAGGAGACGCCTGCGTTGATCGCGGGCGAGCTGGGCGCGATCGGCTGCGTCCAGGCCGACACCGGCGTCGACCGTGTCCGTGCGTTTGTGAAGATCCAGGACGGCTGCTCGTTCTCGTGCGCCTTCTGCGTGATCCCGCTCGTGCGGGGAGCCACGCGCAGCCGCAGCGCCGATGCCGTCCTCGGCGAGATCCGCAGGCGGGTTCGTCAGGGTCAGCGCGAGGTCGTCCTCACCGGGATCAACCTCGGCTGCTTCCGCGACCGTGCGGCGGGCTACGACCTGCCGCGCCTCGTCCGCGAGGCCGGGGCAACTCCCGGGCTCGAGCGGCTGCGGCTGAGCTCGATCGAGATCAACCATGTCAGCGACGGCCTCGTCACCGCCCTTCGGGAGACGCCGACGGTCGCGCGCCACCTCCACGTCCCGCTCCAGTCGGGCGACGACCGGGTCCTGCAGGCGATGGCCCGCCGCTACACGACCGCCACGTTCCTCGACAGGCTCGAAGGCCTTGCTGCGGATTTCAACCTGACGAGCGACGTGGTCGTGGGTTTCCCGGCCGAGGACGAGCGAGCGTTTGCGAACACGCTGCGCATGGTCGAGCAGGCCGGGCTCACGAGCGTGCACGTCTTTCCGTACTCACCCCGCCCCGGAACCGCGACGGCTGCTGCGGATTCGGTTTCCCCGGCCGAGAAGAAGGAGCGCGGCGCGCGCCTCCGGGCGCTGTCACGTGAGCTCGAGCAGCGCCGCTGGCAGACGAAGCTCGGCCGGGACGACGTGGTGCTCGTCGATCGGCCCGGGCGAGGCTATGGCGACGACTATTCGCCCTTCTTCGTCGATGCGCCCGTCGGCGAGCTCGTACGGGTCCGGGCGCACGCGGTCACCGAGGAGGGCATCCTTGCCGTCGCAGCGTGACGACTGCCTGTTTTGCGACATCGTCCGTCAGGGAACATATGTGGCGAAGACGAATGGCTTCGTCGCGATCAATGACATCCACCCGCAGGCGGAGGTGCACATCCTGGTCATTCCCGAACACCACGTCGATACGTTCCGCGACGTCTCCGAGTTCTCGCCCGAGCAGGCCAAGCGGATGCTCGACTTCGTCGCGGAGACCGCCCGAGAGGCCGGCCTGGCCGACTACCGCGTGGTCGCGAACGTCGGGCCGAGCGCGGGGCAGACCGTCTTTCATCTGCATTGGCACGTGCTCGGGGGCGGTCCGGCTCACGAGGGCCTTCCGGCGGCGGAGGCGGTTGCGGTGAGCGAGCCATGACACTGATCGAGCAGATCGAAGCGGACGTGAAGCAGTCGATGCTCGCGCGCAACGCCGCGCGCCGGGATGCCCTGCGGCTGATCCTGTCGAGTCTTCGCTCCGCCGAGAAGGAGCTCCAGCGCCCGCTCACGAACGACGAGGAGCTCCAGGTTCTCCAGCGCGAGCGAAAGCGGCGCCTGGAGGCCGCCGAGGCGTTCCGCGCCGCCGGCCGCGATCAGCAGGCCGACGGCGAAGAGACCGAGCTGGCGATCCTGCAGGAGTTCATGCCCGAGCCGATCTCGGAGGAGGAGCTGGAACGGATCGTCGACGACGCGATCGCGGAGACGGGTGCGACGAACATCCGCGACATGGGACGGGTGATGGCGGACGTGATGCCCCAGATCGCGGGGCGCGCCGACGGTTCCGCCGTCGGTCAGCTCGTACGTGAAAAGCTTGCGTAGCTCGACGTCGTAGCGAGCGGCGAGACCGAGCCCGGAAGTCTCGGCGGCTGCGTCGGCGTCCCGCGGGCAAGTGTTCTCCGCTGCGCGTCCCTCCATGCGCCCCCAAGGGGCACACGGGCCCCTGAAGTCACACTACCCGGAACTGTGTGCCGTGTTTGTGCAGGAAGTGGGCCGAATGCGTGACGACCTATACCGCGACCTACACTGAGGGCTGTGCAGGATGTTCTGGACGTCTCAAACGCCGTCGCGGTCGAGCTCGCGGGGCTGGGCGACGGTGTGCTCGAAGCGCTGCGCGACCGCCTCAGCTGCACGATCCATCTCCGCGGCAACCAGCTGACGCTCGACGGCGACGACGAACACGTCGCCTCCGCGCGCGAGGTGATCGACGAGATCGTCGAGCTGGTCGAGGGTGGTCACCAGATCGGCGCGCACACGGTCGACGCGGTGCTCGGCGCGCTCGATGCGCAACAGAACGTCCGTGAGGTCTTCGACGACGTCGTCTGGCGCCATCGCGGCAAGAAGATCGCTCCGAAGACCGTCACGCAGAAGGCCTACGTCGACGCGATCCGCCGCCAGACGATCACCTTCGGGATCGGGCCCGCAGGCACCGGCAAGACGTACCTCGCGATGGCGCTCGCGGTGGCTGCGCTCCACGAGCGTCAGGTCGCGCGCATCATCCTCACGCGCCCCGCCGTCGAGGCGGGCGAGCGGCTCGGCTTCCTGCCCGGCGACATGCTCGCCAAGGTCGACCCGTACCTGCGGCCGCTGTTCGACGCGCTCTACGACATGCTCGAAACCGAGAAGGCGAACACGTACATGGAGCGCGGCACGATCGAGGTGGCGCCGCTGGCCTTCATGCGGGGACGCACGCTGAACGACAGCTTCATCATCCTCGACGAGGCGCAGAACACCTCACCCGAGCAGATGCAGATGTTCCTGACGCGGCTCGGCTTCGGCTCGAAGGTGGTCGTCACGGGCGACGTGACGCAGGTCGACCTGCCACGCGACCAGGCTTCCGGGCTGATCCAGGTGCAGGACATCCTCGGCGAGGTGGAGGGGATCTCGTTCATCCGCTTCGGCCATCAGGACGTCGTGCGCCACAAGCTCGTGCAGCGGATCGTCGAGGCCTACCGCCAGCACGCCGAGGAGACCGGCACCGAGCGGAGGCGCTAGACCCTGTGGTCTCCGTTGAAGTCGACAACCGCAGTGGCGTCGAGGTCGACGAGCCGGCCGCGGTCGAGCTTGCCTGCGGCGTGCTGCGTGCCGAGGGGATCGACGACGGCGAGCTCGGCCTCGCGTTCGTCGGGCCCGAGGAGATGCGCGAGCTGAAGCGCGAGCATCTCGGGATCGACGAGGCCACGGATGTCCTCTCGTTTCCGATCGACGGGCGGGACGAGCTGCCGGAAGGCGTGCCGCGAGCGCTCGGGGACGTGATCCTCTGCCCGCAGGTCGTCGGCGCGGAGTGGCGCGCGCCGCTCACGCATGGACTGCTGCACCTGCTCGGATACGACCACGGCGCGGCGATGGAAGAGCGCGAGCAGGCTCTCTCGTCATGAGCTCCTGGCGTCCGCCCACGATCTTCGACTCGTTCAACTACGCGTTCGAAGGGATCATCCACGTGCTCCGCACGCAGCGGAACATGCGGATCCACTTCGTCGTCGCGATCGCCGTGATCGTGCTCGCGCTCACGGTCGCGGTCTCGAGGATCGACCTGATCGTGCTGCTGATCTCGATCACGTTCGTGTTGATCGCGGAGATGATCAACTCGGCGATCGAGGGTGCGATCGACGTCGCCACCACGAGCTTCGACCCGCTGGCGAAGCTTGCGAAAGATGTCGCGGCCGGCGCCGTCCTGATCGCCAGCCTGAACGCCGTCGCCGTCGGGTACCTCGTGTTCTCGTCCAAGGTCGCCTACCGCTCGGCCCGCCTGCTCGACCGGCTCCGCGATGCACCCGCCGAACTGACGATCTTGGCCCTCGTGATCACGATCGCCGGAGTGATCGCGACGAAGGTCTGGAGCGGGCGGGGGACTCCGCTGCGCGGTGGCCTGCCCTCTGGGCACGCGGCGATCGCCTTCGCCGGCTGGATCGCAGCGACATACATCGCGGGGACGCAGCATCGCTTCCTCATCTCGTCGATCGTGCTCCTGCTGGCGCTGCTCGTCGCCCAGACGCGGGTCGAGTCGGGCGTGCACTCGATGTTCGAGGTCCTGCTGGGCGCACTGCTCGGCGCGCTGACGACGCTGGCGCTCTTCCAGCTCGCCGGATGAGCGAGCTCGTCGCCAGGGCCGACGCCGCCGCAGCGCGTGCGTATGCGCCGTACTCGAACTACCTCGTCGGCGCCGTCGTCCGGGCCCGCGACGGTCGCGAGTTCACGGGCGTGAACGTCGAGAACGCCGCCTACCCGCTCGGGATCTGTGCCGAGAAGAGCGCGATCGCGGCGGCTGTTGCGGCGGGCTGCCGGCCCGGAGATCTCGAGGCGATCGGCATCACCGCCTCCCCCTGCGGCGGCTGCCGTCAGTGGCTGCACGAGTTCGGGATCGACGAGATCAGCTACCGCGGCGCCGACGGCGAGATCCGAACCGCGGCGCCTGCCGATCTGCTTCCCGATACCTGGGATCTGCCCGCGTGAGGTCCGGTTTCATCGCCGTCGCGGGCCGGCCCAACGTCGGCAAGTCGACACTTCTGAACGCGCTCACGGGTGAGCACATCGCGATCGTCTCGTCGGTCCCGCACACGACGCGGCACCGGATTCGGGGCATCATCACGACCGAGGACACGCAGCTCGTGCTCGTCGATCTCCCGGGTTGGCAACGGCCGATCGACACGCTGACCGAGCGGATGCAGGGTCGTGTCGACGACGCGATGACCGCCGACCTCGATGCCGTGCTGCTCGTCGTCAACGCGCGTGAGCGGATCGGCGCCGGAGATCGCTTCGTTGCGCGGCGTGTCTTCGAGCTCGGGATCCCGGTCGTGATCGTCGTGAACAAGATCGACCGCCTGAAAGCCGGCCACATCGCGACCCAGATGAAGGAGGCGGCCACCCTCGGCGACTTTCACGCGCTTCACCCGGTGAGCGCCAAGACCGGCGACGGGATCGACGAGCTGCGCTCCGACCTCGTCTCGCTGCTGCCGGAGGGGCCGCTCTACTACCCGTCCGGCGAGGTGACCGACATGCCGCTCGAGGCGCGGATCGCGGAGCTCGTCCGGGAGCAGGCGCTTCGCCTGCTGAAGGAGGAGGTGCCGCATTCGGTCACGGCCGAGGTGGTCGAGATCGACGACCGCCGAGTCCACGTTCGCGTCTACACGGAGACGGAGAGCCAGAAGCAGATCCTGATCGGCAAGGGCGGACAGATGGTGCGCGAGATCGGCCGCTGGGCCCGGCCGGGGATCGAGGAGCTGGTCGGCCACACGATCTTCCTCGAGTTGCAGGTGAAGGCAGCGCCGAAGTGGCGGCGCAACGAGACGATGCTGGAACGGCTCGGCCTCGTAGAGACGCCCGACCCTGTGCGCAAATTCGCGCACTCTTTCCCACTCTCGGCACAAGCCCGAGGGCGGTTCGAGCTATCTTGACAGGGCGGGTTTCGGGAAGGGCCCGGGGTTGGGTGGGGCTGGAGGCGCCGCAACCCGCTCAGGCCGAGAGACTGGCGCCATTGAGCGCGGTCGCGCACACGTCCTGCGGCTGGGGCCCGATCTTCGGGATCGCGGCGAACAGGAGCTCGCGCAGCCGTGCGTTGTTCTCGGTGAACACGCGCAACACCGTCTCGCTCGAGACCGGCTCGGTGCCCTCGACCCCGACATCGTGGTCGGTGACCATCGAGATGTTCGCGTAACAGAGCTCGAGCTCGCGGGCCAGGTGGCACTCCGGATAGGCCGTCATGTTGATCGCCTCCCAGCCCATCGACTGGAACCACCTCGACTCGGCGCGCGTCGAGAAGCGCGGGCCCTGGATCACGACGACCGTGCCGCCGTCGTGCACCGTGATCCCGAGCTCGCGGGCCGTCTCGACCAGGACTCGGCGCAGGTCCGGGCAGTAGGGATCCGCGGCCGAGACGTGCACGGTCGGGCCGGTGTAGAAGGTGTCCTCGCGGCCCGAGGTTCGGTCGACGTACTGGTCGCAGACCACGAATGTCCCGAGCTCGAGCTTCGGTGTCAACGCACCTGACGCGCACGGGCCGATGATCCGGCGCACACCCAGCTCGCGCATCGCCCAGACGTTCGCGCGATACGGCACCTGCGCGGGCGGGAGCTCGTGGTGGCGGCCGTGCCTGGGCAGGAACGCGACCCGTACCCCGCCGACCTCGCCGATCACGATCGGCGCCGACGGCTTGCCGTATGGCGTGTCGAGCTCGACTTCCTCGATGACCTCGGTGAACGAGTAGAAGCCCGAGCCGCCGAAGATGCCGATTGCCGCCTGAGGAATGGGTTTCCCGCCCGTCTGGTGTGAGGCTAGCCGCTTCCGGTCTGGGTCCCGGTGCCGAGAATGTCGTAGCCCGACTTCGCGATTGCGGCTGACGCGGCCTGCATGTCCTTCAGCCCCTGGAACGTCAGGATCTGCTGGAGCACCTTGATCGGGTTGCTCCCCTTCTGCTTCAGCTGCGCGATCACGGGCGTGAGCTCGGCAGCGACCTCGCGAACCCCTTTCAGGAGCTGTGCCTGCGCCGTCTTCACGTCGGCCGGCGGCACGATCTTGGCCAGCTGGGCGCTCGCCTTCACCAGCTCCTTCTGAGCGACCAGCAGATTGGCCGCCTCGGTCTTGCCGGGCAGCGGCTGCCCGGACGGAGTCTGGGAGTTGTTCGCGTTGGAGACCGCGCCCATCACCGAGTCGATCTGCTGGCCGAGGAGCTGCATCTTCTGCTCGTAAACGGCCTTCGGCGTCAAGGAGACGGTCGTGCTCGTGGTGGGGGTGCTCTTGCCGCCACATGCGGCCACGCCCGTCCCGACCGCTGCGCCGAGGAGCAGCACTGCAAACGCTCGCCTCATTCCCCTCACCCCTCCGCCGTCGACGACCGAGCACGAACGATAGCGGAGCTACACTCGCGCGATGACGCAGGCGCCCGCCATTCTCGGCGGTTTCGAGCCGTCGCTGCGGCAGCGCGATTCCCGGCTGCGCAGCGTCTCGATCGACCAGGTCGGCGTCGAGGCGCGCTCGGCGGAGCTCGCGAAGCGGAGCATCAAGAAGGAGGCAAAGGTCTGGGCGCTCGAGCTGGCGATCCGCTGCTCGACCTGACGACGCTCGAGGGCAAGGACACGCCCGGCAAGGTTGCGGCGCTCTGCGCGAAGGCGATCCGCCCCGACCCGACCGATCCGAGCGTCCCGTCGGTCGCCGCGGTCTGCGTCTACCCGAACCTGGTGCCGGCCGCGAAGGCGCGGCTCGAGGGCAGCGGCGTCAAGGTCGCCTCGGTCGCGACGGCGTTCCCGTCCGGCCAGAGCCCGCTCGACGTCAAGCTGGCCGAGGTCGCTGCGGCGGTCGAGCCGGGCGCCGACGAGATCGACATGGTGATCGACCGCGGCGCGTTCCTCTCGGGCCGCTACGCGCAGGTCGTTCGACGAGATCGTGCCGGTGAAGGAGGCGTGCGGCGACGGCGCACCTCAAGGTGATCCTCGAGACCGGCGAGCTCGGCACCTACGACAACGTCCGCCGCGCCTCGCTGCTCGCGATGGCTCGCCGGCGCCGACTTCATCAAGACCTCGACCGGCAAGATTCGCCGGCGCCGCGACGCTGCCGGTCACGCTGGTGATGCTCGAGGCGATCCGCGACTTCTACGACGACGACCGGCGCGCGCGTCGGCATGAAGCCCGCGGGCGGCATCCGCACCGCGAAGGACGCGATCCAGTACCTCGTGCTGGTCAACGAGACGCTCGGCGGCGACTGGCTCACGCCCGACCTGTTCCGCTTCGGCGCCTCGTCGCTGCTCAACGACCTGCTGATGCAGCTGCGCAAGGAGCAGACCGGCGCCTACCAGTCGCCCGACTACTTCACGAATGACTGAGCTGTCCGAGACGAGGCGATCGCGCACCCGCACCGAGCGGACTGCGACGTACGCGCCGGCGCCCGAGTCGCGCGACGATCGTCGACATCGCAGCCGACCGCTACGGGCTCTTCATCGGCGGCGAGTTCGTCGAGCCGCGGTCGGCGAGAGCATTTCGAGACGATCAACCCGGCGACCGAGGAGAAGCTCGCCGAGGTCGCGCCAGGCGAGCGCCGAGGACGTCGACCGCGCGGTCGCGGCCGCGCGCGCAGCGCCTACGACGACGGTCTGGCCGAAGCTCGCCGGCAGCGAGCGCGCCAAGTACCTCTTCCGCATCGCCCGCCTGCTCCAGGAGCGCGCGCGCGAGTTCGCGGTGCTCGAGACGCTGGACAACGGCAAGCCGATCAAGGAGTCGCGCGACGTCGACGTGCCGCTGGCCGCGGCGCACTTCTTCTACTACGCCGGCTGGGCCGACAAGCTCGAGTACGCGTTCCCGGGCCGACGCCGCGCGCCGCTCGGCGTGGTCGGCCAGGTCATCCCGTGGAACTTCCCGCTGCTGATGCGGCGTGGAAGATCGCGCCGGCGCTGGCCGCCGGCAACACCGTCGTCCTCAAGCCCGCGGAGACGACGCCGCTCACCGCGCTGCTGCTCGCCGAGATCTCCGGCAGGCCGACCTGCCGCCCGGCGTGGTCAACATCGTCACCGGCGACGGCGCGACCGGCGCCGCGCTCGTCGACCATCCCGGCGTCGACAAGATCGCCTTCACCGGCTCGACCGAGGTCGGCAAGGCGATCCAGCGGCGGTCGCCGGCAGCGAGCAAGCGGCTGACGCTCGAGCTCGGCGGCAAGGCCGCGAACATCGTCTTCGACGACGCGCCGATCGACCAGGCGGTCGAGGGCATCGTCAACGGCATCTTCTTCAACCAGGGCCACGTCTGCTGCGCCGGCTCGCGCCTGCTCGTGCAGGAGTCGGTCGCCGACGACGTCGTCGCGAAGCTGAAGCGCCGGATCGAGCACGCTGCGCGTCGGCGATCCGCTGGACAAGAACACCGACATCGGCGCGATCAACTCGCGCGACGCAGCTCGAGAAGATCCACGAGCTCGTCGCCGCCGGCGTGGACGAGGGCGCCGAGATGCTACCAGCCGCCGTGCGCGCTGCCCGAGAAGGGCTTCTGGTTCGCGCCGACGTTCTTCACCGGCGTCGCGCAGAGCGCACCGCATCGCGCGCGAGGAGATCTTCGGGCCGGTGCTCTCGGTCCTCACCTTCCGCACGCCCGACGAGGCGATCGAGAAGGCCAACAACACGCCCTACGGCCTCTCCGCCGGCGTCTGGACCGAGAAGGGCTCGCGCATCCTCTGGATGGCGCGAGCGCCTGCGCGCCGGCGTCGTCTGGGCGAACACCTTCAACAAGTTCGACCCGGCCAGCCCGTTCGGCGGCTACAAGGAGTCCGGCTTCGGCCGCGAGGGCGGCCGGCACGGGCTGCCGCCTACCTCGAGGCTGAGTGACGCAAATGACCGACACGTCGCACTGCGCACGGACGCTGCAGCGCGGATACGATCGCGGTGCGCAAGACCTACAAGCTGTTCGTCGGCGGCGCGTTCCCGCGCTCCGAGTCAGGGACGCAGCTGTTCATCGGCAGCGTGTTCCCGAGCCCGAGTCGGGGCGACGAGGCGCAGGCCGAACGTCGCCCGCGCGTCGCGCAAGGACGTGCGCGACGCGGTCGTCGCGGCGCGCGCGGCGCAGCCGAGGTGGGCGGGCGCGACCGCGTACAACCGCGGCCAGGTCCTCTACCGGATCGCCGAGATGATGGAGGCGCACGAGCTCGCGCGACGTTCGCGCGAGCGTCTCGACCGGCAGACGGGCCGAGGTCGAGCGCGCGATCGACCGCTGGGTCTGGTACGCGGGCTGGGCCGACAAGCTCGCCCAGGTGCTCGGCTCCTCGAACCCCGTCGCCGGGCCCGTACTTCAACTTCACCGTGCCCGAGCCGACCGGCGTCGTCGCGATCGTCGCGCCCGACGCGCCCCCGCTGCTCGGGCTCGTCTCGCGCGATCGCGCCCGCGCTCGTGGGCGGGAACGCGGTCGTCGCGCTCGCGATCCGAGTCGAGCCCGCTCGCCGCCGTCGAGCTGGCGGAGGCGCTCGCGACGAGCGACGTCCCCGGCGGCGTCGTGAACATCCTCACCGGGCACCGTGCCGAGCTGGCTCCCTGGCTCGCCTCGCACATGGACGTGAACGCGATCGATCTCACCGGCGCCGACGGTCTCAGCGCCGAGCTGGAGGTTGCGGCCGCTGAGAACGTGAAGCGCGTCGTTCACGGCGCGCCCGACTCGCAGAGCCTGTACGAGATCGCCGCCTTCCTCGAGCTGAAGACGGTCTGGCACCCGATCGGCCTCTAGTGCACCCGTCCGTACGTACGGACGGGTGCACTAGCAGGCTACGCTTGCCCGGCCGGTGCCCGGAACACGTCGTCTGAGCCAGCGAATCTCCGAAGGGGACGGGATTGCGATCATCGTCGCCGTGAGCGACGCGGACGCCGCTCGCGCCGCCGAGGCGCAGGGGGCGAAGGCCGTTGCGGTCGAGGGCCAGGTCGCCGGCATCAGGGCGGCGACGGCGCTGCCGATCCTCTGGATCGGCGCTGCGCCGGCGATCGAAGCCGATGCCGTTGCAGTCAGCTCCCGCGATGCAGTCGAGAGCGGGGAGCTCGAGCAGGTGGTCGACGTCTGCGACGAGCACGAGCTCGAGCTCGCGCTGGAGCAGCACGACCCGGAGATCTTCCTGCTCTCGCCGCGCGACGATGCGCACGACGACCTGCTCGAGGCGATCCTCGAGCTGCTGCCGGATGTGCCGGCGGGCAAGCTCGCGATCGCGAACGTCGCGGTGACGACCAGGGACGAGGTGCTCGCACTGGAGCGTGCCGGCATCGATGCGGTGCTCGTGAAGAGCGCGAACGTGGCCGAGCTCGCCGGCTCTTAGCACCCGCAAGCCCAGTTCCCGCCGGCTCCGTCTACCATGCGAATCGACGTGAAAGCGGCCTTTGCAGCGGCGGTCCTCCTTGCGGCGCTCGCGCTGCTCGCGTCGGGCTGCGGCGGTTCCGCGACGAAGAAGAACGCCGCAACCCCGCCCGCCACACCCGCGAAGCCCCACTGCGCCTACCCGGCCGGTTGGACGGCGCTCGCGAACCGCATCCACGCCGCCGTCTACTGCCCCGGCTGGCTTCCCGACCCGCTGACCGACCAGCTGAAGGGGCCGTGGAACAACATCAACGCGGTCAGCCCCGACCGGAGCTACCTCGAGAGCTTCGTCTGGCAGGACACCGATCTCGGCGGCACGAGCGGCGAGCTGCACGTCAACCTGCGCGGCTATCCAGGCCGCACCAAGATCCCGGGGTGCACCACGGGCGGCGTCGACAGCCAGAACGTCCCCTGCTTCGCCGACCCGCACGGCACGATCACGGAGCAGGGGATCAAGGCGACGCTCTTCACCGTCAATCAGGACGCCGACCAGTGGCACCTGCTGCTCGCGTGGCGCCACGCCGGCGGGCTCTACACCGTGTCGGAGCATCTCGCACCGCCGCTCGACTACAACCACGTGATCCGCTATCTGAAGCTCGAGCTGCGCAACCTCGTTCTGATCACGCCGTCGTCGGCGACCTAGACATGAAGCTGACTCGGAGGGAGGTGCTTGCCGGTGCCGCGGCCGGCGCGATCGGGGCTTCCGGGCTCTACGAGCTCGTCGACAAGCTCGCCGGCGCGGCGCCGGTGCGGGCGGCCGTCGGCCCCAAGCCGCTCGAGCAGCACCTGCTGGACGGGATCCGCGTCGTGCGCGACAACGGCGTCGAGGTGCTCGTGCCGCCGCTCCATCACGAGATCGTCACCGCCCGCGTCGCGGTCGACAAGACCGACCTGCGCGACGCCCAGGCAACGCTGGCGGCGGCGCTCGGGAAGCTCGACGACGACTACGCAACCTCGCCGGCGGGTCTCGGTGTCACGCTCGCCTGGGGCCTGCCCTACTTCAGCCGCTACGTCGCGCCGGCGGCCGCGCGCTACCTGCCGAACGACCGTCGCGCCGGCGGCCCGGCGCTCCTGCCCGCCCGCCGCTTCCAGAGCGACCCGGCGGGGACCGTGCTCGAGTCGAACGACGTCGCGATCCTGCTGCGCAGCGACACGCGCCAGCACATCGACGACGCGATCGGCCGGATCGAGGGGACGAAGGTCTTCCACCTCACGAGCCTCCGCCGCGGCTTCGCCGGGGGCGGCTTCGGCGGGAAGCGCTCCCTGCCCAAGCAGATGGCGCTCGCGGTCGATCTTCCGGGTGCGGAGCTGATCCCGGAGACGAGCGAGCTCTTCCTCGGCTTCACCTCGACGCAGAAGGCCGGCATGGGGCCCGGCGAGATCGCGAACTTCGAGACGCTCGGGATCGTCGACCTGCGCGGCAGCGACTACTTCCGCCGCGGGACACACATGCACCTCTCCCACGTGACCGAGGATCTCGAGGCCTGGTACATCAACTTCGACTTCCAGCAGCGTGTCGACAGCGCCTTCCGGCCGAACCTCAAGGTGCGCGACAACGCGCAGACGGTCAGGCAGGGCCCGCAGGACGTCTCGACCGAGGCCGACGTGCTGCGCGACTACCACCAGTCGAGGGCGATCGGCCACAGCGCGGCGCTCCAGACCACGACGCGCCTGCGCCAGGACGTCGTCGGCCCTGACGGCACGCGCTATCCGAAAGGCAGCGCGATCCCGATCCGCGCCGACTTCAACACGCTCGACAACCCGTTCGACTGGTCGGAGAAGGCCAGCGAGACGGCTCCGCTCCGATGGCCGGCATTCACTTCGTCGTCTTCAACCCCTCGAGCGACGACTTCCACCGCAACCGCGAGGCGATGGACGGAATCCTGCCCGGAAACGTGACGATCAAGTTCCCGCCGCGCGACCGGAACCAGGGCTTCAACTCGATCCTGCGCACGACGCACCGCCAGAACTTCCTCGTGCCGCCGCGGGTGCACCGCAGCTTCCCGCTCGCCGAGCTCTAGCCTCTAGGGGAAGCCCACTCAGCCAAACCACTGAGCGGCTTCGGGGACCGAGCGCTCCGGACGCTCCGGAGCCCGGCTCAAGATATCGGCCTGTGGCCCGATAATTCGGAGGTAGTGTCGGCTCCGTCCACGTATCTCGATCCGGTCCAACAAGGTCTCATCGAGGCTTCCCGCTCGCGTGCCCTCACGCCGCAGCGCAAGCGCGACCGGACCTCGATTGCGCGCTGGGTGAGCGCTCTCGCCTATCTCGCAGTCGCCGGTGGCTTCGCAGCGGCGTTACCGACCCACCGCGGATCTTCGCTCGGTGCGCTCGCGCTGCTGATCGTTGTCTATGCGGTCGCAACAAGGATCCAGTTCGAGGTCGGGAGCGGCGTCGTGATCCCCACAGAGCTGGCGTTCATGCCGATGTTGTTCGTCCTACCGGCCCGAGACGTGCCGCTTGCGATCGTCGCCGGGATGGTTCTGAGCCAGCTACCCGAGATCGTGCGAAAGACGGCGACGCTCGACTCGTTCGCCGTCATGATCGGAAGCGGGTGGTTCGCTCTTGGCCCTGCCGCCCTCGTGGCGGCTCTCGGCGAGCCCGCTGCGACGGCCCAACGCTGGCCGCTGCTGTTCCTCCTTGTCGGCGTGCAAACGATCTCGGACTTCGGCAGCACGGCCATACGGGAGTGGTTCGCGCTCGGCGTACGTCCCGCCGAGTTGATCGGCGCGATGGGGCTGGTCATGTCCGTCGACGGAGTGCTGGCGCCGATCGGATTCCTCGGCGCGATCAGCGGCACCTGGAGCACGCTGCTGATGCCGGCGCTCCTGCTCTGGCTGATCGCCCGCTTCGCAGCCGAACGGCGGGGGGCGATCGACAGCGCGCTCGAGCTGAGCCGCGCGTATCGCGGCACGGCGTTCCTGCTCGGCGACGTGATCGCGGCCGATGACGCCTACACCGGCGCCCATAGCCGCGACGTCTTTTCCTTGAGCATCGCGGTTGGCGAAAGGCTGGGGCTCAGCGCTGTCGATCGGCGTCTGTCAGAGCTCGTGGCGCTGCTCCACGACGTCGGCAAGATCCGGATCCCCGACGAGGTGATCCGCAAGGCCGGGCCGCTGACGCGTGCCGAGCGGGCCCTGATCGAGACCCATACGATCGAGGGACAGCAGCTTCTCCTGAGAGTCGGCGGCCTGCTGGGCGAAGTCGGCCAGCTCGTGCGCTCGTGCCACGAGAAGTGGGACGGCACCGGGTACCCCGACGGCCTTGCCGGGGAGGAGATCCCGCTTGTCGCGCGGATCGTCTGCTGCTGCGACGCGTTCACCGCGATGACAACCAACCGCCGCTATCGCAAGGCACGGTCGATAGTGGAGGCGGCGGCGGAGCTCAACCGGTGTCGCGCCAGCCATTTCGACCCGGCCGTGGTCGACGCGTTGCTCGACTTTCTCGAGCCCGAGCTCGCGGCAGGTCACACCTCGGCGGAGGCGACAGCCGAAGATCCCTTCGGGTCGTTGCGGGTCATGCTCCCTGTCGGAGCGATTGACCCGGCTGCGGCTCCATTGCCCGGGGTGCCACTCGGGCGCCCAGCCGTCGTGGAGCTGGGGTCCTCCTCTCGGTAGCGCGGAATCCATCACTCGATCGAGGGATTCGGTGCGGTCGGCACCCGAATCCCTCTTTCGAGGGATGCCGCCGGCTCGACGGTGTCCGATGACGTGAGAGCCGCACCACACGGATGTGGTGGTCCCCGGCTTGACACAGGAGAAAAGACCAATGAGAAGGTCACTGCGGCTCGCTCTGCCTCTGCTCGTGACGGCGGCCATCTTCGGCAGCCCCGTATCGGCTAGTGCCGATTCGGGCAGTCAGCTCTTCAACATCTCGGGACACATGAACCTGATTCAGAAGCAGATCAACAGCTCCATCGCCGGCGGGACGACCAGCACGCCGGGCGTCCTCACTGCAGCGATGAACTGCGGTTACGCGCCCCCGACGCAGGTCTTCCGCCCGTGGGGCGACCTCGCCTACTACTCCCTCGCTCCTCAGGGCGACCTCTCGAGCGCGAGTCAGTGGCAGCTCAGCAACGCAACGGTGGTAAGCGATCACGATCCGTTCACCCCGGGCACGATGTCGGTGCAGATCCAGAGCAACGGCGAGGCAACGACACCGGTGATGTGCGTGAACCTCACGAATCCCACGATCCGGCTGTTCCTCAAGGGCACCTCCGCGAGTAGCAAGCTCGACGTCTCTGTCGAGTACGAAGCCATTGACGGCACTGTCAAGCAGCTCAACCTCGCGAAGCTCCAGACCTCGTCGGTCGGCACCTGGGGCCCGTCGGTCACGATCCCGATCGGCGTCAACGTCGCCTCGGTCGCCTCGAGCAACGGCTATGCCGCTGTCGCGTTCCAGTTCGATCCCGAAGGGAACCCGGGTGACTCTTGGACCATCGACAACGTCGAAGTCGATCCGTTCATGAGTCGCTAGGCGACGCGTCCGAACACGTTCTGCACAGCTCACGGCCCGCGTGTGGCCCTCAAATGAGGGCCACACGCGGGCTGCTCGTCGCCACCCCGAGCATCTCCGGGACAGGTGCGCTGCCTCCCCAATCGGGGTGATCAAGCTTTCGTTCCCGACACAGATCGTCTTCCTGCTCGCGTTCGGGGTGCAGTGCACGCGCGCGCTTGCGGAACTCGCCGCGCAGGCCGCTCGAGGCCCCGGTGACGACGCAGCGCCGATGGACGGGTCGCCGGCGTAGCGGCAGCGACGCCGAGCCCAACCGTGCAATGCCGAAGGGGGGAATCGAACCCCCACTCCCCGGAGGGAACCGGATTTTGAGTCCGGCGCGTCTACCAGTTCCGCCACTTCGGCGTGGTGCGTTCACGATCGTAGCGTCCGTTCTGGGCACGAAGGCACCTGACGCCCGGGGTCATCTCCGGCGCCGGGAGCGGCCGAGGATGTTTCCGGCCAGGGCCGTTAACATTTCAGCAACCGATCCAACTTGCTCCCCGGATCGTTTCCCCTGATACTCCCCGGGGAGCTGTGGCCGCCGACGCATCGACACCGGTACTGAGACGCCTCGCCGCGCGCCGTCCGAGCGTCATCGACTCGATCGGGCTCGTCTTCGTGGTGCTCTTCGTGATCTGGCTCGGGATCAACTTCGAGAAGGGCCCGAGCATCTTCATCCAGATCCTGCTGATCGGAATCGCGACCGGCTGCGTCTACGCGCTCGTCGCGCTCGGCTACACGCTCGTCTACGGGATCCTCGAGCTGATCAACTTCGCGCACGGCGACGTCTTCATGCTCGGGGGGATGGTGTCCGTCCAGCTCGCGGTCTCGTTCGGGCTGAAAGCGCGGGGCGGCCGACCTCTGGCCGCTCGTGCATCGTCGTCCTGATCATCTCGATGGTCGTCTGCGGCGTGATCAACGCCTCGATCGAGCTGATCGCCTACCGGCCGCTCCGGAACGCGCCCCGTCTCGCGCCGCTGATCACGGCGATCGGCGATGAGCTTCATCCTCGAGGACGTGGGGCTCGCCTGGAAGGGCCCGAACTACGTGAACTGCCCCGAGGTGCTCCCGCCTCGAACGTCTTCACGATCGACGGGGTCGACTTCGACGTGGGACAAGCTGATCGTCCTGCTGATCACCGTGCCGGTGCTGGCGCTGCTCGTCTGGCTCGTCCAGGAACGAGCCAGGGCAAGGCGATGCGCGCGACCGCCCAGGACATGGACGCGACGCGCGATGATGGGCATCAACGTCAACCGGACGATCTCGTTCACATTCCTGATCGCCGGCGGGCTTGCCGGCGCGGCAGGCTTCCTCTACGCGATCTACGTCACCACGTCCGCTTCGACCAGGGCTTCCAGCTCGGTCTGATCGCGTTCACCTCGGCCGTCTTCGGCGGGATCGGGAACCTGCCCGGCGCCGTGCTCGGCGCGATCCTGATCGGCTGCATCCAGGCGCTTCAACGAGGGCCTCAGCTGGCACGCGCCCGGCTCGGACTGGACGCGAGTCGATCGTCTTCTCGATCCTGATCCTGATCCTCGTCTTCCGCCCAGAGGGATTGCTCGGCGAACGAACGCCGGAAGGCGGCTAGCGGCGTGGACGCAGGCGGAGCTGTCGAACAGGTCGGCTTTCGGAACAAGCTGCGCGCACGCTGGAACGCGCTGCCGCGGGAGCGCGCTTCGCTGCGGCGATCGCGCTCCAGGCCGTGGTCGCATTCGGGCTCTGGTTCGTCGACCACGCGCTCGTCCGAGGGCTTCGCGCTCATCTACGTCGTGCTCTGGCTGCGGCGGCTCCCGCCGCTTCCGTGGCGGGCGGCGGGGCAGGCAACCCTTGTCGTGGCACTCGGAATCTTCGCTGCGACCGGACACGCCATGTGGTCGGTCCCGATCGTCTTCGCCCTCGGGTTCGCGATCTTCTGGGTGCCGGCAAGACGGCGGCGCTGGCGCTTCCCGCAGCGGGCCTTGCCACCGCGATCGCGTACCCGTTCTTCGAGGAGCACATGTTCACGATGCCCGTGTTCGGAGCGTTCCCCGACGTCTCGACCGGCGTCTACATGGTCGTCTTCATGATGATGGCGGTCGGCCTGAACATCGTCGTCGGCTACGCCGGGCTGCTCGACCTCGGCTACGTCGCGTTCTACGCGATCGGCGCCTACACCGCCGCCTGGTTCTCGTCCTAGCAGTTCGCACACACGCGGTCCGACCTCTCGGACGTCGGTCGGGATCCGACCGGACCTGCCGGGGATCCACATCTCCCTCTGGCTGCTGCTGATCGCTCGCCGGGATCGATCACCGCCGGGTTCGCCGGGATCGTCATCGGCCTGCCGACGCTGCGCCTGCGCGGCGACTACCTGGCGATCGTGACGCTCGGGTTCGGCGAGATCCTGCCGCAGATCGCCCGTCAACGGCGAGAACCTGTTCGGCTTCAACCTGACGAACGGGCCGAACGGGATCACGCCGCTCGACTCGCCCGGCTTCGGCAACAGCCTCTCCGAGCTGACCGGCGGCTTCCTGCCGTCGAACTACCTGACCTGCTGCCACGCGAAGCTGCTCGGCCACCAGGTCCAGTCGGCCGACGTCTTCTTCTGGACGGCGCTCGTCCTGCTGCATCTTCACCGTCTTCTGCTCGCTGCGCCTGCGCGACTCGCGGCTCGGCCGCGCCTGGATCGCGATCCGCGAGGACGAGACGGCCGCGGCCGCGATGGGCATCCCGCTGATGCGGACGAAGACCTGGGCCTACGCGACGGGCGCGTTCTTCGGCGGCGTCGCGGGCGCGTACTACGCGAGCTTCAAGAGCGCGACCTTCCCGGGCGACTTCTACTTCAACATCTCGGTCTTCATCCTCTGCATGGTGATCCTCGGCGGGATGGGGAACATCTGGGGCGTGATCGTCGGCGCGTCCTTCCTCGCCTACCTCAACCAGGAAGGGCTCGCGAACACGGGCGCGTGGATCAACTCGAACATCCACGTCGGCGGCTGGCACCCGAACCTCGACGTGCCGCTGTACTCGTCCGGGATCTACGGCCTGATCATCGTGATCGTGATGCTGCTGCGACCCGAGGGGCTGCTCCCGTCCAAACGGGTGGCCGCCGAGCTGCACGAGGGCGTCCACGACGAGCCTGCCTACGACATCGCCCACGGGGCACGACGATGTCTAGCGTGGAGGGCGAGAACGTCCTCGTCGCGTCAGGGGTGCGGAAGGAGTTCGGCGGTCTCGTCGCCGTCAACGACGTCGACTTCACCGTCCCGCGTGGACTGGTCGTGTCGCTGATCGGGCCGAACGGCGCGGGCAAGACGACCTTCTTCAACATGCTCACGGGCGTCTACAAGCCGACCGCGGGCACGATCACTTTTCTCGGCGAAGACGTGACCGGGAAGCCGCCGCACGCGATCACCGAGCGCGGGATCGGCCGCACGTTTCAGAACATCCGCCTGTTCCAGAACATGACCGCGCTCGAGAACGTGCTCGTCGGCATGCACACGCGCCTGCACGGCGAACCTGTTCAACTCGATCCTGCGTACGCCGGGTGTGAAGCGGGAGGAGCGCGAGGCGCGCGAGAAGGCTCGTGAGCTGCTCGCACTTCGCCGGCCTGAACCGCCACGAGAACTCGACCGCGCGGAACCTGCCCTACGGCGACCAGCGCCGGCTAGAGGTGGCGCGCGCGCTCGCCACCGAGCCGAAGCTCCTGCTGCTCGACGAGCCGACCGCCGGGATGAACCCGCAGGAGTCCGCGGACTTCACCGCCTTCGTCGGCCGCCTGCGCGAGGAAGGGAAGTTGACCGTGCTGATGATCGAGCACGACATGCGCGTCGTGATGGGCGTCTCCGACCGGGTCTCGGTCTGGACTACGGCGAGAAGATCGCGGAGGGCACGCCGCGCGAGGTGCAGGAAAACGAGCGCGTGATCGAGGCGTACCTCGGCAAGGCGGCGGTGGAGGACATGAAACGGCAGGGGCTTGCATGAGCGCTGTGGACAACATTTCGCACTCTCGTATCGGTACGTCGTCCCGGACGAGGTACGCCGTGAAGCTGGGGACGATGTTTTCCACTTTTGTTGCGGTACGTCGTCCCGGACGAGGTTCAGGGCGGAGGCGCGCATGAGCGCCAACGGCGACACCACCGGCACGCCGATCCTCCAGCTCGAGGACATCCACACCTACTACGGCTCGATTCATGCCCTGAAGGGGATCTCGCTCGAGGTGCACGAGGGCGAGATCGTGACGCTGCTCGGTGCGAACGGCGCCGGGAAGACGACGACGCTGCGCTCGATCAACGGGCTGAACCGCCCGCGGCAGGGGCACAACAGGTTCCAGGGCAAGGAGATCACCCAGACCGCTCCGCACGAGATCGTGAAGCGCGGGATCGCGCAGTCTCCGGAAGGGCGGCGGCTCTTCCCGCGCATGACCGTGACGGAGAACCTGGAGATGGGTGCGTTCCAGCGCAGCGACAAGCCCGGGATCCGCGAGGACATGGATCGCGTCTTCGCGCTCTTCCCGAGGCTCGAGGAGCGACGCAGCCAGAAGGCCGGCACGATGTCCGGAGGCGAGCAGCAGATGTGCGCGATCGGGCGTGCGTTGATGGCCCGGCCGAAGCTGCTCCTGCTCGACGAGCCCTCGCTCGGCCTCGCGCCGATCTTCGTCGAGAAGATCTTCGAGATCATCGAGCAGATCAACAAGGAGGGGACGTCGATCCTGCTCGTCGAGCAGAACGCGGCGATGGCTCTCGACGCCGCGAACCGCGGTTACGTGCTCGAGACCGGGCGGATCGTGCTCGCCGACAACGCGGCCGCGTTGAAGACGAACGACCAGGTACGCAAGACGTACCTCGGCGAGAGCTAGTGCATCCGTCCGTAAGTTCGGTGCGGGAACGTGCCGTACTTACGGACGGGTGCACTAGCTGCGCTCGTAGACGAGCTCGCTCGTCGACGAGACCGGTGTCGCGTGTCAGGCGGTCGACGATCGGCCACCACTGCCGGATCGCGCTCGGGCGGTCGACCGCGATCGTGACGACCGGGACGTGGCGCCGGAGCGAGAGCAGCCGGTCGCCGTGAGGAGCGTGATCGCCGTGGTAGCCCCAGATGCCGCGCACTGCCGTCGCTCCTGAGGCTCCGGCCTCGCGGAGACGGCGGATCAGCTCGACGTAGAGGGGATGACCGTCGACTCTGGCCTGCTCGCTCGCGTAGACCATCAGCTTCTGCAACACGCCGCCACGCTGGTCGTCGGTGTCCGGGTGGTCGTCGAGCTCGGCGAGCTGCCTGCCGTCGCGCTTGAGCACCCGTACGCGTTCGAGCGTCAGAAGCGGGCGGTCGAGCAGTCCGCCGAGCTCCGGCAGGACGGCGGCGATCGTCTCGCCCGAGCCGACCGAGACGATCATCAGGGGCACGTTCCCGTTCCTCGAGAAGAACCGCGCCCGCTCGCGGATGCCGTGGATCGTCCCGTCGACGCCCAGAAAGACCGTCGCTCCGGCGACACCGTGCTGTTGCAGCAGGTCGACGATCGTCAGCGACGCCACGCCGTGACCGTCGATGCGCTCGGTGCGTCCGCAGTAGATCGTCAGCTTCGTCGCCTCCCGGAGGTCCGGCGGGAGCTCGATCGCCCCGAACCGCCCCGAGAGCATCCGGGCCCGCTCGACGGTCAGCAGCCCGCCGGGCAGGGTCGACCGGAGCCGCTCGACGAGCGGCTCGATCCGCGCACGGGCGTCGACGCCGACCGCGACGATCGGAAGGTCCTCGGAGAGCGACAGCAGGCGCTGCGTCTGCAGCCGGTGCTTCGATCCGAAGCCCTCCGTGCCTCGGAGGAGGACGCTCGTCTGGAGCTCGTGCCGTCCGAACTCGTCTAGGAGCACGTCGGCGAGGAAGCGGCCGTGGTGGCGGTCGCGCTCGCCGAGGTAGGCGGAGACCTTCAGGCAGTCTTCGTTCATAGGGCCGCTCCGATCGCGTGCCCGAGGGCGAGCGCCGCGAGCCCCGCGGCGAGGCTCACGACGACATTGGCGATCAGGTAGCGCCGCTCGTCGTCTTCGCCGAGCCGGTGCGTCTCGAACATCCAGGTCGAGAAGGTCGTGTACGCGCCGACGGTCGCCGTGCCGGCGAGCAGAAAGGCGTTACCGGAGAGCGCCGCGCTGCCGAGCACACCGAGGGCGAAGCTGCCCGTGACGTTCACGGCGAAGGTCCCCCACGGGAACTCGCCGGCCATCCGGGTAGCGATCGAGCTGTCGATCAGGAAACGGAGAACTGCGCCGACTCCCCCCAGGCCCGCGACTCCGATCCAGACGGCGATCGGCACTAGAGCGTCCTCACGTGGCGAACCGCCGCCGTCGCCACGGCCAACGCGAGGAAGCCCGCCCCAACCGACCCGGCCGCGTATCCGAGTGCAAGTCCGAGGTCGCCGCGCTGGAGCATCGCGAACAGCTCGGACTGCATCGTCGAGAAGGTCGTCAGGGCGCCGCAGATCCCTGTTCCCACGAAGGGCCTTCGGTACGCCGAGAGCGGGAGCCGCTCCTGCAGGCGCGTCGCGAAGTAGCCGAGCAGGAGCGTCCCGGCGATGTTGATCGTGAACGTCGTCCAGGGCCAGGAGCTCCCGGTCCCGTACCGGCGGCCGATCTCCACGCGGAGAAGCGCGCCGATCGCGCCGCCGACGAAGATCGCGACGAGCTCGCGGAGGTCTCTCCGCATCTCAGACGGGAATCATCGTTCCGGCGAGGATTGCTGCCACTGCGCTGTCGCTCATTGCTCTACCTCCAGGGATCTCGATCGGTGGGGTAGAGGCCATCAGCGGCGACGCCGCGGTTAGACGCGAGCCTCATCGCGCTGGAGCGCTCACATCGTATCGGCGTCGACGACGAGCGGGAAGTAGGGCGGCGAGACGAGGAAGCCGATCCGCTCCGCGCCGGCGCCCCGGGCCATCCCGAGGGCGGCGTTCACGCTGTGCACCGGCACGAAGCCGAGCTGCCGTGCCGCCGGGGCGTCGCGGCAGCCTGCGATCAGCACCGATCCGAGCCGGCTCGCCGTCGCGTCGCAGGCGCTCCACTCGACGAATGGGGAGAGCGGATGGACGGCGCGGCCGGCGCGGTACTCGGCGATCGCGCGCTTGTCGGTGATCGCCACCCGCTCGGCGTCGTGCATCGCGTCGCGGTCGCGGGCCGTGCGCGGATCGGCAAAGAGCGCCCGGTAGGGCACCTGCGTCGGTGCCGGGAACTGCCGCGCAAACGGGTGGAGCAGGATCGCCGTCCCGCCGGGCGACACCGGGAAGGCGTTCCGCCACATCCGCAGCGCGAGGCCCAGCCCGAGGTAGGCGGCGGCGACGGGGTTCGGGCGCTCTCGCGGAAAGAACGGCGTCGTCGCCGGGATTCCGATCACGATCGCGTCGACGGGCGCCGCGAGCTCGAGGCCTTTGAACGCGCTCGCGCGCACCAGTGCCTCGGAGTGGGCGAGCGACGGCGTTCCGCCGAACACGGCAGCCACGGTCAGCTCCAGCGGCAGCCGTTCGAGCAGCCGCGATCGCAGGCCGGCCGGAAGCACGGCGAGCCCCCGGCGCAGCTTCGAGCGGGCGAGGCGCTCGAGTATCTCCTCGTCGTAGGGGTAGCCGCCGAAGACTCGGGGCAGGTTGAGCGCGAGCGAGACGCCCGTCAGCGGAACACGTGCGGCGAGCAGCCGCTCGACCTCGAGCGCGAGCTGCCAGCCTTGCGAGGCGCTCGTCTCGAGCAGCGAGACTGCGCCCGCGGGCCGCAGGGCCTCCCAGCCGCAGGCACGCAGGAGCGCCGCCGGGCCGCCGTTCAGCACCGTTTCGGCGGCGGTGACGGTGACGACGAGATCGGTCTCGACGAGCGCCCGGTTGATCCAGAGCGGCGTGTTGCCGAGATCGCCGAGCTCGACGAGGTCTTCGGCCTCGACATCGTGGACGATCACCCGGCCGCGAAAGCGGCGGCGGAACTCGGGCAGCACAAGCAACCCGATCTCGCGCGGCGTGGTGCGCCGGTTCAGCCCGCCGGCGACGAGGATCGTGACGCGGGTAACGCCGAGGCGCTCGAGCTCGTCCACGGTCGCCACGATCGCCTCGTGACGCGGGTCACTCGCCGCAGAGGGGATCGGCAGCGAGGGCTGCTCGATGACGAGCGTCGCCGTCCCGCCGCGCTTGGCTAGGCGCTCGAGCGACTCTCCGGCCAGGGGGAAGCGCAGAGCCTCGCGTACCGCGGCGCCGACGTCGTCGAGCAGACCGGTCGGCGCCGGCGGCCTGAGCACGACCCCGTTGCGCGGCACGTCGACGACTGCGATTCGCGAGCCGGAGAGCAGCGGGATGCGGGTCACGGGACCACTAGGTCACGGCCGGCCCGGGCACGACGATCAGGGCGATCGCGGCGGGGCAGAAGACGGCGAGCTTGGAAGACGCGGGCACCGCGCAAAGCTATACGGATCACTACGATCGTCGGTGTGTCGCCGAAGACGCTGACGGGCGAGGAGCTGGAGCTGGACGACGCGCCTGCGCGCGACTCCGAGCTGTTCCTCGTCGACGGCAACAACCTCGCCTACCGCGCGTTCTTCGCGCTTCCGGAGGAGCTCGTCACCTCCGACGGCCAGCCGACGGGCGCGCTCCTCGGCTTCACGAACATGCTCTTCAAGCTCCTGGCCGACTACCGACCGAAAGGCGTTGCAGTGGCGTGGGACTCCCGGCCGGTGGAGCGGCGCGCGACGGCCGAGGCGGCTGGCGTCGTCTACAAGGAAGGCCGCAAGCCGATGCCCGATCTGCTGCGCGAGCAGTTCCCGCATTTCCGCCCGATCATCGAGGCGTTCGGCTACCGCAACCTCGAGTTCGAGGGCTGGGAGGCCGACGACGTGATCGCGACGATCGCGACCCGAGCGGACGAAGCGGGGATCAAGACCTGCGTCGTCTCGACCGATCGTGACGCGTTCCAGCTCTGCTCGGCAAACGTCTCGCTGATGATGACGCCGCGCGGGGTCGCGGACGTGCAGGTCTACACGCCCGAGCGGGTCGAGGCCCGCTACGGCGTCCGGCCCGACCAGGTGCCCGACTTCATCGGGCTCAAAGGGGATACGAGCGACAACATTCCGGGCGTCCCCGGGATCGGAGACAAGACCGCGGGCCAGCTGATCGCGCAGTACGGCTCGCTCGAGGAGGTGATCGCGCACGCGGCGGAGCTTTCGCCGGCACGCGCGAAGAACATCACCGAGTACGCGGAGCAGGCGCGGGTCTCCAAGCAGCTCGCGACGATGCGCCGCGATCTCGAGCTCGACTTCGATCCCGGCGGGCTCACGCTCGAGCCGCCCGACCGCTCGACGCTGAAGGAGATCTTCCGGCGCTTCGAGTTCCGCAACCTGCTCGGTCGCGTCGACGAGCTCGACTCCGCGGTTCCCGCCGCTGCGCCGACGGTGGCGGGCGTCGAGGTTCCCTGGGGCGAGGGCGAGTTGGCGTTCGCCGGCCGCGTCGGTTTCGCTGCTCACGGCGAGCACGCGGCGGTTGCGACCGGGACAGGTGTGACCGTGGGCAAGCGCCCGGCGAATGTGGAAGGCGAGCTTGTCGTCCACGACGCGAAGACACTTCGCGTCGACGCGGTCGACGACACGCTGCTCGCCGCATATCTGATCGAGCCGGGACGCGCCTCGTACGACCTCGACGACCTGGCGGCCGAGTACGGGGTGGAGATCGTCCCGGTCCCCGAAGCCGACGAGGAGACCGCCGCCCTCGTCCGCGCCGCGGCGCTGCCGTTGCGACTGATCGACCCGCTGCTGGCCCGGCTCGACGAGCGCTCCGTCACGCAGCTCTACCGCGAGGTCGAGCTGCCGTTGACCCGCGTCCTGGCGGAGATGGAGCGCGCCGGCGTCAAGATCGACACCTACCGGATGGGCGAGATCACCGCCCGGCTGTCCGAGCGCGTGACCGAGCTCGAGGAGCGCGCCTACGAGCTCGCCGGCGAGGAGTTCATGCTCGGCTCGACCCAGCAGGTCGCGCGGCTGCTCTTCGAGAAGCTGGGCCTGACCTCCGGCCGCAAGGGGAAGACCGGCTACTCGACCGACGCCAAGGTGTTGCGCGCGATCCGCGGCGACCACCCGATCGTTCCCGTGATCGAGGAGTGGCGCGAGCTCTCGAAGCTGCTCAACACCTACCTCGTCCCGCTGCCGACGCTGATCGACGAGACGACCGGGCGGCTGCACACGACGATCAACCAGACGGTCGCCTCGACGGGGCGCCTCTCGACCACGAGCCCGAACCTGCAGGCGATCCCGATCCGCACCGAGCTCGGCCGCGAGATCCGCTCCGCGTTCGTCGCCGAGGAGGGTTGCAAGCTGCTCTCGGCCGACTACAGCCAGATCGAGTTGCGCATCCTGGCCCATGTTTCGGGAGAGCCCAAGCTCCGCGAGGCGTTCGCCCGCGGCGAGGACATCCACCGCGCGACCGCCGCCGAGGTGCTGGGCAAGGACCCCGCGACGCTGACCACGGCGGAGAGGGCGGTCGCGAAGATGATCAACTTCGGGATCGTCTACGGGATCTCCGCGTTCGGGCTCTCAGAGAACCTCGAGATCCCGCGCGAGCAGGCGCAGGCCTACATCGACTCCTATCTCGCGCGCTTCCCGCGCGTGCAGGACTTCATCGCCCGCACGATCGAGCAGGCAACCCGGGACGGTTATGTGACGAGCCTGCTCGGCCGGCGCCGTCCCGTGCCAGAGATCCGCGCCTCGAACCGCCAGACCAGATCGCTCGGGGAGCGGCTCGCGGTCAATTTCGTCATGCAGGGCTCGAACGCCGACATCATCAAGGTCGCGATGATCCGGATCCAGAACCGGCTGCGCGAAGAAGGCCGTGCGGCACGCCTCGTCCTACAGGTCCACGACGAGCTCTTGCTCGAGGTGCCGGACGCGGAGACGAGCGCCGTGAAGGAGCTCGTCCGCACCGAGATGTGCGACGCCTACGCCCTCGATCCGCCTCTGGCAGTCGACGTCGGCGTCGGCGAGAACTGGGCGGAAGCAAAGTCGTGACCGCGATGCGGACCTGCATTTCGGTGGTGTCTGACACCGAGACATGCCTCGGCAAGCCGGGTCCGCTTCCGACTTGACGCCGCGGAAGGCCGCACCGCTCTCTTCGAGCGCCGATCGCCTGTCCTGCGGGCGCGATGCGATGGACTATCGCGGCGGGAGGTGCCGTTGTCGAGGAGAAGTTGCACTTCTGTGACAGATTTGTGCGTCTTTCGTTCCGGTGTCTGACACCGGGACATGGCTCGCCGGGACATGGCTCGAAAGGCCACGGAGCGTGGTCGAGCGGTTAAAACCCGCGACGCGGCTATACTTCGCGACCGCTTTGGCTACACAGAACCTCATGGAACAGGAACCCGGCGTCTGGGTCATCGGCCCCGACGGGGAGCTCGTACCCGACTACGACTCGACCTTCCCCGAGATCAACGAGGGGGAAGTCGTGCACGGCACCGTCGTGCGCGTCGACAAGGACGAGGTCCTCGTCGACATCGGTTACAAGTCGGAAGGCGTCATCCCGGTGTCGGAGCTCTCGATCCGCCGTGCGGTCAACCCCGCCGACGAGGTCTCGCTCGGCGATGAGATCGATGCGCTCGTGCTCACGAAGGAAGACGCCGACGGCCGGCTGATCCTCTCGAAGAAGCGCGCCCGCTTCGAGCTGGCCTGGAAGAGCATCGAGCGCGCCGCAGAGTCCGGCGAGCCGGTCAACGGGCGCGTGATCGAGGTCGTCAAGGGCGGCCTGATCATCGACTTGGGCGTGCGCGGCTTCCTGCCGGCGTCGCTCGTCGACATCCGCCGCGTCCAGGATCTGGACGAGTTCCTCGGCCAGGAGCTTCGCTGCAAGGTGATCGAGCTGAACCGCTCGCGCAACAACGTCGTTCTGTCCCGTCGGGCGGTGCTCGAGGAGGAGCGCAAGGAGCAGCGGACGCAGATTCTCGACCGCCTCCAGCCGGGAGACGTCGTCGAGGGGCAGATCTCCAACATCGTCGACTTCGGCGCCTTCGTCGACCTCGACGGCATGGACGGCCTGATCCACATCTCGGAGCTCTCCTGGTCGCACGTCAACCATCCGTCCGAGGTGATCCAGATCGGCCAGACCGTGCAGGTCAAGGTGCTCGACATCGACCGTGACCGTCAGCGCATCTCGCTCGGCCTGAAGCAGACCCAGAACGATCCCTGGCAGCAGGTGGTCGAGAGCTACAAGGAAGGCGATGTCGTCGAAGGCCGCGTCACGAAGGTCGTCACCTTCGGCGCCTTCGTCGAGATCCTCGCCGGCGTCGAGGGCCTCGTCCACATCTCCGAGCTCGCGCAGCATCACGTCGAGAACCCGCGCGAGGTCGTCACCCAGGGTCAGGCAGTGAACGTGAAGATCATCGAGGTCGACGCCGAGCGCCGCCGCCTCTCGCTCTCGCTGAAGCGGGTCGAGGAGGGCGAGGAGGTGCAGCCGCGCGCCGACGGCGCCGAGTCCGTGCACCTGCATCCGCTGATCGAGATCTCCGGCGAAGACCTCTCGGACGCTCCGGCGGTCGAGTCGTTCGTCGAGGAGTACGGCCCTGCGGTCGAGGCTCCCGAGCCGGGTGCGCCCGCCGAGGACGCTGCGGGCAATGACGACTCGGAGCCCGAGGATGCCGCCGCGGCCGATGAGCCCGAGCTCGAGGCCGTGCCGGTCCCGTCCGACGACGAGCCGGCAGCCGAGCCTCCCACCGAGGAGTGACCCGGCCTAGTACACCCGTCCGCAAGTGGCGGCGGGTTCCCGGCGGCGTCTCGCCGCCCGTACCTGCGTCCTCAGTCGTCCCGATAGCTTTGGCTATCGGGACTCCCTGCGTCCTTGGTACGAACGACGATCCATCCCCCGGATAACCCACCGAGCTCGCGGACGGATGTACTAGCCGTCGCGATCACCGGCGGCATCGGCGCAGGAAAGAGCGAAGCGCTCGCAGCGTTTCGGCGCCGCGGCGCCGCGACCGTGTCGAGCGACGAGATCGTGCACGTGCTGCTCGGCCGCGACGAGGTGCGCGAGGCGGTCGTCAAGAGGCTCGGGAACGGCGTCGTGGGCCCCGACGGCCAGCTCGACCGTGGCGCGATCGCCTCGGTCGTCTTCAACGACCGGGACGCGCTCCGGTGGCTCGAAGAGCTCCTGCACCCGCTCGTGACCGCGGAATACCTCCGGTGGCGCGAGCAACTCGCGCAGTCTGCCGAACGCGCCGCGGGTCTGCGTCACCGAGGTGCCGCTGCTCTACGAATCCGGCGGCGAAGCGCGGTTCGACAAGGTCGTCGTCGTGACCGCGCCCGCCAAGCTCAGGCGCGCACGTTCGGCGATGGCGACCGACGAACGCGAGCAGCGGCTGCTCCCGGACAAGGAGAAGATCGCTCGAGCCGACTTCGCCTACTCCAACACGGGATCGCTGGAGGAGCTGGACGCGTTCGTCGGGTCGGTGATGTCGGAGCTGGCGCAGTGAAGCGGCTCGTCGCGTCGGCGGTTCTCTTCGCCTGCCTGGCGGCGGCTCTCTACGTCTGGAAGACCGAGCCGCCCTGGTTCGAGCGGCTTCGCTACCCGCTCGACTATCAGGCGATCGTGCGCGGGCACGCGCGCACGTACGGCATCGATCCCGCGCTGCTCGCGGCCGTGATCTACCAGGAGTCGAAGTTCGATCCCGCCGCACGTTCCAGCTCCGGCGCGGTCGGGCTGATGCAGCTGACCCCGGCGACGGCGGAGGGAATCGCGATCCGCACCGGCGGGCGGGCCTTCCGGACGAGCGATCTCACGACCCCCGAGATCAACGTGCGCTACGGCTGCTGGTATCTCCGCGACCTCTTCCAGAAGTACAAGCAGGAGCGGCTCGTCCTGGCGGCGTACAACGCGGGGCAGGGCAACGTCGACCGCTGGCTGCACGCGCACGAGGGGATCCAGTTCCCCGAGACCGTGGCGTACGTCTCCCGCGTCGAGCACCTTCAGGTCGTCTACCGGGAGGCCTGGCACGCCCAGCTCTATCCGCCGGCCTGACCCAGGCAGAATGCGCTCGTGCGTGTCTCTGCAAAGGCGGACTACGCGATCCGTGCCATGGTCGAGCTCGCCGCGGCCGGCGAGGGGCCGGTGAAGGGCGACCGGATCGCGCAGGCGCAGCAGATCCCGATCAACTTCCTCGAGAACATCCTCGTCGCGCTCCGCCACGCGGGGCTCGTCCGCAGCCAGCGTGGCGCGGACGGGGGCTACTGGCTGGCGCGCCCTGCGGACGAGATCAACCTCGCGCAGGTGATCAGAGCCGTCGACGGGCCGCTCGCCAACGTGCGCGGGCAGCGCTCCGAGGAGCTCGAGTTCGGCGGCAGCGCAGCGCCCCTGCGAGAGGTCTGGATCGCCGTCCGCGCAAGCCTGCGCGGCGTGCTGGAGACGGTCACGCTCGCCGACGTCGCGCGCGGGGAGCTACCGGCGTCGGTCGCCGAGCTCGCCCGCGACCCGGACGCCTGGACGCCGCACTAGAAGACCGTCTGCTTCGTCGGCTTCACGAAGACGATCTGGCCGGTCTCGAGCTCGAGCCGCTCCGCTTCGTCGCGCGTGATCTGGACGTTCAGCCGCTCGCCGTCGTCGCGCACGAGCTCGACGCGCACCTCGAAGCCGAGGTGGATGATCCGCTCGATCATCGCCTCCCGGGTCGTCCCGTTGGCCTCGACGGTCAGCTCGAGGTCGTGTGGTCGGACGAAGGTGTCGTCCAAGCGGTTGACCTGCCCGACGAACGACATCACGAACTCGTTCGCCGGCTGCTCGTAGAGCTCGCTCGGCGCGGCGATCTGCTCGATCCGGCCACGGTTCATGACCACGATCTCGTCGGCGACCTCCATCGCCTCTTCCTGATCGTGGGTGACGATCACCGTGGTCGTATGCGTCTCGTCGTGGAGCCGGCGCAGCCACAGCCGCAGCTCGGTGCGGACACGCGCGTCGAGCGCCCCGAAGGGCTCGTCCAGGAGCAGCACCGACGGATCGACCGCGAGCGCGCGGGCGAGCCCCATGCGCTGCCGCTGGCCGCCCGAGAGCTGCGCCGGATAGCGGTCTGCGAGCCCTTCGAGTTGCACCAGCTCGAGGAGCTGCGCAACGCGCTCCTTGATCTCGGCCTTCGGCCGTTTGCGGATCGAGAGCCCGAACGCGACGTTGTCGCGCACGGTCATGTGCTTGAACGCCGCGTAGTGCTGGAAGACGAAGCCGACCCCGCGCTCCTGCGGCGGCCTGCCGGTGACGTTCCGGTCGCCGATGAAGACCGTGCCGGCGTCGGGCTGCTCGAGCCCTGCGATCACGCGCAGGAGCGTCGACTTGCCGCTCCCGCTCGGGCCGAGCAGCGCCGTCAGCGAGCCCGTCTTCACCTCGACCGACACGTCGCCGAGCGCGACGAAGTCGCCGAACTGCTTGGAGATGTTGCGGACGGAGATCGACATCAGGCGGCTCCTTCTTTCGGTCGCAGAGTTGTCATCAGGATCAGGACGAGCACGGCGATCGCGGCCAGTGCGAGCGAGATCCCGTAGGCCCCGGGCAGGTTCAGGTTCTCGTACTCCTCCTGGACACGCAGGGTGGCCGTCTCGGTCTTCCCCTGGATGCTCCCGGAGACGACCGCGACGGCGCCGTATTCGCCGAGGCAGCGCGCAGTCGTGAGGACGACGCCGTAGATGACGGCCCAGCGGATCGAGGGGAGCGTGACGCGCCAGAACGTCTGCCAGCCCGATGCTCCGAGCGTGGCGGCGGCCTGCTCCTGCTCGTCGCCGATCTCGCGTAGCGTCGGGATCACCTCCCGCGCGACGAACGGCACCGACACGAAGATCGTCGCGAGCACGATCGACGGCAGGGCGAACAGCACCTGGATCCCGTGCCCGAGCAGGTAGTGCCCGAACCAGCCGTTCCGGCCGTAGAGCAGGTAGAGGGAGAAGCCGACGACGACCGGAGAGAGGGCGAGCGGCAGGTCGACGAACGCGTTCACGAGGCCTTTGCCCGGGAATTTCCGGCGCACGATCGCGAGCCCGCAGGCGACGCCGAAGACGGTGTTCAGCGGGACGGCGATCGCGACGGCGGTCAGCGTCACCTTGAACGCGTGGATCGTGTCCGGGTCGGTGAGGGCGTGCCAGGCGCTCGCCGCGTCGTGGGCGAACGTCTCGTAGTAGATGTAGCCGAGGGGGGCGACGAGGATCAGGGCGAGGTAGCCGATCGCGATCAGGCGGAGGGTGAGCCTAGGCACGCTCGTGCCTCGTCGCGTAGCGCCGGATCCCACCGACTGCGAGCAGGACTCCGAACGAGATCGAGAGCAGCACGACGGCGACCGCCGAGGCTCCGGTCTGGTCGCTGCTCGCGATCTTGTTGAAGATGAAGACCGACGAGACTTCGGTCTTGTAGGGGATGTTCCCCGTGATGATCACGATCGCGCCGATCTCGCCGACTGCGCGCGCGAACGCCATCGTCAGGCCCGAGAGGATCCCGGGCAGGATGTTCGGCAGGACGATCCGCCGGAAGACGACGAACTGGCTCGCTCCGAGCGATCGCGCGGCCTCCTCCAGCTCACGGTCGAGCTCGTGCAGCACCGGCTGCACCGTCCGCACGACGAAGGGCAGCGTCACGAAGAGCAGGGCGAGGAACAACGCGTAGCGCGTGAACGCCGCGTGGACGCCAATCGGGGAGTGGGGGCCGTAGAAGGTGAGCAGCACCAGGCCGGCGACGATCGTCGGCAGCGCGAACGGCAGGTCGATCACGCCGTTGATCAGGCTCTTGCCGCGGAAGTCGTCACGGACGAGCACCCAGGCCGTGATCGTGCCGAGGACGGCGTTCGCGAGCGCTGCGAGGGCGGCCACGACCAGGGTGAGCTTCAGGGCCGCCGTGGCCTCCGGTGCCGAGACGGCCGTCCAGAACCCGGACCAGCCCTCGTGCTTGGACTGCCAGACGAGCGCCGCGATCGGCAGGGCGACGATCACCGTCAGGAACGCGGACGCGAACCCGAGGGAGAAGACCGCTCCGACCTTCTCCCTCGGGAGGTACTGCGCTCGAATGCGCCCCGGACGACGGGGAACCTCAACGTGACTGGTCAGCTGGACGGACCTCCGACTGCGGACTCGATGCCGTACATCAAGCCGTTCGGCGATGCGAACCACTTCTGCTGAGCGGCCGCGTAGCCGCCGAGCGTCTTGTCGGCCAGCGTGATCTGCCCGGGACGAACAGGGAAGTTCGTGAACGTCTTCGCGGCCGCCGGATTGACCGGGCGGAAGCCGTTCTGGCCGAACACCATCTGAGAGGGTGTCGACTTCAGGAACTGGATGAACTGGTTTGCGATGTCCTTGTTCGGGCTCCCTTGCAGCACCGCGATCGGCAGCTGGATCAGCAACGTCTGCCGCGGGATCACGTACTCGATGTTCTGGCCCTTGAGCTTGGCGGCGATCGCCTCGCTCTCGTAGGTGATCAAGACGTCGCCCTCGCCGGCCAGGAAGGCCGCAGTACCCGCGGAGCCCGAGGTCGGCTGGGCGACGACGTTCTTGAACAGCGCCTCGACGTAGGCGCGCGCCTGCGCGTCCGTCTTGCCGAGATGGCGCTGCGCCGAATAGGCCGCGAGGATGTTCCACTTCGCCGACCCTGAGCTGAAGGGATCGGGCGTGATCACCTGCACGCCGGGCTTGATCAGATCGTTCCAGCCCTTGATCTGCTTCGGGTTGTAGTGACGAACGGCGAAGACGACCACCGTGTTCGCGACGATCCCGTGGTAGGACTGCTCGTTCCAGTTCTTGTTCACGAGCCCGGCGTCGACGAGGATCTGAACGTCACCCGGCCACGAGGGGAAGATGATGTCGCACGGCTGGCCGGCCGCGACCGCCTGGGCCTGGCTCGTCGAAGGGCCGTACGACTGCGTGAACGACACCCCCTGCCCCTGCGAGGTGGCCTGGAAGTTCGCGATCAGCGTCGCCAGCACGGGCTTCGGCGTCGAGTAGGCGACGAGGTTCAGGGTCGTGCCCTCGCTCCGGGCGCTGGCGAGTTGCGGCAGACCGCCGGCGAGGGCCAGCGATCCTCCGGCGATCGCGCCACGGCGCAGCAGCGTCGCGCGATCGAAGCTTGGGGCCTTCTGCTCGAGCTCTGAAGTCATCGCAGGGGTTCTTCCTTTCGGGGTCGCTGTGGACTGTCGGCCGATCTCGATCTTGTCGACCGGGGTGGTGAATAAGTAGCATGAGCAATTCTAATACGTCAAATAAGAACTGATAGTCCATTTGTGCGGAGCTATACTTGCGGGGTCATGAATGCAGTGGCAGCGCCGCCAAAGCAGCTCGAGGCCTGGGTCGCCTTCCTCCGCTCTCACGCGGCGGTCACGCGGCAGCTGAACGTCGATCTGCTGACCGAGCACGGCCTGACGCTGAACGACTACGAGGTGATGCTGCTGATCGACCGGGCCGAGAACGGTGTCATGCGCCGGGTCGACCTGGCGGAGAGCGTGCTGCTGACCGCTTCCGGGATCACCCGCCTCCTCGACGGTCTCGAGGCTGCGGGATTCGTCGAGAAGGCGCACTGCCAGTCGGATGCCCGGGTTTCGTACGCGAAGCTGACCGATGCCGGTCGCGAGAAGCTGCGGGCCGCCGCGGCGACGCATCTCGCCGGCGTCCAGGAGGTCTTCACCAGCCCGTACTCCGAGTCCGAGCTCGCGACGCTCGCGGATCTTCTGTCCCGCCTGCCGATGAGCGGCAAGGCGGACTGCGCCACCAAGTCCTGCGTTTGACCAGGCGTCCGCCGCCGGTCTACTGGAAGCCGCGCTCTCCGACACGCGTCGTGCGCGAACGGGCCTGGGCGAAGCTCTCGCTCGAACGGGAACGGCAGCTCGCGGCGGGCCGCGGGCCGTCCCTGCTGGCGCGGCTCCGAGCCCGGCTCGCACGTCGCTTGTAAGCTCGCTCACCGGTGGCGGGACGCACACTCCTCGCGCGGGCCCTGGTCGTCGCAGGCGTCGTCTGCGCGTTCGTCGGCATCCTCGCGATCTACGTCCGCACGACCGCGCTCGAGCCCAGTCAGGGTCGTGACATCGCCCGCAGGCTGATCGAGCAACCGGGGATCCGCTCGGCGGTCGCGACGGCGAGTGTCGATGAGCTCTACGAACGTCGACGTCGCGGGCCTGCTGCGCAAGCAGTTGCCGAAGAGCGATGCAGGCTTCGCGGCGCCGATCGCGGCAGGCATGCGCGATGTCGCGGCGCGCGCCGTTGCAGAGATGCTCCAGCAGCCTTCGGTTCAGGATCTCTGGGTGAGCTCCGTCTACGAGGCGGACAAACAGGTAATCGGCATCCTCGAGAACGAGAACACCCTCGTGGCGGCGTCCAACGGGACGGCCGTCCTGGACCTCCGGCCGTTCGTCGTTCGTGCGAGCGAGCGGATCGGCATCGGTGCCACGCTCGCCAAGAGCCTGCCTCCCGCTGCGGGACGGATCACGATTCTCCACTCGGGCCAGCTGCGAATCGCGCAACGCGCCGCCCGTTGGCTGAACGCCGTGGCCGACTGGTTCTGGGTGCTTGCGATCGGGGCGTGGGCGGCGGCCCGCTGGATCCGTCCGCGCGGGCTGCGCCGGGAGCTAGCAGCGATTGCCGTCGGCCTGATCCTCATCGGGGTCGCACTGCTGATCGAGCGCGCGATCGTCGGGCGCTACATCGTCAGTGCGCTGGTGCAGGACGAGGCGGCGCGACCGGCGGGGCATAGCGCCTGGGCGATCCTGACGGCACGGCTCGCGGATTCCGCGTGGACCGCGATCGGCGTCGGCGCAGTCGGCCTGTTCGGAGTCTGGCTCCAGGGCGGCGGGCGTGCGCGTCCGGTCCGCGCCGCGCTCGCGCCGCTGCTGCGCTCGCTCGAGCTTGCCTACGGGTTCCTGGCTGCGCTGCTGCTCGCGTTGTTCTGGTGGGGCCCGACGGTGGAGACGCGGGAGCTGCGCGGGCTGGCACTGATCGTTGCGGCCTCGATCGTCTGCTTCGAGCTCGTACGGCGCTCGATCGTCCGAGAGTTCCCGGAGGCGCAGCGAGGCGAGCTCTGGCGGCTGCTACGCACCGCGTTTGCGGTGGGAAAACCAGGTCGGGCCGATGTCGTCGAGCGCCTTGAACGCCTCGTGCATCTGCACGAAGCAGGCGCTCTCAGCGACGAGGAGTTCCTCGCGGCGAAACACGCCGTGCTCAGTTCGTAGTCTTGCCCTCGGCCAGCGCGACGAACTTGTTGAACGCCGACATGTTGAACGGGTCGACGAGGTAGCCGCCGGGCCCGATCTGCTCGCGCGTCAGGTCGATGTAGACGTCGGAGCCGACGATCTTGTAGGGCGTCGCGATGTTGGCGTCGGCGGGTGTGAAACCTCGCTGGAGCGTCTCGGCCTGGATCCGTTCACGCTGGAGGGATTGCTGGCTCTTGAACCCGGCCGTGTCGGCGACCGAGTTGTAGACGTTCACATAGAGCTCGTGACTCGACTGCCCCCGCATGCGCTTGAGCAGCGAGTTGACGTGCTGCGTCTGCGCCTTCGTCTGGAAACCCTGGGCGGCGATCGTCCCGTCGAGCGCGGCGAGCTCTCGCGCGAGACGGAGCTCGGCGGCACGGCTCCCGGCGGTGACGTCCACGCGAAGGATCTGTGCCGGCGGAACGGGCGCAGGGTTGTTTCGCTGCTGCAGCTCCCGCAGCCGTTTGAGCCGGGCCAGCTCCGCAGGCGTCTGCTTGGCCTTGCTCGCTGCGGGGGCGTTCGAGAAGCCGGGCGGGTAGCTCACGGGCTGGTAGTGGACGGCGTAGCCGGCGGCGATCAGCCTGGCCTTGATCAGCGCGGCGCGCTTGTCACCCGGCCCGCTGTGATGGGTCGGTCCGCCGAGCGTCGGGCTCGGCACGGGCGGGGCGGTCGTCGTCTGGGGCGCGGCTTGCTTCGAGCCGCCGCAGGCCGAGCCGGCGCAGGCGACGAGCAGCGCGAGAGCGATCCCGCACGTTGTCCGGCCTGGCCGCAGCTGTCGATCCATCGCCCTGGTAGGAAAGCACACCGTGTCAACCCGCTCCGGTCTCGGAGAGCAGCTCGAGCAGCGTCGCGGCGTTCGTCGGTGCCTGGGCGACCTCTTCTCCCTCCGGCTCGCCCAGGAGGTTGCCTGGTGCATGCGCCAAGACGGAGCGGCCGTTGTTGTTGAACATCGCGTAGACCGTGTCAGCCTCGCCCGCCAGCTCGCGGAGCGTCTCGGCCCAGTCGGCGAGCTCCTGGTCGGAGTACAGGTAGTCGAACCGATCCGCGGCGCTGCCGGTCCGCTTGAACCACGTTGCCTCGTTTCGGCCGTGGAACCGAACGTAAGCCGTCCCCGAGGTCCTGGCGACGACGAGGGGGATCACGGCTGGCGGCGCATCGACGGTGACGTAGGTCATCCCGCGCGACTCGAGGAACGCGAGCGTCTCGGCGGCCTGCTCGAACCAGCTGCGATGGCGGAACTCGACGAGCAGCTCGTGGCCCGCGAGCTGCTCCTGCGCCCATTCGAGATACTCGTATGACGCCGGCTTCGGCACGACGTAGGGCGGGAACTGCATCAGGATCCCACCGAGCTTCCCGGCGGCTCGCAACGGCTCGAGGGCGGCGAGAAAGCGGTGGAACACCTCGGCGCGCAGCTCGCGGGACGGGTGGTCGACGCGTCCGCGCTCGTCGACGGCAGCCGCCTCGCGCAGATCGGCAGGCAGCGCCTCCACCAGCACGGGGTGACGGGTCATCAGTCCGAACGCCTTCACGTGCATCACGAACCCGGCCGGCAGTCGCTGCGCCCAGTGCCCGACGGTGCGCTCGTCCGGGAGACGGTAGTACGTCGAGTTCGCCTCGACCACGTCGAACCGGTCGGCGTAGTAGCGCAGGCGTTCCTCGCCGGAACGCATCCCGCGCGGGTACCAGGCCTTCACGAAGCTTTCGTCGGCCCAGGAGCAGGTGCCGACACGGATCGCTGCCATTCGGGAAGCCTGCCCGAGTCGAGCCGGCGGCGGTGTGGGACCGCTCGTCGGGCCCGCTGACCACGTTTTGCGTGGACATGATCTCCCGGAGGTCTCGAGCTAACACCCACCGGGCACGATGGCTCATGGCTGGCAGTGGATCGAGATCCGCTGCCTTGCCAGGAGCCCAGCACTGCAAAGAGCGGTCTCCTTCCCTTCCCGGACCATGAGAGGAGCCATCGATGCACCGCTTTCGTCTGAGCTTCACCCTTCCCGTCCTCGGCTTGTGCCTGGCCGCGGGGCTGTTCGCAGGGCTCGGCGCGGAGTCCGCGCCGGCCGCAGTCGACTCCGTCTCTGCCGCGAAGGCCACGACCATCGTCGTGACCGCAGGCAAGCCGTCGGAGCTCGCCTTCAAGCTCTCGAAGACGTCGCTGATCGCTCCCGGCACGGTGATCTTCAAGGTGAAGAACTCCGGCCGGATCGCTCACACGTTCGCAATCTGCCTCACGACGAGTGCCAATGCGTCGGCGAATGCGTGCACGGGCAAGAGCAAGGTGACCAAGCTGCTCCAGCCCGGCAAGTCGCAGACGCTGACCGTCACGCTGAAGAAGGGCCAGTACGAGTTCCTCTGCACCTTCCCCGGTCACGCAAGTGCCGGCATGAAGGGTCTGATCGGGGTCGGCGTCAAGGTGAAGTCCGTCGCCACGAAGACGACGACCACGACCGCGACCGCGTCGACCACGACCGCCGCGACCGCGCCGACGATCGCCAACAACGGCTGCCCGGCCGGCGTGACGATCGCGACCTCGGGAAGCACCGACAACGACACCGACGAGAACGGCGACGTCAGCGACAACGACGGCTGCATCTAGCCCGTCCGTCCGACTCCGCGCATCGTTCCGGCGGCGGGTCACGCGAGGAGCGTGGCCCGCCGCCGTGGTTCGTCACGAAGGGAGCTCTCGCGTCAGCCGGCTTCGGCCGCAGCCGTCGCTTCGCGTGGAGCGGCGGCGTGCAGGAGATCCGCTGACCGCACGAAGACGAAGGCGCAGACCGCACCCACCGCGACCGTGACCGCGCCGACGAGCAGGAGCCCTTGCATCCCCGAGACGAACGCGACAGTGCCCGCGTGCACGGTCTGCGCCTGCGCCGCCGCGCCGCTCACCTGCGCCGCCGCGACGTGCGGCCCGCTCGCGACAACGGCTCCCGCCAGGGCGTGGCCCGTGCTGGGGAGGAGCGCCTCGATCTTCGTCCGTACTCCGTGCTGGAAGACGGCGCCGAGCGCGGCGATTCCGGTGGCGAGGCCGCCGATCCGGAACGTGTTGCTGATCCCCGACGCCATCCCGCTGCGCGCGGGCGCAACGACGCCGAGCGCGATGTGGGCGATCGTCGGGTTCGCAATCCCGATCCCGATCCCGGCGAGGAGCATGCCGGGCAGCAGCGCTGTCCAGCGCGAGTCGGTCGAGACCGTGCTCATCAGCAGGAGCCCGACCGCGGTGACCGTCAGGCCGGTCCCGAGCAACGTGCCGGGGGAGACGCGCGACCCCAGCCGTCGGACGAGGATCGGCACGACGAAGGCCGGCACGGTGGATGGCAGCAGGCGAAGCCCGCCCTCGAACGGCGAGTAGCCGAGCAGGTTCTGAAGGTAGAACGTCACGTACGGGAACACGGCGAACATGCCGGCCCCGATCCCGAAGGTCGCGACCGAGACGCCGCTGAAGGAGCGGTTCCGGAAGAGCGATAGGTCGAACATCGGGCGTCCCTGCCGGAGCTCGGCGGCGAGGAACGCGACCATCAGCACCGCGGCCCCGGCGAGCGAGGCGACGATCGTCGGGTTCGACCAGCCTTCGTCGTTGCCGCGCAGCAGGCCGAAGATCAGCAGGAAGAGGGAGCCCGAGAACGTCACCAGGCCGGCGAAGTCGATCCGCTTCGCGTTCGGATCGGCGATGTTGACCATCCGCAGCCCCGCGATCGCGAGCACCGCGACCCCGATCGGGAGGTTCACGAAGAACACCCACCGCCAGCCGAACGCATCGGTCAACGCGCCGCCGAGCAGCGGGCCGATCGCGACGGCGCCGCCGACGGTCGCGCTCCAGAACGCGATCGCGGTCCCGCGCTCGCGCCCCTGGTAGTCCTGCGCGATCAACGCCAGGGCGGTCGCGAACATCGTCGCGCCGCCGACGCCCTGCAGCGCCCGTGCAAAATCGAGCGTGGGGCCGCTCTGCGCGACGCCGCAGAGCAGCGACGACAGCGTGAACACCGTGACCCCGGCGGCGAACACGCGTTTCCGGCCGAACCGGTCGGCGAGCGAGCCGCACATCAGAACGAGCGCAGCGAGCGAGAGCGAGTAGGCGTCGATCACCCACTGCAACTCGGTGAAGCTCGTGTGCAACTCGGTGTGAATCCGCGGCAGCGCGACCTGAACGATCGTGATGTCGACGAGCAACATGAACGTCGCGCCACACACAGCGACGAGCGTCCACCAGTTCGTTTTCGCGCGAGGGGCCGCAGTCACAGGCCCGACCTTAGCGTGTTCAGTGATTGTTTACACGTTCGCTGCGGGTACGTGGAATCGGGCACCGCTCCGACCGTGACCGGGCCGGAGGGCCCTTGCACGGGGACGCCGTCCAACCGCCAGCTTGTGGAGCGATTGTCACAGTCTTGTAGCGGTATGTCGTCCCGGACGACGTACCGCGCTGTAGCACGCGTGCTACGATCGTGAGGTGGCGAGAGAGATCACCCAGCGCGAGCTACGGAACGAGAGCGGCGACGTCATGCGCGCCCTCGACGGCGGAGAGAGCTTCGTCGTCACGCGAAACGGAGTGCCGGTGGGAGAGCTCACACCACTCCGGCAACGCCAGTTCGTTACAGCAGAAGCCGCGATCGCGGTGTTCGCCGGCGCGCCCGCGATCGACTCCAAACAGTTCCGAGCCGACATCGACGCGCTGATCGACCAGGGCCCGGCGCCACGTGCCTGAGCAACACCGCCGCGGCCTCATCGACACGTCGGTCGTGATCGACCTGGAGCGGATCGATCCGGCGCGCCTTCCTGCCGAGCTCGCCATCTCGGCGATCACGCTGGCGGAGCTCGCCGCGGGCCCACTCGCGACCACAGACATTGCGGAGCGCGCCCGCCGTCAAGACCGGCTGCAGCGAACCGAAACGACGTTTGACCCGTTGCCGGTGGACGGAGCGGTCGCGCGCGCGTACGGCCGTGTCTATGCGGCGGTCACGATCGCGGGCAAGAAAGCGCGTGGCCGACGGGCATTCGACCTCCTGATCGCCGCAACGGCTCTCGCTGCTGGGCTTCCGCTGTACACCCGCAATCCGAGCGATTTCGGCGAACTCGCCAGTCTCGTTGAGGTAGTGCCAGTCTGACGGCGCAACGAGAGAGCCGACCCCTTCTTCTTGGATCGGGAAGTCCGCCCTCGTTGCCATGATCTCGTCATGCCAGACGTGCAGCTTGAGTGGCCGTCCGACCACTCGTCTTCTGCCGCAACCGCTTCGGAGACAGCCCCGATGATCCGCACCGGCGGACAGACTCGCACGTCGTCCCGAAGTCGCTGCGCGGGAACCTCTCAACAGCTGCGCTCTGCTTCACGTGCAACAGCCAGAGCGGGACGAGGTTTGAGGCCTCGCTGCCGCTTGATCCGACGATCCGCGCCGAGATCGAGAAGTTCGCTGACGTCGCGAGCGACTTCGCGAAGCAGCGCCAGAAGGCCGGGCGTCGGTGGGAGGCGCGGGCCGAGGAGTCCGTCTTCCGGATGAAGCTCGACGAGTCGGGCGAATGGCGGATGATGGACTCGCCTCAAAGCGACGGCTCGCGCTTCAAGGACAGCCGCGACGCCGCCGTCGAGATTGCGAATCGCCTGCGCAAGAGCGGCGCAAACGCGGAAGAGATCGAAAACGTCCTCGCCGATTTCACCGCCGGCGAGGACGTGCATGTCGGGACGGACACCTATCGGCCGCGCACCGGCGACCTAACGATCGAGCCCGTCGGCGAACCCGCGGATGAGCGCAGCTTCCTCGCGATTGCGATGCACTTCCTGGCCTGTGCGATCGGCGTTCGTGTTCTCGCGGACGACTTCGAGGGCGTCCGTCGCGTCCTGACCGGGGTCGATAAGGGCCACAACGGATCATGGATAGTCGTGCCGCAGACGGCGAGCCGCGACAGCGCGCCGTGGCATCGGCTAATGGTCGTTCAGGGGGAGCCGTTCATCATCGTCGACGTGTGCCTCTTCGGGCGCCGGCGGAACCTCGTCATGTTCCCTGGAGTTTCATCGAGCGGCCCACGACAAGGACTGGCCTTCGACCTCGATACCGGCGGGCTCACTGTGAAGCAGCTTGGGAACGAGCAAGAGCCGGTGGACGTGGTCCCAGTCGGACTCCTAGTTCCACAGGACGCCACGGTGTTGGTCTGGTCGGTGACTGCGTGAGTACGCCTCCCTCGTGACAACGGTGGAACGTTCATGACCGTCGATCAGCTCTGTTGTTGCGGTACGTCGTCCCGGACGACGTACCGGTCTGTACAGCCTGACCGTCAAGCGGCGCGGTCTGGAGTCACTCGCTCGGAGCGACTGCGGCCAGATCGGACTCCAGATCTTCGGCAGGTGCTCTTGCCAGGTCGTGGCTACTGGAAGCGCTTCGCCGTCACAGGACTGAGGCGCAGGACGCCGCACTGGAGGTGGGCTTGGGTGCCGGCGTAGGCGGCGATCTGCCCGCCGAGACCCTTGAGCAGCAACGGGGTGCCGACGCCAGGCGCGGTCAGCTGGAGCGAGGCCGATGCCGGGCAGCGCAGCTTGCCGAAGCCGGTTTGGGAGTGGTACTCGATCGCGAAGTAGCCGACGCCGTTCTTCGCCAGTTCGACCCGCTTCATGGTGATCCCGAACGCGCCAGTCGCGGTGTGCTGCTCGCTGGTCGCGAGCTTCGATCCCGACGCGGAGAGCATCTGTACGCTCGGGTAGCCCAGCAGCGCGCAGCGCTTCGATGTCCTGTTCTCGAATCCATACTCGCCCGCTCGTGCCCCGGCGGCGCCGGTAGTCTTGAGGTACACGGCGCTCAGCTGGCTAGCCGTGCAGGTAGGGACGCTGGCGCCGGCAGCTGAACCGGCCGCGACGGCGGGCAGCCAAACCGCGGCGAGCATCACCAGCAGTGCAGGAAGACGGCGACCGCGGCACGCCCTCACCATTCGTCTCGCCGCTGCCGACCGCTTGGATGCTTCCACGCGCTGGAGCCACGGCGGGAGTTCCCGATTGGGAAACCGGTGCACGATCGCGTCTCTCCTTTCACGCCGTCTCACGCGTACCAGAGCCGCAAACCTGGCCGCGCGGCGTCCGCGCCGGCATCGGTGAATCGACCGTGAAGGCTACGGCGAACTACGCAGGATTGTGGAATTGGTTCCAAGCCGGGCCGTAACACGGTGCTCTTTGATGGCCGAGAGATGCTCTGCCGCACTGCCAGGCTACTTGGTGGCAGCTCGCCGCTCGTTCTTCCTGCGCCGCTTGAGCGAGCGTTGGAGAGTCTTCGGATCGAGTCGTTGGAGAGCCACTACGGCCCCCGCTACGGAAGCCGTAGACACCGCCCGTCAGATGTACGAGCAGAGTGATGTCCTCGGATGCCCCCTCGGGGGCTGCGCCAGTGATGCTTCTATGTCAAGGCGGGGTCTGTTTTGAGGGTGTTGAAGACGGGACTCTCACCCGACGAAGAGCGGCGACACGGGAGCGGCTGCTGCCGTGGAGGGGATGCCCTGTGGGCTTCCACTGATTCGCGAGCGCGCCGTTCGTGGTACCACGATCAACGTGGCTCCGTTACGGAGATCGTCGGGGTGCGCGCGGCGCGACCACGGGATGTTGTGGATCGTCTTTGCGGGTCTCCTGATTGCCCTGGTCACTGCGGCGGTTGCAGGCGCGGCGCCGTCACCGCCGCGCGGCAGGATCGTCTTTGTCAGCACCCGATCCGCCGACGGCAACGGCGACATCTATGTCATGAACGCCGACGGGAGCGATCAGATTCTCGTCAGAGACGACCCGGGGTTTGACAACTGGCCGGTGTGGTCGCCGGGAGGCATGCGGATCGCGTTCATCATGAACAGCGTGCCCGTACCCGGGCCAATGAGCTCCGACCTGTATGTGATGAAAGCTGACGGCTCTGCCGCGCGCCAGTTGACGACCGGACTGCGAGCCGAGTTACCCGCCTGGTCGCCGAGCGGTTCCTGGATCGCGTTCGGCTGCACGGGCGCCATCTGCGCGATCCATCCGAACGGGACCGACCTGCACCGGCTGACCCATGCACAGAACCAAGACGCCACGGCCCCGACGTGGTCGCCGGACGGCAAGCAGATCGTCTTCGCGGCTATAGGCGGGCTCTACGTGATGAACGCGGACGGCTCCGGGGAGCATAGAGTGCTCGCCGGAGGCTCGTCTCCGGCCTGGTCGCCGGACGGCAAGTGGATCGCCTTCGACTCCTCGGTCACCCACGGAACCGTGACAACCTCCGAACTCTGGGCCATGAACCCGAACGGCACCGGGCGGCATCGACTGCTCGTCGGGGGCGGGTCTCCGGCCTGGTCGCCGGATGGGAAGTGGATCGCCTTCACCAGCACCCGCGGGCCTTCCCACTACAGTCACATCTGGGTCGTGCGGCCCGGTGGCAGCGGCCTGAGGCAGATCACCTCCGGGGGCCCGCCGTCCAACTGGGGCGACTCCTCGCCGGACTGGACGCTGGATCCGTAGTCGCACCGGTGGCTGGTGCGTATCGCCCCTTCATCCGCGAGCCGGGGAAACGGTGTCAGACACCTTTTCGTGTCATCAAGTGGCCATTGGGTCGAAAATGGAGCTTCGTGTCCACACATGACCCCAGCTCCAACTCGGGCGATCTCTGGATGAACGACGGGTCGCAGCGAGCGCGGGCTTCGCCCGTGCGCGCACACTTCCAGTTGCAGAAGGTGAGCGCGGAAAATTCTAGGATTTTCCGTGTGCGGGCAATGGAAGACAGCGGGGCACTTTCGAACCCTCGACCGACCGTTGAGCTTTCACGGCTCGTAGACCTCACGCGCATGCTCAGGGGGCGGTCGGCAGGGAGCGTGTTGGCGCCGCGGCTCGCGCCGGCCAAGGTGCTCCGGTTCTTGAAACGGTCACCGCGGTGCTCGGACTCGCTGAGCGGCCGATGCGGATTGCGGACATCCATAGCGCGGCGAGCGAGTTAGTTGGCGCTCCGCTGTGTCGCACGTCGGTGAAGGGCATCCTCGCGGCATACACGACCGGGGGTGACCATCGCTTCGTGCGCCCACGACGAGGGGTGTACAAGTTGCGATGTTAGCCTCGTCGGCCGGGTGTCGGATCTGCGCGGATGCACTGGTGGGCGTTCGCGGATCGAGGCTCGTTCCGACGGGTTGCTCGCGGCGTTCTACGAGGAGAGCTCCTCCGCGTCGGCCGTCTCCTGATCGGGCGTCGCCGTCCAGCTCGCGAGGAGGTTCAGCGCCTCTTCGGACTTCGAACCGGCGTCGGCGGTGTAGACGAACATCAGCAGTCCCGCGTCGGCGGCGAGCTCCATCGTCTCGTAGGTGAGTCGAGGTCGCCGACGACGGGGTGGCGGAAGCGTTTGAGGCCGGTGTCGTGGAAGCGGACGTTGTGCGCGGCCCAGCGCGTGCGGAACATCTCGCTGCGGGTCGAGAGCTCGCCGACGAGGTCGGAGAGACTGCGGTCGTAGGGATCGCGGCCGGCCTCGGAGCGCAGGACGGCGACGGCGTCGGTCGCGACCTGCTCCCAGTCGACGTAGAATCGGTCGCGCGCGGGTCGAGGAAGATGAAGCGCGCCGAGTTCGGCGGCCCGTGCGGGCTGTCGAAGTGCTGCGAGTAGAGGGCGCGGCCGAGGCGGTTGGCGGCGACGAGGTCCATGTGCCCGTTGCGGACGAACGCCGGCGCGCCGGTGATCGCGTCGAGCATCCGCTGCACGCTCGGGCGCAACGCGCGGCGGCGCGCGCGGCGGCGCCGGGCGGCGTCGGATGCAGCGGCGCGAGCGAGGTCGAAGAGGTGGGCGCGCTCGGCCTCGTCGAGCTGGAGCGCGCGGGCGAGCGCCTCGAGAACGCTCTCCGAGACGCCGCTGAGCGTTGCCGCGCTCGAGCCGCGTGTAGTAGTCGACGCTGACGCCGGCGAGGAGCGCAACCTCCTCTCGACGGAGACCCGGAACGCGCCGGTTGTCGCCGTAGACGCGCAGCCCCGCCTGCTCCGGCGTGATCCTGGCCCGCCGCGATCGTCAGGAACTCCCGGATCTCGTTCCTGGTGTCCACGGGCCGAGGGTAACGCGGCGCCCCGCACGCTGGGGGGGCCTGCCGGTACCTGGATCAACAGGGTCGGTCACCGCGGACGCGCGCCGTGCTTCAGTGAAGGGCATGAGAGCAACTGTCATGTACGGCGCCGGCGACGTCCGGGTCGAGAACGTCCCCGACGCCCGCCTCGTCGAGCCGACGGATGCGCTCGTCCGCGTGACCCGCTCCTGCATCTGCGGCAGTGACCTCTGGCCGTACACACAGATGGAGCACGAGGACGCGGGCGCCGTATGGGCCACGAGTTCATCGGCGTCGTCGAAGAGGTCGGTGCCGACGTGTCCGGACGGTCAAGCCCGGCGATGTCGTCGTCGCGCCGTTCGCGTATTCCGACGGAACGTGCGTGTTCTGCCACGAGGGACTGCAGACGTCGTGTCTCCATGGTGGCTTCTGGGGCCGAGACGGTGTCGACGGGGCGCAAGGCGAGGCAGTGCGCGTCCCGCAAGCCGACGGCACGCTCGTCGTTCTGCCCGTCGGCTCCGACGACGCATTGATGCCGTCGTTGCTCACCCTCTCCGACGTGATGGGCACCGGGCCATCACGCAGCGCTCGCCGCACGAGCCGCACCGGGCAAGACGGTCGCTGTCGTCGGTGACGGCGCCGTCGGGCTCTGCGGGGTGATCGCCGCAAAGCGGCTCGGCGCGGAGCAGATCATCCTCCTCGGTCGTCACGCCGACCGGGTCGCACTCGCGCGCGACTTCGGCGCGACAGACGTCGTCAGCGAGCGTGGCGAGGAGGCGATCGAGCGCGTCCGTGAGCTCACGGGCGGCTTCGGCGTCCACTCCGTTCTCGAGTGCGTCGGTCACGACCAGTCGATCGAGACCGCGCTCGGCATCGTCCGCCCGGGCGGCGCTGTCGGCCGCGTCGGCCTCCCGCAGCACGAGCGAGATCGCCGACGACGTGGCGCGAACGTTCTTCGACAACATCTCGATCGCCGGCGGGCCGGCCCCGGCGCGGGCCTACATCGAGGAGCTGCTGCCGGACGTCCTCGAGGGCCGGATCGAGCCCGGCCGCGTCTTCGACCGCACCGGCTCGCTCGACGACGTGCCGGAGGGCTACCGGGCTGATGAACGAGCGAGAGTCGATCAAGTTCCTGATCGAGCTCTAGGAGGAGGGATGACCGCCTGGACAGCTGACGAGCTCGAACGGGTTGATGGCGCAGAGGAGCTGCGTCTCGCATCGGTGCGCGGCGACGGCTCGCTCCGCCGGCCAGTCACGATGTGGGTCGTCCGCCTCGGCGACGACCTCTATGTCCGATCCGTCAACGGCCGCGGCTCGTCCTGGTTCCGCGGCGCACAAACCCGCCACCAGGCAGAGATGTCGGCTGGCGGCGTCAAGAAGGACGTGTTGATCGTCGAGACCAACACCGTGAACGACCAGCTCGATGCCGCCTACCACGCCAAGTACGACCGCCGCTATCCCTCGATCGTTCCGCGAATCGTTGCGCCCGAGGCGCGCGCGGCGACGCTGAAGCTCGTCCCTCGCCACTAAGGAGTGTCGCCATGAGCGAAGTCATCGTCGTCATCGGAGCAGGCTCGATCGGTCAGGCGATCGCCCGGCGCGTCAGCGCCGGGAAGCACGTCGTGCTGGCCGATCTGTACCCTGGGAACGCAGACGCCGCGTCGGAGGTGATGCGAAACGCCGGATTCGACGTGAGCACGGCGACAGTCGATGCCTCGTCGCGCGAATCGGTACACGCACTCGTCGAGACAGCCACTGCGTTCGGCGGCATCACCGGCCTCATCCACGCCGCCGGCGTCTCACCGAGCCAGGCCTCGCCGGCGAGCATCCTCGCAGTCGACTTGTACGGAACTGCGCTCGTGCTCGAAGAGTTCGGGAACGTCATCGCACGCGGTGGCGCAGGGATCGTGATCGCGTCGCAGTCCGGGCACCGGCTCGGCGCCCTCACCGCCGACGAAAGCACCGCGCTTGCGACTACGCCGGCCGACGAGTTGCTGCAGCTCCCGATACTCCAGCCAGGTCAGCGACCCTCTCCACGCCTACCAACTCGCCAAACGTGGGAACTCGCTGCGCGTGATGGCCGAGGCCGTTCGCTGGGGCAAGCGTGGCGCTCGGGTCAACACGATCAGCCCCGGCATCATCTTCACTCCGCTCGCCACAGACGAACTGACGGGCCCGCGCGGCGAGGGATACCGCCGCATGATCGAGCTCTGCCCCGTCGGGCGCGGCGGCACCCCGGACGAAGTCGGAACCGTCGGCGCTCTCCTCATGGGGCCCGACGGCGCGTTCATCACCGGCAGTGACTTCCTCATGGACGGCGGCGTCACTGCGTCCTACTTCTACGGCGAACTCGCCCCCAGCGCACCGACCTCGTCAACCGACTCCTAGCAACCAGGAGAACACATGCAGATCACCAGAAACAGCATCGAAACCGTCCGCGGGCCGAAGGACTGGTTCACCGGCGAGGTCTACATCGACGCCATTGCGGCACCGTCAGGCTCGTCCCGCGTGAGTGCGAGCAGCGTCCACCTCACACCCGGCGCGCGCACCGCCTGGCACACACACCCCAACGGCCAGACGATCTACGTGATCGAAGGCGCCGGCCTCGCACAACGCCGCGGCGGCCCGATCGAGACCATCAAGCCCGGAGACCGAATCTTCTTCGAGCCCGGAGAAGACCACTGGCACGGCGCCGTCCCCGACCGATTCATGACCCACCTCGCGATCGTCGACGTCGACGAGGAGGGCAACGCCGCGACGTGGGGAGACCACGTCACCGACGAAGAGTACGGCGCCGCCCCTAACCCATAGAGAAGCCGAAACGTTGAGTTATTGACAACACTGCATGGAGCGTATCGGGATCGAACCGATGACCTCCGCCTTGCAAAGGCGGCGCTCTCCCAGCTGAGCTAACGCCCCTGGCCTCAAAACGCCAAGCCCCCGGATGGTAGCGGGGGCTGGGATTCGGGATTCGGGGGAGTTACGCCGCGCGGGAGAGGCGTTCGTCGTGGCGGGCCCGCTGGATGATCTCGTTGCGGTCGCCGAAGGCGATCTGCGCCCTGACGATACGCCGCTGCTCCCAGAGCTCGGCGATCTGCTCTTCGAGCTGCTGATGCTTCGCAGCCAACTCGGCATTCTTGCCCTCGGCTAGCTTGGCCAGAACGTCCAGCCGCTCGCTCGACAGGCGGTCGATCTCTTCCCTGATGTCGTTCAACGTACTCATGCCTTTTGAAACGAAGAACGCCGCATGCGGTATTCCCTCACAATCCACCTTGTAACCGGCGATCCCTCGAAGTGGGTGCATGCGTGCCCTTAATGAACGCCGGCAGACGGGGCGAGTAGCATCGGCCCATCGCAGGCTTCGGCACGCCTCTGCTGTTCCTGGTCTTCGCGGCTGCGGCCGGCCTTACGTGGGCCGCCGGCATCGTGCTGTCGAAGACCACGGACGCGCTGGACGTCCGTTTCGGCCTCGGCGAGGCGCTCGGCGGGCTGATCCTGCTCGCGGTGACGGGCAGCCTGCCGGAGATCGCGATCACCGCCTCCGCAGCGCTCTCCGGGCATCTCGATCTCGCCGTCGGCAACCTGATCGGCGGTGTCGCGGTGCAGACGCTCGTGCTCGTGATTCTCGACTTCGCCTCCGGCAGGGAGCGGCCGCTCAGCTTCCTCGTCGGCTCGCTCGTGCCGGTGATCGAGGCGTTGATGGTGGTCGTCGTGCTCGCGACCGCCCTCAGCGGCGCTGCGTTGTCGGCGTCGACGAACATCGGCGGTGTCAGCCCGACCTCGCTCGCGGTCGTCGCGCTGTGGGTCGCCGGAGTCTGGGTCGTCAACCGCACGCGTCTGAAGCCGGCCTGGAAGGTGGAGGCTCCGGAGAGCACGCCGGGCCGCAGGCACGTCCGCGAGCCGCATCCGGCGGGCGTCCATCCCTACGCCGGGTCGACGACGACCAGGGTGATGCTGCTGTTCCTGGCGGGCGCAGTCGCGACGCTGGTCGCCGGCGTGGTGCTCGAGGACTCCGGCAGCCTGATCGCAGGCCGGCTGGGCATCCAGGGCGCGATCTTCGGGGCGACCTTCCTCGCGCTCGCGAGCGGCCTGCCCGAGATCTCGAGCGGCATCGCGGCCGTTCGGCTCGGCGACCTCCAGCTCGCAGTCGGCGACATCCTTGGCGGGAACTCGTTCCAGATCTGTCTCTTCGTGCTGGCCGACGCCCTGGCGGGCACGCCGGTGATCGTGGCGGCTCACAAGTCGGATGTCTGGCTCGGTGGGATGGGGCTGCTGCTGACCGGGATCGCGGCGGCGGCGATCATCGCCAGGCCGAAACGCACGCACCTCTGGCTCGGGATCGACTCGATCTCGATGGTCGTGATCTATGCGTTCGCCGTCGTCGGTCTGACGAGGATCGCCGGCTAGAAGATGCCCGCGCAGGTGACGGCCACGAGCAGCGCCGAGAGCCCGGAGGTCGCGAGGACGGTTGCGCCCGCGAGGACGTTGAACACTCGGCCGTTCGCGTACCGGCCCATCAGCTCTCGGTTCGCGGACAGCCGCCAGACGAAGAAGAGCGTCACGGGCAGCAGCACGCCGTTCACGACCTGGACGAGCACGAGCAGCTTAATCACCGGGACGCCGGGGACGATCGCGACGAGCATCCCGATCCCGATCAACACGGTGATCACGCCGACGAAGACCGGCGCCTCTCGCGGACGTCGCGAGATGCCCTTCTCCAGGCCGAACGTCTCCGCGATCACATAGGCGGCGGTCACGGGCAGGATCGCGGCCGCGAGCAGGCTCGCGCCGAGGAGCCCGATCGCGAACAGGAGCTCCGCGAAGCGCCCGGCGAAGGGGGCGAGCGCACGCGCCGCATCGGCGGCGTTGTTGACCGTGTGGTCGCCGTGGACGTAGAGCGTCGCGCCGGTCGCGATGATGATGAAGCCCGCGACGAGGTTCGCGAAGAGCGACCCGGACACGACCTCGGCCCGTTCGGCGTTCAGCTCGTCAGGCCCGAGGCCGCGCTCCACCACGGCGGACTGGACGTAGAGCTGCATGAACGGCGTGATCGTCGTTCCCGCGGTCGCGATGAACAAGAAGAGGTACGCCGAGTTCATCTGGATGTGCGGCACCACGCTTGCCTTTGCGACGGCCCCCCAGTGCGGGTGCGCGAGAATCGCGGCGATCGGGTAGGCGAAGAACGGGATCGTCATCAGCACGAACACCCGCTCCGCCGCCTTGTACGAGCCGCGCACGACGAGCAGCCAGACCGCGACCGCCGCGATCGGTACCGAGAGCTGGAAGGGGATCCCCGCCAGGTTGAGCGCGGCGCCGATGCCGACGAACTCGCTGATGCAGATGCCGAGGTTCGCGATCAGCACCGAGACGGTTGCGAACAGCGACCAGCGGACGCCGTACTGCTCGCGGATCAGCTCGGCGAGCCCCTTGCCCGTCACCGCGCCCATCCGTGCCGCCATCTCCTGGACGACGACGAGGCTGACGGTGATCAGCACCATCATCCAGAGCAGGTCGTAGCCGTACTTCGCTCCCACCGACGAGTAGGTGGCGATGCCGCCCGCGTCGTTGCCGGCGTTCGCGGCGATCAGGCCGGGGCCGAGGAACGCGAAGAGGGCTGCGAGGCGGAGTGTGAGCCGGTTACGCGGACGCAGCCGCAGGCGCCGGGCGCGCGTCCGGCCAAGGGTGCTGCGGATGAACGCACGTACTGACAGCATCCGCGTCCAGGGGGCAGTGGTTCGGCATCAGCTAGTCCTCCGTGAAGAGGCCGAAGTGTTGCCGCCAGCCCTTCGGCAGCACGAGCTCCAGCACATCGTCCACTGTGATGACGCCAATCATGCGCTCCTCGTCGTCGACGACCGGTACGACCGTCAGATCGTAGTCGGTCATCAGCCGGGCGACCTCCTCGAGCTCGGCCTCCGTGCGCACACGTCGAGGAGTGTCGGCGATCTCCCCTGCCGGCAGATCCGGGCCGGCACGCAGGAGATCGACGAGGGTGATCACCCCCTTCAGGTGCCGGTGCGTGTTCATGACGTAGATCGAGGTCACCGCGTCGGCCGGCGCCTGCGATTGCCGAACCCGGTCGAAGATCTCGGCTGGGCTCGCCTGCGAGTAGACGCAGATGAACTCCGGGCTCATCAGGCCGCCGGCTGTCGCAGGGTCGTAGCCGAGGAGAGCGCGGACCCGGCGTCGCTGAGTCTGCGGGAGGAGCTCGACGACCGACTCGCGCCGCTCCTCCGGGAGGTCGGCGACGAGATCGGCCGCATCGTCGGATTCCATGCGAGCGAGGATCTCGGCGACCTCGCCGTCGGATCGCCGCTCCACGAACTCGAGCTGGTGGTGCGGCTCGAGCTCCTCGAAGACGTCGGCCTCGAGCTCGGGGTCGCCGCCGACCGCGGCGATGATCTCCGCGCCCTCCCGGTGGGAGGCCGCCTCGACGAGATCGGCGAGCTGCGCCGGATGGAGACGCGCGAGCTTCGGATGCGGGATGCGCAGGCGAACGGTCGGGACGTGGCCTGTGAACGGCTCGACCGACGCCCAATCGAGGAACTGGCTCGTTTCGACCCGGCCTGCGAGGCCCTTCGGGACGAGACGGCGCAGCAGCCCACGCGCACCGATATCGACGCCGACGACGCGGTACCAGCCTTCGAGGCGCGCGATCTCGATCTCGTTCGACCGGACGAGCCGCGCGCCGTCGACGTTGATCAGCTGGCGGTCGAGGACATCCTTCTTGAGCAGCACCTCGGCGGGGCGCCGTTCGAACGGGCGCAGATCGAGCTGCACGCCGCTCAGTTTGACGTGCCCGTGGTCGATCTCCGCGACGTTCTCGGCCGGCACGAACACCTGCCGTCCGGCAACGGTCGCGAGCAGGCCCGTGACGGGCGGGTACTCGTTGTCGCCGAGCCGGACGATCAGGTCGTCGACCCGGCCGAGCTTGTCGCCCGCCCGATCCCAGAGCTCGCCTCCTGCGACGAGCGACAGGTGCAGTACGCGCGGGGCGGCGACCGGCGTCTCCACAGACCGGAGCATACGCCGCGGCGTGTTGTTGCCTCGTTAGGCCACGAGCCCCTCGCGGATCCGTTCGGCAACCGACGCCATCTCGAGCGTCGCGCCGGTAACGTCGCGGAGCAGGCTTTCCGCGGTCGGTCCCTGGCCGAGCGACCACAGCTCGCGCAGCAGGTCACCCGCCTCGCGCCGCGCGAACCAGTCGTTGCCGAACTCGCTGCGCAGGAACTCGCGCAGCTGCGCCTCGAAGGCCCACGAGCGCAGGTAGCCGGTCACGTAGAACGAGCCGTCGATGTCCGTCAGGTAGTTCTCCGGGCAGGCGGGGATCTTCAGCGCGTCGGTGAGCAGCTCGGCGTAGCGCGGCCGCAGCAACGCCGGGTCCGCCGCCTGGAAGAACTCGATCTCGTAGAGGAGCTTCGCGCTATAGCGGCGGACGAAGTAGAGCAGCGAAGTGGCCCCGTCGTTTGCGAGCTCCGCCACGCGCGGCACGTCGAGGCGCCGGTTCAGCCAGGCGGGCTCGGTGACGAGGTGCTGCATCAGCATCGCCCAGCCCTCGGTGACGGCCATGTCGCCGAGCCGTTTCGCCTCCATCGGCAACGCGGCTGAGGTGTGGGCGAAGTGCTCTGCATGGCCGGCCTCGTGGAAGAGCGCCTCCCAGTCGTCGCGGCCGCCCGACGGCTGGATCACGAGCATCACGCGGCCGGGGATCTCGATGGGCGAGCAGAACGGGCGCGGGCTCTTGGCCGGTCGCTGTTCGAGGTCGAGGTGGATGTTGCTCTGCGACCGGAGGTCGATCCCGAGGTCTGTGAGCGTCGCCTCCAGGGCGGGAAGCATCCGGTCGGACGGGAACGCCTTGTCCCATTCGGGCGCGCGGAAGAGCCTTGCGACGTCGGAGGGGCGCGCGTCGCGCAGGCCGATTCCCAGCCGCGCGCGGAACGCGCGGTCGCCGGCCTGCTCCCAGGTGCGCTCCGTCTCGTCCAGCAGGTCGCGGCATTCGCGCGCAAGCTCGTCGAGGCGGAAGCCGAACTGCTTGTACAGCTCGTAGTAGTTCGCCGCGCCGAGGGTGCCGACCGCTTCGCGGTCGATCTGCGCCGCTTCGAGGTACACCGGGTTCAGGTGCTCGTCGGTGAGCCGAAGTCGCTCGTCGTCAAGCCGTTGTCGCCGGTCGCGGTCGGGCTCGTTCGAGACCGCGATGCGCAGCATCCGGAAGGGGATCGTCTCGCCGTCGACGGTCGTCTCGAGCTCGGACTCGATCGTCGCGACCTTCTCCTGATGGGAGCGGGTCAGGTTGCCGAGGTAGCCCTCACAGGCGAAGCGCCAGAGCTCGGTCGGCGCGCCCTTCAGGCTCTGTGCGGTCTCGAGGCTCGTCAGCTCCGGGTAGCGGGCGTAGATCTCCTCGAGCTCGAGCGATTCCTTGTGGCCGGCGAAGTGGAGGTAGTACTCCTCGTCGAGGTCGGCGCTGAACCGGTCGGCTCGGTCTCGGAACGCGTCGAGCTCACGACCGGTTGGGGAGACGGTGACCACGTCCCCGTAGGATAGGCCTCCGTGCGCGAGATCCGGATCACAAGCGAGCGGCACACCCAGCTGATCGACGTCACTGCGCAGGTGCGCGAGGCGGCGGCGGGCCTGAGCGGGACGGCGGTGCTCGTCTATGTGCCCCACACGACGGCCGGGATCACGATCAACGAGAAGATCGATCCCGTGCTCGTCGAGGACCTCGAGCACGGGTTCGAGCGCGTTGTCGGCGACGACTGGGGCTGGCGCCACGACGACAAGGACGGTCCGAACGGCCCCTCGCACGGGCGCGCCTCGGTCGCGGGCGCGCAGGCGATCGTGCCGCTCCGCGACGACGGCACACTCGCGCTCGGCACCTATCAGGCGATCTTCCTCTGCGAGTTCGACGGGCCGAAGCCGCGCTCGGTCTACGTGAGCGTCCTGCAATAGACCTGACGCCGCTGCTCAGTCTCCGGTTACGCACTCCGCGTCTGGAGCTGCGCCTGCCGGACGACGACGAACTGGAGGCGCTGGCGCTCGTCGCGGCGCGCGGGATCCATCCGCCGGAGACGATGCCGTTCCGGCTGCCGTGGACAGACCGGCCCGACCTCGTCGAGCGGTTCGCGCCGTATCACCGCGCGGCGCGTGAGAACTGGCGCCCGGAGAGCTGGTCACTGCTTCTCTGCGTGTGGTTCGAGGGTGAGCCGGTCGGCGCGCAGGACGTCCGCGGTGAGAACTTCGCCGTCACGCGGCGCTTCGAGACCGGCTCGTGGCTCGGCGCGCCGTTCCAGGGCCGCGGCCTCGGCACCGAGATGCGGCACGCGGTGCTCGAGCTCGGCTTCGCGGGGCTCGGCGCCGAGGCGGCGGTCTCGGGTGCCTTTGTCGGCAACACGGCATCGGAGCGCGTCTCGGCGAAGCTCGGCTACGAGGTCGTAGGGGAGGCCCAGCATGCGCCACGTGGCGTGCCGCAGCGGGAGCGGATCTTCGAGCTCCCGCGGGCGCGCTGGGCAGCGCTCGAGCGCCCGCCGGTCGAGCTCGACGGGCTCGAGGTGTGCTTGCCGCTCTTCGGCATCTGAGGGCCGCATCGAGGGCTCCAAGGTGTCAGACACCGTTGAGAAACTGAAGTAGCTTTGCCACCGAAGTGTGAATTCGCCTGCTCACAGCGTGGCCGAAGGGCCATGTCCCGGTGTCAGACACCGATCGCGGCAGGCACTCGGAGGGCGTTGGGACCGGGCCGGGTACCCTCCGGTTGTGGCCGCGCCCGTGCAGCGGGGTGACGAGCTCGAGCTCGCCATCGATTCGCTCGCCTTCGGCGGGAACGGTGTCGCGCGCCTGGACGGCTTCGTCGTCTTCGTCAGACGCGGCCTGCCGGGAGACACGGTGCGCGCGCGGATCACGAAGACGCAGCGCCGCCATGCCGAGGCCGACCTGGTCGAGGTGCTCACGCCGGGCCCGCTCCGGGTTGAGGCGCCCTGTGCGCACTTCGGGGTCTGCGGCGGCTGCCGCTTCCAGGATCTCGCCTACGAGGCACAGCTCGAGGCGAAGGCCGCCTGGGTCGGCGACTCGCTCCGCCGGATCGCCGGGATCCACGACGCGCCGCTGGAGCCGATCGTCGGCGCGGAGGACCAGTTCCACTACCGCAACAAGATGGAGTACTCGTTCGCGCCGGGCCCGGACGGCCCCCGGCTCGGCCTGCACAAGGCAGGCCGCTGGGACGAGGTACTCGAGCTCGAGCAGTGCTGGCTGACGACCGACCTCGGCAACGGGATCCGCAACGCGATCCAGGACTGGGCGCGCGAGGAGCGGCTCGAGGGCTACGACCAGGCCGAGAACACGGGCTATCTGCGCCACCTCGTCGTGCGCGAGGGCCGCAACACCGGCCAAGCGCTAGTTCAGCTGGTCACACATGAACGTGAGCGGTTCGACCGCGAGCGGCTGATCGAGGTGCTGACGCAGTTCCCGGAGGTGCGCTCGATCCACTGGTCGGTGAACGACACCTCGGCGGAGGTGACGAACCTGCCGTCGCTCCTGCTCTGGGGCGAAGAGGCGATCGAGGAAGAGCTCGGCGGCCTGCGCTTCCGGGTGCGCCCGAACGCGTTTCTCCAGACGAACACCCAGATGGCGGAACGGCTCTACGGCATGGTGCTGGAGGAGGCGGCGCTCACCGGCACCGAGACCGTCTACGACCTCTACTGCGGGATCGGCACGATCGCGCTCACACTCGCGCCGCACGCCCTCACCGTTTGGGGGATCGAGGTCTCGGAGGAGTCGGTCGCATGCGCGATCGAGAACGCCGAGCTGAACACGATCGGGAACGCCGCCTTCTTCGCGGGCAACGTCGGTCAGGTGCTGGGAGAGCTGCACGAGCGGGCAGGCAGCCCCGACCTGGTCGTCGTCGACCCGCCTCGCGCCGGGCTCGCCGGCAAGGCGCTGAAGCGGCTCGGAGAGGTCGGTGCGCCGCGGGTCGTCTACGTCTCGTGCAACCCGACCACGCTGGCCGGCGACCTCAAGGTCCTCCGCGACGAGTACGGCTACCGGCTCATGCGGGCGCGGCCCGTCGACATGTTCCCGCACACGCCGCACGTCGAGTGCGTCACGCTGCTCGAACGCTCCTGAGCCTCGTCCACAAGAGGTCGGCGTTCGGCAGCAGGAAGCCGATCGAGAGCAGCGGCAGCGCCGGTAATCCGCTCGCACCCCACCAGATCGCGAGCGACATCGTCGCTCCGAACGAGAAGGTCAGAGCGATCCAGGTCGGAAACACGCGCAGCCCGAACCGCGCGGCCGCGGCTAGGAAGAGCGCGTAGAAGTAGAGGTCGGGCATCCCGAGGTGCGTGTTCCCGTCCGGGAGCGGGAACGTGAACGAGAACGCCGAGAAGACGGCGGCGTGGTGGTTCACGATCGCCTTCGTCGGCCCGCGCCACACCGAGTACGCGTCGACCCAGGGGATCAGGAGCGCGACGATCACCACCCAGGAGAGCTCCTCGAACAGCCAGAGGAACGCCCAGGCGAGGAAGGTCATCGTGGCCAGCTTTCCGAAGTCCGCCAGCACGTGGAGGTCGAGCACGGCGCCGCAGAGCAGGGTGAGCGCAAGGCAGCCGCCGGCGGCCGCCAGGAGCCTGCTGACCGGCCAGCTCGCGAGCGGGAGTGCGAGCCCGACGAGCGCGAACACCGTCGGCATGACGACGAGCGCGAGCCAAGCGACCTCCCACCAGAGGGACGCTGCATGGAGGTGGGAGACGGTCGCGTAGTAGAGGCCGGATGCGGCCGCGACGGCTAGTACGGCGGTAGCGCGGCCCACCACGGCCCCACCGGCTTGAAGGCGGTCCAGAACCGTGTCTTCGCAGCCTGCTCGTCGAGCGACGAGTCGATGTCAGGGACGTAGAGCCCCTCGATCGTCGGCGTGAAGCGCTGGAGCTCTCCGAGCGTCGGTTCGAGCGGGTGCGCCAGAGGAAACTCGAGCTCGTTTAGATAGGTGAGCGCGTCCTCGCCCATCACGACGATCAGCTTCGGCGCGACGATCCGGAGCTCGCGCTTCAGCCAGGCGCGTGAGAGCTCGTCGTCGGCGCCGGCGAACTTGACGCAGTTCGTGCCGAACACCTCGAGCGGGTCGACGTGCAGCCGCTGCAGCGACTTGATCAGCGCCGCGCCGGCGCGGCCGTGGAAGGCCACACCTTCCTGGAGCTCCTGGGCCTGCGGCCCGAACTTGAGCAGGAAGATCGTCGCCAGCGGGTGCCCTGTGGGCTGGGCGAACGGAGCCCCGTCCGCGGCCTGCGCGAGCTCATGCTCGAGGCGGAGGATCTCCTTGATCGCCTTGTCGAGGTAGCGCTGATAGATCTCGTCTGTCGTCACGGCGGTGGCCACTAGAGCGACGGGACCGGGTGGGAGGGACCTCCGGCGAAGCGCGATTGCGAGCCGCCGCCGAGCGGACGTTGCCTGACAGACCACGCCAGGTCCTTTCTCGGCTAGCGGACCTTTTCCTTGACCTGGGCCATCCATTTCAGGCTCTGGAGGTAGGCCAGCGACTTCGGCCGGCGGAGGATCTCGGCGCTGCGCAGGGAGATCAGGAACTCCTCGGCGTCGCGGAACGCGCGCATCCGCAGCGCTCCGGTGCCGAGGCCCTGGAGCACGTGCGCGTCCGAGCCGGCGCCCATCGTCAACCCGTATTTCCGGGCGAACCGGAGCGCCTCGTCGTTCTGGGCGTCGCGGAGCAGCCGTGCGTTGTAGACCTCGAACACGTCGATCTCGGCCAGGTGACGATGCAGGGTCGCCGGGTCCGGGATCGTGTGCATCCGGTCGAAGGGGTGGGGGACATAGACGAGGCCGCCCTGCTCGCGGATCGCGGCCAGCGTGTCGGGGAAGGGCATGCCCCTCGGAATCTCGCGCTCGAGGAAGAGGCCGATCACCTCGCCCTGGCTGTCGGTCTTGATCTCCTCGCCGGGGATCACGATCAGGTCGCGGCCGCGCGCGGCCGCGACCGTCTCGAGCGCCCCGCCGAAGACGTTGTGGTCGGTGACGGCAATGGCCCCCAGCCCGTCTGCCTCGGCCTGGGCGACGAGCTCGGCCGGCTCGATCGCGCAGTCGAACGACCACGACGTGTGCATGTGCAGATCGGCGACGATCCAGGGCCTGTCGGCAAGCGGATCGGCCGGCCGCTGGGGGCGCCGGCGTGAGCCGAGCTTCGAGTAGATCCCTTCGAGCTCCTCCGCCAGGTTGGCGAACGACTGTCCCTCGGCCCGTGCGCGTGCCGTGGCGCTCTCGCGGGCGCGCAACTCGTCGTCCTCGGCGAGGCGTGCGATGGCGGCGACTGCAAGCTCGGGTTGATCCTCGAGCCCGCGCGGTGCCGCGATCGCGCAGCCAGCCGCCTCCGCCTCGAGCAGGAGCCGTGGCAGCCCCTCCACGCTCGGCACGAAGATCGCCGCCTCGTTCAGGATCGGTGCGCGTGCCGGACCGTCGAGCGCGGTTCGCACGCGGACGCGCCCGGCGAGATCCCGCGGGATCGACGGCCGCCCGGCAAGCGGCTTCGTCCGTAGGAGCAAGACCTGCCAACCGGGCAAGTCGCGCAGTGCGCGGATCACGCCGCGTGCGACGGCCCGGCCGGTCGGGCGCACCTCGACGACGATCGTCCGCTGCTTGCGCGGTGCCGGGCTGAAGAGGTCTGGGTCGATCCCGGGCGAGACGACGCGGTAGTCACCCGGGAAGCGCTCCGCCGCAGCGTCCCGCACTGCGGGGGAGAGGGCGAGCAGCGCGTCGACGCGCGTCAGGAGCTTCTCTCGCGCAGAGCGAGCCGGCGGATAGGAGAGGCGCTCCGCCGAGCAGAACGTGGCAACACCGAGCGCGTCGGTCTCGCGCAGCGCCAGGTAGGAGAGCGACGGCAGGCCCGGCTCGAAGCCGTGCACGACGTCGAAGCTGCCTTGTGCGAGCGCGAGCGCGAGGCTCGCCCGGACGCCGACGGGCACACCCATCTGCGAGCGGCGCGAGATCGGGATCGCCTGGCCGACCGCGATCAGCTCGGACGCGCGCCCGCCCGCGAGGGCGCGCCGCCCTTCGCGCAGGTCGGCCGCTCGCGTCGAGGGAGCGAGCACGGTCACGCTGTGACCGCGTTTCCGTAGCGCCGCCGCGATCCCCGCGACGTGCTCGTTCACGTCGTGTGGGTGCGACCACGCGAACGGTGTCACCAGGCAGATCCGCAACGTGCCCTCAGCGTAGCGCCACGCTTCGTGTCACACCCGAAGTGCGCGCAGTCGGATCGTGGTGCAAGAATCGTTCCGATGTTGGCACAAACGTGTGCGGTTACCGCTGCGACCCTTCATGGAGGCAGTGGCTAATGCCCGTCAACTTTCCGAGTCTCACGATTCCCGTGGCCCAGAAACGCCTCTACACCGAGGCGGACGTTCACTCAACGCTCTTCGATCCGGACATGACGACGCTCGGCTATCCGAAGCGCAGCTCGAACCAGGCCGAAGGCGAGTACTTCGTCGAACAGCGCACTCTCGCCATTCATCGCCTCAAATCGGCCCACGCGACGGGCCGTTACGACGGTCTCTACCTGATCGGAAACTCGCCGGTTGTGCTCTGCGAGATCAAGCGTTTCGAGGCGCTCGACACGACAACCGACTTCGAGAAGGCAAAGCGGCAGCTCATCGACTACGCGAAGAGCGACGACTTCGCGCAGCCGCCCCCGTTCCTCATCCTCTACTGCGGCAAGCCCGAGCGCAACCGATTCTTTCGCCGCAAGACCGTGGCTGACCCGTCGTTGCTCGGCGAGCTCGAGTACGAGGAGCTCGAGGAGATCTGGGCGTGGGAGCGGGTCAAGGAATTCCAGCTTCGCGGTGAGTTCGCGCTCGAAATCGTCGCCCGAGACCGGCTGCTGGAGATCCTCCTCTATCACCTCGACCGCATCGAGGACGACATGCGTCCTGCTGTCATCCATGGCGTCCAGGCCGTGTCTGACGATCCGCCGGCCATTCTCACACCATTCGGTCGCTGGCTGCACGAGAATCCCGCAGCGAGCGAGCGGTTGAGGCACCTCTACGATCGGAAGGTGGCCGAGGTCGGGAAGCCGGCACAGGTCGTCGAGGAGATGGTCACCCAGGCTGCGCTGAACTATCTGAACAAGGTCTTTTTCCTCAGCCTCTGTGAGGACAGGAACCTGCCCGGCTTCTACCGGATCATGCGCGAGTTTCTCCCGACGACACGGTCGGACACCTCCCCGACGACGGCCGCGGTCTTTCTCGGACTATTGCGCCGCAAGATCCGGGACACATCCGGCGGCTGGAGCTCCCAGGAGGAGCAGGCATACCGCGGGCTGCGCCACGACCTCGCCTCTGACATCCGCGAGAGGGTGATCGAGCAGAACAACTGGTGGGAGCTGATCCGCGTTGCGTTCGATTTCGCAGAGGAGCGATTCCCACTCGTGTATCGGGAGGACGCCTATGACTACTTCAGCCCCCACAAGGAGACGCTTGCCGAGCTCGTATACGACCTCTCGACGAAGAGCTTCGCGAAGCTGACGAATCGCAACGTCGGCGACATCTACCAAGGCCTTCTCTCGTCACGGCGTCGGCGACCCCAGCAGGCCCGACTTGGGGCGTTCTACACCCCACATGCCGACGTCGAGTACATGGTTTCGAAGCTCTGCCTCCGCCGCGATTCCCGCGTTCTCGATCCGTGCATGGGCTCGGGGCACTTTCTCGAAGGGCTCTACGATCACCTCGCGCGGCTCTACCGGAATGAGGATTTCGGTGACGAGGACGCCTATCGCGCGATAATCGGCACGCAGCTCTACGGCGGCGATATCGACGGCTTCGCGACGTCGCTCTCGGCGATCCGGATCTTCCTGCTCGACGATTTCGGGACCGGTGTGCCGCCGAACCTGTTCGTCCACGACATGCTCCTGCACTCGCCACAGCGTCAGGGCGAGCTGTTCAGCGAGGCCGAGCGGGCGGTTGCGGTCGATCCGCTCGTCGACGATGTCGCGAAGATCGACGAGGTCGAGTTCGATGCGGTCGTCGGCAACCCGCCGTATGGAGCGCGAAAGCCGAAATACAAGGAGAAGGTTTACGGCCGTCTCTACGGCGCGAGCCCGGCGGAGCTGAAGTCGGGGAGCGCCGGCACGGGCGATACCGACACCTACGCGATGTTCTTCGCGAACGGGATCGAGCGGCTGCGCGAGGGTGGGCGGCTCTGCCTGATCACGAACGACAGCTTCCGCACTCTCACGACGCACGCAGCGCTGCGGCGGCACATTCTCGACACGTGCAAGATCGTCGAGATCCTGCTCACCGACACGAAGCACTTCGAGGGCGTCAGCTTCCAGTTTGCGGGGATGGCGATCACGACGCTCGAGAAGTGCTCTGACGCCGAGGCGCGAGCCGCGAACGTGGTGCGGCTCGTGGACTACGTCAGGGATTCCGGCGACTTCGCGAGCCCGCCGCCGGAGAAGGTATTCGAGCTACGGCAGCAGGAGTACGACGCGCTGCCGGAGACTCCGTTCTTCGTCGGGGTGCCGCGCGAGGTCTTCGAGGCGGCGAAGATGTCGGAGACTGTCGGAGTTATCGCGGCTGGAAAGGTGGGTGTACAGACTGGCGAAGACGCCCGGTTCCTCGCCAGCGTGGACGACCCACGTGTTGGCTCCAGCGGTCTGGCCAAGAACGTGACTGTCGCTGAGCAGAAGAGCGGTCTCCCGTCAAACCGCGCTTTCTGGGTCCCGTTCGCGAAAGGCGAAGGTTTTGGCGAGTACTGGCGTGAACCTGGGATTGCCATCAACTGGTCGACTGATTCTGTCGCCGAACTCGAGCGCCGGGCCGCCTACCGTGCCGGCACCGCCCGGAAGGCGTACCTGCGAAACCGCGACTATTACTTCCATGCTGGCCTCACGTACACGGTCATTTCGAGCGGCCGGGTATCTGTGCGGTTGCTCCCCCGGGGTGGATCTTCGGACACAAAGGGAGCGCTATCTTCGTCGAGGATGCGACTCAGAACGAGCTGTTTCTCCTCGGGTACCTCAACTCTGCGCTCGCGACGTATTTCATGAAGAAGCTTGTAAACACCACCGCAACCGCCGATGTCGGTTATGTCGAGAAGCTGCCTTACCGCCGTCCGACTCCGGAACTCGAGAGGGCTGTGATCGAGCGCGTCGAGGAGATCGTCGCCGCGCTCAAGGCCGATCCGGCCGCCGATATCCAGTCGCTCAGAGGCGAGATTGACGACCTGATCTTCGATCTCTTCGAGATCACCGCCTCACGCGATCAGATCCGACACTTCTACAACACGGTGGGCCGTGCGGAAGAGCAGGTTCAGGCCGCGAGCGAGTAGACCGACACGCGCTCGGTCAGCCGCAGGCGGTCGAGCAGCGAGCGGAGGTCGTCTGCACATGCCTCGTCGGGAAGCAGCTCGAACGGGCAGCGCGCACCGTCCTTACCCATCCGCACATCGCTCAACTCGACGACGCGCTGCTCGAAGTCGTCGGCGTTGAGATCGCCGGCGACGACCGCCATCCCGATCCAGGTCACGCCGCCTGCGCCCGTTGCGCGGACGGTTCCGTCGTCTGCGCGCTCGACCGGCCAGCCGCAACCGCGGTAGTACCGCTCGAGGTGTTCCAGGAGCTCCTGCTTCCGCTCGCTCATCGAACGAGCAGGATCGCACGAGCCCCGGACGGACGTCAGATCCGCGGCCGACGACGAGAACGAGCGAGCCGGGATCCTCGCGCGGCTCGTGCTCGACGCCGCGGGGCACGAGCACGGCCTCGCCGGGGCCCGCGTCGAGGCCGCCGACGTCGAGGCGTCCGCTGACCACGACGTAGAGCAGGTCGGCGCGGCTCCTGCGCGACCCGGCTCGGCGGCGAACGCCCGCACGCCGGTGGCCCCGACCTCCACGCCCTCTCGCGCGTCCACCTTGCGCGGCTCGCCGGCCTCCTCCGGGGTTGCGAGCCGGCGCGCGACCGGCGTCAGCAGATACGCGAGCACGGTCAGGATCCAAAACGATGCGAGCACCTTCGCGCCGGGCTGGTGCCCGCGTGTCCAGATCATCAGGGTCGTCAGCGCGGTCGTCACAGCGAGGAGCCCCGCGGTCGCCTTGAAGAAGCGCGCCAGGTCGCGTCGCGAGCCGACGATCAGCCGGTTCGTGGTCAGCATCAGCGAGGCGACCAGCAACACGTACGCGGTTCCCATCGACCTCTGGAGCAGCGTGCTGTGGCCCGTTGCCGCCCCAGATCCCGGCGGTCGCGACGCCGAACAGGACAGGGGCGACCGCCGCGGTTACGATGGCGGTGGTCCGCAGCGTCGTCGTCTCGATCACGGCCAGGGCGGCGACCGCCGACGCCCCCGCGAACAGCGCGGTCGCGAGCGTCATCAGGATCCGGGCGTCCGTCGTCGCCGAAGCGCCCTCTGAGCACCGCGACGAGCGCGACGGCAGCGCCCGCGACGAGCAACACGGCAGCCGCGAGCCAGAACAGCCGCAACAGCCGTCGCGCGCGCACGGCTAGGCCTTCGCCGGCTTCGCCGGCTTCGCCGGCTTTGCGGGCTTTGCGGGCGCCTTGCGCTTGTACTTCTCGATGAAGCGCTCCGACGACTCGTACGCCTCGTCGTCGACGATCTGCTTCGGCGGCGACTTCATCAGGTACGAGCTCGGGCCTTCGAGGGCGCCGGAGACGCCGTTGTTCAGCGCGAGCTTCGCGAGCCGGACGGCGTCGATCACGATCCCGGCCGAGTTCGGCGAGTCCCAGACCTCGAGCTTCAGCTCGATGTTCAGCGGCACGTCGCCGAATGCGGATCCCTCCATGCGGATGTAGGCCCACTTGCGGTCGGTCAGCCAGGGCACGTAGTCGGACGGGCCGACGTGGACGTTGCCCGGGCCGAGGTCGTAGTCGAGCATCGACGTGACCGCGTTCGTCTTCGAGATCTTCTTCGACTCCAACCGCTCGCGTTCCAACATGTTCAAGAAGTCCGAGTTGCCGCCGACGTTCAGCTGCATCGTCTTGTCGAGGTGGATGCCGCGCTCGCGGAAGAGCGATGTCAGGACGCGGTGCGTGATCGTGGCGCCGACCTGCGACTTGATGTCGTCGCCGATGATCGGCACGCCGGCCTGCTCGAAGCGGCGCTGCCAGTAGGGCTCGCGCGCGATGAACACGGGCATGCAGTTGACCATCGCGCAGCCGGCCTCGAGAATCTGCTCGGCATACCACTTGGTCGCTGCTTCCGACCCGACCGGGAGGTAGTTCACGACGACGTCGACCTTGCGCTCCTTCAGGATGCGGACGACGTCGTCGGTCTCGCCCGGAGCCTTCTCCACGACCTGCGAGAGGTACTTGCCGATCCCGTCGTGCGTCATCCCGCGGGAGACCTTGACGCCCGTCTTCTTCACGTCGGCGAACTTGATCGTGTCGTTCGGGTGCGCCCACATCGCCTCCGCCAGATCGACACCGACTTTCCCCTTAACGACGTCGAACGCGGCGACGAACTCGATGTCGCGGATGTGGTACCCGCCGAGGTTGACGTGCATCAGGCCGGGGACGAAGTGCTCGTCGTCGGCGTCCTTGTAGTACTCGACCCCCTGGAGGAGCGAGTTCGCGCAGTTGCCCATGCCGATGATCGCGACGCGGACCTTGTCCTCGGAGCCGGGCTTGTGGCCGTTGGTGGATGCCATCGATTCCTTTCTGCGGCCGCCCCCGAATGGGACGACGCGCGTACGCCGGGGCGGGGCCAGCTCGAGGCCGAGCTCGTCCGCCAGAGTGTTGACGATCACGCTGTTGGTGTTGGAGTCCGCTGCGAAGGCGCTCGCCTGGATGCGACGCTTCAGCTCGGGTGGCATGCGAAGGATCACGACGCCGCTCTCGCCGGCGACGCCGCCCTTGCGGCCGCTCGGTGCGAAGGAGACGTCGAAGCGGCGGGCGAGGATCTCGACCGCGACGTCGTTCATGCTCGCCTTGCGTGAGGCGACGGCGCGCAGTACCTCCCGTTTGAGCGCGGGAGGCATGCGAACCAGGACTCCTGTGAGATCTCGCTTTTCCAAAGTGATAGCAGTCCGCAAACCGACGAACTGCTATCAGTATATCAATGTGAGATCTCCCGAGCCCGAAGCTGGCTCCGTACCGACCAGACGCGCTGGCCCACGGTGAACCACGCCGTCGCGGCGAGGAGCGCGATCGCCCACGGGAGGATCCCCCAGGGTGCGAAGAAGAGCCCGGCGCTGATCACGACGACGCGCTCGGCGCGCGAGCCGATCCCGACGTCGCCCTTCAGGCCGAGCGCCTCGGCGCGAGCCCGTGTGTAGGAGACGAGGAAGGAGCCGGCGACGGCTGCCATCGTCACCGCGACGAACACGTCGTGGCCCTGGCGGGCCAGCACGTAGGCGATCGCCGTCAGCATGAAGCCCTCGCTGATCCGGTCGGTCGTCGAGTCGAGGAAGGCGCCGAACGGCGTCGTCTTCCCGCCCGCCCGCGCGAGAGCCCCGTCGAGGATGTCCAGGATCGAGCCGACGATGAAGACGACCATCCCGAGCCAGTAGAAGAGGATCTCGCCTCGGTTCTCGAAGAGCACGATCACCGAGGCGACGCCGCACAGGAGGACGCCGCTCATCGTCAGCACATTCGGGGTCACCCGCGTGCGCGCCAGCCCGACCATCGAGCGCGACGCGATCGTCCGTGCGCCCGCGGTGTAGCCGTCCTTGATCGTGGCTCCCTTGCTCACCGGCGGGACCGTAGCACCGCTCGGCGACCGGTCAGGCAGGTGAGCGCGCGGAGACGACCCGGCGCACGGCGACCCGGCGCACGGCGCCCCGGTACACGATGCCCATCGCGATCAGCGCGACGCCCATCCCGGCGACGCAGTCGAGCCAGAAGTGGTTTCCGGTGGCCATCACGGCGAACCAGACCCACGCCGGCCAGCCGATCCAGAAGATCTTCGCCCACCAGTGCTTGACGACGACTGCGAGCACGATCCCCACGATCAGCGAGTCGGCCGCGTGCAGGCTCGGCATCGCGGCATAGGGATTCGCGGCGAGAGTGACGAGGCCGTCGCGGTGGGCGTTCACGAACCCGAGCCCGAGCAGCCGCGGCGGTGCGGTTGGCATGAAGAAGTAGCCGAAGAGCCCGAGCACGTTGGCGAGCAGGATGGAGTTACGGAACCCGTAGAAGAGGTCGTGGCGGCGGAAGTAGACCCAGAGCAGCGCCAGGCCGAGCACGGTGAACTCGGAGTTCCAGTACGTCCACGAGACGAGCTTCTCGAGCCAGACGCGCTGGTCGACGAAGTTCTGGAACGTCAGCTCGTAGAGCCGGTGCGTCAGGTCGAACTCGATGCGGACGACCCGGTCGCCGTTCGCGATCGCGCGCTCGGGGTGCCGGTCGGCGAACCCGCGGCTGATCTGGTAAACGATCAGGAAGCCGAACCAGATCCCGAACTGGCGACCGAGATCGGCCCAACCGCGCGGCAAATGCCGCTGCGACGCTGCACGCATCGGAGACATCGGCGTCGATTGTATTCGACCTTCCGGTCGCGGCGAAACTTTTCTCGGTCAGTCGTAGCCGCCGATGTAGCTCAGCTCGACCTTGGGCTCTCCGCGGGTATCCCGCAACGCTGATTGAATCGCCCGATGCGGGTCCTCGTCGCGCTCATCGTCGTCACCGCGGTCTGGGGCGTGACCTTCGTCCAGGTCAAGGACGCCGTTGCGATCTATCCGGTGCTCGCGTTCCTCGCGTTGCGCTTCGGGATCGCGTCGGTGACGCTTGCGATTCCGGGGGCGAGCCGCATCCGCGGCCTCGGTTGGCGGGGGGCCGGCGCGGCGTCGTTTGCAGGCGCGCTCCTGGCGGCGGGCTACCTGCTGCAGACGCTCGGGCTCGAGCGGACGAGCGTCTCCAGCGCGGGGTTCGTGACCGGGATGTACGTCGTGCTGACGCCTCTGCTTGCTCTGGCGCTCTTCCGGATCCGGATCGGTGGGGCAGCGTGGGCCGGTGTGCTGCTCGCGACGGCCGGGCTCGCGCTGCTCGCAGGCGTTCACGGAGGCGGCGGGGGCGACCTGCTCGTCCTGGGCGGGGCGGCCGTCTACTCGCTGCAGATCGTGCTGATGGAGCGCTATGCGCCGCTCTACGACGCGATCGGCTTCACGCTCGTCGAGATGCTCGCCGCGTTCGCCCTGCTCGCCGCGTTCGCGATCCCGCAGATCTCCGTGCCGCACGGCCGGACGGTCTGGGGAGCGCTGCTCGTGACCGGGGTCTTCGCGAGCGCGCTCGGGTTCGTCGTCCAGACCTGGGCGCAGAAGACGACGAGCGCGACCCGTACGGCGTTGCTCTTCGCGCTCGAGCCGGTCTGGGCGGCGATCTTCGGCTACACGCTCGCGGGCGATCGTCTGGGGGCGCTGGGGTGGGGAGGCTGCGCCGTGATCATGGCGGGGATCGTGCTCGCGGAGCCGGCGGCCGGCAACGCGCTCGTGGGCATCGTGCGCCGGCCACGGGCCGCATGACCGCGGTTCTGCTCGCCCTCGCCTCGGCTGCCTGCTTCGGCGCGATGACGGTGGCGATCCGCCTCGGCCTGCGCGGCGGCAACGCCGGCGCCGGGGCGCTCGCGACGCTGATCCCGGCAACCGCCGTGACGTTCGTCGCCGCGCTTCCGCATCATCACCTGCACGGGGCCTGGCCGTTCCTGCTCGCCGGGCTGCTGGCGCCCGGCTGCTCCCAGATCTTGTTCACGCTCTCGGTGCGCGAAGCCGGCGCGTCCCGGACGTCGGTCGCGGTCGGCGCCGGGCCGCTGGTCGCCGTTGCGCTCGCGCTCGTCTTCCTCGGCGAGCCGGTCCGCCTGCCGCTCCTCGTCGGCGCGGTGTCGATCGTGGCCGGTGGGATCGCGCTTGCGATCGAGCGGAATCGTCCCGGCCACGTGCGCATGATCGCGCTCGGGTTCGCGGCGGGGGCGACGGTCTGCTTCGCGGTGCGCGACAACATCGTCCGGGCCCTGCACGCGCATGCGAATCCCCTCTCGGCCGCTGCGGCGACGATGCTCGCCGGGACGCTCGTCGCGGCGCTCTACACCCGCCGCGCGCCGAGCCCGACCGAGTTGCGCCGGATGCTGCCGGCCGGGCTGCTCTTCGGGCTCTCGTACGTCTGCCTCTTCGAGGCGTACTTCCACGGCCGGGTCAGCGTCGTCTCGCCGCTCGTGGCGACGGAGTCGTTGTGGGGGGTGGGCCTGTCGGTGCTGCTCCTGCGCGAGACCGAGGGCGTGGGGAAGCGGGTCGGCTTCGGGGCGCTGCTGGTCGTGGCCGGAGGTGTCCTGATCGGTGTCTCGCGCTGAGTTGACAGGAGCGTCGCTCGGATCTGATATAAAGACGCTTAGATTTTCTCAGTAATCACATGTTCACACGAAGGAGCATTTCATGAGCAAGACACTCGGCATCGACCTCGGCACGACCAACTCGTGCATGGCAGTCCTCGAGGGCGGCGAGCCGACCGTGATCCCGAATGCCGAAGGCGGGCGCACCACGCCGTCTGTCGTCGCGTTCGCGAAGGACGGTCACCGGCTCGTCGGCACTCCTGCACGGCGCCAGCAGGTCACGAATTCCCAGAACACGATCTTCTCGATCAAGCGGTTCATGGGCCGGAAGTTCGACGAGGTCAACGAGGAGATGACCATCGTCCCGTACAAGGTCGTGAAGGGCTCGGGCGACGACGTTCGCGTCGAGGCCGACGGCAAGGAGTACGCACCGCCGGAGATCAGCGCCATGATCCTCCAGAAGCTGAAGCACGACGCCGAGGCCTATCTCGGCGAGACCGTGAGTCGACGCCGTGATCACCGTCCCGGCGTACTTCAACAACGCGCAGCGCGAGGCGACGAAGGACGCCGGCAAGATCGCCGGCCTGAACGTCGTCCGGATCATCAACGAGCCGACCGCGGCGGCGCTCGCCTACGGGCTCGACAAGGAAGGCGCCGACCAGACGATCCTCGTCTTCGACCTCGGCGGCGGCACGTTCGACGTGTCCGTGCTCGAGCTCGGCGACGGCGTCTTCGAAGTGAAGTCGACGAACGGTGACAATCACCTCGGCGGCGACAACTTCGACAAGGCGATCGTCGACTGGATGGTCTCGGAGTTCAAGCGCGACCAGGGGATCGACCTCAGCACCGACCCGATGGCGCTGCAGCGGCTCTACGAGACGGCCGAGAAGGCGAAGATCGAGCTCTCCTCGACGATGACGACGCAGATCAACCTGCCGTTCATCACCGCAACGCCCGAAGGGCCGAAGCACCTCGACCTCCAGCTGACGCGCGCCAAGCTCGAGGAGCTCGCCCACGACCTGATCGAGCGGACGGTCGGCCCGACCAAGGCAGCGCTTGCCGACGCCGGGCTCGACAAGTCCAAGATTGAGCACGTCGTCCTCGTCGGCGGCATGACGCGCATGCCGGCAGTGCAGGCGAAGGTCAAGGAGCTGATCGGCAAGGAGCCGCACAAGGGCGTCAACCCCGATGAGGTGGTTGCCGTGGGCGCCGCGATCCAGGGCGGCGTGCTGAAGGGCGAGGTCAAGGACGTCCTGTTGCTCGACGTAACACCACTGTCCCTGGGCATTGAGACCAGGGGTGGTGTGATGACCAAGTTGATCGAGCGCAACACGACGATCCCGACGCGCAAGGCGGAGACGTTCACGACCGCCGAGGACAACCAGGCGTCGGTCGAGGTGCATGTCCTCCAGGGCGAGTCCGAGATGGCTGCCTACAACAAGACGCTCGGCAAGTTCCAGCTCGTCGGCATCCCGCCGGCGCCGCGGAACATGCCGCAGATCGAGGTTGCGTTCGACATCGACGCGAACGGGATCATCAACGTCTCGGCCAAGGATCTCGGCACGGGCAACGAGCAGCAGGTTCGGATCGAAGGCGGCTCGGGCCTGGACGAGAACGAGGTCTCGCGGATGATCAAGGAGGCGGAGGTGCACGCCGGCGAGGCGCACAAGCTGCGCGAGCTCGCCGATGCACGCAACAATGCCGAGTCGCTCGCCTACCAGACCGAGAAGTCGCTGAAGGAGCACCGCGAGAAGCTCGACGAGTCGGATGCCTCGACGATCGAGGGCCGGATCATGGAGTTGCGCGGCGTGCTCGAGTCGAGCGACGTCGCCGAGATCAAGGCCAAGACGGAGGCGCTCCAGGAGGCCTCGCTGAAGCTCGCCGAGGCCGTGTACTCGCAGGCGACGGCGGCCTCGTCGGCGCCGAGCTCCGACGGTGCGGAGAGCGCACCGGACGACGAGGTGATCGAGGACGCCGACTACGAGGTCGTGGACGAGGAGGCGAAGACCTCCTAAATGGACGCCGAGGAACGTGTTGAAGAGCAGGAGCACGTCGAGGCGGTCGACGAGCTGGCCGAAGTCACGCGCCAGCGCGACGAGTACCTCGACGCGCTCCAGCGTCTGAAGGCGGAGTTCGACAACTTCCGCAAGCGGCAGGCCCGCGACCAGCAGAACCTGTTCGCGCGTGCCAACGAGCGGCTCGTGAAGGAGCTGCTGCCGGTGGTGGACGATCTCGAGCGGACGCTCGAGGCGGCGGCTATGCACGAGGCGGACAAGCTCGAGGACGGTGTGCGGCTCGTCGTTCGTGCGCTCTCCGACGCACTCGCGAAGGAGGGGCTCGTCGAGGTGGAAACCGACGCTGCGTTCGACCCGCATACGCAGGAGGCGCTGCTGACGCAGCCGTCCGATGCCCCCGAGGGCACCGTGATCCAGGTGCTTCAGAAGGGCTACCGGCTCGGTGACGTCGTACTGCGCCCCGCTCGTGTGGTGGTGAGCTCAGGGCCGAATGGCTAAGACGCTCTACGAAGCGCTCGGGGTTCCGAAGAACGCGTCGCAGGACGAGATCAAGAAGGCGTATCGCAAGCTCGTCCGCGAGGTGCACCCGGACAAGAACCCGGGCGACGCTGCGGCCGAGACGCGCTTCAAGGAGGTGCAGGGCGCCTACGACGTGCTCTCCGATCCCGAGAAGCGCAAGGCCTACGACTCCTACGGCTCGCCGAACGGCCGGCCGGGGGCCGGGCCGACGAACGTCGACTTCGGCGACTTCGACCTCGGGGACATCTTCGGGGGATTGTTCGGGCGCGGCGGCGGCGGTGGGCGCCAGCAGCCGACTCGCGGCCAGCGCGGGAACGACGTCGAGGTCCCCGTGCGGATCTCGTTCGAAGACTCGCTCGAGGGCCTGCAGACGACCGTGCCCGTCGAGCTCGAGCTCGCGTGTCACAGCTGCCACGGCACGGGCGCGGCTCCGGGGACGACCCCGATCCGCTGCCCGCAGTGCGGCGGGAGCGGTGTCGTCGCGACGTCACAGGGCTTGTTCGCCCTCCAGCAGCCGTGCCCGCGCTGCCGTGGGAACGGCTCGATCGTCGAGAAGCCGTGCCCGACCTGTCGCGGCGCCGGTCGCGAGCGGCGGACGAAGCGCTACACGGTGCGGATCCCCGCCGGGGTCAAGAACGGGACGAAGATCAAGCTGAAGGGCAAGGGCGAGGCAGGCTGGGGCGGCGCGCCCGCGGGCGATCTGTACGTCGTGACGCGCGTCGAGCCGTCGAAGCTCTACGAGCGCCGCGGTGACGAGCTGATCCTGGAGGTGCCCGTTACCTTCGACGAGGCTGCGCTCGGAGCGACGGTCGAGATCCCGACGCCGGAGGGGCGTGTCTCGCTGAAGGTTCCTGCAGGGTCGCACGACGGGAAGCTGCTACGCGTGCAGGGTCACGGCGCGCCGAAGCTCAGGGGCACCGGCCGCGGCGACCTGCTGGCGCGGCTGAAGATCGCGGTCCCGGCCAAGCTCACGAAGGCCGAGCGGGAAGCGCTCGAGGGGTTCAAGAACGTGTCGAAGGCGAATCCGCGCGAGAGGTTGTTCCGCTGATGGACGACCGGTCTCGCTCCATGATCGACGAGCGTCCCCGCTACATGATCTCCGTCGCCGCGGAGCTCGTCGGGATGCATCCCCAGACGCTGCGGATCTACGAGCAGAAGGGGCTCGTCCGGCCCCAGCGCACCGCGGGGAACACGCGGCTCTACTCCGAGGCGGACGTGGAGCGGCTGCGGCTGATCCAGCGGCTCACGACCGAGATCGGGCTCAACCTCGCCGGCGTCGAGCAGCGTCCTGCAGCTCGAGGACGAGCTCGGCCGCATGCGCCGCCGCGGTCGATCGTCTGGAGCGCGAGCTGCGCGAGACGATCGCCGAGGTGCACCGTCAATACCGCCGCGACCTCGTCCTCTACCGGCCGGCGCAGACACCCGTTCGAAGGAGCAACTGATGGACTTCAACAAGCTGACGATCAAGAGCCAGGAGGCGATCGCCGCCGCGCAGGAGCTGGCGCGGCGGCGGGGCAATCCGGACGTGACAACGGAGCATCTGCTGCTCGCCCTGCTCGACCAGGAGCTCTTCGCCGACTGGCAGGGGCTGCGCGCCGAAGCCGAGCAGAAGCTCGCAGGCCAGCCCACAGCCACCGGCGCCCAGAACCTGCAGCCGCAGGTCTCGAAGTCTTTCCGCGACGTCCTCGAGGCGGCCGACCGCGAGCGGGCGAAGCTCGAGGACGACTACGTCTCGACCGAGCATCTCTTCCTGGCGCTCGAGCCCGTGCCGCGCGCTGAGATCCTCGCCTGGATCAAGAAGATCCGCGGCGGCCAGCGGGTCACCTCGCAGGACCCCGAGGGGAGTTATCAAGCGTTCGAAAGGTTCGGCCGCGACCTGACCGAGGCCGCGGCCGACGGGAAGCTCGACCCCGTGATCGGCCGCGACGAGGAGATTCGGCGCGTGATCCAGGTGCTCTCGCGCCGCACCAAGAACAATCCTGTGTTGATTGGCGAACCGGGTGTCGGCAAGACCGCGATCGCCGAGGGCCTCGCGCAGCGGATCGTTGCCGGGGACGTCCCCGAGGGGCTGAAGGACCGGCGTGTCTGGTCGCTCGACATCGGCTCGCTGCTCGCCGGCTCCAAGTACCGCGGCGAGTTCGAGGAGCGGCTGAAGGCGGTGCTGACCGAGATCAAGTCGAGCGAGGGCCAGGTGATCCTCTTCATCGACGAGCTGCACACGATCGTCGGCGCGGGAGCGGCCGAGGGCGCCATCGACGCGGCGAACCTGCTGAAGCCGATGCTCGCGCGCGGCGAGTTGCGCTGCGTCGGCGCGACGACGCTCGACGAGTATCGCAAGCACATCGAGAAGGACGCCGCGCTCGAGCGGCGGTTCGCGCCGATCTACGTCGGCGAGCCTTCGGTTGCCGACACGATCGCCATCCTCCGGGGGTTGAAGGAGCGCTACGAGGCCCATCACGGCGTGCGGATCCGTGACGCGGCGCTCGTCGCCGCTGCCGTGCTCTCACAGCGCTACATCGCGGACCGCTTCCTGCCAGACAAGGCGATCGACCTTGTCGACGAGGCGGCGTCGCGCCTGCGGATCGAGATCGACTCCTCGCCGCTCGAGCTCGACGAGGCGAACCGGCGCGTGATGCAGCTCGAGATCGAGCAGGCGGCGATGGCGAAGGAGTCCGACGCGGTGCGCGAACCGGTCGACCGCGCCCTCGCCGAGGCGCAGGAGGAGCGCAACTCGCTCGCCGCGCGCTGGGCGAAGGAGAAGGAGGCGCTCGAGCGGATCAAGGAGGCGACGCGCCGGATCGACGAGTTGCGCATGGAGGCCGAGCGGGCCGAGCGGGAAGGGAACCTCCAGCGGGTCGCGGAGATCCGCTACGGCGAGATCCCGGCGCTCGAGCAGGAGCTTTCCGAGCGCAGTGCGCTCGAGAACCCGATGGTCAAGGAAGAGGTGGACGAGGACGACATCGCCGTCACCGTCGCCCGCTGGACCGGGATCCCGGTCGAGCGGCTGCTCGAGGGCGAGACCGAGAAGCTGATCCACATCGAGGAGCGCCTGCACGGCCGCATCGTCGGGCAGGAAGAGGCAGTCTCGGCCGTCGCGAACGCGCTGCGGCGGGCCCGCACGGGCCTCCAGGATCCGGACCGGCCGATCGGTTCGTTCGTCTTCCTCGGCCCGACCGGTGTCGGCAAGACCGAGCTCGCGCGGGCGCTCGCGGAGTTCATGTTCGACGACGAGCACGCGATGGTGCGCCTCGATATGTCGGAGTACCAGGAGCGGCACACGGTCGCCAGGCTCGTCGGCGCGCCACCCGGATACGTGGGGTACGAAGAGGGTGGCCAGTTGACCGAAGCCGTGCGGCGCCGGCCGTACTGCGTGATCCTGCTCGACGAGATCGAGAAGGCGAACCCCGAGGTGTTCGACGTGCTGCTGCAGGTGCTCGACGACGGGCGGCTGACCGACGGCCAGGGGCGCACGGTCGACTTCCGCAACGCGGTGCTGATCATGACCTCGAACGTGCGGAGCGTCGCCGCGATGCGCGAGTACTTCCGCCCCGAGTTCCTGAACCGGATCGACGAGATCGTCGAGTTCACGGCGCTCTCGCGCGAGCAGATCGGCGAGATCGTCGAGCTTCAGCTCGGACGGCTGCGCGAGCGGCTGGCCGAGCGCAGCCTCGCGCTCGAGCTCACGCCTGCAGCGACCGAGGCGATCGCCGAGGCCGGCTGGGATCCGACGTACGGCGCCCGTCCACTGAAGCGCGCGATCCAGCGGCTGCTCGAGAACCGGCTGGCGCTGCGCCTGCTGGAGGGCGACTTCGTGGGAGGCGAGACGATCCGCGTGGACGCGCAGAACGGCGATCTCGTGTTCACGAAGGTCGCAGCCGCCGTGGCGACTTAGAGCTCGACGTCGTCGATAATCTCGGCTTGCCCGGCGACGGGCGGTGCGCCGTAGACGAAGACGACCGCTTCTTCGTCGCTTTCGTTCCGCACCTGGAGGGCGGTACCCGGCGCGACCGAGACGAAGCTCTGAGGCAGGAGATCGACGCGCTCAGGCGGCTCCCCGAGCAGCATCGTCACCTTCCCGGAAAGGACGACGAACACCTCCTCCTGAACGTGCTCGCTGTGGCGCCGGCCGCGTGTATGCGGCGGATAGCGCCAGACGCGGGCACGCGACTGCTCCAGGGCTCCGGCAGTCGTCAGGTCGGCGGTCAGGCGCGGCGGCTCGTCTTCGCGGTAGCGCCGCTCCTCCCAGGAAAGCTCGTCGGGACGGATCACGCGGTAGCCCACGACGCGATCTTCGCACACCGCGAGGCTCGGCATCAGTGGTTCGACGCTCGCGGTGATGGGCTTGCGGTGACGGTGAAGTCGGTCGCGTTGGCATTCGTGTCGTGGCCGTTCGGCAGCCGCTCGATGCTCGAGCCCGGCGCCGCGGTCGTAGGTGGCGCAGGCGCCGCTGTGCCCTCGACGAGCGCGTTCGTGGCGGTCCCCCAGCCGACGCTGTCCACGAGCGACCCCGTTCCGTCGCGCAGGCCGACAGCTCCACCTGTCGACGCGAGGCCGGGCGAGAACGACTGGTCGGCCGGCTGCGCGCCGCCGTACGCCGCGCCGCCGAGCAGGTAGAAGCCGCCGGCCCCGAGAGTCGTCGCGGCCGGCACCGTTGCGAGCGCGACGTCCGTCGTGCCCGTTGCCGAGCGGTAGACGAGCTTCCAGCCGCCGATGTCCGCCGGAGCCGTTCCGGTGTTCGCGAGCTCGACGAACTCGTCGGCGCCGGATGCCGAGGTTCCGGTCGCGACCTCGTTCACGCGCACGACGGCCGTGCCGGAGGGCGGGGCGACACACGTCAGCGTCACGTGCCCACCCGAGTCGTAGGCGATCTGGAGGGTGCCGGGAGGGCTCGAACCGGCGCAGGCGAGACCGCCAAGCTGGTCGAACGACTGGAGCGCCGGGCCCGGGTCGCCCTTCGGCCCCGTTGGCCCGGTCGGGCCCGTCGGTCCTACCGGGCCGACAGACCCGGCCCGGACCTGCCGCGCCCACGGAACCTGCCGGGCCCACGGAACCGGCGGGGCCGGCAGGTCCCGCCGGCCCGATTGCGCCCACCGCGCCGGGCGGCCCGGGAAGGCCAGGCGCCCCTACCGGCCCGATCGGGCCCTGCGCACCCGCCGGCCCGCGCGCGCCGGTGTCGCCGTCTGCTCCGACCGGGCCTGTGGGCCCCGGGGGGCCTGCCGCTCCGCGTAGGCCCGGGAGCCCGTCCGCTCCATCCGCTCCCGGAGCCCCATCGGCACCGGAGGCCCCGGGCGCACCGGCCGGCCCGGTGGGGCCTGCGGGGCCGGGCACTCCACGTACGGCACGCGTGCCGGGGATCGTCCAGCGCAACGTGCGCTCCTGCGTCCGGCACGCCGCGGCCGATGCGACCACCCTGAGCGCTCCGTTCGCACCCGCGCACGCGGTGACCACGTGCGTCGCCGTCGCAGTGCTCTGGCCGCTGGTCGCGACGCCGACGCCCGTCGCGGTTGCGAGCATCGTGGCGACAACCAGTGCCGATCGGATGAGACTCGAATGCATCCGTCTGAAATACCCCTTGCAGCAAGCGCCCGCCAGGGTCCGTGCACTCTTGGCGCTCTTTTGGCACGAAGCTGTTACGGAAGCTGCCCCGGCCCCATCCCGGTACGGTCCCGGCATGCTCGTGATCGCGGCCACTGACCGGGAGCTGGACGGTGTCACCGACGGCGTCGACACGCTCGTCTGCGGGATCGGGCCTGTCGAGGCCGCGATTGCGACAACGCTCGTTCTTGCGGGCCGTCGACCCGGCGCGGTGCTCCACGTCGGCATCGCGGGCGCGCGCGGATTCGTCGAGCCGGAGCTCGTGCTCGGAAGCGCGTCGCTCTATTGCGACGCGCAGTCCCCGCTCGTGCCGACGACCGCGGCCCCTGATGGGGCTCTCCTCGCCGTGGCCCGCTCCGTGTTCCCCGGGGCGCGCGTGACGCCGATCGGAACGAGCGCACGCCTCGGTGGCACGACCGGGTGCGAGGTCGAGGCGATGGAAGGCTTCGCCGTCCTGCGTGCCTGCGAGCTCGCCGGGGTGCCCGCGCTCGAGGTGCGCGTGACCTCGAACGACGTCGCCGAGCCCGACCGCGCGCGCTGGCGCTTCGACGACGCGTTCGCGCTGCTCCGAGCGGTGTTGCCCACGCTGATCGGGGCGGTCGATGCCTAGCCTCCCGGCCGCGCTCCCACCCGGCGAGCGAACCGTCGGCCAGGTCGTCGCCGAGACGATCCGTCTCTACGGCGCGAATTTCTGGCGCGCGCTGCCGCTCGGCTTGCCGTTTGCGCTCATGCGGGAGATCCTCCTCGGCCACAGCATCGACACGGAGATCCCGATCCTTTGCGCCATGGCCCCGCTCTTCAGCGCAGGCTTCGTCTATGCCTCGCTGCTCGTGCTCGACGCCCATCCGCCGCGCCGCCGCGTCTTCTTCGCCTTCGTGGTGGGGATGATCGTCTGGATCCCCGCGCCGGTGCTGTTGCTCCTGTACGTGATCCCCGCGTTTGCCTGGCTCGCGCTCTTCGGCCTGGCGGTGCCCGTCGCGCTCAGCGAGGCGTTCGGCTTCCGCGAGACGCTGCGGCGGGCGCGCCAGCTCGCGACTGCCGACTACGTGCACGCGCTCGGCTCGCTCTGCGCGCTGCTGATCGTGGTCGTGCTCGCAGCGGGGACGATGGCGGCGTTGCTGCACGGGCAGGCCGAAGCTGCGCGGCGCGTCTCCGCCTTTCTCTCGCTGCTCGTCCTCGGCCCGATGCTGTTCATCGGCCCGGCCTTGCTCTACTTCGACCAGGCGGCGCGAATAGGTACGTCGCGCGCAGGTCGAAGGCGTTCCAACGCCGGAGATGTCTAGAGCCGTCGGAGCGCAATCACCGGGATCTCGCGGGTTGTCAGCTCCTGGAGCTCCGCGAACTGCGGCCGTGCGGCGACCTGGCGTGCGTAGAGGACGGCGCGCTCCTCGCCCGAGATGACGGTCGCCTCCGCTTCGAAGCGCTCGCTGCCGACCTCCACCGTGACGATCGGGTTCGCGACGAGGTTGTGGTACCAGGCCGGGTTCGTCGGCGCGCCGGCCTTCGAGCCGAAGACGACCAGCCGCTCGCCGTCGGGCAGCCAGATCAGTGGCGTCGTGTGCAGCCGCCCGCTCTTCGCGCCGGTCGTCGTCAGCAGGAGCAGGCGCGCGCCCTCGAAGGCGGCGACCCTGCCTCCGTTCGCGCGGAACTCCGCGATCACCTGCGCGTTGTAGCCGTCAGGCATCGTCGATCACCCTCACCGGCGGCGGATCATGCGGCGGCGACCTCGCCGGCCAGGCGTGCGTTGTCGACGATCAGCTCGCGGTTGGCGCGGAGCGTCCGGCCGCCGCTCTCGCGATGGAGGAAGGCGAGCACGAACGGCGTCACGGCCTGACCGTGGATGCCTCCGGCCTCTGCTTCGGCGAGCGCCTGCTGGATCAGCGGCTCGACGTCGTCGAGGCTGCCGTCGGGCGGGCGCGCCAGCAGCAGGCCGCCTCCGTCGAGCGCCCAGTGGGCCGCCGCGATCTTCGCCGCTTCGGCAGCCGTCTCGACCCGGGCGGAGACGGGTGGGCCGCCGTGCGCCGCGTAGAACAGCGGCAGGTCGCCGGTCCGCCACCCGAGCACGGGCACGCCGAGCGTCTCGAGCAGCTCCGCGGTCGCAGGCACGTCCAGCAGCGACTTGATGCCGGAGGAGACGACCAGCGCCTGCGTCTGGGCCAGCGCCTGCAGATCGGCCGAGACGTCCGGCGGCGTCGGCCAGCCGCGGTGCACGCCGCCGAGCCCGCCGGTGCCCATGAAGGCGATCCCCGCCGCCTTGCAGACGGTCAGCGTGCCGCCGACGGTCGTCGCCCCGACGACGCCCTGGACGACGGCGGCGGCGATGTCGCGCGGCCCGAGCTTGCGCGCGGAGGCGTCGAAGCGCTCGAGCTCCGCGACCGTCAGCCCGACCACGATCTCACCGTCGAGGACACCGATCGTCGCGGGCACCGCGCCGCCGTCGCGCACCGCGCGCTCGGACGCGAGGCCCACCTCGACGCCCTCCCCGGCCGGGAAGCCGTGGGCGATCAGGGTCGTCTCGAGCGCGACGACGGCCACCCCGTCGTTCAGGGCCGTGCGCACTTCGACGCTGACGCGGATCACGGCATCGCTCCGAGCTTCGCGCAGCACCGCGCGGCCGCTTCGAGCCCGACGTGGATGCCGCCGACGAGGTAGCCCGCGGCCAGCGCGTCGCCGGCGCCGGTCGTGTCGACCACCTCCGTCGGGACGGCGGGGAACTCCTCGCCGTCGATCAGCACTCCTGCCGCGCCGCGCTTCACGATCCAGGTGGCAGCCAGCTCGCCGAGCTCGTCGCGCTCACGCTCGTTCGCGAACACGAGATCGGGCGCCAGCTTCCGCAGCTGGTCGCGGAAGCGGTCGTCGAACAACGTGCGCGAGGAGAGATCGACGGAGACACGCGCGCCGTGGTCGCGCGCCAGCTCAGCGCCGCGGAGGGCCGCGAACGCGATCGGCTCGCGGAACAGCGAGTACCCGGAGAGGTGGAGCGCGTCGCAGTCGAACCAGGCGCCGTCGAGCTCCTCGGGCCGGAGCGTGGGGGAGGTGCCGCGATCGGATGCCATCGTCCGGTCCCCGGCGGCCGCGATCGAGACGACTACTCCGCCTCGGCCCTCGACCGGCCCGGCGACCTCGACGCCGTGGCGCTGCAACTCGTCGGCGGCCAGCGCGCCCGCCGTGTCGTCGCCGCGCTTGCCGACGAAGCGCGACTCGGCGCCGAGCACCGCGGCCCAGGCCGCGACGTTCGCCGCCTGGCCGCCTGCGCCGATGCGCGTCTCGGCGACCTGGTCGTCGCCGGGCACGAGCGGAGCGTCCAGACGGACGATCACGTCCAGGAGCAAATCGCCGAGAGTCGTGACACGCATACATAGGATGCTTGCATGGACGGACCGAAGCGGCGCAGCCCACTGCGCTCGTTCGCGCTCGGCGGCCTCTTCGCCGCGGGAACGATCGCGACTGCGCGCCGGCTGCGCAGCCCGTCGCGCCGTCCGCGCGACGCGCCGGCCGGGCTGGCGGCGTTCGAGGACGCGCCGTGCTTCCTCGAGATCGTGGAGCGCGAGGCCATGGACTACCGCGACGGAGGCGAGCCCGCGGAGTAGGAGGCAGCCGTCATGAGGCGGGTGTTCCGCACACCGCTGGTAGCCTGCCCTTCCCGTGCCGCTCTACGAATACAAGTGCCCGAACAGCCATCTGACCGAGGTTTTCCACGGCATGACCGAGCCGAAGCCGGAGGCGTGCGAGGTCTGCGGAGCGGGCCCGCTCCAGACCGTCCTGCATCCGGTCGCGGTCCACTACAAGGGCTCGGGCTTCTACTCGACCGACTACGGCCGCGGTGGCCGCAAGGCGAAGGACACCGGCTCGAGCGACTCGTCGAGCTCAGGCGACAAGTCGAGCTCGGAGAGCTCCAGCTCGTCGAGCGACTCCGGGTCGAGCGAGACGAAGAGCAAGCCGAAGAGCTCGGACTCCTGACGGTCGGCGCCCCGTCGCCGAGAGGGCGGCAGCGCGCGAGCGTCACGGCTCTCTCGGATCGGAGCGCCGTCCCAGGCGCACGCCCGGGTCAGTCCAGGTCGAGTACGACGACGGGAATCCGCCGGGGCGCGGCCTTCTGCTCGTACTCGGCGAAGTTCGCGAACGTCTCCTTCTGCGTGCCCCAGATCCGCTGGCGCTCGTCGTCGCCCGCGACCCGCGCGGTGGCGCTCCGAGTCTCGGTTCCGATCTCGACGGTCACGTCCGGGTTCGCGACCAGGTTGTAGTACCAGTCGGGGTTCGTCGGCGCGCCGCCCTTCGACGCGAACACCGCGACCGAGCTTCCGACCCGCTGGTAGACGAGCGGGTTCACGCGCTCGAGGCCGCTCTTCGCGCCGGTGTGATGGAGCAGGAGCAGCGGCATCCCGGCCAGGTCTCCTCCGACCAGCCCGTTGTTTGCCCTGAACTCCGCGATGATCTGGCGGTTCCACTCGTTCATGTCGCTCATCGTCAACTCCCGGTTCGGTCGTGGTTTGGTTTGAAGACTAGGGTCGCAGGCGCCGCTGGCGTCCGCGCCCGCCGAGCGCCTCGAGCACGAAGAGCAGGAACGCGGCGCCCGCGACCGAGAGCAGGAACGGGCCGAGCGACCAGCCGAAGTGCACCTTGTGCCCGAGCACGACCTGTCCGATCAGGCCGCCGAGGAAGGCGCCGACCATCCCGACGATGATCGTCGGCAGGCAGCCGATCGCCTGCCTGCCGGGCGTGACCAGGCGCGCGACGAGACCCGCGAAGAGGCCGAAGACGAGGAAGGAGAAGATCCCCATCGTGCTATTGCAGCACGTGCCCGACGTCGCAGCCGGGCGGGAACGCCTCGGTGGACGTGGCGGGCGGTGGCGGCTGAGGCGCCGACTGGCCCTCGAACATCGCGATCACGCCCCGGTCGTCCTCGTTCGGGATGATGTCGGTCGTTCCGCCGGGGTCGGCGTCGCCTCCGAGGCGGCAATGCAGCGCGCTGCCGTCCCCGGCCCGGAACTTCACCCAGCCGAGCTGGATCAGCTCCCAGGTCGAGAGGTCTGTGGCGAGCGGCTTCACGAGCGACTTGCCGTCGAACGGGATCTGCGCGAGCGTCAACGGCGAGGTCAGCTTCGACATCACCGCGTCGGTCACGGCCTGCTGCCGCGCCTCGCGGGTCAGGTCGTTCTCGGCGGGGTCGAGCAGGTTCTCGCGCACTCGCGAGTAGATCAGCGCTCGCTCGCCGCTCATGTGCTGCGGACCCTTCCGGAACCGCCAGCCCGGCCAGGCCTGGCAGCGCGCGGCGGTCGCGTACGGGCAGTCGAAGCGGTTTGAGAGGATCGCTCTCGGGACGTTGATCGTGACCCCGCCGACGGCGTCGATCAGTTCCTTGAAGTCGGCGAAGTTGACCACGACCACGTGGTCGACCGGAATACCCGTGAACTCGGACACGGTCTTGATGGCGAGCGCCGGGCCACCGATCTGCATCGCGGCGTTGATCTTCTGGTCGCCGCCGCCGGGGATCGGGACGCGCAGGTCGCGCGGGATCGAGAGGTACGCGATCCGGTGGTGCGAGGGATCGGTGCGGACGAGCTGGATCGAATCGGAGTGATCGTCGCCCGACCGCCCGCCCACGTTCGAGTTGTCGGTCCCGAGCAGGAGGATCGTGGTCGAGTGCTGGAGCAGGAGACCGCTCTGCTTGGCCAGCGCGGCGCGCGCGTCGGCGGGGAGCCGGCTGTTCGCGTCCGAGACGCCCGAGCTGATCGCGAGGTAGCTCGTCACCCCCCAGATGACGAAGAGAACGAGCAGCACCGCGAAGGCCACCGGCAGCCAGCGCCGCCAGGCGACGCGCTTGAGCACGCGCTTCGCGTTCGGGCCTCGAAAGCGGGCACCGCCGGCCGGCTTCTCGGCCTCGGCTCGCCGGTTTCGCCCGGGCCCGCCGGGGGCCGGGACCTTGCCCTTCGTGCGTCCACCCCGGTAGACGCGGTAGGGCTTCTCGTCCTGCGCCATCCGGCGAAGTAGGGTACCCGGCGGCATGGCTGGCACGGACGTGATCGGCGTCGACCTCGGTGGGACGAAGATCCTCGCTGGGGTGATCGACGCCGAGGGCACCGTGCTGCGGAGGATCGAGCACCCGACGCCGACCGCCTCGCAGCCGGCGCTCCTGGACGGGGTCGAGGCAGCCGTGCGCGAGCTGCTGACACCGGAGATCGCCGCAGTCGGATTCGGGATTCCGTCGCGCATCGACCGCCACACGGGCGTCGCGCTCGGTGCGGTGAACATCCCGCTCGGCAATCTCCGCTTTCGCGAAGAGCTGGCGAAGCGGCTCGCACTGCCGGTCGGCGCGGAAAACGACGCGAACGTCGCGGCGCTGGCCGAGTTCAAGCTCGGTGCGGGGCGTGGCTCGACCGACCTGGTGATGCTGACGCTCGGGACCGGAGTCGGCGGCGGGCTGGTGATCGACGGGAAGCTGTTCCGTGGCTGGGCCGAGCTCGGCCACATCGTGATCGTCGAGAACGGCGAGCCGTGCCAGGGCGCATGCTCGGGCCACGGTCACGTCGAGTCCTATTGCTCGGGTCAGGCCGCGGACCGGCTCGCCCGGCGCGTGCTCGGACCGGACGCAACGGCGCGGGATCTCGTCATCCAGAGCCATCCGGCCCTGGAGGAGATCGGGCACCACCTCGGGACGGCAATCGGCTCGCTGATCAACATCTTCGACCCGCAGGTCGTCGTGATCGGCGGTGGCTTCGGGGTCGCGGCGGGTGAGTTGCTGCTCGCGCCGGCGCGGTCGGTGATCCTGCGCGAGGCCCTCGATCCGGCGGGTCAGAAGGTGCGGCTCGCGCTCGCCGAGCTCGGAACGGAAGCCGGGCTGATCGGCGCCGGGCTCGTGGCGTTCGAGGCGCTCGAGGCGGCGTAGCGCGTGGGGCTGGCCGTCTGCGCGACGCCGATCGGCAACCTCGACGACGTGACGCTGCGCGTGCTCGCCGAGCTGCGCGAGGCGGACGTCGTGCTGGCCGAGGACACGCGTCACACGCGCGGGCTGCTCGACCGTCACGGGATCGAGGCGCGGCTGCTCTCCTACCACGAGCACAACGAGGCGGCCCGGGTCGCGGAGCTCGTGCCACGGCTGCTCCGCGGTGAGCGGGTGGCGCTCGTCTCCGACGCGGGCCTGCCGGGGATCTCCGATCCGGGGGCGCGGATCGTCCGGGCCGCGCTCGCGGCGGGCGTCCCCGTCTCCGTGCTGCCCGGGCCCTCCGCGGTCGAGACGGCGCTCGTCGCGAGCGGGCTCGTCTCGGAGCGCTACTGCTTCGTCGGCTTCCTGCCCCGGCGCGCCGGCGAGCGGGCCGCGCTCTGGACGGAGATCGCCGCGTGGGCCTGGCCCGCCGTCGCCTTCGAGTCGGCGCAACGGCTGCCGGCCTCGCTGCGCTCGCTCGCCGAGGCCGATCCGGAGCGAGAGGTCGCCGTCTGCCGGGAGTTGACGAAACGGTTCGAGGAGGTTGTGCGGGGATCAGCGGCGGAATTGGCCGTGCGGTTCGCCGAGTCGCCGAAAGGTGAGATCACGCTCGTGATCGGGCCGGGCGTGCGGCGGGAGCCGTCGCGCGGCGAGGACGCGGCAGGGGCTGTGGCCGAGCTCGTTGCGGCAGGAACGCCTCGCCGCGTGGCCGCCGACGTCGTCGCCAGGCTCACGGACATGTCCCGAAACGCCCTCTATCGCGGCTCTTTGTGACAAATCTGTAACCAAATTTGACAACGGGCGGCGCTCACCCCTACGGTGGGCGCACAGACGTTCCCCCGACCGGCTACAGAGGTGAAGTGCCATGCGACGACTCCTGTTCGTGCTCGCAGTTGCGCTCGCCGCCGCACCCGCGGCGAGCGCATGGACGTGGCCGGTCGACGGTCCGGTCCTGCAGCCGTTCTCCTTCGATCGCACTCAGCCGTACGCCGCGGGGCAGCACCGCGGGCTGGACATCGGCGGCGGCGTGGGTGCGCTGGTCGTGGCTCCCGCCGCCGGAGTCGTGACGTTTGCCGGGACGGTGCCGGGCAGCGGCAAGTCGGTCACGCTCGCGACCGCCGATGGATACGACGTGACGCTCACCCACCTCGGGTCGATCACCGTTCAAAAGGGCGCGACAGTCGCCGAAGGCAACGGCGTCGGGACAATCGGAGCGAGCGGTGACCCCGAGGTGGACGGGCCCTACGTCCACCTCGGTATCCGGCTCGACGCCGACGACCAGGGCTACCTCGACCCGGCAGCCTTCCTGCCCGCGCAGGTTCCGGACGCTGCGCCGCCCGCGCCGCCCGCGGCCGGCGACCCGCCGGCTCCCACGCTCGGTTCGGCAGTGGCTGTGGTGGCGCCGGAGGCTCCTCCTGCAGCGGCTCCGGTGCCGGCGTCCGATCCGGACCCAGCTGCGCCGCCGCCGGTCGCCGAAAGCGCTCCGGTGCCTCCGCCGGCCCTTCCGCCGGTCCCGGCGGGGATCGCTGCCAGCTCGGTGTCGGCAGCGGCTGCCGCGGGTGAGCCGCGAGCAACACCCGCGATCGAGCGCCCGGCTGCGCCGCGCGGGCGCCCCGCGAATCTCCCGAGGCCGGCCGGGCACGGAAGCGCGGCCCGTCACCGCGTTCGCAGAGCGGAGCCCGAGCCCGTGCCCGCGAGCCGCGTTGCGCACGCCGACGGGCCTGCGGTGGCTGTCCGCAGGCTCGTGTCGCCTACCGCGGATCGCCCTGCTGGCCTGGGCTCGCATGCGACCGAGACCGGCGGGCTCCCGCCGGAGACGGTCGTGATGGCGGTAAGCCCTGAGCCCAAGCCCGTGCTCTCGTACCGCCGCTACGCCATCCGCCACGGCCGCCCGCACGTTCTGCTCGGCTGGGCCCTGGCGGCCTGCGGTGTGCTCGCATTCGTTGCCGTTCTCGGAGCCGGCCGGCGCCGCGTCGTTTCGGTTCGAACGCCTGCTCCTATCATTGACCGAGATGCGCTACTACGTAACCACCCCGATCTACTACGTGAACTCGACGCCGCACATCGGTCACGCCTACACGACGTGCGCCGCCGACATCCTCGTCCGCTACCGGCAACAGCGCGGCAACGAGACGTTCTTCTTGACCGGAGTCGACGAGCACGCGACGAAGGTGTACCGGGTCGCGGAGGAGCAGGGTCTCGCTCCCCAGGACTACGTCGACCAGATCGTCGGTTCCTGGCGCGACCTGCCCGGGAGGCTGAACGCTGAGCCCGATTTCTTCCTCCGGACGAGCGACGAGGGCCACAAGCGCTTCGTGCGCGAGTTCCTGCAGAAGATCTACGACAACGGCGACGTCTACGAGAGCGTCTATGCGGGGCTCTACTGCGTCGGGTGCGAGGAGTTCAAGAACGAGGACGAGCTCAGCGACGGCAGATGCCCGATCCACCTCACCGTGCCGGAACAGATCGAGGAGGCGAACTACTTCTTCCGTCTCTCCGCCTACCAGGATCGGCTGCTCGAGCTCTACGACTCACGGCCGGAGTTCGTGCTTCCCGGGTTTCGGTACAACGAGGCGCGGAGCTTCATCGCGGGTGGTTTGCAGGACTTTTCGATCAGCCGGGCCGGCCAGCCGTGGGGAATCCCGCTGCCTTGGGACGAGGGGCAGGTCGCCTACGTCTGGGCCGACGCCCTCATCAACTACCTCAGCGCGCTCACCTACGCTCGTCCCGGGGAGAACCTGATCGCGGCGTTCTGGCCGGAGGTGCGCCATGTGATGGCAAAAGACATCTTGCGCTTCCACTGCGTCTACTGGCCCGCGATGTTGATGTCGGCGGGGTACGAGGTGCCGAAGGAGATCTTCGTCCATGGCTACCTGCTGCTCGACGACAAGAAGATCTCGAAGTCGCAGGGGAACGTGGTCGACCCGCTCGAGCTGATCGGCGTCTACGGCGCCGACCCGGTCCGGTACTGGTGTGCGCGCGCTGTGACGTTCGGCCAGGACGGGAACGCCTCCGTCGACGGCATCCACGAACGCTACGAGCGCGAGCTCGGCAACGACTTCGGCAACCTGCTCTCCCGGACGACGGCGATGATCGCGCGCTACCGCAACGGGCGCATCGGTGGCCGCGACGGCCGGAACGCGGTACTCGAACAGCTGATCGACGACGTGCGCACCGGCGCCGGGCATGACCTCGACCGCTTCGACATCACCTCGGCGATCGACCGCATCTGGCTGCTCGTTCGCTGGCTGAACGGCTACGTCACCGAGAACGCACCGTGGGAGATCGCGAAGGACGAGGGGCGAGCCGGAGAGCTCGACGCGGTCCTGTACGACTTGGCCGACGGCCTGCGTGTGACCGCGATCGCGCTCTCCTCGTATCTGCCCGAAACGGCTCCCCAGGTGCTCGCCGCGCTCGGCCAGTCGCCCGACCTCGCCTGGGAGGGTGTTGCGTACGGCTTGCTCGTCCCTGTCGAAGGGATCGAGGCCGCCCCGCCGCTCTTCCCGCGCATCGACGCGCCCGCAGCGGCGGAAGCGTGATCGACACGCACGCCCACCTCGACCCGGAGGAGGCGCCCGCGATCCTGGCGCGAGCCCGCGCCGCCGGTGTCGACCGCGTGATCGTGGTCGCAACGACGCTCGCCGGGGCGGGCCAGGCGCTCGCTCTGGCGGAGCAGTACGACGGGGTCTACGCGTGTCTCGGCATCCATCCCCACGAGGCCGCGGGCCCGGACGCAGCCAGGGTGGACGAGCTCGCGCCGCTCCTTGCGCACGAGCGCGCCGTCGCGGTCGGTGAGATGGGCCTCGACTACTTCCGCGACTACGCGCCTCGCCCCGCCCAGCGCGAGCTCTTCGAGAGCCAGCTCGAGCTCGCGCACCGACTCGGGCTGCCGGTCGTGATCCACACCCGCGCCGCAGACGAGGACACGCTGGCCGTCCTCGCCGGCTTCGACGGAACCGTCGTCCTCCACTGCTTCTCGTCGCCGGGGCTCCTCGACGAGGCACTCGTACGGGGCTGGTACGTCTCGTTCGCCGGCAACGTCACCTACCCGAAGGCGCCGGAGCTCCGCGAGGCGGCGAGCCGCGTGCCGCACGACCGGTTGCTGGCCGAGACCGACAGCCCGTACCTGGCTCCTCAGCCGGTCCGCGGTCAGACGAACGAGCCCGCGTTCGTGATGCACACCCTCGCGACGCTCGCCGAGGCCCGAGGCGAAGAGACCGACGCGCTCGCGGCGCAGATCGACGCGAACGCCACCGCAGCCTTTTCCCTGTGAGCGTCTTCCCGAAGAAGGAGCTCGGCCAGCATTTCCTGGTCGACGAGAACATCCTCGGCGTGATCGCGCGTCTGGCCGGGCTCGAGGCCGGTGACGTCGTGCTCGAGATCGGCCCCGGCCTCGGTGTTCTGACCCGGTTCCTCGCGGGCCGCGTCGCGCACGTCCACGCCGTCGAGCTCGACGAGACACTCGAGCCGCGGCTCCGCGACATCCCGAGCACGACGCTCCACTGGGGCGACGCGCTCGCGCTCGACCTCTCGACCCTGGATCCGACGCCGACGAAGCTCGTCGCGAACCTCCCCTACAACGTCGCGACGCCGATCGTCGTCGAGAGCCTCGACCGCCTCCCGGCCCTCGACTCCTGGTGCGTGATGGTGCAGCGCGAGGTCGCCGACCGCTTCTTCGCGGCGCCCCGGACGAAGGCCTACGGCGCCGTCTCGGTCCTCGTTCAGCTCGCGACCGAGCGCACCGGCTTCCATCCCGTCTCGCGCGAGGTCTTCCGGCCGCGCCCGAACGTCGAGTCGGCGCTCGTCGCGTTCCGCCGCACCGCTCCGGGGATCCCGCCCCGCACGAAGCGGATCGTCGAGGGCGCTTTCGCCCATCGCCGCAAGATGCTCGCCAACTCGCTCGCGCTCGCCGGCATCTCCACGCGGGAAGCGGCGGCGGCCGCGCTCGAGTCGATCGGGCTCGAGCCTTCCGCCCGCGCCGAGGAGCTGACCCCGCCGCAGTTCGTCGCGCTTGCCGGAGCCCTCGCGTGATGCGTGCCGAGGCCCCGGCCAAGATCAACCTCGCTCTCGTCGTCGGCCCGACCCGGCCCGACCGAAACCACGAGGTCGTCACCGTGCTCCAGCGCGTCGACCTCTGCGACACGATCGAGCTCGAGCCCTCCGACCGGCTCCAGGTGGAGGGCTTCGCGCCGGACACGCTCGTCCGCCGCGCCCTCGAAGCGGTCGCTGCGGCCGCCGGCGTCGAGCCGCACTGGGCAGTGCACATCGAGAAGCGGATCCCCGTCGCGGCCGGTCTGGGCGGCGGCAGCTCGGACGCGGCGACCGCGCTGCGGCTCGCAAACGCCTCGCTCGCCGACCCATTCCCGTCCCCGCGACTTCACGAGCTCGCCCGCACCCTGGGCGCCGACGTCCCGTTCTTCCTCGATCCGGGTCCCCAGCTCGGCACGGGCGACGGCTCGACGCTCGAGCCGCTTGAGCTCCCGCAGAACTACAGCGTCCTGCTCGTGCTCCCGGCCGGAGCGCAAAAGGAGTCCACCGCCGCGGTCTACGCCCGCTTCGACGCAGCCGAGGGCTTCGCCGAGCGCCGCGACCGCGTGCTCGCCGTCGCGAAAGCCGCAACGGCCCCGCGCGACCTCGCCGACTTTCCCCAAAACGACCTCGCCTCCTCGCCGCTCGCAGACGAGCTGAGCGCCGCCGGAGCCTTCCGTGCAGATGTCAGCGGCGCCGGCCCGACCGTCTACGGCCTCTTCGACGACCCCGGCACCGCGCAGCGGGCAGCAGCAGCGCTCGAACCCCGTGGCCGCCTCTGGCTTTTGAGCCCTGCGTGGTAGGTTTGACAGGGATGTCATCGAGCCCGAACATCGTGAACCACGCCCTCTCGCGCCCCGGCCAGTTTCTGCGCGCGCACCGTGCCCGGATCTCGCTCTGGACGGCTGTGATCGAAGGGCTCCTGGTCGTGTTCGGCGTGCTTCCGCACATCGTCGTGTACGTGCTCGCGGTGGTCGCGATCGCGTTCTGGGCGTCCGCGGGCCGCGCCTACAAGTCCGATGCCGCGCGGCAGACCGCCTGGATCTTCGCCTCGTCGCAGGCGATCGTTGCGCTGATCGCGATCTTCTTCAGCGTCGTCAAGATCATCGCCGAGTTTGGGCTAGCGCTGGTCGCGGTCGTGGCGCTGATCTACCTCTTCACCGACCGCAACCGCGCCTAGCTGCCCCTATACTCGGCTCGTAGTGGGGCGTAGCCAAGCGGTAAGGCAGCGGGTTTTGGTCCCGCGATCCCAGGTTCGAATCCTGGCGCCCCAGCCAGTATTGAGACTGCCACCCTCGAGGGCCTGAGATGAGCGAGACGCCGACAGCCGCCGTCGTCATGGCCGCAGGGCTTGGAACGCGCATGCGCTCGGCCGTTCCGAAGCACCTGCACGCGCTGCTCGGCCGCCGGATGGTCGACTGGGTGATCGCCGCCGCAACCGCGGCCGGAGCCGATCGCGTCGTGGTCGTCAGCTCCCCCGACGCCCGTGCTGCATTCCAGGGAGTCGAGGTTGCCGTCCAGGAGAGACCGCTCGGTACTGGAGACGCGGCACGCGCCGCCGGAGCGGCTCTCGAAGGTTTCGCCGGAGACGTCCTCCTGTTGAGCGGTGACGTCCCGGGCCTCACCGAGGCAACGCTCCGCGCCCTGATCGAAACGCACCGCGCCGCGTCTGCGGCAGCAACGGTTCTCTCGTTCGAACCGCCCGATACGCGCAGCTACGGCCGGATCCTCCGCAATGGCGCGGGCCGCCTTGCGCGGATCGTCGAGGCGCGCGACGCGACGGCCGACGAGCTCGCGGTGGGCGAGGTCAACTCGGGCATCTACGTCTTCCGTGCCGAGAAGCTCTGGCCCGTGCTCGAACGGCTTGAGCCGCACAACGCGCAGGGGGAGCTGTACGTCACCGACACGCTCGGACTCCTCGTTGCCGACGGCGATCCCGTAGCCGTTCAGGTTGCGCCCGATCCGTTCGAAGTCGAAGGCATCAACACTCGCGTCGAGCTTGCCGCCGTCGCGGCGGTTCTGCGTGACCGGATCAACCGGACCCACATGCTCGCCGGCGTCACGATCGTCGATCCGGCCACGACCTGGATCGAGCCGGAGGTCGAGATCGAGCCCGACGTGACCGTTCACCCGTTCGTGACGCTCCGCGGCCGCACGCGGATCGCGACGGGCGCCGAGATCCTCGCGCAGTCTGTGGTCGTCGACGCCGATGTCGGTCCCGGAGCGATCGTGGGTCCATTTTGTTACCTTCGTCCTGGCACTGTCCTCGAGGCCGAGTCGAAGGCGGGTACCTTCGTGGAGATCAAGAGCTCACGCATCGGGACACGCGCGAAGGTGCCGCACCTGTCGTACATCGGCGACGCGGAGGTCGGCGAGGACTCCAACGTCGGCGCCGGCGCGATCACCGCGAACTTCCCGCACCGCCCCGGCCAGCCCAAGGGCCGCACGAAGATCGGCAAGAACGTCAGGACCGGTATCCAGAATGGGTTCATCGCGCCGGTGGAGGTTGGAGACGGAGCATGGATTGCTGCTGGAACCACAGTCACCAAGGACGTCCCGCCGGACGCCCTCGCGATCGCGCGTCCGCGCCAGGAGAACAAGGAGGGGTATGCAGCCCGTCAGCGAGGCGACTGAGCTCGTGCTCCCCGGACTCGACCTGGTGGAGACCGTGACCGCGCCGGCTCCCGGCCACTGGCTCGAGCTCGGCCCGCAGAAGCGGCTGATGGTCTTCGCCGGCCGCTCGCACCCCGAGCTCGCCCGCAACATCACCGACCAGCTCGGCGTCGAGCTCGGCGAGGTGACCCTCGAGACCTTTGCGAACGGCGAGACGTACAGCCGCTACGACGAGTCGATCCGCGGCGCCGACCTCTTCATCGTCCAGACGGGCTGCACGCCGATCGACCAGAACCTGATGGAGCTGCTCCAGATGATCCAGGCCGCGAAGCTCGGGTCGGCGAAGCGCATCACGGCCGTGATTCCGCTCTTCCCCTACGCGCGCCAGGACCGCAAGGCGAAGCCGCGCGAGCCGATCACGGCGCGCCTGGTGGCAGATCTGCTCCAGGTCGCCGGCGCCGACCGGATCCTGACGATGGACCTGCACGCCGGCCAGATCCAGGGCTTCTTCACGATCCCGGTCGACCACATGACGGCGCTCCCGCTCTTCGCCCGTCACTTCCGCGACCTCGGCCTGCACGGCGAGGGCGTCGTCTCGGTCTCACCGGACACGGGCCGTGCCAAGCAGGCGGAGCGCTTCGCGGAGATGATCGAGTCCGAGTTCGCGCTCATGCACAAGTCCCGCCCGGCTCACGACGTCGCCACGGTGAGCGAGATCGCCGGCCGCGTGAAGGGCAAGCGGGCGATCATCGGCGACGACGTGATCATGACCGGCGGCACGATGCTCGCGAACGTCCGCGCCCTCAAGGAGCACGGTGCCGAGGAGGTCTGGATCTTCGCCACCCACGGCGTCTTCTGCGGCGACAGCCTCGATCGCTTCGCCGCCGATGACCACATCAACGGCATCGTCGTCACCGACACGGTCCCGATCCACCCGCTGAACAAGCCGGACAAGCTGACCGTGATGCCCGTCTCGGGTCTGCTCGCGGAGACGATCATGAACGTCTTCTCCGACGACTCCGTCTCGGCGATCTTCGGCGGCGAGAACCAGCTCTTCTAGGGGCGGGGGAACCCGGTTCCCCCGCGAGCCCACTCCTTCATGACGCGCCATCGCCCGCGTGACTGCAGCTCCCGCCGGGCGAAGCCCGGATCCGCCGGCAACCGGGAGCGATCTGGCGAATGGACGCTGGCTCAGACCGGCGTCCTGATGCTCGAGGAACCCGGTCGATGGATTACTGGCCGACGTCCCGCCCGCTGGAGATGCGGTCGCGGAACTGCATAGGTGAGAGGACGGGTATCTCGTTGGCGAGGGCAAGAAGATCGTTGTCGCCGCTCACGAGGATCGCGCGCTGAGACGCGGCGAGAGCGATCAGGTAATCGTCTCCAGGATCAGCTGATCGGAGGGGCGGTGGTGCGGTTGGGTCGTCGGCCATCGTTCCCGACTCACTCAGCCATTGCAGCACCGCGACAGCATCGGTCTCCGGGATACGACGGCGCAGCTTTGGATAGGTGAGTGCGCGCTCGAGCTCCGCGAGAAGCGCGCCGGAAGCGACAAGTTCGAATGCGCCCTGCTCCCATGCCCGCAACAGCCAAGCCGCGTTTCCCGAACGCGAGAGCAATCCCGAGATGATGACGTTCGGGTCGAGAACCGCCCGCACGCGGTTCAGCGCGCTTTCGGCCGGGTCTTGTGTTGCGCCTCGAGGGCGAGTGCCACCGCTTCTTCTTCCGAGAGTTCGCTTTTCGTCCAAAGACGTTCGAGCAGATCGAGTCCGAGATCGCGCCGAAGCGATTCCTCGATGACTTCGCTGTCACCCCGCCCAAGACGCGCTGCACGGATCTTTACCGCCCTCAGTACCGACTCGTCGATCGTCACCGTCGTGCGAACTTTCCCCATCAATGCATCATAGCATCAGCGTGCGGTGACGCCTCAGGGGGCATTTGCGAACTGGCGCACCGGAGGGTCGTTCCGTCGCGACGAGCATCAGGCGACCAAGGCCGGCGGTGAGTCTCGCTGGTCGGTGAGTTGTAGTCTTCGACCTCTCGGAAAGGAGTCGACGTGCCGCAGATCGAGCAAGTGGGCAGGGTGATGGTTCCGGTGTCCGACCAGGACGAAGCGATCGCGTTCTACACAGCCACGCTCGGCTTCTCGCTCGTTGCGGATGTTCCCTTCGGAGAGGGTGAGCGCTGGGTCGAGGTCGCTCCAGCCGGTGGCGGGGCGGCGATCGCGCTGGTGCCACAGCGGGGCGAGTTCCAGACCGGGCGCATGACCGGTATCGCGTTGGTGTCGGCCGATCCACGCGCCGACTACGCCGAGCTGAAGGGGAACGCCGTCGACGTTGACGCCGAGCTGATGGGCGGCGACGGCACGGTGCCGCTCTTGTTCTTCTTCCGTGACCGCGACGGGAACCAGTTGATGGTCGTCGAAGGGCAATAGAGCGACGACGCGCAGCCGGCGGTGCTCTGGCGACGACCCCTCTACGTGCGATCCAGGTGACGGCATGGCATCGTGCAGGGATCAGCACGCCGCCACCTTCTCGATCCCGCTTCCCGAGCCCTGCGGGCGCCCCTGGCGGCGGTCCGGCCTCGGCTCCAAAGCCGCGGTTCCGTGTCAGCTGGCCGTTCGTCGTGTTCGTCGTCACCCTGCTCGTGGTCAACATCTGGCTCGGTTCGAAGGCGACTCAGGCTCCGGCCCGGATCCGCGTTCCGTATAGCCCGTTCTTCCTCAAACAGGTCTCGCTCGGAGATGTGGCCTCGATCAGCTCGAAGGGCACGGCGATCCAAGGGGTCTTCCGGCACGCGGAGACATACAACGGTTCGAAGGCGACGACGCTCTTCGAGACCGAGATTCCTGCGTTCGCCAACACCGACAAGCTCTCGGCGCTCCTGCAGAGCAAGAACGTCGTCGTGAACGCCGAGCCACTCTCGACCAGCGGGCCCTGGTGGGAAACGGTGCTCCTCGACTTCGCGCCGACGCTGCTCTTCGTCGGCCTCCTGTTCTGGTTGATCAGCCGCGCCGGCAATGCGCAGAGTGGAATGCTCAGTGGCTTCAGCCGCTCGCGGGCGAGGCGCTACGAGCCCTCCGGCGAGCGCGTCACCTTCGTCGACGTCGCGGGGATCGACGAGGCAAAGAGCGAGCTCTCCGAAGTCGTCGACTTCCTCCGCCGCCCTGAGTCGTACCTGCGGCTCGGCGGCCGTATCCCACACGGCGTTCTTCTGAGTGGCCCTCCCGGAACGGGCAAGACGCTGCTCGCGCGCGCCGTTGCCGGCGAGGCAAACGTGCCGTTCTTCTCGATGGCAGCATCGGAGTTCGTCGAGGCGATCGTCGGGATCGGCGCCGCCCGCGTTCGCGATCTCTTCGTCCAGGCCAAGGAGGCGGCCCCGGCGATCGTGTTCATCGACGAGCTTGACGCGATCGGCCGCTCGCGAACCTCCGGCATCGCCGGGTTCAGCGGCGGCAACGACGAGCGCGAGCAGACGCTGAACCAGATCCTCACCGAGATGGATGGTTTCGACTCGTCCACCGGCGTGATCGTGATCGGGGCGACCAACCGTCCGGATGTGCTCGACCAGGCGCTGTTGCGGCCAGGCCGCTTCGACCGCCGTGTCTCCGTTCAACCCCCCGATCGCGCTGGACGCACGAAGATTCTCGAGGTCCACACACGGGGAATGCCGCTCGGGCCCGATGTCGACCTCGTCCGCATCGCCGCGACCACGCCGGGAATGGTCGGAGCTGACCTTGCAAACCTCGTCAACGAGGCCGCACTGCACGCCGCGCGCCGAAACCACGACCAGGTGCTCGAGGCCGACTTCACCGACGCGATGGAGCGGATCGTCCTCGGCGCGGAACGGCAGGTGATGATGAGCCCCGAGGACAAACGGCGGAACGCGTACCACGAAGGCGGCCACGCGATCGTCGGCATGTTGACTGCAGGGGCCGACCCGGTACGCAAGATCTCGATCATCCCGCGCGGGATCTCGCTGGGCGTGACCTTCTCGGCCCCCGACGCCGACCGCTACAGCTACGAAAAGCGCGAGCTGCTGGCCAAGATCAAGGTGGCGCTCGGGGGCCGCGGCTGCAGAGGAGCTCGTCTACGGCGAGCCGACGACCGGCGCCGAATCAGACATCCAACAGCTCACCGAGGTCGCGCGGCAGATGGTCGGTCGCTGGGGAATGAGCGATGAGATCGGGCCAGTCGCCGTCATCCCCCCCGACGCACGGGGCCCCTACCTACCAGGCGTCTCGGAGGTTTCGGCACACACCCAAGAGGTGATCGATGCCGAGGTGCGACGAGTGGTCGAGGACGCATACAAGGATGTCCTCGCCTTGCTCACCGAGAATCGCGACAGGCTCGACTCCCTCGCGGCGGCGCTGCTCGAGCACGAGACGCTCGATGAGGACGCGGCCTACGCCGCGGCCGGCGTCGAGCATTCGAGCGACAGCGCGCCTCAGGAGCTCGCCACCGTTGCGCCTACTTCGAGCAACTATCGTCGACCGTCGTGAGCCAGGATGTGGGAACCAAAGATCCTGTCTCCTGGCTGACGATCCGGCCGGGATGGCAGGTCATCGCCACCGATCCTCTCGCTCCCCGCGCAGGAAGGTCGATCTCGATACGGCAGCGACCCAGCGGTCAGGGGTAGCGCCGTCTGAACAGCGCGTAGGCAGCCCCTCCGATGGGGATCGGGAGCCAGAAGGAGACAAGCCGGTACACCAGGGTCGCGACGAGGGCATCGCCCGGGCTCACAGCAGCGAGCGTGAGCGTGGCGAGGAGTCCCGCCTCGACGAAGCCGAGTCCGCCCGGTGTGAACGGCATGAGGCTGAGCAGCGCCGCGGCTGTGTAGGCGAGGAGGACGAGCGAGGGTCGTGGCTCGGCGCCGACGGCACGGAGCGCGCAGAGCAGCGCGACGTAGTCGAAGCCGGCGTTCCCGGCCGCCGAGAAGACGGCAGCGACCCAGCGCTCGCCGATTGTCGAGCGGATGAAGTCGCGCTGCGCAAGCAGCTTCTGCGGAAGCCCGGCGAACTGCTGCGCTGGCGGAGAATCCGGCGGATCGCCCACTGGATCCCGCGGCCGGCGAAGGCAAGCGGCCGGTCGGCCGCGAAGGCGAGTGCTCCAGTCACGAGCAGCAACACCAGTACCGCCGTCCCGAGATAGGCGGATGCGACAAGGCTCCGATTCACCGGCGCTCCCCCGAGGATCGCCGGCAGTGCGAGCATTGGGAGCGTGAGCGTTGTGGCGATCTGAAGCGCCGTCGAGGCGGCGAGCGCCGTCACGGCCCGTCCGACCTCGACGCCGGCACGGCGAAGCATCGCGACCGCGAAGGCGCTCGCGGTCGCGCCGCCACCGGGCACGATCCGCCCGACCGCGTTCCCGCTCAGCTGCGAGCACGAGATCACAAACCAGCTCTCGGCTCGCAACGCGATCCGGTCGAGCTCCCACAGCGAAACGAAGCTCGCGCTCTCGGCAAGCAACGCCAGACCCGCCCAGTACCAGTTGAGATGCGCAAGCGAGCGCCAGGAAGAGAAGACGGAGACCAGGCTCGGAAAGACGAGGTAGAGCGAGACGCCGGTGACGAACAACAGCAGCCCACGGCTTGCGCGTCGCCTCGACCATGCGCGACGTAGGCGTCCTGCCACAGGCGGCTCTCGGTTCGGCGATCGTCTCTCGATCACGAGAGGTTCACAGACTTCGCGGCCCCGTGTCGCTCTCTGTCACTTCCGCACGCTGGAAAATCGCCTAGTCAGCTCAATTCGCGGGACCTCTGAGCCTCTCGTGCAAAGCTGCCGGGGCCCTGATTCTCCGCACCGCATGGATGCTCCGGCGGGCTGCGCGTACCAGCCAGGCTGCGATGTCTGCCCTCGCAACACCGGATGTCTGCGCGAGCGGTACGTCGTCCGGGAGGACGTACCGCAACAATGTGTCCACAGGCACGGAGGCTCATGGGGGCGAAATCTGGCCGTCCCGGGGTCAGCTTCTGTGGGGAACGCGTTACACAGGTACGTCGTCCGGGACGACGTACCTGTCACTTATCGCGCGAAGGCAGGGAGTCTCGGTATCAACTTGTACGTGCCGTTGCTCATGATATGAGTCGTCGATCTGGCACTCCATATCACTCGATTGGGGGATTGGCGGAAGATCCTCATCTGCCGAGGAGCATCGGGCAACAAGCTTCCGTGGGGCTTCTGACGTTTGGCTGGAGTTCAAACGAACAGAAAGGAACGACGATGGGACAGCAGAGGTTCAGATATCGGGCCTTGCGTTGGCCGTACGGTGCGGCGGTCCTCGCCACGTCGGTGCTCGGTTCTGGCGCCAGCTCCAAGTGGGGCTAAGAGCCCCCGTGTAGCGGTGAGAGGTCCGAAGAAGGAGCTCAACAATGCGCTGGCCTCTCAGCATTCGCTACTTCCTGACCGGCACGATCGCGGTTGGAGTCGGACTCGTCGTCGTCGCCGCACGTTCGATTGACGGTGCGCCGCGCGCAACGTTCGCGTTGCTCGCGGCGGCCGTCATTCTCGGAGAGCTCCTCTTCGTTTCGGGGACTCAATCGCTCTCGGGCGAAGTCAACTCCGACTTCAGCTTCTCGACCGGCGTTCACCTCGCCGCCGTCCTGTTGCTCGGACCGCTCCCGGCCGTGCTCATCGCGGTGTTCGGCGTGCTCGTCGTCGACCCGCTGCGAGGCGAGGAGATCCGCAAGATGGCCTTCAACGCATCGATGTTCGCGATTTCCACGTGCGCAGGCGGCGTTGCCTTCGAGCTAGCCGGCGGCCAGCCCGGGCAGCTGAACGTCACACGCGATCTGCTTGCGATCGCGGCGCTCGGGATGACCTACTGGACCGTGAACACGTTCCTCGTCAGCGGCGTGCTCGCTGAATCGGGTCGGGTTCGCCTCTTCGATGCCTGCCTCGAGCGCTTCCGGCCCAACCTCTCGCAGTTCGCAGAGGCAGGATTGGGGGTGACGCTGGCGACGCTCGTGCTCTCCCAGCCTTGGGTGGTCATTGCGCTTGCCCCAGTCATGCTCGCGGTTCACCGAGCGCACGAGCGACTCAGCACCCTGCGGCGCGATACGACCCGCGCCCTCGAGACGCTCGCGGACCTCGTCGATCAACGCGATCCGTACACGTTCGAGCACTCGTTACGCGTCTCCGCGTACGTCCAGGAACTCGCCGGTGCACTCGGCTTCCGCTCGGCGGCGGTTGCACGGCTGGGCCGTGCAGGGCGGCTGCACGATCTGGGCAAGATCGCCATCGACTCGGCCACACTCCGCAAGCAAGGACCACTCGACGCAATGGAATCGGCGTTGCTGCACAAGCACCCCCGGCTCTCGGCGCGACTCATACGAGGCTTCCGGCTCGCCGACGAAGAGGCCTCCGCGGTCGAGTACCACCACGAGCGCTACGACGGAGATGGCTACTACGGAGTCGATCGCGATGACATTCCGCTCGCAGCGCACTTCCTGATCGTCGCCGACAGCTACGACGCGATGACGACCGATCGACCCTACCGGGCCGCGGTCGCTCGCGAGACTGCATTGGACGCGATCGAGCAAGGCCTCGGGACCCAGTTTCACCCCGCCGTGGGCGCGGCCTTCGTCGCATTCCAGCGAGGCGAGGATCCCGCTGCCTCAATTGGCAGAGACCAGATCGAAGAGCTGCGTCGCGCCGGGCGACGACCGCTTGTCCGGATACCTCCCGCCGTTTGCGCGCCGGAGGGAGCGATCGTCTCCGGCCTGTTCAGCGCGCTTGTCGCGTTCGCCTTCGGCTACCCGATCATCGCCGCCGTCGCCGCCGTAGTTGCCGCGCTCGGTGTCGGCGCCCTGCTCTCTTCCTGTTTCCGCTCCCGGCGACTCGCGAAGCGTCTGGGAGTCATCGCCGCGTGCCACCGCACGCGTGCGTTCGAGCTGTTGCTCGAGTGCCTCGCCGCCGCGGGACACCTTCGGTGGGCCGGTGTTCTCTCCTGGGACGACAAGCATCTCGAAGGGTCCGTCGAGCTCGAACGGGGCATCAACAGCGGTCCGACTGCGAGTGGGCTCTCGAGCTGGCTCGGTCAAGGGCTCGAGGCGAACGCTGAGCAGGTCGTGATCGATCATCCCGTGCCCGGCGGATCCGGGGTTCGCTTGGCACTGCGACTTCGACGGGATGGACATGCCTCAGATTTCCTGGTCCTCGTCTTTCGTCGACCACCACGGCGGCACGTTGTACGTGCACTCACCTCAGCGCGCGAGGCGCTTGCCGAGGCCCTCGCGACCCCTGCGCCTGCTCCGTCCCCCAAGCAGCAACGTCTGGCGGCAGTCTCGTAGGTGTTCCTCCTCGCGAGCCTCCTGGCCGGTGCTCGGATCGCTCTCGCTCTCGGCGGCAAGCCCTCGCGCAGCGGTTGTTCTTCGCTCTGAACGGAGATGGAGTAGGTTCGCTCTTCTCTCCAACGCCGTCGACGGCCACACGAAAGGAATGCTGATGGATCTCTACGCGATTATCCGCCGGGAGGGCTGGAAGGCCCCTGGCGATCTTCAGGAAGCGGCTGCGCGCTCAACCGCCGTCGGCGACGGCGAGATGTCGAGCGACATTCGCTGGATCCGCAGCTACGTTCTCGCCGAAGAGTCCGGGAGCCTTGGGACAGTCTGCATCTACGAAGCATCCAGTCCCGAAGCGATCCGCGACCATGCCTCGCGCGCGGATCTCCCGGTCACGGAGATCATTCCGATTGCGGACACCGTGGTCGTGCGTCCCGACCCGGTCGCTGCCGCTTAGCCGTCACTGCGCTGCGGACGCCGGCTCTGGCACCCGCACGGTGGCTCCGAGCCGCGCGCGGCCTAGTGGTTGATTCCACGATCCGTGTGCCCGGCTGCGCGATCTGGCCGCCCTGGGCCGCTTTGGCTTACGGGAGCCGGCGAAGCCGTCTCCCTCCAGGCCTGCGCTTCACCACGTCGTCTCCTCGCCGATGCCGCAAGCATCGCCGAGGAGCCGCCGCGGCGCCCGAGCACCCAGCTCGCGCCTCGGTTCAGACGATCTCGTGGAATCACCATCTAGTCGGCAGCGCCTGTGGTTAGCTGTCGGCATGAGTCAGCGCCGGCAATGGGATCGTGACGCGCAACCCGGGCCGGCCTGGGCACAGAACCTGATCCGGCGTGCGTATCTGATCGAAGATCGGGAGGAGCCCGTCCAGCCGGGCGCCGAGCGGATCTTCGAGACCTCGTTTCCGTGCGCAGTCGGCGACATCGTGGTTGTGCCGCCGTCCGTGCTCGCGCCCCACGCGGGTTCCGGCTCGTGGGAGATCGTTGCGCGCGAGGCCGCGCCTGCACCGTATGTCGCTCGGCTGATCGTGACCGAGGCGACGCCCTTCTAGTCCGGAGGCGTGTCCAGCGGCCCGTCGGCGCTGTCGACGCCGTCGACGGTCTGGGTCGCTGCGGCCAGCTTCTTCCCGTCCTTCTTCTCCTGCTTCAGTGCACGACGCTCCCGGAGCTCCCGCTCCCGCGTCATCTTTCCCATGGTCTGGCGCTTCTTGCTCGGACTCATCCGGTGCCGCCTTTCCGCTCGATGCTGTTCATCACACCGTAGCGCTGCGCACGCTCACGCCGGACTCAACGGGCGGTTCTGTACACACGTTTCCGGCGCGTCTCGCCGACCGAGGACACAGCCATGAACGACGATCCATCCGCCGGATAACGCACCAAGCGTACGGACGGGTGCAGTAGATGGTTGATCGGTAATTCCGGCGGCGCCGGATGGTGGCCCTGACACGGCGCAGGCCGGCACGCTCGCCGACGGCCCGCACCCACCGGTGCGAACCACCGACGATCCCACCGCCCTGCTTGGTCATGGCCATCCCCGACACCACCCCAATTACCGATCAACCATCTAGGCTCGCCCTGTGAACGCACCGCTCCGCGTCGCCGTGCTGCTGCCGCTGTCCCTCGCCGTGGCCGCCCTGGTGGCCGGCGCCGCAGCGGGGAAGAGCCCGACGTCGCCGAGCGTGAAGCTGTTCAGGGCGATCGCCGCCCGCGAAGCAAGCGGCATCGTCCGCGTCGATGCGACGACACGCATCGGCAACCTCACCGGCACCGGGATCGTCGTCGGCCCGACGCTCGTAGCCACCGTCGAGCACCTCGTGCACGGCGCCAGGGCGGTCACGCTCCTGAGAGACGGCAAGGCGATCGGGATCGGGACGGTGATCGGCGCCGACTCGACGAGCGACCTCGCCTTGGTTCAGAGCAACTCGCCGCTCGGCGGCTACGTGTTCAAGCTCGACACCCGTCTTCCGAAGATCGGCGCCGGGGTCGCGGTGCTCAGCGGCTCGCCCGTCACGGCGACACCGGGCACGGTCGGGTCTCTGCCGTGGGCACGTCGCATAGGCGGAATCGACCGCCAAGGCGTATCCCGCACGGACGCGCTTGTCCTACCGAGTGCGAGCGGGGCCCCGATCGTGACCGCAACCGGCTCGCTCGTCGGCCTGGTGGATGTCGGCACGACGACGGCCAAGGGGGTCGCCGATGCCGTCGCCTCGGCGGACGCCGCGCCTCTGATCGCGGAGTGGAAGGCCGCTCCGCAACCGATCGGCGGCGCGCTTCTCAACGGCTGCGTCGTCGTCCCGCCGCCGGCGCCGAAACCTGACGGGGCCCTCGAGGAAACGCTGGCCGTGCTCGACCCTGGCAAGACCTACGACGTGACCATCGCGACGAACTGCGGCACCTTCACGATTCAGCTCGACGGGGCGGAGTCGCCGAACGCGGTCGCCTCGTTCGTCGAGCTGGCGCTCAGGGGCTTCTTCGACCGCACGATCTTTCACCGGGTCGTCCCCGGTCTCGTGATCCAGGGCGGCGACCCGACCGGCACCGGCACCGGCGGGCCCGGATACCAGACTGCCGACACGCCTCCGGCCGACGCGACCTACACCCGCGGCGTCGTCGCGATGGCGAAGGCCTCGGACGAGGCGCCCGGCACCGCCGGCAGCCAGTTCTTCGTCGTCACGGCGCGCAACGCCGGGCTGACCCCGGACTACGCGATCATCGGCAAGGTGACGACCGGCCTGAACGTCGTCAACCGGATCGGCCTGCTCGGACAGGCGAACGATGAGCCGGTCGAGGTCGTCGAGCTCGAGACTGCGACGGTCAGCGTTTCGTAGCTGTTTCCGCTCTGTGACCTCACTAGATGGTTGATTCCACGATCTCGCGTGCCCGGTTGCGCGATCTGGCCGCCCTGGGCCGCTTCGGCCTTACGGGAGCCGGCGAAGCCGTCTCCCTCCAGGCCTGCGCTTCACCACGTCGTCTCCTCGCCGATGCCGCCAGCATCGCCGAGGAGCCGCCGCGGCGCCCCAGAGCACCCAGCTCGCGCCCCGGTTCAGACGATCTCGTGGAATCAACCATCTAGGAATCAGCCGCTCGGAGTCTTAGACTCGACCGGTCGGTACGTGGTCCACAAAGGAGGGCTTGGGCATGGCACCAGAGCGGGAAGAGTTTGCGCACGACGTCGAGGAGTTGAAGGCGGACATCGCCTTCGAGCGCGCCGAGCTCGACGCCTCGATCAAGCACGACTACTCGACGGCCGAGACCGGCATCGTGCCGCTCGAGCACCGACGGCCGGTCTGGCACTTCATGGGCCTCTGGACGACGTTCGTGGCCGGGTTCTCGTACATGGCGCTCGGGATCGAGATCTACTCAGGCGGCCACAGCCTCGCGAAGACCGTCCTGATCACGTTGATCGGCTTCGGGCTCTACGTGGCCTATGCGATGTTCGGCGCGTTCCTCGGCTCCCGTACGGGACAGACGCACGCGCTGCTCACCCGCTCGATCTTCGGAACGGGAGGCTCGTGGCTCGTCTCCGCGTTCGTGCTCGTGGCACCGCTCGGCTGGGTCGGATTCCAGGCCGGACTGCTCGCGCAGATCTGGGACGGCTTCTACAGCTGGGGCCACGTCGAGCTGTTCTCGATCCTGCTCGCGGGCCTGATGATCTTCAACAACCTGTTCGGCTTCACCGGGATCAGCGTCTTCGCGCGCTACCTCGTGACGCCGATCCTGATCCTCTGGGCGATCTACATGGTCGCGAAGGGCTTCATCGACGACGGCGGCCACCTGAGCGGCGCACCGTCGGGCGGCGGCCTGCCGGGTTGGGTTGCGGTCACCGCCGTGATCGGCTTCGCGATGTGGGGCAACGAGCCGGATGTCTGGCGCTACGGCAAGCCGCGGTTCACCTGGCCGCTTTCGACCTATCTCTTCGCCGGTGTCTGGTTCCTGCTCTTCACGATGGCCGGCTGGATGATGGCGAAGCTCGCCGCGTCCACCGATCAGGCCACCGTCTTTCGGTTCACGGTGCATTACTCGCTCTTCGGCGTCTTCTGGCTGGCGCTGATCATCGCGACGATCAGCCAGTTCGCGATCAACGACGGCAACTACTACGAGTCGATCAATGCAGGGCAGAACCTGATCGGTGGGTGGAGGCACTGGCGCCGCCTCTACAGCTGCGTCGCGGTTGCGGGTGGCGGCGCCCTCGCCGGCTACCTGGTCAACTACCAGTTCGTGAACGGATGGTTCAAGGTGGCCTCGTTCCTGGCCGTCACGGTGCCGTGCGCGACGGTGATCATGTGCGTCGACCACTTCCTGCTGCCGCGCTGGTTCAAGATCTCGCGGCCGCTGACGAAGGTGCCGTCGTTTGCGGACGCAGGCCCGATCAACCTCCCGGCGGTGATCGCGCTTCTCGGCGCCGTCGCATTCGGCGTCACCGGAACCGCCGGCTGGCCGAACGGCTGGCTCGAGGCGAGCGAGCCGAACTCGTGGGGGCCGGTGCCGCTCGAGGCGTGGCTGCTCGCGGGTGTGCTCTACCTCGTGCTCGTGGCGATCGCGCGGGTTGCCGTGCCGAACATCAAGTCGGCGCTCGCGTTCAGCAAGCACGCGCTCGCCGCGAACGTCGCCGGCGACGCCGTGGTCGACATCGCGAGCGAAGCGTAAGTGGTCGAGCCGACGGAGCTAGTCCTCCGCGGCGGCCTGGTGGACGTCGGTGCGGGGCAGTTCGCCCGCACCGACGTCGCGCTTTCGGGCGGCCGGATCGCGGCCGTCGGGCGACGGGCTCACCGGCGCCGAGATCGTCGACTGCTCACGGCTCGCCGTCGTGCCGGGCTCGGTGAACGCGCACGCCCACTCGGCGGAGAACTGGTTCCGCGGCCTCTGGGACAACCTGCCGCTCGAGCCCTGGATGCTCTTCTCCTATCCGGTGCTCGCCGCCCCGGCGCAGAGCCCGCGCGAGGTGTACGTGCGCACGCTGCTCGGCGGCATCGAGATGCTGCGCTCCGGCGCCACGTGCGTCGTCGACTTCCTCTACGAGCTGCAGGGCTTCACGGACGAGTCGCTCGACGCCGTCGTCCGTGCCTACCGTGACCTCGGCCTGCGCGCGCTGATCGCCCTCGGCATGGGCGACCGGGCCTACCACGAGACGGTCGTGCTCGAAGAGAGCCTCGTCTCACACGAGCTGATGACGCGGATGGAACGGGACAAGCCGCCGTCCTGGGCGGAGTGGGAGGCGTTCACGCGCCGCGCGGTCGAGAAGTTCCACCGGCCCGACGAAGGCATCTCGATCTGCCCGGCGCCGTCCGGGCCGCAGCGCTGCACCGATGAGATGCTGGTCGGGGCTGCCGCGCTCGCGGACGAGCTCGACCTCGCGATCCACATTCACGTCCTCGAGACGCGAATGCAGGCGGTGTCCGGCCAGCGGATGTACGGCGCGACGCTCGTCGAGCACATGGCCAAGATCGGCTTCCTCTCGCCGCGGGTCTCGTTCGAGCACGGGATCTGGCTGACGCCGGGCGACATCGAGCTCGTGCGCGACCACGGCGTGACGATCGTCCACAACCCGGTCTCGAACATGAAGCTCGGCTCGGGGATCTGCCCGGTGCCCGACCTGCTGCGAAACGGCGTCAACGTCGCGCTCGGCACGGATGGGATGTGCTCCAACGACGGCAACGACTTCTACGCCGCGCTGAAGTCGGCGGCGCTGCTGCACAAGCTCTGGGAGATCGACTACGAGGAGTGGCTCGGCGCCACCGAGGCGTGGGCGATGGCCACGTCGGGCGGAGCGGCCGCCGCCGGCGACCGCGACGGCCTCGGCCGGATCGAGGTGGGTCGCCGCGCCGATCTCGTCCTGCTCGACCTCGACTCGCTCCAGTTCACGCCCTTGAACGACGCGCTGCGCCAGCTCGTGCTCGGGTCGACGACGCTCGCCGTCGACTCCGCGATCGTCGGCGGGAAGTTCGTCCTGCGCCGCGGCGAGCTGACCGGGATCGACGAGCGCGCGATCCTCGCCGAGGCCCGGGAGGTCGGCGCCGAGATCGTAGGCCGCCACGACGAGGCGTTCGCGGTCGGCCAGGAGCTCCTGGCCTCCGTTCGCGCGGGGTGGCTCGAGGCCATGACCACCGACGTCGGAGTCGAGCGAAAGCTCGCCAAGAATGCGGAGCGCAAGCTGGCTCGATGACCGATTTGCTGATCCGAAACGCCCGCACCCTGGACGGCGACGGCCTCGTCGACCTCGCGGCGACGGACGGCCGCTGGACGAAGATCGCCGCCGACCTCGCGCTCGACGCAACAAAGGAGATCGACGCGGGCGGTCGCCTCGTCACGGCGCCGCTCGTCGACTGCCACCTCCACCTCGACGCCTCGCTCACCGCGGGCAGGCCGCGCTTCAACGAGTCCGGGACGCTGATCGAGGGCATCCACGTCTGGGGTGAGCTGAAGGAGAGCCTCACCGCCGACGACGTCTACGAGCGCGCGAAGGAGATCGTCCGCTGGTCGGCGGCGCAGGGCACGCTGCACATCCGCGCGCACGCCGACGTCTCGGCGAAGAACGAGGCGCCCCTGAAGGGCCTGCTGCGCGTGCGGGACGAGCTGGCCGACCTGGTCACGATCCAGGTCACCGCCTTCCCGCAGGACGGCATCTTCTCCGACCCGCGCAACGAGGATCTCTTCGAGCGCGCGCTCGAGCTCGGCGCCGACTGCGTCGGCGGCATCCCGCACTACGAGCCCACGTCCGAGCTCGGACTGAAGGAGGTCCACCGCGTCTTCGAGCTCGCCGCCAAGTACGGCCGCAAGATCGACGTCCACTGCGACGAGACCGACGACCCGAGCTCGCGCTTCCTGGAGGTGATGGCCGACAACACGGTCCGCCACGGGCTGTCCGGCCGGGTAACGGCAAGTCACTGCACCGCGATGGGCTCCTACGAGCCGTACTACTCCTCGAAGCTGCACGGCTTCCTGCGCCGGGCCGGGATCAACATCGTCGTCAACCCGTACGCGAACTCCCTGATCCAGGGCCGGCTCGACGTCTATCCGAAGCGGCGCGGCTTCGCGCAGCTGAAGGAGCTGCTCGCCGCGGGTGTGAACGTCTCGCTCGGCAACGACGTGATCATGGATCCCTGGTACCTGATGGGGCGTGCCGACATGGTCGAGGCGGCCTCGCTGGCGCTTCATTTCACCTACATGTCGGGCCTCGAGGAGATCCCGGAGATGCTCCGCTGCGCGACCGAGCGGGGCGCGCGCACGCTCGGGATCGAGGACGAGTACGGGCTCGAGGAGGGAAAGCCGGCGGACTGTGTGGTCTTCGACGCGCCGAGCGCGATCGAGGTGATGCGGCTCCATCCGGCGCGCCGCTTCGTCGTCCGCCGCGGCCGCGTGATCGCCGAGACGCAGCCGTCGCGGACGACGCTGCTCGGCGAGCCCGTCACGTTCGCTCCGTAACGCGGCTACAATCGCCCTCCGATGGCTGGAGAACGCGTCAAGCTCGTGGTCAAGGAGCGGAAGAAGCTCGGCTCGGCCGAGACCCGCCGCCTGCTCAAGCAGGGCCTGATCCCGGGCGTCCTCTACGGGCACTCGACTCCGGTCTCGCTGATGATCCCCGAGCGCGACCTGCGCGCCGCGCTGACCACGCCTGCCGGGATGCACGCCGTCCTCGACGTGACGGTGGACGGCGGCAGCTCCCATTCGGCGATCCTCAAGGAGTTCCAGCTCAGCGCCGTGCGCGGGAAGCTGACTCACATCGACTTGCAGGAAGTCCGGCTCGACCAGCCGATTCACACCTCGGTCACCGTCACGCTCGTGGGGGAGCCCGTGGGCGTCAAAGAGGGTGGCGTGCTCAACCAGCCGACGAACGAGATCAACATCGAGTCGCTCCCGCTCGAGGTTCCCCAGCAGCTCGAGCTCGACGTCTCGGAGCTGAAGATCGGCGAGTCGCTGCGGCTCTCGGCGCTGATCGTTCCGGCCACCGTCACGCTGCTGGACGATCTCGAGGAGACTGTGCTTGCGACGGTCACCGCACCGACGCGCGAGGAAGGGCTTGAAGAGGCTGCAGCCGAGGCCGGTGAGCCCGTTGCCGAGGCGACGGAAGAGTCGGCCGAGGCCGAGGCCACCGAAGACGGTGGCGACGGCTCCACTTCCGCCGAGGAGTAACGGTGCATCTGCCATGGCGCCGGGGCGATCGCGCCTCGTCGCTCGACCTGCTGGTCGTCGGCCTGGGCAACCCAGGCCGCGAGTACGCGCGGAACCGCCACAACGTCGGCTGGCTCGTCGCGGACGAGCTGGCACGGCGACACGGCGGTGTCTGGCGAGCCAAGTTCTCGGGCCGGCTTGCGGAGGTGCAGATCGACGGGCACCGGGTCGCGCTGCTGAAGCCCGAGACGTTCATGAACGAATCGGGTCGTTCCGTGCAGGCGGCGGCGGCATTCTTCAAGGTCGAGCCTGACGCGATCCTGATCGTCCACGACGAGGGCGACCTCGAGACCGGCAGGCTCCAGGTGCGCCGGGGGGGCGGGCTGGCCGGGCACAACGGGCTCCGCTCGGTCGCGGCGCAGCTCGGCACGCCCGACTTTCTCCGCCTGCGGGTGGGCGTCGGCCGTCCGGGCCGTGGCGATCGCCGCTCGCTCGCCGACTACGTCCTCTCGGATTTCGAGCCGGCCGACGACGCCGATGGGCTTGTCGGTCGAGCCGCCGAGGCCGTCGAGCTGCTCGATACGAAAGGGCTTGAGATCGCGCAGCGAACGGTCAACTAGGGAACTTGCGCCCCGACGGCTGCGAACACCTTACAAACAGGCAGCTAACAGTTTCGGGTCGTTCGTGCTCCGCGAGGCCGCTCAGACTGCGCGATTCCGCGGCGTGACCCAGGCCAAAGGATCTACAAGTCCCACCCCATAAGGGTGAGAGACAAACCCCCGTAAGGGGTAGTGACAGGTGCCGCCAGGGGTGTTTCCATGCCGCGTCGCCCAACAACCGCGACAAGAGCCGGTGCGCTTTCCGCCACCGGCTTCCCCCCGAAGGGAGCCACGCTGCGGTGTCCTCACAGATTCGACTGGTGCTGCTCGTCCTCGTGCTCGCCTACGTCGCTGCCTTCGGCCCCGGCCGAGCATCGGCCAGCCGCAGCGGCGCGAAGACGGCGTCTCGCTCGACCGCGGTCGGCTTGCGGATCACCCGCTTCGCCCGGCATCTGCTCGGGATCCCGTACCGCTACGGCGGCTCGACGCCGAGCAGCGGCTTCGACTGCTCCGGGTTCGTCAGGTTCGTCTACAGCCACTTCGGCGTCACGCTGCCCCACAGCTCCTACGCGGACTTCGATCTCGGCAAGAGCGTCTCGCGGAGCTCGCTCAAGCCCGGCGACCTCGTCTTCTTCGACGGCGTCGGCCACGTCGGGCTGTACATCGGCAACGGGCGGTTCATCCACGCGCCGCACACCGGCCTCCGAGTGATGGTCTCGAGCCTGAGTGAGTCGTGGTACGCCAGCCGGTACGACGGCGCCCGGCGCCTGGCGATCACGGTCGCCCACAAGCTGCCGCTGCCGCGGCCGAGGAGCCTGGCGCCGCTCGCGCGCTGGCTTGTCTCGGCGAAGCGCTAGTCAGCAGACCCTCCCGGATACGATGGCGGCCCCGGAACGGCTGTTCCGGCCCTTCGTCATGGACCGTCCGCTTCTCTATCCGCTTGTCGAGCGCCTGCGCGCCGACGAGCGGCTGCCCGCGTTCGCTGCGGCGCTGCCCGCGCCGGCTCGCGTGTCGGAGGCCGCGCTGCCGCTGCTCCTGGCGGCCCTGCACGAGGAGCTCGACCGCGGGCTCGTCGTGCTCCTGGCCGAGGACGCGGACGCGCGTGACGCTGCGGAAGCGGTCGCCTGGTTCATCGGCGAGGAGCGGGTCGGGCTGTTTCCATCGCGCGGAGTCGGGTGGTACTCGGGGCTCGAGCCGCCGCCGCATCTCGTCGGCGAGCGGGCCCGCGCGCTCGAGGTGCTGGCTGCCGGCGGCATCGTCTGCACCTCGGCGGTCGCGCTTGCGGAGCGGATCGCGCCGCCCGAGGCACGGCCGCGGCCGGTCACGGTCTCGGTCGGTGACGAGCCGGGAATCGACACCCTCGCCGAGTCGCTCGCGCTCGCGGGGTACGACCGCGTCGAACGGGTGGAGGAGCGTGGCCAGTTCGCGGTTCGCGGCGGGCTCGTGGACGTGTTCCCGACGACGGGTCGCGAGCCGTTGCGGATCGAGCTCTTCGGCGATGAGATCGAGCAGATTCGCGCGTTCTCGCCGTTCACCCAGCGCGGCCTTCGCCAGATCGACGCCGCGACGATCTTCGCGGCCGCCGAGCGGAGTCGCGACCTCGTCGAGGTGACATTGCCCGACGACGACGCCGCGGCCGAGATCCCCGCCGATCTCGTCCTGCCGTTCGACCGCCAGCCCGACCTCGTCTGGCAGCCGGACGAGGTGCGTCAGGTGTGGCGCGAGGAAGGCCTCGACGAGCTGCCGCTCGACCGGGCGGCGGCGCTCGAGCCCCTTCCGCAGAGCCAGCGGTTCTCGTTCGACGCGCAACGGCCCGCGCTGACGGCGCGTGGCCTCTCCGAGGCCGAGAACGAGCTGAGCGGGCTCCTGCGCCAGGGGCTCGACGTGATCGTCGCCTTCTCCCACGCGGGCGAGGCGGAGCGCCGCCGGCAGCTTCTGCGCCGGGTCGAGGCCGGGATGCTCGCGCCCGGGGCTGTCCCGGCCGGTCTCACCTTCGCGGTCACACCGGCCAGGCGCGGCTTCGTCTGGCGCGACCTCGGGATCGCACTCCTGCCCGACACACAGGTGTTCCGCCGCCGGCCACCGAGGGCGACCGCGCCGGCCGGGAGAGCGCTGCAGAGCTTCTCCGACCTGCGCACCGGCGACTACGTCGTGCACGAGGACCACGGGATCGCCCAGCTGCTCGGGTTCGAGACGCGGGAGGTCGCCGGCGTCACGCGCGACTACCTCCTGCTCGGCTTCCGCGGCGACGACCGCGTCTACGTCCCGCACGAGCAGATCGGGAAGGTCTCCCGGTACATCGGGGCCGACGCGAAGGCGCCGACGCTCTCCAAGCTCGGCGGCAAGGCGTGGGAGAACCTGAAGACGCGCGCGCGCGAGCACCTGCGCGAGATGGCCGGCGAGTTGCTGGCCCTCTACGCCCAGCGCCAGACCCAGCCGGGGATCGCCTACGACACCGACCACGAGTGGATCGAGCGGCTCGAAGCCGAGTTCCCGTTTCGCGAGACCGAGGACCAGGGCCGCGCGATCGAGGCGGTCAAGGAGGATCTCGAGGCGCCGCATCCGATGGACCGGCTCGTCTGCGGTGACGTCGGCTTCGGGAAGACGGAGGTCGCGCTCCGCGCGGCGTTCACCGTCGCGGTGGCCGGCAAGCAGGTGCTGATCCTCTGCCCGACGACCATCCTCGCCCAGCAGCACTGGAACACCTTCCGCGACCGGTTCCGCGACTTCCCGGTCCGGGTGGAGATGGTCTCGCGCTTCCGCAAGCCGGCCGAGGTGAAGACCGTCCTGCGCGAATTCGGCGAGGGGAAGGTGGAGGTGCTGATCGGCACCCACCGGGTGCTGTCGCGGGACGTGATCCCGAAGGAGCTCGGGCTCGTCGTGGTCGACGAGGAGCAGCGCTTCGGGGTTGCCCAGAAGGAGCTCCTGCGGCAGCTGCGGCTCGAAGTCGACGTGCTCGCGCTCTCCGCCACGCCGATTCCGCGGACGCTGCACATGTCGCTCGCCGGGTTGCGCGACATCTCGGTGATCGAGACGCCTCCGGAAGGGCGCCGCCCGATCCGAACCTACGTGGGCGAGTACGACGACGAGCTGATCCAGCAGGCGCTCGAACGAGAGGTCGCCCGCGGCGGGCAGGCCTTCTATCTCTACAACCGCGTCGAGACGATCGAGGAGGCCGCCGAGAAGCTCCGGCAGCTCTGCCCGTCGCTGCGCTTTCTCGTCGCCCACGGGCAGATGGGCGAGCGCGAGCTGGAGGACACGATGCTCGCGTTCCTGCGCGGGGATGCCGACGTGCTCGTCTCGACCACGATCATCGAGTCGGGGCTCGACATCCCCGGCGCGAACACGCTGATCGTCGAGCGCGCCGACCAGCTCGGGCTCGCCCAGCTCTACCAGATCCGTGGGCGGGTCGGCCGCCGCGACGTTGCAGCGCACGCCTACCTCTTCTACCCCGATGCGACCGAGCTAACCCCCGAGGCGCGGGCGCGCCTCTCGACGCTTGCCGACCACACCGAGCTCGGCGCAGGCTTCGCGATCGCGATGCGCGACCTCGAGATTCGCGGCGCCGGGGACCTGCTCGGCGCCGAGCAGTCCGGGCACGTCGCCGCGCTCGGCTTCGAGCTCTACGTGGAGATGCTGCACGAGATGATCGCCGAGCTCACAGGGCAGCGCCGGCTCGCCGCCCGACCGGTCCGCGTCGATGCGCGGGTCGACGCGTTCGTCCCCGCGAGCTACATCGCCGCGGAGGCGTTGAAGATCGACCTCCACCGCCGGCTCGCACTCGTCGAGGACGACGACGAGCTGCACGAGCTCCAGGTTGCGACGGAGGACCGCTACGGCCCGCTGCCGGGCCCCGTGGCGAACCTCTTCTCGATCCAGGAGGCGAAGCTGAAGCTGTCGCAGCTCGGCGCCGACTACCTCGTCTTCCGTGGCGGCCGGGCCACGGTCGGTGCCGTCGTGCTCGGCTCCGGCGAGCTGCGCGAGCTCCGGGCGCGGATCGACACGGCGGTCTACACCTCCGCCAAGCGTGAAGTGGCCGTCCGTTGCGACGACCTCGCCGGGGCGCTGCGCCTGGTCGCTGCTATGATCGGAGCGCGTCAGGCGGCATGAATCCGGCGCGTTTTTCTATGAGGGGACACTTTCTTCTTCTACTTCCGGTGCTTCTTGTCGCGGTCTTGGCCGCTGGCTGCGGTGGAAGCACGGCCAAGCTCAGCGCAGATGATGTCGCGCTCGTGGCCGGCACGCATGTGCAGCAGTCGATGTTCACCGAGCTGATGAACGAGGCGAAAGCCAACATGACGGCGTCGAAGTCGAAGTTCCCCGCTCAGGGCACCACGCAGTACGAGACGATCAAGACGCAGGCCGTCGATCTGCTCGTCCAGGACGCCGAGAAGGACGTCGAGGCCGCGAAGCTCGGGATCAAGGTGACCGCGAAGGACATCGACGCGAGGCTGGTTGAGGTCAAGAAGCAGTACTTCGGCGGCAACACGAAGACCTATCTCGCGCAGCTGAAGGCGCAGGGCCTGACCGACAAGGAGGTTCGCGACCAGATCCGGTCGCAGCTCCGGGACCAGGACCTCTTCAACAAGCTGACGGCGAACGTCACCGTGCCCGACACGGCGGTGCTCGCCTACTACATCCAGCACCAGTCCACGTACGTGAAGGCGCCCTCACGCGCTGTCCGCTACATCCTCGTGGGCAAGAACAAGAGCGCTCTCGCCGCGTCGCTCTACTCCCAACTGAACGGGGCGCCGGAATCGACCTGGTGCACGCTTGCCGCCAAGTACTCGCTGGACACGACGTCGAGCACGAAGTGCGGCAAGGCGAGCTTCACGAAGGGCCAGACCGTGCCGGCATTCGACAAGCTCCTCTTCTCGTTGAAGACGAACCAGGTGGGGAAGGTGAACACCGCGCAGTACGGCTGGTTCGTGCTCGAGCCGACCGCTGCCGCCACGCCGCAGCAGACGACACCTGAGAAGACCGTCGCTCCGCAGATCCAGCAGACCCTGGTCCAGAACAAGAAGAACGCGCTCATGACCGCCTGGATCAACAAGATCACGAAGAGCTACTGCGTGAGCAAGAAGATCGAGTATCAGGCCGGCTTCACTCCGAGCCCCGATCCTTGCTCGCAGTACACGGCGAGCTCCACCTCGACGACTCCGTGAGCCTGGCCGAGGCGCTCGTCGAGCTCCAGGAGCTCACCGAGCGGCTTCGACAGGAGTGCCCGTGGGACCGCGAGCAGACGACGCGGACGATCGTTCCCCACACTGTCGAGGAAGCCTACGAGGTCGCCGACGCCGCGCTCTCCGGCGACGACGCGAAGCTGCTCGACGAGCTCGGCGACCTGCTCTTCCAGTCGTTCTTCCTCGCGCAGCTCCTGTCGGAGCGCGGGCAGGGCGATCTCGAGCAGGTGGCGCGGGGGATCCATGCGAAGCTGGTCGCCCGTCATCCGCACGTCTTCGGCGATGTCGAGGCCGAGAGCGCCGGACGGGTACGTGAGAACTGGGAGCGCCTGAAGCGGGAGCAGGAAGGGCGCGAGGGCATCTTCCACGACGTCCCCGAGACGCTCCCGTCCCTGCTCCTGGCGCGCAAGGTCCAGCGGCGGGCTGCCGCGGCGGGGTTCGACTACCCGGATGTCGCGGGGGCGCTTGCCGACCTCGACGAGGAGCTCGCAGAGCTTCGGGGCGAGCTGCGTGACGATCCGCCGCCCGAGGTCGAGCCCGAGCTGCGTGTGGCCGAGGAGCTCGGAGACGTGCTCTTTGCCTGCGTGAACGTCGCCCGGCGCCTGAACGTCGATCCCGAGCTCGAGCTGCGCGCTGCGGCCGAGCGCTTTCGCACGCGCGTCGAGGCGGCGGAGCGGCTGGCTGATGCAGAAGGCAAGATGTGGTCGGTCCTTCCTCTTGCTGAGCAGGACCGCTACTTCGACAGGGCGAAAGAGTAGACATGAGTCGGATCGCTGCAGTTCATGGCCGCCAGGTCGTCGATTCGCGTGGCAACCCGACCGTGGAGGTCGACGTCACGCTCGAGTCGGGCGCGGTCGGGCGCGCGGCGGTTCCCTCCGGCGCCTCGACCGGAGCGCACGAGGCCGTCGAGCTGCGGGACGGCGGCTCCGACTGGGGCGGCAAGGGCGTCACGCAGGCGGTGGCGAACGTGAACGGCGCGCTCGCCGTGGCGGTGCACGGAGCAGATGCACGCGACCAGCAAGGTCTCGATCGCCTGCTGATCGAGGCGGACGGCACGCCGAACAAGGGCCGGCTCGGCGCGAACGCGATTCTCGGTGTCTCCCTTGCCGTGGCGAAGGCGTGTGCGGCGCAGGACGGGATCTCGCTCTACCGCTCGCTCGGCGGAGACGGCGCGGTGACGCTGCCGGTGCCGATGCTGAACGTGATCAACGGCGGCGTCCACGCCCAGAACTCGATCGACCTCCAGGAGTTCATGCTCGTCCCTGCGGGCGCGGAGTCGTTTGCCGACGCGCTGCGGATCGGCTCCGAGGTCTACCACGCGCTGAAGTCGGTGCTCCACGACCGCGGCCTCGCAACCGCCGTCGGCGACGAAGGAGGGTTCGCACCCGATCTGGCGTCGAGCGAGGCCGCGATCGAGGCGATCCTGGAGGCTGCCGAGCGGGCCGGGCATCGTGACCGGGTTGCGATCGCGCTCGACCCCGCCGCGAGCGAGGTCTTCCGCGACGGCGTCTATCGCTTCGAGGGCCGCGAGCTTCCGTCCGCCGAGATGCCGGCTTTCTTCGCCGACTGGCTCGATCGCTACCCGATCGTCTCGCTCGAGGACGGGCTCGCCGAGGACGACTGGGGGGCCTGGGCGACCCTGACGGCAGAGCTCGGCGACCGGGTGCAGCTCGTCGGTGACGATCTCTTCGTGACCAACCCCGAACGGCTGGCCCGCGGGATCGAGGCGGGGGTCGGCAACTCGATCCTGATCAAGGTGAACCAGATCGGGACGCTGTCCGAGACGCTCGAAGCGATCCGCATGGCGCAGGCCGCCGGCTACACCGCGGTCATCTCGCACCGCTCCGGCGAGACCGAGGACGCGACGATCGCCGACCTCGCGGTGGCCACGAATGCCGGCCAGATCAAGACCGGCGCGCCTGCGCAGATCGGAGCGCGTCGCCAAGTACAACCAACTCCTGCGCATCGAAGAGGAGCTGGGTGACCGTGCGATCTACCCAGGCTGGGCCGCATTTGCGCGCTCGTCTAGGGTAGCCGCATGAGCGATCGCCGAACGAAGATCGTCGCGACGATCGGGCCCGCGTCCGTCTTCCCACGAGCAGGTACGGGCGCTCGTCGAGGCCGGCATGGACGCCGCGCGCCTCAACTTCTCGCACGGCTCCTACGACGATCACGGCTCGAGCGCGCGCCTCGTCCGCCAGGTACAGGGCGAGCTCGGCCGGCCCCTCGCGCTGATCGCCGACCTCCAGGGGCCGAAGCTGCGCCTCGGCGTGCTGCCGAAGCCGCGGCTGCTGGTCGCGGGGGAGGAGGTCATCCTCGTCGGCGAGGGCGTCGCGCGCGACGGCGACCTGCCCGTCGCTCCGTCGGTGATCAGCGAGGTGCTTCGGCCGGGCAACGACGTGCTGATCAACGACGGCCGCGTGCGTCTCGCAGTCCAGGACGTCCACGCGGGCCGCGCCCAGTGCCTGGTCATCGTCGGCGGCGAGATCAGCTCGCACAAGGGCGTCAATCTGCCCGGCGTGGCGATCCCCGTCCCGTCGCTGACGAGAAGGATCACGAGGATCTCGTCTTCGCGCTCGGGCTCGGCGTCGACTTCGTCGCCCTCTCGTTCGTCCGCACCGCCGCCGACGTTCGCGAGCTGAAAGAGGTGATCGCGCGCCACGGCTCCTCGGCGCAGCGTGATCGCCAAGATCGAGAAGCCCGAGGCAGTCGATGCGCTCGACGACGTGCTCGCGGAGGCGGACGCCCTGATGGTCGCGCGCGGCGATCTGGGCGTCGAGGTCGGAGCCGCGACCGTGCCGCTGATGCAGAAGCGGATCATCCTGCGCTGCCTCGAGAGAGGCAAGCCGGTGATCACGGCAACGCAGATGCTCGAGTCGATGATCGAGCACGCCGAGCCGACGCGCGCCGAGGCGAGCGACGTCGCGAACGCGATCCTCGACGGCACCTCGGCCGTGATGCTCTCCGCGGAGACCGCGGTCGGGGCGTATCCGGTCGAGGCGGTGCAGACGATGGATCAGATCGCGCGCGCCGTCGAGCCGTCGATGACCTATCGCCACCAGCTGCCGGGCGACCGCACCGCAGTCAGGCTCGCGATGTCGAACGCCGCTTGCGACCTGGCGGAGATGCTCGGAGCCAAGGCGGTGCTCGTCCCGAGCTACACCGGTCGTACCGCGTCGGCCGTTGCGAGGCTGCGTCCGCCGTGGCCGATCATCGGGCTCTCGCATCATCAGGCGGCTGTCCAGCAGATGGCTCTGGAATGGGGCGTTACGCCGCTCCTCTTCCCCGAGTCGGCGAACGTCGAAGACCTGTGGGTGAGGGCGCTCGAAGCTGCGCGGCTCGCGGGCATCCTCGAGCGCGGCGATCTGGTGGTCTTGATGGCCGGTACCGCGGTCAACATGCCCGGCTCGACGAACGTGATCAAGGTCGACAACGCGTAGCGAGAAGGCAGGAGCGTCGCGGAGGAGCGCGAAGTCCGCGCACATGCTCCGGCCCACCCGGCTGCTCGCCCTTGGCGGGCTTGTGTTGATCGCGATCCTCTACTGGAAGCCGCTGCATACCTACATGCACACGAAGGCAGAGCTGCAACGCCGCCAGGCGCAGGTCGCGACGCTCCAGGCCCAGAAGGTTCAGCTCGAGCAGAGGATCGCCTCGATTGCAGACGGCGACACGCTCGTCCGTGAGGCGCGCCGGCTCGGGCTCGTCAAGCCGAACGAGCGCCTCTTCATCGTGCGCGGGATCGCTGCGTGGCGTCACGCGCACCGCCAGCCCGCCGGCCGGTAATCGGGGTGGGGTCGGAAGTACGGCTCAATGCACTAGCCTCGGGTGGATGAATGACCGTGCGATCGTCGAGCGGCAGCTCGGGCGTGCTCCGCGCGCGTTCCTCCGTGTGAGCGTTCGCTGCCCGTTCGGGGCGCCGGCGGTCACCGAGCAGGCTGCATTCGACGACTCCGGAGCTCCGTTCCCGACGCAGTTCTACGTCACCTGCCCGTACCTCGTCGCGCAAGTCTCCCGCGTGGAGGCAGCTGGCGGAGTCGAGCGTTGGACGAGGGCGGCGCTGCAGGATCCGGTGCTCGCGCAGAGCCTCGCCGCCGCGCATGCCGAGCAGCGCGAGCTCCGGCCCGAGCTTCCGGTCGGGATCGGCGGAGCCAGCCGGACCGGGAGCTTGAAGTGTCTTCATGCCCACGCCGCGTTCGCACTCGCACGGCCCGGGTACGAGCTCGGCGACCGGATCCTGGCCGACGCAGCGCCTCTCTGGCCGCAGGAGCGCTGCTGCTCGCTGTGAGCGAGCACCGGCCCGGCGTGGACCTCGAGCTTGCACGCCAGCAGTGGCGCGACGGCAGCCGTCGGATCGAGCGGACGCGCGCCGAGCCGGCGCTCTACGCTCGGCTCCACCTGCAAGTCGAGCTCGTCGTCGCAGAGCTCCGCCGGCGGATCGGTCAGACCTTCACGCTCGCCGAGCTGGCCGACACCTATGCAGGCGCCGACGACTGGGCGCGACTCGTGCTCGACGAGGCCGAGCCTGACGCCTCGCCTCCGACCCAGGCGTCGACCGTCGCCGACGCCGCGTTCCACGTCTACGCGCGCGGCGCCTCGGACTACGCGCCATGACAGCCGCGCCGACATCGCCGCACCCTCGCCGCCGGCGCTGGTGGGGGGTTCTGCTCCTGCTGTGCGTCGCCGGTGTGGTCTTCGCCGCGGGCGTGGGGCTCGGCGAGGCGTTGCGCGACAACCCGAAACCGGGCGGGACACAGACGATCGTGCGAACTCTGAACCCGTTGCCGCTCCTGCCTGCACCCGCTACAACCGTGACGGTGACGACGTCTAAGCCGTAACCAGCACGGACAGTGTGAGTTTTCGGTAGGTTCATACGACATGGTCGACCATCAAGCAGGAGGAAACCGCCGTGCTCCGGCCGGCGAGGCGGACTGGCTGACGCTCGGTCAGGCTGCGGCGTTCCTCGGCGTCGCCCAGTCGACGATTCGCAAATGGTCCGATCAGGGCCGCGTGCCGGCGTTCTACACGCCGGGCGGACATCGCCGCTATCGCCGTGGCGACCTCGAGGCGTTCATCGACCGCTCCGGTCCCGGCCGCCGTGACGCAGGCCCGCTCGTGCTCGTCGTCGACGACGATCCGCGGCTCCGCGAGCTGCTCCGCGTCAACCTCGAGATGGAGGGCTACTCGGTACGCGAGGCCGAGGGCGCCGAGGCCGCGCTCGCCGCGATCGAGGGCCAGACGCCCGAGCTGATCCTGCTCGACGTCGTCATGCCCGGCAGCGACGGCTGGCAGACGCTCCAGCGGCTCCACGAGCAGTACGGGGCGATCCCGGTGATCATGTTCAGCGGCACGGTCGACGCGCAGTCCGTCTCCGACGCAGCCGAGCGTGGCGCGCAGGGCTTCCTCGGCAAGCCGTTCGATCCGGCGCAGCTCGTCGACCGCGCGAAGCAGCTCGTTCCGATCGCATAGGGCTCGACCGGCATCTCGAGCGGTGGGTCGTCACCCACCGGATCGGCGCGCTCGACTGGTTGGCCGAGTGGCTGTCGTGGATCGGGACCGGCGGTGCCGTCTGGCTGGCGATCGCGGCGCTCGTGGCTCTGCGGCAGCAGCGCTCGGAGATCCTGATCTGGGCGCTCTGCGCGGACCTGGCGGCGCAGCTTTCGACCGAGACGCTGCAATGGCTGATCCCGCGCGCCCGGCCCCGGCTCGATCCTCTGATCGCGATCCCACACAGCCATTCGTTCCCGTCGGGTCACGCGGCGGCGAGCTTCGCGTGCGCCACGGCGATCGGTGCCGCGGCACCGCGCTGGCGGCTCGCGCTCTTCGTGCTCGCGACGCTGATTGCGTGGTCGCGCGTCTACAACGGCGTCCACTACCCGCTCGACGTGCTCGCCGGCGCGGCTCTCGGCGTCGCGATCGGCGTCGCGGTTCTTAGAGCTCTTCGGCGGCTCGGAGCAAACCGCCCGCGATCACGGCGAGTGCCGCGACCAGGCTGATCCAGAGCCCGATCCCGCGTGCGTCGGCCGGCAGCACGGAATCGGGGATCGAGATCGCGCGGATCAGGACGAACACCGTCGCGACTGCCCCGAGGGCGAGGATGATGAGGCTCTCCGGGGTCGACGGTGGCAGCTCGATCCCGGCTTCGCGCAAGGCGACGATCGCGAGCACCGCGAGCCCGATGAAGAACACGAGCTTGCCGAGGATGCCGGTGTGCCAGCCGATCACGGCCAGCTTGACGCCGACGCCCGAGCCCGCGTACCAATCCATGAGGGTCGAGAGCGAGAGGATCAACGCTCCGAGCCAGATGAGCCGGTCACCCGCAGCCCAGATGCCACCGGAACCGGAGCGCCGCGGCTCCGGCCCAACCGGCTGATCCTGGAAGAAGTCGACAGGGTCCACGGGTGCAGTATGGATCTTGGGGCGGCTAGACGCCGAAGGTCGTCTGTACCTGGTGCCACGCGAAGAGCGCGATGCAGACCGTCAGGAACATGAGGACGGCGAGCACGACCCAGAAGCGTGCGTTCGAGCTCCGCGCCTCGGTGCGCCGATCGCTGCGCAAACGCCGGCGTGCTCGCTCGCGCCGGTAGGCCCGATCGATCGCCGACGGGTCGAGCGAAGGAGCGTCTTCGTCGAGCGAAGGTAGACGGCTGGCTGCCATTTGCAGGAAGTCTAGATGTTGACGTGACTTCGGCGCCCGCGAGCTTCGAGCCGCGAGCCGACGCTTGTAACACAGTGTTACAAGCGTCGTGCCACCGGACCCGGATCGAGGCCGGTCTCCGGGATACTTGGCTCGTGGCGCGTGGGTGCTCAGTCGAGGTGACGATCCCGTGAACCTTCGGCGCGACGGCGGTCGGCCGCTCGTGATCGGCCATCGCGGCGCGGCGGCGCTCGCGCCTGAGAACACGCTGGCGTCGCTTTCGGCGGCAGTCGCTGCCGGAGCCGAGCTCGTCGAGTTCGATGTCGGCGCAGGTCTCGTGCTCGGGCACTCGGCGCACGAAGTTCCTACCGAGCCGATCTCGCTCGACGACGCGCTCACGTTCCTGGCAGCACACGGCGTTGGCGCCCACATCGACCTCAAGGAAGCCGGGATCGAAGCCGAGATCGTGGCCGCGATCCGCAGGCACGACTTCACGGGCCCGGTGGTCGTCTCGGCCGTCTGGTCGAGATCGCTGCGCCGGATCGCCGTGCTCGCGCCCGAGCTCGCGCGCGCGATCACGTATCCCCACGACCGGCACGGGATCTCGGGGTTTCCGTGGCCGCGAGCGCTGACCCGCGCCGGCGCCGGTGCGCTGCGCACGGTGCTGCCGCTGCGCGTGCCGCCGCTCCTGCGAATGGCCCGCGCCAATGTGCTCTCGCTCCACCACGCCCTTGCCTCACGGGCCACGATCGCGACCGCGCATGCGCTCGGGGCGCCCGTCCTCGTCTGGACGGTGAACGAGCCGGAGCTCGTCGAGCGGCTGGCTGCGGACGGCGCCGACGCGATCGTCTCGGATGACCCCGGGATGATCCGACAGGCCCTGGCTACACTGGGTCTGCCTTGAAGCGGGGATGTCTTGTGGCGCTGTTCGCGCGTGGCTTCGTGGTTGACGGGGCTTGCTCCGGTAGCGCCGCGGCGCAGCCGGGTCACAGCTCGGGAGCGAACGCGGGCCCCGTCGCCGACGCATCCCGGCCGGCGGCAGGCGTCCGCAGCGCCGGCGTCGAGACGAGCGACATCGGATGAGCTTCGTCCGTCGCCTGCCACAGCTGCTCGCGGTGACGGTCGTCGGCGCCCTGCTGGCCCTGCTCGTCTGGGACCTCGCTCACTCGAACGGGAGCAAGGTCGCAGCCGATGTGAATCGCGGCGAGATCGTCGCTGCGCCCGGCTTCGACCAGCCTCGGGTCGATACGACGGGCAAGCTGTCGCTGGCATCGCTGCGCGGCAAGGTCGTCGTCCTCAATTTCTGGGCTTCGTGGTGTGGGCCGTGCAACGCCGAGGCGCGCCGGCTCGTCGCGGGCGCGAAGCGATGGGCCGGCAAGGACGTCGTCTTCCTGGGCGTCGACGAGCAGGATCTCCGCGGCCCCGCGCGCAAGTTCATGAAGCGCTACGACATCACCTATCCGGTGATCGCCGACGGGGGCTCCCTGGCCGGCAAGTACGGCGTCTCCGGAACCCCGGAGACGTTCTTCATCGATCGCCGCGGCAGGATCGTGCCACCGCACGTCATCTCGGCCGTGACGACCAAGACGCTCGACGAGGGCATCCGGCATGCCCTCGCAACGTGAAGACCCTCGCGGCGTCGCTGATCGCGCTCGCGCTGCTGACGGCGGTCACAGCCTGCGGGTCGAGCAGCGACCACCCGACGCAGTCCGCGCTCGAGGCGGCGCTCGTCTGCCCGACCTGCCACGAGCCGTTGGACGAGTCGAACTCGCCGATCGCGCAGCAGATGAAGCTCGAGATCAGCCGCGGCATCGCCGCCGGTGAGACCACGAGCCAGATCGAGAACGCGCTCGTCGCCCAGCTCGGGCCGCAGGTCCTCGGCGTGCCGCGCACCCACGGCTTCGACCTGCTTGCCTGGGTGCTGCCGTTCGCGGGGATCGGCCTCGGCGCGGTAGGCCTGGCGGCCGGCGCCTGGTACTGGTCGCACAACCGCGACCCGAACGACCCGTCGCCGCCTCCCGCCTCCGGGCTCGACCCGGAGCTCGAACGCCGAATCGACGACGAGCTCGCCGCCTTCGATGCGTAATCGGCCCCGTGCTTGAGAAGTTCCCGATCGCGTTCCTGGCGGGCCTCGTCTCGGTCGTGACGCCCTGCGTGCTGCCACTGGTACCCGGCTACCTCTCGGCGGTCTCCGCGATCGAGGTCGACCGGTTCGGCGAGCGCGGTGCGGGGAGGAGGATCGTGGTCGCGAGCGCGCCGTTCATCCTCGGCTTCACGATCGTCTTCGTCGTGCTCGGCGCCGGGGCGGCGGCGATCGCCAGCGTCGTCACGCAGGAGACACAGACCCAGATCGCCGGCTTCGCGCTGGTCGTGATCGGCTTCGCCTTCATCGGCCTCCTGCCCTGGCCGGAGCGAGCGCTTGCGCCGGGGCTTGTGCAGCGGGTGCGCAAGGGCGGCTCGTCGGTGCTGCTCGGGGGCGCGTTCGCGGTCTGTGCGGCGCCGTGCATCGGCACCGTGCTGGCGTCGATCCTCGTGCTCGCAAGCTCCAGCGGAGACATCACGCGCGCGGTCGTCCTGCTGCTCGCCTACTCGCTTGGGCTCGGCGCCGCCTTCGTCCTCGCCGGAGTCGCGTTCGCGCACGCGATGCGTGCGTTCCGCTGGGTGCGGAAGCGCTACGAGCTGATTCAGATGGCGTCAGGCGCCACGCTGGTCGCCCTCGGGCTGCTGCTCTTCTTCCATCGCGACTGGTGGCTGCGGATCGCACTCGACCAGCTCTTCGCGAAGGTCGGTCTCGGCTCGGTCTAGCGCGGCGAGCGCCCGCGCGACATCGAGGCCCCGGTAGCTGGGCGCATAGGGCCCGAGCCGGCGCAGCGCCTTCTCGCGCTGGCGCTCTGCGCCGATCGGTTTCCCGCGCCCGGCCTGGTAGGCAAAGACGACCGCGTGGACGAGGCCCTGGAAGAAGTCGCGGTCGGCCGGGAGGGCGGCGCGCCAGGCCGTTTCGAAGGCTTCGTGCGCGGCGAAATACTCACCGCGGCCCGAAAGCTCGAGCCCGCGCTCGTACTCCGCCTCCACAGTGCTATCGTCGTGCCCAGGCATGGCGACGATCCTGTTGTGCGGGGTCGAGGTTTTCCTCCGCGGGAAGCTCGAGGCGCTCCTTCCAGAGCATCGGTTCGAGACGACCGACGGGATCGAGCCGCCGGATCTGGTGATCGCAGACATTGCTCGCATCGACCCCGACGACGTCGCCGACACGTATCCCGACGTGCCGCTGCTCGGGTTTGCGAATCACACGGACACCGCCGGATTGCGCCGTGCGCACGCCGCCGGCTTCGACCGCGTGCTCGCAAAATCGGCTCTGTTCGAAGGGGCGAGGGAAGTGATCGATGGTCTTCTGGCGCCGGTAGAGTAATTCGGAATGACGTACATCATCGGTGAGCCCTGCATCGACATCAAGGACAAGTCCTGCATCGACGTCTGTCCCGTCGACTGCATCCATATCGGCGAGCGGATGCTCGTGATCGACGTCGAGGAGTGCATCGACTGCGGCGCCTGCGAGCCGGAATGCCCGGTCGAGGCGATCTTCCCGGAGGACGCGCTGCCCGAGAAATGGCAGCCGTTCGTGCGGATCAACGCCGCGTTCAACGAAGGCATGGAGCTCGTGGACCAGCTCGTCGAGGAGTACGCGACCGAGCACAACGTCCAGAACGCTCCGCTCGCCTGAGCGCGATCACTAGTCGATGATCGACTGGCGGAGGGCGATCGCCACCGCATGCGTGCGCGTGTCGGCCTCCAGCTTCGTGAGGATGTGGCGCACGTGGCTCTTCACCGTCTCCTGGGAGATGAAGAGCTTCTCCGCGACGTCGCCGTTCGCGAGCCCGTCGGCCAGCAGCTGCAGGATCTCGCGCTCGCGAGCCGTGAGGATCTCGCTGTGGTCCCGCGCGGCGAGGAACGCGGGCACGAGCGCCGGGTCGACGTAGCCCTCGCCGCCGGCGACCTTCTCGATCGCGCGCACGATGGTCTGGTGCGTCGCCTCCTTGAGGATGTAGCCCTTCGCGCCGGCGTCGAACCCGCGGGCGAGCAGGGAGCGATCGGAGTGGGCCGTGAAGAGCAAGACCTTGGCTTCGGGAGCTCGTTCGGCCAGCAGGCGCGTTGCGTCGATGCCGTCCAGGCCGGGCATGCGGATGTCCATGACGACGACATCCGGGTTGCGGCGGACAGCGAGCTCGACGGCCGCTGCGCCGTCCGAGGCTTCGCCGACGACACGGATGTTCGGCGCCCGCGAGAGCGCGAGCCGGAGGCCCTCGCGGACGACTTCGTGATCGTCCACGATCAGGACCGCGATCTCATCTTGCATCGCCCGATTCTATGCCCGGCCGGCACGGGCCAGAGACGCGGTCAGGAGCGAGAGCTGCTCGGGCTCTGGAGGCGGCTCGAGCCTGAGCCGGCGCCGGTCGCGGATCCCATGGCTGCGCGCGAGCTCACGGACCTGAACGCGGACGGGTGCCGCCGCCGCGTTTCGGAGGTAGGCGCGGTCGCCGTAGAGCGTCTCGTACTGCGGCAGGAGATCGGGCCAGTCGCGAGCCAGGCAGGCGAGGAAGTGCTCGCGGGTACCGGGCTTGAGGTGGAGCGGGCTCGCCCAGATCCCGCACGCGCCCGCCGCCCGAGCCGCGCGTACGACCGCCGCGAGCTGCTCCGGGGCGTCCGAGATCCCCGGCAGGATCGGCGCCATGCCGACCGACGCGCGGACCCCGGCCTCGACGAGCACCGAGAGCGCGCGCAGCCGCTGGAGTGGGGGAGCCGTCGAGGGCTCCGTTCGCCGCCACACATCCCGATCGAGTGTTGGCACCGAGAACAGCACCGAGACGTTCGTGCGCTTCGCCGCGCGGACGAGCACGTCCACGTCCCGGACGATCAGCGGCCCGCGCGTGATGATCGAGAACGGGGTGGCCGCGGCGGCGAGCACCTCCAGGCAGGCGCGCGTGAGCCGGTAGCGGCCCTCAGCCGGCTGGTAGGGATCGGTCGCTGCCCCGATCGCGATCGGCTCGCGCGTCCACGAGCGGCGCGAGAGCTCGTGCCGCAAGACCTCGGCGATGTTCACCTTGACCCGGATCGAGGTGCCGTACCGCGCGTCCGAGGGACGGTCGGCCCGGCGCTCGAACGCGCGGACGTAACAGAACGTGCAGCGGTGGGCGCAGCCCATGTACGGGTTCAGTGACCAGGGAAAGGCCATGCCCTCGACCCGGTTGAGGGCGACCTTGCACGGCTCCTCTCGGTACTCGGTCTTCACCCGGGAAGCATAGAACAGACGTTCGTATTCGTGTTCGACCGGCTGCTCGGCTACGATTCGCTGCGATCCGCTTGAACGACGACGTGCCGCCGAGTCCACGCGCGCTGGAGAGCGGCGCAGGCAAATGACCTTCTTCGTCGAATTGCTCGCCCTCGCGGGCCTGATCCTCTTGAATGCGTTCTTCGTGGCGGCCGAGTACGGGCTCGTCACGTCCCGGCGCACGCGGATCGTCGAGCTCGAGCAACAGGGGAACCGGCGAGCACGACGAGTGCGCCGGATCACGAGCGACCCGCCCCAGTTCATCTCGGCGATGCAGCTGGGCGTCACGATCACCTCACTGGCGATCGGCGCGCTCGGCGAGCCCGTGCTCGCCCACGAGTTCGAGCCGCTGATGGCGACGGTTCTGGCCGTCGTCTTTGCGCTGCTGATCATCACGTACCTGCACGTCGTGATCGGCGAGCTCGTACCGAAGGGGATCGCGCTCAGCCGCCCAGAACGAACGGCACTCGCGCTCTCGACGTCGGTGAGCTGGTTCTTCATCCTCTTCAAGCCGCTGATCTGGCTGCTGCGCCGCTCGACGGAGGTCGTGCTCGGGGCGCTCGGCCTGCAGCAGCCCGGCGCCGAGCACGAGGCCCATTCGGAGGCCGAGCTGCGGATGCTGCTGACCAGCTCGGCCGAGCAGGGCGAGATCGAGCTCGACGAGCAAGAGATGCTCTCGAAGGTCTTCGACTTCGCGAACAAGGATGTCTCGAACGTGATGGTCCCGCGCCCGGACGTCGTCGCGCTCTCGGTCGACCTGCCGCCGGAGCAGTGCCTGCAAGCCGTCCTCGACTCGCCCTACACGCGCTACCCGGTCTACCGGGGCACGCTCGACGACATCGTCGGCGTGCTCCACGTCCGCGATCTGATCGAGGCGATGCACGAGCGCGGTGGGATCGCAGCCGTCGACATCGCCGAGATCATCAGGCCCGCGACGATGGTTCCCGAGACGAAGGATCTCGCTGACCTCCTGACGGAGTTCCGGCTCACCCGCGGGCACCTGGCGATCGTGCTCGACGAGTACGGGACGGTCGCGGGCATCGTCACGCTCGAGGACCTGCTCGAGGAGATCGTCGGCGAGATCGAGGACGAGTTCGACGTGCCCGAGGAGACCGTCGAGCGCGTCGACGACGACACTGTCCGGATCGACGGCACCTTTACGATCGACGACTTCAACGAGCAGTTCGGCGTCGAGCTCCCGGGCGAGGACTTCAACAGCGTCGCGGGGTTCGTCTTCGGCGCTCTCGGCCGCACTGCCGAGCCCGGCGACGAGGTACGCCACGACGGCATCGTCTTCCGCGTCGACTCCGTCGAGGGCCAGCGGATCGGCCGGCTGACGGTCACGTTCACGCCGGTCAACCCGCAGCCGCACGCCGACGCCGGGAACGACTGACACTGCGTAAAAGTCCGCAATGCGCTGCGGGCTGACCACGATGTTCGTTCCCTAACGGACCACTAGCGTCCCGGACATGGCGGTGCGGAAGGTTCGCAGATGACGGTCGCGGTGGCCTGGTCGGCAGGAAGCGGCCGGCGAGTATGCGCGAGCTTCGTGTCGACTTCGGTCGGCGTGGCTTCTGGCCAGATCGCAACCCGGGGTGGCGGCTTCACCATGAAAGTCAATGAGGTCAATCAAGGAGGAAGAAGTGAATAGGTTGTTCCGCATATCACTGACATCACTGGCGGGAATCGCCGTCGTGGGGTCACTCGCTGTGTTCGCGGTTTCGAGCGCGAGCGCCAGCGTTCGGACCCAGAAGGCCAGCATTCAGGTGTGTGCACTGCTTCCGGACACGAAGACCTCGGTCCGCTACGTGCTGTTCGACGCGCCTGATCTGAGCAAGGCGTTCAAGGCCGCAGGCCTCACGTACAGCGTGCTGAACGCGCAGGGAAGCCCCACCACCCAGGTCTCACAGGGTGAGCAGTGCCTGACCAACGGCGCAAAGGTGATCCTCGTCGACGCACTCGACTCGGGCACCGGCGCGACCATCGAGGCGAACGCCGCGAAGGCCGGCGTGAAGACGATCGACTACGACCGGCTCGTGCTGAACGGCTCGGCGTCGTACTACGTCTCGTTCAACAACGTGCGGGTCGGCGTCCTTCAGGGGCAGGGCCTCGTCGCCGCTCTCAAGGCGAAGGGGATCTACTCGCATCATCCGGTCGTCGCCGAGTTGAACGGCGCCCCGACCGACAACAACGCGAAGCTCTTCGCGCAGGGCTACAACTCGGTGCTCGAACCCGCTCTACAAGAACGGGACGCTCATCAAGGGCCCGAACCAGTCGGTCACGAACTGGGACAACCAGGTCGCCCTGACCGACTTCCAGGGCATGCTCGCGAAGACGGGTAACAAGATCAACGCGGTGCTCGCCGCGAACGACGGGCTCGCCAGCTCGGTGGTCTCGGCGCTCCAGAGCGCCAAGTTGCCTCCGATCCCGCTGACCGGCCAGGACGCGACGCCGGGCGGGCTCCAGTACATCCTCTCCGGCTGGCAGAGCGGAACGGTGTACAAGCCGGTTCCCGTTGAGGCCGCCGCAGCCGCTCAGGTTGCGATCGACCTGATCAAGGGCACGCCGGTCAAGACGAACGGCACCACGAACAACGGCGTCCGCAATGTCCCGTCGGTCCTCGAGACCCCGATGTGGGTCACGAAGGCCAACTACCAGGTCCTCTTCACTTCAGGCTTCCTGAAGAAGAGTGAGGTCTGTGTCGGGGCATACAAGGTGTTCTGCTAGACGCTGAACGTCCCTCGCTACGGTGGGAGCGCCTGCGCAGGCGCTCCCACCGTGGTAAGAACTCCCCATGACAGACACGCCGACCCTCGAGACCCGTGGCCTGAGCAAGTCGTTCGGCTCCGTTCGCGCGCTCACCGACGTCGACTTCGAAGTGCGCAACGGCGAGGTGATGGCGCTCGTCGGCGACAACGGCGCGGGGAAGTCGACGCTGATCAAGTGCATCGCCGGGATCCACCCGCAGGACGCCGGGCGACGTCTACTTCGAGGGCAAGCTCGTGCACATCCACGGCCCGAAGGATGCGGCGAAGCTCGGGATCGAGGTCGTCTACCAGGACCTCGCGCTCTGCGACAACCTCGACGTCGTGGCCAAACATGTACCTGGGCCGTGAGCTGTGCGACCGTCTGGAGCGGCTCCAGGAGCCGCAGATGCAGCGCAAGACCGAGGAGACGATGGAGGGCCTGCGCGTCACGACGATCGGCTCCGTTCGTCAGCGCGTCGCCACCCTCTCCGGCGGCCAGCGTCAGTCCGTCGCCGTTGCCCGTGCGGTGATGTGGAACTCGCGGGTCGTGATCCTCGACGAGCCGACGGCGGCGCTCGGCGTCGCCCAGACCGCGCAGGTGCTAGCTCTCGTCAAGCGACTCGCCGAGCAGGGGCTCGCCGTGGTGATCATCTCGCACAATCTGAGCAACGTCTTTGAGGTCTCGACCCGTATCACGGTGCTGCGTCTCGGTCGCAACGTCGGCGTCTACGAGCGTGACAAGACGACCGAGGAGGAGATCGTTCATGCGATCACCGCGGGCGAGCCGACGAAGGCGCCGGGGATCTCCGGCATCCAGGTGCCGGCCGCCTCGTGACGACGCCGGAAACCGAAACCCCTCCGGCGGCCGAGCCACTTCGCGACGCTGAGCATGCTCGGCTCTGCGTCGTCGCAGCGCTGGCAGGACATCCGCTCGGGCGAGATCGGGAGCGCTCCGATCATCCTCGCGATCGCGCTGATCAGGGTCTTCTTCTACACCAAGAACTCGAACTTCGTCGGCGCCACGAACTTCAACAACATGATCGTCCAGATGGCTGGGGTCGACGACGATCGCCTTCGGGTCGTGTTCGTGCTCCTGCTCGGCGAGATCGACCTGTCGGTCGGCTACGTGAGCGGCCTCGCCGGCGTCACCGTCGCCGAGATGCAGCTTCCCGGCAGCAACCACCAGTTCCGGGGCTCGGTGGCGATCCTGATGCGCGATCGCGGTCGGGGTCGCGATCGGCGCGTTCCAGGGCTCGTTCGTCGTCGTTTCTCGGCGTCCCGTCGTTCGTCGTCACGCTGGCCGGCAACCTCGCGTGGCAGGGGGTGATCATCACCTCGCTGCCCCAGGGCGTGATCGTGATCCAGAACAACACGGTCAACAACGTCTCGAACTACTTCTTCCCGCCGCACTGGGGCTGGGTCGTCGGGATTCTCGCGAGCGTCCTGTACGCCGCAATGGTCGTCAGCGGCATCATCAGCCGGAAGCGCCACGGGATCCCGACCGGGAACCTCGGGCTCGCCGCGGCACGGATCATCGGGATCGCGGTGCTGGCGATGCTCGTGGTCTACAAGTCCAACACCGATCCGAGGCGCGGCGTGCCGTTCGCCGGCGTCCTGATCATCGTCCTGCTCACGCTCTGGACGTTCGTCGCGAACCGCACGATGTTCGGCCGCCACGTCTACGCCGTCGGCGGCAACGCGGAAGCTGCGCGGCGGGCCGGGATCAACGTGACGCGGATCCGGATGATCGTGTTCATGATCGCCGGCGGCATGGCAGCCCTGGGCGGCGTCGTCTTCGCGGCCCGTCTGCGCTCGGTCGACCTCGACGCCGGCGGCGGCACGATCCTGCTCGACGCCATCTCCGCCGCCGTGATCGGCGGCGTCAGCCTCTTCGGCGGCCGTGGCCACCCGAAGGCGGCCGTGCTGGGCGCGCTCGTGATCGCCATGATCGCGAACGGGTGCGACCTCGTCGGCTACAGCGCCGCCACGCAATACGTCGTCACCGGCGCGATCCTGCTCGGCGCTGTCACGCTCGACACCGTCACGCGCCGCCGACTGGCCGCCTCGGGCCGGTGAGCCCGCCGACGCTTGGCGTCGGGATGCTCGGGCTCTCCGAGTGAGCGAGCCAACCCGTCGGAATGCACCCACGGTTGCGGTGGAGCCATTCGGCATCACGCCCGAGGGGTCGACGGTCGACCTGTACGTGCTCCGGAACTCCTCTGGCTACGTCGTCAAGATCGCGACGTACGGCGGCACGATCCAGCAGATCCTCGCCCCCGACCGGGACGGGAACCTGGCTGACATCGTGCTCGGCTTCTCGACCCTGGACGACTACCTCGCCGGCAATCCCGGGTACTTCGGCGCGATCATCGGCCGGTATGCGAACCGGATCGCCCGAGGCACGTTCGTCCTGGGTGGCGAGACGTATGTGCTTTCACGGAACGAGGGCCGCAACTCGCTCCATGGCGGCCGGGTCGGCTTCGACAAGCGGGTGTGGCTGGGACGTGAGATCGCGTCTGGTCGCCACGCGGCGGGGGTGGAGCTTCGCTACACGAGCCCGGATGGCGAGATGGGATACCCGGGCACGCTCTCGGTCCTGGTGACGTACAGCCTCGGCGACGACAACTCGTTCCGAATCGACTACCGAGCGACGACCGATCGGGACACCGTCGTCAATCTCACGAACCACACCCTTTGGAACCTGGCGGGGGAAGGCTCGGGGACGGTTGACGACCATATCCTGACGTTGGACGCCGATCGTTACACGCCGGTCGACGAGGAGCTGATCCCCACGGGCGAGGTCGCCTCCGTTGTCGGTACGCCGCTCGCGTTCACCGGGCCCACACCGGTCGGCGAGCACCGCCAGGACGACGTTCCACAGATCGAGCTGGCAGGGGGCTTCGACTTCAACTACGTGATCAACCGAAGCGCTCCCGGGTCGTTCGCCCGAGCCGGGGACCTCTACGAGCCGTCGAGCGGACGGGCGGTCACCATCCTCACGACCGAGCCGGGAATCCAGCTCTACTCCGGCCAGCACCTCGACGGGTCCGGTGTCGGCAAGCGCGGCCTGCCGTATCGAGCCTGCGACGGGCTCGCGCTCGAGACGCAGCACTTCCCGGACTCGCCGAACCGGCCGGGTTTTCCGTCGACGGTGCTCACGCCCGGAGAGGTGTTCTCGTCGAGCACCCTGTGGCACCTCTCGACGAGGCCCTAGACCGCGGGCGCGGCGGGAACGACGACCGCGAGCTGGCGCAGCTCGATCGGCGGCGCCGCAACAGCCAGCTCCGCCAGCTGGCGTGCGGCGTCCTCGGGTGCGACGTCGTTCAGGAAGAGGCCGAGGCCCGTCTCGCTGCTGGCGCGGATCTTGACCTTCTCGGGCCCGCGGTCGAGCGGATAGAACTCGAACGCCAGATGCCAGTCCGGCTCGTCGTGCGGCGCTTCCTGGACGCTCATCATGTACGGGAGCGGGAAGCCGAAGAGGGCGTCGTAGCGGCGGGCGACGTCGCGGAGCGCTCGGAGCAGGTCGAGCTGCTCGACGGACTCGAGGTCGGCGAGCCTGCCGGCACCGTGCCTGCGGGCCCGCACGGCGATCTCGTAGGGCCAGCGGGGGGCAAAGGGAACCGCGACGACGAAGCTCGCGTTGACGCCGATCGCTCGAGTCGAGCGCTCGTCGACGCCCACGGCAGCGCACGACAGGCAGCCGCCTTCCGCGCGGCGGCGGCGGTGCGCGGCAGCCTTCGCGACGATGATCGGCGGGACATGGTCGACGGCATAGATCTGGCCGTGCGGGTGTGCGATCGTCGCCCCGGCCCTCGAGCCCCGATTCTCGAACACCGCGACGTACCGGTGGGCCGGATCGGCCCACAGCTCCCGCGAGCGGTCGGTCCACACGGCCAGCACGCGTCCGAGCTCGACGGGAGAGAGCTCGCCGAAGCTGGTGTCGTGGCGCCCGGTGTAGAGCACGATCTCGGCCCGTCCCCGGGCAGCGCTCGTCGGGCCGTCGAGCTCGGGTGGCGGCGGAGCGTCCGGCCGAAACGGCGGGAAACGGTTGTCGAAGACCGCGGCGTCATAGGCGAACGGGACCTCGATCCCGCCGGGGCAGAACGGGCAGTCTGCCGGCTCCGCCTCGTCGGACTCACGATCGAGGGGTCGTGCATTCCGAGCCGGCGAGATCGCGACCCACTCGTCTCGGAACACGTCGAGACGCTTGTGAATGGCGGTTGTCTCTGTCCGCGGGCCGGTCTCCTCGGCCGGAAGGCTCCCGTGCAGCTCGCCGTAGACGAGCAGACGGCGGCCGTCACTCCGGCGGAGCTCATGCCTCGGCAATGTCGTTGGCGGGGGCGAGTCTCCGGGCATCGTTCGCAGTTTCGAGGTCGAGCAAGTGTCGTCGACTTCGAAGATACTGGTAAACGGTCGATCTCTCGGCCCGGAAAGGAGACTCGTTCGATGCACAGCAGGCGGCTCGGAAAGACAGGGCTGGCGGTGTCGGAGGTCGGTTTCGGCGCCTGGGCGATCGGTGGTAGCTGGGGTGAGACCGACGACGACGAGTCGCTCGCTGCGATGCACGCCGCGGTCGACGCCGGCGTCACCTTCTTCGACACCGCGGACGTGTACGGCGACGGCCGCTCGGAGCGGCTGCTCGGTCGGCTGCTCCGTGAGCGGGACGAGCGGCTCGTCGTGGCGACGAAGTTCGGCCGTGCTGCCCCGCTCGACCTCGCGAACCTGACCTACGACAACCTGCACGGCTGGCTCGAGCGCTCGCGGGAGAACCTCGGCGTCGACGTGATCGACCTCGTGCAGCTCCACTGCCCGCCATGGGAGGCGTACTACACGCCCGCGGTCTTCGACGCGTGTGACCGGCTGGTCGACGAGCGGCTCGTCGCCGCCTACGGCGTCAGCGTGGAGAAGGTCGAGGAGGCGCTGAAGGCGATCGAATACCCGGGCGTCTCGACCGTGCAGATCATCTTCAACATCTTCCGGCAGCGGCCCGCCGAGCTCTTCTTCGAGCAGGCACGCCGGCGAGACGTCGGTGTGATCGCCCGCGTACCGCTCGCCTCCGGTCTTCTCACCGGCAAGTTATCGCGCGAGACGCAGTTCGCCCCGGACGATCACCGCAGCTTCAACCGGCATGGAGAGGAGTTCGACGTCGGCGAGACGTTCTCGGGCGTCGATCTCGAGCTCGGCCTCGAGGTCGTCGAGGAGCTTCGGGCGCTCGTGCCCCGTGACGCGACGCTCGCGCAGCTGGCGCTTCGCTGGATCCTCGAATTCCCCGAGGTGTCGACGGTCATCCCGGGCGCCAAGACCCCGGAGCAGGCCCGGGCCAACGCGCTCGCCGCCGAGCTACCGCCTCTGCCGGAGCCGGTGCTCCGCGCGATCTCCGAGCTGTACCGGACCCGGATCGCGCCGCAGGTGCATCAGCGCTGGTGAAGACGGGTCACGCTCGGCGTACGCCGACGTCGCCGGCCCCGTCGGCCGTGGCACACACGTAGCCTGCGCCCTCCTGGCCGGTTCGAGCGCGGTATGCGCCCTCGACCGACGCGGCGAACGTCTCCGCGTCGCTGCTGTCCGCGAGCGCGACGATCGAGCCGCCGAACCCGCCGCCGGTGAGACGGGCGCCGATCGCCCCGCGGTCGTAGGCGATCTCGACGAGCTGGTCGAGCTCGGGCGTCGAGACCTCGAAGTCGTCGCGCAGGCTCTGGTGGCCCGCTCGCATGATCTCGCCGACACGCGTGCGATCGGTCGTCCCGGGTGACTCGAGCGCCGCGACCAGCTCGCGCACCCGCGCGTTTTCCGACACGACGTGCCGCAGGCGGCGGACGGCAACTTCGTCGACGCCTGCTGCGCGGGCGGCCGCGAGCGCCTCGTCGACCGTGAGGTCGGCCGGGCGCCTCCCGCCGAGTGGCTCGAGCGCGCGCTCGAGCTCGGCGCGCCGCATCGCGTACCCGGAGTGCTCGAGCGTGTGCCGGATGCCGGAGTCGAAGACGACGATCGTCATCTCCTCTGGAAGGCGAACCGCGCGCCACTCCTCGCTGCCGCAGTCGAGCAGCAGCGCATGGCCGCGCCGTGCGAGCAGTGACGTCGCCGGATCCATCAGCCCGCATGGGACCCCGACGGCGCGCAGCTCGGCCTGCTGCGCGATGCGCGCGAGCTCGATCCGCGGGAGCTCGAAGGCAGCGACGCGGCAGAGCGCCAGCGCGACCGAGACCGTCAGCGCGGCGGACGACGAGAGGCCGGCCCCGATCGGGAGGGTCGACTCGACCGTGCCGTCGAGGCCGACCGGTGGGCGGCCTCGCTCGTCGAGGAGCTCGGCGAGCGCCGCGACGTACCGGCCCCAGCCCGGGAGCTCCGAACGAGGCGTGCCGTCCGGGCCGAGCTCGACGTCGCCGGCCAGCGCGAGCGAGCGAAGCCGGATGCGCTCGCGGTCGGCCACGCCTCGGACCGTGACACCGAACGCGATTGCAGCCGGCAGGACGAGTCCGCCCGAGTAGTCGGTGTGCTCGCCGATCAGGTTGACGCGTCCCGGTGCGAAGACGGCGCAGGCGCGCATGACGCGCACTGTAGGTCGTTGGGACGGGACAGCGCTTCTATTAGATCCGTATTTCTTCCATTGCATGCGGTCTTGAAACGTGTTAGACATGCAGCGGGTCGCGATGGAGCCCCGCTCGTCTCGGTCGCGGAAGCGAAGTCACGGCAGGGGCTTCGACCCGGTTTTTCGAGCCCGAGCGGACGACAGAGAGAGAGGGACAACATGACACGCGACGGGCAGGACGAGATCAGTAACGAGCAAAGGGAGTTCTCGCGGCGACGCTTCCTTCGAAACGCCGGCGTGGCGGCTGCGGCCTACGGTGGATTGGCCGGGATCCTCGGCGAGCAGGGGGCCAGCGCCGCGACCTACAAGCGCAACAGCGACCACGCGGTGTTTGCGTCACACCCGAAGTACAAGTTCGTGATGGTCAACCACGTCACGACGAACTCGTTCTTCACGGCCACCATCTACGGGTGCCAGGACGCCTGCGCCCTGACCGGTACCAGCTTCCAGTGGACCGGCTCGCAGACCTCGCTCGTCTCCCAGATGGTCTCGGCGTTCGACAGCGGCATCGCCGCCAAGGCGAACGGCATCGGGTGCTGTCTGATCGACAACACCGCCTTCAACGCCCCGGTCAACAGCGCGTTGGATCACGGCATCCCCGTGATCGCCTACAACGCCGACGTCTCGGCGGGCGTCCCCAACAACCGGATGTCCTACGTCGGCCAGAACAACCTGACCGCGGGCGCGGCGGTGGCGGAGCAGATCCTCAAGACCGGGTTCGTCAAGAGCGGGGATCTCGTCGCCGGGATCATCGCGACTCCGGGAACGGGGAACATCCAGCCGCGGATCGACGGCGCGAAGCCGGTGCTGACGAAGGCGGGCGTCAAGTTCGTCGAGGTCGGAACGTCGGCGACCGAGGGCGCGCCGGAGTACAACAAGATCGCCGCGTGGTACGCCGGCCACAAGGACGTGAAGTTCATGTTCGGCGTGGACAGCGGCGACAGCAACGCCATTGCGCAGTTCATCCAGACCAACAAGCTGAAGGGGAAGATGGGCGGGTCCGGCTGGGACGTCGGAACGCCCGTCGTGCAGGGCATCAAGGCCGGCAACCTCACCTTCACGATCGACCAGCAGGCCTACCTGCAGGGCTTCGACACGATCATGCAGCTCTACCTGTTCAACATCTCGGGCGGGCTGATGAAGCCGACCAACACCGACACGGGGCTCGGCATCGTCGTCGAGGGGACCGTCGCACCGTACCTCGCGCTGAACAGGTTCGAGGGGACGGCCTCGAAGCAGCAGGCACTGACCCCACCGGCGAAGATCCCGCACTAGTCTTCGCGGGCGTGCAGTCCGGCGCTCCAACCGACGCTGTTGCCCCGGCGGCCAACCCGCCCGGGCAGCAGCGTCAGGCTCTGTCGCTGGCGCGTCGTGTCCTGCGCCTGTTCCTCTACCAGCGCGAGCTGACGCCGATCCTGATCACGCTCGGGCTGTTTGCGTACTTCACGATCAGGGCGGGCTCGACGTTCACCAGCGAGCTCAGCCTCAGCTCGGCTGGGGGTTATGCGGGGCCGGTCGGCGCGATCGCCGTCGGAGAGGTGCTGCTGCTCGTGCTCGCCGAGATCGACCTGTCGGCCGGCCAGGTGTTCCTGTTCGCGGCCTGGGTCGAGTGGTGGGGGCACAACGCCGGATTGCCGGTCGCGGTCGCCATCCTGCTCTCTCTCGCCGTGTGCTGCGGTGTCGGGGCGGTCAACGGGTTGATCACGGTGCGTCTGAACGTTCCGTCCTTCGTCACGACGCTGGCGATGAACTTCATCCTCTTCGGGCTCGTGCTCATCTACTCGAATTACACCGAGGCGTCGCCGGTGCCCCTCTCGACCTACTCCTCGCCGACCGGGAAGGTGAGCTTCGCCGGCCAGCTGATGGGGGTCTGGCTGTGGTCGGAGATCCTCTGGGTGCTGGCGATCACGATCCTCATGACCGTGGTGCTCACGCGCACCCGCTTCGGCGTCCGGATCGTCGCCACGGGTGGGAACCTGCTCGGCGCAGCCGAGGCGGGCGTGCCGATCCGGCGGGTCAAGGTATGGTGCTTCGTGCTCTGCTCCGGCCTCTCCGGCCTCGTCGGCATCGTCGATGCGGCCAAGTACGGGAGCCTCGATCCTGGCAACTTCGGCGTCGACTACATCCTCTACGCGATCGGCGCCTGCGTGATCGGCGGCACCGCGCTCACGGGTGGGCGCGGGACGGTGATCGGCGCGTTCATCGGCGCGATCCTGATCGGCGTTCTCGAGGATGGGCTGACGCTGATCGGGGTCAGCACGAATGACTTCTACGTGTGGGTCGGCGTCGTGATCATCTTCGCGATGGCGCTGAACGTGCAGTTCGACCGCATCATCGCGCGGAGCAGATCGTCATGAGCGAGACGGCGACACCGGGGACGGCTGTGACGCCGAGCGGGGACGTCGTCCTCGAGGCCCGTGGCGTGACGAAGAGCTTCGGGGCGGTCAGCGTGTTGCGAGGCATCGACCTCGCCCTGCACCAGGGTGAGGTGCTCGGGCTCGTCGGCGACAACGGAGCCGGCAAGAGCACGCTCGTCAAGATCCTGTGCGGCTTCCACCGTCAGGACGCCGGCGACGTGTTCGTCGGCGGCGAGCGCGTCGAGTTCCGCTCGGTCGAGGCCGCCCGCGCACGAGGGATCGAGACCGTCTACCAGGACCTGGCGCTGATCCCGCAGCTCCCGGTCTACCTGAACCTGTTCCTGGGCCACGAGCTGACGAGAATGGGCCCACTCCGCCTCCTCGACAAGGCAGGCATGCGAAAGCTCTCCCGCCAGTACCTCGACGACATCAAGGTGCGTGTGCCGAGCGTCGACGCCGAGGCCGAGCAGCTCTCCGGCGGTCAGCGGCAGGCGGTCGCGGTGGCGAGAGCCGTGCGGGTAGCGCCGAAGATCTTGCTGCTCGACGAGCCGCTCGCGGCCATGGGCGCGCGCGAGTCGCGCCTCATCATCGACCTCGTCAAGGATCTCGCCGCGAGCGGCCGGGTGTCGATCATCGTGATCGACCATAACTACGCGCACCTCTTCGAGCTCTGCGACCGCATCAACGTCATGCAGGGCGGCCGCATCACGAGAGACCAGCCGGTGCAGGAGACGTCGCTCGAGGAGCTGACCGAGTTGATGGTCTCGAGCTATCGCCGGGAGCTCGAAGAGGTTCCGAGCGAGGGTGCCTGATCCCATGGGGAGGCCGGTCGATTGATGAAGGCGCTCGGACACCTCGAGGTCTGGCTCGTCACCGGGAGTCAGGAGATGTACGGACCGGCGACGCTGCTGCACGTCGAGGCGCATGCACGAGAGGTCGCCGCCGGCCTCGACGCGGAGGCGGCCGTGCCGGTGCGCGTGGTGCACAAGGAGGTCGCCACGAGCCCGGGCTCGATCCGGCGCGTCGCGCTCGAGGCGAACGCCGCGGATCCATGCATCGGCGTGATCGCGTGGATGCACACCTTCTCGCCGGCGAAGATGTGGATCGCCGGGCTGAGCTGCGCTGCAGAAGCCGCTCCTCCATCTCCACACGCAGTTCAACCGTGACCTGCCGTGGTCGGAGATCGACATGGACTTCATGAACCTGAACCAGTCGGCGCACGGCGACCGCGAGTTCGGGTTCATGGAGACGCGGATGGGGCTGCGGCGGAAGACGGTCGTGGGGCACTGGCGCGACCCGGCGGGTTGCTGCACGCATCGGCGCGTGGGCACGTGCGGCCTGCTGGCTGGCACGAGCGTACAGAACCTCGAGCGTCGTCCGGTTCGGCGACAACATGCGCCAGGTCGCCGTCACCGAGGGCGACAAGGTCGAGGCGCAGATCCGGCTCGGTGTCTCGGTCAACGGCTACGGGGTCGGACGAGCTCGTCGAAGCGGTGGACGAGCGTCGCCGACGCCGAGGTCGACAGGCTCGTCGCCGAGTACGACGCGGCCTACGCCGTCGTGCCCGAGCTCGCAGGCCGGCGGCGGCCGGCGGGAATCGCTGCGCGACGCTGCGCGCATCGAGGCCGGGCTGCGCGCGTTCCTCGATGCCGGCGGAGCTTCGCGGCCTTCACGGACACCTTCGAGGATCTCGGGCGGCCTGCAGCAGCTTCCCGGCATCGCCGTGCAGCGTCTGATGGCCGACGGCTACGGGTTCGGCGCGCGAGGGCGACTGGAAGACCGCCGCGCTCGTGCGCGTGATGAAGATGATGGGCACGGGGCTCGACGGCGGCACGCTCGTTCATGGAGGACTACACCTACCACCTCGCGCCGGACGGCCCGAAGATCCTCGGCGCGCACATGCTCGAGGTGTGCCCGTCGATCGCGGCGCGGCAGCCGTCCTGCGAGATCCATCCGCTCTCGATCGGCGGCCGGGAGGACCCGGTCCGGCTCGTCTTCACCGCGCCGCCCGGCCCGGCCGTCGCGGCGGGAATGCTCGACCTCGGCGATCGCTTCCGGCTCGTCGTCAACGAGGTCGAGATCTCGTCGATCCCGACGAGGATCTGCCGCGGCTGCCCGTCGCCCGAGCCGTGTGGATGCCGAAGCCCGATCTCGTCACCGCGGCCGAGGCCTGGCTGATCGCCGGCGGCCCGCATCACACGGGCCTCACGCAACGCATTCGGCGTCGAGCTCGCTGGAGGATTTCGCGGAGATCGCCGGGACTCGAGCTGCTCGTGATCGACGATCGCACGCGGACGTCGGAGTTCAAGAAGGAGCTTCGCTGGAACCAGGCCTACTATCGCCTGGCCCGAGGGCTCTAGTGCGATGATCCAGCATCGCGAGCTCCGGGAGCGCGTGCTCGAGGCGAACCGGGAGATCGTGCGTGCCGGTCTCGTCGTCCTCACCTTCGGCAACGCGAGCGCAGCCGACCGCTCAGCCGGGGTGATGGCGATCAAGCCGAGCGGGGTGCCGTACGAGCGAGCTGCGGCCGGAGTCGATGGTGCGTCGTCGAGATCGAGAGCGGGGAGGTCGTCGACGAAGGGTACCGGCCCTCGTCCGACACGCCGACCCATCTCGTCCTCTACCGCCGCTTCGAGGCAGTCGGCGGCATCGTGCACACCCACTCGTCGGCGGCGACCTCCTGGGCTCAGGCCGGTCGCTCGATCCCGTGCCTCGGCACCACCCACGCGGACCACTTCAACGGCGCCGTGCCGGTCACCCGCGAGCTGACAGGCGAGGAGGTTCGCGGCGAGTACGAGGCACGAACCGGCGACGTGATCGTCGAGACGATCGAGGGTCTCGGCCTCGATCCGCTCGAGCTGCCGGCTGTGCTCGTCCGCTCGCATGGCCCGTTCGCCTGGGGGAAGGGACGACGCACACGCGGTCGAGAATGCGATCGCTCTCGAGGCGGTAGCGGCGATGGGCCTGGACGCGCTCGCGCTGCTCCGGCGCTCGAGCAGATCGGCGACGATCTTCTCGAGCGCCACTTCCGCCGCAAGCACGGCCCGGCTGCCTACTACGGGCAGAAGAGCTGCTCGTGAGTGCGACGCCGCTCGGCGGGAGCGGCAGGTACGCCGTCGGCGTCGACTTCGGCACCGAGTCGGGCCGTGCCGTCCTCGTCGACTGCGCCGACGGCCGTGAGCTCGGCACCGCCGTTCACCGCTACGGCAACGGCGTGATCGACGAATGCCTTCCTGCTCCCGATCAGGACGTCCGCCTCGAGCCGGACTGGGCGCTCCAGGATCCGGACGACTACATCGCGACCTTTCGGGAGGCGGTGCCCGCGCTCCTCGCCGAGACCGGTGTCGATCCGGCGGAGGTGATCGGAATCGGGATCGACTTCACCTCCTGCACGATGCTCCCGACCGCGAAAGACGGCACGCCGCTCTGCCGTTTCGACGAGTTGCGGCGCAATCCGCATTCGTGGGTCAAGCTCTGGAAGCACCACGCAGCGCAACCCGAGGCGGACCTGATCAACGCGGTCGCCGCGGAGCGGGGGGAGCCGTGGCTTGTCCGCGCTACGGCGGCCGGATCTCGTCGGAGTGGTTCATCGCGAAATCGCTCCAGATCCTGGTCGAGGCGCCCGACGTGTACCAGCGGGCCGAGCGGCTGATCGAGGGCGCAGACTGGGCCGTGTGGCAGCTGACGGGAGTCGAGTCGCGCAACGAGCTGCACGGCGGGCTACAAGGCGATGTGGTCGAAGCAGGACGGCTTCCCAGCGGAGCGACTACTTCGCTGCGCTCGACCCGCGCTTCGAGCAGGTCGATCGACGAGAAGATGTCGAGGCACATCCTCCCGCTCGGATCACGCGCCGGAGGCCTCTGCGAGCGCGCGGCCGCCTGGACCGGACTGCTCCCCGGCACGCCGGTCGCCGTCGCGAACGTGGATGCCCACGTCTCCCCGCCGGCCGTCGGGGTCACGGAGCCCGGAACGATGGTCGCGATCATGGGCACGAGCATCTGCCACATCGTGCTCGGCCGGGAGACCGCCGACGTCGAGGGCATGTGCGGCGTCGTGGAGGACGGCGTCGTCCCGGGGCTCTACGGCTTCGAGGCTGGACAGTCGGCCGTGGGAGACATCTTCGGCTGGTTCGTCGAGAGTTGCGTGCCGCCGGAAGACCACGAGGAGGCCCGCCGCCGTGGCCTGAACCTGCACGAGTACCTGGAGGAGGCCGCGGGGAGGCTCGAGCCCGGCGAGAGCGGCCTCCTCGCCCTGGACTGGTGGAACGGCAACAGGTCGGTGCTCGTGGACGCCGAGCTCGGCGGGCTGCTCGTCGGCCTGACGCTGCAGACCCGTGCCCCGGAGATCTACCGCGCCCTGATCGAGGCGACGGCGTTCGGCACGCGCGTGATCGTTGACGCCTTCCGCTCGGCGGGGGTGGCCGTCGACCGCGTGGTCGCCTGCGGCGGGCTCCCCGAGCGGAACAAGCTGCTCGTCCAGATCTACGCCGACGTGACGGGGCTCGAGCACGTCGTCCCGGCGTCGAAGCAGACCCCGGCGCTCGGCGCCGCACTGTTCGGAGCGGTCGCGGCCGGGGTCGAGGCGGGCGGGTACGACTCGATCGTCGATGCCTCACGGGCGATGGCTCACCCGAGCGGTGAGGTCTACCGGCCCGACCCTGCGCGGCACGCGGTCTACGACCGGCTCTATGCGGAGTACGTCCGGCTGCACGACCTGTTCGGACGCGGGGGCGACGATGTGATGAAGACCCTCAAGTCGATCCAACGCTCCTCCGCGGGCAGCCGGCTGTGAGCACGCCCCAGATCGGAGTCGCGATGTTGGGCTACGCGTTCATGGGCAAGGCCCACTCGCGGGCCTTCCGTGCCGTCTCCGAGCTCGATCCGCCCCTTCGGCCGCGGCTGGTCTCGATCTCGGGCCGCGACCTGCCGGCGGCTCGCCGGGTCGCCGAACGCTACGGCTGGGAGGAGACGACCGGCGACTGGCGGGAGCAGGTCGAGGACCCCCGGATCGGCCTTTTCGACAACGGCGGCCCGAACGCGCTCCACGCCGAGCCGACGATCGCCGCCGCCCGGGCGGGCAAGCACGTGCTCTGCGAGAAGCCGCTCGGACTCGACGCCGGCGAGTCGCACGCGATGTGGCGGGCCGCCGCCGATGCCGGTGTCGTGCATCTCTGCGGCTTCAACTACCGCTTCGTGCCCGCGATCCGGCGCGCTCGGGAGCTGGTCGAAGCCGGTGCGCTCGGCGACCTCGTACACGTGCGCGCCCGCTACCTCCAGTCCTGGGGCTGGGAGGCACCGACCGGCGTCTGGCGGTTCGACCGGGCCCAGGCGGGAACCGGCGCGATCGGCGATCTCGGCGCGCACATCGTCGATCTTGTCCGGTGTCTGGCCGGCGAGATCACTTCGGTGTCCGCGCTCGTGCGGAGCTACGTCGAGGGGCACGAGGTCGACGATGCCTTCGTTGCCGCGATCGAGCTCGAGAATGGCGCGATCGGCACGCTCGAGGCGTCGCGGCTCGCGCGAGGCCGCGTCAACCAGAACACGTTCGAGCTGAACGGCTCGCGGGGCTCGCTCGCCTTCGACCTGGAGCGCTTCGACGAGCTGCTCGTCTCCGACGGCGGCCCGTTCCGGGCCGAGCGTGTGACGGGCGATTGGTGGCCGCCGGGCCACGGTCTCGGCTGGGGCGACACGTTCACGCTGGAGGTCGCGCATATGCTCCGAGCGATCGCCGGCGAGGGCTCCGTCGCACCGGCCGCGGCGACCTTCGAGGATGGCTACCGGGCAGCCGAGGTCTGTGACGCGATAGTTCGCTCCTCGGAGAGCGGACGACGAGAGGAGATCGACTACCGATGAAGACGAGTCTTGGAATCTGGGCACTCGGCCCCATGGTCACGCGCTTCGTTCCGGGCGGCTACCAGCCGGAGCATGCGGGGGAGACGACGGCGGCCCGGGTGCGGCGGGCGGTCGAGGGTCTGGGAGATCTGATCGACGGCTACGAGTTCCACTACCCGCAGGAGCTCTCGCCGGACAACCTCGACGAGGTGCGCGCGGCGCTCGGCGACCACGACGTCTACTGCCTCGCGACGGGGCTCCACCTCGACCCGTTGTTCGGCAAGGGCGGGCTCTGCTCGCCGGACGACTCCGTGCGCGAGGAGGCGATCCGGCGCACCCTCGACGCCGTCGACTTCGCGGGCGAGCTCGGGGCGAACTTCATCATCTGGCCCGGAATCGAGGGCTACAACTACCCTTTCCAGACGGCCTACAAGGAGAGCTGGGCGCGCTTCATCGACGGGATCGGCGAGGCGGCATCGCGCGCGAGCGAGCGGGGCGTGACGATCTTCCTCGAGCACAAGAACTCCGAGCCGGCGATGAAGATCCTGATGCGGAACGTGGGGATGACCCTGCACGTGATCCACACGCTCCGGACGCAGGGCCTCCGCAACATCAAGGTCAACATGGACTGGCAGCACCTGATCATGAACGGCGAGAACCTCGCCGAGTACGCCGCTCTGCTGGCGGCCGAAGGGCTGCTCGGCCACCAACACGCGAACTCCGGCTGGGGGTTGACCGACGACGACAACATGGTCGGCGCGACCGCCTTCATGGAGACGCTCGAGCTTGCGCTGGAGCTGCGGCGTGCCGGGTACGGGTCGAACGGCGAGCGGCTCGGGTTCGATCTCTACCCGTACACGGAGGACGCGGTGGCGGCCGTGCGGCGATCGGTGCTGCAGTGGCGGTTCATCGACTCCGTCGCGGCCAAGATCGACGAGACGGCGCTGCGCGAGGCGCAGCAGCGCAAGGACGCCGTGCGTGCCTACGAGCTGGTCTACGCCGCGCTTGGAGCATGAGGCTCCACCACGTCTCGATTGCGATTCCGGTCAAGGGCGCCGAGCAGGCGCGAGCGTTCTACGGCGGGCTGCTCGGGCTCGAGGAGCGGGAGGTGCTGCCGAACCTCGATCCGGCCCGCTTCGTCTGGTACCGGGCGGGTGGCGACCTCGAGCTGCATCTGATGCTCCTCGACGAGGCGCCGCCCGAGCGTGCGCACTTCTGCCTCGCGGTTGACGACCTGGAGGGGCTGCGGGCGCGGCTCGAGGCGGCGGGCGTCGAGGCCCGAGACGGGACGGAGCTCGTCGGCCGGCCGCGCTTCACCTGCCGCGACCCTTCCGGCAACCTGGTCGAGCTGGCCCGGATCGAGACGTGAACGACGTCCTCGTCGGCCTCGACGTCGGGACGAGCGGCGTCAAGGCAGTGGCGATCTCGCCCGACGGCGAGCTCGTCGCCGCGGCGGAGGAGCCCTACGGGCTGTCGACCCCGCGGCCGGGGTGGGCCGAGCAGGATCCCGAGGACTGGTGGCGTGCGGCACAGGCTGCGCTCGCCCGCCTGCCCGCGGGGCCGATCGGCTTCAGCGGGCAGATGCACGGGCTGGTCGCGCTCGGAGCCGACCGGCAGGTGCTGCGCCCGGCGATCCTCTGGAACGACCAGCGCACGGGCGCCGAGTGCGTCGAGATCGAGCGCCGGCTCGGGCTCGAGCGATTGATCCGCTTGACCGGGAATCGCGCTCTGCCCGGGTTCACCGCGCCGAAGCTGCTCTGGCTGCGTCGCCATGAGCCGGACACCTACGCTCGGATCCGGCGCGTGCTGCTGCCGAAGGACTACGTGCGCTTCCGCCTGACCGGCGAGCAGGTGATCGACGCGGCAGACGCGTCGGGGACGCTGCTCTTCGACGTCGAGCACCGGTGCTGGTCGGACGAAGTGTGCGCTGCGCTCGAGATCCCGCTCGAGTGGCTGCCGCCCGTGCACGAGGCGACCGAGGTCGGGGGCGCGGGCGACCAGGCGGCCGGCGCGCTCGGGGTCGGCCTCGACCGGCCCGGGCCGGTGTCGGTCGTGCTCGGGACCTCCGGCGTCGTGTTCGCGGTGCTCCCACGCTACGGCGCCGACCCCGCCGCACGCGTCCATGTCTTCTGCCACGCCGTCCCGGGAACCTGGCACGCGATGGGCGTCATGCTCTCGGCCGCGGGCTCGTTCGCCTGGCTGCGCAGCGTGCTCGGCTCGGGTTACGCCACCCTGGACGAGGAGGCCGCGCGCTGGGCGCCCGGGACGGAGGGGCTCCTGTTCGCGCCGTACCTGCAGGGTGAGCGCACGCCGCATGCCGACCCGGATGCGCGCGGCGCTTTCACGGGCCTCTCGCTTCGCCACGACCGAGGCGCGCTCGCGCGCGCCACGCTCGAGGGCGTGGCCTACGGGCTTCGGGACTCGCTCGAGCTCCTCCGGGAGCTCGGCGTCGCAGCGGAGGTCGGCCGCGTGTCCGGCGGGGGCGCGGCGAGCGCGCTCTGGGTGAAGATCGTCGCTTCGGTCCTCGACCTGCCGCTCGAGCGCACCGACTGCGACGCGGGCGCGGCGTTCGGGGCGGCACTGCTCGCGGGTGTTCGCGCCGGCGTGTTCGCCGACGCCGCGGATGCCGTTACGCGTTGCGTCCGTATCCGTGAGCGGATCGAGCCGGACCCTGCCTGGGCCGCCGCCTACGCACGCGGCTACGAGCGCTACCGCCTCCTGTACCCGGCACTTCAACCTCTGGAGGAGACATGAGCCTGGATGGCAAGACTGCTGTGATCACCGGCGCGAGCCGCGGCATCGGCGCCGCGGTGGCTCGGCAACTGCACGAGCGCGGGGTCAGGCTCGGCCTCGCGTCCCGCAGCGGCGACGACCTCGGCCTCGACGGCGTCGTCGCGCAGCCGTGTGACGTTCGCGACGTTGCGGCGCTCGTCTCGCTCTGCGACGCGACCGCCGAGCGCTTCGGCGGCATCGACATCCTCGTCGCGAACGCGGGCGTCGGGGCCTACGGCCCGTTCCTCGATCTCTCACAGGCGCACCTCGACGAGATGATCGACGTGAACCTGAAAGGGACGCTCTATGCCGTCCGGGCGGCGCTGCCGCACATGCTCGGCCGGGAGGGCGACGTGATCACGCTCGCCTCCGAGGCGGGCCGGCGCGGGTTGCCGCACGAGGCGGTCTACTGCGCGTCGAAGTTCGGGCAGGTCGGCTTCACGCGTGCGCTCGACCACGAGCTGCGGGAGCAGGGGATCCGCTGCACGAACATCTGCCCGGGCGGAGTCGCCACCGATTTCGCGCTCGACGAGGGGCGAGGGCGGACGAAGGACGTGCTCCCCGGGATGATGAGGGCGGAGGACGTGGCCGAGGTGGTCGTCTTCGCCCTCGAGCGGCCCCGTCATCTCCGCATGCTCGAGACGGCTCTGCGGCCGATGACGGAGCCGTCGTGGGGGTAGCGCCGGTGCAGTGGGGGATCCTCTCCACGGCGCACATCAACCGGCTGGTGATCCCCGGGGCACACGAGTCGGCGAAGGCCGACCTGGTCGCGGTTGCGAGCCGCGACGCCGATCGTGCGCGGCAATACGCGGCGGAGTGGCAGATCGAGCGCTCCTACGGATCGTACGAGGCACTGCTCGCCGACCCGGAGATCGAAGCGGTCTACATCTCGCTCCCGAACACGCTGCACGTCGAGTGGTCGATCCGGGCGCTCGAGGCCGGGAAGCACGTGCTCTGCGAGAAGCCGCTCTCGCGTCACCCCGCCGATGTCGAGGCGGCGTACGCGGCGGCCGACGACGCGGATCGCTTCCTGATGGAGGCGTTCATGTATCGGCACAACCCCCAGACGAAGCGCGTTGCCGAGCTCGTCGCGGCAGGCGCGATCGGGGAGCTGCGGCTCGTGCGCTCCACGTTCAGCTACGGGCTCTACGACGTCGGCAACATCCGCCTGCACCCAGAGCTGGAAGGCGGCTCGCTGATGGACGTCGGCTGCTACTGCGTCAGCGGCTCGCGCCTGTTCGCGGGCGAGCCGGAGCGGGTCTACGGGGAGGCGCGCTTCGGCGAGACGGGAACCGATTGGGTGTTCGCCGCCACGATGCGGTTCCCCGGCGACGTGCTGGCGCAGTTCGACTGCGGCACTGCGCTCGCGGAGCGCGACGAGCTGGAGCTCGTCGGGAGCGAGGGCTCGCTCTTCCTCGACGACCCGTGGCATTGCCGCCGGCCGGCGATCGAGCTGCGCCGGGGCGGCGAGGTCGAGCGGACCCTGCTCGAGCCCGCCGACTCGTACAGGCTCCAGCTCGAAAACCTGAGTGACGCGATCCGCGGGGACGGGAGGCCGCTGCTCGGCCGCGCCGACGCGCTCGGCCAGTCGCGGGCGCTCAAGGCGCTCTTCGCCTCGGCGACCGGAGGCGGGGCTGTGTCGTTGTAAGTTCCGATATCTGTAGAATGCAGGTATGTTGATCGGGAACGAGCTCGAGCCGCTGGCCGAGGAGCTGTCGCAGCGCTGGCGCGAGCTTGGGCGGACGCTCACGAGCCGGAGAATGCTGGCGTCGCTGCAGACGGGCATGCCGTCGCCGCTGACGCCGACGAAGCTGTACGCGCTCGACGTCCTGGCGGAGAGCCACGAGCTGCGGATCGGCGAGCTGGCCGAGCGGGTCGGGCTCGACGAGACGAGCGCCACGCGTCTGGTCGACCGTCTCGAGGAGGCCGGGATCGCGGAGCGGCGGAGCAAGGCCGGGGATCGACGGGTGACGATCGTCGGTCTCACCACGGCTGGAGCCGAGCTCGCTGCGAAGATCGGCGCCCGCCGCCAGCTCTTCTTCTGCGAAGTGCTCGGCGCGCTCGACCCGGACGACCGCGTCCGGCTCGTTCGGCTCACGACGAAGGCGGCTGCGGCTCTGCGGGCGAAGAGCGAGGAGCTCTCGGTCGCATGAGCGCCGTGCTTCCCAGCGATTCCGCCGTCCTCGTCGACGGTCTCGTCGTGCGCTTCGGCGAGGTCGAGGCCGTCGCCGGCGTGTCGTTCGCGGTTGCGGCGGGTGAGGTCTTCGGCCTGCTCGGCCCGAACGGCGCGGGCAAGACGACCACGATCCGCGTCCTGACCACGCTGCTGCGACCGACCGAGGGCCGCGCGCTCGTGGCCGGGCACGACACGGTGCGCGACGGCCTGGCGGTGCGGGAGACGATCGGCTACATCCCGCAGGCGATCTCGATCGACGGCGCGCTGACCGCGCACGAGAACCTCGAGTTCTATGCGCGCGTGACGGGCGTGAAGCGCCGGGAGCGGGCGGAGCGGATCGCGCAGGCGGTCGACGCGATGAACCTCGGCTCGTTTCTCGATCGGCTCGGCCGGACGCTGTCGGGCGGCATGCTGCGTCGGCTTGAGATCGCGACCGCGCTGCTCAGCCGGCCGCAGGTGCTCTTCCTCGACGAGCCGACGGTCGGGCTCGACCCGACGGCGCGCCGGCTCGTCTGGGAGCGGCTCGGCGTGCTGCGCGAGGAGGTCGGGACGACCATGCTCGTGACCACGCATCAGATGGAAGAGGCGGAGCGCCACTGCGAGCGGATCGCGATCATGAATCTCGGCACGATCGTGGCGCAGGGATCGCCCGCCGAGCTGCTCGACGAGTACGACGTTCCGGCGCTCGAGGACGTCTTCACGGCCGCGACCGGCGATGCACTGGTGGAAGGGGGGAGCTTCAGAGATGCCCGCGCAAGTCGCCGGCTTTCCCGCCGGCTCGGTTGAGGTCGCCCGGCGCCCGCTCGGCACCGCACTCGCGCGCTTGCGCGACGGGACCGTGGCGATGGCGTGGGCGGAGCTGCGCAAGCTGCGCCACGACCACGTCGACATCCTCACCCGGTCGGTGCAGCCGCTGCTCTGGCTGTTCATCTTCGGCACGGCGCTACGCCGCAACCGCCAGCTGAGCGGCGGCTACCCCGACTACCAGGCCTATCTCGCGCCGGGCGTGATGGCCCAGGCGGCGCTCTTCATCGCGATCTTCTTCGGGCTCGCAGTGATCTGGGAGCGCGACGTCGGTCAGCTGCAACGGCTGCTCGCGACACCGATTCCGCGCATGGCGATCGTGCTCGGGAAGGCGTCCGGGGCGGGGATCCGCGCGCTCACCCAGGCGACGGTGCTCTTGACCGTGATCGCGATCACCGGCATCGCGATCGAGTGGCGGCCCGTTCGGATCGCGGGCGCCCTCGTGCTGCTCGTCCTCGGCACCGGCGGCTTCGCGTGCCTCTCGATGGTGCTCGCGGCGCTCGTGCGCACGCGCGAGCGCTTCATGGGGATCGGGCAGCTGATCATGATGCCGCTGTTCTTCGCGTCGAGCGCTCTCTACCCGCTCTCGATCATGCCGGCCTGGCTGCGGATCGTCGCGCGTGTGAATCCCCTGACCTACGAGGTGCACGGCATGCGTGATCTGCTGCTCGGAGTCAGTGCCGGCGGAACGCTCTGGATCGACTTCGTGGTCGGCGAGTGCTTCCTCGCCGTGACGGCGTTCGCTGCGGCGCGCGCGTACCCGCGGGCGATTCTCTAGCCGCCTTCGCACCCGGCGTCCGGCTGGCTGTCGCAAACGGCTGTGGATGAGTTGTTCCAGAGTTGATGCGAACGTCGTCGGGGTCCTTGGTACCGTCCGGGGCGATGACTAAGGTGACCCGCTCGATGACAGCAGACGAAAGACCGAACCGGATGTGGCCGCAGGTCGAGGTGACCATGCTCTTCCTGCAGGGCGCCCTCCGGAAGGGCGAGCAGTCGCTCGAGGATCTGCACGCGAAGAGAGGCGAGGCCTACGCGATCGAGGCACTCGAGCGGGCGATCGCGGAGATGAGCGAGACGCTCGAGCGACTGCGCCGCGACGGCCTTCGGCTCGATCGCGCTGCCAATCTCGCGGCGTAGCCGACCGACGCGCTCGGCAGACTGACGCGTCGTGAAGGACACGCGCTCTACTACGGCGACAACCTCGAAGTGCTCCGCGAGCACATCGGCACTGAGACGGTCGATCTCGTCTATCTCGACCCGCCGTTCAACTCGAACCGCAACTACAACGTGATCTTCGCGCGCGCACGCGCACAAGGCCGCAGATACCGCTCAGATTCAGGCGTTCGAGGACACCTGGCACTGGACGCCGGACACCGACGACCAGTACGTCGCCCTCGATCAGCGGGGGTCTCCGGCTTCGGTCGGAGAGGCGTTGCACGCATGCACCAGCTGCTCGGTGAGAACGACGCAATGGCATATCTCGTGAACATGGCGCCGCGACTCGTTGAGCTGCACCGGGTGCTGAAGCCGACCGGGTCGATTTATCTGCACTGCGACCCGACGATGAGCCACTACCTGAAGGTGCTCATGGACTCGGTCTTCGGTCCCGAGAAGCTTACTGAACGAGATTATTTGGAAGCGGACCTGCGCGCATCGGAGGTGCGAGGCGTTACGGCCCGGTGCACGACACGATCTTCTGTTCTATATGCGAGGTCGGATAACTACATCTGGAACGCGCAGCATACGGAGTATACGACCCGATCTACGTCGAGACAGTTCTTTCGGTTCAGACCGACGCGGATGGGAGGCGATGGACAGCATCAACGATCCTCGACCGGCTCCTGGAATCGCGGAGCGGAGAGACGGGGAAAGCCTTGGAGAGGGCGTCGATCCCACCGCGGTGGGACGTCACTGGGCTGTCCCGGGCTACGTTCGCTACCTGCTCGGTGATCCGCCGCCGCAGGACACTCAGGAAGCTCTCGATCGACTCGACGGCGTTACGCGGCGGGCTCGGCGACGCCGGTGCGACTCCTCGTGCGCAAGACGCGCATCCAGGTCTCGCCGAGCGACGGCGCTTCGATCAGGACAAGGCTCACGCGCGAAACGCTACGCGAGCTCGATCTCCTCGACCTCGTCGCGCGCGATCCGCCAGGCGCGGAGCTCGTCGAGCTTCAAGCCGTAGATCAGGAACGGCTTGCCCGACCAGAGGCCTGCGAGCTCCCGGTCGGTCCGCGAGGGGCGCGGCTCGGTCTCCGGGTGCGAGTGGAAGACGGCGAGCTCGTAGCCCTCGTCCTCCAGGAACCAGATCTCCGGGTCGATCTCCAGCTCGTAGCGGTAGGGCGAGGCCAGCCGGTTGCGGCCGCGGACGTAGCGCTCCGCGACGCCGTCTCGAAACACGATCAGCCCGCAGCACTCGTTCGGCGCGTCCTGCGCCGCGTGGGCCCGCAGCTCGGCCCGGGATCTCGTCGCCGACTACCACCAGAGCGTCCCCTCCATCGACTCCTCGACCTCGGTCTCGTGCCAGAACGGCGCGGAGAGATACTTCCAGCCGCCGTCGGCGAGCACGCAAACGACCGTCGAGCCTTCCGGGAGGTCGTCGGCGATGCGCCGCGCCACGTGCGTGACCGCGCCCGATGAGACGCCGGCGAAGATCCCTTCCTTGTCGAGCAGCGCCCGCACTGCGGCGACCGACTCCGCGTTCGTGACGAGCAGCTTGCGGTCGAGCTTGGAGACGTCGAGGATCGGCGGGACGTAGCCGTCCTCGAGCGAACGGAGGCCCATCACGAGCTCGCCGGGAACCGGCTCCGCGGCGGCGACGATCACATCCGGGTTCGCCTCGCGAACCCGCGCGCCGGTGCCCATCAGCGTCCCGCCGGTGCCGAGGCCCGCCACCAGCGCGTCAACCCGGGGCAGGTCGCGCACGATCTCGGCGCCGGTGCCGTCGTAGTGGGCCTGGACGTTGGCGGGGTTCGCGTACTGGAAGAGCATCACGTAGCGGTCGTCCGCCGCCGCGAGCTCCTGCGCAAGGCGCACGGCGCCGTTCGAGCCGCCTTCGGCCGGCGAGTCGACGATCGTCGCGCCGTAGAGCCCGAGCATCGTGCGCCGCTCCGGCGTCGCATTCTCCGGCATCACGCACGTAAGCTTCAGGCCGCGCAGCTTCGCGACGAGGGCGAGCGAGATACCGGTGTTGCCACTCGTCGGCTCGATCAGCTCCTGTCCCGGCTCGAGCTCGGCGGCGTCGACCATCGCGAGCGCGATTCGGTCCTTGATCGAGCCGGTCGGATTCTGGCTCTCGAGCTTCGCGAAGATCCGGACGCCCGGCGGCGAGAGCTGCTGCAGCTCGACGAGCGGGGTGTTCCCGATCAGATCGAGAAGTGAGTCGGCGATCATGCCGCACACACTTCGTCGCCGGAGCCGGGCTGCCGACGGAGACTCGGCGGAGTCGGCCAAAGAGCGGAAGTGTCGGCTCTGCCGACACTGGAGCGGGCTGCAGCCCGGCGGGAGGCTCCCCGAGAGAGATGGATCGCTGCGGCGAAGGAGGGGGTTCGTGGGGGAACCATGGGTTCCCCTGCGATTATCCGCCCGCCATGGCGGGCAGAAGCACGACCGTGGCGTGCTCGCGAACCGGCGCGTCGAGCCCGCCCAGTGTCCGCACGTCCTCGCCGTCGACGTAGACGTTCACGAACGGCCGGATCTCCTCGCCGTCGTAGATGCGCTCGCCGAGGCTCGGGAGATTGACCGAGAGGTCCTCGAGCAGCTCGCGGACGGTGGCTCCGCGGCCTCGACCTCGCGCGCGCCGCCGGCGTCCTCGCGCAGCACGGGTGGGACCGACGGCACGGTGCTCATCGGGCTGCAGAACTCCACGTAGTCGATGTACTCGGTGATCGTCGGGTGCTCGCCGCAGACCGGGCACTCGGGTCGCGGCGGACTGACCTCGTTGAACGTCGCCGCGAGCGCGTCGTACGAGGAGCAGGCGGCCGATCAGCGGGTCGCCGATGCCGAGCACGAGCTTCAGCGCCTCGGTCGCCTGGAGCGGGCCGACGATGCCCGGCAGGACGCCGAGCACGCCGCCTCGGCAGCACGACGGCGCGAGCTCCGGCGGCGGCGGCTCGGGGAAGAGGCAGCGGTAGCAGGGGCCCTCCTCGGGCTTGAAGACCGTGAGCTGGCCCTCGAAGCGGAAGATCGAGCCGTGGACGACGGGGATCCTCGTGCCAGACGGAGGCGTCGTTCAGGAGGTAGCGCGTCGGGAAGTTGTCGACGCCGTCGACGATCACGTCCCAGCCTCGTCGAGGATCCGGTCGATGTTCTCCGGCGTCAGCGCGCTCGCGGTAGCTTCACGACCTCACGTCGGGGTTCAGGGCCTGGATCGCGCGCTTCGCCGCAGTCGACCTTCGGCGTGCCGAGCGTGTCGAGCGAGTGGATGATCTGGCGCTGGAGGTTCGACTCGTCGACGACGTCGGCGTCGAGATCCCGATCGTGCCGACGCCGGCCGCGGCGAGATAGAGCGCGGTCGGGGAGCCGAGACCGCCCGCGCCGAGCAGCAGGACCGGCGCGTCGAGCAGCTTCGCTGGCCCTCGTCGCCGATCTCGGGGATCAGCAGGTGTGCCGCGAGTAGCGCTTGCGCTGCTCGGGCGGAGAGCTCGGGCGGCGTTCGATCGTGGAAGCCGCGGCCCTTCCAGCGGTGAAGCCGCCGGTGAGCGAGCTGGACGTGCTCGTAGCCGAGCTCGGCGAGCGTCTTGGCGCGCGAACGCGGAGCGCTTGCCGACGGCGCAGTAGAGGACGATCGTGCGTGTCGCGGTCGGGCACGAGGCCCTCGATCCGCGACTCGAGGCTATCCTCGGGGAATATGGATCGCGCCGGGGATGTGACCTTGCTCCCACTCGTCATGGCGGCGGATGTCGACAAGCACCGCATCCCCTTGCGGATCGACCGAGCGCGCGTGGATCTCGACGATTTCCGCCTTCA